>NZ_JAHZMS010000006.1:0-429869 GCF_019456785.1 Pseudomonas sp. LAP_36
CCAGGGCTCGACAGCTGCTACGCAATTTCACTTTGAAGATGTGTAGATACTTATGCTGCGATGAGGGTTTAGTCGATGACGCTGAATTCCAGGCGGGCGGTTTGGCCGGCTTCGTCGAGGACGCTGAGTTGGTAGCGGCCCAGGTGTTCGAAGCTGGCGTTGATGAAGTCCTGGTTGGCGCTGTCGCCCAGTGGCGCGCCGTTGAGGAACCACCAGCGCCGGCCACTGCCGCCGAGGGCGGAGATTTTCAGGCGCAAGGTTTGCTGGCTGGCGGCGGGCAGGCGCAGTTGGTCGCCCTCGCGTACGCCAACGATCGACAGCGGTGAAGACGCGGCCAGCGCCGGTGGCGGGCAATCGGCGTCAGCGGGCGGGATGCGTGCTTCGCGGCGTTCGGCCCTTGGCAGCCAGGGTTCCAGGGGCGCAGGCCACAGGGCGATGTTTTTCGGCTCCGCACCCGGGCAATGGGCGTCGACCCGCAAGCCTTTGGCATTGACCCATACGCTTTCCATCAGGCCCACGCTCAACGGTTGGTCCAGTGCCTGCAAGGTCGGCGGCGTGGTGTTGTCCAGCGTCCAGGCGAAGCGCTGGCGGCGGCAATTGGGGTCGCTGCGGCTCATGGGCTGGCCTAGTGGCCAACAGATCGCTGCCACGCCGACATTGGCGGGCACCGGTTTGACCGGCGCGCTGATGCCGCGCTGGCTGTCGCGGTTGCTCAGTACGTCGTGCACCTGCAACATCAACGGCGCCGCCGAGGCCAGCCCGAACTGGCCCGGCACCGGCGTGCCGTCCGGGCGGCCGATCCACACGCCGATCAAGTAACGCGGCCCCACGCCAATCGCCCAGGCATCACGAAAGCCGTAGCTGGTGCCGGTCTTCCAGGCCAGGACCGGGCGTTGCACCAGCTCGGCACGCGGGTCGCGGTCGGGACGCGCCTGGCCGCTGAGTATGCGCCGCACAATCCAGGCGGACCCTGGCGACAGTAATGGCCGCTCCCTAAGCGCATCGTCCGGCTGTAATCGAATAGTTGCACTCCTGCCGTCACGGGCGAAGGCGCTATAGCCGCTCACCAGATCTTCCAGACGGCTGCCTGCGCCGCCCAGGATCAAGGCCAGGTTCGGCTCGGCCAACGCCGGCAACGCCAAAGGCACCCCCCCGATACGCATCTCGGCGGCGAACCGCTTCGGCCCATAGGCTTCCAGCAACTGTACCGCCGGCAGGTTGAGCGAACTGGACAGCGCCGTACTCGCCGGCACTGCGCCGGTAAAACCCATGGAGAAGTTGCCCGGCCGGTAATCCCCGTAACGCCGCGGCACGTCCTGCAGCAGGGACTCAGAATGAATCAGCCCGTCATCAAGGGCCATGCCGTAGAGAAAGGGTTTCAAGGTGGAGCCCGGCGAACGCAGTGCGCTGATCATGTCCACATGGCCAAAACGCTTGGCATCATTGATGTCCACCGAGCCGAGGTAGGCGCGTACCGCCATGGTTTCTTCCTCCACCACCAGGATCGCGGCGGAGGTGTGCTCCGGCAAGCGTGCACGCCAACCCAACAGCAGGTCTTCGAGGCGGCGTTGCAGGGTGGCATCCAGGGTGGTGCGGATCAGCGGCGGGCTGTCGGGGCGGTTCAGGCGGCGCGCGAGCAGGGGCGCCAAGCTCGGCTCCAGGCGCGGGGCGAGCAGCAGCGGTTCCTGCAGGGCTTCATCGACGGCGGCTTGCGGCCACACCTTGAACTCGCCAAGACGACGCAGCACTTTGTCGCGCGCTTCCTGGGCACGCTGCGGGTGACGGTCCGGGCGCAATCGGCTGGGCGCCTGGGGCAAAACCGCGAGCAAGGCGGCTTCGGCATGGGTCAATTGTGATGGAGACTTGCCCAGATACGCCCAACTGGCCGCCGCCACGCCCTGCAATGTTCCGCCAAACGGTGCGCGATTCAGGTAGAGGTTGAGGATTTCCTCCTTGGACAGGTGCCATTCCAACTGCGCCGTGCGCCACAACTGGCGCAACTTGCCGTGGAAGGTGCGCGAATGCGGATCCAACAACCGCGCCACCTGCATCGACAACGTACTGCCCCCCGACACCACACGCGCCCCGGTCAGGTTCTGCCAAGTCGCCCGTACCAGCGCCAGCGGGTTTACGCCAGGATGCTGATAGAACCAACGGTCTTCATAGGTGAGCAACGCATCCAGGTAATACGGCGACACTTCGCTGGTTTGCACGGGATAGCGCCACACCCCATTCGCATCGGCAAACCGCCATAACGGCGTGCCATCCTCAGCCAACACCACCCGCGCCAAATCATCCTGGGGCAACGGCAACGGCCAAACCCGATCCGCCCCCCATAACAACACCACCAACAACACCACTGCCCCCAAAGCCCAGCGCAGTAAATGTGGGAGCGTACACCCGCAAATGACGCAACTTAATCGCAAATTCAACCGAGCAAACCTCTATGCTTGTAGGGAACTAGCCTCTCGCAATAACAACCAAAGACACAGATACGCCCACCTCTTCATCAGGACACACACATGCAGGTAGAAAGCTTTTTCGAATGGCTGGGCCAGGCGCTCGGTTCCATCATCCGCTTTATCGTCGATGGCCTCAGCGGCCTGTTCGGTGCCCTGACCAACGCCGGCGGCAACTTCGTCGAAGGCCTGTCCCGCACCTTGGGCATGGACACCTCGATCATCAGCATCATCACCCTGATCATCGGCCTGCTGTTCCTGTATTCCGCCGTACGCGCCTTCATGCGCGCCTCGGTCATCATGGGCATCATCTGGCTACTGCTCGGCCTATGGCTCCTGAGCTGGGTCGTCCACTAACCCTACAAACACCTCAAACCCCCTGTGGGAGCCAGTCCTGCCAGTTAGGTTATCAGCGCCCCTTGATCACCAAATCCGCCGGCGTCTCCCCCACCGCCTGCCAATTCGGCCGGTACATCGACTCCACCTGCGGCGGTGGTACGCGATAAGTCCCCGGTGTCACCGCCCGCGCCAGATACAGCAGGTGCGTGGTGCCAGACCCCTCCAGATTAATCGCCGCCACATACCGATCATCCCTGAACTCCTGATGCTTGAGCGACGCGTTCTGCATCGACTCACGCCACTCCTTCACTTGGCTGCTGGCGTTCTCCAGGCTGGCAGCACTCTGCGCCAGGTTCTGGTTTTCAAGCTCCAGGCCAGCGGGCAGCAAATCCACCACCAAGGCATCCGGCACACGTTGCTTGGCACCGACCGCCAGATGCACCAGCACCAGATCCCCACTGTTGAGGCTACGAAGATTCAACGGCTGGCCATTCATGCCCAGGTACTCACGACGAATACTCAGGTTGTCGCCGCCGGCAGCCGGAGGCACCTGTGGATAACCCGAGATCGTCAGTTGCTGATACACCGGTGTTTCGCCCTGATTGCTCAAGGTTAAATCACTGGAAAGCAGCTTACCGTCCAGCGCCAGCGTCGATTGTTGATTATTCAACTCTTGCACACCGCCACTGCCGGTCAGCGACACCTGCCAGTTCGAATCCGGCTTGGCGAAACCGAGGCGCCCCGCCAGGAACAACGAATTACGCTCCTGGGTCGACAGATACGGACTGGCCGCCAGTTGATCCGACAGCGTAAACAAGCGCTCCTCACGCTTGCCCTTGGCCAAATCGTTTTCTTCCAATAACGCCAGGATCATTGCCTGATCGCGCAGCGGGCTGCCGTAATCGGCCAACCATTCATTGGCATTGCGCTGCGCCGCCAGCCCGGCCAGCAAGGCTTGATCGGCACGCGGCTGGTCGCCCATCTTCTGCAACGCGATAGCCAACTGCACCAGCGGCAACCCGGAGCGGGCGTCGCTGCGTCGTTCAAAGATGCTGCGCAACGCGCCCAACGGTGCCTGCTGACTGCGCGCCAAGACCATACCGGCGTAGGCCTGCACGGCAAAGCGCGTGTGATCGGCGTTATCGCTGTAGTCGACATCGATCAGGTTGCGCTCCTGCACATAACGCAGCAGGCGCTCGCTGGCCTTTTTCAAGGCTTCAGGCGGTACCGCAAAACCCTGATCTCGGGCGCGCAACAGGAAGTCGGTGACATAGGCCGTCAGCCAATATTCTTCTTCACCATCGGCGCCCCACAAACCAAAGCTGCCGTTGTAGCGCTGCATGCCCAGCAAACGTTCAATGCCCAGCTCGATCTTGCGTTTGCGCTCGCTGTCCGACTCGCCCTTTATCGACAGGCGCTTGAGCAACGCATCGTCCGCATACAGCGATGGGTACAGGCCGCTTGCCGTCTGTTCCAGGCAACCGTAAGGGTAAGCCTTGAGTGCACTGATCTGCGCACCGAGGTTCAACGGCGGCCGGCTCGACAGGCTCAGCAGGGCCTGGCGCCCCGAGGTATCGAATTGATCCAGGGTACCCGGTGGCAGGCTCCACGGCTGATCCTTGAGTACCGCGCGATAATGTTTGAGCAGTGCCGGATACGCCGGCCGCACGCCCAAGGTCCATTCACGGGTGAACGGCGGCAGGTGCTCACCTGGCAAGTCCAGCCCATTCACGGTCACCTTGACCTTGCCCTGCCCCAACCCGCCCCAGGCTTTTACGGGGATGCGCAAGGTGGTGCGTTGGCCTTGTGTCAGCTCGACGGTTTGCGCGCCGCTGTTGACCAATTCCAACTGCCCCTCGGCAGTCAGTTGCACATCAAGCTTCTGCGCCTTGCCCGACAGGTTGGACAGGTCCAGCGCCAACGTTGTCTGGTCACCACCGGCCAGGAAGCGTGGCGCCGACAGTTCGGCAATCAGCGGTGCAGCAATGACCGTCTTGGCTTCAGCCATGCCGTAGCGGTCATCGCTCCAGGCCTGGGCCATCAGGCGCAGTTCGCCGTTGAAGTCGGGAATATTGACGCTGACTTCGCCTTCGCCCTGCTCATTCAAAGTGACCGGCGCGCTTTGCAGGGCAACGATGGTCACACTGGTGTCCGGACGCTTGCCGCCCTTGGCCAACGCTGCGTCACCACCAAACGCCAGGCTGGCCAGGCGACCCTGGCCGGCCTCGATCAACTGACCGTAGATATCGAACTGGTCCACGCCATACGCCTTGCGGCCGAACAGGCTGGAATACGGGTCCGGTGTCGGGTATTCGGTGATGTTGAGGATGCCCACGTCCACCGCCGCCACCAGTACGTGCACCTGTTTCGGCACGCTGCCATCGGCATTTTTAGCCGAGATCTTCACCGCCAGCGGTTGTTTGGGGCGCATTTTTTCCGGCGCAGTGAGGGTCACGCCCAGTTTGCGCTGGGTGCGATCCAGCGGCAGGTGCAGCAGGCCCACTGCACGTTTGGGGGTGATATTGGCTTTACGCTCGCCTGGGCGAATCACCAGGGCACTCACGTACAAGTCATGCCGCGACCATTTCGGGTCGAGCTTCACGGCGAAGCTTTTGCCCTCGGCAGGCACGTCGATTTCCTGCCACCACAGCGGCCCTTCGGCGGACTCCACCAGCAGGTAGCCTTTACCGGCTGCCGGTGGCGTGACGGTGACATTGGCGGTGTCACCATCGCCATACGCGGGTTTGTCCAGCGCCAGCTTGACCTGATCGGGGCGCACAGCGCCGCCTTCGGTATTGTCCTGGCCCTGGTAGCCGGCCCAGAAGCGCAAGCTGCTGACCAACCCCGTCTGCGGGTCTTCGACCTCGACGCGGTACGGGCCCCACTCCACCTGGAAGCTGACCTTGGCGGTGTCGCCAGCCTTGATAGTCAGGGTCTGCTCGTCAAGGTTGAGGAATTTCTCGTTGAAGTGATAGCTCCAGCCATCGTTCTCGGAGTAGTTCCAGTAGTAGTCACGGCGCTCGCGCACCAGGCGTACCTTGAGGTTTTGCGCGGCGAGTTTCTGCCCATCCTGATTGGCCAGCAGTACTTCAAATTCCGCCGGGCCATCGCCATTGGTTTCGGTGCCGTCAAACAACCCACGCAGGCCCGGAAGCTGCTCGGCGGGCCAGATCGGCTGCACCAGACGCCGCGTGATCGGGCGCCCGCCGGACTCTTGCAGGCTGGCTTGCACGATCAATTGCAACGGCGACTTCGCGTCGGCCCACTTGCTTTCCAGGGTCATCGCTTCCTGGCCCTTGGCGTCGAGCACGCTTTCATCCAGTTCGAAATCCTGGCTCAACTCTTCTTCGGTAACAGAGCCGAACTGGTAGCCCGGCAATGACTTGACCGCTTCGCGCAACGGGCGCACATAAACCTGACCACTGACGCGGTTGCCCGATGCTGGCGCACCGTACAGGTAACGGCCGTTAACCTGAATGACCGGGTTGTCCGCGGGGCTCAGCGCGGTGTCGCTGCCCTTGAGTTCCAGCGCCAGGCGCTCGGGCAAGAAGTCTTCAACGAGGAACTCATACAACTGCGGTTTGCCATCGCCCAGGTCGAATACCAGCTGCCAGCGCCCAGTCGGCGCTTCGCCGGCCAGTTGCAGCTGGTATTGATAAAGACCGGAGGCATCCGCATCCCAGACGAATTTGCGGCTCACCTGCTCGTCCGGGCGACGCACTTCGACGCTCACCGGCTGCGGTTTGACGGCATTGCCGTCCTTGTCCCGCAACAGTGCATTGAGCAGTACCGTTTCACCGGGGCGATACAGATCACGCGGGCCGAACACAAAGAACTGCAAGGGGTGGGAAGGCTGGCCGCCAATGTCGAATTCGGCCAGGTCCAGTGCAGCGCTGTCGAGGCGCAACAGACTGGTCTGTTCACCCTGCTTGGCCAGGAGCACCTGGGCCTTTTTCGGCAGCGGCAATTCAGCGTGGCCGCCCTTCTCGGTCTTGCCCTGGCCCAACACACGGCCCTCGGCGTCGAGTACTTCAAGGTCAACCCCATCCAGTGCCTTGCCGCCTTCCAGCGCCTGGGTAAACACATCCAATCGGTTGGCGTAGCGGTGCACCGACAGGCCAATGTCACTCAAGGTGAACAGCGTGGCCGGTTGCGAATAGTTGTAGGTGCCCGACGCACGCATCACCGCCAGGTACACGCCCGGCTGCTGCAGTTGCTTGAGGCCGGCGATCGGCAGTAAAAGGGTTTCGCGAGTGTTGCGCGCCGGGTTCAAGTCGAAACGGCCACCGTAGACCAGGTCGGCCAGCGGCAGCAGTTCGCGGGATCCATAACTTTGCAGGCTGGTATTACGCCCCCACTGCGCCAGGAATGACGGCAAGGATTCGGGCTTGATGCGGAAGAACTCGACGTCGATCTTGTCGACGTTCAGCGCAATCACCGGCAGGCCTTCTGCCAGGCGCGTCGGCAACAAGGTGCCACGGCTGGCGAAGCCGACAGTGGCTTGCAGGTCGCGGGTTTCCAGACGGGCGATGTACTCGGCGGCGAGCGTTTTGTCGTTGACCGCCTTCACCCCGGCATCCACCGTGAGCACCAGTTTACGCTGTGGCTCCAGGTGGCGAAGGCGCAGCTCCATGAGGTTGTCGGAGATTTCCCAGGCGCCATCGACCTTGCCGGACTTGCTGTCCACCAAGTGCAATTTGTCAGCGAATTTCTGATCGGGGTCCAGCGGAATGGAAAAGCTCACCGACAAGGTACTGGCCCCATCGAGCTGCACTTCAGACACGTCCACCACGCTCAACTCACGCCCGGCGTAGCGTTGCTTCAGCGCCGCCACATCCACCGCCGCTTTAGCCGGCTTGGGTGCAACCGTTGCCGCCGCAGGCGCGGTCGGGGCAGTCGGTTTATCGGAAGAATCGCAGGCGCTCAGCAGGGCCAGCGCGCAGGCCAGGAACAATCCTTTGTTAAGCATGAGGCACTCGTAGTGGGAGGGACCGAAGGACTCACTATATATCAGCCCGAGTGGGGCCGATGAGGTGCTGGTCACATTGACCGACGGGAGGATGGTTTGGTTCTAAGGGGCTTCCAGACCAAGCCAAATCCCACAAACAACAGAGATCTAAATGTGGGAGCTGGCTTGCCAGCTCCCACATTGGTTCCGCGGTGTCATGGAGGGACAGTTACAATACCCCTCCCCAAAGGAGCCCTCATGACCACCCTGCTCACCGACTGGCGCCACCGCCCCACCCACCGCCGCGTCTGGGCCCTGGCTGCGCCGATGATCCTGTCGAACATCTCGGTGCCGCTCGTAGCGCTGGTCGACAGCATGGTCATCGGCCACCTGCCCCACGCCCACCAACTGGGTGCCGTGGCCGTCGGCGCCAGCCTGTATACCTTCCTCGCCTGGGCCATGGGTTTCCTGCGCATGGGCTCCACCGGTTTCGCCGCCCAAGCTGCCGGGCGCAATGATGGGGCAGCGCTGCGGCAAATCCTGCTGCAAGGTTTGCTGTTGGCACTGGGCCTGGCGATGCTGCTCGGCACCGTGGGCATCCCGCTGAGCCATCTGGCGCTGGAGTGGATGCAGCCCTCCCCCGAGCTCAATCAACTGACGCAGGATTTCTTCCACACCCGCCTCTTCGGCCTGCCCGCCGCGCTGGCCAGCTACGCGCTGGTCGGCTGGTTCCTCGGCACACAAAACGCCCGCGCGCCGCTGGCGATTCTGCTGACCACCAACCTGGTCAACATCGCCCTCAACCTGTGGTTCGTACTGGGCCTGGATTGGGGGGTGGTCGGCTCCGCCCGCGCCTCGGTCGTTGCCGAATGGACCGGCGCCCTGCTGGGCCTCGCGCTGACGCAAAAAGCCCTGCGCGCCTACCCCGGTCACATCGCCTGGGCGGCACTGAAGCTGTGGGAAAGCTGGCGCCCGCTATTGGCGGTCAACCGCGACATCTTCATCCGCAGCCTCGCGCTGCAATCGGTGTTTTTCATGATCACCGTACAAGGCGCCCGCCTGGGCGACGCTACCGTGGCCGCCAACGCGCTGCTGCTCAACGGCCTGTTGCTGACCGCCCACGCCCTGGATGGGTTGGCTCACGCCGTCGAGGCCCTGTGCGGCCACGCCATCGGCGCCCATGACCGCCCAGCGCTGCGCCGTTCGCTGGTAGTGGCCGGCGGCTGGTCGCTGATCGCCAGCGTCGGTTTCGCGCTGCTGTTCACCGTCGCTGGCCACTTGTTTATCGCCATGCAGACCGATATTCCCAGCGTACGCGAAACCGCCGACATCTACCTGCCTTACCTCGCGGTATTGCCGTTGATTGCGGTGTGGAGTTACTTGCTGGATGGTTTGTTTATCGGCGCTACGCGCGCGCGGGAGATGCGCAATGGGATGCTGTTGACGGTATTGCTGACATTACCTGTCGCATGGATGTTGCAAGGCTTGGGCAACCACGGGCTGTGGATAACCTTCCTGATGTTTATGGCGGTGCGCAGCCTGACGCTGTGGGCGATTGCCTGGCGTTTAAATCGGCGGGGGTTATGGCTAGGTAGCAACTGAAGAAATGAGATCCAAATGTGGGAGCGGGCTTGCTCGCGAAAGCGGTGGGTCAGTCAACATTTTCGGTGACTGACACTCCGCTTTCGCGAGCAAGCCCGCTCCCACATTAGATTGATGTCAGCTCAGATTACGAGGACAAGTACGAAGACCGCGTCAGCCCCAAGCGCAACGCATCCAGGAACTGAGTACGCTCCGACGCACTGATCTTCGCACTTGCACACTTGTCGCGGTAATGCGTCATCAACTCTTCCGGCGACAAGTGCACATACCGCAGCATGTCTTCGATTGTGTCGTGGGTCTCGATACCCGCGCTGTACACCGACCCATCTTCACGCTGGTAGATGTTCACCGAATCGGTGTCACCAAACAGGTTGTGCATGTCACCGAGGATTTCCTGGTAAGCGCCCACCAGGAAGATCCCCAGCAAGTAGTCCTCACCTTCGTTCAAGGCGTGAACCGGCAGGCTGGTCTCGATGCTCTGCTCATCGACGTACTGCTTGATCTTGCCGTCGGAGTCGCAGGTCAGGTCTTGTAGCACGGCACGGCGCAGCGGCTCTTCGTCGAGGCGATGCAGCGGCAGGATCGGCAATACCTGGCCGATGGCCCAGGTGTCCGGCAGGCTCTGGAACACCGAGAAGTTGCAGATGTACTTGTCGGCCAGCTTGTCGTTGAGTTCGTCCAGCACTTGGCGGTGTGAGCGCTGGCGGGCTTTCAACGAGTTGTGCAGGCGACGGCACACGGCGAAGTAGCACTGCTCGGCCAGGGCTTTTTCGGCCAGGGTCAGCTTGCCGTCGGCGTACTGGGTGGCCACGTCGCTCATGTAGTGAGTGGCGCGCCAGTAGGTCTCGGTGACCATCTCGATGTCGGTCGGGCCGAGCAGGTCCACCAGCCATTGCACGGTTTCCGGCAGGCTTTCCTTGTTTTCGATGGTCGGGATTTCGTCGTTGTGTTTCTCGACGTCGGTGACCTGCACCACCAGCATGGCGTGGTGAGCGGTCAGGGAGCGGCCGCTTTCAGAGAAGATGTTCGGGTGCGGCAGGCTCTGCGCATCGCAGAATTCCTTGAGCATGCCCACGACCACGCCGGCGTAGTCGTCCATGTCGTAGTTGATCGAGCTGGCGTTACGCGAGTGCGTACCGTCGTAGTCCACGCCCAGACCACCGCCCACGTCGATGTGGTCCACCGGCAAGCCGAGGTTGCGCAGTTCGCCGTAGTAACGAATGGCCTCCTTGAACCCGTGCTGGTAGTCGGCCAGGTTGGCGATCTGCGAGCCCATGTGGAAGTGCAGCAGGCGAATGCCCTGGTCCAGGCCCGCCGCGCGGAAGCGCTCGACCACAGACAGCAGTTGCGCCGCCGACAAACCGAACTTGGACTTCTCGCCACCGGTGTCTGCCCACTTGCTCGACGCCAGGGACGACAAGCGCACGCGCAGGCCGACCTGTGGCTTGACCTTGAGGCTGGCGGCCTCTTCGATCACCAGCTCAACTTCGGATTCTTTCTCGATCACGATGAACACGTTGTGGCCGAGCTTTTGGCCCATCAGCGCGAGGCGGATGAACTCACGGTCTTTGTAACCGTTGCAGACGATGGTGCCGCCCTTCGGCGCCAGGGCCAGTACGGCCAGCAGCTCAGGCTTGGAGCCGGCTTCCAGGCCGATGGACACATTCTGGGTGGCGATGATGTTCTCGATCACCGCTTCCTGCTGGTTCACCTTGATCGGGTACAGCGCGGTGTACTTGCTCTGGTATTCCAGGCGCTCGATGTTCGAATCGAAGGCGCCGGTCAGCTGGCGTACACGGTCTTGCAGAATGTCGGGGAAGCGCACCAGCAACGGCAGCGACAGGCCGCTTTTACGCAATTCGTCGACTTGCTCGTACAGGTCGACGGGCGTGCTGTTCGGGCCGTTCGGACGGACTTCAACGCGACCGGCTTCATTGATCGCGAAATACCCGGCCCCCCAATGGCGGATCCCGTAAACACTGCGGCTGTCCGCAACTGTCCATTGGCTGCCATCGTCTTTGCGTGTGCGTCGTACGGACATCGAAGTCCCCTATAAATGAAGGCGAAGGCGCCACCTCTCGCAGAGGCTGGCGCAGTCTAAAGAATGAAAATGACGATTTGCCTGTGAGGGAGGTAGACCTCATTCGCAGGACAGAGTTTAGACACAGGTCGGGAAGAGGCTTTCAGCCGCCGGACTTCTTGGCCTTGTACCCGAGCTTGATCAGCTCGGCCAACAGCAATTCGACGTGATCGCCCTGGATCTCGATGACGCCGTCTTTCAACGCGCCGCCGGTGCCGCAGCGCTTCTTCAGCGTGGTGGCGAGTTCCTTCAGCGCGTCTTCTGCCAGCGGCACGCCGGTGATGGTGGTCACCGTCTTGCCGCCACGGCCCTTGCTCTCGCGTCGCACGCGGGCAATACCGTCGCCTTCGGGGATCAGGGTCTGTTTACAGGTACACGCGTCCACGGGCTGGCGACAGTCCGGGCAGTGTCGACCTGCGTCGGTGGAAAATACCAGGCCGCCCAGGGCGGCGAAGGATGCGGCTTTTTTGGCCACCGGCAATCCTCTTGGGGGATGAAAAGTGGCGCAGTGTAACGACAAAAAGCCCACTTGCTAAGGGCCAAATGGCGCCATTTCATGCAACTTTAGCGACGTGACGCCAGATAGCGTCGCAAGCCTTCCTGGGCGTCCGGGCAGTAAGGCTTTTGTTCAGCCTCCTGCAGGACTGCTTCAATCGGTAAAAAGCGCGCTTCCATGACCTCTTCGGGCTGCAGGCGCAGCGGCCCGTCCCAGACAGCGGAGTAGGATTTGCACCAGAGTTTGCTGTCACCGTCTTCGAAGTAGAAATGATCGTGTTCGGTCAGCTCCACACCGCTGACGCCCAATTCCTCCTCCAACTCGCGGGCCGCCGATAAGGCGTAGGACTCGCCCGCCGCCACCATCCCACCCGCTGCCGTGTCCCAGAAACCGGGATACATGGCTTTGCTCAGGGTGCGTCGATGCACACACAGCTCACCACGGGCGTTAAACAGGAAGATAAAGGTGCACCGGCCGATCAGGCCACGCTGGCGCAGGTCGGACCTGACAAGGGTGCCGAGCAGGTTGTCCTGCTCGTCGACCCAGCAGATCAGTTCAGCATCGGAAGCCGCGCGGTGCGCGGCCTCCTTTTGAGGAGCGTCCATCATCAACCCTGGTTGAGGAGCTGACGCAAGTCGATCACTGCAGCGTTGGCCCGGGAAATGTAGTTGGCCATGACGAGCGAGTGGTTCGCCAGTATGCCGAAGCCACTGCCATTAAGGATCATAGGACTCCAAACCGGCTCCTGCGAGGCTTCCAGCTCACGGATGATCTGGCGCACGCTGACGGTGGCGTTTTTCTTGGCCAGCACGTCGGCGAAGTCGACTTCGATGGCGCGCAGCAGGTGGGACAGGGCCCAAGCTTGACCGCGAGCCTCGTAGAACACGTTATCGATCTGCATCCATGGGGTTTCCACCACTTCTTCATCGACCTGCGGTACTTCACCCGGCGCCAGCGCCTCGGTTTTCAGAGCGGTGTTCAATTTCACCCGACCCACACTGGCCGACAGGCGTTGCGACAGCGAACCCAAACGGGTGGCGACGTCGCCCAGCCAGTTGTTCAGGTTGTCGGCGCGGGCATAGAACAGCGCACCGCGCTGATTCGGGTCGGACAGACGTGCTTCATAGCGGCTCAGGGAGTTGATGCCTTCTTGGTACTCCGACTCACTGGACGGCAGCACCCAGCTTTTGTTGTCGAAGTTGAAGCGTGGCTCGGCCTTGGCCAAATCAGCGTCTTCGGCCGACTGCGACTGGGAACGGGCGAAGTCCTTACGCAGGGCGCGCGTCAGGTCGCGCACCTGCACCAGCACGCCATATTCCCAACTCGGCATGTTGTCCATCCACAGACCCGGCGGGAAGCGGTCATTGGAAATGTAGCCACCCGGCTTGTTCAGCAAGGTGCCGACCACGGTCTTGAGGGTTTCGACGGTAGTGAACCCTACCACCATCTGCTTGCCGTCTTTTTCGGCGGCAATCTGCGCATTTTGCTGGACCGGAAACAGCGCCGGCTCTTCGCTCCAGTACCAGCCGAGCGCGCCGGTGACCAACAGGTACAGGCCGAGGACGCTCAGCAATGCCCGACTCATCAGCAGCGTACGGAAGTAGCTGCGGTTGGCCGACTTGGGCTCAGGCGCAGGGCCTTTGGCACTGCCTGCACGGTTTTTCCAGTCCAGCATGGCGATATCCTTTCAATCACTTGAGTTCATGCACTTGAATTGATGGCGTGCGTTCAAACACTCCGACCACAACCCTACCCCATCGTGCCCGCCCATGCGGGGCTTTTCGCCAAACTGGCGCACAGGGAGAGTTCGACTATAAAGGATGCACGCTTTTTCCGCTGCGCGACCACCGGGTCAGCAACTGAATAACAAGGAAGAGCAGTTTATTGACGCAAGACACTCATCCCATCGGAAAGATGGTGCTAGCATAGAGCCACCACTCGACCTCAGCATGCACCCTAACTAGTAGTCAGGATATGACCGAGCCAGAAGACCCCAGCCGTGAGCGTCTCAAGCAGCATTTTGCCCAGCGGGTAATTCATCAGGCACGTCAAATTCTTGAGATCTGGCAGCGCCTGCAACGCAGCGAATGGTCCGGCGCCGACCTCTCCGAACTCAGCGAAGCCAATTTGCGCCTGCTGCGCTTTGCCGAGCGCTTCGAACAACCCGAGCACGGCCAGTTGGCGCGGCATATCGGCGAATCACTCAAAGCAGTGGACGACAACCGTGGCCGCCTGAGCAGCCAACTGATCACCGAACTCAACCGCTTGATGCAGCGCCTGTCCCGCACCGGCCTGCGCCAGGGCGACCAGTTCGAACACACCTTTCTGCCGCCGATGCGCAAGCCGATCTACGTGATGCTGGCCGATCACGATCGCGCCGAGCGCCTGGCCAAGCAACTGGAATTCTTTGGCATGAGCGCCCAATCCCTCGACAGTGTGGCGGCATTTCGCGCGTCGATGGCCGAACGCTTGCCTTCGGCGATTGTGATGGATGTGGATTTCTGCGGCACAGGGCTGGGGCTCAAGCTCGCCGCCGAAGCCCAGGAGGGCCTGGAGCACAAGTTGCCGCTGCTGTTTTTCAGCCTCCACGAAACCGATACGCCAACTCGCTTGGCCGCCGTGCGCGCCGGGGGCCAGGAATTCCTCACCGGCACCCTGGAAGCCTCCAGCCTGCTGGAAAAAATCGAAGTACTGACCTGCGTCGCCCAGTACGAGCCGTATAAAGTGCTGATCATCGATGACTCGCGGGCCCAGGCGCTGCACACCGAGCGGCTGCTCAACAGCGCCGGCATCGTCACCCGCACGCTGATCGAACCGATCCAGGCCATGGCCGAGCTGGCGGATTTCCAGCCGGACCTGATCATCCTCGACATGTACATGCCCGCCTGTACCGGTACCGAACTGGCCAAGGTCATCCGCCATAACGACCGTTACGTCAGCGTGCCGATCATCTACCTGTCGGCCGAAGACGATCTGGACAAGCAACTGGACGCCATGAGCGAAGGCGGCGACGACTTCCTCACCAAGCCGATCAAGCCGCGCCACCTGATCACCACCGTGCGCAACCGCGCGGCCCGTGCGCGCAACCTCAAGGCGCGGATGGTGCGCGACAGCCTGACCGGGCTGTACAACCACACCCACATCCTGCAATTGCTCGAAGACTGCAGCTTTCGCGCACGCCGCGAGAACAAGCCGTTGAGCTTTGCCATGCTCGATATCGACCACTTCAAGCGGGTCAATGACAGCCACGGCCACCCCATGGGCGACCGCGTGATCAAGAGCCTGGCGCTGTTTCTCAAGCAGCGACTGCGCAAGACTGACTATATCGGGCGCTACGGCGGCGAAGAATTCGCCATCGTGATGCCTGACACCGACCTGGAATCGGCCTGCAAGGTCCTGGATGATATCCGTGGGCGCTTTGCGGAAATCCACTACCCGGCCCAGCCCGAGGATTTGTGGTGCACCTTCAGCGCCGGGCTGGTGGAACTGTGCGACGGTTCCGACAGCCTGATGATGGCCGCCCAGGCCGATGAAGCGCTGTACCGTGCCAAGCATGCCGGGCGTAACCGCGTGCAAGCGGCGCGCACATCAAAGCAAAGTGCCATCTTTTCACCTGAATTCACCGATTCGGTCATAACGCTGTAATGGAAACGCAATAACTTCAGGCACTTATCTTTTGCTGTCGGTTGAAACCACGCATGCGCCTGAAGCTGCTGACCAATCTCAACACCCTCCTTCTTGTGGCCGTGTGCCTGGCGCTCGGGGCGACGCTGTGGTGGTCGCAGCGCGCTCTGGAACGGCCGTATTTGCTGATGGAGCGCTACTTGGGCCTGTCGCAGGCTTTTCAGAACCAGGCCGCGCGCAATATTGACGACTACCTGGCCAGCGGCGACGCGCTGCGCCTGAGCAGCGCCAGCCAGAGCCTGGAAAGCCTGTTGCAAGACCTGGATCAACTGCCCGCCGACCTGGCGCAAAGCCTGCGCCCCAGCCTGGTGGACCTGGATGCCTTCAGCAAGACTGACCTGCTCGCCGCCGGCAAATTAGCGGGTGACCCACAGGCCCTGCTGCTGCAAGCCGAGCGCGAACTCGGCGCGAACCTGGAGCAACTGGGCCAGTACGCCATCGGCGTCAATTCTGCAGAGGCCGCACGTTACCTGCCGCCACTGCTGGCGGCGTCCCAGCATCTGGCCAAACTGTCCCTGGCCCGCGACAAACTGGTGAGCAGCGGGCGCGCGGAACTGGCTGATGATGTGGAGCGCGAAGTCGGCAATATCCGCAGCCAGGCGGATGTGCTGGAACAACTGCCGCTGTTGGGCGTAAAGGCCAGCGCCGAATCCAGCGCGGATGATTTTTCCGCGCTGATGGGCCTGGAAAACACTGAGAAAACCGAGGCCCAAGACACCGGCGTCGACCTCAAGCGCGAACTCAACAGCTTATTGACCCGCTACCCTGCCGAACTCAAGCGCACCCGCGAACAGATCCAGCAACGCGCCGGACTGGCCGCCGCTACCCACCTGAAAATCAAGGCCGTGCAGGAAGCCATCGCCGGCCTGGAGCCGGTGGTGCGCGCGCAGCACGGCACGATCCAGGGCGAAGTTCGCCTGATGCAAGGGGTGATGATCGGCCTGATCCTGCTGATCGCGCTGTTGATCGACACCTTGCAACGGCGCCTGGCACGCGTGCTGACCAATCTCGCGCCGGCCCTGTCGACTTGGGCCGAGGGCGACTTCAGCCAGCCGATTGCCCTGGGCAAGACCAACCGTGAGCTGCACGATATCGAAGCCTCGCTGAACCGCCTGCGTGCCTATCTGGTGGACTTGGTGGGCACTATTCGCGGCAATGCCGAGGAAGTCGCCGGCAGCAGTCGGGCATTGGCCGAACTGAGCAGCGGCCTGCACGACGGTGCCAAACGCCAGGCTGGGGATACCGCGCAGATCCGCGATTCGCTGGGGGAACTGGAAGCGACCATCCAGCAAGTCGCCGGCGATGCCAGCCAGGCCGCGGGCGCCAGTCGCAGTGCCGGCCAGGCGGTAGAGCAAGGCCAACGCGTGATCGGCCTGAGCCTGACCGGGCTGCACGCCCTGGTGGGCGAAGTGCAGCAAAACGCGCAGATGATCGAAAAACTCGCCGAAGAATCCGCCACCATCGGCGGCGTGCTCACGGTGATTCGCGCGATTGCCGAGCAGACCAATCTGCTGGCCCTCAACGCTGCCATCGAGGCTGCCCGTGCCGGTGAAGCCGGACGTGGTTTTGCCGTGGTCGCCGACGAAGTCCGCTCCCTGGCCCAACGCACCGCTGGCGCCACGGCGGAGATCCAGACCCTGATTGCGGGCCTGCAAAGCGCCGCCCACCAATCCGTGCAAGGCATGCGCGCCCAGGTCGAACACGCAGAAGCCACCGCCCAACAGGCCCAGGCGGCGGACGGTGCGCTGGATGAGATCGTCGGCGCGATCCAGACCATTTCCGACACGGCCGTGCGCATTGCCGATGTGACGGCGCAGCAGAGTGGGGCCGTGAGTGAGATTCGCGATAACAGTGAGCGGATTCATCAGCTGGGTGAGGATAACTTGCTGCGCATTGGTCAGGGGCGCAGCCAGGGTGAGCATCTGCTGGTACTCGGTGGGCAGCTCAACACCGCGGTGCAGGCGTTCCGCGTCTAATCCGATCTACCGCCTCATCAAGATCACGGGCTATGCGCAGATCAAAACTGTGGGAGCTGGCTTGCCTGCGATAGCGGTGGGCCAGTTAACACATCCGGTACTGACACACCGCCATCGCAGGCAAGCCAGCGCCCACATTGAATCTCCATCAACTTCAAAGACGTACCACCAATGACCAGATCCCACGACTTGGTCACATACTTTGCGCTATCCTCGCTAATCGTGCTGCCTACTGCATAGAACTGGACAGTCACAAAGGCTTTGCGGCATAGTCGCCGGGTTCTGCCGTACTCACATCAATAACAAGGAACAGCCGATGGCGACCTTACTGGTTCTTCACGGACCCAACCTGAACCTGCTCGGCACCCGTGAACCGGGCGTCTACGGGGCAGTTACCCTGGATCAGATCAACCTCGATCTTGAGCGCAGGGCGCGTGAAGCCGGCCACCATCTGCTCTACCTGCAAAGCAATGCCGAGTACGAATTGATTGATCGCATCCATGCCGCGCGCGGCGAAGGCGTGGACTTTATCCTGATCAATCCCGCCGCTTTTACGCACACAAGCGTTGCATTACGTGACGCGCTGCTGGCGGTGAGCATCCCATTCATCGAAGTGCATTTGTCGAACGTGCACAAACGTGAACCTTTCCGCCATCACTCTTACTTCTCCGACGTAGCGGTAGGAGTGATCTGCGGCCTTGGCGCCAGCGGTTACCGACTGGCCCTGGAGGCCGCCCTGGAACAGCTTGAACAACCGGCCAAGCGCCCCTGACCGACCCTTGGGAGTTGATGATTCATGGATATCCGTAAAGTTAAGAAACTGATCGAGCTGCTGGAAGAATCCGGTATCGACGAGCTGGAAATCAAGGAAGGCGAAGAGTCCGTACGGATCAGCCGTCACAGCAAGACTCCGGCCCAACAGTTCTACGCGCCACAGATGCAAGCGCCGGCTCCGGCCGCTGCTGCTCCGGCCGCCGCACCTGCTGTCGCTGCACCTGCAGCACCCGCAGCGCCTGTGCTGAACGGTTTCGTGGTCAAGTCGCCAATGGTCGGTACGTTCTACCGTACCCCGGCACCGACGTCGCCAGCCTTCGTTGAAGTCGGCAAGACGGTGAAAGTGGGCGACACCATCTGCATCGTTGAAGCGATGAAGATGATGAACCACATCACCGCTGAGAAAGCCGGCGTCATCGAATCCATCCTGGTAGAAAACGGTCAGCCGGTTGAGTACGACCAGCCGCTGTTCACCATCGTTTGAACCGCGGAGCGCCTTCGATGTTGAAACCTGCGAAGAAACTGCAAAAAGTCCTGATCGCTAACCGCGGCGAGATCGCGCTGCGTATCCTGCGCGCCTGTAAGGAAGAGGGCATCAAGACCGTCGCTGTTTACTCGACGGCCGATACCGAATTGATGCACGTGAAACTGGCGGACGAAAGCATCTGCATCGGCCCGCCACTGGCCACGAACTCGTACCTGAAAGTCTCGAACATCATCGCCGCGGCAGAAGTGACCGGCGCTGATGGCATCCACCCGGGCTACGGTTTCCTTGCGGAAAACGCCGATTTCGCCGAACAGGTGGAAAAATCCGGGTTCGCCTTCATCGGCCCGAAAGCCGAAACCATTCGCCTGATGGGCGACAAGGTGTCGGCCAAGGACGCTATGATCGCGGCCGGCGTGCCCACCGTTCCTGGCTCCGACGGCCCGCTGCCGGAAGACGAAGAAACCGCTCTGCGCATTGGTCGCGAAGTCGGCTACCCAGTGATCATCAAGGCCGCCGGTGGCGGTGGTGGTCGCGGCATGCGTGTGGTGCACAAGGAAGAAGACCTGATCGAAGCCGCCAAGCAGACGCGCTCCGAAGCGGGCGCCTGGTTCGGCAACCCGATGGTCTACTTGGAAAAGTACCTGACAAACCCACGTCACGTGGAAGTGCAAGTATTGTCCGACGGCCAAGGCCACGCCATCCATCTCGGCGATCGCGATTGCTCGCTGCAACGTCGTCACCAGAAGGTGTTGGAAGAAGCGCCGGCCCCCGGCCTGGACGAAAAAGCGCGCCAGGAAGTACTGGCTCGTTGCGTCAAGGCGTGCATCGACATCAACTACCGTGGCGCCGGTACCTTCGAGTTTCTCTACGAGAACGGCCGCTTCTACTTCATCGAAATGAACACTCGTGTGCAGGTAGAGCACCCGGTTTCGGAGATGGTCACCGGTATCGACATCGTCAAGGAGATGCTGAGCATCGCCGCTGGCAACGTGTTGTCCTTTACCCAGGACGACGTGAAGATGCACGGCCACTCCCTGGAGTGCCGGATCAACGCCGAAGACCCGAAAACCTTTATCCCGAGTCCAGGCCTGGTCAAGCACTTCCATGCGCCAGGCGGCAACGGCGTTCGCGTCGATTCGCACCTGTACAGCGGCTACAAGGTTCCGTCCAACTACGACTCGCTGATCGGCAAGCTGATCACCTGGGGCGCCACCCGCGACGAGGCCATGGCCCGTATGCGCAATGCCCTGGACGAAATCGTGGTCGACGGCATCAAGACCAACATCCCGCTGCACCGGGACCTGGTTCGTGATGAAGGCTTCTGCGAGGGTGGTGTGAACATTCACTACCTGGAACACAAGCTGGCCAACCAGTAAGTGCTCCACTCAACAAAGCCGCCTTCGGGCGGCTTTGTTGTTTCTACTCCCCCCGGTTTCTGTGGAAAAACACCATCCCCTGTGGGAGCGGGCTTGCTCGCGAAGGCGGTGTGTCAAGTCATACATGTGCTGACTGATACACCGCCTTCGCGAGCAAGCCCGCTCCCACATTTTGTTGTGTGTGTATCCCCTGCACCGCATATCGTCGGCACAGTCGTCTTCTGCCCTCCGCTCGCGTAAACTTGCGCCCTTTCGCAGCCCAACCCCGCTGCACACTCATTTTTTCAAAGGTGCCCGCCATGCCTTGGCTGCAAGTCCGTCTCGCCATCAGCCCAGAACAAGCCGAAACCTATGAAGACGCGTTCCTCGAAGTGGGCGCTGTCTCGGTCACCTTCATGGACGCCGAAGACCAACCGATCTTCGAACCTGAACTCAACACCACCCCGCTGTGGTCCCACACCCATTTGCTGGCCCTGTTCGAAGACGGCACCGACGCTGCCGCCGTGCTGGCCCACATGGAATTGCTCACCGGCGGCCCATTGCCGGAGCATCACAGCGAAGTGATCGAAGACCAGGACTGGGAACGCAGCTGGATGGACAACTTCCAGCCGATGCGTTTCGGCCAGCGCCTGTGGATCGTGCCAAGCTGGCACGCCGCGCCTGAGCCGGATGCCGTCAACCTGCTGCTGGACCCGGGCCTCGCGTTCGGCACCGGCACCCACCCGACCACCGCCCTGTGCCTGGAATGGCTGGACGGCCAGGACCTGACCGACAGCCACGTGCTGGACTTCGGCTGCGGCTCGGGCATCCTGGCAATTGCCGCCCTGCTGCTCGGCGCAAAGGAAGCCGTGGGCACCGATATCGACGTACAGGCCCTGGAAGCCTCCCGCGATAACGCCGGACGCAACAACATTCCTGAAAGCAAATTCCCACTCTACCTGCCAGAGCAATTGCCCCAGGTGCAGGCCGATGTGCTCGTGGCGAACATTCTCGCCGGGCCGCTGGTGTCCCTGGCGCCGCAGCTGTCCAGCCTGGTCAAGCCGGGCGGCCGTTTGGCGCTGTCGGGCATCCTCGCAGAGCAAGGCGAAGACGTCGCCGCTGCCTACGCGCAGGATTTCGAGCTGGACCCCATCGCTAACCGTGATGGCTGGGTACGCATCAGCGGTCGTCGGCGCTAGAATGAGCGCTTGCCTGAATCGGATGGCCGCATGACCGACAGTTTCGTCACCCAGTGCCCGCATTGCCAAGCGCGCTTTCGCGTCAACCACGCCCAATTGAGCGTGGCTCGCGGCGTGGTGCGCTGCGGCTCGTGCCTGCAAGTGTTCAATGCAGCTCGCCAGTTGCTGGAGCAGCGTGGCCAAGTGCCGGCGCCGCAGCCTGATCTGCCTGATCTGCCTGCTGCCGAGCCTGTTCCAGAGATCACACTTGAGGCACCGCGGGCAATCAGCCAGAAGCAGTGGACCGCCGAAGAGCTGGACCTGGACAACCTTGACTTGGACGAAGAGCTGGCCAAGCTGGAACGTCGCGAGATTCAGCACACGCTGCCGGCGGGTGCAGAACGTCGCCAGCCCGGCGCCGAGCGTCGCCAAAAAGAAGAATCCTTCAGCGCCAGCCGCGACACGGTTAAAGCCGAAGAAGAAAAATGGGCCGCCAGCCTGTTCAGCGAACCGCCTGAAGAGCGTGCCCAAAGCACTGAAGCCGAACCCGAGCCGACGAACGCACCTGCGACCAAGCAGCGCACCGAACCGTCCATGTCGTTCCACACCGACGATATCGACGATGAACCGCCACTGCGTTCAACGCCAGAAGATGACGACACCGATCCGCCATTCACGCCATTGACCCAGTCGGCCGATGACGTTGAACCCGAAGAACGCCCCAAACCCCGGCGCAAGCGCCCGCGCGCCGAAACGAATGTGCACGACGACCAACTGCTGGATCTCGAAGACGACCCGCTGCACCTCTACGCGCAAAAGCGTCCGGCCAGCCTGGGCCGTCGCCTGATCTGGCTGTTGCTGGTACTGATCGCCGCCGCCGGTCTCGCAGGCCAGTACATCGCCTACCAATTCGACGAGCTGGCCCGCCAGGACGCCTATCGCCCCTGGTTCCAGGAACTGTGCCCTACACTGGGCTGCACCGTGCCGTCACGGGTCGATATTGCCCATATCAAGAGCAGCAACCTGGTGGTGCGCAGCCACCCGGACTTCGCCGGGGCGCTGGTAGTGGACGCGATCATCTATAACCGCGCGACCTTCTCCCAGCCCTTCCCGCTGTTGGAGCTGCGTTTTGCCGACTTGAACGGCGGCCTGATTGCCAGTCGTCGCTTCAAACCCGCCGAATACCTCAGCGGCGAACTGGCCGGCGTTAGCGAAATGCCATCACAGGTCCCGATCCACATCTCCCTGGACATCCTCGATCCGGGCAATAAAGCGGTGAATTACAGCCTGAGCTTTCACTCGCCCGAGTAAATCAAGGCCCGCATCGCGGATTGAATGGCTGGACCATCGGCAACCAAACCGGTGGCGATAAGAAAATAACTGTTCAGATTTTATCCAATTCAGCCTTTATCCAGTCATCGAGAGCGGGTATCATGCCAACCCTTTTTCGAACTCTAATGATCCGGCCCCACAACAGGGAAGTCCTATGTCGGCGGTACGCATCGGCCCATACACATTGCAGAACGGCTTGATTCTCGCCCCGATGGCGGGCGTCACCGACCAGCCCTTTCGTCAGCTGTGCAAGCGTTTGGGCGCGGGTCTAGTAGTCTCGG
The DNA here is from genome assembly GCF_019456785.1 of Pseudomonas sp. LAP_36. Lineage (NCBI taxonomy): Bacteria > Pseudomonadati > Pseudomonadota > Gammaproteobacteria > Pseudomonadales > Pseudomonadaceae > Pseudomonas > Pseudomonas sp. LAP_36. The sequence continues at coordinate 22,992 of NZ_JAHZMS010000006.1, forward strand.
AAATGGTCACCAGCGACATGAGCTTGTGGAACACCCGCAAATCGCGGATGCGCATGATCCACGAAGGTGATCCCGAGCCCCGCTCGGTACAGATCGCCGGCGGTGATGCGCAAATGCTGGCGGATGCGGCCCGGGCCAACGTGGAGTTGGGGGCGCAGATCATCGATATCAACATGGGCTGCCCGGCCAAGAAGGTCTGCAACAAGGCCGCCGGTTCCGCCCTGTTGAAAGATGAGCAGTTGGTTGCCGAGATCCTGCAGGCCGTTGTCGCCGCAGTGGATGTGCCGGTCACCCTGAAGATTCGCACCGGTTGGGACCGGGAGAACAAGAACGGCCTGGTGGTGGCGAAGATCGCCGAACAGGCAGGCATTACAGCGCTGGCGGTGCATGGCCGCACCCGCGCCGACCTTTACACCGGTGAAGCCGAGTACGACACCATTGCTGCGATCAAGCAGGCGGTGTCGATGCCGGTGTTTGCCAATGGCGACATCGACTCAGCCGAGAAAGCCCGGCGCGTACTGCACGCAACCGGCGCCGATGGTTTGTTGATTGGCCGGGCCGCCCAGGGGCGGCCGTGGATTTTTCGTGAGATCGAGCATTTCCTGCGTACCGGCGAAATGTTACCGGCGCCAGGGTTGGTCGAGGTGGAACGTATTCTGCTAGAGCATTTGAATGCCCTGCACGTTTTCTACGGAGACGTGATGGGCGTGCGCATTGCTCGCAAGCATGTCGGCTGGTATCTCGCAACCTTGCCGGGCGCCAAGGAGTTTCGCGCCCAGTTCAATCGTTTGGATGAAACGCAGGCACAGGTCGCCACCGTTCGTGAGTTCTTCGCCGAACGTGACAACAGCCTGGGAACAGGGGATACAAAGTGGGTGGCCGCATGACGATGATGACCGAGACTTTAGTGAGTGGAACAGCACCCGTGAGCGACAACGTCAATTTGAAACAGCACCTCAACACGCCGAGCGAAGAAGGCCAAACCCTTCGCGGGAGTGTCGAGAAGGCGCTGCACAATTATTTCGCCCACCTTGAGGGCGCTTCCGTCACGGACGTGTACAACCTGGTGCTCTCCGAAGTCGAGGCGCCCTTGCTCGAAAGCGTGATGAACTACGTCAAGGGCAACCAGACCAAAGCCAGTGAGCTGCTGGGCCTCAACCGTGGCACCTTGCGCAAAAAGCTCAAGCAATACGATTTGCTGTAAGCATTCAATCAAACCAGAAAGGCGCCCGCGTAAAACCGGTCGCCTTTTTTGCTGACTCCTTTGCTTTTGATGGAAATTGAAATGACCGACCAGACTACCCGCCTGCCGATCCGCCGCGCCTTGATCAGTGTTTCCGACAAGACCGGGATCCTCGAATTTGCCCGGGAGCTGGAAGCCCTGGGTGTGGAAATCCTCTCCACGGGCGGGACCTTCAAACTGCTGCAGGACAACGGCGTGGCCGCAGTGGAAGTGGCGGACTACACCGGTTTCGCAGAAATGATGGACGGCCGGGTCAAGACCCTGCACCCGAAAATCCACGGCGGCATCCTCGGCCGTCGCGGCATCGACGACGCGATCATGACCGAACACGGCATCAAGCCGATCGACCTGGTGGCCGTTAACCTCTACCCGTTCGAAGCCACCATCAACAAGCCGGGCTGCGACCTGCCGACCGCTATCGAAAACATCGATATCGGCGGCCCAACCATGGTTCGCTCGGCGGCCAAGAACCACAAAGACGTGGCCATCGTGGTTAACGCCAGCGATTACGCCAACGTGCTCGAAAGCCTGAAAGCCGGTGGCCTGACCTACGCCCAGCGTTTCGACCTGATGCTCAAGGCGTTCGAACACACCGCCGCCTACGACGGCATGATCGCCAACTACATGGGCACCGTTAACCAAACGGCCGAGACCCTGAGCACCGAAGGCCGCAGCCAGTTCCCGCGCACCTTCAACAGCCAGTTCATCAAGGCCCAGGAAATGCGCTACGGCGAGAACCCGCACCAGAGCGCGGCGTTCTACGTTGAGGCAAAACCGGCCGAAGTCGGCATCGCCACCGCGACCCAACTGCAAGGTAAAGAGCTGTCCTACAACAACGTGGCCGACACCGACGCAGCGCTGGAATGCGTGAAAAGCTTCGTCAAGCCGGCCTGCGTCATCGTCAAGCACGCCAACCCGTGCGGCGTGGCCGTGAGCCCGGACGCAGAAGGCGGTATCCGCCAGGCCTACGAACTGGCCTACGCCACTGACACCGAATCGGCGTTCGGCGGCATCATCGCCTTCAACCGTGAGCTGGATGCCGAGACCGCCAAGGCGATCGTCGAGCGTCAGTTCGTTGAAGTGATCATCGCGCCAAGCGTCAGCGAAGAAGCCCGCGCCATCGTCGCCGCCAAGGCCAATGTGCGCCTGCTGGCGTGCGGCGAGTGGTCGGCTGACCGCGCCGCTGCCTGGGACTACAAGCGCGTCAACGGCGGCTTGCTGGTACAGAGCCGCGACATCGGCATGATCGGCAGCGAAGACCTGAAAGTGGTGACCAAGCGCGCACCGACCGAGCAAGAGATCAACGACCTGATCTTCGCCTGGAAAGTGGCCAAGTACGTTAAATCCAACGCCATCGTCTACGCCAAGAACCGCCAGACCATCGGTATCGGTGCCGGCCAGATGAGCCGCGTGAACTCGGCGCGTATCGCCGCGATCAAGGCTGAACACGCCGGTTTGCAGGTCGTGGGTTCGGTAATGGCTTCCGATGCGTTCTTCCCGTTCCGTGATGGCTTGGACAATGCCGCGAAAGCCGGCGTGACCGCCGTGATCCAACCGGGCGGTTCGATGCGTGATGCCGAGGTGATCGCCGCTGCTGATGAAGCCGGCATTGCCATGGTATTCACCGGCATGCGCCACTTCCGTCACTAAACACCACTGCTTTCGACTGTAGGAGCGAGCTTGCTCGCGAAAAGCCCGAGAGCGCCACGGGGTGTCAGGTTTCCCCCGTTATCGTTGACGATCTTCGCGAGCAAGCTCGCTCCTACAGTGAAGCACAGCGTTTCCCAGAGGTTTTTGAAATGAATGTTTTGATCATTGGCAGCGGTGGCCGTGAACACGCCCTGGCCTGGAAAGTTGCCCAAGACCCGCGCGTCCAGAAAGTTTTCGTTGCACCCGGCAACGCCGGCACCGCCATTGAAGCCAAGTGCGAGAACGTTGCTATCGACGTGCTCGCCCTTGAACAACTGGCCGACTTTGCTGAAAAGAATGTGTCCCTGACCATCGTCGGTCCGGAAGTCCCATTGGTTGCCGGCGTGGTGGACCTGTTCCGCAGCCGCAACCTGGACTGCTTCGGCCCAACCGCCGGCGCTGCCCAGCTGGAAGGTTCCAAGGCGTTCACCAAGGATTTCCTGGCGCGCCACAAGATCCCGACCGCCGACTACCAGAACTTCACCGAGATCGAGCCGGCCCTGGCTTACCTGCGTGAAAAAGGTGCGCCCATCGTGATCAAGGCCGACGGCCTGGCCGCCGGCAAAGGCGTGATCGTCGCCATGACCCTGCAAGAAGCCGAAGACGCCGTGCGCGATATGCTCGCCGGCAACGCTTTCGGTGACGCAGGTTCCCGCGTGGTGATCGAGGAGTTCCTCGACGGCGAAGAAGCCAGCTTTATCGTGATGGTCGACGGCAAGAACGTATTGCCGATGGCCACCAGCCAGGACCATAAACGCGTCGGCGACGGCGACAGCGGCCCGAACACCGGCGGCATGGGTGCCTACTCCCCTGCCCCGGTCGTCACCGCCGACGTGCACAAGCGCGTGATGGACCTGGTGATCTGGCCGACCGTGCGCGGCATGGCCGATGAGGGCAATGTGTACACCGGTTTCCTGTACGCCGGTTTGATGATCGACAAAGCCGGTAACCCGAAAGTCATCGAGTTCAACTGCCGCTTTGGCGACCCGGAAACCCAACCAGTGATGCTGCGCCTGCAATCGAGCCTGGTGCTACTGGTGGAAGCCGCCCTGGCACAGGCCTTGGACAAGGTTGAAGCGCAGTGGGACCCACGTCCGAGCGTTGGCATTGTGCTGGCGGCCGGTGGTTACCCTGCCGACTACGACAAGGGCGACGTCATCGAAGGCCTCGACGCCGCCGCGACGCTGGAAGGCAAGGTGTTCCATGCGGGCACCGCGCTGAAGGATGGCCAGGTCGTGACCGCCGGTGGCCGTGTGTTGTGCGCCACCGCCATGGGCGCCAGTGTCGACGCCGCGCAGCAGCAAGCGTACAAGCTGGCCGCGAAAATCGATTGGAAAGGCTGCTTCTACCGCAAAGACATCGGCTACCGCGCCATCGCCCGCGAACGTGGCGAAAACAGCTAAGCCGCCGACGTCAGTAGCTATCCGTTCGGCTAGGCAAGGGCCTCTGGCCCTTGCCGTATACGGGCCTCCCCGCGCATAGTTACCCCGTGCATCAACCTACGAAGGGATTTCGCCGTGCGCTGGCTCAGGATCGCCATAGGTTTTACTGTCAGCCTGCTGACGCTGCTCTGCCTGTTCCCGGCCCAGGCTGCCGCGCAAGGCAGTGGCTGGGCAGTATTGCTTGATGAACAGGCCGACCTGCAGCTGAGCGACATCCGCTCTTCACGCTACACCAATCAATTCAGCCCCATCGAACTGGACCGCATCAGCGCCGCGGAACCGAACGGCGCGCTGTGGATACGGTTTAAGTTGCAACCCGGCAAACACGAGCAAGTGTTGCGGGTATTTGCCCCGGATTTGTCCCACCTGAGCCTCTATGTACTGGACGGCGATACCCTGGTGGAACAACAGAGCACCGGCACGCGCCAGCCCCAGACTGAGCGGCCGTTGCCCAGCAGCGACTTCATGCTGCCGATGCCCCAGAGCCAGAAACCGTTAGAGGTTTACCTGCGCCTGGTCTCGGAGCACGAACTGCGCCCGTATATCACCCTGGAACCGGCTGTGCTCGCCGCCGCCGACCAGACCCAGACGCTGATCTACGGCCTATTGTTCGGCTGCCTGCTGATGCTGATCCTGCACAACCTCACGCGCTTCGCCTACCACCGCTCACGCAGCAGCCTGTGGCTGGCGGCCTGCGAAGCGCTGTTGATGCTCAGCCTGGCGCTATTGCTGAACCTGGTGGGCCCATGGCTGCCGAACTGGCATGCGATCCAGACACCGGGCGCCTACCTGGCGTTGCTGCTGACCGCGCCCTGCGGGCTGATGTTTGCCTACCGTTTCTTCATGCCTCTGGGCCCACATCCACTGAACAAGCTGTTGATGGCCGACATCCTGGTCATCGTGCTGTGCGGCCTGCTGCTGTTGTTCGTCAACACCCTGCCGCTGAACATCATCACGTACGCGCTGGTGGCCCTGGCTGGCTTGAGCATGCTGTTTATCTCGGCCTGTCACTGGCAGAAAGGCTACCGCCCGGCACGCTTGTTCGTGGCGGCAATGGTGGTATTCAACATCGGTACGCTGATCATCCTGCCGGCGCTGCTTGGCCTGACGATGATTTCGCCCCAGGGCCTGATCGTCACGCTGCTGGCGTTCATCTGCCTCAGCGGCTTGTTGATGAGCCTGGCGTTGGGCGAACGCCAGCGCGCGATTGTCGAGGCACGTTTCAGCCTCAGTCGCGACCTGGCAGCGAGCAATGCCGAGATCGCCGCCAAGGCCGAGTTCCTGGCCAAGATCAGCCACGAAATCCGTACCCCCATGAACGGCGTGCTCGGCATGACCGAGCTGCTGCTCGGCACGCCGCTGTCGGTGAAACAGCGCGACTACGTGCAAACCATCCACAGCGCAGGTAATGAACTGCTTACCCTGATCAACGAAATCCTCGACATCTCCAAGCTGGAGTCCGGCCAGATAGAACTGGACGACGTGCAGTTCGACCTCAATGCGCTGATCGAAGATTGCCTGAGCATCTTCCGCGCCAAGGCCGAACAGCAGAACGTCGAACTGATCAGTTTTATCCAGCCCCAGGTGCCCCGCGTGATCAGCGGCGACCCGACGCGCCTGCGTCAGGCCATGTTGAGCCTGCTGGAAAATGCCCTGCAAAAAACCGACGAAGGCGAAGTGCTGATCGTGGTTGCCCTGGACGACCGCAGCACCAAGCCACGCCTGCGCATTGCCGTCCAGGACAGCGGCCTGCCGATGGAAGCGGCCGAGCGCGACGCCCTGCTGCACAGCGAACTGCACAGCAAGAATTTCTTCTCGGCTACCCGCTTGAACGGCCACTTGGGCCTGGTTATCGCCCGCCAGTTGATCCTGCTGATGAACGGCGAGTTCGGCATCAAGAGCGGCAGCCATCAGGGCAGCACCCTGTGGCTGACCTTGCCGCTGGACCCGGAACGCCTGGAACACCCGACCTCCGACCTCGACGGCCCGCTCAAGGGCGCGCGGGTGCTGGTGGTGGACGACAACGACACCTGCCGCAAAGTGCTGGTGCAGCAATGCTCGGCCTGGGGCCTTAACGTCAGCGCCGTGCCATCGGGCAAGGAAGCCCTGGCGTTACTGCGCACCAAGGCGCACCTGCGTGACTACTTCGACGTGGTGCTGCTGGACCAGAACATGCCCGGCATGACCGGCATGCAACTGGCGGCGAAGATCAAGGAAGACCCAAGCCTGAACCACGACATCCTGCTGATCATGCTCACTGGCATCAGCAATGCGCCGAGCAAGATCATCGCGCGCAACTGCGGGATCAAACGCATCCTCGCCAAGCCCGTCGCCGGTTACACACTCAAGACTACCTTGGCGGATGAACTGACCCAGCGCAGCAAGGGCAACGTGCAACCGCGCGCGGTGCTCAGCACGCCAGCCGCCGTCACCGTACCCAGCGATTTCCGCATCCTGGTGGCCGAAGACAACAGCATTTCCACTAAAGTGATCCGTGGCATGCTCGGTAAGCTCAACCTCAACCCGGACACCGCCAGCAACGGCGAAGAAGCGCTGGAGGCGATGAAAGCCCAGCGTTATGACCTGGTGTTGATGGACTGTGAAATGCCGATCCTCGATGGCTTCTCGGCGACTCAGCAACTGCGTGCGTGGGAAGTCAGCCACCAGCGTATTCGCACACCGGTGGTGGCGCTGACGGCGCATATCCTTTCGGAACATAAAGAGCGCGCACGCCAGGCCGGTATGGACGGGCATATGGCCAAGCCGGTGGAGTTGTCGCAGTTGCGCGAGCTGGTGGAGTTCTGGGTGGCGCAGCGTCAGCAGCGCCCGGAGCACGCGCCTTCTTGACTTGAAAGACAGTCCCCATGTGGGAGCGGGCTTGCTCGCGAATGCGGTGGATCAGTTAAAGATGCATTGACTGACACACCGCATTCGCGAGCAAGCCCGCTCCCACATTTGGTCTCTGTCGCCTGATAGACTTCCCCAACTCTTTCTCTGCCGCGAGCCACTCACATGCTCCACGTGTTATTCAGCGTCTACCTGAAAATGCTGGTGCTTTACAGCCCGTTCTTCGTGCTGTCCTGCTTTATCAGCCTCACTCGCGGCTACTCCAGCAAAGAGCGGCGGCGCCTGGCCTGGAAAGTGGCGCTGGCGACCCTGGTCTCGAGCGTGTTGCTCTACCTGTTCGGCCGAGTGATTTTCAGCGTGTTCGGCATCACCGTCGACGCCTTCCGCATCGGCGCCGGCAGTGTGCTGTTTATCTCGGCCCTGGGCATGGCCCAAGGCAAATCGGCTGTGCAGACCGACAACGTGCAGCAGGACGTGACCATCGTACCGCTGACCATTCCCCTCACCGTCGGCCCCGGCACCATTGGTGCACTGTTGGTGATGGGCGTGAGCCAGCCGCACTGGGATGACAAGCTCACCGCCATCCTCAGCATCGCCCTGGCCAGCCTCACGGTCGGCGTGGTGCTGTACCTGTCCAACCGTATCGAACGCATCCTCGGTGATCAGGGCTTGCAGATTGTCAGTCGATTAATGGGATTGTTTGTGTGCGCCTTGGCCGCGCAAATCATCTTTACCGGGGTGCGCGGCTACCTGGTGCCCTAGATCCGGTACTTGGCGATCGCCTGTTGCACCTTGTCACCCGCGCTCTCGCGCATCAATTGGATAGTCTTTTCGTTGACCACCGAGGTATTCAGCACCAGGCACGTCTGCCCGCTGAAAGCCTCGAACGAGGAGCTGTCCCATTCCAGGAATGGCAGCCCTACCTGTTTGCTCACGCTGTGGGTGCTGTAGGTCACCAGCACCATCATCAATTCACCCTCTGTTTCGGCACAGGACGCCAGGCCGAAATCACCGCCCTGGTGTACCGCGCTGTTGCGTTTGAACAGCTCGAAATTCGCAGGCGCCTGCTTCAATGCCTCCAATGCATCGGCGGCCAATTTAGGCAAAGCCGTGAGCAACGCTGCCGACAATGACGTCGACGCCAGCATGGCGGCGATGATATTCAACACCGCCAACTGCACGGTCAGCCCCTTGCCCGAACGTGAGACCCGCTCGAAACGGCTGCGTACCGGCAGCCAGCCCAAACCGACCATCACCTTGATAAATTCCTCGTACCAGACCTCGGTACCGCGCTGGATTTTCAACACATCGCTGACGTAGCTGCTGGCCAGCAGATAGCTCTTTCGAATGTATTCCCGGTTCAAGCCCGACAGGCCATCGGCAAACGAAATCACGCTGTTGTTGACCACCGCCGCATTGAAATCGTCCTCAGTGTCCATCGGCAACGCCTTCAGCGCTCCTGGCGCTCCCGGCAGTTTGTAGGCGGCAATCAATTTGCGCCTTTGTTTACTGTTGATCCTTCTGTGATGTCGCTCCATTTTGACTCTCCACAAGCACCCCAACTCGGGGCTTATGTCCACCCTAGTCCACCCACCGACGGGCTTACCAGACGACAAACATCCCTTGGCGCGTCACGTAAAACTACCGCGCCCAGCAATCGCGTGGCGTAACGGGTGAGCCTCCAGACTTCGTCGCAAAAAAAAGAAAAAGCCCCGAACAACGCCAGGAATATCCCTGGATCATTCGGAGCTTTCCGGCAACCTGCAGGCCGTTTTCAGCAGGCAGGTTTCTCGCCATACCAGCGCGGTGTGTATACCCATTCACCGCCACTGGCACGGGGGAATGTGCAGGTGGTGGACGAGCCGATCAGCACCATGGTGCGCATGTCCACCTGGTCCGGCGTCAGTTGCCCCAACGTGGTGACACGCAAGGTCTGCCCCGGACGGCCAATATCGCGGCCCAGCACCACCGGTGTGTGCGGCGTGCGATGCAGCGCGACGATTTCCAGGGCACGCCCCAGTTGCCACGGGCGCGAACGGGAAATCGGGTTGTAGAACGCCAGGGCGAGATCGGCCTGGGACGCCAGGTCCAGGCGCTTCTCGATGATCGACCAGGGCTTGAGGTTGTCCGACAGCGACATCACGCAGAAGTCATGGCCCAACGGTGCACCGGCCTGGGCCGCAGTGGCCAGGGAGGCCGAGACGCCGGGCAGGATTTGCAGGTCGACCTGATGCCAGGCCGGGTCGCTGGACTCGTGCAAGGCCTCGATCACGGCGGCAGCCATGGCAAACACGCCTGGGTCGCCGGACGACACCACCACCACCGACCGGCCCTGCGCGGCCAGCTCGAAGGCGTGACGGGCGCGCTGCATTTCTTCGCGGTTGTCAGTGCAGTGCTGCACCTGATCGTCGCGAAACGGCCCGGCCATGCGCACGTAGGTTTCGTAGCCGAGCACGTCGGTGCAACGCGCCAGTTCGGCTTTCACCGCGGGCACCATCAATTCGGCAGCGCCGGGGCCCAGGCCGATCACGGCCAGTCGGCCACGGGGGCGACCGATTTGCGCCAGGTCCAGCGGTTGCTCGGCAACGTTGATGAGGATATCGGCGTCCTGGGTAACGCTGGCAAACCGCAGCGGTACGCCCAGTTCCAGAGCCGCTTCATGCAACGATGCTTCGGCCATTTGCGTATCACTGGCCAACAAGCAGGCCAGGGATTGCACAGCGATACCCGCCTCATGCAATGCCGTGCGCACACGCTCAGCCAACTGCGTGCCTGGCTTACAGCTCACACAGACATTCTTCGGATAGATCAGCAACTCATTGGCCGCAGGCGTGCGCTCGGCGCTGCCCACATGAATCGCCAGGCGTGCCTGTTGATCCTGCGGCAGATTGGCCTTCTCCAGCCACGGCGCCGCGCCTTCGATGCGCACGCTTTCGCCGGCCAGCAGGTCCGAGACAAAGCGCTTACCCAGCTCCAGATCCGCCAGTTCATACCCCGCGGGCGGATTGAGCAGGCAGGTGCCAAAACGCAACTCGCCACTGGTGGTGATTGCAGCGGCAACGTTCAAGGCAGCGGCGATTTCGCGCGCCATGACATTCACCCCGCCAAGGCCTCCGAGCAACGGCACCACGGCGCTGCCGTCTTCGGCCACGGCCAGCACGGCGGGTTCTTCGCCTTTCTCCAGCAGCAACGGCGCCAGGGTGCGTATGACGATGCCGGCGGCGCACAGGGCAATCAGCGGCGTGCCGTGTTGATAGAGCTGGCGCAGGGTCGCGCCGAACTCGCTGTAGGCCTGGTCAGCCCCTTCAACACGTCCGGCCAAGCCGTGGATCACCGCGCCTGGGTAAACCTGCTGGATCTGGCGCGCAGTCGCCAGGCTGCCCTGCCCCAGGATGACAATCGCCGGGCGCATCAACCTTGCCACCGTTCGCCAGGCACGATGATCAGCGAGAAATACGGCGACGACATCGGTTCCACCTGATCCAGCGGCACGATTTTCTGGTTGGCCATGGTCGCGCGTTCCACATAGAGCGCACGCCCGGCCAGGCCGAGTTCTTCGAGCACCTGGCGCACTTTGGGGAAGTTACGGCCCAGCTTCATGATCACCGCCGCGTCGGCATCCGCCAGGCGCCGCTTGAGGTCCTCATGTGGCAACACGCCTGACAACACCGACAGGCTCTGGTTGCGATACACCAACGGCGCACCCAGCACCGAGGCGCCACCTAGCATCGAGCACACGCCTGGGATGACTTGCGCTTCGTAGCGTTCGGCGAGGCGGTCGTGCAGGTACATGTAGGAGCCGTAGAAGAACGGGTCGCCTTCGCAGATCACCGCCACATCGCGGCCAGCGTCCAAATGCGCGGCGACGTCGACACTGGCGGCGTCGTAGAAATCGCTGATTACTTGCTCGTAGGACATCGGCGCCGGCAGCGCTTCGGTGGTCACCGGGTACACCAGCGGCATCAGGGTCTGCTGCGGCACCAGGTGATCTTCGATGATGCCGAAGGCGTTGCCCTTCTTGCCCTTGGCCACGAAGTACGCCACAACAGGCGATTCGCGCAGCAGGCGCAGCGCCTTGAGGGTGATCAGTTCGGGATCACCGGGGCCAACGCCCAAGCCGATCAAGCGTCCGCGTGCCTGCATTATTCGACCTCCGTGGCCAGGGCATTCACCGCTGCGGCGGCCATCGCGCTGCCGCCCAGGCGGCCTTGCATGATCACGAATGGCACGCCGCGGCTGTCGGCGGCCAGCATCGCCTTGGATTCGGCGGCGCCCACAAAGCCGACCGGGAAGCCGAGGATCAACGCCGGTTTTGGTGCGCCAGCATCAAGCATCTCCAGCAGGTAGAACAACGCGGTCGGCGCGTTGCCGATCACCACCACGCTGCCTTCCAGGTGCGGGCGCCAGAGTTCCAGGGCGGCAGCGGAACGGGTGTTGCCCAACGCCCGTGCCAGCTCCGGCACGCTGTCGTCACGCAGGGTGCAGATCACTTGATTGTTAGCCGGCAGGCGTGTGCGGGTCACGCCTTCGGACACCATCCGCGCATCACACAGAATCGGCGCGCCAGCGGCCAACGCATCGCGCCCGGCCTTGCCTGCGCCTTCGGAGAACTGCAGGCCGTCGATGGCATCGACCATGCCGCAGGCATGAATCACGCGCACCGCGAGTTTTTCCAGGTCGGCCGGGATGCGGTCCAACTTGGCTTCCGCGCGAATAATGGCGAAGGAGTTGCGATAGATCTCCTGACCATCGCGGATGTAATCAATCATCGGTGTTGCTCCGTGGGCGAGCGCGCAGCAAGGCGCCCGTCGCTTCAATAGAAAGGTTGCGCGCGTGCAACCGGCCGAAACCGGGATGGGCTGCTTCGCGGAAATAGAGGTCGTAGTGGCCGGGGCTCACGGCCAGCAATGTCACCGGCGCAACGTGTGCGGCGGCGCAGGAACGTGGGCAGCCGGACAGGTGCACGTCGTGATCGGGTTTCAGCGCGGCGAGTTGCACCGCATCAGCCTTGGTGTCGGCCAGCGCTTTGCCGCAGCCCCTGGAACCGGTGCAGGCAGTCATGCGCGCCAGGGGTTGGTCAACTGAGCAGAGGAAGCCCAGCTGCGCTAGGCGCTCGGTCACGGCGTGAGGCTTTTCGACGTTGGGCAGCAGCACGCCCTGCCAAGGGGTGAAACGCAAGGTGCCGTCGCCGTACTCGCTGGCGAGTTGTGCGACGCCCGCAAGCATCGCCGAATCCAGGCGACCCAAGGGTGCGATGGCAGCGACATAGAACTGATTTTTTTGCGTCTGTGGATAAGTCCCAAGGTGCAGCAAAGCACCACTGGGCGGGCGATTGAAGCCGTCGACCGGCAGTAGCTTCAGGTGCAAGCGGCTCAGTAGGTTATCCACAGGCAGATGACGCATGCGGGTTTGTTCCGGAGTGGCGAGGTCAAGAAACGCCTCCAGCACCGCCACCACCAGCGCATGGCCCTGCTCCAATGGCACAGCCGCCAACGGTGCATCCAGCCCAGGGCAACCGGCCAGGCCGAATGCGAGGAGCGTCTCACCATCGCGTACAAACGCCGAAAGCCACAGATCATGATGATGTTCGAGCATCGCCAGCGCTTCACCGCCATCCAACTGCACAGCGAACTTTGCCGACAGCTCATGGAAACGTGGGTGGTTTTGCAGGGTGGCGAGGATCTGATCGGCCAGCGGGCGGGTGTCGAACAGCATCTGCGGGTCGATACCGGCGCTGGGGCTGAGCATCAGGTTGCGCACATCGTCGCCAGCGGCGTTGCTGGGGCCTAGGCCTGCGGCCAGCAGCATGGCGATCAAGGCGTGCTCTTCGGCACCGATCCCGCGAATCTGCAGGTTGGCGCGGTTGGTCGCCTCAATCACTCCACCGGCATAGGCCTGGGCCGCGTCCGCCACCGCATGGGCCTGCACTGCGGTGATCGAACCACCGGCCAATTTGATCCGGCAAATGCCACCGTCCAGCGCCTGGACAATACGCAGCAACCCCGGACAAGCCGAGGGGCGCAAGGTATTCACAGCGGGCGTCTGGTTCACGGGGCTACCGGTTCGCGGGTAAAGGCGCGGTATTATGCCTGCTTTGTCCGGCGGCATGAAAAGCCTGCCCGTCGGATGTCGTTCAAGGAATTCATATGTCGCCCTGGCTGACGGTTGTAGGCATCGGTGAAGACGGCTTCAAGGGGCTGGGCAGGAATGCCCGGCATGCCCTGTTGCGCGCCTCGCGGATTATAGGGGGTCAGCGTCAGTTGGACCTGTTGCCCGTGTGTATTCGTGGCGAGCGCGAGTTGTGGCCGAGTCCGTTTTCGCTGGAACCGTTGCTGGCGCGGCGCGGGGAACCTGTGTGTGTGCTGGCAAGCGGCGACCCGATGTTTTATGGCGTGGGAGCGAGTTTGGCGCGACAGGTGGCGGTGGATGAGTTGCTGATATTGCCGGCGCCTTCGTCGGTGTCCCTGGCGGCGGCGCGGCTGGGCTGGCCGTTGCAGGAGGTGGTGACGTTATCCGTGGTGGCGCGGCCGTTGGCGGCGCTGAATGCGCATCTGGCCAGTGGTGTGCGGTTGTTGGTGTTGAGTAATGACGGTCGCAGCCCTGCGTTGATTGCCTCGTTGCTGGCTGAGTCCGGGTTCGGGCCGAGCCGGTTGAGCGTGTTTGAACACTTGGGCGGCACGGATGAGCGGCGTCTCGACGGGCTGGTGCAGGCGTGGGAACACAGCTTGGTCGCTGATTTGAATCTGGTCGCCATCGACTGCCTGGCCGACGCGAATACTGCACGCCTGTCGCGCCTCGCCGGCCTGCCGGATTCGGCGTTCAAACATGACGGCCAACTGACCAAACGCGACGTGCGCGCCATGACCCTCGCCCGCCTCGCCCCGATGCCCGGCGAACTGCTGTGGGATGTGGGCGCGGGCAGCGGCTCCATTGGGATTGAATGGATGCGCGCTCATCCGAGCTGCCGTGCAGTGGCGATTGAAGGCGATGCGGGCCGCCAAGGCCTGATCGAACACAACCGCGACGCCCTTGGCGTGCCTAGCTTGCAACTGGTTCGCGGCAAGGCGCCCGATGCGCTTCTCGGCCTGGAAGCACCGGACGCGATCTTCATCGGCGGCGGCGTTACTCGCGAAGGCGTGCTCGACACCTGCTGGCAACACCTGCGGCCTGGGGGGCGATTGGTCGCCAACGCAGTGACCCTGCAAAGTGAAATGACCCTGACGGCTTGGCGCGCGCAGCACGGCGGCGAACTGACGCGCATCCATGTGGCTCAGGCTCAGCCGCTGGGGGAATTCGATACCTGGCGCCAGGCGTTGCCGATCACCTTGCTGGAAGTGGTCAAGCCGCTATGAAGCGCATCCTGCTGCTGGGCGGCGTGACTGAAGCGCTGGCTATCGCACGGACCTTGGGGCCGGAGCATATCTACAGCTTGGCCGGCGTTGGCCGCGTGCCTACTGATCTGACCTGCCAAGTGCGGGTCGGCGGTTACGGTGGCGCTGAGGGTTTGGCGCAGTTTGTTCGGGATGAGGCGATTAGCTTGATTCTCGATGCGACTCATCCGTATGCGGCGCAGATCAGCCGCAATGCCGCCGAGGCTGCGCAGTTAAGCCATGTGCCGTGCTGGGCGTTACGCCGACCGGCATGGCAGCCGCAGGCGGGGGATGATTGGCGCGAGGTGGGTGATTGGACCTCGTTGATCGAAGCGCTCAAACCCTTCAAACGCCCATTGTTCACGCTGGGGCGTGAGCCGTTGCAGCATCTCGACGAAATCCCGCCGGAGCAGTTCTGGACGTTGCGTGCGCTGGATGTGTATCCGGGGAATGAGCGGTGTGAAGTGATCGGCGCACGCGGACCGTTTCTGATTGAAGACGAACGGGCGCTATTTGAAAGACGGCAGATCGATGTCTTGATCAGCAAGAACAGCGGCAGCAGCGCAACCGAGCCGAAGTTGGAGGTGGCGCGGGAGCGCGGAGTACCGGTGTTGGTGTTGAAGCGGCCCGTGTTGGCTCAAGTAGATCGGGAACTCTTGTCGCCTGATGAAACACTCATCGCGTTGGCAAATTTCATTCGGTAAGTCAGGATCGCTCGCTTGCTTGATTAGTAACCTATTTGTTACCTTCAGGACGGCTAATGATTGAGATTGAAGAATACCGACGCGATAACCAGTCCAGCCCGTTCGATGAGTGGTTTTCATCCTTGAGTGTGCCGGCAGCCACCAGAGTTTCCACCGCTTTGGTTCGACTTGAAATGGGCAACACCAGCAACATCAAGTGGTTCGATGGGTTGGGCGAATACCGCATCGACTGGGGACCAGGCCTGCGAATCTATCTGATACAAGAAGCCCACCGACTAATCATCCTTTTCGGTGGTGGCGACAAGTCCAGTCAAAAGCGCGATATCAAAGTCGTGAAGTCGCTGATCAATGAACATCAGCGTGACAAGAAATTGAAACAACAGAGGTAACCGACATGGCGCTCACCCGCAGCTACAAACACACCATCGCCGAACGTGCTCAGCGCGACCCTGAATTTGCCCAGGCTCTCCTTGATGAGGCTGCTACGTTGTTTCTAAATGGTGAGCCGGAAGTTTCACGTGTCATTCTGCGTGATCTGGTCAACGCCACAGTAGGCTTTGAAGGCCTTGCGAAAGAAACGGCCAAACCGAGTAAAAGCCTGCACCGAATGCTGTCGGCCAGTGGCAATCCAAGCATGGATAACCTCGCGGCAATTTTTGCGGTGATTAGAAAAGCCCTGGGTGTTGATATGCAGGTCCACGGAGTTCCCACTGCATAATTTGCGGCCCTACGTCACCCATTGTGTCGACGCTGTCGACACAATGTAGTGAGCGGGCTTGTCCCGCGCTGGGCTGCGAAGCGGCCCCAATAAGGCCACCGCGCTTTTCAGGTAACACGCGATGCCAGGTTTTAGGGCCGCTTCGCAGCCCAGCGCGGGACAAGCCCGCTCACTACAAATTGCTCTTAAGCCATTAAAAAATGCGCAGATCCCGATGCCATCGCAGGCAAGCAAGCTCCCACAGGTTTGCGCAGCACCTTGAGCATCGCGCCCAATCTGCAAAAATTGGCAATCCGTGGTTCCCGTCTATCCTGTAACCAGTCACTGCGACACCAAACCACACCCACCCTTTTTACTTATCCCCACCGATCAGGCTAAATACCCCCCTGATCGTTTAACCCTACGGATTGTCCGCCATGGCCCGTCAACGCTTTGCAATCGCCTGGATCGCCTGCCTTGCAGTGCTGTTCAACGCCTTTGCCATGCCGATGGCCAGTGCGATGCAGCAAGCCGATGATCCGGTCAAGAGACTGCTCTGGGGCAGTTTCTGTTCCTCCAATGGCGCCAGCCTGAAGACCATTGCCCTGGGCACGCTGGAAATTCCGGCGCCACAACAGGACGATCACTCCACCATGCAGCATTGCTGGTGTTGCTCAGGCTCGGCGCCGTTGGTGGCGTTGCCGGGGCATGTGCCGCAGTTGTATGTCACGCGGTTCGAGGCGGTGCAAAACCTGCCGCAGCCCCCACTGCAAAACCCTACCCCGCGCCAGCAATGGCCGAGCCTCAACCCCCGTGCCTCTCCAACGGTCTGATCTTCTTCGCAAGTGAACTGCGTTTAGAACCGTTCTGGAGAACTGCCATGCTCAAATCTTCCCTGCTTCTGGCTGCGTTGTTGCTGCCGGTGTTCAGTGCTGCCAATGCCGATGACTACAAGGCCGGCGACCTGTTGGTCAGCGATCCCTGGTCCCAGGAATTGCCGCCCAACGCGCCGACTGTTGCGGCGTACTTCGTGATTCATAACACCGGTGCTACCCCGGACCGTCTGCTCAGCGTCGAGACGCCAGTGGCCGACAAGGCCGAGCTGCATGAGCATGTGATGCAGGGCGACCTGATGAAGATGCAGCAGGTGCCCAGCGTCGCCGTACCTGCAAAAGGCGAGCTGACCTTTGCGCCGATGGCGTATCACGTGATGCTGCTCGGCCTCAAAGACCGCAGCCTGTTGGCCGACGGCAAGCAATTCCCGCTGACCCTCACCTTCGAAAAGGCCGGCAAGGTCGAGGTGGAAGTGTCGGTGCAGAAGGTGCCGCCAATGGCCACACACGAGCATAAACACGCCCAATAGGCAGACTCCAGATGGGCGCCCCTCGCGCCAGGCTGTCTCCACGCCACCGCGTAATGCGCGGCAGTTGGATCAGCCTGTTCGCCATGCTGATGATCTTTATCGGTCCGCTGATTTCCCAAGCGATGCCGATGGATCATCACGCCGGCATGTCGATGGAAATGCCGATGGACCATGGCGATTCCCATCACAAAAAGGCCGCTGACGAACACCACGCCCTCTGGTCCAAGTGCGGCTATTGCGACCTGCTCTACAGCTGCCCCGCCCTGCCTGGCGGCATTTCAACGTTCACCCTAAGCAGCCCGGCACCTGCCAACGCCCTCACCGCCGCCACGCGCCTGGGCCACGCCCGGCAGAGCATCTTCCCCGGCGCCCGCAGTCGCGCGCCGCCCATCGCCTCGTAAGCACTTAGCACCGTTACTTCACCCCGGCCGACTTTAGACAGACAGCCGCAGGCTGCTGGCCGTGTTGTTTACGATTGATTGATGGAATTTGTCATGTCCAGGTTTTCTGCTGACACCCGTTTGGGAAGCACTCCTGTGTTCGCCGTTCTATGCGGCGCTCTTCTGGTTCCACAGGCGCATGCCGATGAGCACGCCGAGCACGAGCTCACCCCCACCGTCATCACCGCGATCGCCCCCAGCTCGCCGCTGACCGTGGTCACCAACCCCAAGGACCCGCGTCAACCGGTGCCCGCCAGTGACGGCGGTGACTACCTCAAGACCATCCCGGGCTTTGCGCTGGTGCGCAACGGCGGCACCAACGGCGACCCGGTGCTGCGCGGGATGTTCGGCTCACGCCTGAATATCCTCACCAATGGCAGCATGATGCTCGGCGCCTGCCCCGGCCGTATGGATGCGCCCACCTCGTACATCTCGCCGGAAACCTACGACAAGCTCACCGTGATCAAAGGCCCGCAAACCGTGCTCTGGGGCCCCGGCGCATCCGCTGGCACCGTGTTGTTCGAGCGCGAGCCGGAGCAGTTCGGCGAGTTGGGCACGCGCCTCAACGCCAGTGTGCTGGCCGGTTCCAACGGACGCTTCGACAAGGTCATCGATGCCGCCGCCGGTGGGCCGCTGGGCTATGTACGGGTAATTGGCAACCAGGCGCATGCCGATGACTACAAGGACAGCAACAACGACACCGTCGCCTCGCGCTATGACAAGTGGAACGGTGATGTAGCGCTCGGTTTCACCCCCGACGCCGACACGCTGCTGGAACTCACCGCCGGCCGTGGCGATGGCGAGGCACGCTACGCCGGGCGCGGCATGGACGGTTCGCAGTTCCTGCGCGAAAGCCTGGGGCTGCGTTTCGAAAAATCCAACATCGGCGACGTGCTGGATAAGGTCGAGGCCCAGGTCTACTACAACTACGCTGACCACGTGATGGACAACTACAGCCTGCGCACACCGTCGGGCACCGGCATGATGGCCGGGCCGATGGCCTCCAACGTCGACCGGCGTACCCTCGGCGCGCGGATCAAGGCCACCTGGCGCTGGGCCGATGTGCAACTGATCAGCGGCCTGGACGCGCAGACCAACGAACACCGCCAGCGCAGCAGCATGGGCATCGACACCTACAAGGATCTCCCCAAGGTCAAGGACGCCAACTTCCACAACTACGGCGTGTTCGGCGAACTCACGTGGTACGCCGCCGACCGCGATCGCCTGATCACTGGCGCACGCCTGGATCGTGCCTCGGCCAAGGACTTCCGGCAAACCACCGGCTCCGGCATGAACACTCGCGCCAACCCGACCGCCGACGACACCCGCGCCGACACATTGCCATCGGGCTTCGTGCGTTATGAACACGACCTGGCCGACAGCCCTGCCACCCTCTACGCGGGCTTGGGCCACTCGGAGCGTTTTCCGGATTATTGGGAGCTGTTTTCCCCCAATACCGGCGCGGCGGGTTCGGTGAATGCCTTCGACGGCGTGAAGCCAGAGAAAACCACCCAACTCGACGTCGGCGCGCAATACAAAGCCGAGGCGCTTGACGCCTGGGCCTCGGGTTACATCGGCCGGGTGCAGGACTTCATCCTGTTCGACTACAGGCCAGGGATGATGGGCACCACCTCACAGGCGCGTAACGTCGACGCTCGCATCATGGGCGGCGAACTGGGCGCGGCGTACAAACTGACGCGCCATTGGAAGGCCGACGCCACCCTCGCCTACGCCTGGGGCAAGAACAGCAGAGACGGCAGGGCGCTACCGCAAATGCCGCCGCTGGACGCACGCCTGGGCCTCACCTACAGCGAGGACGACTGGAGTGCTGGCGCCTTGTGGCGCGTGGTCGCCGCGCAGAACCGCATCGATCAGAACAAGGGCAACGTGGTCGGCAAGGACTTCGACAAGAGCGGCGGCTTTGGCGTGTTCTCGTTGAACGCGGCGTACCGCATCAACAAGCACTTCAAGGTCAGCAGCGGCGTCGACAACCTGTTTGGCAAGGCCTACGCCGAGCACTTGAACCTGGCCGGCAATGCCGGGTTCGGCTACCCGGCCAATGACCCGCAGGCCATCAAGGAGCCTGGTCGCACCCTGTGGACCAAGGTGGACATGAGCTTCTAAAAGCATCGCAGGCAAGCCTGCTCCCACAGGCGAAATGCATCCACCTGTGGGAGCGGGCTGGCCCGCGATAGCGGCATACCTGACGACAAAAATTAAAGCCTTTGCGGAGCACCTGATGACCACTCAAAAAATTTCCTTCTACAACCTGGCCTGGCGCTGGCACTTCTACGCCGGCCTCTTCGTCGCGCCTTTCATGGTGCTGCTGGCCCTCACCGGCATCATCTACCTGTTCAAACCCCAGCTCGACCCGCTGATGTACGGCAACCTGCTCACCGTAACCGCCGCCGAACACGCCCTGAGCGCCGACGAACAACTGCAACGCGCCAAGGCCGCTTACCCTCAGGGCGCCATCAGCAAATACCTGCCGCCGGCCAGCGCCACCAGCAGCGCGCAATTCGTGATGCACAACGGCGGCCGCGAAGTGACGGTCTTCGTCGACCCGTATCGCGGCACCGTGCTCGGTGAGCAGGACGCCAAATACAACCTGCAAGCCATCGCCCGCGCGCTGCACGGCGAGCTGATGATCGGCACCGTCGGCGACCGCCTGGTGGAACTCGCCGCCGGTTGGGGCGTGATGCTGGTGGTGTCGGGCCTGTACCTGTGGTGGCCGCGCGGCAAGTCTTCGGCAGGCGTTTTGTGGCCGCGGTTCAGCAGTCGTGGCCGGGTGTTCTGGCGCGACATGCATGCGGTCACCGGCTTCTGGGGCGCGTCACTGTTGCTGGTGATGCTGCTCAGCGGCATGACCTGGACCGGCTTCTGGGGCAAGCAATACGCCGACCTGTGGAACAGGTTCCCGGCGGCCATGTGGAACAACGTGCCGCAGTCCGACCAGCAGGCGCGAGCACTCAATACCGCAACGCAACAGACCGTGCCCTGGGCCATGGAAAACACCCCGATGCCGATGTCCGGCGACCACGCCGAGCACATGAATCACGGCGCGATGCACTCCGCGCCGGCCGCGCCCACCTTGCGCCTGCAACAGGTGGTCGACCTGGCCACCGCGAGCAAGGTCGAGCCCGGCTACAGCATCACCTTCCCCACCACCGCCGAAGGCGTGTTCACCGTTGCGGTGTTCGCCAACGACCCGCGCAACGACGCCACCCTGCATGTGGACCAGTACACCGGCAAGGTGCTCGCCGATGTGCGTTGGGAGCACTACAACCTGGTCGCCCGCGCCACCGAAACCGGCGTGATGCTGCACGAAGGCAAGATGTTCGGCCCGATCAACCAGATCATCGTGTTGCTGATCTGCCTGATGATCCTGCTCAGTGCCGTCAGCGGTGTAGTGATCTGGTGGAAGCGCCGGCCACAGGGCGGCCTGGGGGTTCCGCCGTTACGCCATGACCTGCCGAGATGGAAAACCGCGATGGTGATCATGCTCGGGCTGGCGATCATTTTTCCGCTGGTGGGTGCATCGCTGATCGTCGTGTGGGCGCTGGATCGCCTGGTGCTGTCACGCTTTTTTGGCCAGCATCAATCGGTCTCAGGTTCACGATGAAGCGCACAAACGCCGTCATCAAAGCTCATCTTTTTGATGGCCATACCAGGGCTCGCCTACATCCGGATCTATCGCGGCCCATTCATCACCCAACGGCCCACGTTTTCTCCAGAACGTATCAGTGACCAGCACCGACAGGCTGCCCAGTTGCCTCAAACGACTGACCAGCGCACTCGGGGAAGGCGCTGGCCGGGCGCTGAGTATCGTCGACTCGGCCGCCGTCAGCGCCGGTATGTACTTGAGCAGGGCACCATGCTGGCAGGACAGGTAAATACGCTCGGCGTCGGGCTGGTTACTCAGCACCACAGACAGGTAGCGGTTCAGTACGTCGCTGGAGATAAAATTAGGTAACAGGACGAGGTCAAGCGGCTTGAGATTGGGCTTCGACGGGATGGACTTGTAGAAGGCATGCACCGCCGCAACTTTGTAATTGCGCAGCACATTCTCAGCCGGTACGTCGAACCCGGCATGCCCCGTCCAGAACAGCAACTCCAGCGTACTGTTACCAAAACCGGGGCTGTCCTCCACGGGATCGATCGCGACAAACCCGGTCATTTTCGGAGGCATCAGCACCGCGCCTAGGTACGTTTTACCGGCAAAGGGCGCGATCAATCGCTGAGCGTAACGGGCTGCGTCATCGGCATAAAAAAACAACGGCCCGCAAAATGAATGGAAATGGGGGTCGGCAGTGAACGAATGCGGCGGCCGCTTGGGCCACCATAGCGTCGTGACCTGCTCCTTGCGCCCCCATATTTCACTGGTGACCCGGATGCGCAAATCCCCCATGGCTGCCAGCCGGCGCACATAGTCGAGTACGGTTAACGAGCCCTCGCGCAGTCGCGCCGAATCGTGGCTCACATTGCTTGCCCATTCGGACACGGGCGCGCTCTTGGGCACGGTATACCAAAGCAGTGCACGGTCAGCGCATAGCAGGTACAGCGGCAATGCCTCGCCGTTGCGTGGCGTCGTCATGAATGACAACGCTTTGGAGATGGCGGGCGGCGCAAAGAAGTGCTGGGCCATTTCATCGTCAGCGGCAGCGATGGTTTCGGTCGACGCGCACAAGTACAAACCCGCCAACACATAGCCTTGGGGTAGTTGGCCCTTGACAAAGACCGGTTTCAAATCGTCATAACGGTCTCTGACAAGCGGCAGGGTCGTCATGTACAGCTCCTTGCCAAACGCCTTGAGCACATAACCGACGGCAACCTGAGCCTGTGCGTTCCAATTACGGTAGACATGCCGAACCGCATCGAGTGCGCGGGTAAAGATCGGGCCGCACGGTGAGTCGGCTTCAGCATCGCGCACCTCCAATGGGCCAGCGCGGTACTGATTCGGCACAAACCCGATTTGTATCCGTCTGGGACTGCCCCACACTGCATTGCCTTCCACCACACGCAAATTGCCGGCCCGTGCCACTTGATCGATAAATGCCTGCGGTAGCAGTGCTCCACTGCGCAGTTGTCGTTCGATGGGGTTATCACTCAAGTCGCCAGCGCCAGGGGTTGTAGCGACCAACTTGTTTCTCAACAGCGCTTCCTCGACATCGCCCGTCAACTGATAACTGAGGATCGTGCCATTTGGCCCGAACACATACTGGCGTTTAACGTGCGCTTCACGGGTCAGCAGCCTGCCCAAAACCGCCGTGGGGATCATGCTTTGATAAAGGACTTTTTGAGAAGCCGACAACAGTATCTGCACCTCCTGTTCCATCCGGGACTGGTAGAAAGCCGCAAGGGTCGCGCCCCCTGGATAGAGGCCAGTCGCAATCACGGGGTCAGGGTAGATCCACTCCAGTGTTGGGCCTTGAGCCGGGACCACCAACGGTTCAGTCGCCACAAACAGGCCATTGGTCAGCCTGAGGATGACGCCACCGTAGGTCCGGCGCTGCCTGCTGCCGACCGCAACCGCGGCATGGCGTGCCGCATCATCCGGTGAGGCAAACGCCGGGCTCAGGCGTCGAGGCGTCAGCGTTTCATAGCCACTCCACGTCGGCTTGACCTGCCCGCTCCTATCCCAGAGCTGACTGCCGCGCACCACGTAAAGCATGCCCTTGGCGATCCATTCCTGGACAAACTCCAACGCCGTTTTCTTGCCGGACTCCAACTGCGTGCTTGCGATCCCCAGCACGTTGTCCGCCAGGCCTCCGGCTTTCACGTCGATCAATGATGGCTGATAGCGCAAAAGCGCACCGTCAAGGTTGGAAAAGTAAACCGGCAGACTCTGTGCTCTATCGCGCAGGCCTTCGGTCAACGCGACCAGCAACACTTCCGGCGTAACAAAATACTGCGTCAACCACGCATTCGCCCCCTTCAGCCACGGCGGCGACCAATGCTGCGACCGGAACAAGGCGTGCATCTCATAGCCCTCGGGCAATATCGGTTCATTACGTAGGTTGCGAGCGAACAAGCGATTGAACTCAAACAGCGCACCTGCGTTGACGGCGCCCACCGCTTCGGTCGCAATGTACTGCGGCAGGTCTTTATGCTTAAGGATGTACGCATAGCAGGCCGGCTCGGGAACTGTGCGTTCCTGCAAACGCGCATGCAGGTTACGCGCAGCATCATCGCCACTGGAGAACACCGCACTATAGAGGACGTAATCGAGTGGTCCGAACCTGGGTGCATAGGTGAAGTTGGGCGACCAATCACTGTAGACAACCCCACGTGGGCCCCACAACGTGTTGCCCTGGATGATTTTGAACTCCCCTGCAACCGCCAGTCGCCGCACCCAATCAGCCGGCCTGATCACACCGCGATCGAGTCGCCGCCCGAGTCGGTTCTCCCCGGCCGGAGGGCCAATATTGGCCAGCAGCAACTGTTCCTGAGGCGAATTGGTCGGCGCGTACTCCAGCAAACAATCCTGCGCCCCGGACAGGTAGGCCACCCGTTCATCCGAGATGATCGAGTACATCTCGTCATCGGAAAACACTTGCAGGTTGATCAGCGCTTCTTCCTGCGTCCAGCCACGTTGCATGACCCAGTTCGGATGGACCATCGACAGCGCCGTATGCGAGCCGTAGCGTGCGTGCAGCTCATAATCCTCCATCGGGATCAGCGCCCCTTGGTCACCCACGGGAAAAAACAGCGTGGACGAAAACGGATGTCCCATGCTTTGCAGGGGCGGCGTGACCACGAAACGGCCGTCTGCCCCCTTGAGCACATACCCGCCGTAATAGAGGCTGCGTCGGCTGCCGATTTGTTCATGGGCGTGCAGAGCCGCATCACGAGCGCTGAGAAACGAGCGCCCAAAGGCCTGCGGATACTTCGGGGCCAACAGCGGCGAGTGCGTATCCACGCGCCCAACATCACGCCATAAGTTACCCGCCTGCACCACCCACAGCTCAGTGGCTTGGATCACCCTGCGTAAATAGTTGCGCGGTGTCAGCGTACCGGCGACCAGTGCAGCCTGGGCGCCGTTGTCACTGATTAGGCCGTCGCTATCTGGCTTGAACAGCTCGGTGACCAGTGCTGTCGACGGCACCTTGAGCTTGAGCAACGCGTCGTCATGGGCACGCATGTAGAGGTCAAGACCGCGGCTGGGGTTTTGCAGGGCCAGCGTACTTTGCCCCTGACGAATAGCGGCCACCACTTGTGCAGGAGAAAAGAACGCGCTGGCCAGCCAGCGCTCTTTCGCCGCCACGGCATCCTTCTCGTACCAGTCGTTGAAGTAAATGGCCTCCAGACGATACTGGGCAGGCAACACCAACACGCCGCCAGGCCCCTTTGGAAACAATGCATCCAGCGCAAACAAAGGCTCACGCTTGGGCGACGCGATGGTCGCGATAAAACGGTCTTCGCTGATGTGCTTGAGCACAACGCCAACGCGCGGCTCCGTAGGCTGTGCCGACGGTGAAGAGAGCGCTGCCGCCAGCGCCAACGGCGCCTGGGCAAAGACGGCAGTGAACAGTGGCTGCTCGGTCAGCGCTGACGACGAAAAAGGTTCGAATACCACCCAATCGGCCGGTACTCGGCCAACGGAGCCGCCCCACAACGCGGTGGGCACAATCAAGCTCAAGGAGCCGAACGTGGCTATTTTTTTGACGAACTCATCAAACCCGCCATACACCCCCACCGGGCTATTGGGCGGCTTTCCAGCCTGCACCCACAAGGCAAAACTGAATTCTGCCGGCGTACCGGAGGGGGTATGGCGGATCAGCGAGCCATCCGGCCCGGACAAGTAGGACGATGGGAAAAAGTCGCGATCATGCACATCCCTGTAAAAGTCCGTGCTAGACAAAAAACCCAGAAACGCTTTGGCCATGCGCTCATCAAAACTGGCGTTTCTTTGGAGAATCAACTCATGCTGCGCAGGGTGTGAGTGGTAGCTGGCGACACAGGTATAGCCCGCTGGCTGAAGATAGTAGCCATCGGCGCTGATGCCCAATACCGCGCGCAGATCAAACTGCATACCCGCCCCCGCCACCGGCTGGGTCGCGAAATAGTCACCGGCGGAACTGCGCACAATCACCCCACCGTACTCGACATCGCGCCGGTCGCCGATTGCCTGGTGTGCCCAGTAGGCGGCGTCCGCTTCATTCACAAACGCAGGGCTCAGCGGCGGCAGCTTGGCCGCCCCCCGGTTCGAACTCGCAGCGCGTTCTTCACGTGACAATCTGATAGCCATTTCAACTCCTTGAAAGAATGCCTGGGCATAGCGCCCGGCCCCTCATTCTTAGGGCGGGGCGCGTCTTTCAATCGGTAGATAAGTAGCCTGCGGGATCAGCGCTCACCGTTGTCCGGCGTTGGCAGCACGCACCATTACGGCACATCCCCGTGCCCACCCGCTGCAACCGGGAGCCACATTGGTGCGCTAGCAACCTTGCGCTACCCCGCCACGCCATCTGTTCAAGGCTTTTGCGACTTCGGCACACCCCTTGCTATCACCTCTGCAACGTCCCTCATCTGCCACCCATAAAAATATCGGTCACGGAGATCGCACCATGAAGCGTCGCAGCTTGATCAAGGCTTTCACTCTTTCGGCATCCATCGCCGCCATGGGCATGACCTGGACGATCCAGGCTGCCGAGACCATCAAGGTCGGCATCCTGCATTCGCTGTCCGGCACCATGGCGATCTCCGAAACGTCGCTCAAAGACATGGCGTTGATGACCATCGACGAGATCAACGCCAAGGGCGGGGTAAACGGCAAGATGCTCGAACCTGTGGTCGTCGACCCGGCGTCGAACTGGCCGCTGTTCGCCGAGAAAGGCCGACAGTTGCTGACCCAGGACAAGGTCGCCGTGGTGTTCGGTTGCTGGACCTCGGTGTCGCGTAAATCGGTATTGCCGGTGTTCGAAGAGCTCAACGGCCTGCTGTTCTACCCGGTTCAATACGAGGGCGAAGAGATGTCGCCAAACGTGTTCTATACCGGTGCGGCGCCGAACCAGCAGGCGATTCCGGCAGTGGAATACCTGATGAGCGAAGAAGGCGGCAGCGCCAAACGCTTCTTCCTGCTGGGCACCGACTACGTGTACCCACGCACCACCAATAAAATCCTGCGCTCGTTCCTGCATTCCAAAGGCGTAGCGGATAAAGATATCGAAGAGGTCTACACCCCGTTCGGTCATGCCGATTACCAAACCATCGTGGCCAACATCAAAAAATTCTCGGCGGGCGGCAAGACCGCTGTGATCTCCACCGTAAACGGCGACTCCAACGTGCCGTTCTATAAGGAACTGGCCAACCAGGGTTTGAAAGCCACCGACGTACCCGTGGTGGCGTTCTCGGTGGGTGAAGAAGAACTGCGCGGCATCGACACCAAGCCGCTGGTGGGCAACCTCGCTGCCTGGAACTACTTCCAGTCGGTGGAGAACCCGGTCAACAAGAAATTTGTCGCCGACTGGAAAGCCTACGCGAAGAAACACAACCTGCCGGGCGCCGACAAAGCCGTGACCAACGACCCGATGGAAGCCACCTACGTGGGCATCCATATGTGGGCGCAGGCGGCTGAAAAAGCCAAGTCCACCGACGTCGACAAAGTGCGTGAAGCACTGGCCGGGCAGACCTTTGCTGCGCCGTCCGGCTTCACCCTGACCATGGACAAGACCAACCATCACCTGCACAAGCCAGTGATGATCGGCGAGATCCAGGCTGACGGGCAGTTCTCGGTGGTGTGGCAGACCCAGGAACCGATCCGGGCGCAGCCGTGGAGCCCGTACATTCCGGGGAATGACAAGAAGCCGGATTATGCCGTGAAGAGCAACTGATCCGAGGGGTGTCGGCACTTGAGTGCCGACACACACCCTGTGGGAGCTGGCTTGCCTGCGATGCAGACGACTCGGTTTGTCTGATGTACCGCTATCGCAGGCAAGCCAGGCTCCCACATTAGTTCGAGCAAGGCCCACGAATATGCCCACTGCCTTCTACCGCTTCATCCTGGCTACCCTGCTGTTGCTGCCTTTCGCCGCACACGCCAGCGACGCCGAAGACTTCCTGTCTGCCAACCCGACCCAACAAGCCAAGTTCCTGCAGGACTGGGCTGCGCAGCCTGACCCGGCGCGTATCGAGTTGGTGGACGCCTTGCAACAAGGCCAACTCACCGTCAACGGCGAGACCAAAACCGTCCGCCTGAACAACCGTCTGCGCGGCTTGATCGACAACGTACGGGCCAGCCAGCAACTGCTCGCCGCCGACCCCAAGGTGCGCCTCGCCGCCGCGCAAACCCTGCAAAAAAGCGCGCAACCTGCGCAGCTGAAATTCCTCGACCAGCAGGTCGCCGCCGAAACAGATGAGGACGTGCACACGGCACTCAGCCTGGCGTTGGCCAATCTGCAACTGGTCGACCCTGATCCCGTGGTGCGCCTTGCCGCTGTGCGCTTACTCGGCAACACCGGCGACCCACTGGCCCGCACCCGCCTTGAGGCGCTGCTGGCACCAGGCATCGAAACCGATGCCGCCGTGCACACCGCCGCCGAAACCAGCCTGGCCCAGGTCAAACGCAAGTTGATGGTCGGCGAGCTCCTCGGCCAGGCCTTCAGCGGCATGTCCCTGGGCTCGATTCTGTTGCTGGCGGCCCTGGGCCTGGCGATCACCTTCGGCCTGCTCGGCGTGATCAATATGGCCCACGGCGAGATGCTGATGCTCGGCGCCTACTCCACGTATGTGGTGCAAATGCTGATGCAGCGCTACGTGCCGCAAGCCATTGAGTTCTACCCGCTGATCGCGCTACCGGTGGCGTTTTTTGTCACCGCTGCCATCGGCATGGCGCTGGAGCGCACGGTGATTCGTCACCTGTACGGTCGGCCGCTGGAAACCCTGCTGGCCACCTGGGGCATCAGCCTGATGCTGATCCAGTTGGTGCGCCTGGTGTTCGGCGCGCAGAACGTCGAAGTGTCCAACCCCGAATGGCTGTCGGGCGGGATTCAAGTGCTGCCCAACCTCGTGCTGCCGTACAACCGCATTGTGATCATCGCTTTCGCATTGTGCGTGGTGGTGCTGACCTGGCTGCTGCTGAACAAGACTCGCCTGGGCCTCAACGTGCGTGCCGTGACCCAGAACCGCAACATGGCCGCATGCTGCGGCGTACCGACAGGCCGCGTGGACATGCTCGCGTTTGGCCTGGGTTCCGGCATTGCCGGGTTGGGCGGTGTGGCGCTGAGTCAGATCGGCAACGTCGGCCCGGACCTGGGCCAGAGCTACATCATCGACTCGTTCCTCGTCGTGGTGCTCGGCGGCGTCGGCCAGTTGGCCGGGAGTGTCATGGCCGCCTTCGGGCTGGGCATCGCCAACAAGATTCTGGAACCACAGATCGGTGCCGTGCTCGGCAAAATCCTGATCCTCGCGCTGATCATTCTGTTTATCCAGAAACGCCCGCAGGGACTCTTCGCACTGAAAGGACGGGTGATCGACTGATGAACCAGCCATTGATGCTTACGGCCGCGCAAAAGGCCGGCCCCAAGGTGACGATTGCCGTCGGCGCAGTGATCCTGATCCTGCTGCTGGCGCTGCCGTTGTGTTCCTTGCTGTCACCGGAAAACCCGCTGCATGTGTCGGCCTACACCCTGACGCTGGTGGGCAAGATCCTCTGCTACGCCATCGTCGCCCTCGCGCTGGACCTGGTGTGGGGCTATGCCGGTATGTTGTCTCTCGGCCACGGTTTGTTCTTTGCCCTGGGCGGCTATGCGATGGGCATGTACTTGATGCGCCAGGCGTCCGGCGATGAGTTGCCGGCGTTCATGACCTTCCTCTCGTGGACGGAATTGCCCTGGTACTGGGTCGGCACCGAGCACTTCCTCTGGGCCATGTGCCTGGTGGTGCTGGCGCCTGGTCTGCTGGCACTGGTCTTTGGTTTCTTCGCCTTCCGCTCGCGGATCAAGGGCGTGTATTTCTCGATCATGACCCAGGCCCTGACCTTCGCCGGGATGCTCCTGTTTTTCCGCAACGAGACTGGTTTTGGCGGCAACAACGGCTTCACCAATTTCCGCAGCATTCTCGGCTTTGGGATTACCGAGCCGGGCACGCGGGCAGTGTTGTTTGTGGCAACGGTGCTGCTGCTGGTGGCGAGCCTGTACATCGGCTGGCGCCTGGCCAAGAGCAAGTTCGGTCGGGTGCTGACCGCCTTGCGCGACGCCGAGAACCGCCTGATGTTCTGCGGCTACGACCCACGTGGCTTCAAGCTGTTCGTGTGGGTGTTGAGCGCGGTGTTGTGTGGGTTGGCCGGGGCGCTGTATGTACCACAAGTGGGCATCATCAACCCCAGTGAAATGTCGCCGACCAACTCGATTGAAGCGGCGGTGTGGGTGGCCTTGGGCGGGCGAGGGACGTTGATCGGCCCGCTGCTGGGCGCAGGGGTGGTGAATGGCATGAAGAGCTGGTTCACCGTGGCCTTCCCGGAATATTGGCTGTTCTTCCTCGGGGCGCTGTTCATCATCGTCACCCTGTACCTGCCCAAGGGCGTTATCGGTCTGCTGAAGAAATGAGGAACGTCATGCTTGAACCTATTTTCGACGCAGGCAGCGGCCGCGATGCCATCGGCATTGGC
Source organism: Pseudomonas sp. LAP_36 (assembly GCF_019456785.1). Taxonomy (NCBI): domain Bacteria; kingdom Pseudomonadati; phylum Pseudomonadota; class Gammaproteobacteria; order Pseudomonadales; family Pseudomonadaceae; genus Pseudomonas; species Pseudomonas sp. LAP_36. The sequence continues at coordinate 53,391 of NZ_JAHZMS010000006.1, forward strand.
CAGGCCGCCGGCAAGGGCCTGAACACCCGCCACGGCACCATCCTGACCCTGGAAGACATCAGCGTCAGCTTCGATGGCTTCAAGGCACTCAACGATTTGAACCTGTACATCGGCGTCGGCGAATTGCGCTGCATCATCGGCCCCAACGGCGCGGGCAAGACCACGCTGATGGACGTGATCACCGGCAAGACTCGCCCCAGCCATGGCACCGCCTGGTTTGGCGAAAACCTCGACCTCACCGGTATGAGCGAAGTGCAGATCGCCCAGGCTGGCATTGGGCGCAAGTTCCAGAAGCCCACGGTATTCGAAGCCCTGAGCGTGTTTGAAAACCTGGAGCTGGCGCAGAAGACCGATAAATCGGTGTGGGCCAGCCTGCGCGCACGCCTGAGCGGTGAGCAGAAGGACCGTATCGATGAAGTGCTCGACACCATTCGTCTCACCGCTTCGGCACAGCGCCCGGCCGGCTTGCTGTCCCACGGCCAGAAGCAGTTCCTGGAGATCGGCATGCTCCTGATGCAAGACCCGCAACTGCTGCTGTTGGACGAGCCGGTAGCGGGCATGACCGACGCCGAAACCGAATTCACCGCCGAACTGTTCAAGCGCCTGGCGGGCAAGCACTCGCTGATGGTGGTGGAACATGACATGGGGTTTGTCGGCTCGATTGCCGACCACGTGACCGTGTTGCACCAAGGCAGCGTGCTGGCCGAAGGGTCGCTGGAGCAGGTGCAGGAAAATGAGCGGGTGATCGAGGTCTATCTCGGTCGCTGAGGAGAGTTGAATATGCTGCAAGTCGATAAGTTGCACCAGTATTACGGCGGTAGCCACATCCTGCGCGGGCTGTCCTTTGATGTGAAAGTCGGCGAAGTCACCTGCCTGCTCGGCCGTAACGGCGTAGGCAAGACCACCCTGCTCAAATGCCTGATGGGTCTGCTGCCCTCCAAGGAAGGCGTGGTGAATTGGGAAGGCAAGGCCATCACCGGGTTCAAGCCGCATCAGCGCGTGCATGCCGGGATTGCCTACGTGCCCCAGGGCCGGGAGATTTTTGGTCGGCTGACCGTGGAAGAAAACCTGCTGATGGGGCTCTCGCGTTTTCCGGGCTCAGAAGCCAAGGAAGTGCCCGCCTTCATCTACGAATTGTTCCCGGTGTTGCTGCAAATGAAGCATCGCCGTGGCGGTGACCTGTCCGGCGGCCAGCAACAACAGCTCGCCATCGGCCGGGCCCTGGCCAGCCGTCCGCGCCTGTTGATCCTCGATGAGCCCACCGAAGGCATCCAGCCGTCGGTGATCAAGGAGATCGGCGCGGTGATCAAGAAACTCGCTGAGCGTGGCGATATGGCAATCCTGCTGGTCGAGCAGTTCTACGACTTTGCCGCGGAACTGGCCGATCAATACCTGGTGATGTCCCGGGGTGAAATCGTGCAGCAGGGCCGTGGTGAAAATATGGAAAGCGAGGGTGTACGCGGCCTGGTTACGATCTAACCTGTAGCGTCCTGACGATAAGCACACAACATGAACCTGCCCCTTACTTCCGCCCTGTTCACCCCCAGCTGGCACGCCGAGCTGGAACTCGGCTACGCGCGTTTCGGCGACACCACGCGCCCGGTGATGCGTCGCCACCTCGGCCCGCTGCGCGTGCAAAAACACCTGTATGCCGAAGGCCCCGAGGTGTGCCAGCACATCATCGTGCACCCGCCGGGCGGGATTGCCGGTGGCGATCGCCTGGACATCAGCGCCCACGTCGGTGCCGGTGCCTGGGCACAGTTGACCAGCCCCGGCGCGGCCAAGTGGTACCGCGCCAACGGGCCGGCGTTTCAGCAGCTCGACCTCAGGGTCGAAGCCGGCGCGACGCTGGAATGGCTACCCCAGGAAACCATTGTATTCAGCGCCGCCCAGGCCGAACTCACCACGCGCATTGAGCTGCAAGGCGATGCGCGACTGTTCTACTGGGACGTGGTCGCCCTCGGTCGCCCGGCCAGTGGCGAGCGTTTTGACCTGGGCCACTTCCAGTCGCACCTGGATATCCGCCGCGACGGCCAGTTGCTCTGGCATGAGCGCCAGCGCATTGTGGGCGCCGACGGTTTGCTCGATTCACCTATCGGCCTGGACGGACAACCGGTGTTTGCCACGCTGTTGCTGACCGCTGATATTGACCCTGAATTACTGGAAACCTGCCGCGCCCTGCCCCACGCGGTGCGTGGCGATCTCACCCAATTGCCCGGCTTGCTGGTGGCCCGTTGTTTGGCCAGCGAAGCGCTGCTGGCACGGGGGTGGTTGATTGATTTATGGCGCGTGTTGCGCCCGGCCGTATTAGGCAGGGAAGCGGTATCACCGAGAATCTGGAGCACATGAAGATCCCACACTGGATCTCCATTGTTGATAAGAATGCTGTCTAAGAGAGACCTTGAACCATGGACCTGACCCCACGGGAAAAAGACAAACTGCTGATCTTCACCGCCGGTTTGGTAGCCGAGCGTCGCCTGGCGCGCGGGGTGAAGCTCAACTACCCGGAAACCATCGCCTACATCTCCGCCGCCTTGATGGAAGGCGCCCGCGACGGCCGCACCGTGGCCGACCTGATGCACTACGGCACCACCCTGCTCAGCCGCGAGCAGGTGATGGAAGGTATCCCGGAAATGATCCCGGATATCCAGGTAGAAGCCACCTTCCCCGACGGCACCAAGCTGGTCACCGTCCACCAACCCATTGCGTAAGAGGCCGGCCATGATTCGTGATGCAACCGAGCAGGACCTGCCTGCGATCCGCGACATCTACAACGATGCGGTGCTGAACACGACGGCGATCTGGAACGAACAACCGGTGGACCTGGCCAACCGTCAGGCCTGGTTCAGCGCGCGCCAGGCTTTGGGGTATCCGATCCTGGTGGCGGTGGAAAACGGCGAAGTCACGGGCTACGCCGCGTTTGGCGACTGGCGCCCGTTCGAGGGCTTCCGCTACAGCGTCGAACACTCGGTGTACGTGCGCAACGACCAACGCGGCAAGGGCCTGGGCCCGCGCTTGATGGAAGCGCTGATCGAACGCGCGCGCGCCTGCGGCAAACACGTGATGGTCGCCGCCATCGAAAGTGGCAACCAGGCCTCTATCCGCCTGCATGAACGCCTGGGGTTCATCACCACCGGGCAGATGCCGCGAGTGGGGATCAAGTTTGGCCGCTGGCTCGACCTCACCTTTATGCAGCTTGCCTTGAATCCGGGCGCAGAACCGCCCCAGGAGTGACACCGATGAACGCTGCTCAACTGCGTCGAGTCCATGCTGAAAGTTTTGCCCACTACCGCCTGGGCTTGATCGAGCTGTTGCTGGACGCGGTCAAGCATGGCGCTTCAGTGGGTTTCATGGCCGATTTCGATGAGGCTCAAGCGCGTGCTTATCTGAACGGCGTGCAGGCGAGTATTGAAGACGCCAGCCTGCTGCTGTGGGTGGTGGTGCGCGACGAAGAGGTGATCGCCAGCGTGCAGTTGGCGCTGTGCCAGAAGGCCAACGGCCTGAACCGCGCCGAGGTGCAAAAACTGCTGGTGCACAGCCGCGCACGGCGCCATGGCCTGGGCCAGCAATTGATGAACGCCCTGGAACTCGCCGCGCGCCAGCACAAGCGCGGCCTGCTGTACCTGGACACCGAGGCTGGCTCCGGCGCCGAAGCCTTCTACCAGTCGCTGCGCTACATCAAGGTCGGCGAACTGCCCGACTACTGCCAAAGCCCGGACGGGCGCTACAGCCCGACCGCTATCTACTTCAAGACCCTGGGGCAACCTGCATGATTCCTGGCGAATATCAGATCCAGCCTGGCGAGATCGAACTCAACGTCGGCCGCCGTACCGTCACCCTTGGCGTAGCCAACAGCGGCGATCGGCCGATCCAGGTGGGCTCGCATTATCATTTTTTCGAGACGAATGACGCGCTGACGTTTGACCGTGCGGCGAGCCGTGGCATGCGTTTGAATATTCCGGCGGGGACAGCGGTGCGGTTTGAGCCGGGGCAGAGTCGTGAGGTCGAGTTGGTGGATTTGAGCGGTGGGCGGCGGGTGTTCGGTTTTGCCGGACGCATTATGGGTGATCTCTAGGGCCTCATCGCAGGCAAGCCAGCTCCCACATGGGACTGTATTCACAAATCCAAATGTGTGAACACAGTCCCATGTGGGAGCTGGCTTGCCTGCGATAGCTATTTCACATTCAACACAAATATTTCAGGGCAGACACATGAAGATCTCCAGACAAGCCTACGCCGACATGTACGGCCCCACCGTCGGTGACAAAGTCCGCCTGGCCGACACTGACCTGTTCCTCGAAGTCGAACAGGACTTCACCGTCTACGGCGAAGAAGTCAAATTCGGCGGCGGCAAGGTCATCCGCGACGGTCAGGGTCAAAGCCAATTACTCGCCCATGAAGTCGTCGACACGCTGATCACCAACGCGCTGATCATCGACCACTGGGGCATCGTCAAGGCCGATGTCGGCCTGAAGAACGGGCGCATCCACGCCATCGGCAAAGCCGGCAACCCGGACATCCAGCCCGGCGTGACCATGGCCATCGGCGCCAGTACCGAAGTGATCGCCGGTGAGGGCATGATCCTCACCGCCGGCGGCATCGACAGCCACGTGCATTTCATCTGCCCGCAGCAGATCGAAGAAGCGCTGACCAGCGGCGTCACCACCATGATCGGCGGCGGCACGGGGCCGGCCACGGGCACAAACGCCACCACCTGCACCTCCGGCCCCTGGCACTTGGCGCGCATGCTCCAGGCCAGCGATTCGTTCCCGATGAACATCGGTTTTACCGGCAAGGGCAACGCCAGCCTGCCGGAGCCGTTGATCGAACAGGTCAAGGCCGGCGCCATCGGTTTGAAGCTGCACGAAGACTGGGGCACCACACCCGCGAGCATCGACAACTGCCTGAGCGTCGCCGACCAATACGACGTGCAGGTAGCGATCCACAGCGACACCCTCAACGAATCCGGCTTCGTTGAAACCACCCTGGCCGCGCTCAAGGGCCGCACCATCCACACCTACCACACCGAGGGTGCCGGTGGGGGGCACGCGCCGGATATCATCAAGGCCTGCGGCTTCGCCAACGTGCTCCCCAGCTCCACCAACCCGACGCGGCCGTTCACACGCAATACCATCGACGAACACCTGGACATGCTGATGGTCTGCCATCACCTGGACCCGAGCATTGCCGAAGACGTAGCCTTCGCGGAAAGCCGCATCCGCCGCGAAACCATCGCCGCCGAAGACATCCTGCACGACCTCGGCGCGTTCTCGATGATCAGCTCCGACAGCCAGGCCATGGGCCGTGTCGGCGAGGTGATCACGCGCACCTGGCAGACCGCCGACAAGATGAAACGCCAGCGCGGCGCCCTGCCTGGCGATGGCCCGGGCAACGACAATTTCCGCATCAAGCGCTACATCGCCAAGTACACCATCAACCCGGCGATCACCCACGGCGTGAGCCATATCGTCGGGTCTATCGAAGTCGGCAAATGGGCCGACCTGGTGCTGTGGCGCCCAGCTTTTTTCGGGGTCAAGCCGACACTGATCCTCAAGGGCGGCGCGATTGCCTCGAGCCTGATGGGCGACGCCAACGCCTCAATCCCGACGCCACAACCGGTGCACTACCGCCCGATGTTCGCCAGCTTCGGCAGCTCCCTGCACGCTACCAGCCTGACCTTTATCAGCCAGGCCGCCCAGGACGCCGGATTGCCCGAAGCCCTGGGCCTGAAAAAGCAGATCGCCGTGGTCAAGGGTTGCCGCTCGGTGCAGAAAACCGACCTGATCCACAACGATTACTTGCCTGACATCGAGGTCGACCCGCAGACCTATCAGGTCAAGGCCGACGGCGTACTGCTGTGGTGCGAACCGGCCGAGGTGCTGCCGATGGCGCAGCGTTACTTCCTGTTCTGAGCCCCCCATGAGCGGGTGGATAACGGAGCACAGGGTGTTGATGCGCCCCTCGCCGAGGGCGTACATGTGCGAGTGACACTCACCGTTGCCCATCATCTGCTCAGGAGAATTGGTTTTTTATCATGCCGTCGGTGTACTGATAATCCCAGCGCAGTTCGACGCCCGCCGGAATGTCTTCGGTCGCAAACGCGGCATTCAACGAAAACGCCTCGCGGGCACCGGAGCGGCTGGTTGCATACACCGCTTCGGCCCGGAAAGGCACCACTTCGACGTTATATCCCCCTTCTGCCTGGCGTATGGGTTTGCCGTCGGCGTCGTATTCAAAGTGGGTGTTCATCCTGGAAATAATGTTGTCACCCACCAGCGTGATCGGCTCGACTTCCGGTGCCTTGGTGTGGCCAACGACCATGCCAAAGGTGCTGCTTGCGTCCGCAACGAGCCCACGAGGGAGAATCGTCCCCCCGTAAACCCCGAGGATTTCACCTTTTGCAATTCGCCGATTCGCCACCACCATGGACTGGCCGATCAACCCCCGTTCACCGGGCACCTTCACATCCTCGGCGGTAAAGGTGCGCAATTGCAGCTTTTCGTCATACAGCGCCGCGACGCGCTCATAGCCTTCGAATTGGATGTAGGGTTTGATTTGCGCCGAGCTATAGCGATGGCCCTCAGCGGTTGTAACCCGACTCTCCAAGCCTCGAATGCGAATCGGCCGGCCCTGGTAATCCCTTAAAGGGTACTTGCCGTTATTGGCACGGTTATACGTGCCCAGGCGGTTGTCCAGGTTGATGAAGTGGGTTTCATGCCGCATGAAATCCAACTCGGCACGGGTGTAGGGTTTGACCTGCATTGATTCCGAAGCCAATTCGAACTCGTCGTCGGGAACGTCCGCTTTCATTCCCCCCGACAAGCCCCTGCGCTTCCAGGCACCGGCTATGTCCGGCTTGGCGACGATACCGGCGCTGACCAATACAAACGGATTCTTCGGGTCCTGGACGCGCAACACATAGTGCAGCCCATCACCGGCATCAGGCAGACTGGCGATGAAGTAAGGCTTGCCCTCGTACTCGATCTTCTCGGCCTCGGAAAGCCGCAACACCAGCGAGGGTTCGGCCAAGGTTTGAATCTCGCCATGGGGCATCAGGTATTCGGCGATTTCCTGGCGACTCAGGCGCTCCATCAAGCTCGCTTCCTCGATCGCCAGTTGCGCCTGCATGTCCTTGGCCCGGGCCTCGTAGTTGCCCTCGGACAGCGTGCCCGCATCGACCCTGTCACGCAGCTGCGCTAAACGTTCCTGGTATGGCAGGCTCTGGGCACCGAATTGCGTACGGTATTTGTGGGTCACGTAGTCCTGCCAGAACTCCCGCGACATCAAGGCCTGGAATTCCTGCGGCGACTCGTTGAGCTGGATGATCCGGTCGTAGGTGGCATCTAGCGTCGCCTGGCTGACCCCGACCATGTTGGTAAACCGTGCGATGTGCGGCTGGCCAGGCAGGTCCAGTTGCTTGGCGCCGGGCGCCTCCGGCCCCTTGAGCCCCATGCGATAGGCCAGTCGAATTTCCACCTCTTCGAGCAGGTCGATCTGGCGTTGCTTCTGGCTGGCGGACAAGCCCTTTGCGTTGTTGATGCGCGCCTTGCGTGCCTCGATATCGGCCAGGGCGGTTTTTTCCACTTCGTCCAGGCGCAACAGGCCCCTGGACAACTTGATCAGCGCCGCCCCCTGGGTTTCATCGGTCGCCAAGGCGCGTGCCCGATACACCATGGCCCTGATTTCCAGGTTGCTGAACGACAAGGCCGCACGATCACAACACGCAGCGCGCCCGGCCCAGTCGAACATCTCCTGGCGCAGTGCATGGGATTCAGCCGTGTTCTCGGTGATGGTATCGATCACCTCCCACACCCGCTGTTGCAGCTCATCGCCGTCACCCTCGGGCCTGATCAGGTCGTCGAGCATCTGGAAAAATCCATCCGAACCTTCTTGCTCGCGCAACGCCAGCCACTGCTGCTGGCGCGCCGCGATTTGCTCGGCGGACAGCCCACGGGTCCAACGCTGGATCCGTGCATCCACGGTCGGCGCCATACGGAAACTTGCGCCCGAGGTCCTGGCAGTCATCACCAATAAGTTGATGTCACTACCTTGCGTGATCCCGGCCTCGTGCAGGCGCTCGCTATAGGTGTTCACGCGCGCCAACGTCTCGGCAGTGAAGGCGTTATCGGTGACATTGGTGATGTTGTTGAGGCGTGCCGATTGCGCCAACTGATCGTCCGGTGGCGCGATCACCGAGTCGGGAATGTTGGTGAGCCTATTACTGCGCAGGTTGATCTTATCCAGCGCCGGTTGCGCCCCCAGGCCGGTGGGCCAGGTGTCAATGCCGGTAGCGTCCAGACTCAGGGAGCGCATATCGGTTATCAAGCTGAAATCCGGGGTCAGGCCCAGTGGATTGTTGTCCATCCATAACGCACGCAGCGTGGTGCGCTGCGCCAGGATCTGCGCGCTCTCAGGGGTCAGGCGGATCAGGTTTTTCTGCAGGAACAACCGCGTCAACCCATGCATCTCGCCCAAGGCCGGCGGCAGTTCGCGAAGGCGGTTGTTGGACAGGTCCAACCAGCGCACGCCGCGAAAGCGCGACAGGAACTGCTCAGGAGAAACGGTCAGGTTCATGTTGTTCAGCTTCAGCGACCCCACATGACCGAAATCGGCTTCCAGCTCCGGCAGGGCCGGCAGGTTCAAGCCGCTGAGGTCGAGCTCCAGGCCGATGGGGGTGCCGTCACTCGCCAGTTTCTGCGCGGTTGCCCGCCGCCAGCAGTTGAGGATACGACTCTTGGCTTCGAAACGATCGATCTGTACATCGGCGTTGAGCCGGCGTTGATAGGCCCGCACATAGGTATTGGGCGCGCGGGCATTTTCATTGGTGCCGGAAAACGCCCAACCGTTGAGTTGCTGGTTCAAGCCGATGAACTCGACTTCGCGTTGTTGCAACTGCTGCGCGGCGTCTTCCCCCAAGGCCCAGATATAGTCCCGGGCCTGGGCAATGCTGTAGTGGGGGTACATGCGCCGCACCTGGGCGATCTGCGGCGTCTCGATGGCAAATGCATCGTCGATGCCGCTGTCAGGCAGTGCCGGTTCACGTCGCTTGAGGCGGCGCCAATACTGGTCGAGTTCGGCAGCCGTCTCGAGGGAAAACGGATTGCCGAGCATCACGGTCACGCCGTTGATGCGGGCAATGCGCTCGAGGTCCTCAGCGGGCGGGTTCAAGTGCTCGGGTGGTATGTTCCTCAACCAATTGTGGCTCAGGTCCAGGCGTTGCAAGGCCGCCTGATCGCGCAGGCCCCGGGGCCACTGGGTGATGCTGGTATGGCTCAGGTCGAGGTTTTTCAAATGCGGCATGCCGCTGACATCCGGCGTGATGCCCAGCGGGTTGCCGGATAGGTCGAGGGTTTCCAACGCACGCATGCCAGCCAGTCTCTGCGCACTTTCAACGGTCAGGCACACGTTATTGGATCGCAACCATAAGTGGGTCAGGTCACCCATGGCCGTGATCGACTCAGGCAGTTCGTTGAGGCTGGCCTCGGCCATACGCAGATGCTTGAGCCGGGGGAAATTGGCCAGGAACCGCTGCCCTGAGGGTGCCCAGGCGATACGGGTCAGTTCGAGTTCGTCGACATGGCTGAAATCGGCGCTCAAGGCCGGCAGCGGCAGGCCTTCACTGCCGCTGATGTGCAGGCTGCGTCCGGTTTCCCGGCGCCAGCAGCGCTTGATCTGGTTCGCCAGGTTGCCCACATACCCTCCCCGTCGATCAAAGGCCGTGGCCGTCATTTGCGGGGCGTGGGTACGCACCCAGCTTTTGAGGTCGTGCTCAAGGCTGGCATATTCGCTTTCCAGGCGCGACAGGCTGCCACGTACATCAGGCCCCAGGTTCTGGATGAAGGCCCCTACATCGGCGTCGCCGAAGGTCGGATACAGGCGCCGTACCCGCACCTCGGGGGTGCGAAACACGTTGGTGGTCGAGGTCACCAGTTGCTGCAGACCGCGCCCGCCACCCAACAGGCGCAACGACGGATCATAGGCCGGTTTGCGGATCGGATTATCCAGCAGCACCGTGCGTAATGCCGCCCGTGGCAATGGCTTTCGCTGGATCGCAGCCTTGAGCTGGGCGCTGTCGGCGATTCCCAGGTTTTGCCGTTCGCTGGCCGACAACAATTGCCAGGCCGCCGTGTAGAAATCCCCGTGTTCATCAAGCACCAGGCTGCGCGCTGCGCCATGGTCCGGGGAGCCGATGGCATCCAGCACCTTGCCTTGGGCCGAGTGGTAGCGCAGTTCCACGCGCGTACCCCGGCGCCAGCCGGGCAGGGTTTCAAGGGTGCGCAGGGCCAGGCGCTGGCTGTCAAGATCGCTGGGGGTACCCAGCAGCACCCCCTCATAGGCGCGCGCGGCGCGGGTTTCTTGTTCGTACCAGCGTACCTGTTCGGCCAATGGCTCGGGCAAGCGTTCGCTGTCGCGAAACAACTGGCGTTCTTCAGGGCTCAAGCGCTCCAGTACCCGCGAGGCGATGGCCGACGGCAGGCTGCGATGCTCGGCAAGCAGGCGCTGCACATCGGGGTCGGCGCTACGGGTGCGAGCCGTATAGCGTTCCTCGACCAGCGCGGCCTTGATAGTTTCGGCGCTTTGCGCGAGATAGCTGCGTAGTTTGCCGGCGCGGGATGCCAGGGCGTCGGCGGACGAACCGGGCATTTCCTTTAAGACGTCAGGGTAACCTTCCAGGCTGAATAGCAACTGATCGAGGGCCTCGCCACGCGCCAGATGCGTCGGGCTGAGCACCACCACATGGCGTTTGAGGGTGCTGGCCGTCGGGTCGTCCCATAGCACCTTGCCGGCGCGGTCCATCACGCGCAGCTTCGGCGCACCGGAAAGCAGGCCACGGCGCTGCATCAGGTGCATCTGCAAAGCCACATCGGCCTTGGCGTACACCGCAGGCTCGGCACTGGCGAGTTGCTCGATAAAGCCCGTCATTTCGCGGTGGATGGCAATACGCTGCAGGCTATCGGCAAGCAATAACGGGACGGACTCATGGTCCACGTGGGCGGCGCGCAACACGTCGGTATCAATCCCGCTGCTGACTTGCGCCAACTGCACGGCATCGCTCGAATAGCCAAGGCGACGCCGTACGGTCGCGTCATCCCAGGTCAACGGTGCTTCACCTTCGTGGTGCCAGGCGCCCTCTTGGTTGTGCTCAAGCCCGGGCGCATAGGCGTCCGGCCGCGTGGGGTGCTGGATACGGTACTCGCCATTATGCGGGTCGTGCTGCACCGCATAATGCTCGCCTTCCAGCGGCAGCAGCGCCTGACCTTCATGGTGATACAGGCCCAGTTCATCGGGTCGCGCGTCGGGGGGCAGCTCGACGTTGGCCTTGTAGGGTGTCAGGTCGTTTTTCCACAGTTTCTGCTCACCGGACGGCAAGGTCACCGGCTTGAGGTTTTCGATCACCGGCGGCGGGCGCAGTACACGCCCGAGCACTGCGCCACCGCCGGCCATCAGCGCCATCTGCGCAAGATTTTCCGCGACGTCAGTGATATGCCCGACCGCGGCTTCGCGATCGCCTTCGCTCCATTCGATTGCGCCGTCAAAGGTCTCATATAGCAGTTGCCCGGCCATCACCCCTAGCATCACCTCGCCCAACACCGGCACGAACATCGACACCAGGTTCAGCCCGAACAGACCCGCCTGCTCAAGCGCGGCGATCTTGCGGGCCCGCGCACGCGCATCCACATCGGCGGTGGGTACCGCGTGCTGGCGGGCATCGGCGATCAGCTTGTCACGCAGCCGGTCGGCGTTGTGCTCCCACAGTGCGACGTTTTCTTCCCACAGGCCGCGCTTTGAAATCACCCGGATGTAGAAATTCGGGTCCTTGATCGGCTCCCGGGGTGCCGGCGACTTGGGCGGCAGCTCTTTGGGCGCGAGCAGGATCGACACGGTGGCCGACACAAAGGGCAGCACGTATTGGTTGATGGCCGAACCGACAGTCGACAGGATTTGAGCCTTGGTGGTGCTGCCCTCCTGGGTCAAGCGACTGTAAAATACCGGCTGGTCGGCATAGGCCAGGAACTGCGCGAAATAGCGCGGGTAGCGGCCAGGCCCCTTGCTGTCGGCGGCCATCAACTGGCGCGTCAACTCGCCTTCCAGGGCATGGGAGTTGGGGTATTTTTTCAGCGGGTGCACGGGATCATGGGGCAGGTAGACCAGTACTTCAGAGGAATACTGGTACTTGTCCACCGGCACGAACACGGTGCATCCGCTCAGGCGCAGGCCCATGATGCTCAGGTCGCTGAACCACACCGGCTTACCGCCTTGCTGCACATCGCGGTGGCCGGCGAGCACTGCTTCGATCACAGCATAATCGCCAGGGCCAATGTCCTGCTGCAGCAGGGCCAGGTAGGCCGCCGCCTGCAGCGCATCTTTTTCGGCGCGGATCACCAATGGCCGCAGCGTCGCTTCGTTGCTGTCGAAGAATGCCTTGAGATGGCGCTGGTACAGGTCGCCAATGTCGACGGCGCGACAGAACCGCAGCAAGCGTTCTACAGACATCGAGGAGGTGACTGCTGCGCTGTTGTCCGCATCGCCGACGCGTAAGCCCGATGAGCTGTCAAAGGCACCCTCCACGCACTCGCGCTCTTCAAAGTTGTGCAAGGCGGCCTGCAGCAGGGTGAGCTTGAGCACGGAATATTCACCGATCTTGATTTCCAGCGCGCCCAGGGCAATCGGTTTGCGCAGGTGCAGCCAGGTGGTGTCCAGATCCAGTTCGATGTTGAACGTTTTCTTGAGCCGTTCGGCCAGTATGGGTTTGGCGAACGCCTCGACCGTCTGCAACGGCGCCATGGCCTGGTCCAAGGCATTTTGCGATTCGGCGCTGGCCTCGTTGTAGCGCTTGAGCTGCTGGCGCTGGTCGTCCGGAAGGCTTACGAGCCACTCCAGGGGCTGGGTGGAGGCGCTCTTGAACGCCTCGCGAGTGGGTGCGGCGGCCTTGATCAACCACTGCGGCGTGTTCTGTTTGATCAGCGCATATTCAGCCGTGAGCGGCTCGGTCTGGGCGGCCGGGGGGGTGCCTGCGGGCATGGTGTCTCTCCAGTTAATGTAAGAGTCACAGCACACCACGCCCGCAGGCAGGTTCAGCGGTAGATAGCTATCAGGCGCCGGTCTCGCGGCGGGACAGCTCGATCAGTTTCTGATTGCGCTGGGTGGACAGCTCGATTTCAAGCGCGTTGGCAGCCTCGCCGTAGGCTTCGTCGATCTGCTCGTGAGCGGCCTCAAGGCTGCTGCGCCGGCGCGTGGTGATCTGGCTCAGGGTGTTGAACTCATCGGGGTATCGCTCCGTCAGGTACTGCACCCAGTAGTCGCGGCTGATCAGGTCCTCGTAGAACGCATCGGTGCCCTCCAGGCGCAGTATTTCGGCCCGGGCTTCATTGAGCAGCTCGCCAGCAATTGGCCGCCCATACGACATGTGGCGGGGTTGAGCGGGCAACACCAGGCCATCCGGCCAGCCGTCAGTCAGGCCTATGCGGTACTCCAGGCGCCTCTCTGCCATATCCACAGAGCCCTCGGTAGTCGCCAACGCCTCGACCTTGCCCAGGCGAAACAGCTGGCGCGACAGGTTCAACAGCGCCTGGCCCTTCAAGTCCAGACGTTCGGGGTCCAGGCCGAGCAACGCATTGTATTCATACACCTTGACCTCAATGCCGCTGAACGTGAGGATGCGCCCGTCGATACAGGTGCCGTGGGTGTTGGCCATGGCGAACAGGATCTCCCGCAACTGGCTGTTGCCGGCGGCGGCGCTTACCACGTCCCACACCCGTCGCGTCAGGTCGGCGCGGGCCACGCGAAACTCCAGGGTGTCCTGCAACCGCGCAAGCAGGTGGAAGAAGGCCTGGTTATCTGGCTCGGCGTGCAACTGCTCCCACAGCTCGATGTGGCCCTGTACGGCGTCGGGGTCGATATTTTCCAGCCATGCGGCGCGTTGTGGCGACTCACCCTGGGCCTCGACGATATCTTCGTCTTCCTCTACGCCACTGTTGCCATTGGCGTCTTCGGTATCGCTGTCCAGATCGTGCAGCAGTTGCTCGATATCGCTACGCGTAAGCCCCAGCGCGCGATCGCGCCGACCAGCCACCAAGTAGTCGCGCAGGCGCTCAAGGCTGTCGAGGGACAAACTCACGTTGTCGGACAGGTCGACCCCATCGAGCAACGTATCGTGCTGACCATTGAGCGCATGATCGGGGATCAACGAGATTTCATTGTCACTGAGGTTCAGGCTGCGCAGGTTCGGGGCGGTCAACACGCCGTCTGGCCACTGCACCAGGCGGTTGTTGCGCAGGTCCAGGGTGTGCAGCGTGTGCAGGTTGTCGACACTGAAGGTTTCCAAGTTGTTGTAGCTCAGGTCCAGCCATTGCAACTGGGTCAGGTTTGCCAATGTGCGATACAAAGGCTCGGGGTCGGCGAGGCTGTTGCTACCCAGTTCCAGGCGTTCCAACTGGCTCATCGCACCCACCGGCGCGGGCAGCAGTTGCAAGCCGTTGCCGCTGAGTTCCAACACGTGCAGTTGGGGGAACGCGCTCAAGAAGCCGTTGGAACCCAGCTCGGTGACGCGCACACCGCTGAGGTCCAGGGTGCCAACGTGGGCAAGTGATACCGGCAGTGGTGGCAAGTCGCCGAGTTGCAACCCGTTGAGGGTCAACACGCTATCGGCCTCGCGACTCCAGGCCAGGATGCCGTCGCGCCAGCAGGCCATGATGCGCCGCGCCGCCATGCCACGACTTTGTGCCGACAGGATCCAGTTGCCCCCGCGAGTCCAATCGATGCCCCGGGTTTCGCGCAGGTACATCCAGCCATTCAAGCGCCGCGTCAGGTCTTCGAAGTCACGGTTCCAGGCATCGACACGCTGATGCAGTAGGGCATCGCCAACCCCATCCTCGCGCAACTTGGCCAGCCACTGCGCGGCGCCATCCTCGTCGAGCGCCGGGCACAGACGATGCAGCCGCTGCTCCAGGGATGCGCCTTGGATTTCGGCAGGCAGCAACGGCAACAAGTGTCGGGCAATGGCTCCCCCGCTCTCCGCAGGAGGGAAATGATCGGGCACCTGATTCTCGGCAAACCGTTGCAAGGTACCTTCGGGCAAGCCACGCGCTTGCTCTACCCGGTGCATGGCCGTCTTCAGCGCGGTGTGCGCCTCGGGTGTCAGCGGCGTATCGGTAAGGTTGGCGTTGAGCAGCACGCGGTCCTGGGCCAGGGCCGAGGCTGGTACGCGGGTGAGCTGGCTGCTGCGCAAATCCAGCCAGGTGAGCTGCGACAGGTGTTCGACGCCGGTCGGCCAGGCTGTCAGTGTGGTTCCCCGCAGACTCAGTGATTGCAAACGCTCCAGGCCGCGCACATCCAAGCTGTGCAGTGGGTTGTTACGCAAGTTGAGGTGTTCAAGGGCTGGTAAATCGCGGGTTTCAAACGGCAGTTGCGTCAGGGCGCTGCCGCTGAGGTCGAGCATCTGCACCGATGGAAACGCCCGGATAAACACCTGGACCTGATCCGCCGGCACCCGCAGGTTGCGCATGCGCAAGGTGCGCACATGGGTAAAGCCCGCCGCAGGCAGATGCGGCAGCGTATCCAATTGCATGTAAGGCAGGTCCAGCACCGAGGAGTCGCTCATGTGCCCGTACAACCGGTCCAGGCTCGGCTCGCCGGTGGATGAACCGTACTGGCGGTAGACGCCATTACGCCAACAGGTTCTCAGCGTGGAGGCCAGGGTGGAGCGTGCATAGCCGCCACCCTCCAGCGTCATCGAATCGCCCACCCAGGCCTCCAGCAGGCCATTGATTTCACGGCATTGCGCACTCAGCGCCTCGATCGCCGCAAACCGCGTTTCGGCGCCCGGCCATTGTTCGGCAAATCGCGTGAACAGGATGTCGGGGGACTGGGGGCCCATCTCGGTCAGGCGCTTGAGTTCGCCACGGCAGTAGTCACTGACCATTTCCTCCAGGTCCATCAAATGTTCAGCGCGGCTACTGACAAACTCATACGCCGGCTTGAACACCTCACGCGGGAACCGCGACCAGTCCAGGGACAACCCGGCAAACAGCCGTTCATGACCGTCGTAGATTCCGCCGGGCAAGGCGTCGATGGCGGTTTGGCGCAGGTTCAGGCGTTCCAGGGCCGGCAGGTCGAGCACGCCGGTCGGCCACTGCTTCATCCAGGGGTCGATGATTTCCAGGCGACGCAGGTGATTGAATGCGCTCACATCCAGCGGCGGGCTGGGCAGCGCCGGTCCGTCGAAGCGCGCCGACACCAGGCTCAGCTCCTCGATGTGGGTCAGGGTGCCGAGCCTGGACAGGATGGGCGGCGTCAGCGGCACCGAAATGCTCAGGCTGCGCAGTTGGCGCAGGTTGCGCACGTGTTCGAAAACACTGTCTAGCTGGTCAGAGCTGCCGGCCATGTGCAGTTTTTCCAGGTTGGGGAACAGGGCCAGCAAGTCATCGGCGCTGGAGGTAACCAGTTGCAGGTCGCGCACATGGGAAAAGTCGGCGCTCAACCGAGGCAGCGGCGGCAGCGAGGAGAAATGGATGATGCGCAACTGCGCGTAGCGTGGGTCTTCGCCGGCCAATGGGGCATTGCGCCAGGAGTCTTTGATGCTGTCGGCCACTGCCCTAGACCCGAAGGACGACGACTGCAGCCCTTGGGGCTGGGGACCGACCCACTGGTCGAGGCTGGCCTCCAAGCTTTGCCATTCACGCGTGCGCGCTTGCAGCAGGCCGTAGATCTGCGCATCGCTCTGCCCGGCCAGGCGCTGCTCGAGGATGAACCCGTTGGCCTGTTGCTCGGTGAGTTGGGGGTAAAGGTCCTGCACCCGCGAGACCAGTGACGGGTCGACGCCGCTGCCGCGGCCGCTGGCGAGGTAGCCCACCTGGCTGGCGCTGATACGTGTCGGCGCCTTGATGCGTTGACGGGTGGCGGCGTGGCGGTCGAGACGTGCGGCCATCTCGCCACGATGGCCCAAGGCATAGTCGATGATCGCGCGGCGCAGGTCGGCGCTCTGGCTGACCTGGGGCATGCCCAGAGCCTGGCGCGCCTCGTCGGGCAAGGCGTGCATGATCGAGGCATAGAAGTTGTCGCCATGGCGCGGCAGGCTGTTGAGGCTTTCACCACGCGCGTTGAAGGCCTGGTAGACCGGGCCGTGCTTGACCAGGTATTTGCGCTGAGGCGCGGTCTCGCTCCCGATGCCATCGAGCAGGGCCCCGCTGATGCTGCCTTCGCGCACTTCCAGGCGCAGTTGATCGGACCAGCCCGGCAGGCGTTGCAGAGCGTGCAGGGCCAGGCGCGTGCTGTCGCCGGCGGCCATGTTTTCCAGGTGCAATCCGGCGTAGGCGTGGCCCAGGCGGCCTTGGCGGGCGTACCAACGGCCTTGTTCCAGCAGCGGCAAGGGCATGCGCCCGGTGCTGTGCAGGCGTGCCAGTTGCTCAGCGTCGGCGAGTTCGATCACGTTACGCGCAGCCGGCTCGCTGAGGCCTGGGCAGAGCCGTTGCAGCTTGGCGATATCCGGGTGCGATGCGGCGTGGCCGTTGTACAGGCTTTCAAAGATTGCCGCCTGGCGGGTGCGTGCGAAGTCGGCGATCTGCTTGCGAAACTCCGTGGGTCGCTCGGCCACCACGCGCGCCGGTTCACCGCCCAACAGCGCGGTAATTTCCGTTTCATTCAGGGCGGCGAGAATCCGCGTCGGCAGCTCGCCGCTGAGCACGTCGGCGCGGCTGATGCGGATCGGTGCCTTGGCCTCGATCCCGGCAAACCACCGCTCGGAGCCGTACTTGATCGAGCGCCCGGTCAATGCACGGCTGTCGAACACTTCGAGCACGCGTCCCAGCGGCCAGCGCGGCAGTTCGGTGATAAGAGGCAAGGTGAACAGGTAGCGTCCGTTGGTCGATTGCCCGGTCCGGATCTGCTCGATGACCTGGTCCACGCCTTGGTCAGCCTCGATCAGGCGCATTGCGTCGGTCAACTCAGGCGCAGGTGACCGGTTGTCCATGTGCATGCGGCGCAGTTGGTTATCGGTGACGCCGCTGATGTCGGCGGCCTTGAGCAATTGCGCATCGGTAAACCCTTGGGTGCTGTGGCCCATGCGGCGCAGCAGGGTCAGGCGGTCCCAGGCCAGTGGCCGCTCCAGGCTATGGCGCCATGCGCCCTGGCCGTTGTGGCTGAGCAGCGGTTGATAGGCACTGGCGTCGCTGGGGTGCGCGATGCGCCAGCGTTGCACAGTGGCGTCGTAGCGCTGCTCATAGGCCTTGTCTCCCTGGCGAATGTAGGTCTTGCCGCCCTTGAAATACTGGCCCTGGGCATTCGGTGAGCCTTCAAGCAGCACCGGGCTTTCGTAGCCACGCAGGTCGGCTTTGCCCAGGCGGACCTGGCCGTCAGGCAGGCTGACCGGGTGCAGGTTTTCTATCACCGGCTCGGCCTTGGCCGCCGTCAATTTGGCCAGGGCCTTGCCGCCGGCGACCATCAATGCCAGCACCGCGAGGTTTTCCGCCACATCGATCAAATGGGCCTTAGCCGCCCGGCGGTCGCCTTCACTCCATTCGATCACACCGGTGAAGGTCTCGTGCAACAGTTGGCCGGCCATCACGACCATCATCACCTCCCCCAGCACCGGGACGAACATCGACACGGCGTTGAGCACCAGCAGGCCGATGTTGAGCAACGCACTGAATTTTTCCGAGCGCACCCGCGCATCCACATCGGCAGTGGGCACGGCGTGGCTGCGTGCGTCATTGATCAGTTTGTCGCGGTACTGTTCGAACAGGTAAGTCCACAGGTCGATGTTCTCTGCCCAGATGCCATGGCCCTTGCGCGACAGCGCCGTGGCGTCAATGTAAGGATCCAGGTTGGCGACCTTGGGCCCGGGTGGCGCTGGCGGCAATTCACGCGGGGCGACGAGCAGGATAAAGGGATTGATGCCCTTGAGCCCCTGATTGGCCAGCGGCGCATAGGGTTGCAGCGCCTCGCCCAGGGAGGCGGCAGGCGCGTTTTCAGTGAACTGGCTGAAAAAGTACGGGCGATCGGCATAGTCGACGAACTGGCTGAAAAATCGCTGATAGCCAGTGGGGTTGCCGTTGGCTTCGGCAGCGTTGTCACGGGCGGTGAAATGCTGTTTGAACGCAGCGCGCATGCCTTCGAATGTGTAGCGCTTGAGGGGGTGAAGGGGGTCGTTGGGGATATAGAGAATCAGCTCGTCCGAGTAGCGATACTGCTCACTCATCACAAATACCACGCAGCCGGTCAGGCGTTTTTTCATCATGCCCAGATCGCGGAACCACACCGGTTTGCCGCCCAGGCGCGGGTGGCGTTCACCGTTGATCACGTCCTGGATCATCCGGTAGTCAGCGGGCCGGATATCCTGCTGCAACAACGCCTGGTCCGCCGCCACGGAGAGGGCGGCTTTCTGCGCAGCAATGAAAGCCTGGCGCAGGGCCTGGTCGTCCTGCGGCTTGAGGAAGCGCTCAAGGTAGGCCTGGTAGAGCGCGCCGATATCCAGGGTGCGGCACAGGTGAATGAATTGGGGCACGGTCAACGCTGTCGTGATGGGGTCGAAAGTGCCTGGGGTCTGGGTTTCGCGCAGGAAACCGGATTGCCGATGAAAAGCGCTGGGCTTGGCTTCCGCTTCTTCGAAGTTGTGCAGCGCAGCCTGCAGCAGCGGCAGTTTCAGCACATCGAAGCGGTCGACCTCGACGGCGAACACGCCCAGCTCCACCGGCTTTTGCAGGTGCAGGTAGGTGGTGTTGACGTCCAACTGCAGGTTGAACTGATCCTGCAACGCCTTGCGCAATAGGGGTTCAGCGAACTGGTCGACGCTTTGCAGCGAGGCCACGGCCTTGTCCAGCGCGGTTTGCGCATTGAAGCTGGCAAGCACGCGGTTGTTCAGGGCCAGGCGCTGGACGGGGGTGGCGCGGGTGTACCAATCCGGCGCGGTGGTGCGGGCCTCCTTGAGGGTGGCGCGGCGTTCGGGGGTGGCGTTGATCAGCCAGTCGGGAATGCTTTGTTCGAGAAAGGGGCCGTGGATACTGGCGGACGCGGGGGGTTGCGGGTTGGGCATGGCGGATCATCCGTGACTGATGGGAAAGCCATCAGCCTAATGATCGGTGCCTGGGGACGAGGGCTAACTATGTAGGCGCGAGCCTGCGATGCAGAGCACGTTCGCGCCTACAGGTGTCAGAAGTGCTCGCGTGGGTTGAACGCGGCTTTCTGCGCCAGTTCCTGCCACAGCGCCTTCACCTCATCGTCGCTGCTCTTGGGCATTACCGCCTTGAGCTGCACGAACAGGTACCCGCGCTGCCCCGCCTTGTTCAACAGGCCATGGCCCTTGGCGCGCATGCGCTGGCCGTTCTGGCTGCCGGCGGGCACCTTGAGGTTGATCTTGCCGGTCAGTGTCGGCACGGCGACTTCCGCGCCCAGGGCCAGTTCCCACGGTGCCAGCGGCAGGTTGATGATCAGGTTTTCACCGTCCACCTCGAATTTGGGGTGCGGCGCGAACTTGATGATCAGGTACAGGTCGCCATTGGCCCCGCCGCCGATCCCCGGTGCGCCCTGCGCCTTGAGGCGGATGCGCTCACCGTCGGCCACGCCGGCGGGGATCTTCACGTTCAGGCTCTTGGTGGTATTGCTCACATGCCGGCCCGAGGCGTCGTAGTGCGGCACCTGGAAGCTGATCGGCTTGGATTCGGTCGACAGCGTCTCTTCAAGCGACACCGTGAGGTGCATCTCCACATCCTGGCCCTTGCGCCCGGCAGGACGACGCTGGCCGCCACCAAAGGCATCGCCGCGCGAGCCGAAGATGGAGCTGAAGAAGTCCGAAAAATCCTCACCGCCGCCACCACCGCCATAGCCACCACGGCTCTGCCAGCCCGGCGGGCCCTGGAATGGCTGGCCATGTTGGCCGTATTTGCGCAGCTCGTCGTATTCCGCGCGCTTATCGGCGCTTTTAAGCGCTTCATAGGCTTCGGACGCGTCCTTGAACTTGGCTTCAGCGTCTTTTTCCTTGCTCACATCCGGGTGATATTTGCGTGCAAGCTTGCGATAGGCGGCCTTGATTTCCTTGTCATCAGCACTCGGCTCGACACCCAAAATCTTGTAATAGTCTTTGAAATCCATCGGCGGTTCACCATCCTTCAATCGAGATCGCACAGCCCGGGGCACAACGTGCGCTGGTTTGCACTTGTTGAGTCTTGTGGCCTGGGGGTGCGTCAAAGTGTTATCGGCACTTGCCGTATGCAGCAGATGTGGGGGCAAATCCCCAGGATTCAAGCACGATTTAACGGATGGTCGGCCTACGCATCCGCCTTCGACTGGCATACACTGCGCGGCCGTTTTTCAACCGGAACCCGATAGACATGAAAAACCCATCCCCAGCCCGTGCCTGCGGCATCGACTTTGGCACGTCCAACTCCACCGTCGGCTGGATCCGCCCCGGCATGGAAACGCTTATCGCGCTGGAGGACGACAAGATCACGTTGCCGTCGGTGGTGTTCTTCAACTTCGAGGAGCGTCGCCCGGTGTACGGCCGCCTGGCCCTGCATGAGTACCTGGAAAACTACGAAGGCCGGCTGATGCGCTCGCTCAAGAGCCTGCTGGGTTCCAAGCTGATCAAGCACGACACCAGCGTGCTCGGCACGGCGATGCCGTTCACAGACCTGCTGGCGCTGTTTATCGGCCAACTCAAGAGCCGCGCCGAAGCCAACGCCGGCCGTGAGTTCGAAGAAGTGGTGCTGGGCCGCCCGGTGTTTTTCGTCGATGACGACCCGATGGCCGACCAGGAAGCGGAAAACACCTTGGTCGACGTTGCGCGCAAGATCGGCTTCAAGGACATCTCGTTCCAGTACGAACCGATTGCGGCCGCCTTCGACTACGAGTCCACCATCGAAAAGGAAGAGCTGGTACTGATCGTCGACATCGGCGGGGGTACTTCAGACTTCTCGCTGGTGCGCCTGTCGCCAGACCGTCGTCACAACGACAACCGCCACGATGACATCCTCGCCACCGGCGGCGTGCACATCGGCGGTACCGACTTCGACAAGCAACTGAGCCTGCAAGGCATGATGCCGCTGTTCGGTTACGGCAGCCGCATGAAAAGTGGCGCCTACATGCCCACCAGCCATCACATGAACCTGGCCACCTGGCACACCATCAACTCGGTGTACTCACAGAAATCCCAGCTGGCGTTGGGCAGCATGCGCTATGACATCGAGGACACCGGTGGTATCGATCGCCTGTTCAAGCTGATCGAACAGCGCGCCGGGCACTGGTTGGCGATGGAAGTGGAAGAAACCAAGATCCAGCTGACCCATGAAGACAGCCGCCATGTAGCGCTGGACCGGGTTGAGCCGGGGCTGAGCGTAGCGCTGAGCCGAGCACTGTTCGAGTCGGCCATCGATGGCTTGCTGGAGCGCGTGCGCGGCAGTGTCACGCAGTTGCTCAACGATGCATCGGTCAGTGTGGCGCAGGTGGACACGGTGTTCTTTACCGGCGGTTCCAGCGGGATTCCGGCACTGCGCCATAGCATTTCGGCGATGTTGCCGAATGCGCGGCATGTGGAAGGAAATATCTTTGGCAGCATCGGCAGTGGGTTGGCGATTGAGGCGAGCAAGCGATACGGCTGCTGATCTGCCCCTTTGTCGCCAACACAGCATGACTAATGTGGGGGGGGGTTGCCCGCTCCCACATTTTGATCTGCGTCCATCGCGCACCAGACCTAGAAAATGTAGCAACTTCCGGTATTTTCCGTCTCATACCGCCAGGACTTGACCACCCTGTTTTCATCCACCCAAACGGAATAACGGCAGTCACGTATCCACGTGATGTAGTAGCGCTTGCCCTGACCCTCTTCCACAACGCGGTCAAACACTCGGTTCTGATTGACGGGCGACCAGAACGAATCCGAGCATTTCCCAGGTGATTGGGAGCAGATAGTACGGATATGTGAGTCCATCGGGGTGCCATTCGAGCCATCTCGACTGGATACCCATGCGGAATGCGAGGGCGCACACCCGGCAAGCAGCGCCAGTGCAACGAACACCAAGCCTTTGGACAGCATTCCTAGACCATCCCGCCCAGCTTCAGCTCACTCTTCAAATACGCATAATAAATTGGCCCCGCCACCACCCCCGGCAAACCAAACGCGGCTTCAAACACCAGCATCGCCAGCAACAGTTCCCACGACTTGGCACTGATTTGCCCACCCACGATCCGCGCGTTGAGGAAGTACTCGACCTTGTGGATAACAATCAGATACCCCAACGCCGCCACTGCCACCCAGATCGACAGCGACAGCGCGACGATGGTGATCAGGGTGTTGGACATCAGGTTGCCGATCACCGGCAGCAAGCCGAGCAGGAAGGTGAGCACGATCAGGGTTTTGGTCAGTGGCAGGTGAATCCCGCACAGCGGCAGCACCACGGCGAGGAACACGGCGGTGAAGGCGGTGTTGAGTGCGGCGATTTTGATCTGGGCGAAAACAATGTTGCGAAAGGCCTGGACCAGCAAGTGCAGGCGATCAAACAGGGCGGCGGCCAGGGGTTTGCGTTTGGTCAGGTCGGGCACGCGCTGCAAGGCGATGATCGCGCCGAGCACCATGCCGATCAGCAGGGTGACGAACATATGCGCGGCATCCTTACCAACAAGCTGCAGTTCGCTCAGGTGTTTGCTCAGCCAATCGCCGATGGCCACGCGGAATTCGGCGGCGCTGGCGGGCAGGTAAGCATCGAGAAACGGCGGCAGTTGGCCGCGCGCGCGGTCGACCACGCCCATGAATTTGTCGAGGGAAGCTCCGGGATTTTCCGCTTCGTGGAGCAGGAAGCTGATGGCGCCAGCAAAGATCAGGGTCAGCACGCTGACGATCAGGGTGCCAAGCAGAGCCACCGCCAGCCAACGCGCGCGCCGGCCTTCGATCAGCCGTTGCAGTTGGGGGGTGAGCATGTTGACCAGTTCAAACACCAACAGACCCGCCAGCAGACTGGGCAGCAATTTGAGCGGCAGTACCAGCAGCAACCCGCCGAAAATGATGATGTAGCTGGCCAGCAGCAACACATGACGCTGAGAAAACGTTGGCATACAGCCTCAAAAACGAACGGCGTTAAAGGATGGGCAGTCTGCCAGCCTTGGGGAAATCAAGCGAGAGGTCTTAGTGTTGTGAACACGGTCAGTGTGGGAGCGGGCTTGCTCGCGAATGCGGTGGTTCAGTCACTGATGTGTTGAACGAAAAACTGCTTTCGCGAGCAAGCCCGCTCCCACAGGGGGATTCGCGCACTCAGCTGCCTTTCAGGCAAGTACTCATGTAGGTTTTACGCGCATCGCCCGTCAGCGCCTTGGTTTTCGCCGATGCATTGCAATCCTTCATCTTCTGCTGCTGCGGGGTCAGGGTCTTGGCGTCGTTGGCCGCCGGGGCCGACAGGCAGGTTTTCATGAAGGCCTTGCGCTCGTCGCCCTTAAGCGTCTTGGTGGAGGCTTCAGCGTTGCAGGTGGTCATTTTGTTTTGCTGGGCGGTGGCGGCAAAGCCCTGGGAACACAGCAGCAGGCCCATCATCAACAGCGGAATTCGCAGCATCTTCATGGAGTTTTCTCCCTGTTACCGTGCCGGAGGGCACGGCCTTCCAGCAGTGTAGTCAAAACCTGTTACATCTTCACCGACTGCGTATATGCGTCCGCCGATACTGCTCCGGGGTACAACCCGCCTGGCGTTGGAACATGGCGATAAAGGCCGAGGCGGTGCTGTAGCCCAAGTCGAATGCCACATGTTGCACGCTGCGCTCGCTGTCGAGGGCTTCGATGGCCGCCAGGTAGCGCAGGCGCTGGCGCCATTCACCAAAGCTCATGCCGAGTTCGCGCACAAACTGACGCGCCAGGGTGCGTTCGCTCACGTGTACCTGCTCGGCCCAATGCGCCAGGGGGCGGTTGTCTGCGGGGTCGGCCTGCATGCCTTCCAATACGCCGAGCACCCCAGGGTGGCGGGCGTAGGGCAGGAAGCACTCGTGGATCGGCGCCTGTTTGAGCTGGTCCACCAGCACTTGGGCCAGGCGGATATCGGATGCGCTCTGCGGCATATTTACGTCGCGCTGTGCGAAGTCGCGAAGGATGGCCTTGAGGATATCGCTGATGGCCAGGGTGCAAGGCTGTTGCGGCAGTTCCTCGCAGAGTTCCGGGGCAAGGCCCACCGAGTGGTAGACAATCGCCTCGGCGTTGTAGGAACTGTGTTCGGTGTGCGGCGGCACCCACACCGCGTATTGCGGCGGTGACATGAAGCGGCTGCCGGCCACTTCCATGCGCATCACGCCGCTGGCGGAGTAATCCAGCGAGCCCCAGAAATGCTGGTGTGGGGTGCATTCGGTGTCCGGGGCGAAATCCGAATAGCGGAAGTACACCGGACTGGGCAGTTGGGGGAAATCCTGAAGGCGTACGTTGTGCTTGGCCATATTGTCTGGATACAGAGGTCATTTGTCTGGATCGCAGTATAAGCTTCAATCCAGACAAGGGATAATCCTGCCTCATCAACACGCCTGGTTTCTTTCGATGCAATACGCTTATCCCCTGCTGGCCATTTTTATCTGGGCCGGCAACACCGTGGTCAACAAGCTGGCGGTGGGTTCGATCTTCCCCGCTGAAATCGGGTTTTACCGCTGGTTACTGGCCGCGCTGCTGTTTACGCCGTTCATGCTCAAGCCGGTGATTGACAACTGGCCGTTGATCCGCCCGAACCTGGGCAAGATCTTCATCCTCGGCGTGCTCGGCATGGCGGTGTACCAGAGCCTCGCGTACTACGCCGCCTCGCTAACCACCGCCACCAATATGGGCATCATTCTGTCGCTGATGCCGTTGATGGCACTCACGGCGGCCATCATCAGCCTTGGCCAGCGCCTGACCTACGGCGCATTGACCGGTGCCGTGCTGTCGTTTGCCGGCGTAGTCGTGGTGGTGTCGGCGGGCAGCCTGGGCGCACTGCTGCAACACGGGGTCAACCTGGGTGACGGCATGATGCTGGTCGCCACCCTGGCCTACGCGGTCTACAGCACCCTGCTGAAAAAATGGCAACTGCGCTTGCCACCGCTGGTGTCGCTGTATTTGCAGGTGCTGGTGGCCGTGGTGGTGCTGTTTCCGCTGTTCCTGTTCTCGGCAAAAGCCGGCCTTGGCTGGGCGAATATTCCGCTGGTGCTGTATGCGTGCCTGCTGGCCTCGATGCTGGCGCCGCTGGCGTGGATGCATTCGGTGAAGACCTTGGGCCCGAGCCGCACCACGCTGTTTTTCAACCTGCTGCCGTTGATTACCGCGCTGATTGCAGCGGTGGTGTTGAAGGAAGAGTTGGCGCTGTACCACCTGGTGGGCGGCTTGCTGACGTTGGGCGGGGTGATTTTGTCGGAGCGTTGGACTACCCCCGTCAGTACTGCCTGAACACAGCCTGCTCCCACAGTTACACCCCAGCAGCCTTAAGCCTTTGTGCATGCTCGACAAACAACCGAATGGGCTCGGCCCCCTTACCCACCAGGCCCAGCGATTGGTTGACGATATCGAAATGGTCCAAGGGGTAGTCATCACCAATCACCACCCCCAGGTGTGAGCTGTAGCGCCCGACCATGCCATCGCACTGGCCCTTTTCCCGCACAAAGCTGCGGGCGAACAAACGGCAACTGCGGTGCGTACCGTCGAACAGGTTACGGCCACGGTCAGTGATGCCCGGCTGCAAGGTGCCGGACCACGAGTAATAGCGCACCCCATTGACCTCTTCGGCGCCCTGCCCGCCCCAGGTCTCGGGCAATCCTTGTGGATATTGCTGATTGAACAGCGCCACCCCCGCGCTGGTCAGGGACCTATGGGACGCCTGCAGATCCGCCTTGAAGCGCGGACCGCGATAGCCGGTTTCCAGCACGCCCATCACCCAGGCGACCAGGTGAAACAGCGCGCTCATGATCCGGCCCTTGGCGCCGTCGACGGGATAATGGGTGTGGATATGGTCGGCCAGCTCCGAGCCATGATTAGGCCCAGCCACCGACGTCACCGACGCCACCCACTCCGGTCGCTTGGCCGCCGCATATCGCGCGGTGAGCGAGCCCTGGCTGTGGCCGATCAGGTTGACCTTGTCGGCCCCGGTCTCGCGGCGGATGCGCTCGATCCGCACCAGCAATTGCTCGCCGCGCACTTCACTGGAATCGAGCGGTGCCACCTGCACGGGATACACCTGGGCGCCACCCG
Source organism: Pseudomonas sp. LAP_36 (assembly GCF_019456785.1). Taxonomy (NCBI): domain Bacteria; kingdom Pseudomonadati; phylum Pseudomonadota; class Gammaproteobacteria; order Pseudomonadales; family Pseudomonadaceae; genus Pseudomonas; species Pseudomonas sp. LAP_36. The sequence continues at coordinate 80,559 of NZ_JAHZMS010000006.1, forward strand.
CACGCAGTGCCGGGACGATACCGTACCAGTACGGGAACAGCCCCAGGCGCACGAACCCGAGCATGCCAGGCACCAGCACCAGGGGATAACGCGTGGCAAGGGAGTGGGGCATGGAGCAGACATCCTGGTCTCAGTACGATAAATCCATCCTAGACCAACACTGCATAAATCGACATGACCGCACCATGACCAATCCGTGACACGCGGGCTCTTTAAAAATGCCCGGCCAGATCGTGCAACTGGCGTTCGGCCTCCTCGCAGGCACGCAGGAAAACGCTCTTGTCCGACTCTTCACCCTCGGCGGCGATCACCCGCACATCGTCAATACCGATATAACCCAGCACGGTGCGCAGGTGCGGATCGGCATGGTTCATCCATTCATATTCGCCGCCCGGGCCAAACCCATTACCGCCTCGGCTAGTAATGATCAATGCACGCTTGCCTTTGAGCAAAGGCTGGTACTGCGCGATACCTTGGCTGTCTTGAGTGATGTCAAAGGTCAGGCCCATGCGCACGATCTGGTCAATCCAAGCCTTGAGACCGCTGGGTACGCCAAAGTTATACAGGGGCATGGAAATCACCAGGATTTCATGGTCGATCAACTCGTCGACCAGTTCATCGCTCAGCTGCAGGTCAGCTTTCATGACCCGGGGCAGAGAGTGCGGTTCGGGGTAGAAATTCGCCGCCACAAACGCTTCGTTGACGTGGGGAATGAAGGCCCGGCCGACTTCGCGACGGGTGATCTGCGCACCAGGGTTGGCGGCCTGCCACACGTCCAGGAACGATTCAGCCAGGCGCCGGGAGTGAGAGCGTTCGCCCCGGGGACTGGCATGGACAACTAGCATTTTTTTCATCTGTAGGACCTTCGCGCATTAGACTCAGGCAACCTGTATGGCCGCTGCTCTTGCCTGCAAATCTAGTGCTGCGCGCAGCTTCCAACAAATGAGCAATAGTTGATCTGGATGAATTGAATTCATCCATGGAGCCAGAATGTTTGCCTCGTTGCCCCTCACTGCCCTGCGCACCTTTGAATCGGCGTCGCGTCTGCTGAGCTTCAAGGCGGCGGCCCAGGAGTTGTCGGTCACGCCCACAGCGGTGTCCCACCAGATACGCAGCCTGGAAACCTGGCTAGGGGTGCCGCTGTTCGAGCGCCTACCGCGCCAGGTACGCCTGACGGCGTGTGGCGAACGGCTGTTCCACAGCCTGCACGGCGCCTTGCTGGATGTGGCACAAAGCGTTGACACCTTACGCCCACAACGCAGCGCTGGGCACCTTACCCTGTCCACCACGCCGGCCTTTGCCGCGTTATGGCTGGTGCCGCGGCTGGGACGTTTTTATGCCGCTCATCCGGGGATCAACCTGCGCCTGGATACCCAGTGCGATGTCGTCGACCTGCAGCAAGACGCCAGCGTCGATCTGGTAATCCGCTACAGCCTCGATGACTACCCCAACCTCTACGGCCTGTGCCTGTTCGATGAGCGATTTGCGGTGTACGGCTCCCCCGAACAAGTGGCGCTGGCCCACACGCAGGTGCCGACGCTGATCAGCGTGCGCTGGCACAACTCCAGGCTCTATGCCCTGGGGTGGCAAGCCTGGTGTGAAAAGGCCGGGGAACGCTGGTTGGAGGACGCGCCGGCACTGCGTGAATACGACGAAGAACACTACGCGCTGCAAGCGGCCATCGCCGGTCAGGGCTTGGTCCTGGCCAGCAATATTCTGGTGTCGGAGAGCATTGCCACGGGCTTGCTGGTGCCTTTCCAACCACAGATCAGCGTAGGCGGTGCCGGTTACAGCGCGCTGTGTGTACAGGGCCGTGAGCGTCACCCGCCGGTACGGGCGTTTTTCCAGTGGATGCAGGAGGAAGTCAGGCTGTCCGGGCACGCCTTGTGAAATCCGATAAAACTTTTTGCTTCAGCCAACACTCACAACTTGGAGCGATCACGCCGGTAGAGCGTGGCGTAAAACCGGATTAGCACCAGGAGATTGAGATGACTGAAGCAAACTTGACTGACGTAGCAACCCTGCGCCAACGCGCCCGCCAGAACGTCGAAAACGGTGCCGTGACCGAAGGCTACGACGCCGACCGCGAAGAAATCATCCGCTTGCTCAACGGCTCGCTCGCGACCGAACTGGTCTGCGTACTGCGCTACAAGCGCCATTACTTCATGGCCAGCGGCGTCAAAGCCCATGTAGCCGCAGAAGAGTTCCTCGAGCACGCCACCCAGGAAGCCGAGCACGCCGACAAACTCGCCGAGCGCATCGTGCAGTTGGGCGGCGAACCGGAGTTCAACCCGGATCTGCTGTCGAAAAACTCCCACGCTCAATACGTGGCAGGTAACAGCTTGAAGGAAATGGTCTACGAAGACCTGGTGGCCGAAAGGATCGCGGTGGACAGCTACCGTGAAATCATCCAGTACATCGGTGACAAAGATCCGACCACGCGCCGTCTCTTCGAGGAAATCCTGGCCCAGGAAGAAGAGCACGCCGACGACATGGCGGATATTCTCGAAAGCCTGTAATACCAAAAAAACCGGAATACCAAAAAGGGCGCGCTGGATAACCAGCGCGCCCTTTTTGTCTGTGTGGGCGGTTACCGTGACGCATCAGAAAGTGCCACTACAGCGAGGCTGACGCCACATCGCCGCGCAACTGATTCTCGAGCGCAAAGTGGGCACTCACCATCAAAATAAAGCGTCAGTGGTCACCGCTAATTCTTGTACAATGATATGCATCCTGTATAAGTTTAATGGCACGATAGGCTCAAAATCCATCGCTGACAACGGGCACCCACGCCGCTGTGAATTTAGTTTTTTGATGGAGCCTGCTCGGCGACCCTGCCCGATAGCACATAGCTATCAATGCAGTGAGTATTGCTAACTGGATGGCCCTTATTGCACCGACGTATCGTCAATGAACTCAACGTGAGCGGCTAATAGCGCCATTCGCGTCATCCGCATCAACTCAGCCCAGTGCAGGGCGAATTTCCGAGCTAGCCATGAAGAAAACGCTTTCGTTGGCCACACGTATAGGGCTTAGCTTCGCGGCCATCCTGGCGCTTCTTGTAGTGATCACTGCCATCGGCATTCAGCGCGTGGCGTTTATTGATTCCACCTTGGGCGACGTCAGCGAAAACGCTGCGAAGGTACAGCGCTACGCAATCAATTTCCGCGGCAGCGTGCATAACCGAGCCATTGCGATCCGGGATGCAGTGCTGGTGGCGAACAACGCGGACCTGGAAAAACACTTGGATGAGATTCGAGCCCTGGAAAAGGCCTACTCCGACTCGGCGGCCCCTATGGACCAGCTGTTCAAGGGCACCCGCGTCACCGCCGAAGAGGTTCGATTACTGAGCGCCATCAAGGCCATCGAACAACAAACCCTGGCATCTACCCAGGCCATAATCTCCCTGCGCCAAGCGGGCGATATTCCGGGCGCCCAAGCGCTGCTGATGCGTCAAACGTCTTTGGAATACAGCGAGTGGCTCAAGCGCGTGAATGCGCTGATCGACTATGAAGAGGCGTCAATCAAGGCGAAGCTTGGCGCGGTGCAAGCAACCGCCAGCCAGTTCAGTACGCTGATGATCATCGCGACCGGCATTGCCCTGTTGTTGAGCATTGTGTTGTCGGCGGTAATTATTCGCTTCGTCAACTCCACGCTGGGCGCAGAGCCTACGGAAGTTGCATTGGCCATCGCGCGGTTGGCAGCGGGTGATCTGAACCAGACGATAGCCACGAAGTACCCCAATAGCGTGATGGGCGTATTGAAAGACGCACTTAGCCACCTGGCAGAGACTATCCAGCAAGTGCGCAGGGCGGCCCAAGAGGTCAATCACTCGTCGACTCAATTGTCTGCCACTTCATCGGCCAACAATGACCAGATCAGCCTGCAAACCCGTGAAGCCGAGCAGGTGGCCACCGCCATTACTCAAATGGCGGCAACGGTGAATGAAGTCTCAGGGTATGCCGCGCAGGCAGCTGAGGCATCCCGGTTGGCTGATATAGAAGTGGAAAGCGGCAATCGACTGGTGGCTAGCACCACACTGGCCATCGAACAACTGGCCGTCACGCTGGAGCAGACCACAGGCACTGTGAACCAGGTGTCCAAACACAGCGAAAAGATCGAGTCAGTGATCGATGTTATCAACTCCATCGCTGCGCAAACCAACTTGCTGGCCCTGAACGCCGCCATTGAGGCCGCGCGGGCTGGAGAGCATGGGCGCGGGTTTGCGGTAGTCGCCGATGAGGTGCGCTCGCTGGCCAACCGGACTCAGCGGTCGACCGAGGAAATTCGGGAGATGATCAGCACGCTGCAAGTGGGCACTGAAACCGCCTCGCAAACCATGCGTGACAGCTGCGAGCTGGCAAGCCAAACCGTGGCGCAAACCCGTAGGGCGCAGAGTGCGTTAGCCAAGATCAGCGAGCAGGTGGGTGCGATCAGCGACATGAACGCCCAAATCGCCAGTGCCTCCTCGCAGCAGAACAGCGTGGCCGAAGACGTGGCGCAAAACATCAACCGTATTCACGGATCCACCGTGCAGTCCGCCACTGGCTCACGCCAAGTGGCAACGGCGAGCATGGAACTCGCGCAGTTGGCGGATCGCCTTACTGCGAAAGTTGCGTTCTTCAGCGCTGCTTAGGCGTCGCAAAGGACCAACAAGCTGCTGACTTTGCCGATAGCCTTATCAAGACCCAACAGGCGGTTTTCCCATGTTCAATACCAAAATCAAGAACCAGCTTCAATCTCAGACAGCCGAGCTGGCGCAGCTGCGCCAACTGCGTGATGGACTCAGCCATGAAATGCTGACGCTGAGTATCGATTCGACATTTAAAATTACCGCCTGCAACGACAATTTCGCACAGGCCTTGGGCTACACCCAGAATCAGCTTCTGGGCCGTGCCATGGCCGATATCGTTCCCCAGTACGTCTCCAAGCTGCCGTGCTTTCACAACTTTCGAGCCGCCGTCGCCGCAGGTAAATCGATCTCTGACGAATACCGTTACCTGCATGCTGACGGTTCGTTAGTGTGGATTCATGCTCATTGGCAGCCCATAACCGAGGCGACTGGCCGGTTAAGTCATATCGCTTGCTATGCGACCAACATTACGTCCCGCGTAGAAAAAGCCTCGGAAAACGCCTCGTTCATTGACGCGCTGCTGCGTTCGACGGCGGTGATCGAGTTCGATCTATCCGGGCATGTGCTCATGGCGAATGAGCAGTTTTTAAAAGCCATGGGCTACAACTTGAGCCAAGCGAAAGGCAGTCACCACCGTATTTTCTGCAAGCCAGAAGAAGCTTCGTCGCAGAACTACAAGGATTTTTGGTCAACGCTGAACAAGGGTGAATTTGTTGCTGGCCGCTTCGAACGAATGGACAGTCGCGGTCAGACTGTATGGCTGGAGGCGACTTATAACCCGGTGTACGACACCGAAGGCACACTCTGCAAGGTCGTTAAGTTTGCGACGGTGGTCACCGACCAGGTGGCCCGTGAACAAGCCGTCAGTGAAGCCGCCCAAACTGCATTTGAAATCTCCCAGCAGACTGACGTGACGGCTCAGCGCGGCGCCGTCGTGGTTAACGACACGATGCACACCATGCGTAAAGTCGCCGTTGATATGCAGGCGGCCTCTGGCGGCGTTGAAGCGCTCGGCAAGCAGTCATTGTTGATCAGCTCGATCATCCAGACGATCAGTAGTATTGCCCAGCAAACCAACTTGCTGGCATTGAACGCTGCGATTGAAGCCGCGCGCGCAGGTGAGCAGGGGCGCGGTTTTGCGGTCGTGGCGGATGAGGTTCGGCAATTGGCTGGGCGTACCAGCACGGCTACCGAAGAAATTGCATCGGTTGTCTTGCAGAACCAGAAGCTGGTGGATGAGACCGTCGCCGAGATGGCAAACAGCAAATCCCAGGCAGAGCAAGGCCTTGAACTCGCCACCCAGGCGGGCCACGTCATTGTTGAGATTCAGGATGGCGCCAAACGAGTGGTCGATGCGGTGGGCAGGTTTGCGACCCAGATTGCCTAGGGTCGCAACACCGCTGGCGCAGAATGTTCGCTAGCGCTGTTGCGACACATCGTTTGATTAATGGGCAAGTGGGTGATTTTCAGCAATCACCCTTTGACTGTTTTCGGTGCTTTGCCTTCCCGCATCTGTTGCAGCAAAGGTGCGCACTGGTTAGGCGCGTCGGCGCTGGGTGCGATCAATGCCAGCAAACCGGCCGCAGGCCCTGCGATCACACCCAGCGCCACCATGCCCGCGCCACGCAGCGCCAGAGGAATGGCTTTCACACCGGCATTCGGCTTGATAAACGGCCCGTTGACGTACAGCGGTGAACGCAGGGAGAACAGTCGGAAACCTTTCGATTCGGGGTTGATGGTCAAGTCCAGTTGCTCCGTGGCCATGTTCGCCGTGCCATCGATATAGATAATGGCGTTCTCGGTATCAAACACAAACAACCGCGTCGTCGCCAGGCCAGTCTTGATGCCGAAGTCCGCCGCGGCGCAATTGATCTTCACTTCCTTGTCGCCAAACAGTCGGCCCACCACGTAGTTGCCCACATTAAGCCCGGCGATTTCCATCAGGCCACGGCTGATGGCGCCGTCGTTGATCAGCATCTTCAGGTCACCATTGGAGGTGCCCAGCAGTGCCGCCACGGAGTTGCCGCGACCGGAAATGTCGGCGTCGCCGTTGAGCTCACCAAAGCTGGTTTTCATCGGTTCGAATGTCGGGAACAACTGCTTGAGCTTGAAGTTACGCGCAGTCAGTTTGGCGCGACCTTCCATCGGTGCGGTGCGCCCGTTCAGGCGAATCTGTGCATCCAGCTTGCCGCCGGCCACGCCGAAACGCAGGGGCTCCAGGCTTAGTTCGCCGTCATTGAGCACCACATGGGTGTAGAGGTCGGTGAAGGGCAGATCGGCACTGTGCACGATGCGCTTGCCGGTGAACTCCACATCGGCATCCATGACACGCCAGCGCTCGGTGCGGAACTCTTCCACCGGCAGCACTTTGGTCGCGGGTTGTTTGCTGTCGCCGCCACGGGCTTTTTGCTTGGCATTCGAGTCGGCGCCGATCAGGGGCGCGAGGTCGGTCATCAGCAGTTGGTTGGACACCAACGCGCCGCTGAGTTTGGGGCGCGGCTGGCTGGCGACGTAGCCAAGGCTACCGTGAATATCGCTGTTACCGATCTTGCCGTTGAAGTTTTCGTAGCGGAACGAGGCGCCGCTGGCTTCGTGCAGCTTGGCGATCAGGTGACCATCGGTGGAATAGGCCGGCGAATCCGGCAGGGTCACGCCGGTCAGTGGGTAGAGGTTGCCCAGGCTGGAACCTGCGAGTTTCAGGCGCAGGTCTAGGGCACCCAGATTCAGCGGATCCGTGAGGGTGCCGGCCAGGGCGATGCTGGTGTCGGCAATCTTGACCTGAGCCTGCAACGGAAACGGCTTGGCCGCGTCTTGCAACGCCAGCAGGCCGCCGATTTTGCCGGTGCCGTCGAGTTTCTGGCCGTGGTACTGGCCTTTGACCTTGAGGCCAAACGCATAGTCCTGCGGCGCCGAGCCTTTTTCCAAAGCCTTCTTGGCATCGGCGTCGCCAACGATTTCACCAAAGGGCACGGGTTTGCCCAGCGGGTCGATGATGACATCCAGCTGGGTCTTGAGGGTCTGGTCGTCGAGGGTCACGTGGCCTTTGTCGAAGCCGATGGCGCCGATGTCCACCACCCAGTTGGAGGGTTCGGCGTTCGGGTCCTTGGGGTCGAACTTGAAGGTCCAGTTGGCGCGGCCGTCGGCCAGACGCTGCAATTGCGCACTCGGCTCAGTGAGGTCAATGCGCGGGATCACCACGCGCTGCACCAGCAACGCCAGCGGCGAAATGCGCAATTCGACCTTTTTAAGCGTGACCATTTGCGGGGTTTTCGACCAGTCGGGGTTGCCCAGGGTCAGGTCTTCGGCAATCACATGGGGCCACGGCACCCAGGCGCGCCAACCGCCTTCGTCGGGCTCACGCGCCCACACCACCGCCAGGTTGCCGTTGATGGCAAACGGTCGATGCAGCTCTTCGGAAACCTTGGCATTGAGGGGCGGCTTGATGCGGTTCCAGTCGAAGAACACCAGAACCAATACCACAACGGCGATTAACAGAACGAAGCTGGCGCAGCACCAAGCGACGATTTTACGAGTGCGCGTCATTGCACAGGACTCCTGAATACGACTGGCTGGGTCACAGCCTTTATGGACAGCTTATACGACTACGACTGGCAAACCGCTTGGGGGTTTAACCCAATCGGCCATTTGCCGGGAAAAACCTCAATTTCTGACCACTTCGACAGAATCCCCCTACGACAGCGCACCATTGTTACCCATGTGCGTGTCGAAAATACCCACACCGGTGCAAAACCGCGTGCTTGAGAGGCCCGATCTAGAGCCTCCGCCCAGAACAATCAATTCTGTTGATTATTACCATTGTGTTTATGAACTTTTATATCGACTTATCGAGAGTAGCATTAGCCCTGTACCCACTTTATCGCCCTCCCAAGGAGCAACCCATCATGAAACGCCAAGTACTCGCTACCGTCCTGTTGTCCATCCTGGCTTCCAGTGCCTTTGCCCTGCCAGCCGTTGAACAGGCCACCCCACAAGTCAAAGCCGACGCGGTGCATTTCAGCCAGACCGTAGCGCGCAGCGGCTCGCAAGAAGAAGAGAACCGTGACTACGCCAAAGGCGCTGTTGCTGAAAATGGTTCGGAGCAAGCCAACAAACGCGCTTACACCGAAGGCCTGACCGAAAATGGCCGCGACCGCCTGGAACAGAAAGGTCTGGTTGAAGGTGGTGCGGATCGCCTGCTGGAACGCAATGCTGTCGCCGAAGGTGGCCGTGATCGCCTGGAACAAAAAGGCCTGGTTGAAGGCGGTGCTGAACAAGCCAACGAACGCGCCTACACCGAAGGTGTTGCTGAGGGCGGTGCTGACCGTCTGCAAGAACTGCATCAAGCACAGAGCTAACCCGTGGTGGCCCAGAAAAAAGCCCGATCCGTCGATCGGGCTTTTGCTTTCCTGTAGATCGCGTCACGTACTTCCCCGCCAAGTTCGACGCCGGCAAAGCTGTTTTGCTAGAGTGCGTCGCTGTACTTGCCAACAAAGCCTGCCCGCCCATGCTGCCCCGCGCCGAACAAAAGCAACAGACCCGCCTCGCCTTGATGGACGCAGCCCGCCATCTGATGGAATGTGGCCGTGGGTTTGGTAGCCTGAGCCTGCGCGAAGTGGCGAAGACAGCTGGCATCGTGCCCACCGGTTTTTATCGCCATTTTGCCGACATGGACCAGCTTGGCCTCGTGTTGGTGAGTGAAGTCGGCCAGACCTTTCGCGCTACGATCCGCCTGGTGCGCCACAACGAATTCGTGATGGGCGGCATTATCGATGCCTCCGTGCGGATCTTTCTCGATGTGGTTTCGGCCAACCGTTCGCAATTCCTGTTCCTCGCCCGCGAGCAATACGGCGGCTGCCTCGCCGTGCGCCAAGCCATCGCGGCGCTGCGCGAAGACATCACTCGCGACCTGGCGGCTGACCTCACTTTCATGCCCAAACTGCAGCACCTGGACGCTGAAGGCTTGCACGTGATGGCGGACTTGATCGTCAAAAGTGTGTTCGCCACCCTTCCCGACATCATCGACCCGCCAGCCCACGCCCTGCCCGCCCACCTCACGCCGCAGGCGAAAATCACCCAGCAATTGCGCTTTATCTTTATCGGTTTGAAGCACTGGCAAGGCCTGGGCAGCACCGAATAACGCAATTAGCCTGCCGAATGGAAACGCTTGGCCGTGGTGTAGTGCTTGTTCCAATAGCGGTTGCTCAGCGAATCGATACGGATGTTTTTGCCGCTGCGCGGTGAATGGATAAATTTGCCCTCGCCTATATAAAGGCCCACATGGCTGACCTGGCCGCTACCGTTTCCTTTGAAAAACACCGCATCGCCGGGCTGGAGCGAGTTGCGCTTGATGGTCGCGGCCGTCGAACGTTGCATTGCCGCCGTGGTGCGCGGTATTCGGATATTGGCTTGAGTCTTGAACAGATACACCAGCAGGCTGCTGCAATCGAAACCCTGCTCTGCCGAGGTACCGCCCCATTTGTAAGGCGTACCCAACAGTTCGTGGGCACGGTCGACCACATCCTCGATAGACGCTTCTTTGGGTGACGCGGTGAAAGAGGGATGGGAGTTCAGATTGGCCGAAGCCGATGAAAGAGCGAGAGACAGACTGACAATAACCAGACAACAAAATGACTTGAACATGATGAACGTCGCGGTAGATTAAACACGGCGCACAGGCTAATGATCTTGCAGGTAACTTGATGAACGCCGAATCCTCATACCCTGTAGGGAAAATCTGAAAACGCCCACCACGCGTGCAACCTATAAAAATACGCACCACTTTGGCGCACACAGAGAATTGCTCCTCGCTCCATTTAGTGGCGCCATCGTCCTTGCCTACAGGCAATTCCTACTCTCTATCGACATTGGCAAGGCCCTTGCTCTAGCTGTTTCATCGCTCATAGCTGGAAGCTTCCTGATGCTGGTGATCCACCGACGAATCGCCCCTCAAGCCCTCTGGGCCGCCGAGTTGCTGCTGAATTTCGAAGCACGCAGCAAAAGTCGCCTGCGCTGTTTCAGTGCCGACGGTGAAGACGTCGGCCTTTTCCTGGAGCGCGGCCAGCCGCCGCTGCACGATGGCGAATTCCTACAGGCTGAAGACGGACGCGTCGTACGCGTATGCGCCCGGCCTGAACATCTGCTGCACGTCACCTGCAGCAGCGCATTTGAACTGACTCGCGCGGCGTATCACCTGGGTAACCGCCATGTGGCGTTGCAGGTAGGGGACGGCTGGCTGCGCCTGCTGGACGACTATGTGCTCAAGGCCATGCTCGAACAGCTGGGCGCGCAGACCGCAACTATTGAAGCGCCATTCCAGCCGGAGCACGGCGCTTACGGCGGCGGCCACCATCACTCGCGCCATGGCGATGAAGATTTCAACTACCCACCCAAGCTGCATCAGTTCGGCGTGCGTCTATGAACCCAGCCTGGGCGCTGCTGCGTCTGGCCAGTCCGCAATTGCCGATTGGCGGCTACAGCTATTCCCAGGGCCTGGAAATGGCGGTGGAGAACGGTCGCGTCAATGATGCGGCCACTGCACGACGCTGGATCAGCGATCAGTTGCTGCTCAACCTCGCGCGTTTCGAAGCACCGTTGCTGCTCGCGCACTGCCAAGCGGCCTTTGATGAGGATTGGCCGCGCCTGGCGCAATGGTGTGATGAGCATCGCGCCAGCCGCGAGACCCGCGAGCTGTATCAGGAGAGCCGGCAGATGGGCTACTCGCTGCAGCAATTACTCAGCGGATTGCCGGAACTGGACGACGCCGCCCGCGCATTTCTTGAGCGGTGCACCGAGCCGCATCTGGCCCTGGGCTGGGCCCTGGCCGCCCGCGCCTGGAGCATCAGCCCCGCCGATGCCCTCGCCGCGTGGTTGTGGAGCTGGCTGGAAAACCAACTGGCCGTGCTGATGAAAACCCTGCCCCTGGGCCAGCAAGCCGCCCAGCGCCTGACGAGCGAACTGCTGCCGCTGCTGCAACAAGCCCAGCAGGACGCCAGCCGCATCGACCCTACCCATTTCGGCAGCGCCGCTTTCGGCCTGTCCCTGGCGTGCATGGCCCACGAGCGCCAGTACAGCCGCCTGTTCCGTTCCTAGGAGAACACCTACATGAACTCACAACCTTTGCGTGTTGGTATCGGCGGCCCGGTGGGCTCCGGCAAGACGGCCCTGACCCTGGCGCTGTGCCTGGCGCTGCGTGACCGCTACAACCTGGCAGTAGTCACCAACGACATCTATACCCGCGAAGACGCCGATTTCCTGGTGCGTAACCAAGCCTTGGCACCCGAGCGCATCATCGGCGTGGAAACCGGTGGCTGCCCGCACACGGCGATCCGTGAAGACGCCTCGATCAACCTCGAAGCCGTGGATCAGCTCAACCGCCGTTTCCCCGGCCTGGACCTGATCCTGGTGGAGTCCGGCGGCGACAACCTTTCGGCCACCTTCAGCCCCGAGCTGTCGGACCTGACCATCTACGTAATCGATGTGTCAGCCGGCGACAAGCTGCCACGCAAGGGCGGGCCTGGTATTTGCAAATCCGACCTGCTGGTGATCAACAAGATCGACCTGGCACCGCTGGTGGGCGCCTCGCTGGAGTTGATGAACAGCGACACCCAGCGCATGCGCAACGGTAAACCCTTTGTGTTCAGCAACCAGAAAACCGGTGTCGGCCTGGATGACATCGTCGCCTTTATCGAACGCCAAGGCCTGCTGACCGCCGCCTGACCAACCCCCAAGGAGCCCGTTTATGAGCCTCAAGAAACTTTTCACCGCCGCCGCCCTGCTGCTGGCCCCCGCCCTCGCCTTCGCTCACCCGGGCCACGGCGACAACGGCCTGGTGGCCGGCATCAGCCACCCCCTGGGTGGCATTGACCACTTGTTGGCCATGGTGGCCGTCGGCTTGTGGGCCGCCCAACAAAAAGGCGCCGCCCGCTGGGCACTGCCGTGCACTTTTGTGGGCACCATGCTGATTGGCGGCGTGCTGGGTTTTGAGGGCTTGGCATTGCCGGCGCTGGAAAGCGGGATTGCCGCGTCGGTGCTGGCACTGGGCCTGGCGGTGGCGCTGGCGGTGCGACCGCCGTTGTTTGTGGCGGTGGGGGCGACGGCATTGTTCGCGCTGTTTCACGGCGTCGCGCACGGTTTGGAGCTGCCGGACATGTCCAACCCTTGGGCGTATGCGGCTGGTTTTGTAGGCGCAACGGCCGTGTTGCACGCGGCGGGTTATGCAGTAGTGCGCTTCCTGCCGGCGGCTGCGGCGCCGTTGGTGCGGGTTGCAGGGGCGGCGTCGGCGGCGACTGGGGTTTGGCTGCTGGCGGGCTGAATTTTGTTGCGTTTGTAAGGGCCTCTTCGCAGGCAAGCCAGCTCCCACGTTTGATTGGGTTCGCACATCAAACTGTGGGAGCTGGCTTGCCTGCGATGGCGGTCTCAAAGACACCACACAACCCAAGCCTGATACCATGCGCGCCTACACCCCTGCCGTGACGACGCCAGCCAATGCCCAGCGCTTCCCAACCCTCCTTGAACACCGTGCTCACGCACTTCCACAGCCTGATCGTACCGCTCTGGCAAGGCCCGGGCTGGAACGCCGAGCTGGCACTGCCCTATGAGGCGCTGGATGCCGATCACCGGCCGCTGCCCCCACAACGCTACCGCGCCATGGCCTGCGCGCGGCAGCTGTACCTGTTTGCCAGCCTGATCGGCGAGCCTGGCGCAGCCTTCGCCGAGGAGCGCGCAGCGGTTCTGTTCCGTTCACTGCAACAGCACTTCCATGACGCCGAGCACGGCGGCTGGTTCTACAGCATTGATCCCGCCGGCCAGCCGCTCGACCAGCGCAAAGACCTCTACACCCACGCCTTCATCATCTTCGCCTGCGCCCATTACTGGGCCAAGGTGCGTGCGCCGCTGGTGGAATCGGTGCTCAATGCGGCCCTGGAAGTGGTCGCCGAGCGGTTTTCCACAGGCGACGGCCTGTATGAAGCCGTGCTGGAGCGCAACTGGTCATCGCTTGAATCCGGCCCGCTGCAAAACCCATTGATGCACTTGGCCGAAGGGTTCCTCGTCACCCTCGCGGTGCGTGAAGACGCCCGCGTGCAGGCAGCCCTGCTGGCACTGGCGACAGCCATGCAACAGCGCTTCATCGACCGCCAGCACGGCGTGATGATGGAAAAACCGCTGGGCGCTGTGGATAACTGGTTCGAACCGGGACACCAGTTCGAGTGGTTCTTTTTGCTGGAATCGTCAGATGTACTGCGCGGTACGCCGCTGCATGCGTCGCTGACCCGGGCTTTCGCCTACGCCGAGCAACAGGGTGTGGATAACGTAAGCGGCGCGGTCAGCGGCATGCTGGCGCTGGACGGCACGGTACGCGACGGCACTCAACGTATCTGGGCCCAGGCCGAATACCTGCGGGCACTGACCTTGCGGCCAGGCAGCGAAGCGGTGCTACAGCGCCAACTGCTCGCGCTGCAACAGCACTTCTTGCATGAAAAGGGTTGGAATGAATGCCTGGATGCCAAGGGCGTCGTGAGTCGACGGGATATGCCGTCGACTACGCCTTATCATTTGGCGACTTGCTATCAGGGTCTGATCCGGTCTCTCGGCTGATTTTCAGGGCCTCTTCGCGAGCAAGCCCGCTCCCACACTTGACCGTGTTCCAACATGTGAATGCGGTCGAATGTGGGAGCGGGCTTGCTCGCGAAGGCTTCACCTCGGTCTAACTGCCCTCACGCAATCCACTTACGATCCCCCGTAAAACTGATCGTCAGCCAGCGCGCCGCATCCGGCGTGCCGAGCCCTGTGGATATCTCTTCGCGCAGCCCGTCCAGGGTCGCAACGTTATCCACCGGATAATCCGCCGGCAGCACCACATGAATCTCGATAAACCGCGCCCGCCCGTGTTTTTGCACGTAGGACACGTAGTCGTCGAAACCATGCTTGGCCTGTGCCGCGTCCATCACTTCGCGCACTTTGTCATCCAGGTGGTCCGGGGCAATCCCCAGCACCTCGCGCAACGCCGGGCGCAGGATCTTGAACGCCGGCGCCAGCATGCTCAGGGCCAGCAGGATCAGGATCAACGGGTCGACATACACCGCCCACTCGCCATAGCCCTGGGACTTGAGCAGCAGTGCCGCCAGAAAGCTGATCAGCAAGCCCACCGAGAGCATCGCGTCCACCAGCCAACTGATGTTGTCGAACTGGATCAGCGATGATTTCAGCGTGCGATTGCGATAGCGCACGTAAAAGAAGTAGGCGAATTCGACGACGGTAAACACCGCCGCGTAGAGGATCACCAGCCCCAACTCGATCTCACGCCCGCCATTGATAATGCCGAACACGCCGTTGAGGAACGCATAAATGGCGATCAGCAACAGGAAACTGCCTTCGATCAGCAACACCATGGGCTCCAGATGCCAATAGCCGAACTGGAAGCGCTCGTTGCTTTTCTTGGCGATCAGCTTGGCCGTGATCAGCATCAACACCTTGATGGCGGTGGCGATCAGCGAGAAAAAGCCGTCGAACAGAATGGATTGGGCGCCAGATACCACACCCGTGACAATCCCGGCGATCGCTACCGCGAACATCAGGATGGTCGATTGTTTGAGCAGTGACTGCTCACCTCGGTTACTCACATTTCCTCCTGTCAAAACCTTAAAACCGCACAGTGCGGAGGGGTTTTCAGAGGTGGAGTGTACCTTATGCCGTGTTTTGGCCGATTTGCTGCCTATTTGGCGGCTGACAATGAAATGTGTAGTGAGCGAGCATGCCTCGCGCGGGGCAAGCCCGCTCACTACAAAATCAGGCTTTAGCGCCGCGCTCAATCGCAAACCCAGCCCATGTTTGGCTCACCGGCATCAACTCCAACCGGTTGATATTCACATGCGCCGGCGTATTCATGACCCAGAAGATCGTGTCCGCAATATCCTGCGGCTGAATCGGCTCGGCACCGGCATACGTCGCGTCATACCGCGCCTGGTCACCACCAAAGCGCACCAACGAAAACTCGCTCTCGCACAGGCCTGGCTCGATGTTGGTCACGCGCACGCCGGTACCTTGCAGGTCGCAGCGCAGGTTCAGCGAGAACTGCTTAACAAACGCCTTGGAGCCGCCATACACATGGCTGCCCGGGTACGGGTAGCTGCCGGCGATGGAGCCCAGGTTGATGATCCCGGCGCCACGGCCATGCGCGATCAGGCGCGGCAGCAGCAGGCTGGTGGTGGTCAACAAGCCCTTGATGTTGGTGTCGACCATGGTTTCCCAATCGTCGAGGCTGCACTTGGGCGCCGGGTCAGTGCCCACGGCCAGGCCGGCGTTGTTGATCAGCCCGCGCAGCTTCGCGAACGACGGCGGCAGGTTGGCGATGGCGTCTTCCATGCCCTTGCGGTCACGCACGTCCACAACCAGGCCATGCACTTCGGTCTGCTTTGAAAGCTCTTCGACCAGCGCATTCAGGCGGTCGGCACGCCGGCCAGTCAGCACCAGTTTCCAGCCAGCGTCGGCAAAACGACGAGCACAGGCTTCGCCGAAACCTGAGGTTGCGCCAGTAATAAACAGCGTGTCGGACATGGTGTTCTCCTTGCGGGCATCGGGAAAAAAGTTGCCAGCAGAATGCCCTTACGCCGCGGTGGCGGCAACCGCTAAGCGCATAACTTCATGTGCAGCTGATCACTTTTTAACCATTGCACGCAAAGCCTTATGAACCGTGGCGTGCAGCCATATGCACGCAGGTTATCCACAACTGCGCCCACAGTCTTTGGGGGCAAGTGCAAAAAGCTCCAGGCCTCTGTACACAAGGGTTACAGGGGGTTTTAGAAAGTTTTTTGCTTGACCTTAGACGGGCCGTATGTAGACCCATCGACAGGCGGGAAATCAGAACGATGGCTCCAGGCCAGTCATTCCGGCCTCTGCGGCCGTCTTTCCAGAGTTTAGTCACAGACTTATCCACAGGCTGGCGGGACATATTTCGGTCATATACCTGTGTCTTTAAACAGGTTGACAAAGCCCTCGGGCGGTCGCGAAAAAGCCGCTGATCAAAAAACAACCGACTCGCTACAAGCCACGGTTTTAAAGGCTTTCAGCCAGCTACTCCCACGTTACCCACAGCCGGTTCCACAGTGGATGGGGACAAGTCAAAACTGTGACAAAACAGGGATTTGCGGCGGCTATATGTCGCGCTTTAGAGGGCGGCTGGATTTGTTTTCCACAATTTCCAGAACGGTCTGTGGATAGCACTAAAAAGACTGCGGGAGCCGCTTTTATGTGGGCTCCCACAGTGGGTGCTGCGTCGTTATTTAGATCAGTGGCCGCCGAGGTAGGCGTTGCGCACTTCCTCGTTGACCAACAATTCCTTACCAGTACCCGTCAGACGAATCTCACCGTTAACCATCACATACGCCCGATCCGACAGACGCAGCGCATGGTTGGCGTTCTGCTCCACCAGGAAAATAGTCATCCCGGTCGCCGCCAACTCGCGCAGGGTCGAGAAGATCTGCTTCACCACAATTGGCGCCAGCCCCAGGCTAGGTTCGTCCAACAGCAACAACTTTGGACGGCTCATCAACGCGCGGGCGATGGCGAGCATTTGCTGCTCGCCACCGGACATGGTCATGGCCCGCTGGGTACGCCGTTCCTTGAGCCGTGGGAACAGCTCGAACATGCGCTGCATGTCTTCCTGGGCGAACTTGTCGCCAATCGGGATGGTGCCCATCAGCAGGTTTTCCTCGACGGTCATGTCGGGGAACACCCGCCGCCCTTCCGGCGACTGCGCAATACCATTGGAGGCAATGTAGTGGGACGACTTGTGGGTAATGTCGACGCCGTTATAGAGGATCTGCCCTGACTCGGCCCGTGGCTGGCCGAAAATCGACATCAGCAGCGTGGACTTGCCCGCGCCGTTGGAGCCGATCAGGCTGACGGTTTCGCCTTCGTTGATATGCAGCGAGACTTTTTTCAGGGCCTGGATCGGACCGTAGTACACGTCCAGGTCCTTCATTTCGAGGATAGGTCCGCTCATACCAGCTCCTCTTCGTCGGCGCCCAGGTAGGCGGCAATCACTTTCGGGTCGTTGCGGATCGCTTCCGGCCCGCCTTCGGCGATCACGTTGCCGTGGTCCAGCACCACGATGTGGTCGGAAATACTCATCACCATGCCCATGTCGTGTTCGATCAGCACGACCGTGAGGTCGTGTTCGTCGCGCAGCAGGCGAATCATCGCGCTGAGGGCTTCGGTTTCCTGGGGGTTGAGGCCCGCTGCCGGCTCATCGAGGCAGATGATCTGCGGCCGCGTGCACATGGCGCGAGCGATCTCCAGGCGGCGCTGCTGGCCGTAGGAAAGTTCGCCGGCCAGGCGGTTGGCACAGTCCACCAGGTCCACCACTTCCAGCCAGTAGAAAGCGTGGTCAAGGGCATCGCTTTCGGCTTTGCGGTAGCCCTTGGTGTTGAGGATACCCGCGAGCATATTGCGGTTGACCCACATGTGCTGGGCCACCAGCAGGTTTTCCACCACCGACATTTCCTTGAACAGGCGAATGTTCTGGAAGGTTCGCGCCAGGCCAGCACGGTTCACCAGGTGGGTGCCGCCGAACATCTTGTAGTACACCCGACTGAGGAAACTTTTCGGCGACACAAAGTCGACGGCTTTGAAGCGCTCGCCGAGCAGTTGGATCACGTTTGTCTGCTTACCACGCACATTGAGTTCAATCTTGCCGCCGCTGGCTTTGTAGAAGCCGGTGAGGCAGTTGAATACCGTGGTCTTGCCGGCGCCGTTGGGGCCGATCAGGGCGAAGATCGAGTTGCGTTCCACCTTGAGGCTCACATCGCTCAAGGCTTTGATGCCACCGAAGTGCATCATCAAGTGCTCAACGGAAAGGACGACTTCCTTGCTCATGGCGCCACTCCTTTACGTGGTGTCACACCGGTACGGCTGATGCGGATCAAGCCGCGCGGTCGCCAGATCATCATCACCACCATCAACACGCCAAACAGCAGCACGCGGTATTCGGAGAAGCTGCGCAGCAGTTCGGGCGCGACGGTCAATACGAAGGCCGCAATCACCACGCCGACCGTCGAGCCCATGCCACCCAAGACCACGATGGCCAGGATCAGCGCCGACTCGAAGAAGGTAAACGAGGACGGGTTGACGAAGCCCTGGTAGCTGGCAAAGAACACCCCGGCCAGGCCCGCAGTCGACGCACCGATGGTGAACGCCGAGAGCTTGACCAGTACGTGGTTCAGGCCCATGGAACGGCAGGCGATTTCATCTTCGCGCAGCGCTTCCCAGGCACGGCCGACCGGCATGCGGGTCAGGCGATGCTTGATGTACAGCACCAGCATCACCACGATGAACAACACGATGTAGATAAACATGAACTTGAAATTAGGGTTGTAATCGATGCCAAAAAACTCATGAAAGGGCACCCCGCCATCCTTGGCCTTGCGCACGAACTCCAGCCCCATGAAGGTCGGTGACGGCACGGGCATGCCATTCGGGCCGCCGGTAAACGACAGCCAGTTGTTAAGCACCAAGCGGATGATTTCACCGAACCCCAGGGTCACGATAGCCAGGTAGTCACCGTGCATTCGTAATACCGGAAACCCGAGGATGCACCCCGCCAGCGCCGCCGCAATGGCCGCCAGTGGCAGCACCGTCCAGAAACCCAGGCCCAGGTATTGATAACCCAGCGCCAGGCCGTAGGCACCGATGGCGTAGAACGCCACGTAGCCCAAGTCGAGCAAGCCCGCCAGGCCTACCACGATGTTCAGGCCCAACCCGAGCAACACGTAGATCAGCCCGAGGATCACCACGGTCAGCAGGTACTTGTTGGCGAAGATCGGGAACACGATGGCGATCACGATGAGTGCCGGAATGATCCAGCGCAGCCGCGATTTATAGTCCGGTTTCTGTACGTGCACGCCGGAGCCGCTGCTCTCGAATCCCTGCAGGATTCTTATACCCTTGGGCGTTTGCAGGAACAGGCTCATGGCGAACCGGCCGAGCATCACAATCGCGACCATCACGCCGACGCGGGTCGGTTCCAGGTTGAAGCTGTAGCCATCGAGGACAACGCCAACGATGGGCCCGAAGATGATCAACGAAATCAGCCCGGCGAGGACTGCATCGACCACACTTTTCTTGATATCGATTGGTTTGGCAGCAGACATGTTTACACCTTAGCCACGAGTGGGCGACCAAGCAGGCCCTGAGGACGGAAAATCAGAATCACCACCAGCAGGGAGAAACTGAACACGTCTTTGTAGTCAGAGTTGATCAACCCCGAGAACAGCGACTCGGAGATACCCAGGATAATCCCGCCCAACATCGCCCCTGGCAGGGAGCCGATGCCGCCGAGTACCGCCGCGGTAAACGCCTTGATGCCGATGATGAAGCCGGCATAGAAATCGAAGGTGCCGTAGTTGAGGGTGATCAGCACGCCGGCCAGTGCAGCCATGGCGGCACCGATGACAAACACATAGGAGATCACCCGGTCGGTGTTGATGCCGAGGATCGAGGCCATCTTGCGGTCTTGCTGGGTCGCGCGGCACATGCGGCCGAGCTTGGTGTATTTGATGATGTAGGTCAGCAACGCCATGCCGGCAAACGCCGCCACGAGGATGAACACCTTGGTGTACGTGAGCTGCACGAACCCGGTGCCGATGTCGACACGCCAGGCCCCTGCCAGCAAGGTTGGAATACCTTGTTGCTTGGCGCCCTGGGCGATCTGCGCGTAGTTCTGCAGGATCAGGGAAATCCCAATGGCGCTGATCAGCGGTGCCAGGCGGGTGGAGTTACGCAGCGGTTTGTAGGCGACACGTTCGATGACCCAACCGTAAACGCCGGTGACGACGACGGTGAAGACCAAGGTGCCAAGAATGAGCAGCGGAAAGGATTCGATGCCGAAGTAAGCCAGCAGTGCCAGACTGATCGCCGCGAGGTAAGCGGAAATCATATAAACCTCGCCGTGGGCGAAGTTGATCATGCCAATGATGCCATAGACCATTGTGTAGCCGATGGCGATCAGGCCATAGACCGACCCGAGGGTCAGGCCGTTGACCAGTTGCTGCAGGAAAATACCATCCATAACGCAATCTCACGCGGTGAGCACCTGCACACCGGTGGGTGTGCGGCGCTTCTGGAGGAAAAGACAGATCTTGTTGCCTGACACGATGGGACTGACAACTGCGATCCATTGTGGGAGCTGGCTTGCCTGCGATAGCGGTTTCAGATTCAACACACGTGCTGACTGCCAGTCCGTCATCGCGGGCAAGCCCGGCTCCCACATTGGCTCTGTGTTGCCGGAGTGATCGTGTTTACGCTTATTTCTGTTTTTCCAACTGGTGGTATTTGCCTTCCTTGTCCCACTGGTAAACCACATAGTCGGAGACTTTCAGGTCGCCCTTGGCGTCCCAGGTCTTCTCGCCCATCACGGTTTTCACAGGGTTGGCCTTGAGCCACTTGGCGGCGTCTTCGCCTTTGTCGGACTTGGCACCGTTGAAGCCGGCGGCCAGGGCCTGGAGCGAGGCGTAGGCGTACAAGGTGTAGCCTTCAGGCTCGTAGCCGGCTTTGCGGAACTCTTCCACCACGGCCTTGCTTTCGGGCAACAGGCGCGGGTCGGCGCCAAAGGTCATGTAGACGCCGTCCACGTATTGCTTGCCGCCTGCGGTGGTGACCAATTCGTCGGTCACTACGCCGTCATCGGACATGAACTTCACATCTTTCAGGCCGGCTTCACGCAGTTGGCGAACCAAAGGACCGGCTTCCGGGTGCAGTCCGCCGAAGTACACGACGTCAGCGCCGGTAGAACGGATTTTGGTGACCAGAGCACTGAAGTCTTTCTCGCCACGGGTCAGGCCTTCTTCCAGCACCGGCTTGACGCCGCGCTTGGTCAACTGGGCAGCAGTGGCGTCAGCCAGGCCTTTGCCGTAGGTGTCTTTGTCGTTGATCACGGCAATTTTCTTGCCCTTGAGCACGTCGACGATATAGTCGCCGGCCACGATGCCCTGCTGGTCGTCACGCCCGCACATACGGAACATTGCGCTCATGCCGCGCTCGGTCACTTGTGGGTTGGTGGAACCTGGGGTGATGGCGATCACGCCCGCGTCGTTATACACCTCGGACGCCGGGATGGTGTTCGACGAGCAGAAGTGCCCGACCACGCCGATCACTTTGTCCTGGTCGACCAGCCGGTTGGCCACGGCTACGGCCTGCTTGGGTTCGCAGGCATCGTCGCCGGCGACCAGCTTGATCTGCTCACCGTTAATGCCGCCGGCCTTGTTGATCGCATCGGCTGCCGCTTGGGCACCCTTCATGTACTGCTCACCGAAAGAGGCGTTGGCGCCAGTCATCGGCCCCGCAACGCCAATCTTCACATCAGCTTGAACAAACGCAGAAACACCCAGCGCCGCTGCAACGGCGAGGGCCAGGAAACCTTTCTTGTAAAACGTCTGGGACATGAGTGGTGCTCCGATATTTTTGATTTTTGGCACGACAACTTGCGTTCAAACTTTTCACTGAAAGCTCAGAGCAAGGCGCGTGCCACTACGTTTTTATTCTTCAAAAAGACACGGTGTCATTCTTATTGCAGGCGTTTCAGCGCCCATCGCAAGGACGTGCAACCGTCTAACATCAGAAGGTGCAACCAATGGATCGAAAAAGTACAACCTCGACAGGTCGCACCTGCAACCAACCCCATAAACGACAGTTCCTACCGCTGTAACAAACGGCGTAACGGAACTGCACATTTACAGTGCGTGACTGCTACGACTTGCACCAATACAGATTAGTAGCCCGCTAAGAAAATGCCGGCTTTTGAGCGGTATTTCGCTGATCAGATCACGATCCTCAGGCATTGGCCCGCGTGATACAGCGAAAAACCGGCTTCATAAAGACAGCTGCGCAGGCCCACCCCAGCCAGCGGTTGCATAGGCGCGAAAGGAATCGGCAAGGCCTGTGGATTCTGGTGACACACGTAGTCGGCGAACGCCTTGCCGACCACGCTGCCGGTGGTCACGCCGCGCCCGTTATAGCCCGTTACTGCCACCAGGCCGGGGGCGGGCTCGAACAGGCGCATCAAGTGGTCCGGAGTGAAGGCAATGCAGCCGGTCCAGGTGTATTCCCACTGCACCGATTTGAGGTACGGGAAGTAATGCTGCTGCACCCGATCGGCCCACGCCTCGAGGAACCAAGCCGGTTTCTGGTTTCCGTTGCCCAGGCTACCGAGCAACAGGCGGCCATCGGCATCGCGGCGAATGCTGCTCAGCACCTGGCGCGTATCCCACGAACCTTGGCCGCCGGGGAGGATTTGCTGGGCGGCGTCCCCCGTCAGCGGGGCCGACGCGACCTGGTAGTAGTAACCGGGGAAGAAATTGCGCCGCAGCTCGGTCCATTCGCCTTCGGTGTAGGCATTTGAGGCGATGACCACCTGTGCAGCCTGCACTGAGCCCTGGGCAGTCTGCACCGACCAGTGCGCACCTTGGCGTTCGAGCTGGGTGACTGGGGAATGGTCGAACAACTGCCCACCAAGGCCGACAGCCGCATTCGCCAAACCACTGGTGTAAGCCATTGGATTCAAGGTGCCGGCGCGCCGATCCAGCAAGGCGGCAGCGATTTTCTTAGTGCCAGTGGCTTGCTCGCAGGCTTGGCCGGTGAGCAATTCCACCGGCGCGCCCCGGCGTTTCCATTGTTCTTCACGACTGCGCAAATCCGCTTCGCCACGGGCGTTGTGCGCCATGTGCAACGTGCCCTCGCGGCGCAATTGGCAATCGATGTTGTATTTGTCGATCAGGCTGAACACCAGCGACGGCGCCGCCCCCAGCATGCGGTTGAGCTGGCTGCCCACCGCCTCGCCGAAACCGGCCTCGATCTCATCCGGCGGGATCCACATCCCGGCATTGACCAACCCGACGTTGCGCCCCGAACCGCCGTGGCCGGTGCGATGGGCCTCCAGCACGGCAACGCTTTTACCCTGTTCCAGCAAGTGGATGCCCGCCGACAGCCCGGTGATCCCGGCGCCGATCACGCACACATCCACCTTGACGTCGCCCTTGAGCGCGGCGCGGTCTGGCCGGCCAGGGGTGAGGTGTTCCCACAAACATGTTTCGCGCAGTGCCATTGCCAGACTCCGATGAGACCTAACAAACAACAGTTTCAGGGTTGTAAACCCAATCAACGGTGGGAGCTGGCTTGCCTGCGATGCAGGCACCTCGGTGTATCAGCTAGACCGAAGTGATGCTATCGCAGGCAAGCCAGCTCCCACATTCTGACCTCACTCCGACTGAGAGATCAGTCGAAGGTAATACCCTGGGCCAATGGCAGTTCCAACGAGTAGTTCACCGTATTGGTCTGCCGACGCATATACCCGCGCCACGCATCCGAACCCGATTCACGCCCACCGCCCGTTTCTTTCTCACCGCCAAACGCGCCGCCGATTTCCGCGCCGCTCGGGCCGATGTTGACGTTGGCGATGCCGCAGTCACTGCCCACGGCCGACATGAACTGCTCGGCTTCGCGCACATCGGTAGTGAAGATGCATGACGACAAACCTTGAGGCACGGCGTTGTTCAGACGCAGGGCTTCAGCGAAATCGGTGTAGCCAATCACGTAAAGAATCGGCGCGAACGTTTCAGTGCACACCACGTCGCTTTGCTCGGGCATTTCCACGATGGCCGGCGACACGTAGTAGGCGTTAGGGAATGTGTCTTGCAGTTGGCGCTTGCCGCCGAACACCTTGCCGCCTTCGCTCAAGGCTTGCTCCAGGGCGTCCTGCATGTTCTCGAAGCCGTGTTTGTCGATCAGTGGGCCGATCAGGTTGCCTTCCAGCGGGTGGCCGATGCGCACCTTGGAATAGGCGGCCTTGAGGCGGGTGACGATTTCCTCCTTCACCGACTCGTGGGCGATCAGCCGGCGTAGGGTGGTGCAACGCTGGCCGGCCGTGCCGACCGCGCTGAACAGGATGGCGCGCACGGCCATGTCCAGGTCGGCGCTTGGGCCGAGGATCATTGCGTTGTTGCCGCCCAGCTCCAGGATGCTGCGGGCAAACCGTGCGGCGACTTTCGGTGCCACTTCGCGGCCCATGCGGGTGCTGCCGGTGGCGCTGATCAACCCGACGCGCGGGTCATCCACCAGCGCGGCGCCGGCGTCGCGGCCGCCGATGATCACTTGGCTGAGGTACTCGGGCGCGCCGTCGAATTTCTTCAACACACGCTCGAACAGCGCCTGGCAGGCCAAGGCGGTAAGCGGGGTCTTTTCCGAGGGTTTCCAGATCACCGCGTTGCCGCACACCAGCGCCAGGGTGGTGTTCCACGCCCACACGGCGACCGGGAAGTTGAAGGCGCTGATCACGCCGACCACGCCCAGCGGGTGCCAGGTTTCACGCATATGGTGGCCCGGGCGTTCGGAGGCGATGGTCAAACCGTACAGCTGGCGCGACAGGCCGACGGCGAAGTCGCAGATGTCGATCATTTCCTGCACTTCACCCAGGCCTTCCTGGGTGATCTTGCCGGCTTCCCAGGACACCAGCTCGCCGAGGTCGGCCTTGTACTCGCGCAACACATCACCGAACTGACGCACCAGTTCGCCGCGGCGTGGTGCCGGCACGTTGCGCCAGGCCTCGAATGCATGCTCGGCGCGACTGACCTGTTGCTCCACCTCGGCGGCACCTTCCCAGTTCACGCTGCCGATACGGCTGCCATCGATCGGCGAATGCACGGGTTGTTTCCCCGACTGGTACAGCGCCGGGTTTACCCCGAGACGATCAAGCAATGCGGCAACCATGGGTCACTCCTTCAATCTGCAAACAGAAAATTGCGCCGCCGACAGACACGGCGATCCAGAGCTTATTTGTAGCTGGCCGAAGACTTGCCAACAAACGACGATTAGGCGAGATATCATTCCGTTTATTCATGCAAAGAATAAAAAGAGGCGTGCCGTGCTCAATAAAAGACATTTGCCCTCGATCACTGCCTTGCAGTGTTTCGAAGCCGCCACCCGCCACCTGAGTTTCACCCGCGCCGCCGAGGAACTGAACCTCACGCAGAGCGCGGTGAGCAAGCAGGTGGCGCAGTTGGAAGAGTTGTTGCAACACCTGCTGTTTCGCCGGGTGCGCCGCCGCTTGCAGATGACGCCAGCGGGCGACCTGTACCTGGTGGAAGTGCGCAAGATCCTCACGCAGGTGGAGATGTCCACCCACTACCTGCGTTCCTACGGCGGCGAGACCGAAGTGTTGCGGGTGTCTACGCCCTACACCTTTGGCGCGCGCTGGCTGGTACCGCGCCTCAAGGGCTGGCGCCTGCGTCATCCGCAGATCCACCTGGACCTGTGCAACGAGCAGGAGCCGGACGAGCTGCTGCAAGGCAAGGCCGACATGGCCTTCTACTTTGGCCAGGGCTCACGCCCCGGCACCGAGAGTCTGAAATTGTTCAGCGAAGAGCTGGTGCCGGTGTGCGCCCCCGAAAGCCTGCCCGCGCAGCCGTTCACCGATCCCACGCAACTCAGCGACCTGGTCCTGCTGCAAAACGCCTCACGGCCCCAGGGGTGGCATGACTGGTTTGCCAGCCAGGGCTTCCACACCGAGCACAGCTATCACGGACCGCGTTTTGACACCTTTTATATGTGCATTCGTGCGGCCCAGGTCGGCTGTGGCGTGGCCTTGCTGCCGCGCTTTCTGGTGGAAGAGGAACTGGCGGATGGCAAGCTGGTGATCCCTTGGCAGCACGCAATGCCGAGTCAGGATGCGTATTTCCTGGCGTATCCGGAGCATTCGGCGGAAGTGCCCAAGGTGCGCGAATTTGTGAAGTGGATGATGGAGCAGGTTATTTAGTGCCTGGTATATCGCTTTCGCGAGCAAGCCCGCTCCCACACTTGGAATGCATTTCAAACTGTGGGAGCGGGCTTGCTCGCGAAAGCGCCGGTGGCCTTGGCAAAAAAATCACTGGCAAAACAACACAGGTCTATGCGCCACTAGCCCTCTTCCCTAATTGTGCGTAAAGGTCGGCGCCCATTGCCGACCCGTCTGGAGATTCCCGTTATGAGCGAGAGTGTGTTTGCCGATCGCATCGTGCAGAACTTGCTCGACACCGACTTCTACAAGCTGACCATGATGCAGGCGGTGCTGCACAACTACCCCAACGTGGAAGTTGAATGGGAGTTTCGTTGCCGAAACAGCGAAGACCTGCGCCCGTACCTGGCGGAGATCCGCTACCAGATCGAACGCCTCGCCGAGCTGAGCCTGAGCCCGGACCAACTGGGTTTCCTCGAACGCATCAGCTTCATGAAGCCGGATTTTTTGCGCTTTCTCGGGCTGTTCCGCTTCAACCTGCGCTACGTGCAAACCGGCATCGAGAACGGCGAATTGTTCATCCGCCTGCGCGGGCCGTGGCTGCATGTGATCCTGTTTGAGGTGCCAATGCTGGCCATCGTCAGCGAAGTGCGTAACCGCTACCGCTACCAGACCGTGATCCTCGAACAGGCCCGCGAGCAGTTGTATCGCAAATTCGACTGGCTGACGGCAAATGCCAGCAGCGATGAGCTGTCAGAGCTGCAAGTGGCCGACTTCGGCACGCGCCGGCGCTTCTCGTACCGCGTGCAGGAAGAAGTGGTCAGCGTGCTCAAGCATGATTTCCCAGGGCGTTTTGTCGGCACCAGCAACGTGCACCTGGCCCGCGAATTCGATATGAAACCGCTGGGCACCATGGCCCACGAATGGATCATGGCCCACCAGCAACTCGGCCCGCGCCTGATCGACAGCCAGATCGCCGCACTCGATTGCTGGGTCCGCGAGTACCGTGGGCTGCTGGGCATTGCCCTGACCGATTGCATCACCACCGACGCGTTCCTCGGCGACTTCGATTTGTACTTCGCCAAGCTGTTCGACGGCCTGCGCCATGACTCCGGCGACCCGGTGCAATGGGCGGAAAAAGCCATCGCCCATTATCATAAGCTGGGTATCGAGCCGATGAGCAAGACCCTGGTGTTCTCCGACAGCCTGTCATTGCCCAAGGCCCTGGAGATATTCCGCGCACTGCGGGGTCGGATCAATGTGAGCTTTGGCATTGGCACCAACCTGACCTGCGACATTCCAGGTGTCGAGCCGATGAGCATCGTGCTTAAAATGACCGCCTGCAATGGCCAGCCCGTCGCGAAGATTTCCGATGAAGCGGGCAAGACCCACTGCACCGACCCGAATTTCGTCGCCTATTTGCGTCATGTTTTCAAAGTACCTGCCATCTCTAGCAAGGAGTGAATCATGCAAGCCGTACAGCGTGAGATTGCTGAACAGCTCAAGGTCCAAGCGCCGTTCAAAGACCCGGCAGCCCTCGAGGCCGAGGTTGCCCGGCGCGTGACCTTTATCCAGGACTGCCTGCGCAATTCCGGGCTCAAAGCGTTGGTGCTGGGCATCAGCGGTGGCGTCGACTCCCTGACCGCCGGCCTGTTGGCCCAACGCGCGATGCAGGAACTGCGCGCCAGCACCGGGGATGACGCCTACCGTTTTATCGCCGTGCGCCTGCCCTACGAAACCCAGTTCGACGAAATCGACGCCCAGGCCTCGGTGGACTTTATCGAACCGGACGAGCGCCACACCGTGAACATCGGCCCAGCGGTGAAAGCCCTGGCCAATGAAGTGGCAGCGTTTGAAGGCAAGGCTTCGGTGTCCCGCGATTTCGTGCTGGGCAACACCAAGGCGCGCATGCGCATGGTGGCGCAGTACACCATCGCCGGCGCGGCCGGTGGGCTGGTGATTGGCACCGACCATGCGGCAGAAGCGGTGATGGGCTTTTTCACCAAGTTTGGTGACGGCGCGTGCGATCTGGCGCCATTGAGCGGGCTGGTGAAGAACCAGGTGCGCGCGATTGCACGGCACTTTGGTGCGCCTGAGTCGTTGGTGGAGAAAGTGCCGACGGCGGACCTGGAAGACCTCTCGCCGGGCAAGCCGGACGAAGCGTCACATGGCGTGACCTACACCGAGATCGATGCGTTCCTGCACGGCGAGCCGGTGCGCGAGGAAGCGTTCCGGATTATCTGTGAGACGTATCGCAAGACTGAGCACAAGCGGGTGATGCCGTTTGCGCCGTGAGGTGAGCCAGATAGGCTTGTGTTGACTGTTAGACCGCTATCGCAGGCAAGCCAGCTCCCACAGTTGACCGGGTTCCAGCATGAGAATGCGGTTGAATGTGGGAGCTGGCTTGACTGCGATGAACGATGACTCGGTTCAACTGACCGCCCACAAAAAAGCGCCCTTCGGGGCGCTTTTTTTTCGACCGGCGTCGGCTTACTTAACGGTCACAGTACCTTTCATCATCGAGATGTGGCCCGGGAACGAGCAGAAGAACGCGTAATCAGTACCGGCGGCCAGCTTCGACACGTCGAAGGTTACCGCGTCTTTCTCGCCAGCACCGATGATCTTGGTGTGGGCGATGATGCGATCGTCACCTGGCTTCAAGTAGTCTTTGTCGATGCCGGCGGCCATGCCGTCAGTGGCAACTGGCTGCATGTTGGCGGCACTGGTCAGCACCCAGTTGTGGCCCATGACGTTTTTCGGCAGGTTGCCGGAGTGAGTCAGCTCGACGGTGAAGGTCTTGCAGCTCTTGTCAATTTCGATGGCTTTGGTATTGAAGGACATCTGGTCAGTGGAGTCGACGGTGACCTTGCACTCTGCAGCAAGCAACTGGCCGCTCGCCAGAGTGAGCAGGGAAACAGCAACGAGTTTGGCAAACATGTGAATCTCCAAGGCAGGGTTTAAAAAAAGCGTATTGCGACAAGGGTGCCTCAAGCAGGCCGAAATTCTTATGATCTGAATCAACAGATTGTATACAACTTTAGGCTATCAGACCTATCAACACAATCTACCAGCCAAAGTACCGGCACCTGCCTATGATCGGCTCATTCCCCTTGGAGCCTACGCCATGCACCTCAACCAACTGTTCAACGGCCTGCTGGCTGCCTACGCCTGCGGTAAGTGAGGCCCAAGCGCGCTGCTAAGCTGCTACCATAGCGACCCAAGGCAGCTGCGCGCCGCCCACCCTCACCTTCGACCTTAGAGGATCGCCCATGGCCAAACCTAATTACTCCTTCGCCAAACGTCAGAGAGACTTGGCCAAGGAACAGAAGAAAGAGGAAAAACTGCAACGCAAGAAAGCCGCTGCTGACGAAGAAGCGGGCGCACTGAACCCGGATGCGGAAGGTGAAGTGGCAGTAGACGAAACGGAAACACCGAAAGATCCGGCTGAATAATTTCCTTTGTGCTGAGCCGGCCAGACCGGCTCGGCACAATCCACCTCTACTCCAGCGGCATCACCGTCACCCGAACCTCCGGGTCATGGCTCCCTCCCCCCAGAATCACCCCTCGCAACGGCGACACATCGGAAAAATCCCGGCCCCAGGCCAGGGTGATGTGCTCCAGAGCCGGCTGCACATTGTTTGTCGGATCAAAATCCACCCAACCTGATACCGGGCAATACACCGAGACCCACGCGTGGGACGCATCGGCGCCGATCAGCCGTGGCTGGCCGGGGGGTGGCTGGGTGAGCAGGTAGCCACTGATATAGCGCGCCGCCAGGCCCCGCGAGCGCAGGCACGCCAACATCAGGTGAGCAAAGTCCTGGCACACACCGCGCCGGCGCTCCAGCACTTCCACCAACGGCGTCGCGACCTGGGTCGCCTCGGCATCGAAGGTGAATTCGCTGAAGATCTTTTCCATCAGCGCCTGCACGCCCAGCAGCAACGGCTGACCAGGCGGGAAACAGCTTTCGGAGAACTCCACGAACGTTTGCTTCAAGTGCACGTAGGGCGATTCGAAGCGATAGCGGCAGGCTTCGATCAACTCAAGGGACATGGGATGGCAGCTGTAGGTCAGGCTGTCGCGGGTCTGGTCCCAGGCCGGCGATTGTTGGAAATCCAGCACCGGTCGCGCCAGCACTTCCACGGTCAGCCCGGCATTCACCAGCAATTCATCATGGGGACGTTCGAACGCAAGGCGGGTGATCGGGTTGCCGAACACATCCAGTTCATCGCGGCGCGACGTCGGCTCCGGGCTGATCTCCAGCTGCTGCGAGCTGCAACGCTGCCAGGCGCACGGCCGTGGCCACAGATGCGCCAACTGCTGGGCCAAGGACACCGGGCTGTCGTAGTGATAATGGGTATCGTGGAAAATCTGGTAGCGCGCACTCATCACACCGACACCGTTTGTTGGCTGACATCATCCACATGGGCAAAGTGGCGCAAGGCCAGGCGATCCGACACTTGGCCACTTTCATCGGCCACCGCTTGCAGCAGGTCGGCCAGGCCATCCAACGCGGCACGCACGCTGGATTCGCCAAACAGGGGGTTCTCCAGGCAGCCCAGGTCGAAACGCGACAGGCGCTCCACCAACGGCGCGAGACCTGTTTCCCGGGGTACACCGAAATCGTCGTTGAGACGTCGCAGGGTACGGCTGACCAGTTTGAGCTGGAACAACACCGCATGCGGGTTCTGCTCGTCCAGCAGCAACAGGTCGAGCACCGGGATCAACTGCGGCACCGCCAGGTAGCGCGAGCGATAGGTGATGCTGCTGTTGCCCAGCTCCAGCAACCACTCCAGCCCGGCCTGATCGAACACCGCCACGCCCCGCAAGAATGCGGCAAGGCTGCTGCTGAGAAATTGCAGACGCTCGATGCGCCGGCCCATCATCAAAAAACGCCAGCCTTCATCGCGGGTCATGTCGTCCAGGGCAAACCCGGACAGCGCCGCCAGGGACATCACCAGGCGGTTGAGGAAGTCCAGCAATTCACCAAAGTCCGGCGCCTCGCTTTCCAGCTCCAGGGCTTCGCGTTGCAGCTCTACCAGCGCCTGCCAGTTTTCCCGGGACAACTTGCCGCGCACTTGGGACGCCGCCCACTGCAAGCGTTGCAGGTTGGCGCGCAGGCTCGAGGGCCAGTCATCACCGAGCAAGGCCGCGAGCAGTCGTTCTGGCAATTCGCCCTCTTCCGGCAGCAGGCGCAGGTTTTCACCCAATTCCACCGCCGCCTGCAAGGCCAGCGCGTCATCGCCATCGACATACCGCGCCAGCACCACGCGCAACCAGCGCGCGCTGTCATCGCAGCGCTCGCAGTAACGACCAAACCAGAACAGATTTTCCACCACCCGCGACGGCAGATACGGATCGCGGCGCACCAGGTCATGGGCACCAATGGCGCGTTGCGCACGCCAGTGTTCGCTACCGGCCGCGCGTTCGCCGAGCACCCAGGTGTCTTTGCTGGCGCCTCCGCGTTGCATCGACACCACTTCGGCATCGGCCTCGGCGGCCACGCGGGTCAGGCCGCCGGGAAGCACGCGATAACCGTCGGCGCTGGCCACGGCATAAACACGCATGCCGATGGCGCGATGTTGCAGGTGGTCATCCACGGTGTGCCACACCGGCGCCTGGGACAGTTGCGCCAGTTCCTGGGCGACGTAGGCGTACGGCCGCGCGCGCATGCGTTCGGCCAGGGCTTGGCGCTCTTCGTCGTTCAGGTCACGGCCGAATACCGGCGCGAAACTTTGCGACGGGAAAGCCGGTTTTATCAGCAGCTCCGGCAACTTTTCCAGAGCTTCGGCCAGCACCGGCGCTTCACCGCACCACCACGTGGCAATGGACGGCAGGATCAGTGCTTCACCGAACAGAAATTCGTTGATCTTCGGCAGGAAGCCGAGCAAACCGGGCGACTCCAGCACACCGCTGCCCAACGCATTGGCCACCAACACATTGCCTTGGCGCACCGCATCGAGCAGACCGGGGACGCCAAGGGCTGAGTCGGTGCGCAGCTCCAGTGGGTCGCAGAAGTCGTCGTCGAGACGACGCATGATTGCGTGCACCCGGCGCAGGCCGCTGAGGGTTTTCAGGAACACCGTGCTGTCACGCACGGTGAGGTCGCCGCCTTCCACCAGCGGGTAGCCGAGTTGGCGGGCGAGGTAGAGGTGTTCAAAGTAACTTTCGTTGAATCGGCCCGGCGTGAGCAGAACGATCAGAGGCTGTTGATCATCCCCGGGCGCCTGTCGGACCAAGGTTTCCTGGAGCGTACGGAAGAACCCCGTGAGGTGCTGCACTTGCAGATCACGGTACAGGTCCGGGAACGCGCGGGACACGATGGTGCGGTTCTCCAGCGCGTAGCCCGCACCCGACGGCGCCTGTGTGCGGTCGGCGGTGACCCACCAGCGGCCATCCGGGGTGCGCGCCAGGTCCACGGCGTACAGGTGCAGAAACGCGCCGTCCGGCGGTTGAATGCCTTGGCACGGCCACAGGAAGTTGTTGTGCCCAAACACCAGCTCGGCCGGCAGCAAGCCTTCCTTGATCAGGCGCTGCGGGCCATAAAGGTCGGCCAGCACGGCATTGAGCAGCCGTGCACGCTGGGCAATACCGGCCGACAGGTGCTGCCACTCATCGGCTGCGAGCACGTGGGGCAACAGGTCAAGCTCCCATGGGCGGTCGGCGCCCTTGGGGTCGGCGTAGACGTTATAGGTCACGCCGTTTTCCTGGATCTGCCGGGTCAGCAGCGCCTGGCGTTGGGCCAGTTGCGCGGGTGTGCTGCGTTGCAGGTGGTCGAGCAGGCGCTGCCAATGCGCACGCACCGCGCCGCCGTCGTCCAGCAGTTCGTGATAGGTGCCCGCGGTCAGCGGGTAACGGTCGAGCAAATCGGACATGGAACGCTCGGCAGAGGCAAGGGGGCCACAGTTTAATTCAAATTCACTACGATCTAATGTGGGAGCTGGCTTGCCTGCGATGGCGGTGGTTCAGTCGACAGTGTTGGTGACTGATAAATCGCTATCGCAGGCAAGCCAGCTCCCACATTCTGGACCGGCGTTTAGTCATTTTTATTGGGGAAACGCCGCAAGTCCAAGGTCATCGGCAACTCATCGTTGATGACGACTGCCGGCACCGGAAGCGTCCCAGGGCTATGCCCCAACCGGAAAAACCTCGCCATGCGCCGGCTTTCCGCTTCATTGGCATTCACCGGCAAGCTGTCGTAATTGCGCCCGCCCGGATGGGCGACATGGTACTGGCAGCCGCCCAGCGAGCGTTGCATCCAGGTATCCAGCAAATCGAACACCAACGGCGCATGCACCGCGATGGTCGGTTGCAGGCAGTTGGCCGGCTGCCAGGCGCGATAACGCACGCCGGCCACAAACTCGCCGACTCGCCCGGTGGGTTGCAAGGGCACCGGAATGCCGTTGCAGGTCAGCAGGTAGCGTTGCGGCGGCAGCCCGGTCACTTTCACCTGAAGGCGCTCAAGGGACGAATCGACATAACGCACCGTGCCGCCCACGGCGCCCTCCTCGCCCAGCACATGCCAGGGTTCCAGGGCCTGGCGCAGCTCCAGTTCGATACCACTGACGGCATAGTCGCCGACTTTGGGGAAACGGAACCCCAGATGCGCGGCAAACCATTCGGCGCGTAGCGGGTAACCGGCGGCGTTGAGTTCGACGATCACGTCGGCAAAGTCTTGCTCGATGAAGTGCGGCAACAGGAAACGGTCGTGCAGCTCGGTGCCCCAGCGCGCCAGTTTCGGCGGCGCATAGGGTTCGCGCCAGAAACGTGCGACCAAGGCGCGCAGCAGCAATTGTTGGGTCAGGCTCATGCGCGCATGGGGCGGCATCTCAAATGCACGCAATTCCAGCAGGCCCAGGCGGCCGGTGGCGCCATCCGGCGAGTAGAGTTTATCGATGCAGAACTCGGCGCGGTGGGTGTTGCCCGTCACATCGATCAGCAGGTTGCGCAGCAGGCGGTCCACCAACCAGGGCGGGCACTCTTCGCCGGGCTCCGGCATTTGCGCGAAAGCGATTTCCAGTTCGTACAGCGCGTCGTTGCGCGCCTCGTCCACCCGTGGCGCCTGGGAGGTCGGGCCTATAAACAGCCCGGAAAACAGGTAGGACAAGGAGGGATGGTTATGCCAATAGCTGATCAGACTGCGCAGCAGGTCGGGCCGGCGCAGGAAGGGTGAGTCCTTGGGCGTGGCGCCACCGAGCACAAAGTGGTTACCCCCACCGGTGCCGGTGTGGCGCCCGTCGATCATGAATTTCTCGGTGGTGAGCCGAGTTTGCCGCGCCTCTTCGTAGAGGAATTCGGTGCGTTCCACCAGCTCATCCCAGGTGGCGGATGGCTGCACGTTGACCTCAATCACACCTGGGTCCGGCGTGACGCGGAAGTTGCTCAGGCGTGTATCAGCCGGCGGCTCGTAGCCTTCCAGTAATACCGGGCAATGCAGTTCTTCGGCGGTAGCTTCGATGGCAGCCACCAGTTCCAGATAGTCTTCGACGCGCTCAAGCGGCGGCATAAACAGATACAGCCGACCTTCCCGTGCCTCGGCACAGAGCGCCGTGCGCGTCAGCCAGTCCGCAGACTCGTCGACCTTTGGCACACGCTCATCGCTGGGTGCGGGTTCGCCGTGGCTTTGCAGTTGGGTGGTGGTCGGCAGCTCCGGCTGATCCTGGTTGGGGTCAGTGGGATGCACAAACGGATATTCCGCCGCCGTGACCCAAGGCTGCGAGGCCAAAGGCAGGCGATAGCCCAGCGGCGAATCCCCTGGCACCAGGCGGCAATGGTTATCGCGCAGGTACCAACGACCACTCTGCCAACGGTCATTCGCTGCCGTACGCGCCAGCGGCAGCACTTGGCCGATGACTTTATCCAGGCCCTGGCTGAACACTTTGCGTAGGCGTTCGCGCTCCAGGTCGTCGCTCAGGCGCGGGTCTTGGGCGGTGACGTTTTGCGGCAGCGCGCCTTCGCGCCACAGGTAGTAGAAATTGTCTTCGAAGGCCGGGAACACAAAACGCGCCGGCAGCTTCAGACGCTCGGCGACACTGGCCAGGAAGCGCCCAGCCATGACGCCGTCCGCGCCGTAATCCTCCTGCTCATCGGCAATCAGCGCGCTGTTGTGCCAGATCGGCACGCCGTCACGGCGCCAGTAGCAATTGAGCGACCAACGCGGCAGTTGTTCGCCGGGGTACCACTTACCCTGCCCGAAGTGCACCAGGCCCTTGGGCGCGTAGTGTTTGCGCATACGCTGAAACAGCTCGGCGGACAGGCGACGCTTGTCCGGCCCGAGCGCGGCGGTGTTCCACTCGGCGCCGTCGGGGTCGTCGATGGAGACGAAGGTCGGCTCGCCGCCCATGGTCAGGCGTACATCGTCCTTGAGCAGGTCGCCATCGATCTGCCGGCCCAGGGCCTGGATCGCCAGCCATTGTTCTTCGGTGTAGGGCTTGGTGACGCGCGGCGCCTCCCAAATCCGCTCCACCGACATCTCGTGGGTGAATTCGCACTCACACGGTTCCACCAACCCACTGATCGGCGCCGCTGAAGATGGATCGGGACTACAGGCCAACGGTATGTGGCCTTCACCAGCAAACAGCCCGGAAGTGGCATCCAGGCCGATCCAGCCAGCGCCGGGCAGATACACTTCGCACCAGGCGTGCAGGTCGGTGAAGTCCACTTCGGTACCGGACGGGCCATCGAGCGCTTTGACGTCAGCAGTCAGCTGGATCAAATAACCGGACACAAACCGCGCCGCCAAGCCGAGGTTGCGCAGTAGTTGCACCAGCAGCCAGGCCGAATCGCGACAGGAGCCAGAGGCGTTCTCCAGGGTGAACTCCGGGGTCTGAACGCCCGGCTCCATGCGGATCAGGTAACCGATATCGGCGGCCAGGCGCTGGTTGAGGGCGACCAGAAAATCCACGGCAGGCAGCGGCGTGCGGTCGATGCCGGCCAGGTAAGCGGCAAACCTTGGCGTCAGCGGCAAGGTTTCCAGGTACGGCGCCAGCTCGCGCTGCTCATCGGCGGCGTAGCTGAAGGGGATTTTTTCGGCGTAGGGCTCAAGGAAAAAGTCGAACGGGTTGAACACCGCCATCTCGGCGACCAGGTCGACCTCGATGCGCAGCTCATTGGTCTTTTCCGGAAACACCAGCCGCGCCAGGTAATTGCCCTGGGGGTCTTGCTGCCAGTTGATGAAATGCTGCTCGGGCAGCACTTTCAGCGCGTAGGACAAGATCCGCGTGCGGCTGTGGGCCGCCGGGCGTAGACGCACAATCTGCGGGCCGAGTTCGACCGCGCGGTCGTAGCGGTAATGCGTAACGTGGTGCAACGCGACATGAATCGACACGGCGGCCTCCTGCGAGCCAGGGCATGGAAACAAAGCGCGCAAGACTTATGCCAGAGCGGCCGTCATTGCGCTTTATCGTGGGACCCGGTGCAGTACAGCACCAAAACGGCGCCAACGGTGGTGTCGTGGTGCAGGCGCCGCACATATTTGTGGCGTTAATGTGAGGATGGGTGGCGAATCTACCCAATCACCGGGTTTTGCGCTTTGCGATTACGGCTTGGCGCAGGTGGCGTATCTCGGACAGTTTTTTGCGCATTTCGCGGTGGCGTTTGCTATTGAGCAGCAGTAACCCCAACAGCGGAAAGAGGACAGCCGAGCCATAGACCAGCTTGTTGAGATCGTATTGAATCATTGGCAGTACGAACAACAGACAAGCGCCCAAGTAAGCCGCCACCAGCCGCGTAGCCCAGGGATAGCCGCGTGCGATCATGACGTTGCCAAAGACCAGCACCGCCACTAGCGCCAGTATCGCGCCTACTGAATAGTTGGCCTTGAGCGCGGGATCAAGACCGCGCAAATAGGTCACGCCAGCCATGGAGACCGAGGCTGAGCCGGAGAAGATCGCCATGAAAATCGTCCCCATGAACACGGGGAAATAGCGGGCGAGGAAACTGCCCATCTCGGGGAAGCCGTTCATTCCGTCAAGTCCTCGTACAGGCCAATGGCAATGGTCTCGGCAGTGCCTACGTGACCCGTTCTATAGCTGCCCCAGATACCCAAGAGCCCGCCCAAGGCATCCTTGAGTTGGGTCAAAGTGGCATGACGGATCTCCGTGGAACTGTAGCTCTTTGTCAGCTTGCCGGCGCGCTGCTGCAATTTGAGTAGCTTGGGCGTCAGGCTTGGGTCCCTGAGGCTAAGCAGTTCCTTGGTCAACTTCTTGCGTTCCTGACGGCTCAGGCCCTTGAGCAGTTCGTACCAACTCTTGCCCAATGCTGCGGCCTTGTTGGCCTTGAGCAGCCTGACGGTGGTCAACGCACCCGTGCCGATGCCCACCAAAGAGGCCGCGTCAAGGATAGGTGAAACGGCGCCGTACCATTCGGCGTCGTCCATACGGTCATTGGCATCAGGATCAAGCACTTCGTTATACGTACGCGCCACGCCAAACCCACATTGCGCGCTGCTGGCCAGCGCCGCCGTGATACCAATGCCGACCACAAATGCACTGGCACCTGCCGTGAACGGTACCGC
This sequence comes from Pseudomonas sp. LAP_36, assembly GCF_019456785.1. Classification (NCBI taxonomy): domain Bacteria; kingdom Pseudomonadati; phylum Pseudomonadota; class Gammaproteobacteria; order Pseudomonadales; family Pseudomonadaceae; genus Pseudomonas; species Pseudomonas sp. LAP_36. The sequence continues at coordinate 118,464 of NZ_JAHZMS010000006.1, forward strand.
AACACTGCCGCTGAACACCACGATCCAGCCGATTACCGCCGCACCACAGGAAAGACCCATATCAAACGCCTCTTTTTGAAGGCGTCCTTCCCGAGGATCGGTCTTTACTTGTTCCACAAACTGCGCAGGCGAAATGTACTTCTGCGCCTCGCGCAAAATAATGCGCTTGGGCCTGATGCTGCAGATGGGCCTGAACTCGCGCAGGGTGATCACGTTGAAATCGGCATCGATATACACGACACCTGCGCCGACAATGCCGGGGTCAGCGTCAATGGCCGCAAACAGGCGCGGCAGGTTGATCTGGCTCTCGATGCGCTGGCGCGCCATGAATTGGGAGCGGTTGGAGTCCATGCCGATGCCGGCCAGGGGGTTGCCCATGGGGGTGTTCTTCCTTGAAATAGGTGGTGGCTGAGCCGACGCCTTCGCGAGCAAGCCCGCTCCCACACTTGAGTATTCGCAAATCAAAATGTGGGAGCGGGCTTGCCCGCGAAGGCGATTTAATGGTCGCCACCTTAACAAACAGGCTCGCCACCGAATAGAAAGCAAAACGCCAGCACGAGGCTGGCGTTTTGCATTTTCAGGCTACGATCAACGCGGCACGACTGGCTTGCGCGCAGGCTTCTTGCCTTTGCCCTTGGCCGCGTCGGTGCGCTCTTTAGCCGCCTGTTTGTTGCGTGCCATGGCCGCAGCCTTGGCTTGTTCACGCTTGTCCCACGGGTTGCTGCCGTCGCTGCCGCGCGGTGGCAAGCCGGTGTGCTGGGTGAGGATCTTGGTGGTTTCCTTGGCGACCTTGTGGCTGCCGGCCGGCGTCGAGTTTTTGCGACGCGCGCTCTGGTAGCTGTCGGTAGACGGCTGGTGCAGCGGGATCAGTTGCTCCTTGCCCGGCCCGATCAGGTCGGCACGGCCCATGCGGGTCAGCGCTTCACGCAGCATCGGCCAGCCTTTCGGGTCGTGGTAGCGCAGGAACGCCTTGTGCAGGCGGCGCTGCTCTTCGCTCTTGACGATGGTCACCGCGTCGCTTTTGTAGGTGACCTTGCGCAGCGGGTTCTTGCCCGAGTGGTACATCGCGGTGGCGGTGGCCATCGGCGACGGGTAGAACGCCTGCACCTGGTCGGCGCGGAAGTCATTGCGCTTGAGCCACAGGGCCAGGTTCATCATGTCTTCATCGGTGGTGCCGGGGTGGGCGGCGATGAAGTACGGGATCAGGTACTGCTCCTTGCCCGCTTCCTTGGTGTACTTCTCGAACATGCGCTTGAACTTGTCATAGCTGCCAATGCCCGGCTTCATCATCTGGTTGAGCGGACCTTCCTCGGTGTGTTCCGGGGCGATCTTGAGGTAGCCACCGACGTGGTGGGTGACCAGCTCTTTGACGTACTCCGGCGACTCGACGGCGAGGTCGTAGCGCAGGCCGGAGGCGATCAGGATCTTCTTCACACCCGGCAACGCACGGGCGCTGCGGTACAGCTGGATCAACGATGAATGGTCAGTGTTCAAGTTCGGGCAGATGCCAGGGAACACGCACGACGGCTTGCGGCACGCGGATTCGATTTCCGGGCTCTTGCAGGCGATGCGGTACATGTTCGCGGTCGGGCCGCCGAGGTCGGAGATCACCCCGGTGAAGCCCGGGACCTTGTCGCGGATCTCTTCGATCTCGCGAATGATCGACTCTTCGGAACGGTTCTGGATGATGCGGCCTTCGTGCTCGGTGATCGAGCAGAAGGTGCAGCCGCCAAAGCAACCACGCATGATGTTCACCGAGAAGCGGATCATGTCGTAGGCCGGAATCTTTTCCTTGCCGTACACCGGGTGCGGGACACGGGCGTAAGGCATGCCAAACACGTAGTCCATTTCTTCGGTGGTCATGGGAATGGGCGGCGGGTTGAACCACACGTCCACTTCACCGTGCTTCTGCACCAGGGCGCGGGCGTTGCCTGGGTTGGTTTCCAGGTGCAGCACGCGGTTGGCGTGGGCGTAGAGCACCGCGTCGCCACGGACTTTTTCCACCGACGGCAGGCGGATTACGGTTTTGTCGCGGGTCATGCGCGGGCTGGCCAGGATCTGCACGACCTTGGCTTCGTCCGGATCATCAACCGGACCTTTTTCCTGCTCAATGGCGCAAGCCTGGGTGTCCTGGGTGTTCACGTACGGGTTGATGATCTTATCGATCTTGCCCGGACGGTCGATACGCGTGGAGTCCACTTCGTACCAGCCTGCCGGCGTGTCACGGCGAATGAACGCAGTGCCGCGCACGTCAGTGATGTCTTCAATCTTGTGGCCCCACGACAGGCGCTGGGCAACTTCGACAATTGCGCGCTCGGCGTTGCCGTACAACAGGATGTCGGCGGTGGCGTCGATCAGGATCGAGTTACGCACGCGGTCCTGCCAGTAGTCGTAGTGGGCGATGCGGCGCAGGGAGGCTTCGATGCCACCGAGCACGATCGGCACGTTCTTGTAGGCTTCCTTGCAACGCTGGCTGTACACCAGGCTGGCGCGGTCCGGGCGTTTGCCGGCCATGCCGCCTGGGGTGTAGGCGTCGTCGGAGCGGATTTTCTTGTCGGCGGTGTAGCGGTTGATCATCGAGTCCATGTTGCCGGCCGCGACGCCGAAGAACAGGTTCGGCTCGCCGAGCTTCATGAAGTCGTCTTTGGACTGCCAGTTCGGCTGCGCAATGATCCCGACACGGAAGCCCTGGGACTCCAGCAGCCGGCCGATGATCGCCATGCCGAACGACGGATGGTCGACGTAGGCATCACCGGTGACGATGATGATGTCGCAGGAATCCCAGCCAAGCTGATCCATCTCCTCCCTGCTCATTGGCAGGAATGGCGCAGGACCGAAACATTCGGCCCAGTACTTGGGATAGTCAAATAACGGCTTGGCTGTTTGCATGACGGTGACCGGTGTTGAGATGAAAAATCGCGGGCGCGGAATATAGCACAAAATTTGACCAATTCCGACCTTTGCAGTCGGAATTGGAGGCGCTCATTTACTCGTCTTCGAAGTTGTAACTGCCTGGCGCAAGGTTTTCGAACCGAGTGTATTTACCGATAAACGCCAGGCGCGTGGTGCCGATCGGGCCGTTACGCTGCTTGCCGATGATGATTTCGGCGATGCCCTTGTGCTCGGTTTCCGGGTGATACACCTCGTCGCGGTACACGAACATGATCACGTCAGCATCCTGCTCGATCGCTCCGGATTCCCGCAAGTCAGAGTTGATCGGGCGCTTGTTGGGCCGTTGCTCCAGGGAGCGGTTGAGCTGCGACAGCGCCACCACTGGGCAGTTGAACTCCTTGGCCAGGGCTTTCAACGAGCGAGAAATCTCGGAAATCTCGTTGGTTCGGCTGTCACCGCTGGAGCCGGGGATCTGCATCAACTGCAGGTAGTCGATCATGATCAGGGCGATGTCGCCGTGCTCGCGCACCAAGCGCCGAGTGCGCGCGCGCATTTCCGAAGGGCTGATACCGGCGGTGTCATCGATGAACAGCTTACGGTCGTTGAGCAGGTTGACGGCCGAGGTCAGTCGCGGCCAGTCATCGTCTTCCAGGCGACCGGCACGCACTTTGGTCTGGTCGATGCGGCCCAGGGATGAAAGCATCCGCATGATCAGCGATTCACCTGGCATCTCCAGGGAGTAAACCAGTACCGCCTTGTCACTGCGCAGAACGGCGTTTTCCACCAGGTTCATCGCAAAGGTGGTTTTACCCATGGACGGACGGCCCGCGACGATGATCAAGTCAGCCGGTTGCAAGCCACTGGTCATGCCGTCCAGGTCGGTGTAGCCGGTGGACAGGCCGGTGATCGCGTTGTCGGTGTTGAACAGGGTATCGATACGGTCGATGGCTTTGGTCAACAGGTCGTTGACGCTGACCGGGCCGCCGGTTTTCGGCCGCGCTTCGGCGATCTGGAAGATCTGCCGCTCGGCTTCGTCGAGGATCTCCTCGGCTGTACGCCCTTCCGGGTTGAAGGCACTGTCAGCGATTTCAGTGGCAATGCCGATCAATTGACGCAACGTTGCCCGCGCGCGGACGATCTGCGCATAGGCCTTGATGTTGGCGACCGACGGGGTGTTTTTTGCGAGCTCACCAAGGTAGCCGAGACCACCCACTTGCGAGGTCTGGCCTTCCTTGTCCAATTGTTCGGCAAGGGTCACGACGTCGATGGGGGAGTTCTGATCGGCCAGCTTAGCGATGGCGCGGAAGATCAGGCGGTGGTCATGGCGATAGAAGTCACCGTCCGAGACTTGATCCAGCACGCGCTCCCAGGCGTTGTTGTCCAGCATCAAACCACCGAGCACGGCCTGTTCGGCCTCGATGGAGTGCGGCGGCACCTTCAGGGCAGCGGTTTGCAGATCGTATTGCTCGGGAGCTGAAATATCGTTCATGGCCACTTGGAATTAGGGGTGTGTAAAAAAACAAAAGGCACGACCTGTGAACAGGATCGTGCCCGATGTTAACCGGCTGTCACGCAAGGTGCCAGCCAGTTGGGTCTTGCTTAAGCTGCTACCACGACAACGCGTACGGTGGCTTCAACTTCGGCGTGCAGGTGCACGGCTACGTCGAATTCGCCTACGTTGCGGATGGTGCCGTTCGGCAGACGAACTTCGCTCTTCTGCACTTCAACGCCGGAGGCGGTCAGTGCATCAGCGATGTCGTGGGTGCCGATCGAACCGAACAGCTTGCCTTCGTCACCGGCGGTGGCAGTGATAGTCACTTCCAGCTCAGCCAGTTGGGCAGCGCGAGTTTCGGCCGAAGCTTTTTTGTCTGCTGCTGCTTTTTCCAGCTCAGCACGACGCTCTTCAAACGCAGCCAGGTTGGCAGCGGTTGCAGCGGTGGCTTTGCCGTATGGCAGCAGGTAGTTACGACCGTAGCCGGCCTTAACGTTCACTTTGTCGCCCAGGTTGCCCAGGTTGGCGACTTTTTCCAGAAGGATCAGTTGCATGTGAAAATCCTCTAACTTTTAACCTTCACCGTTCGCGTTATCGGCGTCTTTCGGCGCCAGACGACCGCGAAAATCAATCAGGCCGTCGACAATGGCCAGAACCACGAGTAACGGATAGATCAGCTGCATGAACAGCAACATCGTTACGTACAACCCCACCAGCCAAAACTTGGCCAGACGCTTCTGCGCGACCAGCCAGTGAATCAGGGCCAGTCCGGCGAACATCAGCGGTACGCTGCAAAACAGCACCATCAAGGCCATCTGCGAACCAAGGTTCGGTCCGATAACCATGAGTGCAAGCAGCAACATCGCCGGGCCCACGGGAATTCTGATACTGCGAAACTCGCGACCAAAACCACCCGGGTTGTACAACAACGCCTGCCAATATCGCCCAAGCATCAGGCTCAACAAGCTGACGATCTGCATCATTACCGCCATCAGGCCGATCAGGGCCGGTGCAATCAGTGTTGCCAGTCGCGCTCGCTCATCTACCGACAGCTGCTGGTAGAGTTCCCCGAGGGCCATCGGCAGGATCTTGACGATCTCTTGCGACAGCGCCTCGATTTGCGGGCGGAAAGCCGCGTCAATCAACACCGAAAACACCAATCCCAATGCCACGCTGACCAGCAGCGTGCGGACCCAGGACTCACTTGCGCGCAAAACCAACGCAAGGCTCGACGACCCCAGCAGTACCAGAAGTACCTTGGGTTCGCCCAGTTGCAGCCACCAGATCAAGGCGGCCAACACTCCCAGGGCCAGGACGCCAACGGCGCCCTGCAAACCGCGCCGCAGGAGCACAAGGCATCCAGCGGCAGCACCCAACCAATACAACAACGGCAATGCTGCACATCCAGCCACTACCAGAGTGGCCTGCACACGACCGCGCATGATGAACTCAGCTAAGGCGCGCATGCATTCAATCCCTTACTACTTGTCGACTGCCCGGTCTCAGCGGCCGTGGCTGTCGGTGTAGGCCAGCAGGGCCAGGAAGCGGGCGCGCTTGATAGCGGTGGCCAGCTGACGCTGATAACGTGCTTTGGTACCGGTGATACGGCTTGGAACGATTTTGCCGGTCTCGGATACGTAGGCTTTCAGAGTGTTGAGATCTTTGTAATCGATCTCTTTCACGTCTTCAGCGGTGAAGCGGCAGAATTTACGACGACGGAAGAAACGTGCCATTTGATAGGCTCCTTAAAAGGTCCGTGGATTACTCGTCAGCGTTATCGCTGTTGTCGCTGTCATCACTATCAGCGCTATCAGCGCCTTCGTGCTCAGGACGGTCGCGACGCTCACGGCGCTCACTGCGGTTTTCTTCAGCCTTGAGCATCTCGGATTGGCCGGTAACGGCTTCTTCGCGACGGATGACCAGGTTACGGATCACTGCATCGTTGTAGCGGAAGTTGTCTTCCAGCTCGGCCAGGGCCTTGCCAGTGCACTCAACGTTCAGCATCACGTAGTGAGCCTTGTGAACATTGTTGATTGCGTAGGCCAGTTGACGACGGCCCCAATCTTCCAGACGGTGGATTTTGCCGCCGTCTTCTTCGATCAGCTTGGTGTAACGCTCTACCATGCCGCCGACTTGCTCGCTTTGATCCGGGTGGACCAAAAAGATGATTTCGTAATGACGCATGAATGCTCCTTACGGGTTGTAGCCTGCCGCTCAAAAACGGTCAGACAAGGAGTGAATGACACTTATGGATCTTGCCAAAGGGAGGCACATCGGTGCCCGCCAGGAAGGCAAGGGGCGCAATTGTAGAGAAGGGGGAGGAAGGGCGCAAGGTGATTGGTGATTATTTGAACAATCCTCCAACCACCACACAGCAAATGGGGGAGCGGGCTTGTGTGGGAGTCGGGCTTGCCCGCGATGCAGGCACCTCGGTGTATCAGTGATACCGAAGTGATGCTATCGCAGGCAAGCCAGCTCCCACATTTTGAACTGCGCCAAGCCGGATTACTTCTTGGGCTTGGTCTTAGCCTTGGCGCCACGCTGGCGCTGGGCTTCAAACAGGCACACGCCGGTCGCGACCGAAACGTTCAGACTGCTGACACTGCCAGCCATCGGCAAATGCACCAGGTAATCGCAGTGCTCGCGGGTCAGGCGACGCATGCCCTTACCTTCGGCGCCCATGATCAAAATGGTCGGGCCGGTGAGGTCTTGGTCATAAATGCTGACCTCAGCCTCGCCTGCCGTACCCACGATCCACAGGCCACGCTGCTGGAGTTTCTCCAGGGTGCGCGCCAGGTTGGTCACAGCCACCAGCGGAATCACTTCCGCCGCGCCGCAGGCCACTTTACGCACGACTGGCGTCAGGGTGGCCGACTTGTCTTTAGGCACAATCACTGCCAGCGCGCCGGCAGCATCCGCCGAACGCAGGCAAGCGCCGAGGTTATGCGGGTCGGTCACGCCGTCCAGCACCAGCAACAGCGGGGCACCTTCGGTACGGTCAAGCAGCTCGTCGAGCATGGCTTCGCCCCAGACCTGGCTCGGACTGACGTCTGCAACCACGCCTTGGTGAACACCCTCAACCCACACGTCCATTTCACGACGCTCAGCCTGACCGATAGCCACCTTGTTTTGGGTGGCCAGCTCGACCAGCGCTTGCACGCGTGGCTCGCTGCGACCTTCTGCCAGCCACACTTGCTTGACGCGCTTAGGGTGGTGACGCAGCAGTGCTTCTACGGCGTGCACGCCGTAGATTTTTTCCAGACTCATGACTTGGCCTTAGGTTTGCGCGATCCACCGCTTTTCGCGGGGGCCGAACCCGCTTTGGGCGGGCCTTTACGGTGTTTACTTGGCTTGCTCGACGGATTTTCGTCCCCGCGAGACTTTCCCCCAGACGCCGCTTTACCACCGCTTTTGGCTTCGTTGAGCAACTGCTGCTTCAACTCGCGGCTCTTGCGCAATTCGGCGTTTTTCGCCGCTGCGTCGCTTGGGCGGTAGGCCTCAGGAGCCTTTTCCTTGCTAGACGAGCGACGACCCGCCTTGGCTGACGCAGGCTCGGCGGCTACCGCTTTCGCGGAAGTGCCTCTGCCCTTGCTGGCTGGCGCAGCAGGCTCGCTGCCACGTTTTTTACGGCTGCCCGGCGCCTCGGCAGGCTTTTCGGGCATACCGAAGTCGATCTTGCGCTCGTCGAGGTCGACGCGCATGACCTGCACTTCAACCGTATCACCCAATCGGAAGCTACGACCGGTGCGCTCGCCCGCCAGGCGGTGATGCACAGGGTCAAAGTGGTAGTAGTCACCCGGCAAGGCGGTGACATGCACCAGACCCTCGACGTAGATATCGGTCAGCTCAACGAACAGACCAAAGCCAGTCACCGCAGTGATCACACCCGGGAACGACTCGCCCACGCGATCCTTCATGAACTCGCACTTGAGCCAGTTCACTACGTCACGGGTGGCTTCGTCGGCACGGCGCTCGCTCATGGAGCATTGCTCGCCCAACTGTTCCAACGCAGCTTCGTCGTACGGATAGATCCGCGCCTTCGGAATGGTCATCGCACCGGCACGCTTGACGTGCGGGGTGTTTTGCTTGGAATGGATCACGCTACGGATCGCACGGTGCGTGAGCAGGTCCGGGTAACGGCGAATGGGTGAAGTGAAGTGGGTATAGGCTTCGTAATTCAGACCGAAGTGGCCTTGGTTATCAGCGCTGTACACCGCTTGGCTCAGGGAACGCAGCATCACGGTCTGGATCACGTGGTAATCCGGACGGTCCTTGATGCTCGCGAGCAGCGCCTGGTAATCCTTCGGCGATGGGCCATCTTTGCCTTTGTGCAGGGACAGGCCCAGCTCACCGAGGAACGCACGCAACTTCTCCAGACGCTCCGGCGGCGGACCGTCGTGCACCCGGTAGAGCGCAGGGATTTCGTGCTTTTTCAGAAATTCAGCAGTGGCCACGTTGGCCGCCAGCATGCATTCCTCGATCAGCTTGTGAGCATCGTTACGCGTGGTCGGGGTGATCGCGGCGATCTTGCGCTCGGAACCGAAGACAATTCGGGTTTCCTGGGTTTCAAAATCGATCGCGCCACGTACGTGACGGGCACCCAGCAGCACCTTGTACAGTGAATAGAGCTGCTTGAGGTGCGGAACCACACCGGCGTATTCGGTACGCAGGGCCTTGGCTTCGCTGGTTTTCGGCGTTTCCAGGATAGTGCTGACCTTGTTGTAGGTCAGGCGCGCCTGGGAGTGGATCACCGCTTCATAGAACTGGTAGTCGGTCATTTCGCCGGTTTTCGAGATGGTCATCTCGCACACCATGGCCAAACGGTCGACTTTCGGGTTCAGGGAGCACAGGCCGTTGGACAGCTGCTCAGGCAGCATCGGGATCACGCGCTCAGGGAAGTACACCGAGTTGCCGCGCACCTGGGCTTCGTTGTCCAGGGCCGAACCGATCTTCACGTAGCTGGACACATCGGCAATGGCGACAAACAGCTTCCAGCCGCCGGAGAACAGGCGCAGCTTGCCAGGCTTGGCTTCGCAGTAAACCGCATCGTCGAAGTCGCGGGCATCTTCGCCGTCGATGGTGACGAACGGCAGATGACGCAGGTCGATGCGTTTTTCTTTGTCTTTTTCTTCAACTACCGGCTTGAGCTTGGCGGCTTCTTTCAGCACCGCGTCAGGCCAAACGTGAGGAATATCGTAGGTGCGCAGCGCAACGTCGATTTCCATGCCCGGCGCCATGTAGTTGCCGACCACTTCAACGATATCGCCCTGTGGCTGGAAGCGCGGGGTTGGCCAGTGGGTGATTTTCACCTCGACGAACTGACCGACCTTGGCGGCGCCATTGCGGCCCGGGGTAATCAGCACTTCCTGCTGGACCTTCGGGTTATCCGGCACAACAAAGCCGATACCGCCTTCTTCGAAGTAACGGCCGACAATGGACTCGTGGGCGCGGGACACCACTTCAACGATCACACCTTCGCGGCGACCACGACGGTCCAGGCCGGAAACGCGGGCCAGGGCACGGTCGCCATCGAACACCAGGCGCATTTGCGCCGGGCTCATGAACAGGTCGTCGCTGCCGTCGTCCGGAATCAGGAAGCCGAAACCGTCACGATGGCCGGCAATGCGGCCCAGTATCAGGTCGAGCTTATCCACAGGCGCGTAGGTGCCACGGCGGGTGTAGATCAGTTGAGCGTCGCGCTCCATGGCACGCAAACGGCGGCGCAGGGCTTCGAGCTGGTCTTCGGTGGTCAGACCGAACTCTTCAACCAGTTGCTCACGGCTAGCAGGCGAACCCCGATCGGCGAGATGCGCCAGGATCAGTTCACGGCTAGGAATAGGGTTTTCATATTTTTCCGCTTCACGAGCGGCCTCGGGATCGAGGGACTGCCAATCGGCCATTAGAGAGTTTTCACCTTGTCTATATACGGGTTAGTTTGGCATACGCGTATTGAAACGGGAAATTTCAGGCACGAACAAGCCGTTAAAAGCACTTTACAGCTTCCGAAATACAGCTTGCACGCCCGTCGGTGCTATTTTCCAGTTTTTTTTGATAGCGGGGGTTTACAGTGCAAATCCCACTCCGTATAGTGCGCGCCATCGACGACGGCAACGTTGTTGATGCTGCCCAGGTGGTGAAATTGGTAGACACGCCAGCTTCAGGTGCTGGTGATCGCAAGGTCGTGGAAGTTCGAGTCTTCTCCTGGGCACCAAATTCAGATCAAACCCGCGAAAGCGGGTTTTTTCGTTTCAGGTCTTTGATTTTTAAAGCAAAACTCGATTTATTTTTTCGAATCAGGGGTTTACAGATCAAAAACCCCGCCGTATAGTTCGCCCCATCGACAGCGGCAACGTTGCTTGATAATGCCCAGGTGGTGAAATTGGTAGACACGCCAGCTTCAGGTGCTGGTGATCGCAAGGTCGTGGAAGTTCGAGTCTTCTCCTGGGCACCAAATTCAGATCAAACCCGCGAAAGCGGGTTTTTTCGTTTCCGGGGTTTGAAAACAATCGCGTGGAAACTTCCCCAGCGATTTCCCCCTCGTCCGCACTTGAGAAGTTTTATCGTTTATCCTTGTAAGTATTTGTTGCATACAAGTGAGGAACAACCCGGATGATGATCCGCGATACCCATCTCAAGACATCCCTTCTGCGTGGCCTGACCATCACTCTGCTAGGCCTGACCCTGCTCTCCCCCACCGCCTATTCCGCCGACAAGGTCTCCCTGACCCTGTACAACGGCCAGCACAAAGAAGTCGGCGATGAACTCGCCAAGGCCTTCGAAGCCAAGACCGGCATTCACGTCAACGTGCGCAAAGGCAGCAGCAACCAGCTGGCCAGCCAGGTCGTCGAAGAGGGGGACCGCTCCCCTGCCGACGTGATCTACACCGAAGAATCGCCACCACTGAACAAACTCGGCGAACAAGGCCTGCTGGCCAAGATCGACGCCAGCACCCTCGACGTATTGCCCAAGGATTATGTCGGCGCCAATGGCGACTGGATGGGCGTGACTGCACGCACCCGCGTCGTGGCCTTTAACCCGAAACTGATTGCTGAAAAAGACCTGCCGAAATCGGTATTGGATTTCGCCGGCCCCGAGTGGCAAGGCAAGGTTGGCTTCGTGCCTACCAGTGGCGCATTCCAGGAACAGGCCGTGGCGATCATCAAGCTGCACGGTCGTGAAGCCGCCGAAGAATGGCTGACCGGCCTGCGCGCCTTCGGCAAGGTGTACAGCAATAACATGGTCGCCCTCAAAGCCGTGGAGAACGGCGAAGTGGCCACGGTGCTGGTGAACAACTACTACTGGTTCGCGCTGAAGAAAGAAAAAACCAACCTGGACTCCCAGTTGCACTACTTCACCAATGGTGATGCCGGCGGCCTGATCACCGTGTCTTCGGCTGCAGCGCTGAAATCCAGCAAGCACCCCAAGGAAGCGCAGCAACTGTTGGCATTCATGGCCAGTGAAGAAGGCCAACGCGTGATCACCAACACCTCGGCTGAGTACCCGCTGCGCAAAGGCATGGAATCCAATCGTGGCCTCAAGCCTTTCAATGAGCTGCAACCGCCGAAAGTCACCCCTGCCGACTTGGGCAACGCCGAAGAAGCCCTGGACCTGGAACGTGACGTTGGCTTGAACTGATGAACCCATCGCTATCCGCCCCTGCCACGCGCAGGGGTTTCAGCCCAAGGCGCAAGCGCCCGTCAATCTGGCTGTTGCTGCCCGTGCTGTTGCTGGTTGGCCTGAGCCTGCTGCCGTTGGCGTATGTCGGGCTCAAGGCCTGGCAGGCCGGCTGGGCGGAAGCGGTGCACCTGCTGTGGCGCCCGTACGTGTTCGGGCTGCTGCGCAACACCCTGGCGCTGATGGTCGGCGTGACGCTGGCATGCGGCGTGATCGGCCTGTCCCTGGCCTGGCTGCTGGAGCGCAGCAACCTGCCGGGGCGACGCATCTGGGGCGTGATTTTGTGCCTGCCGTTTGCGGTACCGGCATTTGTCAGCAGCTTTACCTGGGTCTCGCTGAGCGCCAACTTCGAAGGGCTCGGCGGCGCGATCCTGGTGATGAGCTTGTCGAAATACCCGCTGGTGTTTTTGCCAGTGGCGGCGACGCTGCGCAACCTTGATCCCTCGCTGGAAGAGTCGGCCCGCACCCTGGGGCTGAATCGCTGGGGCGTGTTCTTTCGCGTCACATTGCCTTTGCTGTGGCCATCGCTGCTGGCCGGAGCACTGTTGATCGCGCTGCACATGCTGGTGGAGTTCGGCGCGCTGTCGATTATCGGGCTGCAGACTTTTACCACCGCGATCTATCAACAATTCGAACTGGAATTCAGCAATGCCAACGCCGCGATGCTCTCGGCAGTGCTTCTGGTGATGTGCCTGACGCTGTTGTGGTTGGAGTTGCGCGTGCGCGGCAAGGGCCGACATGTGCGCATAGGCCAAGGCGCGGCGCGGCATGCCGAACAGGTTCGATTAGGTAAGTGGGCGCATCTGGGCCAGGCGTATTGCCTGGTACTGGCGATCATCGGCAGCGGCATACCGCTGGGGATGCTCGGTTACTGGTTGGCAGTGGGCTCTTCCGCCGCATTCCCGGTGGCCGAGATCAGTGAAGCGCTGCTGTCTTCGTTGGCACTTTCTCTCGGCGGTGCGGCGCTGTGCTTAGTATTGGCGGTGCCAGTGGGCCTGCTAGTGGTGCGTTACAAAGGCCAACTGGCAATCTGGGCCGAGCGCCTGCCGTATCTGCTGCACGCCCTGCCCGGCCTGGTGATTGCGCTGACGCTGGTGTATTTCGCCCTGCATTACGTGCCGGCGCTGTATCAAACGTCGGCCTTGTTATTGATCGCTTATGCGCTGTTGTTTTTGCCTCTAGCCCAGGCGCCGATTCGTACGGCACTGAACAAGGCCGCACCACAACTGGAAGAGGCTGCGCGTACGCTGGGGGCGTCGTCGTTCAGTGCGTTTTGCCGAGTGACGTTGCCGATTATTTTCCCGGCACTGGGTGCAGCGTTTGCGCTGGTGTTTCTGGATGCGATGAAGGAGTTGACGGCGACGTTGCTGCTCAGCCCGACAGGGTTGAATACATTGGCGACGGCGGTGTGGGCGCATACTTCGAATGTTGAGTTTGCGGCGGCGGCGCCCTATGCGGCGCTGTTGATTCTGGTGTCGGGGTTGCCGGTGTATCTGTTAACGACTCGGATGTATTTGAGCCGCTGAGACCGCTATCGCGGGCAAGCCGACTCCCACATTTGAATGGGTTCACAATTCAAAGTGTGGGAGCTGGCCTGCCTGCGATGAGGCCGGACCAGACAACCTCAGGCCCGAAACTGCCCCAGGCTCGCCTTCAACTGCGCCGCCAACCCATCCAGCACCTTGCCACTCGCGGTCGTTTCCACGACCGCCTGCGCCGCACGCTCAGCCTGGGCATGGATCACTTCAACGCGACCACGCACCGCATGCGCGCCCTGCGCCTGATGCTCAGCCGCGCGCGTCGCCAAGCCAATCGCCGCATGCACCTGCTCCACCGAGGCCTGCACCGTCTGCTGCAAGCGCACGCTATCGCGCAGCACCAGCAAACCTTCATTGGCTTGGCGTCCGGCCTTGCCGATGGTTTCCACCGCCTCACGAGCGCCTTGCTGCAACGCCACGATATGCGCCTGGATATCACCGGTGGAGCTTTGGGTTTTACTCGCCAGCGCGCGCACTTCGTCTGCCACCACGGCAAAGCCGCGACCGGTCTCACCCGCGCGGGCCGCTTCGATCGCCGCATTGAGCGCCAGCAGGTTGGTTTGCTCGGCGATGCCGTGAATCACGGTCAGCACCACCTCGATCTGCTCGCTTTGCTGGGCCAGACGCTCAATCACTTGGGAGCCTGCCTGCACCTGGCCCGCCAGCGCCTCAATCAAACTGCCGACCTCCGCCGAAGTCCGCGAGTTCTCATCCGTGGCCTGGCGAATATCCACCACCTGCTGCAACGCCGCCTGCATCGCATGGCTTTCGGCTTGTGCTTCGTCTGCCATCTGCGACAGCGCGCGCAAGCTCTCGGCCACCTCATCACGCTGCAAGCCCGCCGCTGCATCAGCACCGGCATTGCGCAAGGTCATGGCGCCGATTTCCACCCCGGTACGCTGGGCCACATCCCCCGCCTCGCGGACGATGGGCTGCAACTTATCCACAAAGCGATTGACCGCCGAGGCCATGTCGCCGATTTCATCCTTGCTGCTGATCTGCACACGCTTGGTGAGGTCGCCATCGCCCGCCGCCAGGTCATCCATGGCTGCGATCAGCAGCTTCAAACGGTTGACGACACGGCGACCCAGCACGATAGCGATCAGCAACAATACGCCAAGACCGACCAGTGCGAGGCCCATGCCGATGCGCCAGCGCAAGGTGCCAGCAGCGTCCTGAACGGCGCTGGTGGTATTGGCGGTCATCTGGGTGGCCGTGGCTTGCGCGGATTGCAAACGGGCGCCCATGGCGGCCGCGCTGTCAGCCGCCGCGCCTTTGAGGCTGTCGCCGACCAGTTGATCGCCGCTGGCAATCAGCGCGGCGAAACGCTTGTCCAATGCCTGCAGGTCGGCTTCAACCGACGCGGTCGAAACGCCCATGCGGACTTTGCCAATTTCTACCCCATTGGGGCTGATAGACGCCTCGACGTAGTACACGGAAGGGTCGGACTTGGCCGCGTCGAGCACCTTATCCAACGCGCGATCACCCGCCCCCTTAGCCAGCAGTGCCTGATTGATCGGATTCTCGCGATTCAGGTAGCGGGTCAAATGCTCACCCGCGGCGTCGTCATAAACTACAAATAGCACGTTGGGATTGCGCTGCGCACGGCGCGCGAACTCCGACAGCGTCGGTACGTCGCTGTCCCACATGGCGCGAGGCGCCACCGAGGCCAGCAGTTGCGCCATATCATTGGCGGAGTCTTGCAGGTCTTTTTCCAGGGTCGCACGCAGTTGCTTCTGCTCTTCCTGCAGGCGGGTCGAAAGCCCTGCTGTCAGACGCTGACGGGTGCTGGTAGACAAGCTATCCAGACTGGACGTGACTTCTTTACCCGCCTGCGCCAATTCGCCAGACAGTTTCTGGCTGTCGATACCCAGGCGATTGCCCAGATCAGCCTCCAGCGCCGTAACCGTGCTGCGTGTGAGAGCAACCGCTACCAGCACTTGCACCAAAAGGGCGATACCTAGGGTAACGAACACCGGCCGCAACAGACGGCTTTGTAACAATGAGAGAACGGCAGACATCGGGAATCCCTCGACCACGGGTGCCATTAATTTGATAGCACCGCGAAAGAGAGAACCGAAGCAAGGGTCGTGCCGCTAAAGCGACAGAAACGACAAAGGGCTCCCTGAGGAGCCCTTTGCTTTTTACATCAACAGCTTATTAAGCGAACGGGTGACGCAGAACGATGGTTTCGTTGCGGTCCGGACCTGTCGAAATAATGTCGATCGGTGCGCCGATCAGCTCTTCAACACGCTTGATGTAGGCACGGGCGTTAGCTGGCAGCTCTTCGAGGGTTTTGGCACCCACGGTCGATTCGGTCCAGCCCGGCACTTCTTCGTACACAGGCTGCAGGCCCACGTAGCTGTCAGCGTCAGTCGGGGCAACGTCCTTGCCCTCTGCATCTTTATAGCCGATGCAGATATTGATGGTTTCCAAGCCGTCGAGTACGTCCAGCTTGGTCAGGCAGATGCCCGAGATGCTGTTCACATCGATAGCGCGACGCAGGATAACGGCGTCGAACCAGCCACAACGACGAGCACGGCCGGTGGTTGCGCCGAACTCGTGACCTTGTTTGGCCAAGTGCGCACCGACTTCGTCGAACAGCTCAGTCGGGAATGGACCCGAACCTACACGGGTGGTGTAAGCCTTGGTGATGCCCAGGATGTAGTCCAGGAACATAGGACCAACGCCCGAGCCCGTCGCAACGCCGCCCGCGGTGGTGTTGGAACTCGTCACGTACGGGTAGGTGCCATGGTCGATGTCAAGCAGGGAGCCTTGGGCGCCTTCGAACATGATGTCCTTGCCAGCGCGACGCAGGTCGTGCAACTCAGCCGTCACGTCCAGCATCAGCGGCTTGAGCAGCTCAGCGTATTCCTTGCACTCGGCCAGGGTCTTTTCAAACTCGATGGCCGGCTCTTTGTAGTAACCCACCAGCATGAAGTTGTGGTAATCCACCAGTTCACGCAGCTTGTCTTCGAAGCGCGGCATGTTCAGCAGGTCGCCAACACGCAGGCCACGACGAGCAACCTTGTCTTCATACGCTGGGCCGATACCGCGACCGGTAGTACCGATCTTCAGCTCGCCACGGGCCTTTTCGCGGGCCTGGTCCAGCGCCACGTGGAAGGACAGGATCAGCGGGCAGGACGGGCTGATACGCAGGCGCTCGCGCACCGGTACGCCTTTCTCTTCCAGCTTGGTAATCTCGCGCAACAGTGCGTCAGGTGCAACCACCACGCCGTTGCCGATCAGGCACTGCACGCCTTCGCGCAGTACACCCGAGGGGATCAGGTGCAAGACGGTTTTTTCGCCATCGATGACCAGGGTGTGGCCAGCGTTGTGGCCACCTTGGTAGCGCACTACGGCGGCAGCATGTTCGGTCAGCAGATCAACGATCTTGCCTTTGCCCTCATCACCCCATTGGGTGCCCAGGACTACGACATTCTTACCCATAACACTTGTCCTCATTCGCGCAAACTTGGTGCCGGCGATGGCCGGCAGGAAAACTCAAGAAGCCAGTGGCGATACTTGCCAAAGCCCGTTCTGCAGAATCAATTGCCGGTCGCAGTCCGCTTCACGGGCGGCGGCCAATGGCTGACCAGGCAAGGCCTGGACAACACGCTGACCCTCACTGCGCAACTGGCAAACCTGCTGCCAGAGTGCTGCGTCCGTACTGTCGGGCATCCAGATGCCACCAGACGGCAGCTCGACCTCAGCACGCCCCAGGGTCACCAGGGTTTTCAAATCGGTGGAAAAACCGGTGGCCGGACGCGCACGACCGAAATCGGCGCCGATATCGTCATAACGACCGCCTTGGGCGATAGCTTGGCCAACACCCGGTACAAATACCGCGAACACCACACCGGTGTGGTAGTGGTAGCCGCGCAACTCACCCAGGTCAAAATACAGCGGCAACTGCGGGAAGCGCGCCGACAGTTGCTCGGCAATGGCCAGCACGTCATCCAGTGCAGCCAGTACCGGCGCCGGCGCATTGGCCAGGCGCTCACGCGCAGCTACCAGCACTTCACGGCCACCACACAGGTTCACCAGCGCACGCAGCATGTCGGCCAGATCGGCAGGCACGCCAGCGGTCAGGGCAATCACTTCATCGATGGCCTTGCGTTGCAGGGCATCGAACAACTGTTGTTCCACTTCACCGGACAAACCGGCCGCACGGGCCAGGCCACGGTAGATACCCACGTGGCCCAGGTCCATGTGGACATCCGGTACGTCAGCCAGTTGCAGCATGGCCAGCATCAAGCTGATCACCTCAACGTCGCTGCTCGGGCTGGCATCACCGTACAACTCGGCACCCAATTGGATCGGGCTGCGCGAAGACGACAGTGCACGCGGTTGCGCATGCAGCACGCTGCCGGCGTAGCACAGGCGGCTCGGGCCTTCGCGGCGCAGGGTGTGCGCATCGATGCGCGCCACTTGCGGCGTGATGTCGGCACGAAAGCCCATTTGCCGGCCCGATTGCGGGTCGATGACTTTGAAGGTGCGCAGATCCAGGTCCTGGCCCGCGCCGGTCAGCAGGGATTCCAGGTACTCGATATGGGGGGTCACGACAAACTCGTAACCCCAGCTCTGGAACAGATCCAACACCTGGCGGCGCGCTACTTCAATGCGCGCAGCCTCCGGTGGCAGTACTTCTTCGATGCCATCTGGCAGCAGCCAGCGGTCTACCGTTGCCATTACGCCATTCCCCTATGATCCGGGCGGCCAGCCGTCAGCCGAGCCTTGAGTAGAGCAGAAAATACCCGCCCCCTTGCATAAACCACGCGCAAGAACGACGTGACGAACGACCTATCACCGGCCTCGTCGGGCACTTTCCTCGAAAAACCTGTCACGCCTGCCGAATCAAACATGCAGACGCAAAAAAGCCGGGAATTTCCCGGCTGCCGCATCATACACCCGTTTTCTGAAAGGATCACCCCGCCAGGCGTTTTAGCCGCCCGACGGGAGTGACACCTACAGAATCACAGGCTGGTTACTTGGACTTTTCCAGGTAGCGGAAGAAGTCGCTGCTTGGGTCCAGCACCATGACGTCGGTTTTGTTCGCGAAGCTTTCACGGTAGGCACGCAGGCTACGGTAGAACGCGTAGAACTCCTGATCCTGGCCGTAAGCCTTGGCGTAGATCGCCGCCGCTTGAGCATCGCCATCACCGCGGGCCTCTTCAGACTCACGGTAAGCTTCAGCCAACAGTACGCGGCGCTGACGATCAGCATCCGCACGGATACCTTCCGCCAGCTCGTTACCCTTGGCGCGGTGCTCACGCGCTTCACGCTCACGCTCGGTGCTCATACGCTCGAACACGCTGCGGTTCACTTCTTTTGGCAGATCAATGGCCTTGACCCGAACATCAACCACTTCGATGCCGAGCTCTTTTTCCGCCATCGTGTTCAACGAACGCGTGATGTCCGCCATCAGCGCGTCACGCTCACCGGATACCACCTCGTGCAGCGTGCGTTTACCAAACTGGTCACGCAGGCCCGACTCCAGACGGCGCGACAAACGCTCGTCCGCAATCTGCTTGAGGCCGGAGGTCGCGGTGTAGAAGCGTTCGGCATCCTTGACGCGCCACTTGGCGTAGGCGTCAACCATCACGGCTTTCTTTTCCAGGGTCAGGAAGCGCTGTGTCGGTGCATCCAGCGTCATCAGGCGGGCGTCGAACTTACGCACCTGGTTGACGTAGGGGACTTTCACATGCAAGCCCGGCTGGACATCCGCCTGGACCACGCGACCGAATTGCAGCAGCACCGCACGCTCGGTCTGAGCCACGATGTAGAAGCAGTTCCAGGCAGCGATGACCACGACGACGCCCACAATCAGGGCGGTCAGCGATTTATTGCTCATCAACGACTCTCCCTGGTACGTGTTTGCTGTTGCAGCAAGTCAGCGGCCGCACGGGCGCTCGCTTCATTGGCAGCAGCATTGGAACCGGTGGACGGTGTGCTGGTGCTGCTACGACCACCTTCGATCATCTTGTCCAGCGGCAGGTACAGCAGGTTGTTCTGCCCACCTTTGCTGCCGGTCACGAGAACCTTGCTGGTGTTGCTGAAGACTTCCTGCATGGTGTCCAGGTACAGACGCTCACGGGTAACTTCCGGCGCCTTGCGGTACTCGGCGACCAACTTGGTAAAGCGATCCGCCTCACCCTTGGCACGGGAGACCACTTCGTCGCGGTAACCATTGGCATCCTCAAGGATACGCTGGGCCTGACCACGGGCTTCCGGCACGACGCCGTTGGCGTAGGTTTCAGCCTGGTTGCGCGAACGCTGCTCATCTTCACGAGCGCGGATCACGTCATCGAAGGCTTCCTGCACTTCACGCGGTGCAGCTGCGCTCTGTACGTTCACCTGGGTGACAGTGATGCCGGTGCGATAGGTATCGAGGAACCGTTGCAGGCGCTCCTTGATTTCGCTGGCCATCAATTCACGACCTTCGGTCAGCACCTGGTCCATCGCGGTAGAACCGACGACGTGGCGCAGGGCACTTTCAGTGGCGTGTTGCAGGCTGATTTCCGGCTGGTCGACGTTCAGCACGAAGTCCTGCAGGTTGCTGATCTTGTACTGCACGGTCAGCGGCACTTCGACGATGTTCTCGTCTTCGGTCAGCATCTGGCCCTGCTTGGTGTAGGCACGCTCACGCGTGACGTTCTCCATGTACTTTTTATCGATCGGCGGGAAGTAGATGTTCAGGCCCGGGCCGACGGTTTCGTAGTACTTGCCGAAGCGCAGCACCACGGCTTGCTCCTGCTCGTCCACCACGTAAACGGCGCTGTACAGCCATACGGCCGCCAGCACGACAAGACCCAGGCCCAGCAGGCCATAGCCACCGCCCTTGCTTGTGCGACCGCCGTCGTCACCACCACGTTTTTTCCCACCACCGAACAACCCATTCAGGCTTTCCTGCAGCTTTCGGAAGGCCTCGTCGAGATCTGGTGGCCCCTTGCGGTCGCCATTATTGCGGCGTTTACCACCCCAAGGATCCTGATTATTCGAGTTGCCACCCGGCTCATTCCAAGCCATAGCGCTCTCCATCTGATAAAGCAAAGACGCACCCACGGCGCGCCGACCAATGCTACAGAATGCCTGCCACTGCGGCACAACCGCTTTGGGAGGCTTTTATTGCAAAGTGTGTTGTTCGAGGAACTCTGCCGGTACAACACCTTCACGGCTGACCAGCCGATTCAGCTCCGAGCGCGGCAATCGAACGGCCAGCAAGCTGACACCCTCTTCGTCGTGTTCTTCTTTCTGTACCGCGCCCAATTCGAAAAACTGTGCACGCAGTCGAGCAAAACGCTGCGGCAAGCGCAAGGTGCCAACGAACAAATCGCCGCCGAGCAATTCGGCAATGGCTTGTTCAAGCAACTCAAGACCACTGCCATCACGCGCCGACAGCCAGACCCGCTGGGGCTTGCCGTCCTCGTCGCGCTGGATTTGTGGATCAACGCCTTCAAGCAAATCGAGTTTGTTATAGACCTCAAGGATCGGCAAGTCCTGGGCACCAATCTCGCCCAGCACCAGCATCACCTGTTCAATCTGCAACATGCGATCCGGTTCAGCCGCATCGATCACGTGCAACAGCAGGTCGGAATTGCTCGACTCTTCGAGCGTAGACCGAAATGCTTCAACCAGCTTGTGCGGCAGGTGACGAATGAAACCCACGGTATCGGCCAGGACAATCGGCCCCAGGTCGTCCAGATCCAGACGGCGCAAGGTGGGGTCGAGGGTCGCGAACAGTTGGTCGGCCGCGTATACGTCCGATTTCGTCACGTTGTTGAAGAGTGTGGATTTGCCTGCGTTGGTATAGCCCACCAGCGACACGGTGGGGATATCCGCACGGGAACGGCCACGTCGCGATTGCTCGCGCTGGCTGCGCACCTTCTCGAGGCGACCCTTGATCTGACGCAGGCGAACCCGCAGCAGACGTCGGTCGGTTTCGAGTTGGGTCTCACCCGGGCCACGCATGCCGATACCGCCACCCTGACGCTCAAGGTGAGTCCAGCCGCGAACCAGCCGGGTGCTCATGTGGTCAAGCTGGGCCAGTTCAACCTGGAGCTTGCCTTCATGGGTACGGGCGCGCTGGGCGAAAATATCCAGAATCAGACCGGTACGGTCGATCACGCGACACTCGAAAACACGTTCGAGGTTACGTTCCTGACTGGGCGTGAGGACGTGATTGAAGATCACCAGATCGGCTTCTTCAGCGTGGACCAGGTCGCGAAGCTCCTCGACCTTGCCGCTGCCGATCAGGTATTTGGCGGTTGGCCGATGACGCGGCACGTTAAAAAACGCAACGGTCTCGGCGCCGGCCGAATTTGCCAACTCCTGAAACTCCTGCGGATCTTCGCGCGCCTCAGGGTCCTGTCCATCCAAGTGAACGAGGATTACCCGCTCACCACCACCGTGGCGCTCAAAGAACAAAGGAGACTCCTATCAGGCGTTACCTGGCTCAGCGTCAACTGCATCTTCACCTGCTGCGCTAGGCAGACGGATTGGACGAACAGGGACGACTGTCGAGATAGCGTGCTTGTAGACCATCTGGCTGACGGTGTTTTTCAGCAGGATCACGAACTGGTCGAACGACTCGATCGTGCCTTGCAGCTTGATACCGTTGACCAGATAGATAGAAACCCCCACTTTCTCTTTACGTAAAGTATTCAAGTAAGGGTCTTGTAGCGAATGCCCTTTTGACATGTGCCGCACTCCTTTAAGGATCAATAATAAAAAATCGGAAAATAGATAGCTTATGGCCGTCACACCCCCAAGGATAGACGGCTATTGCAAGGACTCAGCTCAATATGGAGACCGTTCCCAAGTATTTCAAGGCGCGTGACAGATTGTCGCTGTCCAGGCTGTCCAGCCAGTGCAAGTCGCTCCAGCTGCGCAACCAGGTGAACTGGCGTTTCGCCAATTGGCGCGTGGCAATGATGCCGCGCTCCTGCATTTCGGCTGACGTCAGCTTGCCATCCAGATGATCCCAGACTTGGCGATAGCCTACAGCACGTATCGAAGGCAACCCTGGATGCAGGTCACCTCTGGAACGCAGTGCTACGACCTCGTCGACAAACCCCTGTTCCAACATAATTGTGAATCTTTGTGCAATTCGATCATGCAGCACCTGGCGATTTGCCGGAGCGATGGCCAGATTCGCCACAGTATAGGGTAATTGTGGCTGTCCAGATGCGCCTGCGTCAGCACTTTGCGCACTTTGTTTCAGCCGATGTTCAGTCATGGTCTGGCCGCTGACACGCCAGACTTCCAGAGCCCGCGTGAGGCGCTGTGGGTCATTGGGGTGGATGCGTGCAGCAGATACCGGGTCCACAGCCGCCAACTGGTCGTGCAGGGCTTGCCAGCCAAGGCGTACAGCCTCTTCCTCAAGTTCGGCGCGCACCAGGGCGTCCGCCGGCGGCATGTCCGCCAGACCTTCCTGCAAAGCCTTGTAATAGAGCATCGTGCCGCCCACCAGCAGCGGAATATTGCCGCGCGCGGCGATTTCGGCCATGGCCGCCAGGGCGTCGGTACGGAAATCCGCCGCCGAGTAGCTTTCGGAGGGATCAATAATGTCGATCAAACGATGCGGGTACTCAGCCAACAGCGCTTTGGATGGCTTCGCGGTGCCAATGTCCATGTCCCGGTAAACCAGGGCAGAATCGACACTGATCAGCTCGCACGGCAGCACCTTGGTCAGCTCGATGGCCAGGTCGGTCTTGCCGGCGGCCGTTGGGCCCATCAGGAAGATCGCGGGGGGCAAGGCGCTCATCAACGGCCGCGCAAGAATAGTTTGTCCAGATCGTCCAGGCCCATTTGGGTCCAGGTCGGTCGGCCATGGTTGCATTGGCCGCTGCGCTCGGTGTTTTCCATGTCGCGCAGCAGGCCGTTCATTTCCGGAAGGGCCAGGCGGCGGTTGGCGCGGATGGCACCGTGGCAGGCCATGGTGCCGAGCAGTTCGTTGATATGCGCCTGGATGCGGTCGCTGGTGCCGTATTCCATCAGGTCCGCCAGTACGTCGGCGACCAAACGGTTGGCCTCAGCCTGCTTGAGCAACGCGGGAATCTGGCGGATGGCCAGGGTTTCCGGCCCCAGGCGTTGCAATTCAAAGCCCAGCTTCTGGAATACAGCATGGTGCTCTTCGGCACAATCAGCCTCACGCTGGCTGACCGCCAGGGATTCCGGCACCAGCAGCGGCTGGCCGCTGAGGCCTTCGCTGGCCATGGCAATCTTGAGGCGCTCGTACATGATCCGCTCATGGGCGGCGTGCATGTCCACCAGCACGAGGCCGTGGGCGTTTTCCGCAAGAATGTAGATGCCCTTGAGCTGCGCCAACGCATAACCCAACGGCGGAATATCCCCGCCGCCCTCCGGCAAGGCCACAGCAGCGCCAGGCTCGGCACCGGGCAGCGGCGCGAAAAACTCGCGATATGCCGCCTGGGCTTCGGCCACCGGCACTGCCGACTGCGGGCGTGGCGTGTATTGGTACTGGTAACCCGCACCCGAGCCAGAACCCGGCGTGGTGTACGACGGCTGCGGCTGTGGCGATTGCAGCAGGTTTGCCGCCAGGCTCATTTCGCCCTGAGGGCCGAACTCACCCGCTTCCGGGCCGCTTGGGCGGACCATCGCCGTCACAATCGGTGCCGACAGTTGATCATCCGGGCGCACGTCACCCAAGGTGCGGTGCAAGGTGCCGTAGAGGAAGTCATGCACCATACGCCCATCACGGAAGCGCACTTCGTGTTTGGTCGGGTGCACGTTGACGTCCACCACCGATGGGTCGACCTCGAAGAACAGCACAAACGTCGGGTGCCGCCCATTGAACAGCACGTCGCGGTAAGCCTGGCGCACCGCGTGGGCCACCAGTTTGTCGCGCACGGCGCGGCCGTTCACAAAGAAGTACTGCAAGTCCGCCTGGCTGCGGGAGAAGGTCGGCAAACCGACCCAGCCCCACAGCCGCAGGCCATTACGCTCGATTTCAATCGGCAGCGCCTGCTCCAGGAAGCCCGCGCCACAAATCGCCGACACCCGGCGCGCGCGCGCGGCGTCATCATGAGCTTCATGCAGGCTGAGGATGGTCTTGCCGTTGTGGCGCAGGTGGAAAGCCACATCAAAACGGGCCAGGGCCAGGCGCTTGATGACTTCTTGCAGGTGATCGAATTCGGTTTTTTCGGCCTTGAGGAATTTGCGCCGCGCTGGGGTATTGAAGAACAGGTCGCGCACCTCTACCGATGTACCGACCGGATGGGCTGCTGGCTGAACCCGAGGCGCCATGTCGCGGCCTTCGGTTTCCACTTGCCAGGCTTGGTCGGCGTCACGGGTGCGCGAAGTCAGGGTCAGGCGCGCTACGGAGCTGATAGAGGCCAGGGCCTCGCCGCGAAAACCCAGGCTCATCACGCGCTCAAGGTCTTCCAGGTCGCGAATCTTACTGGTGGCGTGACGGGCCAGGGCCAGCGGCAGGTCATCAGAGGAGATGCCGCTGCCATCGTCACGCACGCGCAACAGCTTGACGCCGCCCTGCTCTACATCGACATCAATGCGCTTGGCACCGGAGTCGATGCTGTTTTCCAGCAGCTCCTTGATCACCGACGCCGGACGCTCAACAACCTCGCCGGCAGCGATCTGGTTAGCAAGGCGTGGGCTCAGTAGCTCAATGCGCGAGCCGCTGTTCAGGGTGGACTCACTCATTACTGTGCCGCCAATTCAGTGCCAGGGATGGTCAACACCTGGCCGACTTTCAACTCATCCGTCTTCAGATTGTTGGCGCTGCGCAAGGTAGCGGCCGACACCTGAAAACGTACTGCCAGCATGGCCAGGGTATCGCCCGGCTGCACGCGATGGTCACGCGGGCCCTGGGCGATTTTCCCCGAATCACGCAGCCAGGCAATGTAAGTGCCCGGCGGTGGATTTTGCTGGAAGAACTGGCGAATACCGGCGCTGATGGAACGCGCCAAGGCCTGCTGGTGGCTGGCACTGGCCAGCTTCGAGGCTTCGTTGGCGTTGGAGATAAACCCGGTTTCTACCAGGATCGACGGGATGTCCGGCGACTTCAACACCATGAACCCTGCTTGCTCGACACGCTGCTTGTGCAGCGAAGTGACGCGACCGATGTTGCTCAGGACCTTCTGGCCGACGTTCAGGCTGGAGGTCAGCGAGGCCGTCATCGACAGGTCGAGCAGCACCCCCGCGAGCATTTTGTCCTTGTCATCGAGGGACACGTTGCCGGCACCGCCGATCAAGTCCGAACGGTTTTCACTGTCGGCCAACCAACGCGCGGTTTCGGACGTAGCGCCGCGATCCGACAGGGCAAACACCGAAGCACCGAATGCAGCGGTCGAGGGCGCGGCGTCGGCGTGAATAGACACAAACAGGTCGGCGCCTTTCTTACGGGCGATTTCAGTTCGGCCGCGCAACGGAATGAAGTAGTCGCCGGTACGGGTCAGCTCGGCGCGGTAGCCTTTCATGCCATTGACCTGGCGCTGCAGCTCACGAGCGATGGCCAATACCACGTCTTTCTCGTGCTGGCCGCGCGAACCGGAAGCACCTGGGTCCTCACCGCCGTGGCCGGCGTCGATCACTACGATAATGTCGCGCTTGCCAGCCGGAGCCGGTGGCGGCGGTGGCAGCTTGACTTGTGGTTGCGACGGGCTCACCGGGACTGCCGGCACCGTTGCCACGCTTGGCGTTGGAGCAGGCGGCGGCGCGGCATCGGCGGCGTTGTCGAACAGGTCGACCACCAGCCGGTTGCCATATTGGGCGTTTGGCGCCAGCGAGAAGCTTTTCGGCGTTACAACCTTTTTCAGGTCGATCACCACGCGCAGGTCAGTCGGCGTGCGCTGGGCCGAGCGCATAGAGGTAATCGGGGTGTTGGCAGTGGAGACCTTCAACGGCGCGGCCAGGGTCGCGCCGTTGATGTCGATCACCAGGCGATCGGGCGACGTCAGGGTAAAGACGCTGTGCTGGACCGGGCCAGACAGGTCGAACACCAGTCGCGTGTTATCCGGCGCTCGCCACAGGCGAACGCTTTTCACCTGTGAAGCAGCCAGAGCATTGACAGTCATTGCCGCAAGCAACACCCCCACGACAGCAACCAACGCGCGAAAGCGCATACCTAACCCCACCAATTATTTGAATTCCAATGCCAAAGCCGCACACCAAGACTGGCCGCGCGCGCTCTGGGGCAACAACTTCAACTGACGTCCGTGCTCATGCGGCGTAATGGTAATGGTCAGGTCCGGCTTTGGCAAAAAGCCTGTGCCTTTATCTGGCCACTCGATCAGGCACAACGCATCTTCATCGAAGTAATCACGGACGCCCATGTACTCCAGCTCTTCGGGGTCAACCAGGCGATAGAGGTCGAAGTGGAAGGCGCGTACCGTACCGATCTCATAGGGTTCGACCAGGGTGAACGTCGGGCTCTTCACCGCCCCCGCATGGCCCAAACCGCGAATGATCCCCCGCGACAACGTGGTCTTGCCCGCCCCCAAATCACCTTCGAGGAAGATCAGCCCGGCCCCGGCCGTGACCTGGGCGATGCGCTGACCGAAGGCAACCATGGCGTCTTCATCGGCCAGGAAAAGAATTACTTCAGGCACGGCGACTGTTCCTCCAACAATTGACGAATGGCGGGTATTAGATCGCTCGCAGCCAACCCTCGTCCAAAAGTACCCTGACGATCCCCCGCCGTGGCGTGCAACCACACGGCCAGGCAGCTTGCTTCATAGGCGTGCATGCCCTGGGCCAGCAGCGCGCCCACCAGGCCGGCCAATACATCACCGAGCCCTGCCGTTGCCATCGCCGGGTGGCCCTGGTCACATCGCGAAACACGTCCGTCCGGGCTGGCGATCAAACTGCCAGCACCCTTGAGGATAGTCACCGCGCTGAATGTCTGGCTCAACGCGCGCGCCACCTTAAGGCGATCGGCCTGAACCTCGGCTGTCGAAATGCCCAACAAGCGCGCGGCCTCCCCTGGATGCGGGGTGATCACGCAGTTGGCCGGCAGGGCCACGCTGCCGTTCGCGAGTTGATTCAAGGCGTCGGCGTCCCAGACCTGCGGCTGTTTAGCGTTGGCGGCAACAGAAAGCAGGCTTTTGCCCCAGGAGGCGTCACCGAGCCCTGGCCCGATCACGATGACCGAGATCTTTTCCAGCAGGCCCATCAATTGATTCGCCGAGCTGACCCCCACGGTCATGACTTCCGGCAAACGCGCCAACGCAGCAGGCACGTGCTCCAGGCGCGTTGCCAGGGACACCATGCCGGCGCCACTGCGCAAGGCACTTTCGGCGCTCAACAGCGCAGCACCGCCAAAGCCGCGGTCACCGCCAATGACCAGCAGGTGGCCGAACTGGCCTTTATGGGCATCCGGGGAACGCGCAGCCAGTTGCGGCAAATGGCCGGGCAACAGGGTCTGTACGTCGGTTATTGCGTGTTTTGTCTGCGGCATGCGTCTTCAAGCTCCGATGTCTGGCAGAATTATACCTATCTAACCTGTGGTTTCCCGTGTCTCATGCCTGCCATTACCTCCGATCTGCCCGCCCTCGCCCAATCGATCAAAGACTGGGGCCGCGAGCTGGGCTTTCAACAAGTCGGCATCAGCGGCCTGGACCTGGCCGAGCATGAGCAGCACCTGCAACGCTGGCTCGACGCGGGCTACCACGGCGAGATGGAATACATGGGCGCCCACGGCAGCAAACGCTCCCACCCCGACGAGTTGGTGCCGGGCACATTGCGCGTCGTCTCGCTGCGCATGGATTACCTGCCAGGCGACACGCAGATGGCTCAACTGCTGGCCCAGCCGGAAAAAGCCTACATCTCGCGCTACGCCCTGGGCCGCGACTACCACAAACTGATCCGCAAGCGCGTGCAGCAATTGGCTGACCGCATCCAGGCGCAGATCGGCCCCTTCGGTTTCCGTGCCTTTGTCGACAGCGCGCCGGTGCTGGAAAAAGCCATCGCCGAGCAAGCTGGGCTGGGCTGGATCGGCAAAAACACCCTCGTGCTCAATCGCAAGGCCGGCAGCTACTTCTTCCTGAGTGAGCTGTTTGTCGACCTGCCGCTACCGGTTGACGCCCCTCACAGCACCGAACACTGCGGGCGCTGCACCGCGTGCCTGGACATCTGCCCCACCAACGCCTTTGTCGACCCCTACGTGCTGGATGCGCGGCGTTGTATTTCCTACCTGACCATCGAGCTCAAAAGCGCCATTCCTGAAGACTTGCGCCCATTGATAGGCAACCGAGTGTTCGGCTGCGATGACTGTCAGATCGTTTGCCCATGGAATCGTTTCGCCCGCGCCACCGCAGAAAGCGATTTCAAGCCACGCCACAACCTGGATAACGCAGAACTGGCCGAGCTGTTTATGTGGGACGAGGATAAATTCCTCAGCAGCACCGAAGGCTCGCCGCTACGTCGCGCCGGGTATGAGCGCTGGCTGCGCAACCTCGCGGTGGGCCTGGGCAACGCGCCGTCGAGCATTCCGGTACTGGAAGCCCTGAAGGCGCGGCGGGACTACCCGTCGGAGCTGGTGCGCGAACATGTGGAATGGGCGCTGAACCAGCACGCCACCCGCTAGTGCACGTCGTCGTTGTAGACGAACTTGGGCATTTCCCAATGGAAACGGATCGCCAGCAGGCGCAATAGAAAGCCGCTGAACAGGGTCAGGAGTATTGCCTGTTCACTGGGCAGTTCCAGATAAAGGCACAGCAGGTAAAACCAGGCGGCGAGGAACGACACGCTGGCATACAACTCGCGGCGGAAGATCAACGGAATGTCGTTGCAGAAGATGTCCCGCAGGATGCCGCCGAACACACCGGTGATCACGCCGCTGACCGAGGCGACCAGCATGCCATGGCCCATTTCCAGGGCGGTCATACAGCCGATCAGCGTGAAAGCCACCAGGCCCACGGCGTCCAGCGCCAGGAACAGCGAGCGCAGGCGGCGCATCAGCGGCGCAATAAAGATCGTCACCAGTGCTGCGATGGAGGTCAGCACCAAGTATTCCGGGTGCTTGACCCAGGTCAGCGGGTAATGCCCGAGCAGCACGTCACGCACCGAACCGCCACCCAACGCCGTCACACAAGCGATCAGCACCACGCCGAACCAATCCATGCCACGCCGTCCGGCCGACAGCGCCCCGGTCATGGCTTCGGCGGTGATGGCGATGAGGTAGAGCATCAGCAGCATGATGGCGATCCTTGCGATTTTGTAGTGAGCGGGCTTGCCCCGCGCTGGGGTGCGTAGCAGCCCCCAAAAGCCGGCGATGATATCCGTTTGTAGATGCGTGTTGGCTAAATTAGGGCTGCTTCGCAGCCCAGCGCGGGACAAGCCCGCTCACTACAGGGCCAGGTCAGGCCTTGATGAAATGCTTACGGTAATGCTGCAACTCTGCAATCGACTCGCGAATATCATCCAGCGCCAAGTGGGTGCTGCCTTTATGGAAGCTGTCTTTGACTTCCGGCGCCCAGCGCGCAGCCAGCTCTTTAAGCGTCGACACATCCAGGTTGCGGTAGTGGAAGTAACTCTCCAGCCCCTTCATGTGCGTATAGAGGAAGCGACGATCCTGGCAAATGCTGTTACCGCAGATCGGCGACTTGCCCTTGGGCACCCATTTTTCCAGGAAGGCGATGGTTTCGGCTTCGGCTTCGGCCATGCTGATGCGGCTGTCGCGCACGCGCTGAGTCAGGCCGGAGTTACCGTGGGTGCGGGTGTTCCACTCGTCCATGGTGGCCAATACGGCATCGCTGTGGTGGATGGCGATCACCGGACCTTCAGCCAAGGTGTTGAGATTGCTGTCGGTGACAATCGTGGCCATCTCGATGATGACGTCGGTGTCGGGGTTCAGACCGGTCATTTCCAGATCGATCCAAATCAGGTTCTGTGGGTTTTGCATGGCTTGATTCTCTTGGCACCTTGGCGTAGCTGCGCAGTTTAGCAGGCAGCGCCGTGCTAGACTCGCGACCGTTTCACCTAAACCTTTGCATTATCGACACGGAACACCAATGGCCAAACGCCAGCTCAATCGTCGCCAAAACTGGCGCATCGAAAAGATTCAAGGTGAGCGTGCCGCGCGCGCCGCCAAACGTGAATCCTCCGCCGTAGAAGCGCTCGAGGGCGGCGACCTGGGGCCCGAACAGACGGGCCTGGTGATCGCGCACTTCGGTGTGCAGGTCGAAGTCGAGGCGCTGGAAGGCGAACTCGCCGGCTCGGTCTCCCGTTGCCACCTGCGCGCCAACCTGCCGGCGCTGGTCACCGGCGACAAAGTGGTCTGGCGTGCCGGCAACCAGGGCATCGGCGTGATCGTCGCCCAGTTGCCGCGCAACACCGAACTGCGCCGCCCCGACAGCCGTGGTCAACTCAAGCCGGTAGCGGCCAACGTCGACATGATCGTGATCGTATTCGCGCCGTTGCCTGAGCCGCATGCCAACCTGATCGACCGCTATCTGGTAGCAGCCGAACATGCCGGCATTCGCCCATTGTTGCTGCTGAACAAATTCGACCTGATCGACGAGCAGAATGCCCCGGCGCTGAATGCGCTGCTGGCGGTCTACCGCACGTTGGGTTACCCGGTACTGGAAGTCTCGGCGCATCACGGTAACGGCATGGAACAGCTGCAGCAGCAGTTGGACGGGCACATCAGCGTGTTCGTTGGTCAGTCGGGCGTGGGTAAATCCTCGCTGGTCAACAGCCTGCTGCCGGAAGTCGACACCCGCGTGGGCCCGCTGTCGGAACTGTCCGGCCAGGGCACCCACACCACCACCACCGCGCGGTTGTTCCACTTCCCCGGCGGCGGTGAGCTGATCGACTCCCCAGGCATCCGTGAATTCGGCCTCGGCCACGTCAGCCGCAGCGACGTGGAAGCGGGCTTCATCGAATTCAATGACCTGATCGGCACCTGCCGCTTCCGCGACTGCAAACACGACCGCGAGCCAGGCTGTGCGTTGCTCAAGGCGCTGGAAGATGGCCGTGTGCAGCAGCAGCGGATGAACAGCTATCGGTCGATTATTGCGAGTCTGCCGGAGAGCACTTACTAAGCTGCTCCCCGAAGGTAGATACAACAAGGCCGCGATCATCGCGGCCTTGTTGTATGTGGAAATCTACGAACCCGCACCTGGCACCGTAGGATCTTTCACCCCACCATCATCAAACAAATTCAGCTTCTGACGCAGCTCATGCGCCGGCAACGGCTCCTGCCCTGGCGGAATGGCGTTCGGGTCGACCGGTACTTCACCCGGCGCACCTGCGCCTGGGGTGGGTTGCGGCGCCGGCGGCTGATCACCTTCAATCGCACGCTGGGCCTTTTTGGTCAGCACCACGATATCGATACGGCGGTTGGACGGGTTGAACGGGTCTTGATGATCAAACAGCTGCGAGGAGGCAAAACCCACCACGCGCGCCACTTGCGGGTCCGGGTAGCTGCCGGCCACCAGCGCGCGGCGTGCCGCGTTGGCGCGATTGGCCGAGAGTTCCCAGTTGCCGAAGTCGCCCTGGCCCGCGTACGGTTTGGCGTCGGTGTGGCCGCTGATGCTGATTTTGTTCGGCACTGCCTTGATGGTGTCAGCCATGGCCAGCAGGATGTCTTCAAAGTACGGCTTCAAGCGCGCACTGCCGGAGTCGAACATCGGCCGGTTGGCCGCGTCGGTGATCTGGATGCGCAGACCTTCAGGCGTGATTTCGAACGAAATCTGATCCTTGAATTTCAGCAGCTGCGGGTTTTCCTCAACCTTGGTCTGCAACTCTTGCAGCAACAGCTCAAGGCGTTCTTGCTCGACCTGCTCAGCCATGGATTCGACAGTGTCGCGCTCGATCGGGATTTTTTCCTGCGGCGCTTCGGTCTTGACCTCTGGATTAATGGTGCGCTCAGGCGCCAACTGCGGCGAACCGCCCAGGTCGATCACGAAGGGCGTGCCACTTTCCGAGAAACCAATGGGGTCTTTGAAGTAGCCGGCGATGGCAATCTTCTGTTCCGGCGTGGCGGTAGACATCAGCCACAGCACCAGGAAGAACGCCATCATCGCCGTCGCAAAGTCGGCGAAGGCGATTTTCCAGGCGCCACCATGGTGCCCCGCAGCGAAGCGCTTGACGCGCTTGATGATTATCGGCTGGTTGTTTTCCATGGCTTAGCGACCGCGAACCGCTTGTTCCAGCTCGGCGAAGCTTGGGCGATGTTTCGGGTACAGCACCTTGCGACCGAACTCCACCGCCAGCGAGGGCGGCATGCCGGAAGCGGAGGCTACCAGGCTGGCTTTGATCGATTCGTACAGGTTGATTTCTTCCTTGGCGTCATGGGCCAGCGAGGTGGCCAGCGGACCGAAGAAACCGTAGGCCGCGAGGATACCGAAGAAGGTACCTACCAGCGCCGCACCCACGTGCATACCGATGGCTGCCTGGTCGCCTTCGCCCAGGGAGGCCATGGTCACAACAATACCGAGTACCGCCGCGACGATACCAAAACCCGGCATGCCGTCGGCGATGCCGGTCACGGCGTGGGACGGGTGCTCCAGCTCTTCTTTCAGGCTGAACAATTCCATGTCGAACAGGCCTTCCAACTCATGGGGGGCCATGTTGCCGGAGGACATGATGCGCAGGTAGTCACAGATGTAGGCGGTCATGCGCTCATCTTTGAGCACGGCCGGGTACTTGGCGAAAATCGGACTGGCCGAGGCGTCTTCGATGTCGGCCTCGATGGCCATCATGCCTTCGCGGCGGCTCTTGTTGAGGATCTCGTAGACCAGCCCCAGTACCTCCAGGTAGAAGGTGTGGGTGAAGCGCGAACCAAACATGCCCAGGGATTTCTTGACCACGTGCATGGTCATGTAGCCAGGGTTCGCCTGCAAGAATGCGCCGAACGCCGCACCACCGATGATCAGCACTTCGAAGGGCTGGACCAGCGCAGCAATTTTACCGTGGGACAGGACGTAGCCACCGAGCACACTTGCGATGACGACGATGATGCCGATAATTTTAGCCATAGGAGATGAGTACTTGCGCCGTCGGGTTCATGGACATATTGGGGGGAACTGAAAACTCTTGTTCCTCTTATCGGCAAAACTGCGCCAGACTATAGCCCGTTAAGGCGAAAAGCCAGTTCGGCCCGCTCCGGGCGTGTTGACCGCAAGTGATGATCGCGCCCCAATCATGGCTAATGAAACGACAGTCCCAACTGCAAAACCTACTTCTCTCGCCGCTTGGATCAAGCGCCTGGACGATGTGCTGCTGCCTGTTCCCCAGGCCAGCCACGACCGCGTGTGCAAAGGCATCCGCGACAGCCGCAGCTCATTACGAGATATTGCCGAGCTGATGCAAGACAGCCCGGCCCTCGTGCTCAGCGTGATGCGCGAAGCCAACAGCCACACCCATGGCAGCCTGGCGGAACCGGCGGAAAACCTCGAAGTAGCGCTCAACCGCCTGGGCCTCAAGCGCGCCGAGGAACTGTTGGCGCGCCTGCCTTCGGTGCCCGCCAGCGAGATTCCCGTGGCGCTGCGCCAACTGTTGTTGATAAGTCAGCACGCTTCGCAGCAAGCCAATGGCCTGTTCGGCAGCCGGCTGGCACGACTGTGGCAGGACATTCACTGGGGCAGCCTGCTGTTTCTGTCGCCGCTGTGGCCGATGGCGGTCGCCTACCCCAAGCTTCTGGAAGAATGGGAGCTGCGGGTTATCCATAAAGGCCAATCAGCCCGCCAGGTCGAGCAGGAATTGTTCGGCATACGCCTGCTCGACCTGTGCGTCGGCCTGACCGAAGCCTGGCACCTGCCGATTTGGGTCTCCCAGGGCTACAAGCTGCTGTTGAGCGAACGGCGCTTGCTGGTCAAGGCGCTGCATATCGCCCGCGAAGATGACCCGCTGCGCCATCAGCAATTGCTCGACGCCGAACCCAACCTGCGCCGCTGGCTGAACCAGCCGGCCAATACCGTGTTGCTGGCCAACGGCCTGGCGATGTCGGCGCAAGAGTCCTGGACCTGCCCGCACACCGAACGCTGGCAGCTCCTCACTGCGCTTTACCTGCAGCAGCCCCTGAGCGAGATACAGCAACACGTCCACCAACAAGCCGTGACCAGCGCCCGCACCACGCTGATGCCCGACCTCTGGCACCCGGCGCTGTCACTGATCTGGCCCTGGCACGTGCAGAAGATTCATCGCGGCCTGCTGCCGGCACCGCCGCCTACCGCCGAGTCGCTGGCCGTGTGGCGTAAACGGTGCACAGAACTGCTGGTAGAACCGAGCCGCTTTGCCAACGCGATGCACCTGACCACCTGCGCCAAGGAGGCCCTGGTGGCCAGCGGCATGCAACGGGTCATGCTGCTGATGACCGACCGCGCCCAAAGCACTTTGCGCGTGCATCAGGTTGACGGCCTACCAAAGGACGCCACCAACCTGAGCCTGGACGTGGTTAACAGCACGCTGCTGCAGCGCCTGCTGGAAAAATCCGCCCAGGTGCGTCTCAACCCTGAAAACCACGCCCAGTTCTCGGCCTTGCTGCCACCGATCCTGCGCCGCCTGTTTACCGGTGAACACCTGCTGCTGCGCTCCTTGAGCTGCAATGGCAAGGTGGTGATGCTGATGGTGGCCGACCAGGGCGGCGGACCGTTCTCGGAAACCACCGTGCAGGCCTTCGGCAAAACCGCCCAATGCATCGAGAAAGCCCTGCACTGCTTTACCAACCGCAGCGCCTGATGCTTGCGCTACAATCGCCCTCTTTTATCGCCAACATTTGTGACCAGGAGACCTCACATGCCTGACTTCTCTGGCTTGCCGCTGGTGATCGAACCCAGCGACCTGCTCGGTCAACTGGATGCCGAACACCTGATTCTGGTGGACCTCACCAGTGCCGCCCGCTACGCCGAAGGGCATATCCCCGGCGCGCATTTCGTTGACCCCAAGCGCACCCAATTGGGCCAGGCGCCGGCACCCGGCCTGCTGCCCAACAAGGCGGACCTTGAGAAGTTGTTCGGCGAACTGGGCCACACCCCGGACGCGACCTACGTGGTCTACGACGACGAAGGCGGCGGCTGGGCCGGGCGGTTCATCTGGATGCTCGACGTGATCGGCCATCAGAAATACCACTACCTGGATGGTGGCCTGCTGGCCTGGCTGGAAGAGGAACGCCCGGTCTCCACCGACGTACCCGCCCCCGTCGGCGGTCCGGTCAGCCTGACGCTGCACGAAGGCCCCACCGCCACCCGTGAATACCTGCAAAGCCGCCTGGGTGCTGCCGACCTGGGCATCTGGGACGCACGCGGCCCGCTGGAATATTCCGGTGAAAAAGTCCTCGCCGCCAAAGGCGGGCACATTCCCGGTGCCGTGAACTTTGAATGGACCGCTGGCATGGACCCGGCACGCAACCTGCGTATCCGCCGCGACATGCCGCAGATCCTCGAAGGCCTCGGACTGACCAAAGATAAAGAAATCATCACCCACTGCCAGACTCACCACCGCTCTGGCTTCACCTACCTGGTGGCCAAGGCGCTCGGTTATCCGCGAGTCAAAGGTTATGCCGGTTCCTGGGGCGAATGGGGCAACCACCCCGACACCCCCGTCGAGATTTAAGGTTTAAGGACAGTTATGAAAAAGCAGTTGTTTATCCTCAGCCAGTACTTGCTGCCACACCACTTGCTGTCGCGCCTGGCCGGCTGCATCGCCGAGTGCCGCGTGCGCTGGTTCAAGAATGCCTTCACCACCTGGTTCGCCAAGCGCTATCAAGTGGACATGTCCCAGGCGCTGGTTGAAGACGTGACCGCCTACGAGCACTTCAATGCCTTCTTCACCCGCGCGCTGAAAGACGGCGCGCGCCCACTGGATCAAACACCAGGCGCGGTGTTGAGCCCAGCCGATGGCGCGGTCAGCCAGCTCGGCCCGATCGAACATGGCCGCGTGTTCCAGGCCAAGGGCCACAGCTTCAGCGTGCTGGAATTGCTGGGCGGCGATGCCGCTGTAGCGGCGCCGTTCATGGGCGGCGATTTCGCCACCATCTACCTGTCGCCGAAGGACTACCACCGGGTGCACATGCCACTGGCCGGTACCCTGCGCGAGATGGTCTACGTGCCAGGCCGCATCTTCTCGGTCAACCAGACCACCGCCGAAAACGTGCCGGAACTGTTTGCGCGTAACGAGCGTGTTGTATGCCTGTTCGACACCGAACGCGGCCCGATGGCCGTGGTATTGGTGGGCGCGATGATCGTGGCGTCGATTGAAACCGTATGGGCCGGCTTGGTGACGCCGCCGAAGCGTGAACTGAAAACCGTCCGTTATGACGAAGCGGCGCGCGCGCCGATCTATCTGGAAAAAGGCGCGGAGTTGGGTCGCTTCAAGTTGGGTTCTACGGCGATCGTGCTGTTTGGGCCGGATCAGGTGACGTGGGCGCAAGAGCTGGTGGCAGGTACGCCTGTGCAGATGGGCCAAGGCATCGCTTTACCTAAAGCCTGACACAAATCCAAATGTGGGAGCGGGCTTGCTCGCGAAAGCGGTGGTTCAGTCAATGATGTGTCGACTGATACCCCGCATTCGCGAGCAAGCCCGCTCCCACATTTTTTACCGCATTTATTCAGTTACAGCTGACCGTCGCGATCGCGGAAGCCCAGCAGATACAACACCCCATCCAACCCCAAGGTCGAAATCGCCTGCTTCGCCGACTGCTTCACCAACGGCTTGGCGCGAAACGCCACACCCAACCCGGCAATCGCCAGCATCGGCAAGTCATTCGCCCCGTCGCCGACCGCAATGGTCTGCTCCAGACGCAAACCTTCCTTGTGAGCCAGCTCCTTCAGCAGATCTGCCTTGCGCTGTGCATCGACAATCGGCTCCACGGCCACGCCAGTCACCTTGCCATCCACCACTTCAAGCTCGTTGGCGAACACATAGTCGATGCCCAGTTTGGCCTGCAATTGCTTGGCGAAGTAAGTGAAGCCACCCGACAGGATTGCGGTCTTGTAGCCCAGGCGCTTGAGTTCAGCGAACAGGGTTTCTGCGCCTTCGGTCAGGCGCAGGGACGCACCGATGGAGTCCAGCACGCTGACGTCCAGGCCTTTGAGCAGCGCCAAGCGCTCCTTGAAGCTGGCGCGGAAGTCGAGTTCACCGGCCATGGCGCGTTCGGTAATTTCCGACACCTGCTCGCCGACGCCAGCAGCCTTGGCCAACTCGTCGATAACTTCGGCTTCGATCAGCGTGGAATCCATGTCGAACACCGCCAGGCGACGGTTGCGGCGGAACAATGAGTCTTCCTGGAAAGCGATATCCACGTTCAGTTCCTGCGCCACGCTGAGGAACTCGGCGCGCAGAGCTTGAGGGTCGGCTGGCTCACCGCGCACGGAGAACTCGATGCAGCCCTTGCCCTTGTCAGCGGGAGTGTCCAGCGGCATGCGACCCGACAAACGGTCGATATGGTCGATATTCAAACCATACTGCGCGGTGATCGAGCTGACACGCCGCAATTGCTCAGCGGTGACCTTGCGGGTCAACAGGGTCACGATGTGGCGTTTTTTGCCCTGGCCGGCCACCCATTGCTGGTAATCAGCTTCGGACACGGGGGTGAAACGCACCTGTTGATCCAGCTTGTACGCCGTAAACAGGATGTCCTTGAGTACCGATGACGCCTGTTCAGTGCTCGGGATCTCAACCAGAATGCCGAACGACAAGGTGTCGTGGATCACCGCTTGGCCGATGTCGAGAATGTTCACACCACCC
This sequence comes from Pseudomonas sp. LAP_36, assembly GCF_019456785.1. Taxonomy (NCBI): domain Bacteria; kingdom Pseudomonadati; phylum Pseudomonadota; class Gammaproteobacteria; order Pseudomonadales; family Pseudomonadaceae; genus Pseudomonas; species Pseudomonas sp. LAP_36. Next base: position 156,729 of record NZ_JAHZMS010000006.1, read on the forward strand.
TGGGCCAGCACACCGGTAATGGCTGCGGTCAGACCTGGGCGGTCTTCCCCCGTGATGTTAATCAGGACAATTTCGCGCAAGGCGCACCCCCAGGCTGGAAAAAAACCGCATTCTACCCACTTTCAGTGACCATCGGGCACAGCCAGCGCTTTGCCGGTCCTAGGGCTGTCGCTATACTGCGCGTCAACTTCACGGACCAAGAGCCGAGCGCAAGTGAACCGGCCCACGCCAGTAAAAACCGATAACTTCTTCCTGCTGATCTTCCGGGCACTGCGCCACCGCCGTGTACCGATCGCATTACGCATCGCCAGCCATAACGTGATCCTGGTCGCCCTGGCCCTGGTGATCTACGCCTGCGTGATGGGTTTGCAGTTCAAACAGGCCATGCACGAGCAAGCCGACGCCCTGGGCGAGAGCCTGACCACCCAGACCGCCACCTCGGCGACTGAGCTGCTGGTGTCCAACGACATCCTCAGCCTCAACGTGCTGCTCAACAACCTGACCAAAAACCCGCTGGTGGCCCATGCGGCCATCTATAGCGTGGACAACCGGATCATGGCCGAAGCCGGGCAGCGCCCGAAAAACGGCCTGCTGGGTGAAGCCGAAGGGCTCTACCAGAGCAATATCACGTTTCAGGATGTAAAGGCCGGCCAACTGCGCATCAGCCTGGACATGCAGCAATTCCAGCAGCCGATGACCATCAGCCTGCAAAGCATGGGCATCCTCAGCGCGATCCTGCTGGCCTTGGCCCTGGCGTTGAGCTTGCGCCTGGGCCGGCACATCTCTACACCGCTGATGCAACTGCGCATCTGGCTGCGGGACATCGATGAAAACACCCCGGCCACTGACCGCCAGGATGAAATCGGCGACCTGGCCCGCCAACTGCACGCCAGCTTTGCCCCGGAACCGGTAGTGCGTGAGGTTGAACCTGAGCCTGAGTTCGACGATACGGACTACGACGACGAGCCCGAATTTGAAGTGCAAGACGCTCCGGTAGCGGGCTTGAAGCCTGCCACACGCCGCGCGTTCAAAGCCGAAGAAGACGAGCTGGACGACGAAGACCCGTTTGCCGACCTGCGCGACACCTCGGCAAGCGCCCCGGCCATCGCGCCAAAACCGGCACCGGTCAAGAGCACCGAACCCCAGTACAGCGCCGTACTGGCTGTGCAACTGGGTGCGCAGGACCAATTGCGTCGCCTGCCCCGTGCGCGCCTGACCGAATTGCTGGAACGCTACCGTGACTGCCTCGACCAGGCCGCTTCGCTGTACCAGAGCGAACTGCACACCCTGAACGATGGCAGCACGCTGATGTTGTTCCACAGCGAAGACAGCGGCGAGGACTACCTGACCAACGCTATCTGCTGCGGTGAACTGTTGCGTGCCCTGGGCCACGCCCTGCAAATCGAAGTGGCTGACAGCGGCATTACCCTGCAATTGCAACTGGGCCTGACCGTAGGCGACGACCTGTTCGGCATGAGCCAGATCGACCTGTTGCTGACGGAGATCGCCCAGGACGCCTTGGCCTTGTCGCAACACAGCCGCAATTTGCTGCTGGTGGAGCGCAAGATCAGCGAAGACACGCTGATCCGCCAACGCGCACGTATCCGCCCGATTGCCAGCCCAGAGGGCGCCAGCTGCGTGGAACGTTTGATGGAGCCGTATCCGTCGATGCTGGAGCGGCAGTTGGCGCGGATGCACGAGACCCGCAAGCCATAAGCAACACGACACAATCCCTGTGGGAGCGGCTTGTGTGGGAGCGGGCTTGCTCGCGAAGGCGGTATTCCAGCTGAAGCATTCGCTGACTGACACACTGCATTCGAGAGCAACCCCGCTCCCACATTTTGAGTCGCGCACAAACAAAAAGGCCCGCTGAGTCAGCGGGCCTTTTTGTTTGTGCGTGATTCAAATCAGAACCTGAACACTTCCATATCTGTACGAATCGGCACCGCCATCGGCATCTTCGGCTTCTGCGGCTCTGCCGGCTTGGCCTGTGTCGGGGCGTTCTGCTTGCGGGGTGCCTCGGCGATCGGCGGCTGATTGGCCAACGGCTTGAGCGCCACCGACAATTGCTGCGCCAGATGCTGCAACAGCACGCCCTGGGCCTGGACCTGGGACGCAGTGGTGCCGGTGTGTTCTTCCTGCAGATGCACGATGCGGTTATCGCGCACCTGGCCACGACGGTCGATCAAGCGCCATTGCGCATCGAGGATCGCCGGTTGCGATGTACCAGAGTCAAGCCGGGTAATGGTCAGCAACACTTGCACATCCGGGCTAAAACCAGTGGGCGCAGGCGCGAGTACAACACGCTGGCTATCCAGATGCCCGGCCACTTGGCGCAGCATCAATTGGTTGATGTCGGAGGACAAACTGCCCGCCCAGCGACCATCGGTAGAACCTTGCAGGCTGCCGTCGTTTTGACGTTGCAGCAGGGTTTCGCGTTGCAGGTAGTCGGCTACGACCACCGGGCCCAACAAAACGGCCAGGCCAGCGCTTTGTGCTGGCTGAGCCGGACTTCCGCTGTCCAGCTGGTACAGCGACACAGGCTGATGTGTGCTGCAACCCGCCAACCCCAAAAGGCCAGCGAGCACGAAAATAAAAGGAAGGCGTGGAGCAGTCATCATCCCATCCAGGTGGCTGCCACAAGGCGAACCACAATGTAATACTAAAAATAACCTAAACACGCTCGGCCACGCCGGCGCTGGAAAGGCCATATCATCCGTGAATATGCGCCATGACTCCAGCGCCAAAGCGTCGATCTACGCTTTAAATCGTAGATCGAGGGCTCTAAACCGCCTTAAACAGGCGTTTCCACCAATAAAGCATCCACTCGCTGGAAGCCACGTGGCAATTTGTTACCACGACGACCGCGCTCGCCCTTGTAATGTTCAAGGTCGTCAGGGCGCAGCGACAGGGTGCGTTTACCGGCTTGCAGCACCAGCGTGGAGCCTTCTGGTATGACAGCAATGTCGGTCACGTACTCTTCGCGGCTGGCAACCCGCTCGCCGGGGATACCAATAATCTTGTTGCCCTTGCCTTTACCCAACTGCGGCAGGTCGCTGATCTTGAACACCAGCAGACGCCCTTCGGTGGTCACCGACGCCAGCCAGTTGCTCTCGCGGTCGTCCACCGGCCGCGGCAGGATCACCTTGGCGTTGTTCGGCAGGCTCAGCAGCGCCTTGCCTGCCTTGTTCTTGGCCTGCAGGTCTTCACCCTTGACCACAAAACCGTAACCCGCGTCTGACGCAATCACGTACAGCGCATCGTCGTCCGGCAGCAGCACGCACTCGAAATTCGCTCCGGGCGGCGGTGTAAGGCGCCCGGTCAACGGCTCGCCCTGCCCCCGAGCGGATGGCAAGGTGTGGGCCGGCACCGAATAACTGCGCCCGGTAGAATCGATAAACACCGCAAACTGGTTGGAACGCCCGGCAGCAGCGGTCTTGAACCCGTCGCCCGCCTTGTACGACAGGCCAGTGGCATCAATATCATGCCCTTTGGCAGAGCGAACCCAACCCTTTTCCGACAGAACGACGGTAATTTTCTCGTTCGGCAGCAGCTCGGTCTCTGTCAGAGCCTTCGCTTCGGCGCGTTGCACGATAGGCGAGCGGCGGTCGTCGCCATAGGTTTCGGCGTCTTTGATCAGCTCGCTGCGCACCAGCTTCTTCAGCTTGGCTTCACTGCCCAGCAGCGCTTGCAGCTTGGCTTGTTCCTTGAGCAGCGCGTCTTGTTCGTCGCGCAGCTTCATTTCTTCCAGTCGCGCCAACTGGCGCAAGCGGGTGTCGAGGATGTAGTCAGCCTGGATCTCGCTCAGCTCGAAACGCGCGATCAACTCGGCTTTCGGGTGCTCGGCGGTGCGGATGATGTGGATCACTTCATCCAGGTTGAGGTAGGCGATCAGCAAGCCGTCCAACAGGTGCAGGCGGCGCTCGACCTTATCCAGGCGGAATTGCAAGCGGCGGCGCACAGTGTTGACGCGGAATTCCAGCCACTCCACCAGCAGATTGCGCAGGTTTTTCAGCTGCGGCTTGCCATCCAGGCCAATGATGTTGACGTTGACCCGATAGCTCGACTCCAGGTCCGTGCTGGCGAACAGGTGCTGCATCAGCACTTCGTGGTCGACCCGGCTGTTGGTCGGGATGATCACGATGCGGCATGGGTTTTCGTGGTCAGACTCGTCACGCAGGTCGGCAACCTGCGGCAGTTTCGACGGTTTCGCCTGCATCAACGCGGCGATCTGCTCCAGCACCTTGGCGCCCGACACCTGGTGCGGCAGCGCGGTGACAATAATGTCGCCGTCTTCAATGTGGTACACAGCGCGCATGCGTACCGAGCCTTTGCCGGTTTCGTACATCTTCAGCAGGTCGGCACGCGGCGTGATGATTTCCGCTTCGGTCGGGTAGTCCGGGCCCTGGATATGCTCGCAGAGCTGCTCGACCGTGGCTTTCGGCTCGTCGAGCAAACGCACGCAGGCCGTGGCGACTTCGCGCAGGTTGTGCGGCGGCACGTCGGTCGCCATGCCGACCGCAATACCGGTGGTGCCATTGAGCAGGATATTCGGCAAACGTGCCGGCAACACCAGGGGTTCGTCGAGGGTACCGTCAAAGTTCGGCCCCCAGTCCGCAGTGCCCTGGCCCAGCTCACTGAGCAACACTTCCGAATATCGCGACAGGCGCGCTTCGGTATATCGCATGGCGGCGAAGGACTTGGGATCATCCGGCGCACCCCAGTTACCCTGGCCGTCCACCAGCGTGTAGCGGTAGCTGAACGGCTGGGCCATCAGCACCATGGCTTCGTAGCACGCCGAATCGCCGTGGGGGTGGAACTTACCGAGCACGTCACCGACGGTACGCGCCGACTTCTTGTGCTTGGAATCGGCATCCAGGCCCAACTCACTCATGGCGTAGATGATGCGCCGTTGGACGGGCTTCAGGCCGTCGCCGATATGCGGCAAAGCACGGTCCATGATCACGTACATGGAGTAGTTGAGGTAGGCATTTTCGGTGAAGTCAGCCAGCGACCGGCGTTCTACGCCGTCTAAGCTGTCTGCGAGGATGTCACTCATGCGGGCCTCATCATTGTCGGGTAAGGCGCAGCGGAACTGCCGCTGCGCCGGGTCAATTCAAAAAAACAGCGGTTCATGGCTGGGCGCTCCAACCACCGGCAGGGGCGGCGAAACGATAGACCACGGGGCGCTTTTCACCATCGGCACGCGGGCCGAAATTGTTGTCGATGCCCAGCCAGGCACCTTCTGCGTCCACCACCAGGGCTTCAGCCAGGCCGTAAGGCTGGGGATAACGCCGCTCAGGCGTCAGGGTCTCGTCGGCAAACGACCAGCACAGCTCGACCTTGGCCGTGACCGCATCGCGCCGGCAAATCTGGAACGCATTGCGCTCCAGTGTGAACAGCTTGCCGTTGAACAGCGCCAGGTCGGCGAAATCCTTGGACACCGCCTTGGCGTTAGGGAACTGCGCCGGTTGTACCTCCTGGCCGGCCTCGCTCAACAATACGCAGGGGCCGTCACAGTCCCATAAGCTTTGCGGACGCTTGATCGAAATCAGGCCGCGTCTTTCACGCTCGGCTGCCAGCCAAATCTGATTGCCCTCGGGATTGATCGCCAGCCCCTCGAATAACGCATTAAAGTGCAACAACATGCCGCTGGCCCGCGCTTCACGCACCATGCCCGGCGCGATCTTCAACCACTCAGGCGCGCCCGTCACTGGCACTTGCAGCACCGCCGCATGGGCCTCACTGACAATGTAACGATTACCCACGGCATCGCAGGCAATGCCTTCAAAATCCAGGTCGCCGCCACGAATGAACGAGGCGGCCTTGGTGCGCGAACGCAACCCCCACGGCAGCCCGGATTCCGGCACCGGCGGCACGTCGATCTTCACAACCTCGGCTTGCCAGGTCGGTGCGCTGATATCCAGGCGATAGATCTGGTCGTCATCGCGGTCGGAAACCGTCCACAGCTCGTGACCGCATACGGCCAGGCCCGACAGGTTACCGCCACGCATGCCGTCCACGGGGTGTTCGGAGAGAAGCTTGAGCTCTGCAACGGGCGCGGCGACCACCTCGGTGGCCGCCAACCCGCTCAACATCAGGATCGCCAGGGCGAAACCTGTGCGCATCAGCCCAGCACCTCGGCCAGGTTGCCTTTGGATTCCAGCCAGGACTTGCGGTCCGGCGCGCGCTTCTTCGCCAGCAGCATGTCCATCATTTCCGACGTGGCGGCGTAGTCTTCCAGGGTCAACTGCACCAGGCGCCGAGTGTTCGGGTCCATGGTGGTTTCGCGCAGTTGCGGTGGGTTCATTTCACCCAGGCCTTTGAATCGCGTGACCTGCGGCTTGCCGCGCTTCTTCTCGGCCACCAGGCGGTCGAGGATGCCATCGCGCTCGGCTTCGTCCAGGGCGTAGTAAATTTCCTTGCCCAAGTCGATACGGTACAGCGGCGGCATGGCGACGTAGACGTGGCCGGCATCCACCAATGGGCGGAAGTGCTGGACGAACAGCGCACACAGCAACGTGGCGATGTGCAAGCCGTCGGAGTCGGCGTCGGCGAGGATGCAGATCTTGCCGTAGCGCAGCTGGCTGATATCGGCCGCGCCCGGGTCGACACCGATGGCCACGGCGATGTTATGCACTTCCTGGCTGGCCAGGACTTCGCTGCCATCGACTTCCCAGGTGTTGAGGATCTTGCCGCGCAACGGCAGGATCGCCTGGAACTCCTTGTCCCGCGCTTGCTTGGCGGAACCACCGGCGGAGTCACCTTCCACCAGGAACAGCTCGGAGCGCATCGGGTCCTGCCCCGCGCAATCGGCCAGCTTGCCCGGCAGTGCCGGGCCCGCCGTGATGCGCTTGCGCTCGACCTTTTTACTGGCCTTGAGACGACGGCCGGCGTTGTTGATCGCCAGTTCCGCCAGCGCCAGGCCCAGCTCAGGGTGCTCGTTGAGCCACAGGCTGAACGCATCCTTGACCACACCGGAGACAAACGCTGCCGCTTCACGGGACGACAGGCGCTCTTTGGTCTGGCCGGAGAATTGCGGCTCCTGCATCTTCATCGACAGTACGAACGCAATGCGCTCCCACACGTCTTCCGGCGCCAGCTTCACGCCGCGTGGCAGCAGGCTGCGGTACTCGCAGAATTCACGCATGGCATCCAGCAGGCCCTGGCGCAAACCGTTGACGTGGGTACCGCCCTGGGCCGTCGGGATCAGGTTGACGTAGCTTTCCTGCACGCTGTCGCCACCTTCCGGCAGCCACAGCAGCGCCCAGTCGACGGCTTCTTTATTACCGGCCAGACTGCCGCAGAACGGCTCGTTAGGCAGGCGCTCAAAATCGCTGACGGAATCTTCCAGGTAGGAGCGCAGGCCGTCTTCGTAGTGCCACTCGACCTTCTCGCCGGTGCCCTTGTCTTCAAAGGTCACCAGCAGGCCTGGGCACAGAACAGCCTTGGCTTTAAGTACGTGCTTGAGGCGGCTGATGGAAAATTTCGGCGAATCAAAGTATTTCGGGTCCGGCGCGAAGTACACGCTGGTGCCAGTGTTGCGCTTGCCAACGGTGCCGATCACCTGCAGGTCGGTGGCTTTGTAGCCATCGGCGAAGGTCATCTCGTACTCGTTGCCGTCGCGCTTGACCTTGACCCGGACGTGGTTCGACAGGGCGTTGACCACCGAAATACCCACACCGTGCAGGCCACCGGAGAACTGGTAGTTCTTGTTGGAGAACTTGCCGCCAGCGTGCAGCTTGGTGAGGATCAGCTCGACGCCCGACACGCCTTCTTCAGGGTGAATGTCCACTGGCATGCCACGACCATCGTCGGACACTTCCAGGGAGTGGTCAGCGTGGAGAATGACGTGCACCGACTTGGCGTGCCCGGCCAAGGCTTCGTCGACGCTGTTGTCGATGACTTCCTGGGCAAGGTGGTTCGGCCGACTGGTGTCGGTGTACATGCCGGGGCGTTTGCGCACCGGGTCGAGGCCCGAGAGGACTTCGATGGCGTCGGCGTTATAAGAGCTAGCGCTGGGAGTGGCCATGGGGTCTCGTCGTGAGTCGTTCGATTAAAAAAAGACCTGCGACTTTACAGTGCTGCAAAGTCGAAGGATTGATACTGATCTGCGCCAATCCCGGCAAAGCTCAGCAGCGCCGGTAATTGCTGGGCGAACCCTTGGTAACCATGGTCGCCACCGGCCTGGATGCGCAAGGCACAGGCCCGGTAATACTGTTGGGCGAGGCGATAGTCCAGGGTTTCGTCCCCGGTCTGCAACCACACCTGATAACGCGCGGCGTCCTGGGGCGCCGGGACTTCCAGCTCGGCCAGTGCCGTCACGTGGTCGTGGGTCAGTTCCCAGGTTTCGTCGGTGTAGAGGTTCTTTTGGGTGCCCAAATAACCGTCGAACATCCGGTGGGGGCTGACCGCTGGGTTCACCAGCAGCGCCTTGAGGCCATGGCGTTCGGCAAGATGGGTTGCATAGTAGCCGCCGAGTGAGCTGCCGACCAGCAGTGGCCGCCCCAGTTCAGCGATAGCGGCTTCCAACTGAGGAATCGCCTGACGAGGATGGTGATGCAGCGCCGGCACGCGCAGTTGGTCAGCCAGGCCGAGGGTATCCATCACGGTGATCAACTGGCTGGCCTTGTTGGACGCCGGCGCGCTGTTGAAGCCGTGGATATACAGGATCGAAGCGGACATGCCGGGCTCTCCGTGACGTGGCCAAAGAGGCGCAGTTTACAGGGATCGGGGTGGTGTGTGAGTCCCCTATCGTCCAGCCGCTGCAGAACCAATGTGGGAGCCGACTTGCCCGCGATGGCGGTGGATCAGTCCTGCATGTATTGGCTGGCAAGCAGCCATCGCAGGCAAGCCCGCCCCCACACTTTTGATCAGCGTTTACAGCTTTTAATAGCCGTTGCTGCCGTAGTCCACGGTAAATGCGAAATCCTTGACCCGCTCCACGCCGGTCTCCAACCGTCCGTCGGCATGCAAGCGTAGCCAGCGATACCCCGGCGCCTGCTCGCTGACCTTGAAATCCTCGCTGCCCGGCGCGAACTGAATGCAAGTGGACGGCGACGCCAACAGCCGCACGCCGTTGCGCTCGCGGTCGATCTCCTGGTGCACGTGGCCCCAGAGCACCGCCCGTACCTGTGGAAAACGGTCGAGCACGGCAAATAAAGCATCGGGATTGCGCAGGCCAATGGGCTCCATCCAGGCGCAACCGATGGGCACCGGATGATGGTGAAAGCACACCAGATGATGCCGGCTCGGTGCTTCGCTCAGGGCCTGGGCGAGCAATTGCAGTTGCTGGTCTTGCAGGTAGCCCGGTACCGAACCGGGTACAGCCGAGTCCAGCAAGGTGACGCGCCAGTTGCCGACATCGACCACCGGCTCCAGCAAGTCGCTGTGCATGGCGGCGTCGGCCATGATCTGCGGCTCATCGTGATTACCGGGGATCCAGCGGGCCGGGGCACCGATGGGCGCGGTCATGTCACGAAATTGCTGGTACGACGCCAATGTGCCGTCCTGGGACAAATCCCCCGTGGCCAACACCAAATCAATCCGCGGCTGCTGCGTGTGCACCAGCTCGATCACCCGTTGCAGGCTTTCACGGGTGTTCATGCCCAGCAGCGTGCCATCGGTCTCGGCAAACAAATGGCTGTCGGACAGTTGCACCAGCAAGGCTGGCGCATCAGGACTCACAGTGGATACGCTCGGCAAGGCGCTCTCCCAAGGCAATCACAGGAATGGACGTTTGGCGTGATTATGCTGGGGCAGGACACAAAGAGGAAACCCATGAAGCAGACGCAGTTCACATCTACCGCACAGCTTCGAACTCATGGCCCAGGGCCAGGCAGTGGCTCAACCATTCACCGAGGAACACATTGAGCTGTGCTTTCTCATCGGGCTGGTGCATGAACACGTTGGGGTAAGGATAGATGCTGCGAAAGCGTCGCGCATGTTCGGCGCTGATCACTTCGGCCATGCGCGCATCGTGGTAGACCTGCACTTCCAGCTGCGGCACCGGCAGCCATGGCAGGCTGTGTTCCTGGCGCACGCGCAGGGTGGTGGTGTACGGGCAGTTGACGATGACTTCCAGGGCCAGCACGCCAAGCATCTGGTCGCCATGGGTCACACCGATGCGCCGCGCCTCGGGGGCGTGGCGCATGTCGGGGAGCAGGCGCATCAGCCGCGCATAGTTGGCCTCGCAGGCGGCTTGCAGCCCAATCAGGTCGACTCGATAACGTTCCCGTGCCTTTACTGCCATAACCCCCTCACTTCCGCGCGATTAAGCGCAAGCCATTGCAGGGCGATGATGCTGGCTGCGTTGGAAATTTTGCCGTCACGCACCGCTTGCAGGGCATCTTCGAAAGCCCATACGGTGACGCGGATATCTTCAGCTTCTTCTTCCAATCCATGGACGCCACCTACACCGGTGCTGTCGCAACGGCCCAGGTACAAGTGCACATATTCAGTACTGCCGCCGGGCGAAGGGAAATATTTGGTGATCGGCCACAACGCAGAGAACGTCAGCCCAGCTTCCTCTTCGGCTTCGCGGTGTGCAACCTCCTCCGGTTGCTCGTCCTTATCAATCAGGCCGGCGACCATTTCGATCAGCCAGGGGTTGTCGGTACGGCCCATGGCGCCGACGCGAAACTGTTCGTTCAACACCACTTCATCGCGTTGCGGGTCGTAGGGCAATACGCACACGGCATCATGACGCACAAAGACCTCGCGATTGATCACCCGGCTCATGCCGCCATCGAATTTCTCGTGACGCAGCTGCAGGCGGTCGAGCTGGTAGAAGCCCTTGAAAGCATTGTCGCGCTGAACAATTTCAATCTTGCTCGGCGTCGATTTCGCAATGTCCGTCATATCCTTCCTCGTTAGCCTGTGCAATTCGCGCCATCCTAACGCGCTCACGCCGGTTGGTGCAGCCCCTTTCCAGTTGCCGGGATAGACGGCGAGCGTCAAACTCACTCTAATCAGCTTAGTGGCGAACTGACTGCCTTGCCGGTAGTCGAAGCTGCACAATTTCGCTCTTATCGACGGACGAAGACCCTACATGTCGCTTTTAAAAATCGCCTCCGTGGCCTGCATCGCATTGACCCTGGGTGCCTGCCAAAGCCTGTTCCAACCGAGCTATCGCGCGCCGCTGGAAGCCACCCGCGACGCCACCGAGCAAAGCAAGCCGGGCTGCGCCAGCACCGATTGCCCGCTGGTGAATATCGACACCGTGCATTTTGCCAAAGAACCCAAGCTGGATGCCTTGATCGAACAGCGCCTGCTGGAAATGACACAAGCCGACCCACTGCCGACGAGCCTTGCGTCGTATAGCGAGCAGTTCCTGCGCACCGCTGCACCGCGCAATAGCATGTATTTGCAGGCCAAGGTACGGGAGCAGCATGACGGTCTGGTGATCATCGAGCTGTCCAGCTACCTGGACCAAGGTGCTACCCACGGCGAACCAGGCCGTGCGTTCATCAACTATTCGCGCCAGCAGCAAAAGGCGCTGACCCTGACCGACATGCTGCTGCCCGGCAAGGAAGACGCGTTCTGGAAAGCCGCCCAGGTGGCCCACAACAGCTGGCTGATCAGCACCCGCCTGAGCCTGGAGCCTGAGTTTGTGAAAACCTACCCCTTCCAGAAAACCCCGAACGTGGCGCTGACCTATGGTGGTGTGATCCTCAAGTACCCGACCACCACGATCGCCCCCTATGCCTTGGGCCATGTCGAGCTGCAGATCCCCTACTCGCGCCTGGACGGCATCCTCAGGCCTGAGCTGGTGCCCGCGCGCCGCTGAAGATCCGACCCAGGATCCACTGCAACAGCCCTGCCAGCACCAGTGCCGGCAGGGTCGCGCCGATGTCCGGATACAGATTGGCCAGCAGGTGGTAAGTCGCGATGCCACCCAGCCAGGCCAATAACGCCGGCCAGCGCAGGTTGGCGATTGCGCCTTGGCCGCGGCGGCGCAGGATAAAGTGATCCACCAGCACCACGCCAAACAGCGGCGCAAACACCGAGCCGATCAGCAGCAGGAAGTTCTGATACTGGGCCAGCGGCGCAAAACAGGCGATCAGGGTGCAGATCACGCCAATTGCCAACGCCAGGTGCTCGACCTTCAAGCGCAACAATATCCCGCTGGATACCGCCGCCGAGTGAATATCGGCGAAGGCGTTTTCCGATTCGTCCAACAGAATCAGCAACAGCGGAATCCCCAGGCCCGCCCCGGCCAACGCCAGCAGCAACGCGTTCACTTCACCGCTCGGCGCAAATGCGAGGGTGTACGCCACACCTAGGCTCATCAGCCAGAAATTACCGATAAAGAACCCAAGCGCAGTGCCGCCGAACACGCTTTTGGCGCGCTTGCCGAAGCGTGAGTAATCGGCGATCAGCGGCAGCCACGACAGCGGCATGGCGATAGCAATATCAAAACCCACCGCAAACGGCATAGACCCGTCTCCAGCCTGGGCCCAGAGTGCGGCGAGGTCGGCTTTGGCGAACAGGTTCCAGGTGAGCCACAGGCAGGCGGCAAGCAACAGCCAGATGCCCCATTTGCGCAGGATTTGCCTTACGAAGGTCAGTGGGCCGCTGACGGCCAGCAGAGTCGCCAAACCGCCGAAAAACAGGGTCCATAACAAAGGACTGGCCAGCAGGCTGCCGTCGCTGAACGCCCGCATGCCCAACAGGCTGGCGGCGTCGCGCATCACGATGATTTCGAACGAGCCCCAGCCGATCAGTTGCAGCAGGTTGAGCAGCGCTGGCAGGCTCGCGCCTTTGGTGCCGAGGCTGAGCTTGAGGGCGGCCATGGCGGACAGGCCGGTGTCACTGCCGATCACGCCAACGGCGGCCAACAACAGCACACCGACCAGGGTGCCGAGGAAGATTGCCAGCAAAGAGCCGGACAAGCCCAGGCCCGGCGCGAGCAGTGCGCCGGTTTGCAGGACCATCAGGCCGATGCCGAGGGAGAACCAGAGGGAGAACAGGTCGCGGGCGCCGAAGACGCGTTTGTCAGCGGGGACCGCGATGTCCGGGGAGTAGGTGCTGGGTTGAATGCTCAAGGGTGTTATCTCTGAAGAACATTTGTTGTTTGGGAGATCGCTATCGCGGGCAAGCCCGACTCCCACAGGGGACCTGCTGTGAACACAAGATATGTGCACCACTCGGTTAAATGTGGGAGCCGGGCTTGCCCGCGATGGCGGCGACACAGTCACCGCCACCTCTGGATCAGACCTTCTTGTACAGCTGACTCCCTTCCTGCTTGAACCGCTCGGCCTGTTCCGCCAAGCCCTTGGCTACATCGACATCCACCGCTTCAATGCGCTGGTTGGCCGCGTACTCACGCACTTCCTGAGTGATTTTCATCGAGCAGAACTTCGGCCCGCACATCGAGCAGAAATGCGCGACCTTGGCCGAATCCTTCGGCAGGGTTTCATCGTGATACGAACGCGCAGTGTCCGGGTCCAGGCCAAGGTTGAACTGGTCTTCCCAGCGGAACTCGAAGCGCGCCTTGCTCAAGGCGTTATCGCGGATTTGCGCGCCTGGATGGCCTTTTGCAAGGTCAGCCGCGTGCGCAGCGATCTTGTAGGTGATGATCCCGGTCTTCACGTCATCCTTGTTTGGCAAACCCAGGTGTTCCTTGGGCGTGACGTAGCAGAGCATCGCGCAACCGAACCAACCGATCATCGCCGCACCGATGCCGGAGGTGATGTGGTCATAACCCGGCGCAATGTCCGTGGTCAGCGGGCCGAGTGTGTAGAACGGTGCTTCGTCGCAGCACTCGAGCTGCTTGTCCATGTTTTCCTTGATCAACTGCATCGGCACGTGGCCGGGGCCTTCGATCATGGTCTGCACGTCGTGCTTCCAGGCGGTCTTGGTCAGTTCGCCGAGGGTTTCCAGCTCGCCGAACTGCGCGGCGTCGTTGGCGTCGGCAATCGAACCGGGCCGCAGGCCATCGCCAAGGGAGAAGCTGACGTCATAGGCCTTCATGATTTCGCAGATTTCGTCGAAATGCGTGTAGGTGAAGTTCTCTTTGTGGTGCGCCAGGCACCACTTGGCCATGATCGAGCCGCCACGGGACACAATGCCGGTGACGCGCTTGGCGGTCAGCGGCACGTAGCGCAGCAACACGCCGGCGTGAATGGTGAAGTAATCGACGCCCTGCTCGGCCTGCTCGATCAGCGTGTCGCGGAACAGCTCCCAGGTCAGGTCTTCGGCGGCGCCGCCGACTTTTTCCAGGGCCTGGTAAATCGGCACGGTACCGATCGGCACCGGCGAGTTGCGGATGATCCACTCGCGGGTTTCGTGGATGTGCTTGCCGGTGGACAAGTCCATCACGGTGTCCGAGCCCCAGCGAATGCCCCAAGTCAGTTTCGCCACTTCTTCTTCGATGGACGAACCCAGGGCGCTGTTGCCGATGTTGCCGTTGATCTTCACCAGGAAGTTACGGCCGATGATCATCGGTTCCAGTTCGGTGTGGTTGATGTTGGCCGGGATGATTGCACGGCCACGGGCGATTTCTTCGCGCACGAATTCCGGGGTGATGATCTTCGGTACGCTGGCGCCAAAGCTGTGGCCGGCGTGTTGCTGGTCCAGCAGGCCACTGGCGCGGGCTTCTTCAAGCTTCATGTTTTCGCGGATGGCAACGTATTCCATCTCGGCAGTGATGATGCCTTTGCGCGCGTAGTGCATCTGCGTGACGTTGGCGCCGGCCTTGGCGCGGCGCGGGTTCTTAACGTGGGCGAAGCGCAGCGCGGTCAACTCGGCATCACTCAAACGCTGTTGGCCGAAGTGCGAGCTCAGGCCGGGCAGGCGCTCGGTATCGCCACGCACTTCGATCCACGGCGAACGTACATCGCCCAGGCCTTTGCGCACATCAATGATCACATTGGGGTCGGTGTAGGGGCCGGAGGTGTCGTAGACGACGACGGGGGCGTTGATTTCACCGCCGAAATCGGTGGGGGTCACGTCCAGGCTGATTTCGCGCATCGGCACGCGGATGTCCGGGCGAGTGCCCTGCACGTAGATTTTTTGCGAGCGGGTAAACGGCTGCACGGAGCCGGAGTCGACCTTGGCCGATTCACTCAGGTGCACGGTGTTTTTCAGTTTTGTACTTTTTATTTCTGTGCTCATCACGGGCTCTCCAACTTATCCAGGCGGTGGATTTTTGTCGGAGCGAACCTGTGACGGATGGACGCACTGAAACCAGTGCTGTGCTTGGCGCACGAGCGCTGTTCGATTGTCGAACAACATCCCGGACGAAGCACAAGAGGACTCGCCGGGTGACGAGAAATCTTGTTCCCTACGCAGGCGCTAACCTGATCAGGTTCAACGGGATCCGGTATTTACCGATCTCAGCCTTCCAACAAGGCACCCCGACAAGAACGCGGCCAGTCTAGACCATGCCGTGGGCAAATTGCCAACACCCGAGCATTCAGCGTGATGAATGGCGCAATTACAGGATTGTTGTGCAATGGCAGCGCCACTACACTCGGCAACTGCCTCAAGGCTTGACGCTATGGATTACTCGTCTTAGCCTTGAGCACCAAATTATAATCGTAATATTCAATCTAGGGATTGCCCATGCTGCGCAAACTTTCACTGGCGCTCGCCGTGTCTTGTGCAACCAACGGAATGGTCTGGGCAGCTGAAGCGCCCCTGTCGACCAAAACCGACTTGGTCAGCGTCTACCAGGAAGCTGTAGACAACAACGCCGACTTGGCCGCCGCCCGCGCTCAATATGGCGCACAGAAGGAAGTGGTGCCCCAGGCCCGCGCCGGGCTGCTGCCTAACCTGTCGGCTGGCGCCGATTCCAATAGTGTGCGCAATGAATTTGATCAGCCCGCCGCCAAGATTGACCGTGACGCTCATTCCTGGCGCGCGACCTTGAGCCAACCGATATTTCGTGCCGACCGCTGGTTTCAATTGCAAGCCGCTGAAGCCGTCAACGAACAGGCAGCGCTGCAACTCTCGGCCACCGAACAGAACCTGATCCTGCAAAGCGCCGAAAGCTACTTCAGCGTGCTGCGAGCCCAGGACAATCTGGCGACGACCAAAGCAGAAGAAGCTGCGTTCAAACGCCAACTGGACCAATCCAACGAACGTTTCGACGTCGGTCTGTCGGATAAAACTGACGTACTGCAATCGCAGGCCAGCTATGACACGGCGCGCGCCAATCGCATTGTCGCCCAGCGCCAGGTGGATGATGCTTTCGAAGCGTTGATTACCCTGACAAACCGTCAGTACAACTCGATCCAGGGCATTGTCCACACGTTGCCAGTGCTGCCGCCGGCACCGAACGACGCCAAAAGCTGGGTCGAAACGGCAGGTCGCCAGAACCTTAACCTCCTCGCCAGCAACTACGCCGTCACCGCCGCCGAAGAGACCCTCAAGCAACGCAAGGCCGGGCATGCTCCAACCCTTGATGCGGTGGCGCAGTACCAAAAGGGTGACAACGATGCCCTCGGCGCCAGCAATCCCAACGCTTTCGGCCCGGACTATCACGGCGACGCCTCGCGCCGGACCATCGGCTTGCAGTTGACCATCCCGATCTACAGCGGCGGCCTGACCAGCTCGCAGGTGCGTGAATCCTACTCGCGCCTGGGCCAGACCGAGCAGCAACGCGAAGGCCTGCGCCGCCAGGTGGTGGAAAACACGCGCAACCTGCACCGTGCGGTAAACACTGATGTGGAACAGGTACAGGCGCGCCGCCAGTCGATCATCTCTAACCAGAGCGCGGTGGAAGCCACGGAAATCGGCTATCAGGTGGGGACGCGCAATATCGTTGACGTACTGGATTCACAGCGCCAGCTCTACGCATCGGTGCGTAACTACAACAACAGCCGCTACGACTACATCCTCGACAACCTGCGTTTGAAGCAGGCAGCGGGCACCTTGAACCCAGGGGATCTGCAGGACCTGGCGCGCTACCTCAAGGTTGACTACAACCCGGATAAAGACTTCCTGCCGCCGGATTTGGCCAAGGCCGCGGCCGAACAGTTGAAGGCTCGCCCCGGCTATTAAACACACCGTATAACTAATTGTGGGAGCGGGCTTGCTCGCGAATGCGGTGTGTCAGCCAGTACATCTGGTACTGATACACCGCATTCGCGAGCAAGCCCGCTCCCACATTTGATTGGTGTTGTCAGCGGGTAAGCAGTTTGTCCAAACCGTCCAGCAAACGCTTGAGCGCGCCTTGGTTGGCCTGCATCACCTTGAGGCCAGCCTGAGCCATCTTGCGTGCATCCTGCGGCAGTTCGAATAATTGGCGCACGGCCTCGGCCAACCCTTCGGCATCATCCACCTCTCGCAACGCACCGGCTTCACGCATCATTGCGGTGATTTCGAGGAAGTTGAACACGTGCGGCCCCATGATCACGGGTTTGGCCAACGCTGCCGGCTCCAAAGGATTGTGCCCGCCGGTCGCCACCAGGCTGCCGCCAACAAACGCGCTGTCGGCCAACGCATAGAGAAACAGCAGCTCACCCATGGTATCGCCGAGCAACACTGACGTTTGCGCGGTAACCGGTTCGCCGCGGGAACGGCGCACGGTAGCAAAGCCTTGCTGCTCGCACAGTTCAAACATCGGACCGAAGCGTTCCTGATGGCGCGGCACCAGAATCAGCAGCGCGTTGGGATAGCTGTCGAGCAATTGGCGATGGGCAGCCAGCACCACGTCATCTTCACCTTCGTGGGTGCTGGCGGCGATCCACACCGGACGCTCGCTGGCGCCCCATTGTTCGCGCAATGCGGCCGCACGCACCGGTAACTGGGGGTCGATAGTCAGGTCGAACTTGATCGAGCCGGTGACTTCGACGGTTTCCGCACGAGCTCCCAGGCTCAGGAAGCGCTGGGCTTCGGTGTGCGTCTGTACGGCGAACAGGCTCAGCTCAGACAGCATCGGCGCCGTCAGCTTGGCGAAACGTGCATACCCCTTGGCCGAGCGCGCCGACAGCCGCGCATTCGCCAACGCCACCGGAATCCCGCGCTGGGCGCAGGCGTGGATATGGTTGGGCCACAGCTCGGTTTCCATGATCACCGCGAGTTTCGGCTGCACACGATCAAGAAAACGCTTGGCCGCGCACGGCAAGTCATACGGCAAGTAGCAGTGCTGAATGCGCGGCTCGTTGGCGAACAGCGCCTGGATGCGCTCGGAACCGGTGGGCGTCATGCAGGTGACGGTGATGGGCAGCTCTGGATAACGCGCAAGCAACCCCCGAACCATCGGCGCAGCAGCGATGCTTTCGCCCACCGACACCGCATGCACCCAGATCCCGCCCGGTCGCATCACCGGCAAGCCATAGGAAAAGCGCTCGCCGACGCGGTTGGCATAGGCCGGCGCCTTGCGCGCACGTAACCACAGACGTAAAGCCACCAACGGCAGCGCCAGGTAAAACAGACAGCTGTAGAGAGTTCTATTCATGGCGCCGGAGTTTATCGGCTTTTTCAGTCGATCGCCTGCAAGCACTCAGCAAAACGTTTGGCCAGGAAGCGCGCGGCGGGCCCCAAGTGCTCGTCGCGGCGCCACACCAATTCCACCACCAGGGCTGGCGGCGTCCATTCGCTGTCCAATTCGACCATTTGTTGCTGATAAGTCGGGTACTGCACGATATGCCGGGGCAGCCAGGCCCAGCCCAGGCCACTCATCAGCCATTCGGCCAGCACGTAGAAACTGTCGGCGCGCCACACCAGCGGGCTGGCGGCGTCACTGCCGGGGTAAACGCTGGTCTGGGTCGACATCAGCAGTTGGCGAAATTGCGCCAGGCGCTGGCAATCCACGTACTTTTCCTTGGCCAGCGGGTGATTGACACCGCATACCGTGACCATCTCCACACTGCCGACTACTCGCCGCTCGAGTGCTTCGGGGATCTGGTCGTGATAGAACAACAGGCCCAGGTCCGCCTTGCGCTCCACCAACTTGCGCGCGACATCACCCTGGGCGGCGCTGGACAGTTGCACTTCCAGCAGCGGGTACTGCCCCGCCAGCGCCTCAAGGCTATCAAGGACAGGCTGGAACAACATGGCTTCATCCTGAGCCAGGCGCAGGCAAGCCTCCTCGCCGCGCGTCAATGATAGCGCCCGGCCATTGAGCCGCTCGCATTGGCGCAGCACTTCTCGTGCTTCTTCCAGCAACACGCTGCCGGCTTCAGTCAGCCGCGGTTGGCGGCCACTGCTGCGCTCAAACAGGCTGACGCCCAGGTCCGCCTCCAGCATGGCAATCGCATTGCTGACGGCCGATTGGGCCTTGCGCTGCTCACGCGCCACCGCCGAAAACGAACGCTGCTCGGCGACGCTGACAAATAGGCGCATCTGCTCCAGATCCCACTGCACGCTCATGGCTCAACCCATCTCTAATTCGGATAGGTAATGACTTTACCCCATCTGATAAAACTCTAAAATGCCAGCCTTATCTGATTGCTTTACCCCGAGGATTGACCCATGAACGCCGCCTACTACTACTTGGCCATTGCCATCTGCTCGGAAGTGATCGCCACCGTTTCGATGAAGGCCATCAAGGGCTGGAGCACGCCAATTCCCCTGCTGCTGGTGATCGTCGGTTACGGCGTGGCGTTCTGGATGCTGACGTTGGTGGTGCGCACGGTACCGGTCGGCGTGGCCTACGCGGTGTGGGCCGGGATGGGCATTGTGATGGTGAGCATCGCGGCGCTGTTTATTTATGGGCAAAAGCTGGATATCCCGGCGATGCTGGGAATGGGCCTGATTGTGCTGGGCGTGGTGGTCATTCAATTGTTCTCGAAAACCGCCGGGCACTGATTGCTCGCTTGAAACTCAAGTGAATCCAGAATTCGCAGCCTCACTGAAGCTCGACAGCGCCTACGGTGCGCATGCCTTGAGAATGTATACTTGGCGCCTTGTTTTGAAGAGAGGTCGCCCATGCCATCCGTTATTTCCACCGACGTTCTGATTGTCGGCGCCGGGGTTGCCGGCCTCTGGCTGAATGCGCGCCTGCGCCGCCAGGGCTTTTCCACGGTGGTCGTGGAAAGCGCCACCCTGGGTGGCGGGCAAAGCGTGAAGTCCCAGGGGATCATTCACGGCGGTGCGAAATACGCCCTGCACGGTGCCCTTACCGGCGCTTCCGAAGCGATTGCCGATATGCCGCGCCGCTGGCGTGAAGCGCTGGCAGGTAACGGTGAGCTGGATTTGTCCGGCGTACGCTTGCTGTCCGAGGCCCATTACCTGTGGTCCCCCGGCACGCTCGCTGGCAACCTCACCAGTTTCTTCGCCAGCAAGGCCGTGCGCGGCCGTGTCGACCAGGTCAAGGGCAATGACCTGCCACCCGCCCTGCAAGACCGCCGTTTCAAAGGCAAGGTCTATCGCTTGGCCGAACTGGTGGTGGATGTACCGAGCCTGATCGAACGCCTGGCACAACTGGCCGGCGACGGGTTGCTCGCCGGGCAACAGATTGAACCGTTGCTGGAAGGCGACGCGCTGGTGGGTTTGAAGGTCGACGGTCGCGAGATTCGCGCCCAGCGCATCGTGTTGAGCGCCGGCGCCGGCACGGCAGATTTGCTGACCGCGCTGGGCCTCAGCCAGCCAGCCATGCAAAAGCGTCCATTGCACATGATCATCGCCAAAGGGCCCGGCCTGAAGCCGTTGTACGCCCACTGCCTGGGCGGCGGGACCAAGCCGCGCATCACCGTCACCACTCACCCGGCGGCCGATGGCAATTGGGTATGGTACATGGGCGGCGACATTGCCGAAGCCGATGGCGTGGCGCGCACCCCGCAAGAACAGATCGCCACCGCGCAGAAAGAGCTTGCCCAGCTGTTGCCTTGGATCGACATGAGCCAGACCCAATGGGCCACCCTGCGCGTCGACCGTGCCGAACCATTGCAATCAGGCTTATCCCGCCCCGACAACGCCTTCATCGCCGAGCAAGGCCGCCTGTTAGTGGGCTGGCCGACCAAGCTGGCGTTGGCGCCTGACTTCGCTGATCGGGTGATCGACAGCCTGGAGCGTGATGGCATCCGCCCAAGCGCCAGCGAGCCACTGCCCGCCCTGCCCAAACCCGCCATCGGTGTACCTGCCTGGGAGCAACTGTTGCCATGAGCCTGCCTACCTTGCATGACCTGCATCGCCCCTTGGGCAGCACCGGCCTGCTGGTCTCGCCGCTGGGCCTGGGCACCGTCAAGCTGGGTCGCGATCAAGGGGTGAAATACCCCAGCGGTTTCCAGATTCCCGGTGACGACGAGGCCCGTATGCTGTTGCGTCAGGCCCGTGAACTGGGCATCAACCTGATCGATACCGCACCGGCTTATGGCATGAGTGAAGAACGCCTGGGGCCGCTGCTGCGGGATCAGCGCAAGGACTGGGTGATTGTCAGCAAGGTCGGTGAAGAATTCGAGAATGGCGCGTCCAGCCACGACTTCAGCGCGGCTCATACCCGGATGTCGATCGAACGCAGCCTGAAACGCCTTGAAACTGATTTTATCGACCTGGTGCTGGTGCATTCCGACGGCAACGACCTGCATATCCTCAACGACTGCGAGGTCTACCAAACCCTGGCCGAGCTGACAAAGGAAGGCAAGATTCGCGGTTTCGGGTTTTCCGGCAAAACCGTCGAAGGCGGTGTGAAGGCTCTGGAACAGGGCGATTGCGCGATGGTCACCTACAATTTGAACGAACAGGCCGAGAAAGCCGTCATTGAGTATGCGGCGGCACACGGCAAGGGCATCCTGGTGAAAAAAGCCCTGGCCAGTGGTCACGTTTGCCTTGCGCCTGGAGTGGATCCAATTCGCGCCAGTTTCACGTTGTTGTTTGCGCAAACCGGCGTCGCCAGTGCTATTGTCGGGACCATTAATCCGCTGCACCTGGCCCATAACGTGGCGACCGCTGCCCAAGTCATTCGTCAACTCTGATGCCGCCGACGCGGCCGACCCCGTCGCAAGAAGGAGCCGACATGCCGCGTACGCTCATAAGAAAAAACCCCAGCAACTTCAAAACACTGCCGCTGCACGTCGAAGCCACCCCCGAAGGCCTGAGCTACCAGAGCGTCGGCATGCCGCTCAACTTTGCCCAGACCCTGCAACGGCGCAAGCCGGTGGAGGTGGCCGACCCCGAGCGCTTCGCCCTGGAACTGGCCAACCTGGGGGTTTCGGTACGCCTGACCCTGCATTGGCAGAATCGCGATTACTGGGTGCTGGTGCGCCAACGCCGGCAGGACCGTGGCGATGTGGTGCTCAAGCTGATCTCCGGCTACGTGCCCGCCCATGAACTGAACCTGCCGCTGCACACCGCCATCCAGGAAATTGCCGAAGAATGCCTGCTGGAGACCCCGGAAGGCTGGCTCAGCGGGCGCTTCAATGACACCTGGCTGCCGGCGCCCTACTCCGCCGCGCTGCATTACCGCGAAGCCCTGCCCTTTCGCTTGAGCCCCTTGTCCGGTGCAGCCCGCCCGGTACGGTGCGCCACCACCCAGTTGATCGAGCGCCCGCGCGCCTACGTGCACTTGCCCACCGCATCGCTGCAATTGATTTACGACCTGCGCCTGGAAGTGCCCAAGGAAGCCAAATCCCTGAGCCTGTTCCATGTGGACGAGCGCCTGGAAGGTGATCAACTGGTCGCGCGCCTGGACCGCCAGCGGCCAGACCTGTACCTGATGCCCCTCAAAGACGGCCAACCCCTGGCCGAGCTGTACACCGTCAAGAAGGACCAGCTGTATCCAGCGAGCACGCGGGGTTTGTACCTCGCAGAAAGCTTCGCCCAGCAGGAAGGCTGGGTGGTGCGTGAGGAGCGGATTCGCTGGAAGGATTGGCTGCGCCAGCAAGGGCTCGCGGTGCCGGAGAAAGAATCGAAATTGAAGCGCCTGGCAAAGCGGGTGCTGCGCAAAATCGTGCCGAAGAAAAAAGCCAAGGCTTAACGCGAACCCAATGTGGGAGCTGGCAGACCTGTGATGAGTATTGATAGCTACACATCTTGAGCCTGCGTAGCAGCTGTCGAGCCCTGGCGAGGCTGCGTCAGCGGTGTGTCAGACAGGCCGCAAACGCAGCCTCGCCAAGGCTCGACAGCTGCTACGCACTTTCACTTTGAAAATTGCATGGATATCCAATCCAGCTCCCACAATTTATTGCGTTCAGCCTTTGAGCAAGCGCTCCAGGCCAGCCTTCAACGGGGTAGGCTCCGGCAGTGTGAAGCTCGCTAACAACCGCTGGTTGTTCGCCCGCGAATGCCGGATATCCCCGGAACGCGCCGGCCCGTAAGTCACTGTTGGCAACTTGCCGACTATTTCTTCCAGGGCTTGCAGCACTTGCCTGAGGGTGGTGGTGCGGTTCCAGCCCACGTTGATTGCGCCCAAAGGTGCGGCGGGCGCTTCTACGGCCTGGACCAATACGTCCACCAGGTCTTCCACGTACATGAAGTCACGGGTTTGCTCGCCATCGCCAAACACGGCAATCGGCACGCCCTGCTGGACGCGTTCGCTGAAGATACTGATCACGCCCGAATACGGCGATGACGGATCCTGGCGCGGCCCGAAGATATTGAAGAAGCGGAAAATCACCGGCTCCAGGCCATGCTGGCGGCGGTAGAAGTCGAAGTAATACTCACCGGCCAATTTGTCGGACGCATAAGGCGTCAACGGCGCCTTGGTGGTTTCTTCATCAATCGAAGCACCCTCGCCATTGTTGCCATAGACGGCAGCGCTGGAGGCATACACCACACGCTTGACGCCAGCCTTGCGCATGGCTTCGCAGACATTCAAGGTGCCGACGAAGTTGCTCTGGTGCGTGCTGACCGGATCATCCACCGATGCCTGCACCGAGGCCACCGCCGCCAGGTGCACCACCGCTGCCGCGCCGACAGCGGCACGCGCCACCAGCTCGGCATCGGCCACATTACCTTCCAGCAGTTCGACGCGCGGATCGTCCAACGGCAGGTTGCTGCGCTTGCCGGTGGAGAGGTTATCCAGCACCCGCACGCTGTAGCCTTTAGCGAGCAGCCCATCGACCAGGTGCGAGCCGATAAAGCCTGCACCACCGGTGATCAGTACCCGTTTACTCATTGTTGCGGATCTTCTCGACGATAGCCGTAGTCGAGCTGTTCTCAACCAGGCCCAGCACTTTGACCGTGCCGCCGTAGGCGCTGACGATATCCGCCCCCACGACCTGGTCGACGGAGTAGTCGCCACCCTTGACCAGCACGTCCGGCTTGACCTGGGCCAGCAGGTTTTCCGGAGTCGCTTCAGGGAAGCTGATCACCCAGTCCACCGCGCCCAAGCCTGCCAGCACCGCCATGCGACGGTCGACACTGTTGATTGGGCGGCCAGGGCCTTTGAGGCGGCTGACCGACGCATCGTCGTTGACCGCGACGATCAGGCGATCGCCTTGGGCGCTCGCCTGCTCAAGGTACGTCACATGACCGGCGTGCAGGATGTCGAAGCAGCCGTTGGTGAACACAATGCTTTCGCCGTGGGCACGGGCATCGTCGATCGCCAGCAGCAATTGCTCAATCGTCAGCACACCGCGTTCCGAGCCTTCGGAGCGCTGGATCGCGCGACGCAATTCCGGTGCACTGATGGCTGCCGTACCCAACTTGCCGACTACGATACCCGCTGCCAGGTTGGCCAGGGCCACCGCATGGGGCAGTTCTTCACCGGCGGCAATCGAGGCGGCCAGGGTGGAAATAACCGTATCGCCGGCGCCGGTGACGTCGAACACTTCACGCGCTCGCGCCGGCAGGTGCATCGCCGGGTGGCCCGGACGCAGCAAGGTCATGCCGTGCTCGCCACGGGTCACCAGCAAGGCGCCCAGGTCGAGGTCGGCCATCAGCGCTGCGCCCTTGGTCACCAGGTCGTGCTCGTCGGCGCAACCACCGACGATGGCTTCGAACTCGCTGAGATTCGGCGTGATCAGGCTGGCTCCACGATAAATCGAAAAGTCCTTGCCCTTGGGATCAGCCAGCACCGGGATGCCTTTGGCCTTGGCGGCCTGGATCAATACCTGGTGGTTCTTCAAGGCGCCTTTGCCGTAGTCCGACAACACCAGCACCTTGATGCCTTCGAGCAGCTCGTCAACCTGGCCACTGAGGGCCAGGGCGTCGGTGGCGAAGGGTTCTTCGAAATCAATACGCAGCAATTGCTGGTGACGGCTCATGACCCGCAGCTTGACGATGGTCGGCTGATGGGCAATGCGCTGGAACAGCGCGCGCACGCCAGCACCGCGCAGGCTGTTGGCCAGGCTGTCGGCGGCTTCGTCGTCACCGGTCACGCCCACCAGGGAGGCCGGGGCGCCGAGGGCGGCAATATTAAGGGCAACGTTGGCAGCGCCGCCTGGGCGGTCTTCGATTTGCTCGACCTTGACTACCGGTACCGGCGCCTCAGGGGAAATCCGTGAGGTACCGCCATGCCAGTAACGGTCGAGCATGACATCGCCGACCACCAAGACAGGGGCTTGATCGAATCGCGGCATGGACAACTTCATGGAGCAACCCACATACAAAATGAACAGGGGCGCGATATTAGCACAGGGTGAGCGCCGCCTAGTTCGAGAGCTTTATCCGGGAGGCATCACAGGCGACATCTGCTCATTTTTTAAACAAAGCGGCCAGGATATGGTCCACCGCGTCGGCCAATTCGACCTCATCGGTGTTGACTTCGCAGTCGGCTGCAAGCGGCGCTTCGTAAGGGCTGTCCAGCCCGGTGAAGGCCTTGATGCGCCCATCCAGCGCCGCACGGTATAACCCCTTGGGATCGCGCCGCGCGCACACGTCAAACGGCGTGCTGATGTAGACCTCGAAAAACTGCCCCGGGCCGAACAGTGCCTTGGCAGTCGCACGATCGGCGCTGAACGGAGAAATCGCCGAGACGATTACGATCAATCCCGCGTCAACCATCAGTCGCGCCACTTCGCCAATGCGCCGGATGTTTTCCTTGCGCGCCGCATCGCTCATGCCCAAGTCGTTGCACAACCCCGTGCGCAAGTTGTCGCCATCGAGCACAAAGGTATGCCGGCCTTGCTCATTGAGCTGCACTTCCAGGGCATTGGCCAGGGTCGACTTGCCGGCCCCGGACAACCCTGTCAGCCACAGGCAGCAAGGCTGCTGGTGCTTGAGCGCGGCGCGCGCGGCGGCCGACAACGACAAGGCAAAGGGGCGAATGGAGGCAGAGCCACGGGAGAGCGACGGACTATTCATAACCCAGGACCTCGTAGTCACGTTGATAGGCACGCCGGACCAGGCGCCGCGTACGCAGGGTGCAGAAGTCCCTGACCGGCTCGCTGCGCCGCCCGAGTGAAACATTGAGATGGGGCAGCGAAGACGTTACGCCGAGGCGCTCGCACAGCTGCTGGAAGTCTTGCTCCAGGGACTCTTGGCGACCCAGGAAATCCATGGCCATTTGCCCCATGTGATCGACCAGGAAGTCGGTCTGGGGAGCAAAGTGCAGCTGGCGGCGCAGGTTTTCCGGGCACAGCCAGTGGGCGACAAATTGGTCAAAGTCGCGGTAGCTGGACACCAGTGCCTGTGCCTGCAGGTCGCGGGGGCCCATGTGGTTGCTGCGCAAGTAGGTGTAGGCCGAGTAGGCGCGCTCCAGCGGATCACGCACAAAGGCAAATTTGAAACTGCGTTGGCAATGTTCGGGGAATTGTTGCTGATACCAGTAATAAGGCAAATGCCCTGGCCAGCGCCCATCGAGCAACGCCGAACAGACGCTGCTGCCGGCGCATTTGGGCACATGGATAAACACGCAGTTGTGTCGTTCGAAAGCAGGCGGAAGTGCCGTCACCCCAGACAACGATTTGTTCACCGCCTGGCGATCCACCACTGACAAACGTCCCAGCAAAAACACCCTTTGGGGTTTGGGAAGCAGTTTCCAGAACAGACGTTGCAACATTCCATTACCCACGCAAGAAGGTTAGCCCTCTCGTTCGTCATTCGAATCGAGAAGGCCAACATAACAAACGACAGGCTGCGAATTATTTGGCTTTGGTCAAGCCGTGTAAGGGCCTTGATACAAACCCCGGGGCGCATTGCGCGCCCCGGCACATCAGGTGATGTTAGCCGTGATGGGCTCATCCAGGCCCATGGCGTGCAGGCGCGAGTAATAGCCGCCCAGGGCCAGCAGTTCCACATGTGTACCCCGCTCGACAATTTCACCGTGGTCCATCACCAGAATCATGTCGGCTTTCTCGATGGTGGACAGTCGGTGCGCGATAACCAGGGTGGTGCGGCCCTTCATGACTTTGTCCAGCGCAGCCTGAATGTGGCGTTCGGACTCGGTGTCGAGCGCCGAAGTCGCTTCGTCCAGGATCAGCAACGGGGCATTTTTCAGCAGGGCGCGGGCGATGGCCAAGCGCTGACGCTGGCCGCCGGAGAGCAGCACGCCGTTTTCACCGACTTCGGTGTCCAGGCCTTTGGGCAGTTCGGCGATGAAGTCCATGGCATAGGCATCGGCGGCGGCTTTTTCGATGTCGGCACGCGGTGCATCCGCCAGGTCGCCGTAGGCGATGTTATTGGCCACGGTATCGTTGAACAGGGTGACGTGCTGGGTCACTTGGGCCACATGCCGGCGCAGGTTGCGCAGGCGGTAGTCTTCGATCTCCACCTCATCCAGCAGGATTTCGCCGGTTTCGTGGTGGTAAAACCGCGGAATCAGGCTGGCCAGCGTGGACTTGCCACTGCCTGAGCGCCCTACCAGCGCAATCATCTGCCCAGGTTCCGCCGTGAAGCTGATGTTCTTCAGCACTTCGCGCTCAGCACCCGGATAGGTGAAGCTCAGGTTGCGCACGTCCAGGCGACCGCTGACGCGATCACGCTCCACGGTGCCGCTGTCGACTTCCGGCTCTTCATCCAGCTGTTCGAAGATGCTTTCGGCACCGGCGACGCCTTTCTGGATCGTCGAGCTGACTTCCGACAACTGACGGATCGGCTTGGGCAGCAGGCCCGCAGCGGTGATGTAGGCCACTAGGTCACCCGCCGTGGCGTCGCCGCGCAGCAACAGCACCAGGAACATCAAGGTGGCCATGGCCGTGTAGATCACCAGTTGCAGCATCGGCGTGTAGACCGCGCCGGTCTTGTTCATGCGCAGCTGTTTGTCGGTGTTGCTTTGGCTGGCGGCGGCAAAACGGCGTTCCTCGTAGCTTTCGCCACCGAAACTGCGCACCACGCGGTAACCCTGGATGGTCTCCGAGGCCACGTGGGTGACATCGCCCATTGCCACTTGGATCTTCTTGCTCTGCTTGCGGAATTTCTTGCTGGTGCTGCCGACCATAATGGCGATCAGCGGCAGGATCGCCAGCATCACCAGGGTCAGCTTCCAGTTCATCCACAGCAGGTAACCGAACAGGAACACCACCGTCAGACCTTCACGGATCACGACCTTGATCGCATCCGTGGCGGCGCCGGTGACCATGGTCACGTTGAAGGTGATGCGGGAAATCAGGTGCCCGGAGTTATGCGTATCAAAATAGCGATTCGGCAGTACCAACAGTTTGTTGAACAGCTGGACGCGCAGGTCATGCACCAGGCCAAGGGAGACCTTGGCCAGGTAGTAGTTGCCGAGGAAAGAGCCAAGGCCTTGCCACGCGGCGATCAGGATGATCAGCAGCGGCACGGCCATCAGCAGCTTGAGGTCCTTGAACAGCGGGATCTTGGGCAGGAACACCACGTCGGGATTGCTCAAGCCATCCACAAAGTACTTGAGGATCCCGGCGAGCATCGGCTGGGTGGAAGCAAAGATCACGAAGCCCAAGATACTCAGCATGAACATGCCGATGTACGGTTTCACATAGCCCAGCAGCCTGAAGTAAATTTTCAGGCTGGATTCCTGGTCCGCTTTGGGCGGTGCGTCACTCATGTGTCGAGCTCACTGATTGGGTAGGACGCGAACTTTATCACATGCATCGGGGTTGGCCCGAGCCCAGACCAAGACACTGGCCAGCGCAATCGGCAGCCACGAGATAAACCACTCGGCCCGCGGGGTGCCCGTTAGGCTGGCCGCATCGAACTGCATCGCCAGGAACGAAAACATCCACATACCGATGATGCCCTTGCCGTAAAGCGTGTCGCGAGCCTTCCAGGCTTGCCAGAGCACGCCGAACCACAGCCCGCACCACAGCAGCAGGCCGGGCAGGCCCAACTCGATGCTCACGTGAGTGAACAGATTGTGGGAATGATCAAAATAGAGGTTATCGGCGAATACCTTGTAATCACCACCCAGGCCCAAACCGGTCCACGGATGCTCGGAGATCATCTGGACGGCCGCCATAAAGATCTGCGGCCGGTAGGAAACGCCACGGGCCAACATCAGCGATTGCATGGCGAAGAACACCGCCAGTGCCGCCACGACTGCCGCGATAGCGATCACGGTGGTGCGTCGGTCTCGGCACCAAGCCGGCATTGCCACCACCGTCAGCAGCAGGGCCAGCGCGGCGCCGCGGCTTTGGCTCAGCACCACAAAAAGCCCGAGGAACCCGACAGAAAGCACCCACGCCACTTGCATCCAGCGGCCACGCGGCACCCAATGCAACAACCAGACGGCAGCCAGACCTATCACATAGGCCCCCAGAATCGGGTGGGATAATTGGCCCAGCCCTTCGAGCCGTGCATACCAGACATTATGCTCAACGCCATAAAACTTGACGATCGCGACCAGCGAAGAAAGGGCCAACCCGAAGCCACCCCACTGCATCACGCGGATGACTCGCTCGGTCTGCCCACAGGCAAACACCGGGAAAAACAGCAGGAACACGCCGATGTACAGCAAGCGCTTGGCCTCCCGCGAAGGGTCTTCGGCATTGGTCCACGACAAACTGACTGCGCCCCAGGCGGCGAGCGCCGCAATCATCAGGCACATCCAGCGCTGTTCACGCCAGACTTCCTTGAGGCGCTCACGCGCCGACCAGGCAAACACCATGGCCGGCAACCAGAGAAACAGCGTCAAGCCTTGTTGATAAATCTTGTTGGTCGGCGCGAAGGCAATCGCCAGCAAAAACCAAAGTAACCCGAAAATCATCCATACCTGCGCCCAACGACCTACCTGCATCACCCGCTCCTGAATACGTACAACCCGCCAACCCGGCATGGTTAAAACCCAAAACTTTCGGCATTATTACCGATCACTGTGCCCGCGACTCCCACAAGGCTTTCCGACGATGCAATGTTCAAGGCTTCCCCAAGCCGATTTAAACGCGATGATTGAAGGTGCCCGAATCCTCGAACAGGACAGCTACGGCCCCAAAGTCTACCTGTTGGCCGACGGGAATATCCTCAAACTGTTTCGCCGCAAGCGTCTGTTTTCGTCAGCGCTGTTGCGCCCCTACTCCAAGCGGTTCATCGACAACGTGGCGCAATTGCAACAGCGTGGCATCCCCACCCTGACCGTACTCGCGTTCTTTCAACTGGCCGCGCCAGGCATGACCGCCGTGCTGTATCGGCCGCTGCCGGGTGAAACGCTGCGTCAGATTTCCAACAAGGAAGGCTTTGACTGGCAATCGAACCTCGATCCGCTGGTGGCGCTCATCCGCCGCTTGCACGGTGCGGGAATTTACTTCCGCTCCCTGCACCTGGGCAATATCGTTGTCACACCTGATAACGAAATGGGGCTGATTGATGTGGCGGATATGCGCTTTTTGCGCGCGCCGCTGAACCCGGAACTCGCACGGCGCAACTTGCAGCACTTTGCACGTTATATTGCACGCGAGAAGCTGAACGAACGCTTTCCAATGCAGGCACTGGAGCAGGCGTTGCTAGCGGCATGAAAACAGGCGCTGGGAGGTTTCACTGAAATCTTTCCAGGCTTGGTCCGGGGCCAGCGCTTGCGCCTGAGCCTCCAGCACATCCTGGGTAGATGTGGCGAACGCACGCTCCATCAGACTGCCCCAGGCCTGCACATCGTCTGACGGCGCGTACCAGCCCGCATCCGCCAGTTGCTCGCGAAACACGGCCAATTCACTGGTCAGAACGGGCACGCCCGCCATCACCGACTCTTGCAGGATCAACCCCAAGCCCTCTTGCGTCGACGGAATGGCGACCCAGTCGAAGGCCCGGTAAAGCGTCGCGGCGTCCGGCAGATGGCCCGGCAACGAAACCTTGCCCTGCAAGCCGAGCTGTTCGATACGCGCTTCCAGGGTCTGCCTCGCAGCGCCCTCGCCGATAATCACCAGCCGCGCATCCGGCTGTTGGGCCGACACGCCAGCAAACGCGTCCAGCAAACAGCCAAAACCCTTGCCGTCTACCAGCCGGCCTACCGCCCCCAACACGGGCGAGTCGTCCAAAGTCAGGCCCAGGCGAGACCGCGCCTGCGCCCGAGAAAGCGCAGCCGCACGGAACGCCACCGGATCAAAAGCGCTGCGCAGCACTGTCACGGGTCGCTGCAGGTAACGCTCAAGCGAGTGAGCCAGGGTTTGCGAAACAGCCGCCAGGGTCAGTTGCGTAGCCGGAAACTGTTCGAAGAGCTTCTGGTCTGCCCGGCGCATGCGCGTGACGCCATGGAACACGACGACGGCGCGCACATGTGGCAAGTGCTTGAGCACCGGCAACATCACCCGCGCCACCCCAACCCCGTCCAGCAGCACAACTTCCAGATCGTCAGGCAGCGCCTTCTGAAAACGCGCGCGCATCCAGGGTGCCAGCAACTTCCACAGGTGCCGACCCTTGAGCTGGGCGGAGGAGAAGTTCCATTCCACTGCCGGCTCGCTCTCGTCCGAACCGCCTTGCAGCAACCAGGTAGTGATCGGTGCCCGGCAAACGGCGTGGGAAAGTATCTGTTGGTGAACCTTCTGCACCGAAGCGAATGCAGAACCACCGGCCCACATGATGTTGAGGATACTCATCTGAAAAATGACCTTTTGCGGCGTTGTGGTGGCTTTCTGCGTGTACTTAATGGATCAACCAGCCGATACCGACACCCAGTACCAGCATGACTGCCAGCTTGATCCGCTCTCGCCGCTTGCGCCGCGCCTTGGTCAAGCGCTCTTCTGCCGTCGCCACATGCAAACCGAAACCCGTGTGCAAAACCGCATCGCCTTCCAGTGTCACGGCCGCCAGGTTCAGCTGCGCGTAACGCTTCGATAGCCCCTTCTCACCCTCGAACCCGGCGTAGGGCGCGCACAAGCGATATTCCTTGATACGCCGCAACCCTGGATTCAGCGAAAAACCCTGCCACTCAGGCTTGTCGGACAGCAGGGGATAACACGGCACCCCGCCAATCACCTCACGTGGCCCCAGATGGATATAAGGGCTGTGCACCTGCAAGTCGTAAACGTAGTTGCGCAACCACACCTGCAAAATATCGGGTCGCTGCTCCAGTACCGCCTTGGAGTCTTCGACAAAGCCTGGTCGATAAAACGCCCAATCATCCTCGCAATGGAATATGTAGGGGGTCTTGACCGACTCGTAGGCCAAATCGACGGATGCCAACTGCCCAAGCTTCGGGCGGTTGATCAGGAAAGTGCAATGGCTGTGCCAGTGCGGCGGCACCGCAAGGCGCACGGCTTCATCGCCGGAGTCTTCGGTAATGAAAACTTCGCGGATATCCGCCGTATTGAACAGATCGAAGCTCTCGAGCGTCCGCTTCAATAAATCGAAGCGACCACAACTGGTCACCACGAGCGTTATGTCGCTTTGATCGGAGAACTGCATTCAAGCCTCGATAATATCACATAGCCACTATTCGCAGCCATATCTGACCGGTATTAAACGCCCAGCTTCAGACGTAACCTTTCCAGCACATTCAACGGCGCACGAGGCCGCAAGGGCGGCTCGAGGGCTTCGACAATACGCTGGCCGATACGGGCGAAACCGAACTGGCCGACGGCCAAGTCCTGCCCACTGCGCGCAATGCCCGCGGCCAGTTGCGGATTGGACCGCAGCACGGCCAGTTTTTCCTGCAACTGCGGGATGTCCTGGTAGAACACCACATTGACCATGTCCTCAAACCCGAGGGCCGCGTTCTCCTCGGCTCCCTGATCGAACGCCAGCAACACGCAACCACAGGCCATGGCTTCGAAGTTCTTGATCATGTACTCGCCCATGCCCACATCGGCACTGACGAAAAAACGAATCCGGTTGAGGGTCGCGCAGTATTCCTCACCCGATTTGGTGCGCGTCACCACCAAAGGTTCAACCCGCGCCAGTTCATCGAGCAGAGCCTTGCGACCACTATAGGCCACGCTGTTGGTGCTGCCGACAAACGCCAGTTCGATATCTCGTTCACGATCCTGGGGCTGCAGCAGTGCCTGGTCATAGCCCTTGGGCACGAACACCGCATCGAAACCTTCGGTGCGCAGGCGCTCGGTCACCATGTAGCCTGAACTGATCACGCGAACCCACGGCAAGCGACGGTAATGGGCACTGAACTTGCCGGTGTACTTGCAGGGAATGTAGTTCTGGTAAGCGTCGTGCTCGAGGATCACCAGGTTTGGGATCGTGCGGATAAACCCGGCCTGGCGGATCTCCTGCTTGAAGCGCAGGAAGAACACAATGCGGTCGTAACGGGTCACGTCGACTTCGCGCCGAAAGTAACCGCGCAGGTTGCGCTGCTCATCGCTGCTCAACCAGCGGATATCACATTCGCAGTGCTCGGCCACACCTTCGTACAAGCGGTCGAGGATGGCGCGCTGCTCTTTCTGCACCAGAAACAAGACTTTCATTACTTATCCTTTCCCAAACGCCAGAACAACTCATGCCGTCGTACGGCCTTACGGAAAAATTCGTTCTCACCGTAAGGCGATTTCGCGCGACCTGCCAACACCCGCTGCAACCAGCGTCGCACACGGCGCTTGAACGGCGGTGCCGGCTGCAAGTCATGCATCATGCCCAGCGCCATGGCCTTATCACGCTGCTGCGCCAACGTCAGTGGCAGGCTGCACGGCAGCAACTCCACGGTCGCGTCGAACAACGGTGGCAACGCAATACCGGCTCCGGCGTTGCCCATGGGCCAGCGGTCGTTGTCATGCAGATGGTTGGCGTAGCCCAGTACTGTCGTTGGCTGCCACTCAAGACCTTGCAAGGCTTCCAAAACGGCTTGCTGTGCACAGACATGGTCTGGATGCGGGTCCAATACCGGATGCGGCAACACGATCACGTCCGGGCGAGCCATCATCAGCACCTCGCGCAGGTCGGCCAACAGGTTGTTCCAGGTGGGCAAGCCGTCGCTGTCCGCGGGCAATGGAAACGGGTTGAATTGCCGGAATGGGCGAACGTCCGTCAGCTCTGCTTCACGGGAAGCAAACGGCAGGTCCGGCGCGGCCTGCATCGCCTGCAGCTGCAGGCAGAAATAGCCCAATTGCACGCAGTGCGCCTGCGGCACACCCGCCCACAACGGCACAGCGATGCTGTCCCAGGCGCGCAGGCGGCCTTTGATGCGTGCGGCTTCGACCGCGTCCAGGCCCATCTGCTGATAATGCTCAGCTTCAATCTCCCCCGCCGTCAGGGTGACGATCCAGGGATTTTCGGCCTGGCTGTACAGGCCGAAGGCCGCCAATTCAGCATCGTCGGCGTGGGGCGCGATCACCATCACGCGCTGTGCGCGGTAGTCCGGATGGGTCCAGGCCCACAGACGGGGCGTGCCGAGCAATCGGCAATGGCGACCGCGCAACGTTAAGTCGCTCAGCGCCAAACCGCTGAGGTTCAGGTAACGCACGCCGTTGACGCCACGCTCAAACGTTTGCCGATCGCCCGCCAGCTCGACGCACGGGTCAAAAAAACGGCCCAGCCAAGTGCTCTTGACCTTGATCGCCAGCACCACCGTTGCGTCCGCGTCCACCGCCTGATCCAGCAGCAAGCGCCCATGTTCCAAGCGCACGCCCGCCAGCTCGGCATCCGCCGAAAAACGGTACTGATAATCTTCGTTGGGCGCGTAGAACAGGTGGTCGGCAAACCACGCTTCATGGGCCACCCAGGCCAGCAGGGCCAACAGCAACGGTAACCACCAGACCACCAGGATGCCGACCAGCAACAGCAGCAACACACCAATGATCAGCACCGTACGCTTGTTGCGCCGGTGACGTTTGAGCAATTGCTGCTTGCGGGTCATACGCTGAATACCTGCACAGGATTGCACCAACGGTCCTTGTATTCGCGGTCGGCGCGACCAAAGGAAAAGCGCAGTGGCTTGCCGACTTCGCGTGCCTGCTCCCAAGCGCCCTGGGTATTGAGAAAGCTCAGCACGCTGCCGGGGCTGAAGGCGCGGGTTTCAGGATCGACCCCACCGTTGACGTATTCCACACTGATCCATTCCGGTGACTCGACCCGATACACCAACTGGATTGCGATGGGCGCGTCATTCAGAAAAATCACCGAGCCGATCAACCACTCGCGCATCAGTTCGATCACTTCCGCCAAGCGCTCGGCGCCCGTGGCGGTAAAGCCCCAACGGCGCAGGAACAGGTCACAGTAGATGGACGCCAGCTCCGCACTGGAAAACTCACTGACCGACCGCACCACGCCGCCCGCCTCTTCCAGCAAACGCAGTTCGCGGCGCTGGTTGTAGCGAAACTTCTTCGACAGTTCTTCGGGCGTGCGCGCCATGGCCAACTGTTCGGCCTGAAGCTTGAGGCCGCTGAAACGCCCTTCGTTCAGCGCAGACAGGTAGCGCGCACGCTGCCTCAGCGGCGCCTGCGCGTCGGCGGCGGCCGGCAGGATCAGCTCGGCATTGCCCAGATCGAACAGGCCTTTCTTGCCGCTGCGCTTAAGCACGTCCTTGGACAGCGCCAGGTCGCGCCCCCAGGTGGCAATGCACGCCTTGAGCTCACCCGCCTGCTCCCAGGCCAGGTAACGCACCGGAATCTGCGCCAACCCGGCCAGGCGCTCGACCACTTGCGGATGCGTCGCGACGCTGCCGCCAAAACGCTGCCAGGCCTCGCTGTATACAGGCGCATCGACGACGGACCAGCCGCGCTCGCGCCAGCCTTGGAATCGATTGAGCATCAAGCCCTCGCGGTCAGTTCAATGACATGCGGCAGTTGCCAGAAAGTAGTGCGCACCGCCTGATCCGAGAATCGTGCGTGCAGGCGCTCCAGCATCAAATCAGCGCACTGGCGTTGCTGGTGCTGATCCATCGCGGCCAAGTGTCCCAACCCTTGGGCTAGGTGCTCGGCGTCGCCGAAGGGAAACAGGATACCAACGCCCTCAACCACTTCCCGCGCGCCGCCACAGGCAGTGGCGAGCAAGGGCACTCCGGCCGCCATGGCTTCCAGCAACACCATGCCAAAGGGTTCGTGGTCGGAGCTCAACGCAAACACATCAAACGCACGGAAAAAGCGACGCGCCTCCGGTACTTGGCCGAGAAACACAACCTTGTCGGCAATCCCCAGCTCGCGGGCCAGCGCTTTCAGGTCCTGTTCCAGGCGCCCGGTACCGAGGATCGCCAGACGGCTTTCAGCCGGTAACGTTGGCAATGCCAGGGCAAAACCTTTGAGCAGCGTGGCCTGATCCTTGTCCGGGTGCAGGCGGCCGACATTGCCGACCACCCATTCATCCGGCGACAAGCCAAGGGCGTCGCGCGCCTCATCCTTCGAAACCTGCTGGGCCTGCAGGTTTTCGACATCAATGCGGTTGTACAAGGTCTGGATACGCGCCGCCGGCCATTTCGGCAAGCAGCGACGAATGTCATCGCGCACGGCATCGGAAACGCCCAACAAGCTCAGGCGCTTGCGGAAAATATTTGCAAACAGCCGACGCCCCCGGCGCTGATAGTCGCCAAAAGCGTGATGCACGCCAATCACCTGCAAGCGCGTGGCGAGCAGCGCGATGTAGATCGGCTTGGCGCGGTGCGCGATGCAGAAACTGAAGTTGCGCGACGCGGCAATCTTGCGCATCTCGGCGATGGCGCCCAGCTTGAGGCCACGGATGGCCTTCGAGCTGTACTCCATGAACAACACTTCATCACTGGCGCAACCGGCCGCCACCTCAGGGTCGGCGACCCCGGTGAGAAACACCGTGGTCACCTTGTAGCCGGAGCCTGCAAACACACTGGCGTACTGCCGCGCACAGTCTAGGAACGGCCCGTCATAGCCGTGGCAAAACTGCAGGACGTGGCGGTCAGCCGAGCGCGTCATAAGGGTCCACGCCGTCTTTGACGACCAGGATGTCTTCCATGATCAGGTACTGCAGGTCAGAGCCGAAGAACATGTTCAGCGCGTCGGTCGGCGAGCAGATCATCGCTTCGCCACGACGGTTGAGCGAGGTGTTCAGGGACACGCCGTTGCCGGTGAGCACTTCCAGCTCTTTCATCATGTCGTAGTAGCGCGGGTTGTATTCGCGCTTGAGCACCTGGGCGCGGGAGGTACCATCTTCATGGACCACTTCCGGCACGCGAGTCTTCCACTCTTCGGACACTTCAAAGGTGAAGGTCATGAACGGCGCCGGATGATCGACCTTGATCATCTGCGGGGCCACGGTGTCGAGCATCGACGGGCAGAAAGGCCTCCAGCGCTCGCGGAACTTGATCTGGTGGTTGATGCGATCCGCCACACCGGTGGCGCTCGGGCAACCGATGATCGAACGACCGCCCAGGGCGCGCGGACCAAACTCCATGCGGCCCTGGAACCAGGCCACCGGGTTGCCGTCGACCATGATCTTGGCGATGCGCTGGGGCATGTTCTCGATCTTGCGCCAGTTCGGCTTGCTCTCGTGCTTGGCGCACGCGGCAATCACGTCTTCGTTGCTGTAGGACGGGCCGAGGTAGACGTGTTCCATCTTCTCGACCGGCACACCACGGGCGTGGGAAACATACGCCGCCGCACCGACCGCAGTGCCAGCATCGCCCGACGCCGGCTGCACGAACAGCTCTTTGACGTCGTCACGGGCGATGATCTTCTGGTTCAGCTTGACGTTCAGCGCGCAACCGCCGGCGAAGGCCAGTTTGCCGGTGTCCTTGAGGATGTCGCCCAGGTAGTGGTCGATCATCTGCAGGGCCAGTTTCTCGAACAGCGCTTGCATGCTGGCGGCGTAGTGGATGTAAGGCTCGTCGGCGATATCGCCTTCGCGCTTTGGACCCAGCCACTCGATCAGTTTTGGCGAGAAGTAGAAGCCCTTGCCCTTCTCTTTGTAGCGGCGCAGGCCGATGACGTTGGCGTAGTCGGTGTTGATCACCAACTCGCCGTTCTCAAAGGAGGCCAGGCGCGAGAAATCGTATTTGCTGGCATCGCCGTACGGCGCCATGCCCATGACCTTGAACTCACCGTCGAGCATCTCGAAACCGAGGAACTCGGTGATCGCGCCATACAGGCCGCCGAGGGAGTCTGGATCGTAGAATTCCTTGATCTTGTGGATCTTGCCGTTTTCGCCGTAGCCGAAGAACGTGGTGGCGTACTCACCTTTACCGTCGATCCCGAGGATCGCGGTTTTCTCCTGGAAACCAGAGCAGTGGTAGGCGCTGGAAGCGTGGGCCAGGTGGTGTTCAACCGGTTCGATCTTGATTTTCTTAGGATCGAAGCCCAGTTGCTCCAGGCACCAGACGATCTTGTTGCGGTAGCGCTTGTAGCGACGGTTGCCCATCAGGATCGCGTCGAGTGCGCGGTCCGGGGCGTACCAGTAACGCTTGGCGTAGTGCCAGCGCGCCTCGCCGAACAGGCTGATGGGGGCGAACGGGATCGCGACCACGTCAACGTCGGAAGGCTTGATACCGGCCTGTTCCAGGCAGAACTTCGCCGATTCGTAGGGCATGCGGTTCTTTGCATGTTTGTCGCGTACGAAGCGCTCTTCTTCGGCGGCCGCAATCAGCTTGCCGTCGATATACAAGGCTGCGGAAGGATCATGGCTAAGGGCGCCGGACAGGCCAAGAATCGTCAATGCCACAGGGGTCTAGCCTCTTTTAGTCTGCATGCAGGCGGGTTACGCCTGAAAAAAGTGTGCCCCCTGCCTGGGCAGGAAACAGCTAAAGGGCGGGATTATAGCTTAAAAGCAGTGCGCAGCTGTTAGCGGCACGTGGCAAGAGGGATCAGCGGAAGATCTCGATGCTGCCGTCCCTATTCTGGCGGTAAATGGTGTAGGGCAGCACGAGGGTGTCCAGCACGCCGGAGGCGACGAACTCCACGGCGACGATAGGCAACACGCTGCCCCCATGGTCTATCAGGCTCTTGTCCTTAAGGCTCTTGTCAGGCGCTGGCTCGCCATTGAGCGTGCAAAAGCCGTAGATCACCCCGCTGTAGATGCGTGGCACGTTTTCGCAGTGACTGCGCGAGTCCTTGAGGTTCTGGCTGGCTACGGCGTCTGGACGAAAGACGGTATTGATGGTTCCGCAACCGGCCAACGAACACGACACCACAAGCCATGACACTTTCGACCTAATCCTCATGACCCCCTCCCTCTGCCCCAACAGACATTGTTATTGCCAAGGCGGGCCACGCTAACATCGCATAGCCTGACGACCCAGGGCGGGAGCACGATTTGCAGCGTAAGACGATTCCTAAATGATAAAAATCGCCTGATTCACTAAACTCGCGCCCCTTTGCGCGTTTACCTCCTACGCGCGCCACGGATTTTGCCTGACTGATGAACACCCTCGCCCGCTTCACCCTGTTGCTGCCAGGCCTGCTCACGCTGAGCAATACGGCACTGGCCGAGGACACGCCTTTGGTTCTCGACCCCAGTGTGGTCAGCGGCTCACGCAGCGCCAGCCCGACCTTCGACCTGCCCTACTCGGTGGACGGCATCAGCCGTGGACAGATCAGTGACGGTCAACTCGGCATCAATGCCTCCGAAGCCCTCTCCCGCGTGCCCGGCCTGGTGGTGCAGAACCGCCAGAACTATGCCCAGGACCTGCAGATTTCCTCCCGAGGCTTTGGTGCCCGCTCGGCATTCGGCGTGCGCGGCATCAAGCTGATCGCCGACGGCATCCCGGCCAGCACGCCGGACGGCCAGGGCCAAGCCGCCACTTTCAACCTCGACACCGCAGAGCGCATCGAAGTACTGCGTGGGCCGGCGGCCACCCTGTATGGCAGCAATGCCGGCGGGGTGATCCAGATGTTCTCCCGCGACGGCGAAGGCCCGCCGCGCATCGGCGCCGAAACCCTGGTGGGCAGCGACGGCCTGAACAAAAACCACCTGACCGCCGAGGGCGCCACCAACGGCGCTGGCTTCGTGCTCGACGCCTCGCGCATGGACACCAACGGCTACCGCGACCACAGCAGCGCGCGACGTGACCAGACCTTCGCCAAGCTCAATTTCCAGCCGGATGACGACAGCAAGCTGGCGCTGATCTACAGCAGCCTGGAGCAGAACGGCACACAGGACCCGCTCGGGCAGACGTGGTCGGCGTACAAGGCCGATCCACGCTCGGTGAGTGCGAATGCGCTGACGTACAACACGCGCAAAAGTATCGATCATCAGCAATTGGGGCTGAATTACGAGCGCTATATCGGCGATGCGACGTTGCAGGTGAATGCGTATACGGGACGGCGGAGTGTGATTCAGTATTTGTCGATTCCCAAAGGCACACCCGCTAATGAACGCGGCGGTGGCGTTGTGCAATTCGACCGCAAGTTCTACGGCGGCAGCGTGCGCTGGATGCAGCCCATCGAACGTGCGCCGGGCGAACTGATGATCATCACCGGCCTGGACTTCGATCAGAGCGAAGACAGTCGCCACGGCTACCAGAACTTCAGCGGCAACACCCTTGGCGTAAAAGGCCAGCTACGCCGAGATGAAATTGACACCGCCCGCAGCCTCGATCCCTATATCCAGGCCAACTGGGCGCTAGACCGCTGGACCCTGCAAGCAGGTGTTCGGCATAGCACCATGGAACTGGACGTTGATGATCAATTCCTGAGCAACGGCGATGCCAGCGGCAACAAGCGTTATCAGAAAAATACGCCATCGATGAGCGTGATGTACGCATTCACGCCCGAGCTGCATGGCTACGTCAGTGCGGGCAAAGGCTTCGAAACGCCGACACAGGCTGAGCTGGCCTATGCACCGGGAAATGTGGAAGGGTTCAACTTCGGATTGAAGCCGTCAGAAAGTACCCAGTACGAAGTGGGATTAAAGGCCCAGGTGAACAACACCCGGATCAATGCCGCCATATTCCAGATCACCACAGAAGATGAGTTAGTGGTGGCTCAATCCAAAGACGGCCGTACCAGCTACCAAAACGCCGGCCGCACCCTGCGCCGCGGTTTCGAACTGGGCCTCGAAAGCCAGCTCAGCGAGCAGTGGAGCAGCAGCCTCGCCTACACCCGCCTGCAGGCCACTTACGACAGCGACTTCGTCAGCGGCGGCAACAACGCCGTCGACAAGGGCAACTACCTGCCCGGCGTGCCGCAAACCACGCTGTTCACCGAACTGAACTGGAAGCCCCGCGACTGGGTCAGCACCGCCATCGAAGGCATTTACCGCAGCAAGGTCTACGTCGAGGACACCAACAGCCAACACGCCGCACCGGCCTACAGCGTGTTTAACTGGCGTGCGCGCTTCGAGCAGAAGGTCGAACACTGGACCTTCCATCAGACCCTGCGCCTGGATAACTTGCTCGACCGCCAGTACGTCGGTTCGGTGATCGTCGGCGATGGCAACAACCGCTATTACGAAGCGGCGCCAGGGCGCTCCTGGTATGCGGGTGCAGGCGCGGAGTACGAGTTCTGATCAGCCCGCCCCGCACAAAACGCGATGCGGACGGTCGAAAGGCCCTGATCCCCCTTTAGCCTGCAAGGAACGCTCATGAAACACATCGCGGTTATCGTCGCCCTAGGCGTACTCAGTGGTTGCGGCACGCAAGGCATCAAGAGCGGCGACAAGGCCGACGCCCCGTATAAAGACATGCTTAAGAAACCGCTACTGGCCGACTCGATCATGCGCGATGGCGACGACCTCAGTTACCAGGTTCAAGTCACGCTGACCAACAATCTCGCCGTACCCGATATCGCGCAGCTTCAGGCGTCCTGCACCACGCCGAGCGGGAACCTGCTGTATCTGGAAGCGCCCGGAACCCCGAAGCCCGACGGCCAGCCCACGCGCATTACCGTCATGCGCAACCTGACGCCGGCCGTGGTTGGCGAACTGCAACAGAACACCAGCTTTACCGACGCTTGCGCGCGCACGCCACGCCCGGATTGGCGCCTCGTCAGCAGTACAGCCACTCAACGCCAATTGCTGATCGACCGTGCCAGCCTCAAGACCGTGGGTGAGAAAGTAGAGCTCTGGGGCGCCTACGATGAACCGCTCATCCTGACCAACAAACTGAAAAAGATGCCCTACGCCCAGACCCGCATGCACTGGGAGGTCAGTTGCAGCCGCCAGACCTATCGCACTCTGGCCACTTTCAGCCTCACCCCGAAAAACGTCGTGACCTTCGGCAGCGTGGTAGCAGTCCCCATCGACCAGCCTTTCAGCAGCGCCGAGACGGACACCCAGACCCTGCTCAAGGCCGCGTGCTCGCCAACAGTGGCGCAACTCCCGGTAGCCGTTGCGCGTACCAAGCTCGAGCAAACCCTGACACCCGCACCTGTCCCGACAGCGGTGACAGAGGCGATCTCCGCACTGGGAATGCCCCCCGCAGCCAAACCTCTGCGCCACCTTATGGAGAAGCGCGACTTGGGTTCTTCCAGCTTGCGCACTGACGTGTTCATTGAGCCCGGAACCGGAAACGGTCAGCTTAAAATCCGCCGAGCCACCCAATTCTCAAGCACCCACATCACCACATTCCGAGGGTTGTTCAGCCTGACCTTCCAAAGCGATTTCGAACTGCACGGGATGAAAGTCTCGGCCGCCAGCAATGTTGAGCAACTCAGCTTCACCGGCGACTGGAAGCAGATGCCGATCGGTGCAACGCTGGGTTTCAAACTCAAAGAGCTGAATCGCAACACCGCTGAAGAGGATCGCGTGCTGTCCCGCAATACCACCTGTGTAGTGGCGCGCGAACTGCCAGCCAGCAGCATCAACTCGACGCTGAGTGGCAATGCAAAGGAGCTCAATTGCACTGCCGCAGGTGATAACTACCAGGCCACCAGCACCGTCATGTACCTGAAGGACTACGGGTATTTCTTTGCTACCGAGGACGTGATCCAGGGCAAATACAAAACCCATACGACGCTGATCAACGCACAATAACGTCGACTGGCAACGCTGAAGCTCCACCCCCCAAACACTATTGCCCACGCAACACCTGTAGTGAGCGGGCTTGCCCCGCGCTGGGCTGCGAAGCGGCCCTAGCGTTTTTTCAAGTAAAAAGCGGTGTCAGGGATCAGGCGGTCTGCTTGGGGAGGCGCTGATCAATCAGCTGATACAACGCACTGCTCTCAGGCCAATTACGCATGAACCGCGCGCGGTCCTTGGCAAACGCCGGAGCGAAGCTGGCTTGGGTGCTGTGCTGGCGCATGGCATCCAGGTCGATCAACGACCAGCGATCCTTGTCCCAGAACAGGTTATGCCCCTTGAAGTCGCCATGGCTGATGCGCTCGCGGATCAGCTCGGCGAACAGGTGATCCAGGGCGAGCAGTTCGTTTTCCGGCGCGTCACCGTTCTCAACGTAAGGCGCAAAGCGCTCGATGATGTCCGGCCCCGGCAGGAATTCGGTAATCAGGTAAGCGCGACCGCGCAGGCCGAAAAAGCGCTTTTCCAGCACGGCCAGCGGCTTGGGCGTAGCGATACCGAGGAACGCCAGGCGATTGCCTTCACGCCAGGAATGCCAGGCACGGCTTGGGCGCCAGAAGCGCTTGAACCAGTGGGCGAAACTCTTGATGTTGTAACGCTTGATCACCAATGGGCGACCCGCCACTTCGGCCTTGGCCACCGTGGCGGTTCCACCGGTCTTGTACAAGTGGCCCTGCTCGAGCAAGGCATCGGCCTGTTCCAGCACCGCCAGCATCGCGACTTCTTCCTCGCGACGGATTGCACGCAGGGCAAACGGCCCGCGCAGCACACTGAACAGCGTGCATTCGCGACCGACCTTGTTGAGAAAGTCCTTCAGGCGCCAAGCGCTGACCTTGCGCACCTGTTTTTCCAAAGCCTCCAAGGGCAAAGCGTGCTCGCCGTTGCCCAGCAGGTAGTACACCAGCAGCTCTTCGGTAAATGGCTCGAGATGCTTCGGCAACTGGGCGAAAAACACCCCAAGGTTCTCCAGTACGCGGTTGCGCGACAGGGGCTTGCCCGCCTCTTCGACGCGAATCCCGGCACCATCGATCAAATACAGCTTGCCGTCCCGACGCAGCAAGTTGTCCAGGTGCAGGTCTTCCTGCCACAGGCCTTTGGTGTGCATCAGGGCAATCGCACCCAATGCCTCGGCAAGCACCGCAGTTTGCTCGTCAGCCAAGGGCGGCAGGCTTTCGACCGCGTGCCAGGCATCCGCCAGGCTCTCGGCGCCTTCGATAAATTCGAACAACAGCCAACCGCCCTCGCCTTCCTGCAAGCCATCGGCCAGCAACAACGGTGTGGTCAGGCCTTGCTCGGCGAGCAGGCGCACGCCATTGAGTTCACGCTGAAAGTGCCGCGCCGCCTTGCTGCCCACCAGCAACTTGGCCAGTACTGGACGCCCGCGCCACACCGCTGCGCCTACGTAGCGCTCGCCCGGCAGCACGCGCAACAGGCTCAGCAGTTGCAACTGGCCTGGGCCCGCCGCATCGGCCAATTCAATCGTCAGCGGCAGGGTGGGAGTACGGCCGGCGGTTTTCAGCTCGGACAAACGCATCAACGGTTTTCCTTGTGACTACGACGGGCGCCAAGGCGCTGGAACCAAGTGGCGACCAACTCGCTGCTCTCAGGCTGCTCCAGATACGCCGCCAACAGTTGGCGGACCTGCGCATCGGACCATTGTGGTGCGCGACGCAACAACGGCTCCAGATCCTTGACCCGATCACGCCAGCCGAACAGCAGCGGGCGGGTTTTCTCCAGGTCGATCAACTGCGCGGCATAACCGTCACCGGTGGCCCGCAGGAAAATATGCTTGGGGTAGAAACAGCCATGCACCTGGCCGACGCTGTGCAGTCGGCGTGCGAGTTGGCCACAGGCCAGCAGGATCGCGCGGTGCTGGGCATCGCTCAGTGAAGGCCACTGCTCCAGCAACGAATCCAGGTCATTCCAGCCGTCCA
Source organism: Pseudomonas sp. LAP_36 (assembly GCF_019456785.1). Classification (NCBI taxonomy): domain Bacteria; kingdom Pseudomonadati; phylum Pseudomonadota; class Gammaproteobacteria; order Pseudomonadales; family Pseudomonadaceae; genus Pseudomonas; species Pseudomonas sp. LAP_36. The sequence goes on from NZ_JAHZMS010000006.1 coordinate 201,689, forward strand.
GGGCGCGGGTCAGCAGCATCGCGCGGTGTTCGCCAGCGACTTTTCGCTCCCCGTAGAACGCCGCTTGCAAAGCCGGAATACCGAGCTTGCGATAACGGCTGATATTGCGAAATTCGCGGGAGAAACTCGGCTCGCCAAAGGGGCGGTGCAGGCTACGCGTCAGGTAATTGCTCTGGCGCTTGAGGTAGTAACCGTGGCCGTCGAGCTCCAGGCGAAACACGCTGCTCCAGCCGCCGCGACTGGTATTCGGCTCGTCCACCGCATCCAGTTGTTTGGCCCACAGGGCATCGAACGTCGCCAGGCCGTTGCGCTCCAGCAGCGCACGGTCTTCAGCCGCCAGGAAATCACTCATTCGCGCCCCTCGAAAAACTTCACCACGTGGCGAATACGCTGCTTGTCCGACGCACTCAGGTGCCGGCGCTGACGGTACTGCATGTAGAAGCGCAGGCGCTGGGTGGCGGACAGGTGATACTTGGCCACCTTGTCCAGGCAGGCCAGGTCTTTGGTAATACGGTACTTGAGCCAGAAGCCGCGCCAGAAGTCGCCATTGGGGCAATCGATCAGGTACAGCGTTGTCTGGTCGTCGATCAGCAGGTTGCGCCACTTCAAATCGTTATGGGTAAACCGATGATCGTGCATGGTGCGCGTGTATTCAGCGAGCTGGCGGCTCACCGCGTCGACCCACTTCGGATCGCGCAGGCGTGCATCCTTACGCTCGGCCAGCACCGACAGGTCTTCCGTCCTCGGCAACTCGCGGGTGATCATCGCACCACGGTCGTAGGCCAGGCCTTTGCGTTCCAGGCCCCAGGCAACCACGTCGGCAGTGGGAATGCCCCACTTGGCGAAGCGCTTGAGGTTCTGCCATTCGGACTTGACCCGGGGCTTGCCCAGGTAACGCCGCAAGCCCTTGCCGGCGCCGACGTAGCGCTTGACGTAGTAATTGACCCCGCCGCGCTCCACCCGGATCACCTCCGACAGCGGGTCGCGGGTCAGCCGCTCACCTTGCAGGGCAAAAACCGCTTCGAGGCTTCCAAAATCATCCGCCAGGTGGGCGTAGGCAGGCTCCAGAATCCAACCCGCCATCAGATTGCATCCCCGTAACGTTGCTTGCGCGCATAGAGCTTGTCGGCCTTGCGCTGCATCAGGCTCAACGACGCCGATTGCTCGGCCAGGATCTGGCGCAGCGGTTGGCGGAAGTAGCCCTTGAGAAAGCGCAGCTTGTCGCGGCGGGTCAGGCCGATTTCCAGCGCCGAGTAGTACAGCGCCGAGAGGTCCTTGTCGCGCCAGCGCAGCGGCAGATGGGCCCGCAGTTGGGCACGGTGCAGGTCGATCACCGACAGCTTGATGTCTTTCGCATCGATAGGCTTGGCGGTGTCCAGCAAGAAGTGGCACAGGTAGCAGTCACGGTGATTGACGCCACCTCGGTGCATATCACCAACCATGCGCGCCAGCTCAGCCGTAAGGGCGTGGCGCAACGCAGGCGCGGGCGGCTCGGCCACCCAATTGATTGTCAGGTCTTCCAGGCTGATCGTTGGCGCCAGCTCTTCGGTGATGATGAACGAGTGCTGGTCCGCCGGGTTGCTGCCCTTTTCGCCGAACGCCACGCCGGTCATGGTCGGCACGCCCAGTGCCTGCAAGCGGTGGATGGCGTCCCACTCAAGGCCGGCGCCGAGCACCGGCAACTTGGCGGTGATCAGGTTCTTGAAGATTTCCGCCCAACCAATGCCGCGATGGATTTTCACGAAATACGGGCGGCCATCGACCTCGGTGCGCAAGGTGCGACGCGCCGCCAGCTCACGGAATACCTGGCCTTGCAGTTTCTCGACTTCGGCAAAGGCATCAAGCCCGGCCCACAACGTCTTGAACGGTTCGGCAAGAATCAACTTCATCGTTTTGGCTCCGCCAGAATCACATCTGCCGCGTGCTGCGGCATGCTGTAGAGGTCGGCCGTCTCGGCGAAGGCCAACCCATTGCGGCTCCAGGCCGCGCGCTGTGCAGTGTCGGTGAGCATCTGGGCCAAATACTGGTTCAGCTGCGTTTGCTCAAACGGCTCATCCAGCACCAGGCCGCTGTCGGCCTCATTGATGTAATGCGCATAACCACACACGGCCGAGACCAGCACCGGCAACCCGGCCACCAGGGCTTCAAGCAATACGGTGCCAGTGTTTTCGTTGTACGCCGGGTGGATCAGCAGGTCGGCGCCCAGCAGGAAACGTGGGATATCACTGCGGCCTTTGAGGAACTGCACGTTATCGCCCAGCCCCAACGTGGCGCTCTGCAACTGGAATACCTTGGGGTCGTCCTGGCCGATTACAAACAGGCGCGTGCGCTTTCTAAGCGCCGATGGCAAAGCGGCCACGGCCTTCAGGCTGCGGTCGACGCCCTTGGTCTTGAAGCCGGAGCCGATCTGCACCAGCAACAGATCGTCTGCGCCCAGGTTGAACTCCTTGCGGAAACCTTCGCGAATCTCGGCGGCATTCGGCGGCGCGCGGCGGTCCTGGGCAATGCCCGGCGGCAGCAAGTGGAAGCGTTCCAGCGGGGTGTCGTAATACTTGATGAACAGCGGCTGCTGCACTTCGGAAATCATCAAGACTTCGGTCTTGGCGTCCTTGGCAAACACCGCGCGCTCGTACTCGGCAAAGTGGCGATACCGGCCAAAGCTTTTGTACAGCGAATGGCGCAGGTTTTGCGCCTTGTCTTCAAAGCAGCCGTCGGCGGCGTAGTACACGTCCAGGCCAGGCATTTTGTTGAAACCAATCAGGCGGTCCACCGGGCGCTGGGCCAGGTCGGCCTCCATCCAGGCGCTGAGCTTCTCGTTGCGCCGATGGTTGAAGAACGCCTTGACCGGCGCCACCAGCACTTCGAAACCGGGCGGGATATCGCCTTCCCAGATCAGCGTGTAGACACGAATCTGGTGGCCACGCTGCTGGCATTCCAGGGCGATGCGCATGAAGTCACGCTGCAGGCCGCCAAAGGGGAAATATTTGTACAGAACAAAAGCCAGTTGCATCAGTGCAGCTCCTCAGCCAGTAACAACGTGCTCAGTCGGCTTGCCACACGCTCAGGGTTCAGGCGCGTGAAGCACAGGGGCGACTCGCGCGTGATGTCGAACCGACGCAGGTCGTCGGCCGTCGGTTGATAGGTACAGTGTTTTTGCAGGCAGGGCGCGCAGGGGAAGTCGCTCGCCAGGTGAATCTGGCCCTTGCCATAGGCGCCAGTGAGCCCTGGGTTGGTCGGACCGAACAGGGAAATGGTCGGCACGTCCAGCGCAGCAGCCAGGTGACCGAGACCGGTGTCAACCGCCACGCAGGCGCGTGCGCCGGCCAATACGCGGGCGACACCGGCCAGGTTCAGCTTGGGCAGCACTTCGGCATTTGGCAGGCCCTGCGCCAGGCGTTCGGCGCGGGCTTTTTCGGCGGCGTTGCCCCAGGGCAATTTCACGTCCACACCCAGGCGGCCCATGCGTTCGGCCAACTCACGCCAGTAGGTTTCTGGCCAGTGCTTGGTGTCCCAGGTGGTGCCGTGCAGCAGCAGGACGAAGGGTTTTTTCGGCGGCAGGCCGAGCAGCTTATCGACGCCCAGGCCATAGTCGCCCAGGCCTTTGGGTAAGTCATAACCCAGCGCCACGGCGAACAGTTGGCGCAAACGCTCCACCGCATGTTGCCCGCGGGCCACGGCCAGGCGCCGGGAGTAAAAGCGTGCTGCGAACGGTTCACGGGCCGAGTGCTTGTCGAAACCGGCTACCGGGGCACGTACATAGCGGGTCAGCCAGGCGCTTTTAAGCAGGCCTTGGGCGTCGATCACCAAGTCGTACTTGGTCGACTGGACCTGCTGCTTGAAGCGCCGCCATTCGCCACTTTTGAGGGTCTGCCAGATGTTTTTGCGCCAGCGGCGAATCGCCACCGGGATGACCTTGTCGACCGCCGGATGCCAGGTGGGAATTTCGGCAAAGCCCTCTTCCACGACCCAGTCGAATTGAATGCCGGGGATCGCCCGCGCTGCGTCGGTCAGTGCCGGCAACGCGTGGATCACATCGCCCAGGGATGAGGTCTTGATTACCAGTACGCGCAAACTATCGGACCTCTACCACAGAGCCCTGCAACCGCTGCAAGGCTTCGTTCACCGGCTGCGGCAGCAATTGGCGCATGCAGTTGTAGTGACCGAAACGGCAGGTGCGCTCAAAGCACGGACTGCACTCCAGGCCCAGGCGCACGACTTCGACCTTATCGGCCAAAGGCGGGGTGAAACCAGGGGAAGTGGAGCCGTACACCGCCACCAATGGGCGGTTCAGCGCGGCGGCGACGTGCATCAGGCCGGAGTCGTTGGACACCACCGAATCAGCGCAGGACAGCAGGTCGATGGCCTCGGCCAGGGACGTGTCGCCACTGAGGTTGACCGACTCTTCGCGAAGACCGGGAATCAGGCGCTGGCGAATATCTTCACCCACCGGATGATCCTTCTTCGAACCAAACAACCACACCTGCCAACCTTCGCGGATCTTGGCCTCGGCGACCTTGGCGTAGTGTTCCGATGGCCAGCGCTTGGACTCGCCAAACTCGGCCCCTGGGCACAGCGCCAGGACCGGACGGTCGAGTTGCAGGCCGAACTTGGCCAGGGCGGAGTCGCGGCTGACCGGGTCGATCTGCAGGCTCGGGCGCGGATACGGCGTGGGCAACTCGGCACCCGGCTCGTACGCCAGGGCCATGAAACGCTCGATCATCAGCGGGTAGCGGGCTTTGTCCAACCTGCGCACATCATTGAGCAGCACGTAGCGAAACTCGCCGCGCCAGCCGGTGCGTTTGGGGATGCCGGCAAAATACGGCACCAGCGCCGACTTGAGCGAGTTGGGCAACAGGATCGCCTGGTCGTATTCGCCCGCCAAGGATTTACCGATGCGGCGGCGGGTCGCCAACTCCAGGGCACCGTGACCGAGCGGGAAGCTCAAGGCCTTGCGCACCTCGGGCATGCGCTCAAGGATCGGCCGGCTCCACTCAGGGGCGAGCACGTCGATCTGGCAGTCTGGGTAGCGCATGCGCAGGCACTGGAACAGTGTCTGCGCCATCACCATGTCACCGACCCAACTGGGCCCAACGATCAGAATATTCATGTAGTTTCCACAAACGATACGGGGAGGCTTATGCCTCCCCGCCTCGATAATGACTATAAGACCGGGTTTGTGTGAACACCGGTTTGTGTGGGAGCGGGCTTGCTCGCGAAGGCATCACCGCGGTCCGATAGACAGACCGCAGCGCCTGCTTCGCGAGCAAGCCCGCTCCCACATAAAGCCGGTTTCCACATCAGATCGGCGTCGCTCAATTCATCAAGTTTCAGCTTAACCCCAGTTCTTTCCAGATTCGCATCACCTGGCGCCGTTCGTCGGCGAACTGATCCCCGGCCACCGTACCGGCCTCGTTTTGCAAGGCCTGGCGGTGCGCGGCGGAACGGTAGGCCTTATACACCTCACGCAGCAGATGGGCATCGGTGGCGGGCATCAAGCCCACCTGCTCCAGGCCTTCCAGAATGCGGATATTGTCGGTATAGCGCAGCAACGATGGATGTTGCGCAGACCACGCCAAAGCCGCGTATTGCACCATAAATTCAATATCGACGATACCTCCGGCGTCCTGCTTGAGGTCGAACGCCGCCGTGGCTTCGAAGGCATTGGCGCCGGTGCCGGCCGCCGTGGTCTTGGTACCAAGGTTGTCACGCATCTTCGCGCGCATCTCGCTGACCTCCTGACGCAGCTTCGCCAGGTCCCGCTCCCGGCCCAACACTTTAGCCCGGACGTGTTCAAACGCATGCCCCACATCCTGGCTACCGACCAGCACCCGCGCACGGATCAATGCCTGGTGCTCCCAGGTCCAGGCTTCATTTTGTTGATAGCGATCGAACGCTCCCAGTGAACTGACCAACAGCCCGGAGGCCCCGGAAGGCCGCAGGCGCATGTCCACTTCATACAGCTGGCCGGAGTTGGTCTGGGTGGTCAGCAGGTGAATGATGCGCTGGCCCAGGCGCGTGAAAAACTGCGCGCCATCAATCGGCTTGGCGCCATCGGTTTCAGCCTGCGGGTCGCCGTCGTGGATAAACACCAGGTCCAGGTCCGAACCATGCCCCAGTTCGATCCCGCCGACTTTCCCGTAACCGACAATAATGAACCCAGGATCGCACAACGTACCGTCCAACCGCTGTGGCGAGCCGTGACGCGCGACGGTCTGGCGCCAGGCCAGGGCCAGCACCTGCTCGAGAATGGCCTCGGCGAGCCAGGTCAGGTAGTCGCTGACTTTCATCAGCGGCAGGCTGCCGGCGATTTCCGACGCGGCCACGCGCAGGCGGTGAGCCAACTTGAAGTGCCGCAAGGCTTCCATCTGCTGCTCAAGGTCGTCCTCGGGGATTCGCGTCAGGCGCTCGCGCAGTTCAGCCGCAAGCTCCGGCGCCAATGGCGGCTTGAACAAACGGCCTTCGTTAAGCAATTCATCCAGCAGCAGCGGGAAGCGGGTGATCTGTTCGGCGATCCACGGGCTGGCGGCGCACAGGGTCAACAGGCGACGCAGGGCATCGGGGTTTTCCGTGAGCAGCACCAAGTAGGCAGAACGCCGGGCGACCGCTTCCACCAGCGGCAACACGCGCTCCAGCACCAAGTCCGGGTTGGCGTGTTCGACAGCCTGGGCGAGCAGACGCGGAATAAATGCATCCAAGCGTTCGCGCCCCAGGCGCTGCATGGCACGCAGTTGCGGGCTGTTGCGCAGGCCGGCCAACGCTTTGAGCGCCTTGGTCGCGTCAGTGAACCCGCCTTCGGCCAATTGGCGGCAGGCCGCTTCGTCGTCTTGGGATTCTTCCCACAACGGCAACCACTCACCGCCCACGACCAGCTCGCTTTCTTCACCCTCTTCTTCGTCTGGATCGGCAATCACTTGACGGAAATGCCAGTCCACGCGCCCGCGCCAGTACATCAGGCGCTCGTGGAACGCGGCCCAGTCGGCGAAGCCCAGCATAAAGGCAATGCGCGCCTGATCTTCCGGGTCGTCCGGGAGCATTTGCGTCTGGCGGTCGGCAATCGCCTGGATCGCATGTTCGGTATAACGCAGGAATTCGTAGCCATTGCGCAATTCGGCGATCACCGCCGGCGGCAGGTAGCCCTGGCCTTCCAGGGTGCCGAGCACCTTGAGCAGCGGCCGCTGTTGCAAGCTGAGGTCGCGGCCGCCATGGATCAGCTGGAAGGCCTGGGCGATAAATTCCACTTCGCGGATACCGCCCGAGCCCAGCTTGATATTGTCGGCCATGCCTTTGCGCCGCACTTCCTGCTGGATCAACTGCTTCATGGTGCGCAGCGCTTCGATGGCGGAGAAGTCCAGATAGCGCCGATAAACGAACGGTCGCAGCATATCGAGCAGTTGCGCACCCGCCACCTGGTCGCCCGCCACCACCCGCGCCTTGATCATGGCGTAGCGCTCCCAGTCACGCCCCTGGTCCTGGTAGTACTGCTCCAGCGCATTGAAGCTGAGCACCAACGCGCCCGCTGAACCGTAGGGGCGCAGGCGCATATCGACGCGGAACACAAAGCCGTCAACCGTCATCGGGTCGAGGGCCTTGATCAGTTTTTGACCAAGGCGGATGAAAAATTCCTGGTTGTCCAGCGAGCGTTTAACACCGACGGTTTCGCCGCCTTCGGGATACGCGAAAATCAGGTCGATATCCGACGACAGGTTCAGCTCCACCGCGCCGAGCTTGCCCATGCCGAGGATGACCATGTGCTGCGGCTCGCCGCTGCGCCGGCCGGTAGGCGTGCCGAACTGCGCGCAGTGGCGCTGGTACAGCCACTGGTAGGCCTGGTCGATGCTCGCATCGGCCATATCGGAAAGGTCGCGGCAGGTTTGCACCAGGTCCGCCTGGCGGGTCAAATCGCGCCAGATGATGCGTACTTGCTGGCGGGTACGCTGGCGACGCAACACACGGCCCAGCTCGTCTTCTGTTTCGGCTTGTTGCACTGCGCCAGCAATTTGCCCGCACAGCTCGCCAGGGGCGAACCCCCGGTCCAGCTCGCCCCAGGCCACCAATTCGAGCAACATCAAAGGGTCACGAACACTCTGTTCAATCACGAAATCACTGGCGGCGCACACGCGGACGAAGTCGGCCCACCGTTGCGGCGTCCACGCAGAAAGTCCATGATCGTCGTCCAGCGCGGCCACGGCGTCACGAAATGACTGCTCGGCCCGCTGGGCTTTTGGCAAGAGAATGGCCGGCAGTTCGGCCAGCGTTGGAAGGCTCATGGTCTATCCTTGATCAGCGCGTAAATGGCGGGTTGCGGTGGACGTGATACCGGCGCTACATGAAGGACTGTCGAACAAAGGTTATAAATAGCTGAAAATTCATAGTTGTTGGCAGGGAACATTAAACTTCTACCTTTTCTTGTTCGCAAAAGATCAACAATAACGATTATGCTCACCAGCCAGACCGAGCCATACGCTCAGTCTTGTGTAGTTTTACTACTCGTATATACATTCGAAAGGCTGAAATGGCCGACGATTTGTAGTAAAACTACAGGACGCCGAAGCAACCTTCGGCCATCCAAGAATTTATGTCGTCTGCCCACAAGGCCAGTCGCAAACTTCAGGCAACCGATTCTGGTAGCCTTTCCGCCCTGGAGCAAGCCATGCAAGACCTCGATCCCGTCGAAACCCAGGAATGGCTGGACGCCCTGGAATCGGTTCTCGACAAAGAAGGCGAAGACCGTGCTCACTACCTGATGACCCGTATGGGCGAACTCGCGACCCGCAGCGGCTCGCAACTGCCTTACGCCATCACTACGCCATACCGCAACACCATCCCCGTTACCCACGAAGCACGCATGCCTGGCGACCTGTTCATGGAACGCCGCATTCGCTCGCTGGTACGTTGGAACGCCATGGCGATGGTAATGCGCACGAACTTGAAAGATTCTGACCTGGGCGGTCACATCTCCAGCTTCGCCTCCAGCGCAACCCTGTATGACATCGGCTTCAACTATTTCTTCCAGGCGCCGACCGACGAACACGGCGGCGACCTCATCTACTTCCAGGGCCACACCTCGCCAGGCGTCTACGCCCGTGCGTTCATGGAAGGCCGCATCACCGAAGAGCAGATGAACAACTTCCGCCAGGAAGTCGACGGCCAGGGCCTGTCGTCCTACCCGCACCCTTGGCTGATGCCTGATTTCTGGCAGTTCCCGACCGTTTCCATGGGTCTGGGTCCAATTCAAGCGATCTACCAGGCACGCTTCATGAAGTACCTGGAAGCCCGTGGTTTCATCCCTGAAGGCAAGCAGAAAGTCTGGTGCTTCCTGGGCGACGGCGAGTGTGACGAGCCGGAATCCCTGGGCGCCATCTCCCTGGCCGGACGCGAGAAGCTCGACAACCTGATCTTCGTCATCAACTGCAACCTGCAGCGCCTCGACGGCCCGGTTCGCGGCAACGGTAAGATCATCCAGGAACTCGAAGGCGTGTTCCGCGGCGCTCACTGGAACGTGACCAAAGTCATCTGGGGCCGTTTCTGGGACCCACTGCTGGCCAAGGACGTCGACGGCATCCTGCAACGTCGCATGGACGAAGTCATCGACGGCGAGTACCAGAACTACAAAGCCAAAGACGGCGCATTCGTGCGTGAACATTTCTTCAACACGCCAGAACTCAAGGCGATGGTTGCAGACCTGTCCGACGACGAGATCTGGAAACTCAACCGTGGCGGCCACGACCCGTACAAGGTCTACGCGGCGTACCACGAAGCGGTCAACCACAAAGAACAACCCACCGTCATCCTGGCCAAGACCATCAAGGGTTATGGCACCGGTGCCGGCGAAGCGAAGAACACTGCGCACAACACCAAGAAAGTCGATGTCGACAGCCTGAAGTTGTTCCGCGACCGCTTCGACATTCCGGTCAAGGACGAAGAGCTGGAAAACCTGCCGTTCTTCAAGCCGGAGCCAAACAGCGCCGAAGCCCGCTACCTGAGCGAGCGTCGCACTGCACTGGGCGGTTTCGTGCCACAGCGCCGAGCCAAGAGCGTAAGCATTCCGACCCCGCCACTCGATACGCTGAAGGCTATCCTGGACGGCTCGGGCGACCGTGAAATCTCCACCACCATGGCCTTCGTGCGGATCCTCGCGCAGCTGGTCAAGGACAAGGAAATCGGTTCGCGCATCGTCCCGATCATCCCGGACGAAGCCCGTACCTTCGGTATGGAAGGCATGTTCCGCCAGTTGGGCATCTACTCCTCCGTCGGCCAGCTCTACGAGCCAGTCGATAAAGACCAGGTGATGTTCTACAAGGAAGACAAGAAGGGCCAGATCCTCGAAGAAGGCATCAACGAAGCGGGCGCCATGAGCTCCTTCATCGCTGCCGGTACGTCGTACTCCAGCCACAACCAGCCAATGCTGCCGTTCTACATCTTCTACTCGATGTTCGGCTTCCAGCGTATTGGCGACCTGGCGTGGGCAGCAGGCGACAGCCGTACCCGTGGCTTCCTGATCGGCGGTACCGCCGGCCGGACTACGTTGAACGGCGAAGGCCTGCAACACGAAGACGGTCACAGCCACATCCTGGCTGCCACCATCCCGAACTGCCGCACCTTTGATCCAACCTACGGCTATGAGCTGGCGGTGATCATCCAGGACGGCATGAAGAAGATGACCGAAGAACAGCAGGACGTTTTCTACTACATCACCGTGATGAACGAGTCCTACCAGCAACCTGCCATGCCGGCCGGTGTTGAGGAAGGCATCATCAAGGGCATGTACCTGCTCGAAGAAGACACCAAGGAAGCGGCGCACCACGTGCAGCTGATGGGCTCCGGCACCATCCTGCGTGAAGTGCGTGAAGCGGCGAAGATCCTGCGTGACGAGTTCAACGTCGGCGCTGACGTGTGGAGCGTTACCAGCTTCAACGAACTGCGTCGCGACGGCCTGGCCGTTGAGCGCAACAACCGCCTGCACCCTGGCCAGAAGCCACAACTGAGCTACGTCGAAGAATGCCTGAACGGCCGTAAAGGTCCGGTCATCGCGTCCACCGACTACATGAAGCTGTTTGCTGAACAAATTCGCCAGTGGGTCCCGTCCAAGGAATTCAAAGTCCTGGGCACCGACGGTTTCGGCCGCAGTGACAGCCGCAAGAAGCTGCGTCACTTCTTCGAAGTCGACCGTCACTTCGTGGTGTTGGCAGCCCTGGAAGCCTTGGCTGACCGTGGTGAGATCGAACCCAAGGTGGTGGCTGACGCTATCGTCAAGTTCGGGATCAACCCGGAAAAACGCAACCCACTGGACTGCTGAGGAGATTTTTTGTGAGCGAACTCATTCGCGTACCTGACATCGGCAGCGGTGAAGGTGAAGTAATCGAGCTGTTTGTGAAGGTCGGCGACACCGTCGAAGCCGACCAGAGCATCCTGACCCTGGAGTCGGACAAGGCGAGCATGGAAATCCCTGCTCCCAAGGCCGGCGTGGTCAAGAGCCTGAAAGTGAAGCTGGGCGACCGCCTGAAAGAAGGCGACGAACTGCTGGAACTGGAAATCGAAGGGGCTGCTGATGCAGCGCCTGCGGCGGCGCCTGCTGCCGCTGCCGCACCCGCGCCTGCTGCTGAAAAGCCTGCTGCTGCCGAGGCCCCTGCTGCCCCTGCGGCTGCAGAACCTGCCGCCGCCAGCGTTCAGGACATCCACGTCCCGGACATCGGCTCGTCGGGCAAGGCCAAGATCATCGAGCTGCTGGTCAAGGTCGGCGACACCGTCGAAGCCGACCAGTCGCTGATCACCCTGGAGTCCGACAAGGCCTCCATGGAAATCCCTTCGCCGGCTGCCGGCGTGGTGGAAAGCATCGCGGTCAAGCTGGAAGACGAAGTCGGCACCGGTGACTTCATCCTCAAGCTGAAAGTACAAGGCGCTGCGCCTGCAGCCGCTCCAGCACCTGCCGCCGCTCCGGCTGCCAAGGCTGAAGCTGCTCCGGCTGCTGCCGCCCCTGCGCCTGCTGCAAAAGCTGAGGCCGCTCCGGCCCCTGCTGCTGCCGCACCTGCGCCAAGTGGTGCCAAGGTTCACGCCGGTCCTGCCGTGCGTCAATTGGCCCGTGAATTCGGCGTTGAGCTGAATGCTGTGTCGGCAACCGGCCCTCACGGCCGCGTGCTGAAGGAAGACGTTCAGGTCTACGTCAAATCCATGATGCAGAAAGCCAAGGAAGCGCCGGCTGCCGGTGGCGCTACCGGTGGTTCGGGCATTCCGCCAATCCGCACCGTGGACTTCAGCCGCTTCGGCGAAACCGAAGAAGTGCCGATGACCCGTCTGATGCAAATCGGCGCGTCGAGCCTGCACGCGAGCTGGCTGAACATCCCGCACGTGACTCAGTTCGACCAGGCCGACATCACCGACCTGGAAGCTTTCCGCGTTGCGCAGAAAGCCGTGGCCGAGAAGGCCGGCGTGAAACTGACCGTGCTGCCACTGCTGCTCAAGGCGTGTGCGCACCTGCTCAAGGAACTGCCGGACTTCAACAGTTCGCTGGCGCCAAGCGGCAAGGCGATCATTCGCAAGAAATACGTGCACATTGGCTTTGCCGTCGACACCCCGGAAGGCCTGCTGGTACCGGTCATCAAGAACGTCGACCAGAAGAGCCTGCTGCAACTCGCTGCCGAAGCCGCTGCACTGGCTGCCAAGGCCCGCGACAAGAAGCTCACCGCAGACGACATGCAAGGCGCGTGCTTCACCATCTCCAGCCTCGGTCACATTGGCGGCACTGGCTTCACGCCAATCGTCAACGCGCCGGAAGTGGCGATCCTGGGTGTGTCCAAGGCCACTATCCAGCCTGTGTGGGACGGTAAAGCGTTCCAGCCTAAGCTGATGCTGCCGCTGTCGCTGTCCTACGATCACCGCGTGATCAACGGCGCCGCTGCTGCTCGCTTCACGCAGCGCTTGAGCCAACTGCTGAACGACATCCGCACCATCCTGCTGTAAGTCTCAACGGGCCTCCTCCTCACCGAGGAGGCCTGGCTGCACCGATTTCCGAGCGCCACGCTCGTACCTCAACCCCGCCACTTGGCGGGGCTTTTTTTGCCTGTTTTCCAGCAGGAAGCTGGATAAAGAAGACAGGTTTGTACACCTTCCATCATTCCGATTGAAGAAACCCCTCCCGCGGCCGATAACCCCCTTATAGCACTTAGCCTTCATCCTCTCTTGTCAGCCTGCGCCGCATGATGCAACCTTGCCGCAGGCAACAGAAAAGAGGGCGTAAGCCCGGCGCCGTGCGCGTTATTTCAAGTGAGTCTGCCCCATGAAAAGCCAACCCGATGTCGCCCGAATGGCGGCCGAGGTAGTGACGCAGTTACCGGTGCCTTCGCGCCTCGGTATGCTGCGTTTCGAGCGGCTTAATGAGGCAAGCTGGGCCCTCCTTTACCTCGACCCCAATTGCGAGCGCCAATTCGGTCTGTCGGCTGTAGAGTTGTGTGCCCTGCTCGGCACGCCCTACGCCAGCCTGATGGAACCCCAGGCGCGTTATGAACTGCACGACACCATCCAGCAGCAACTGGCCCTGAGCCCTCACTACTTGGTGCGCTATACCCTGCACACCAATGATGGCCCGCTGAGCCTGCTGGAAATGGGCGAAGCCTATAAACAACATAATCGCCACCTGCTGCGCGGCTACCTGATGGTGGTCGACGGCCTGTTCAGCGAACTCCCCGCTGCCGTGCCCACGGCAGACCTGGAAAACCAGAACAGCCGCCTGCAGATCGCACTGGAGCTCAACCAGCGCGCCCAGCAGGAACAGTTGCAACACTTGGAGCGGGTGCGTGCCCAACAGGAGTTGATCCTGCTGCTGGCCCGGCAGCGCTACACCACCAACAATTCGTTGCAAGAAGCCGCTGAGCTGATCACCCGCAGTGCCTGTGATATCTACCAGATCGACTGCGCCAGCATCTGGAACCTCGAAGGCCAGCGCCTGGTGCCCATCTCGGCCTACCACCGCGACGACCAGCAGCACCACCTGCCCGACCCCATTGACGCAAGCTGCTTCCCGGATTACCTCGAAGCCCTGCACACCAGCCGCGCCATTGACGCCACCAACGCCTTGCGCGACCCGCGTACCCGGGAAATGGCCGAGAACAAAGACATTCACGCCATGCTCGACGCGAGCATCCGCGTCGATGGCCAGGTCGTCGGCGTGTTGTGCCTGGAACAAAGCAGCTGCACGCGCGCCTGGCAGGCCGACGAAATTGCCTTTGCCGGCGAACTGGCCGATCAGTTCGCGCAAGTTATCAACAACCACAACCGCCGCACCGCCACCAGTGCCTTGCACTTGTTCCAGCGTGCCGTGGAACAAAGCGCCAACGCGTTTTTGCTGGTCAACTGCGACGGCGTGGTGGAGTACGTCAACCCAAGCTTTACCGCGATCACCCAGTACAGCGCCGAAGAAGTCCACGGCCACCGCCTGGCCCAATTGCCGGCGCTGGAAAACCTCAGCGAATTACTGTTCGACGCACCGTCGAGCCTGGCCAAGAGCAACAGCTGGCAGGGCGAATTCAAAAGCCGGCGTAAAAACCTCGAACCCTACTGGGGCCAACTGTCGATTTCCAAGGTCTATGGCGATAACCGTGAGCTGACGCACTACATCGGCATCTACGAAGACATCACCCAGACCAAGCTGGCCCAGCAGCGCATCGAGCGCCTGGCCTACACCGACAACTTGACCAACCTGGGCAACCGCCCCTCGTTTATCCGCAACCTGGATGAACGTTTTGCACGTGACAGCGACAGCCCGATCAGCCTGTTGCTGGTGGACATCGATAACTTCAAGCGAATCAACGACAGCCTTGGCCACCAGACCGGTGACAAACTGTTGATCAGCCTGGCGCGCCGCCTGCGCAACAGCCTGAGCGCCAGCGGCAGCCTGGCCCGCTTTGCCAGCAACGAGTTTGCGGTATTGCTCGACGACACCGATCTGGAGACCGGCCAGCAGGTCGCCAGCCAACTGCTCGCGACCCTCGACAAACCGATGTTCGTCGATAATCAGTTGATCAGCGTCACCGGCTCCGTGGGCCTCGCCTGCGCGCCGCTGCATGGCCGCGATCCGCAAACCCTGATGCGCAACGCCGGCCTGGCCCTGCACAAGGCCAAGGCCAACGGTAAACACCAGGTGCAAGTGTTTACCGAAGCCCTGAATGCCGAAGCCAGCTACAAACTGTTCGTGGAAAACAACCTGCGCCGCGCCCTCACCCAGAACGAGTTGGACGTGTTCTACCAGCCCAAGCTGTGCCTGCGCAGCGGCCGCTTGCTGGGCATGGAGGCGCTGCTGCGCTGGAACCACCCGGAAAAGGGCATGATCCGCCCGGACCAGTTCATCAGCGTGGCTGAAGAGACCGGGCTGATCATCCCCATCGGCAAATGGATTGCGCGCCAGGCCTGCCGCATGAGCAAGCAACTGAGTGCCGCCGGCATGGGCAATCTGCAGGTGGCGATCAACCTGTCGCCCAAGCAGTTCTCTGACCCGGACCTGGTCGCGTCGATTGCCACGATCCTCAAGGAAGAACAACTGCCGGCCAACCTGCTGGAACTGGAGCTGACCGAAGGTTTGCTGCTCGAAGCCACCGAAGACACGCGCTTGCAACTCGATCAGCTGAAAAGCTTTGGCCTGACATTGGCCATGGATGACTTCGGCACCGGTTACTCCTCGTTGAGCTACTTGAAAAAATTCCCCATCGACATCATCAAGATTGATCGCAGCTTCATTCACGAAATCCCGGACAACCAGGACGACATGGAAATCACCTCAGCGGTGATCGCCATGGCCCACAACCTTAAGCTCAAGGTCGTGGCCGAGGGCATCGAGACGGTCGAGCAACTGGCGTTCCTGCGCCGGCACCGTTGCGATGTCGGCCAGGGTTACCTGTTTGACCGCCCAATCCCCGGCGCAGAGCTGCTTGATAAGCTCAAACGCTATCCGCGCGGGCCAATCGCCTGACAGCGTTGTAACACTCGGGCACACTGGCGGTCTGAATTCGCATCTAACTCAACCTGACTGAGAGGACTGATCATGGTCTTGCGCTCGGAAATTCTGGTGAACAAAAACGTGCTGCCAACTCAAGAACAAGCGTTGCCTGGTCGTGAAACCCCAATGACGCTGCCAGAGACTCATTTCGTCAACGGCAACCCGCTGCTGGGGCCGTTCCTCGATGACGTCGGCTTTGCGATCTTCGGCCTGGGTTGTTTCTGGGGCGCCGAGCGCAAGTTCTGGGAGCGCGATGGCGTGGTCAGTACCGTGGTGGGTTACGCCGGCGGTTACACGCCGAACCCGACCTATGAAGAAGTCTGCTCGGGCCTGACCGGCCACAGTGAAGTGGTGCTGGTGGTGTATGACCAAGCCAAAGTGAAATACGAAGACCTGCTGAAGATGTTCTGGGAACTGCACAACCCAACCCAGGGCATGCGCCAGGGGAATGACATTGGCAGCCAGTACCGCTCGGTGATCTATGCGACCACGCCGGAGCAGTTGGCGGCGGCGCAGGCCAGTGCTGATGCCTATCAGGCTGAATTGACCAAGGCCGGCCTGGGTGAGATCACGACGGAAATCGAAGAAGCGCCGACGGTGTACTTCGCCGAGACGTATCACCAGCAGTATCTGGCGAAAAATCCGCAGGGCTATTGCGGGATCGGCGGTACGGGCGTGAGCTGCCCGATCTGACGCTATATCTAGGGTTATTGTAGTGAGCGGGCTTGCCCCGCGCTGGGCTGCGTAGCAGCCCCACAACCTCACACTGAGGTTTACCTGAAACATCTCAGTGGATTTATTGGGGCCGCTACGCAACCCAGCGCGGGGCAAGCCCGCTCACTGCACCAACGCCCTTCACTGCAGTTATTCAGCGATCAGCCAATCCATCTGCCACCCACCCTGGGTCTGCCCAAGTTTTTTGGACAACCACGGCAGCAGCTCACGCAACTCCTCCTCCAGGCCCCACGGCGGGTTGGCGATTGCCAGGCCCGAGCCGGTCAGGGTGTTGGGCGTGTCCAGCGGATGCACCAGCAACTCCACACGCAGCAACTTCGGCGCACCGGTGCCGGCCAGGTCTTGGTAGAAACGGCGCAACAGGCGCTGGTCCTTCACCGGGTACCAGATGGCCGCGACGGTCTGGCGCATGCGGCTCACGGCTTCTTTGAGGGACGCCGCGCAACGTTGCATCTCGTCGAGTTTCTCGAACGGCGGGTCAATCAGCATCAGCGCACGCTTTTCCGGCACCGGCAGCAAGGCACGTGGCACATGCCAGCCTTCGCCCAAGTGTACCTTGACCCGGCGATCACCTTTCATGTTGTCCTTGAGCAGTAGACCGTCTTCCGGATGCTTTTCATTGAGCAGTACGCGGTCCTGTGGACGCGTGAGGCGCCGCGCCAGCTCCGGCGAGCCCGGGTAGTAGCGCAACTCGCCATCCGGGTTCATTTCGTGCAATACACGCATGTAATCGGCGGTCAGCGGCGGCAGGTCGCTTTCGCCCCACAGGCGCGCGATGCCTTCCAGGTATTCACCGGTGCGGTTGGCCTGGTCGCCTTGCAGGTCGTACAGACCGATGCCGGCGTGGGTGTCGAGGTAGGCGAACGGCTGCTCCTTGCGCGACATCAGGGCGATGAGGCGGGTCAAGGTCAGGTGTTTGAAGACATCGGCGTGGTTGCCGGCGTGAAAGGCGTGACGATAATTCATGGTTGCTCCTGCGCAGGGGGCGAAGTTTACCTTTTACGCAGGCTCAGGTGCAGGGTGGCGTGCCGGGCGGTGCTTATATCGTAAAGACAGGAAGCTGGTTGAAAAAAATCTAAATGTCAGCACTGGAGCAGATTTATTGTGGCCATCCACTATCCAGGGAGGTCAATAACAATCATGAAAGACGCCACCATCGCGCTGCATCACGGCTTCAAGTCCGATCCGACTACCAAGGCCGTCGCCGTGCCGATCTATCAGAATGTCGCTTTCGAATTCGATAACGCCCAGCACGGCGCCGACCTGTTCAACCTGGACGTACCCGGCAATATCTACACACGGATCATGAACCCCACCAACGATGTGCTGGAGCAGCGCATTGCCGCCCTTGAAGGGGGTATTGCCGCCCTGGCGGTGTCGGCCGGCAGCGCGGCGATCCATTATGCGATCCAGACCCTCACCCGTGCCGGCGACAATATCGTCACCACCCCGCAACTCTACGGCGGCACCTACACCTTGTTCGCGCACTTGCTGCCGAGCTTCGGCGTCGATGTACGTTTCGCCCGGGATGACTCTGCAGAAGCCATCGCCGCGCTGATCGACGACAACACCAAGCTGGTGTACTGCGAAAGCATCGGCAACCCAGCCGGCAATATCGTCGACCTGGAAGCCTTGGCCAAGGTGGCCCGCGCCCGTGGCGTGCCGCTGATGGTGGATAACACCGTCGCCACGCCGATCCTGTGCAAGCCGATCCAGTTCGGCGCCGATATCGTGGTGCACTCGGTGACCAAGTATATCGGTGGCCACGGCAATTCCCTGGGCGGTGTGATCGTCGACAGTGGCACCTTCCCCTGGACCGACTACCCAGAAAAATTCCCCGGCCTCAACACCCCCGAGCCGGCCTATCACGGCGTGGTATACACGGAAAAATTCGGCCCCGCCGCCTTTATCGCCCGCGCTCGCACCGTGCCGCTGCGCAACACCGGCGCGGCGCTGGCACCGATGAATGCTTTCCTGCTGTTACAGGGCCTGGAAACCCTGGCCCTGCGCATGGAGCGCCATACCGAAAACGCCCTGAAAGTTGCGCAATTCCTGCAAGACCACGCGGATGTCGAGTGGGTCAGCTACGCCGGCCTGCCAGACCATCCACATCACGTATTGGCGCAGAAATACATGCAGGGTAAACCGTCGGCGATCCTGTCGTTTGGCCTAAAGGGTGGTTACGAGGCCGGTGTGCGCTTCTACGACGCGCTGCAGATCTTCAAGCGATTGGTAAACATCGGCGATGCCAAATCCCTGGCCTGTCACCCCGCCTCTACCACCCATCGGCAGATGAACGAGCAGGAACAAGCCAAGGCCGGCGTGAAGCCGGAGATGATTCGCCTGTCAGTCGGTATCGAGGCGATTGAAGACCTGATCGAAGATCTGCAGCAGGCACTGGGGTCAACTCAGCTCTGAGGCAAGATAGTCGGCCAGCGCCTGATGGCTGACATCCGGACCGCGCGAGAAGTAGGCGACCTTGTGCTGCAAGGTCGTCGGCGGGAAAGCGGTGTAGAGGTCGGGGCGCTGCTCTTCCAGCCACTGCAGCAAGTTGCCGATAAGGGTTTGCGGCGATTGCCCGGCCAGGTGCTCCAATAACGGTGCAGGCACCCGCCACCACGGGCTGGCTTTAGCCGCCGTGACCGGGCCAGTCGCAACGGTCAGCGACTGGCCATTGATCAGGTAACGCTGGAATACCGGCAACACCTCCCCCCCTACTTGCTGGAGGATCGGTAGCATCTGATCGCCATCCCATAAACGCAAAAACACCTCCTGGCCATCGGGCAGGTACACCTTGGTCAAGCCTTGCAGATGTGCCACCACCCTTTCCAACGGGCTCGACGATATGGCCAGCCACCCCCAATCCGTTGCGTCAGTGGAGGCGGCCCAATCGAGGAAAGGGCTGCCCGGTTCGACGATACCCAAGTAGGGCATTACCTCTTCCCATGTCGCATAGGCGGTGCCGGCCCAAACGGGTTGCAGTGGGGCGCCGACGGCAAGCGCCCGCCAAGCCTCCAAAGGCTTGGCGTCGCTGGCAGCGCCCAATACCGCGAAGAGTTGTTCACCAGCAAGCAAGG
This sequence comes from Pseudomonas sp. LAP_36, assembly GCF_019456785.1. NCBI lineage: Bacteria > Pseudomonadati > Pseudomonadota > Gammaproteobacteria > Pseudomonadales > Pseudomonadaceae > Pseudomonas > Pseudomonas sp. LAP_36. The sequence continues at coordinate 221,486 of NZ_JAHZMS010000006.1, forward strand.
GTTGATGCATCGACGTAAAGTCCTTTTAAGGTGGAGGTCAGGTGAGATCACACTGGCCGTTTTTACAACGCTCACACTCTTCGCAAAACGGCGCGCTGCGCTTCAGACTCGCGATCTGTACGCGGCTCAGCGGTGCAGGAATCACGGCCAGCAACTTCTCTTTCACGCCAGGAATCAACGGCGCGGACGTCGGAACAGCCGAGCCGCCGAGCTGAATCGGTACGCTGCTGAAAATGCCGCCCGCAGACAGCGTGATCGACTGCCCTCCGGCCTGAATCGTGACGGTCGCGCCTGCATCGATGACAACGCTTTGCCCTGCACCGATCTGGATGGTCTGCCCGGCGCGCACCTGCTGCGAGCCGCCAACCACCAGATGGTCGTCTTGCTTGAGGTCGGTCAAGCGGTTGCCATGGGTTATGCACTGCTCTTCGCCCTGCAGTTCATGGTGCGACTCACCGCCCACCTTCACCCGATGGTCATGCAGCACATGCTGCGTCCAATCACGCTGGGCACGCAGGTAGATTTCCTCGGCCCCCTTGCGATCTTCAATGCGTAGCTCGTTGTAGCCACCCCCGCCTGGGCTGCTTTGGCTGCGGAAAATGCTGCGGGTCTTGTCCGCCGGCAAGTCGAGGGGCACCTGGGTTGCCGCGTTAGCCAAGCAGCCCACCACCAGCGGCATATCCATATCACCATTGACGAAGCCCACCAGCACTTCCATCCCGACTCGCGGGATCACGACCGAGCCATAACGATCATGCGCCCAGGCGCTGGCAACCCGCAGCCAGCAACTGGAATGGTCGTTATGCTCGGCGGCACGATCCCACGCCAACTGCACCTTGACCCGGCCGTATTCATCACAATGAATTTCACTGTCGACGGGGCCGGTCACCGTTGCGTTTTGATAGCCAGCAATGCTCGGGCGAGGCTGCTCTGGCATTGGCGGCCGGAAAATCACATCCCACGGGGCGGCGGCGAATTCGTTGCGATAGCCCTGGCGAAAATCCCCGCCCGACACCTTGGTTACAAGCTCTTCCAGTACCTGGGGTTGCTTGCCCTCATGGGTTACTTTCGTCACCAGCCACAAGGCGTTCCAGTCTTCGCGCGGGTGACCGGCCAGCCTGAGGAACCGCCCGCTGACCAGCGCAGGTTCATCACCACTGCCACAGGCGACACGATAGTCGCTGCGATGACGCTCCAGGCCACGCTGTGCGAGGTATTTGCCATGGGCTCGGTCGCTGAAGTGGCCGGGATAATCCTGCGCTTCTAGCTTGGGTAACTGCTCGCCAGACACCGCGCTTTCCAGCGCCAGGCTGGGTTTGCGAAAGTCATAGTCGCGCAGGTTGATTGCCGTGGCGCGGGTCTGCACCTGCACCGTAAACCGCTTGATCGCCGGGGTGTCCGCGACCATCCCTGAACCGGGAGTGTAAGGAGTAGGCTGATCCGCTTGGGCAAACACCGTCTGGTCATCGCCGAATACCAGCAAATGCCCCTCGGCGGAATGCTGGAAGTGATAGTGAATGCCCAACTCGGCACAAAGCCGCTGAATGAAGGCCAGATCAGTTTCGCCAAACTGCACGCAATACTCGCGCTCGGGGTAGGTGCCGCTGAGCCGGAACTCGAAGCGGTCGCTCTGGATCCCCTGCCCCTCCAGCACCTGCGCAACAATCTGCGGTACGGTCTTGTGCTGGAAAATACGCTGGTGACTGCTGTGCGCCAGATAGGCCAGCTGCGGTACAAGCGTCATTTGATAACGCGTCAGTCGGCGTCCTGAATCACCTTGCGCCACTCGGTGAACCAGACCATGAACACCATGGCCCCGATCATCAAAACCGAGATACACCGGGTGATGCAGCAGGCTTTCCAGGTCGAGATCGGGTTGCTCGGCGACCAGTTCGAGTTCAAAACAGTAGGGTTGGCTGATGGACTCAACACCCCTGAACTCGAACACCTTGAGTTCACTGGGCTCCCCATCGAGGGTCAGGGTGAAGGCACTTTGATTGGCAGGAGCGAACATCCGGTGTTTCTCTGCAAGGGATAGGTGGCAGATTCTGCACCACCGTTTCACCTTGCTGAGCACACCCCAAACAAATCAGTAAAACCCTACACGCACGCGCCAGAACTTTCTTCAGTCCCACGTAAACCACACACAAAAAAAGGCCCGCCATCGGTAGGACGCGGGCCTTTTTTCAGTTCGTAGGGTGCTTCACACCCGGCGAATTACTTATTGAGGTTGTAGTCTTTTTCCGCCGCGTCAAAGCGCTCGACCATACCAGCAGTCGGTGCGCCCATCTTGCTCACGAAATAGATCGCGAGGCTGGCGAAGATGAAGCCTGGGATGATTTCGTACAGGCCCAGCAACTCAAAGTGTTTCCACACGATCACGGTGATCGCGCCGACCAGGATGCCAGCCAGTGCGCCGTCGCGGGTCATGCCTTTCCAGATGACCGAAATCAGCACCACAGGACCGAACGCGGCGCCGAAACCGGCCCATGCATAGCTCACCAGGCCCAGTACGCGGTTTTCCGGGTTGGCGGCCATGGCGATGGCAATCAGGGCAACCAGCAGCACCATCAGGCGACCTACCCACACCAGCTCGAGCTGGGAGGCGTTTTTGCGTAGGAAGGTTTTGTAGAAGTCTTCGGTCAGGGCGCTGGAGCACACCAGCAACTGGCAGCTCAGCGTGCTCATGACGGCAGCGAGAATGGCCGACAGCAAAACACCGGCAACCCATGGGTTGAACAGGATTTTTGCCAGCTCGATAAACACGCGCTCAGGGTTTTCAGTCACTGCGCCGGCCACTTCCGGATGCGCCGAGAAGTAGGCGATACCAAAGAAGCCCACAGCCACAGTGCCACCCAGGCACAGGATCATCCAGGCCATGGAGATGCGACGCGCCTTGGCAATCGACTTCACCGAGTCCGCCGCCATGAAACGCGCGAGGATATGCGGCTGGCCGAAGTAACCCAGGCCCCAACCCATCAGCGAGATGACGCCGATAAAGGTGGTGTTTTTCAGCATATCGAAGTTGGTCGGGTCCTTGGCTTCGATGGCTAGGAAGGTGGTGTCAACACCACCGGTAGCCAGCAGCACGATAATCGGCGTCAGGATCAGCGCGAAGATCATCAGCGTGGCTTGTACGGTATCGGTCCAGCTCACTGCCAGGAAACCACCGACGAAGGTGTAGGCAATGGTCGCTGCAGCACCGGCCCACAGCGCGGTCTCGTAGGACATGCCGAAGGTGCTTTCGAACAGGCGAGCACCGGCTACGATGCCGGAGGCGCAGTAAATGGTGAAGAACACCAGGATCACCACGGCGGAGATGATCCGCAGCAGGCCGCTTTTATCTTCGAAACGGCTGGAGAAGTAATCCGGCAGGGTCAGGGCGTCACCGTTGTGCTCGGTCTGGACCCGCAGGCGACCGGCGACGAACAGCCAGTTGAGGTAGGCACCGACGATCAGGCCGATAGCGATCCAGCTTTCCGACAGGCCGGACATGTAGATCGCGCCCGGCAGGCCCATCAACAACCAGCCGCTCATATCTGAGGCGCCGGCCGACAAGGCAGTCACTACGCTACCAAGGCTACGGCCGCCCAGGATGTAATCGGAAAGGTTATTGGTGGATCGATAGGCCATGAAGCCGATCAGCACCATTGCTGCGATATAGATCACGAACGTGATCAGGGTTGGATTACTAACGCTCATAGGAGTGACGCCCTGGCTTTGTTTTTATGTAGCGACGGTCTGTCAGACGGCCACCCACTGCAAGTAGGTTAGACGTAGCTGCGTGCCGCGCATTTATGACTGACGTTTCCCCAGGAAAGCCGTCAGCCGATGAACCGACTCGCGGGAGTGGTTGCACCTTGGCCGCGAATGCTATTCAACAAAGCAAATAAGGTGCAACCAGTTTCGTGAGAATAAGTTGCACCTTGATGTGAAAAGTGCAAAACACCCCGTTTTTTTGCTACTTTTCGGAGCAAGAACAGCCGAACTCAGAAGCAAACGCACCAAGGCAGAGCCGATTCCGTTGAGGTCCATTTTATTTCAGGTACCCGTGCGAAAATTTCATGCATAAAAAGGGTTGCACCCGGTTGCACCTATGCATGCGCAAAGCTAATCTTGCCGCCAGCTGATGCCACTCGGTAGTGGCACCCATGAGGATAAGAAAATGGCTACGACCACCCTTGGGGTCAAACTTGACGACCCAACCCGCGAGCGCCTCAAGGCTGCCGCGACCTCCATTGATCGCACGCCGCACTGGCTGATCAAGCAGGCGATTTTCAATTACCTGGAGAAACTGGAGGGTGGTGCAACCCTGACTGAACTCAATGGCTTGAGCAGCAAGGAGGCAGACGACGCAGGCGAGGTCCAGAACGACCACGCCCACCAGTGCTTCCTTGAGTTCGCCGAGAGCATCCTGCCGCAGTCCGTACTGCGCGCCTCGATCACCGCCGCTTACCGCCGCCCTGAGCCGGAAGTGGTGCCGATGCTGATCGAGCAGGCTCGCCTGCCGGCCTCGATGGCCGAAGCCACCAACAAGCTCGCCGCCTCGATCGCCGAAAAACTGCGTAACCAGAAAAGTGCCGGCGGCCGTGCCGGGATTGTTCAGGGCCTGCTGCAGGAATTCTCCCTGTCTTCCCAAGAAGGCGTGGCGCTGATGTGCCTGGCCGAAGCGCTGCTGCGTATCCCGGACAAAGGCACCCGTGACGCATTGATCCGCGACAAGATCAGCACCGGCAACTGGCACCCGCACTTGGGCAACAGCCCATCGCTGTTCGTCAACGCCGCCACCTGGGGCCTGTTGCTGACCGGCAAACTGGTCGCCACGCATAACGAAGCAGGGTTGACCTCGTCCTTGAGCCGCATCATCGGCAAAAGCGGCGAGCCGATGATCCGTAAGGGCGTCGACATGGCCATGCGCCTGATGGGCGAGCAGTTCGTCACCGGCGAAACCATCGCCGAAGCCCTGGCTAACGCGAGCAAGTTCGAAGCCAAGGGTTTCCGCTATTCCTACGACATGCTCGGTGAGGCCGCGCTGACTGAACACGATGCGCAGAAGTACCTGGCCTCGTACGAACAAGCCATTCACTCAATCGGCAAAGCCTCCCACGGCCGTGGGATTTATGAAGGCCCGGGCATCTCCATCAAGCTGTCGGCACTGCACCCGCGTTACAGCCGTGCGCAGTACGAACGCGTGATGGATGAGCTGTACCCGCGCCTGCTGTCCCTGACGCTGCTGGCCAAGCAATACGACATCGGTTTGAACATCGACGCCGAAGAGGCCGACCGCCTGGAGCTGTCGCTGGATCTGCTGGAGCGCCTGTGCTTCGAGCCGCAACTGACCGGCTGGAACGGCATCGGTTTCGTGATCCAGGCCTACCAGAAGCGTTGCCCGTATGTGATCGACTACGTCATCGACCTGGCACGCCGCAGCCGCCATCGCCTGATGATCCGACTGGTAAAAGGCGCGTACTGGGACAGCGAGATCAAGCGCGCCCAGGTTGAAGGCCTGGAAGGCTACCCGGTGTACACCCGCAAGGTTTACACCGACGTTTCCTACATTGCCTGCGCACGCAAGCTGCTGTCGGTGCCGGAAGTCATCTACCCGCAGTTCGCCACGCACAACGCCCACACGCTGTCGGCCATCTACCATATCGCCGGTCAGAACTATTACCCCGGCCAGTACGAGTTCCAATGCCTGCACGGCATGGGCGAACCGCTGTACGAGCAGGTTGTAGGCAAAGTATCCGAAGGCAAGCTGAACCGTCCGTGCCGCGTGTACGCACCAGTCGGCACCCACGAAACATTGCTGGCTTACCTGGTACGTCGCCTGCTGGAAAACGGCGCGAACACCTCGTTCGTCAACCGTATCGCCGACCAGTCCATCTCGATTCAGGAGCTGGTGGCCGATCCAGTGGCCAGCATCGAGCAAATGGCTACGCTGGAAGGCGGCTTCGGCCTGCCGCACCCGCGCATCCCTTTGCCGCGTGACCTGTATGGCAGCGACCGCGCCAACTCGGCCGGTATCGACCTGGCCAACGAACATCGCCTGGCCTCCTTGTCCTGCGCCCTGCTGGCCACCGCTCACAACAACTGGAAAGCGGTGCCGATGCTCGGTTGCGCTTCCAGCAATGAAGCAGCGGCACCGGTACTGAACCCTTCCGACCTGCGTGATGTGGTCGGCCATGTGCAGGAAGCCACTGTCGAAGACGTCGACAACGCTATCCAGTGCGCCATCAACGCGGGTCCGATCTGGCAGGCCACCCCGCCCGCCGAACGCGCCGCGATCCTGGAACGCGCCGCCGACCTGATGGAAGGCGAGATCCAACCGCTGATGGGCCTGCTGGCTCGCGAAGCCGGCAAGACCTTCGCCAACGCCATCGCCGAAGTACGCGAGGCCGTGGACTTCCTGCGTTACTACGCCGTGCAGGCGCGCAACGATTTCACCAATGACGCCCACCGCCCACTGGGCCCGGTGGTGTGCATCAGCCCGTGGAACTTCCCGCTGGCGATTTTCAGCGGCCAAGTCGCCGCGGCCTTGGCCGCCGGTAACCCGGTACTGGCCAAGCCTGCCGAGCAAACGCCGCTGGTGGCCGCCCAAGCCGTGCGCATCCTGCTCGAAGCCGGTATTCCGGAAGGCGTGCTGCAATTGCTGCCGGGTCAGGGGGAGAGCGTGGGTGCGCGCCTGGTCGGTGATGATCGCGTCAAAGGCGTGATGTTCACTGGCTCCACTGAAGTGGCGCGCCTGCTGCAACGCAATGTCGCCGGTCGCCTGGATGCCCAGGGCCGTCCGATCCCGCTGATCGCCGAAACTGGCGGCCAGAACGCGATGATCGTCGACTCCTCGGCGCTGACCGAACAAGTGGTCATCGACGTGGTGTCTTCGGCCTTCGACAGCGCCGGCCAACGTTGCTCGGCCCTGCGCGTGCTGTGCCTGCAGGAAGATTCGGCAGACCGTGTGATCGAAATGCTCAAGGGCGCCATGGCGGAATGCCGCTTGGGTAACCCGGAACGTCTGTCCGTCGACATCGGCCCGGTGATCGACGCCGAAGCCAAGGCCGGCATCGAGAAACACATCCAGGCCATGCGCGACAAAGGCCGCAACGTTTACCAAGTGGCGATTGCCGACGGCGAAGAAATCAAGCGCGGCACCTTCGTGATGCCAACCCTGATCGAGCTGGAAAGCTTCGACGAGCTGCAACGCGAGATCTTCGGCCCGGTACTGCACGTGGTGCGTTACAAGCGCAAAGAGATCGACCAGCTCATCGGCCAGATCAACGCTTCCGGCTATGGCCTGACCCTGGGCGTGCACACGCGTATCGACGAGACCATCGCCAAGGTGATCGACAACGTCAATGCCGGTAACGTCTATGTGAACCGCAACATCGTTGGCGCTGTGGTCGGCGTGCAACCCTTCGGCGGCGAAGGCCTGTCGGGCACTGGCCCGAAAGCCGGCGGCCCACTGTACCTGTACCGCCTGCTGTCAATGCGTCCTACGGATGCCATCGAGCAATCCTTCGTACGTGGCGACGCATTGGCTGCACCGGACGTGCGCCTGCGCGACGCCATGAGCCAGCCGCTGACCGCCCTGAAAACCTGGGCCGACAGCAATAAGTTCAGCGAACTGAGTGCCTTGTGCAGCCAGTTCGCCGCGCAATCGCAAAGCGGTATCACCCGCCAACTGGCCGGGCCGACCGGCGAGCGCAACAGCTACGCCATCCTGCCCCGCGAGCACGTACTGTGCCTGGCGGACGTGGAAGGCGATTTGTTGACTCAACTGGCGGCGGTATTGGCGGTGGGCGGTTCGGCGGTATGGCCGGAAACCGAGCTGACCAAGGCGTTGTTCTCACGCCTGCCTAAAGAAATTCAGGCGAAGATCAAGCGCGTGGCCGACTGGACCAAGGATGAAGTGGTGTTTGACGCGGTTCTGCATCACGGTGATTCCGACCAGCTGCGTGCGGTGTGCCAGCAAGTGGCCCAGCGTGGTGGCGCGATTGTTGGGGTGCATGGTTTGTCGCAAGGCGAAACGGCGATTGCGCTGGAGCGTTTGGTGATTGAGCGTGCGCTGAGTGTCAACACTGCTGCAGCGGGCGGTAACGCCAGTTTGATGACCATCGGCTAAACCCTTCCCCCTGTGGGAGCTGGCTTGCCTGCGATGCAAGCGACGCGGTGCTACTGACAGACCGTAGCGATGCCATCGCAGGCAAGCCAGCTCCCACATGGACTGTGCACGCCTTGCGCTGTTGTTTTGCCCCTCCATCACCCAGATCAATCTTGCTATCCAGCCTCCATTCGCGCACTTAGACTCAGGCCAATTCCTCCAAAGGTAAGCCGCCATGTCCGAGACGCTGCTCAGTTCCCGCAATCTGGCTTTCGAGCTGTACGAAGTCCTCGATGCCGAGGGCCTGACCCAGCGCGAGCGGTTTGCCGAGCACAACCGCGAAACCTTCGATGCGGCCATCAGTACCGCGCGCAACATCGCCGAAAAGTATTTCGCCCCTCACAACCGCAAGAACGACGAGAACGAACCGCGCTACGAGAACGGTGCAGCCATCCTGATTCCGGAAGTCAAACCGGCGGTGGATGCCTTCCTTGAAGCCGGGTTTCTCAACGCAGCCCGAAGCTTCGAAGCGGGCGGCATGCAACTGCCCACCCTGCTCTCTCAAGCGTGTTTTGCGCATTTCCAGTCAGCGAACGCGGCGTCCACTTCCTATCCGTTCCTGACCATGGGCGCCGCCAACCTGATCGAAAGTTTCGGCACCGATGATCAGAAACAACGCTTCCTGCAACCGATGATCGACGGCCGCTTCTTCGGCACCATGGCCCTGACCGAACCCCATGCGGGCTCTTCGCTGTCGGATATTCGTACGCGCGCAGAACCTGCGGCGGACGGCACTTACCGGCTCAAGGGCAACAAGATTTTCATCTCCGGTGGCGATCACCCGCTGTCGGAAAACATCGTGCACATGGTGCTGGCCAAGCTGCCGAATGCGCCCGCCGGGGTGAAGGGCATTTCGCTGTTTATCGTGCCCAAGTTCCTGGTCAACGACGATGGCAGCCTGGGCGAGCGCAACGACGTGCTGCTGGCGGGGCTGTTCCACAAGATGGGCTGGCGCGGGACGACGTCCACCGCGCTCAACTTCGGCGATAACGGTAGTTGCGTCGGCTATCTGGTAGGTAAACCGCACCAGGGCCTGAGCTGCATGTTCCAGATGATGAACGAGGCACGCATCGGCGTCGGCATGGGTGCGGTGATGCTCGGTTATGCCGGCTACCTCTACTCGCTGGAATACGCCCGCGAACGCCCACAAGGTCGCCTGCCCGACAGCAAAGACCCCACAACGGCGCCGGTCTCGATCATTCAGCACGCGGATATAAAGCGCATGCTGCTGACCCAAAAATCCTACGTGGAAGGCGCCTTCGACCTTGGCCTCTACGCTGCACGACTGTTCGACGACACCACCACCCTGGAAACCGAAGCCGAGCGCAAGCACGCCCACGAACTGCTGGACCTGCTCACGCCCATCGTCAAATCCTGGCCTTCGGAGTTCTGCCTCAAGGCCAACGAACTGGCAATCCAGATTCTCGGCGGCCATGGCTACACCCGCGAGTACCCGGTGGAACAGTACTACCGCGACAACCGCCTGAACCCGATCCACGAAGGCACCCACGGCATCCAGTCCCTGGATTTGCTGGGGCGCAAGCTCGCGCAGAACGGCGGCGCGGGGTTGAAGCAACTCATACGACTGATTGCCGAAACCGGTGCACGGGCGCAGGAATACCCAAGCCTGACCGCACTAAGGGAACCGCTGGAACAGTTGGTCAACCGCCTGCAAAGCGTCACCATCGGCCTGCTGACGGATCTCGCCCAAGGCAAGGTCAACAGCAGCCTGGCAAATTCGGCGCTGTACTTGAAGGTGTTCGGGCATACGGTGATTGGCTGGCGCTGGCTGGAGCAGGCGATTCGCGCCGAAGAAGGATTGGCCAGGGGCAATGCGGCGGATGTGGCCTTTTATAAAGGCAAGCTCCAGGCCGCCCGGTACTTCCTGACCTGGGAAGTACCGAGCTGCCATCATGAACTGGCAATTCTGGAGGCACGCGATGACACGTGCCTCGGCATGCAGGATGAGTGGTTCTAAGGCGTTCCGATCGCCTTGGCAATCACATCGACCGTGGCGCTGACTTGCTCTTGGTAACGGTCGAGTTCCTGCTGGTGAGCCTGCTGCATTTCGATCTGCTCGGCGCACAGGTTCAGCGCCGCCAGCACCAGTAATTTGTCACCGATCAGGGTCGGGTACTTTTTCTTGGTGGTGGCAAGGGACGCCTTGAGCAGGGTCACGGCGTGCATCAGGGTTTTGTCTTCCCCGGCCGGTGCCTTGATCGAGTAATCCTCTCCGAGAATCGAAACGACCTTTATCCCTTCACTCATGCGCTGACAGGCCCTGCGCTCACACGCTCAACCAGCGCCTGGATACGGGCGGCGGTAGCGCCGTGCTTTTCTTCCTGCTCCATCAGGTTCAGTTGTAGGCTGTCGTTCTCATCCTTGGCGCGGGCCAATTCCGCCTTGAGGGATTCGTTGGTGCCCAGCAGATCCTGATTTTGTTGTACCAAGTCGCTGACGAGTTGTTCCAATTGGCTGAGGGATGCTTCTAACATTTTGATTTCTCTGGCTTTTCAAAGGGCGGTGACGATAAAGAAAATTCACCTCGGATGCCAGGGTTATCCCTGGCGCGCAGCCCGATTTTTAAGGGCCGGGCCGCACTTTCGAGCCTTAGTGACTGCATTTACCCGATCTGGTTCCTGAATCGACCAAGCCCCTCGTCAGGTGCGACAAAAACGCACACGCCCCTTTAGACTTTAGTCGTACGACCGATAGAGAGGGACACACCGTCTCATGGCCGCACGGATCGCGCTCTCCCCCAGGATTCCCCCATGTCGCTTCGTAATATGAATATCGCTCCGAGGGCCTTCCTCGGCTTCGCGTTTATCGGCGCGTTGATGTTGTTTCTTGGCGTGTTCGCCCTGAACCAGATGAGCAAGATACGAGCCGCTACCGAAGACATCACCCTGGCCAGCGTGCCGAGCATTCGCGCCCTCGATGAGTTCACCCAACTGACGTTGCGCCTACGGGTGCTGTCGTACCGCTTGCTGACTAACCGTGAGCCGGAGGTTCAGCAAAAGACGCTGGAAGCCTTTGAAGTGCGTAATCAGCAGATTCGCACGGCCCAGGGCATCTACGAAAAACTGATCGAGAGCAGCGAAGAGCGTACGGCCTACGACGACTACGTGCGCTTGCTTGGCCAGTACCATCAGATTGAAGAACGCATGAAGAGCCTGTCGCGGGCCAATCAGGTGGAAGAGCTGCGCAGCCTGCTCAATAACGAATTGCTGAGCAACTCCGAACAGGTCAACGCCGTGCTCACGCGCCTGCTGGACATCAATAACAAGATGGCCCTGGCGACTAACAAGGAGGCGGAAGACCAATACACAATGGCCTTCAACATGGTGGTGAGCCTCTTGGTGATCGCCACGCTGCTGACCCTCCTGTTCGCCTGGCTGCTGACCCGCAGCATCACCCTGCCCATTTCCCAGGCACTGGAAGCGGCGGAAGAAGTGGCCGAAGGCAACCTGACTCGCCCGATCAAAGTCGACGGCAACGACGAAGCCGGGCGCCTGCTGGCCGCCATGGCCAAGATGCAGGACAAGCTGCGCGACACCCTGCAACGCATCGCCGGTTCCGCTACCCAGCTCGCGTCAGCTGCCGAAGAGCTGAACGCGGTCACCGACGAAAGCGCCCGTGGCCTGACCCAGCAAAACAACGAAATCGAACAAGCCGCCACTGCGGTGAATGAGATGACCAGCGCTGTCGAAGAAGTCGCACGCAATGCGGTGAGCACCTCCGAAGCTTCGCGCAACGCCACCACCTCCGCCGGTGATGGCCGTGACTTGGTGCAGGAAACCGTCAGTGCCATCGAACGCATGAGCGGCGACGTACAGGCCACCGCCACGCTGATCGGCGACCTGGCCAATGAGTCGCGCGATATCGGCAAGGTGCTCGACGTGATTCGCGGCCTGGCCGACCAGACCAACCTGCTGGCCCTTAACGCCGCGATTGAAGCGGCGCGCGCCGGTGAAGCCGGACGAGGCTTTGCGGTGGTTGCCGACGAAGTACGCGCACTCGCCCATCGTACCCAGCAGTCGACCAGCGAAATCGAGCGGATGATCGGAAGTATCCAGGCGGGTACAGAGCATGCGGTGGATTCGATGCGCAACAGCACCGAACGCGCTGAGTCGACGCTGAACATCGCCAAAGGCGCGGGGATGTCGCTGGATACCATCAATACCGCGATCATCGAGATCAACGAACGCAACCTGGTGATCGCCAGCGCGGCGGAAGAACAGGCGCAAGTGGCGCGTGAAGTGGACCGCAACCTGGTGAACATCCGCGACCTGTCGGTGCAATCAGCGACCGGCGCCAGCCAGACCAGTGCGGCGAGCAGTGAGCTGTCACGGTTGGCGGTGGATTTGAACGGGATGGTGGGGCGGTTCCGTCTCTGAAATAAGATTCGCCTGACGACGCCTATCCCTGTGGGAGCTGGCCTGCCTGCGATAGCAATGTGTCAGCCAGCGCCTCTAGCGCCTGACACGCCGCCATCGCAGGCAAGCCAGCTCCCACATTTGGCTTTGCGCAAATCAGAAAAACCTTTTTGACAGCGCAGCAATTCAACAGGTTAGAATCGCTGGCACGCAGACTGCATGGTCAGTTTGCGCCCTGTCTTGTTTGCTCATGGAGTACTGCCTTTGAATGCGACGACCATCAACAGCCTGTTCTTGATCGGCGCGTTGCTGGTGAGTGCGAGCATTCTGGTGAGTTCTCTTTCGTCCCGCCTGGGTATTCCGATCCTGGTGATCATCCTGGCCGTGGGCATGGTCGCCGGCGTGGATGGCGGCGGCATCATCTTCGATAACTACCCGACCGCCTACCTGGTGGGCAACCTCGCCCTGGCCGTAATCCTGCTCGACGGCGGTTTGCGCACCCGGGTCGCGAGTTTCCGCGTGGCACTCTGGCCGGCCTTGTCGCTGGCCACGGTGGGGGTGTTGATTACCACCGGCCTCACCGGTATGGCTGCGGCCTGGCTGTTTGACCTCAATATCATCCAGGGCCTGTTGATTGGCGCCATCGTCGGTTCGACGGACGCCGCCGCGGTGTTTTCGCTGCTCGGCGGCAAGGGCCTGAACGAACGGGTGACCGCCAGCCTGGAAATTGAATCCGGCAGCAACGACCCGATGGCCGTGTTCCTCACGGTCACGTTGATCGACATGATTGCCAGTGGCCAGACCGGCCTGCACTGGAGCCTGCTCACTCACCTGCTCCGCGAGTTCGGCATCGGCGGTATCGTCGGCCTGGGCGGCGGCTGGCTGATGCTGCAGATGGTCAACCGGATCAACCTGGCCAACGGCCTGTACCCGATTTTGGTGATTGCCGGCGGCCTGTTCGTCTTCGCCCTGACCAACGCCCTGCATGGCAGCGGCTTCCTCGCCGTGTACCTGTGCGGCCTGGTGATCGGCAACCGCCCGGTGCGTAGCCGTCATGGCATTTTGCATATGCTCGACGGCATGGCGTGGCTGGCGCAGATCGGCATGTTCTTGGTGCTGGGCCTGTTGGTCACGCCCCATGATTTGCTGCCCATTGCCCTGCCGGCGTTGGGCCTGGCACTGTGGATGATCCTGTTTGCTCGGCCGCTGTCGGTGATGGTCGGCTTGCTGCCGTTCAAGGCGTTTCATGGCCGCGAAAAAGCCTTTATCGCCTGGGTCGGCCTGCGCGGCGCGGTCCCGATCATTCTGGCGGTGTTCCCGCTGATGGCCGGCCTGCCCCATGCACAGCTGTACTTCAACCTGGCGTTCTTTATCGTGCTGGTCTCGCTGCTGGTGCAGGGCACGAGCCTGCCGTGGGTGGCCAAGCTGCTCAAAGTCACCGTACCGCCGGACCCGGCGCCGATCTCCCGTGCGGCCCTGGAAGTGCATGTCACCAGCGAGTGGGAGCTGTTCGTCTACCGCCTGGGCGCAGAAAAATGGTGCATCGGCGCCGCCCTGCGTGAGCTGAAAATGCCCGAAGGTACGCGGATCGCGGCGTTGTTCCGTGGCCAGCAACTGCTCCATCCGTCGGGTAGTACGGTGCTGGAGGTGGATGATTTGCTCTGCGTGATCGGTCACGAACACAACCTGCCAGCCCTGGGCAAACTGTTCAGCCAGGCACCGCAACGCGGTTTGGATTTGCGCTTCTTCGGCGACTTCGTACTGGAAGGCGACGCCCAGCTGGGCGCGGTTTCCGCCCTGTACGGCTTGAAGCTGGAGGGCATTGACCCGGACATGCCGCTGAGCCGCTTCATCACCCAGAAAGTCGGCGGTGCGCCAGTCGTAGGCGACCAGGTGGAGTGGAACAACACCATCTGGACCGTCGCGGTCATGGACGGGAACAAGATTGGCAAAGTGGGCGTCAGATTCCCCGAAGGAAGTCGCCCGGGCCCCGGACTCTTCCTCTAAACTGCGGGGCGACAGTTCGCCCCCTTTTTTTCATTTTGCTCGACCGGTCTCTATGCCAACTCTGCGCACATTTCTCGCCACTGCCCTGCTGGGCTTGACCCTCTGTGTCGGCACCGTCCACGCGGCCGACCCGCCCAACGCCGACGCCATCCAGCAAACCCTGGACAAGCTGCCCGACCGTAAGCTGCCCGACGCCGACATGAAGGCGTTGCAGGCGATCCTGCAACAGACCCTGACGTACCTGGGCAACAAGCAGGACTATGAGCAGCGCCTCGTCGACCTGAAGCGCCAACTGGAAGACGCCCCGCGCCAGACCACCGAGAACCAGCGCGAGCTGACCCGGCTCAAGGCCACCAAAGTCATCCCGGTGGCCCAACGCTACGCCACCCTGCCTGTGCCGCAGCTTGAGCAACTATTAGTGCAGCGCAGCACCCAGCAGGGCGACCTGCAAAAAGAACTGGCCGACGCCAACAGCCTGTCCATCGCCGCACAGACCCGGCCCGAGCGCGCCCAGACCGAAATCAGCAGCAGCCAGACGCGCATCCTGCAGATCAATTCGATCCTCAAGGCTGGCAAAGACAACGGCAAAACCCTCAATGCCGACCAGCGCAACCAGCTCAACGCCGAACTGGCCGCCCTGAACGCCCTGATCCCCTTGCGCCGCCAGGAACTGGCGGGCAACAGCCAACTGCAAGACCTGGGCAACAGCCAGCACGACCTGATTCAGGAAAAAACCGCGCGCCTGGAGCAAGAAATCCAGGACCTGCAAACCCTGATCAACCAGAAGCGCCTGGCCCAATCCCAGCAGACCGTCACCCAGCAGTCCATCGAAGCGCAAAAAGCTGGCGGCAGCAGCCTGCTGGCCACGGAAAGCGCGGCCAACCTCAAGCTCTCCGACTACCTGCTTAAAAGCACTGACCGCCTCAACGACCTGACCCAGAAAAACCTGCAAACCAAGCAGCAGCTGGACACCGTGAGCCAGAGCGACTCGGCCCTGGACGAGCAGATCAACGTGCTCAAGGGCAGCCTGCTGCTGTCCAAGATCCTCTACAAACAGAAACAGGCGCTGCCGCGCCTGACGGTAGACCGCGACCTGGCAGACGACATCGCCAACATTCGCCTGTACCAATTTGAGGTCAACCAGCAGCGCGAGCTGATCAGTTCGCCCAGCGCCTATGTGGATAACTTGCTGGCCAACCAGGCGCCGGAGGATGTCACCCCGCAACTGCGCCGCACGTTGCTGGAACTGGCCATCACCCGCAGCGACCTGCTGGAGCGCCTGAGCCGAGAGCTGAGCTCGCTGCTGAATGAATCCATCACGTTGCAACTGAACCAGAAACAACTGCTCAGCACCGCCACCACCCTGCGGGCGACGTTGGATGAGCAGATGTTCTGGATCCCCAGCAACAAGCCGCTGGACACCGAGTGGCTGGAAACGGTCCCGGCGCACCTGAGCAAGCAAGTTGCCACACTGCCGTGGGCCTCCAGCGTCAGCGAACTTTATGACGGCCTGACCCAGCGCCCGCTGCTGTTCCTGCCGCTGCTGCTGGTGATCGGTGCCCTGCTGTGGCGACGTAAAGCCCTGTATCAGCGCCTGAGCAAGGTCCACCTGGATATCGGCCACTTCAAACGCGACAGCCAGTGGCACACGCCGCAGGCCATCCTGATCAACATCCTGCTGGCGATGCCGGTAGCACTGGGCCTGGCGCTGTGCGGCTATGCACTGCAAATCGACGCCCGTGGGCAGAACGCCAACCTCGGCGCTGCGTTGCTGCAAATCGCCCAGGCCTGGCTGGTGTTCTACACCGCTTATCGCATCCTGGCGCCGGGTGGCGTGGCGGAATTGCACTTCCGCTGGGAAAAACCCCAGGTCGAATTCCTGCAAGGCTGGATACGCAAGCTCGGGCTGGTGGTGCTGGCGCTGGTGGCCGTTGTGGCGATCGCCGAGCACCAGCCGGCGGCGCTGGCGGACGATGTGCTGGGCATTGGCGTGGTGCTCACGTGCTACGCGCTGATGGCCTGGTTGCTGGGTCGCCTGCTGCTCAACAGCCCAACCCATGAAAAAGCCTCACTGTTTCGCAAGGCGATCGGCCTGCTGTTTACCGCCCTGCCCGTCGCCCTGTTTATCGCCGTGTGCTTTGGCTATTACTACACCGCGCTCAAGCTCAGCGACCGCCTGATCAACACCCTGTACCTGCTGATGTTCTGGCTGGTGATCGAAGCCACCTTTGTACGCGGCCTGGGTGTTGCGGCACGGCGACTGGCCTATGCGCGGGCACTGGCTAAACGCCAGGCCGCCAAGGAAGCCGGTGATGGCGAAGCGGTGATCGAAGAGCCGACCCTGGACATCGAGCAGGTTAACGAGCAGTCGATGCGCCTGATCCGCCTGGCCTTGCTCGGCGGCTTCATCGCGGCGCTGTACTGGGTGTGGTCGGACCTGATCTCGGTATTTTCCTACCTGGACAACGTCACCCTGTACGAATACACCAGCGGCACCGGAGCGAATATCAGCATGGTGCCGATCAGCATCGGCGATTTCCTCGGCGCGTTGATCATCATCGGCATTACCTTCGCACTGGCGCGCAACCTGCCCGGTTTGCTCGAGGTGCTGGTGCTGTCCAAATTGGAGCTGGCCCAGGGCAGCGCCTACGCGACGACCACGCTGTTGTCGTATGTGATTGCCGGCATCGGTTTTGTCTCCACCCTCTCCACCCTCGGCGTGAGCTGGGACAAGTTGCAATGGCTGGTGGCGGCGCTGTCGGTGGGGTTGGGCTTTGGTATGCAGGAGATCTTCGCCAACTTTATCTCCGGCATCATGATCCTGTTCGAACGCCCGGTGCGCATCGGTGACACCATCACCATCGGCAACCTGTCGGGCACGGTGAGCAAGATCCGCATCCGCGCCACGACGATCACCGACTTTGACCGCAAGGACATCATTGTCCCGAACAAAACCTTCATTACCGGGCAACTGATCAACTGGTCGCTGACCGATACCATCACCCGGGTCACCCTGAAGCTGGGCGTGGACTACGGCTCCGATCTGGACCTGGTGAAGGAATTGTTGCTCAAGGCTGCCAGGGAAAACCCACGCGTGTTGAAGGAACCGGAACCGCTGGTGTACTTCCTCAACTTCGGCGAAAGCACCCTCGACCACGAGCTGCGCATGCACGTGCGCGACCTGGGCGACCGCAACCCCGTGCTGGATGAGGTCAACCGCTACATCAACCGTGAGTTCAAGAAGCAGCACATCAACATCTCGTTCCGGCAGATGGAGGTGTACCTCAAGAACATGCACGGCCAGGAGTACAAGCTGGTGCCGGTCGAAGACGAGCGCAAGACCATCGTCGGGCCGGCCCCTGAGCAGGACACCCCCGAGCCGCCAGCCGCCAAAGTCGAAGATGCGCCGGAGCCTCCGCCGAGCAAACTCGACTAACGCCGCTATCCCCAGCAGAATGCTCGGACATTCTGCTGGAGATGGCCGGTGAAAGCCCTCGACGAACTGACCTTCGACAACCGCTTCGCACGCCTGGGCGACGCGTTCTCAACCCACGTACTGCCCGAACCCCTCGACGCACCGCGCCTGGTAGTGGCGAGTAACGCTGCCATGGCGTTGCTCGACCTCGACCCGGCCGTGGCCGAAACGCCGGTGTTTGCCGAGCTGTTTGGCGGGCACAAGCTGTGGGCCGAGGCAGAGCCGAGGGCGATGGTCTATTCCGGGCATCAGTTCGGCGGCTACACCCCGCAACTGGGCGATGGCCGTGGGCTGTTGCTGGGTGAGGTGTATAACGAGGCCAGCGAGCACTGGGACCTGCACCTCAAGGGCGCCGGTATGACGCCTTACTCGCGCATGGGCGATGGGCGCGCCGTGTTGCGCTCTTCGATCCGCGAGTTTTTAGCCTCCGAAGCGCTGCACGCGCTGGGTATCCCCAGCAGCCGCGCGCTGTGCGTGATCGGTTCCGACACCCCGGTGTGGCGTGAGAAGCAGGAACGAGGCGCGATGCTGCTGCGCATGGCGCCGAGCCATATCCGCTTCGGGCATTTCGAGTATTTCTATTACACCAAAAAGCCCGAACAGCAGGCACTTTTGGCTGAACACGTATTGAACCTGCATTACCCCGAGTGCCGCGAACAACCAGAGCCTTACTTGGCCATGTTCCGCGAAATCGTCGAGCGCAACGCCGAATTGATCGCCAAGTGGCAGGCGTATGGCTTCTGCCACGGCGTGATGAACACCGACAACATGTCGATCTTGGGCATCACCTTCGACTTCGGGCCGTTTTCGTTTCTGGATGACTTTGACGCGCACTTCATCTGCAACCACTCCGACCATGAAGGACGTTACTCCTTCAGCAACCAAGTGCCGATTGGGCAGTGGAACCTCAGTGCATTGGCACAGGCGTTGACGCCGTTTATCCGCGTCGATGCGTTGAAAGAAGCGCTGGGCTTGTACCTGCCGCTGTATCAGGCGAACTACCTGGATTTGATGCGCCGCCGTCTCGGGCTGACCACCGCCGAAGATGATGACCAGAAGCTGGTGGAGCGCTTGTTGCAACTGATGCAGAACAGTGGCGTTGACTACACGCTGTTCTTCCGCCGCCTGGGAGATGAGTCGGCGGCGCTGGCCGTGGCACGACTGCGCGACGACTTTGTCGACCTGGCCGGGTTTGATGCCTGGGCTGAGTTGTACAAGGCTCGTGTTGAACGGGACGGGGATTACAGCGAGGAACAGCGCCGTGAGCGGATGCACGCGGTGAACCCGCTGTACATCCTGCGCAACTACCTCGCGCAGAACGCCATCACCGCCGCCGAGTCAGGCGATTACAGCGAAGTCCGGCGGCTGCATGAGGTGCTGTCCAAGCCGTTCGAGGAGCAAGCGGGGATGGAGCAATACGCGCAGCGGCCGCCGGATTGGGGCAAACACCTGGAAATCAGCTGTTCCTCATAAGCACTGTAGTGAGCGGGCTTGTCCCGCGCTGGGTGGCGAAGCCGCCCCAATAGAGCCGCCACGGTGTTTCATGAAGATCGCGGTGCTTGGGTTTAGGGCTGCTTCGCAGCCCAGCGCGGGGCAAGCCCGCTCACTACAGGCCTGCGCTTACCTTGATAAACGTCAGCGCCGGCTCCAGATTGAACCCATTGGCCACACCCTAGGAGCCCCTGATGTCCGAATCGCTTGTAATCCCCTGCCCACATTGCAACGGCCTCAACCGCACCCCCGGCGAACGCCTGAGTGACGCGCCCAAATGCGGGCGTTGCAAGCAGCCGGTGTTGTTGAGCAAGCCTTTCGAGCTGAAGCAGGGCGACTATGCCAGCCAGATCAAGGGCGACCTGCCGTTACTGGTGGATGTGTGGGCCGACTGGTGCGGGCCGTGCAAGTCGTTCGCGCCGGTGTTTGAGCAGGCGGCTGGGCAGTTGGAGGGCAAGTGCCGGTTGGCCAAGCTCGACAGCGAGGCCAATCAGCAGTTGTCGGCGCAGTTGGGGATTCGTTCGATTCCCAGCCTGATTCTGTTCAAGAATGGCCGCGAAGTGGCGCGTCAGAGCGGGGCGTTTCCGTTGCCGCAGTTGATGAGTTGGTTGCGTAGCCAGGGGGTATAACCAAATCGTCAAAACATCACCGGCCAATGTGGGAGCGGGCTTGCTCGCGAAGGCGGTGTGTCAGTCGCTGCATTAGCTGACTGAACCACCGCCTTCGCGAGCAAGCCCGCTCCCACATTTGGATCGCGTTTTACCTTGAGGCCACGGGTGCTTCTCGGTCGATCATCTGGCCGACGAGCATTACGCCGAGTTCGCTCAATTGGTGGATGGCCAGGGCTACGTCACGGTGTTCGCCGCTGAGGTCGTTGGACAGGTTGAGTAATAGGGTGCGGACGGAGGAGAAGGTTTCGTAGCTGTTGAGGACGAGGGTTTCGGTGGGGAGGTTGGGGGTGACGGTGAATAACATGCTTTTCGTTCTCTGATAGGGCCACCACCTATTCGCTACTAAACGAGGGCGGCAGCTGTACGCAGGTTAGTAGACCGGGAACGAAAGCAAAAACCGGCGCACCCGAAGGTGCCCTGCGCACAGCCACCATCAGATAGGCGAGAAAACGCCATGCTTTAGGAGCAGTGCACATACTTTCGTCTGTTTGGGCTACTAAACCCGGCCACTGAGAATTCAGCGGCCCGAGAACCTTAGAGACGCCCATCCAGACGCACAAGCCGGGCGATTCTGGCTTACCTGTAGGCAACGTTACAAGGCACCCCCCCCTATTGCCAGACCCTTCCTACAGCCTCTGTGGGACAAATCCAAATCCCCCTGCAGGAATGCAATGCAAATGTGGGAGCGGGCTTGCTCGCGAAAGCGGTGTGTCAGTCGCTGCATTAGCTGACTGAACCACCGCTTTCGCGAGCAAGCCCGCTCCCACAGGGGTTTTGTGTTGTCTTTCAGGTCACGCGTTTTCCAGCAGGTTATGCAATTCCACAAACTGCTGCGTCAGCTTATGCCGTGGGTCCAGATGGATCAGCGGCTTGTTCTCCTGATGCGACTCACGCATGCGCACGGAGCTGGTCAGGTACACCGGCAGCACCGGCAACCCTTCTGCAATCAACTCATCGAGCATCTGCTGCGGCAAGCTCGCTCGCGCCTGGAACTGGTTGACCACGATACCTTCCACTTCCAGGCCTTCGTTGTGGTCTTCCTTCAATTCTTCGATTTCAGCCAGCAGGCCGTACAGTGCCTGACGGGAGAAGCTGTCGCAATCAAACGGGATCAGCACGCGATCGGCAGCAATCAGCGCCGAAACCGCATAAAAATTCAGCGCCGGCGGCGTATCCAGGTAAATCCGGTCGTAGTCTTCGCTCAGTTCGTCCAACAGCTTTCGCAGCTTGTTGATCTTGTGCTTGGCTTCAAGCTTGGGCTGCAGGTCTGCCAATTCCGCAGTGGCGGTGATCACATGCAGGTTGTCGAAGGGGGTTTCGTAGATATCGACTTTGTTTTTCTTGGAAAACGGCCCGGAAGACAGGGTTTGCTTGAAAAAATCCGCGATACCCATGGGGATGTCGTCGCCGGTCAGCCCTGTGAGGTATTGGGTTGAGTTGGCTTGTGCATCGAGGTCCACCAACAGGGTTCGATAGCCTTCACTGGCGCTGACCGCCGCCAGGTTGCAGGCAATGCTGGACTTGCCAACGCCGCCTTTTTGATTGAACACCACGCGCCGCATGGAAAAACCTCCGTGTATCAATGAATGCCCGAGTGTAGAGGGCTTAAGCGAATGTTCGCTACCTCGTTCATCCATCCCCGACAAACGAACAGGACCGGTCCGACAACCCAACCCAGCGCCCGGTGAAGGACAATCTGTAAATCTTTCCCGCCCAACTGTAATCAGCCGTGAACAATTTTTTACCAATATTTGCTAGAACCCCACGGCACCCGGATAATGCGCGCCATTCGGCTATTGCTCCCTGTCCCGGTATTCGGGGCCAAAAGTCGCACATGGAAGCCCGCAGGGGCGGGATACCTTCTCAGTGATCACTTTCAACATCGCCCAATGGCGCGCTTGGGCCCCTGGCCTGGAAAGCGCGGATGAATGGCGTGCCTGGTGCCAGGCACCGGTGTCTCTGCCTGCCAGCGAAGCCTGCCCCGACGTCTCGTTCCTGCCAGCCATGCAACGTCGCCGCCTGAGCCGCCTGGCGCGCATGGCGTTCAGCGTAGGCTGGCCGCTGGCCGAGGGCCTGCAGGACTTGCCACTGGTGTTTGTTTCCCGGCATGGCGAGACGCCGCGCACCCTCGATATTCTCAGCGACCTGGCCAACGACCAGCCACTGTCGCCAACCCAGTTCAGCCTGTCGGTGCATAACGCGGTGATTGGCCTGTGGTCGATCCTGCGCAATGAAACCAGCGAAATGACCGCCCTCGCGGCCGCGGGCGATGGCCTGGAACACGGCATGCTCGAGGCCGCCGCGCTGCTCAACGAAGGCGCGCCGGCCGTTTTGCTGGTGATTACCGAAGAACAGCCGCCCGAGGCCTACGCCAGCTGGATCGTTGACGTACCCTTTCCTTACGCCCTCGGCCTGTTGCTGACACCGGGCGACGAGTGGCAGTTGGAACTCAGCACCAGCACTGTCCAACTCACTCAAACCCAGTGGCCCCACGCCCTGAACCTGCTGCGCACCCTGCTCAACGAACAGGTCGCCTGCCAACATGCCTGGAAGAACCGCGTATGGAACTGGCAACGCAAACCCTGAACGATAAACCGCGGGACGCCTACTATTGGCGCCTGTTCGCCACCGCCGCCAGCTTCGCGCTGTTTGGCTTCGGTGGGCTGTGCCTGCGGTTGCTGGTGTTTCCCCTGCTCAGTTGCCTGCCGGGCAGCGCGGCAAGCCACCGACGCCGCGCCCGCCACACCATCAGCTGGCTGTTCTGGTTCTTTATTCGCTTGATGCAACGCGCCGGCGTGCTCACCTATAGCGTCGACGGCGCGGAAAAACTTGGGCGCCCGGGCCAGATGATCATCGCCAACCACCCGTCGCTGATCGATGTGGTGTTTCTGATCGGCCTGGTGCGCCAGGCCAATTGCGTGGTCAAGCAGAGCCTGTGGCAGAACCCCTTTACCCGCGGGCCGGTGCGCGACGCGGGCTACATCAGCAACGACGGCAGCGCTGAAATGCTCGATGCCGCCGCCGATGCCCTGCGCGCAGGCCAGACCCTGATCATTTTCCCCGAGGGCACCCGCACCACACCCGGCGCGGCGCCTGCCTTTCATCGCGGCGGCGCCGCCATTGCGCTGCGGGGTGCGACAATCATCACCCCCGTGGTGATCAAGGTCAGCCCCACGACGCTGACCAAGGCCGAACCCTGGTATCGCATCCCAAAATGCCGCGTGCACTTCAGTTTGCGGGTGGGTGCCGATATAGAACCACAGGCGTTCGCATCACTGGGCCCCGCGCCCCAAGCCTCACGCAAGCTCAACGATTACCTGCACCACTATTTTTTTAAGGAGCTCGCCGAAGATGAGCGACAGACACCGCCTTGAGCACGACATAAAGATGCTGATCATCGAGGCACTGGGCCTGGAAGACATCAGCGTCGACGACATCGGTAGCGAGCAAACCCTGTTCGGCGAAGGCCTCGGCCTGGATTCGGTAGACGCCCTGGAATTGGGCCTGGCGATCCAGAAAAAGTACGGCATCAAGATCGATGCCGACGCCAAGGACACCCGTAATCACTTCACCAACGTGGCCAGCCTTGCGGCGTACGTCACGGACAGACAGGCAGCTTGAGACCGGACCATGCAGACTCGTGACGATATCTTCAACACCTTGCGCGATGCCTTGGTGGAACTGTTTGAACTGCCGCCGGAACGCGTCACCCTGGACGCCAACCTGTACCAGGACCTGGAAATCGACAGCATCGACGCCGTCGACTTGATCGACCATATCAAGCGCCAGACCGGCAAGAAGATCGCCGCCGAAGAATTCAAGGCGGTGCGGACTGTGAACGACGTGGTTGAGGCGGTGTACCGTCTGGTCCAGCCGGCCGCATGAGCCGGCTGATCGGCCTTGGCCTGTTGCTGGCGGGGCTGCTGTACCCATTTGCGGTGTATTACGGCACCGAGCACTTTGCACCGTGGCAATTCGGCCTGCTGCTCGGCAGCCTGTGGCTGTTGCGTGGGCTGACCGGTGCCCGACGCCCCGGCAGCCGCTGGATGGCGTTGGCGATCATCGTGTTTTGTTTAGCGTTGGCCTGGTTCGATAACCCGCAACTGTTGCGCTGGTACCCGAGCCTGGTCAGCGCGTTCATGTTGTCGCTGTTCGGTTTGAGCCTGAAATACGGCCCACCGATGGTCGAGCGCCTGGCGCGCATGACCGATCCGGTGTTGCCGCCCCACGCCATTGTGTATACCCGCCAGGTTACCGTGGTGTGGAGCGTGTTTTTTCTGTGTAATGGCCTGCTCGCCGCCGCCCTCACCCTGTGGGCGCCGCTGAGCTGGTGGACGTTGTACAACGGCTTGATCGCCTACGGGCTGATGGGGCTGTTGTTTGCCGTGGAATGGCTGGTACGACAAAGGGTTCGAGGCCGCGTATGAATGGGTTGAAACTTGAGCACTTGCTGCTTGAGCCGCTGCAACAGCGTTTGGTCACCACCGAACCTGAGATGAATCATGCACAGCTGTGGGAGCAGTCCCTGAGCCTGGCGGCGGGCCTGCAAGCGCGGGGTACCCAGCGCCTGGCCGTGTACCTGGAAGATGCCGGCCTGCTGGCAATTGCCCTGCTGGGCGCCTGGCGGGCCGGGGTCAGCGTGCTGCTGCCCGCCGACCTGCAACCTCAGACCCGCCAACGCTGGGACAAGGCCGTTGATGCCTGGCTGACCGACGCGGCTGACCTGGACGCGCTGTTTCAAACACCGCTGAACCCAGCCGCCCTCGATCTGGACACCTGCCAACTGAGCCTGTGCACCTCCGGCTCCAGCGGCGAACCCAAGCGCATCGACAAGACGCTGCGCCAGCTGGCTAACGAAGTTGAGGCGCTGGAAACCCTATGGGGCCCGGACCTTAAAGACGCCTGCATCATCGGCAGCGTGGCCACTCAACATATCTACGGTTTGCTGTTCCGCGTGCTCTGGCCGCTGTGCGCCGGGCGCACCTTTGTGCGCAAGCAGTTGGCTTTCCCTGAAGACATGCAGCGCGCCAGCCGCGAGCACGGACAATTTGCCTGGGTCGCCAGCCCGGCGCTGCTCAAGCGCATGGGCGATAACCTCGACTGGCCGGCACTGAGCCAGGTGTCGCGGGTGTTTTCCTCCGGCGGCGCGCTGCCCGTGGACGCTGCCGGCAGCCTTTACGACCGCTTGCAGCAGTGGCCCACGGAAATCCTCGGCAGCTCGGAAACCGGCGGCATCGCCTGGCGCCAGGGTGCGCAGCCTTGGCAGCCGTTTGCCGACGTGCAACTGAGCCAGGATGCAGACGGCGCGCTGCGCATCGCCTCGAAGTACCTGCCTGACGGGCATATCGAACAGACCGCCGACGCCGCGCGCATTCACGCCGATGGCCGTTTCGAACTGCTGGGCCGCTTGGATCGCATCGTCAAACTGGAAGAAAAACGTATTTCCCTGCCCATGCTGGAACACGCACTGATGGCCCATCCGTGGGTCGCCGAAACCCGCCTGGGCGTGGTGCAGGAAAACCGCGCCTCCCTCGGCGCCCTGGTGGTGCTGAGCGACGAGGGCCTGCATGCCCTGCGCAATCAGGGGCGGCGTACGCTCACCCAAACCCTGCGCCAACACTTGAGCCAACATTGCGAAGCGCTGGCTCTGCCGCGTCGCTGGCGTTTGCTGAGGCAGTTACCGCTGAACAGCCAAGGCAAACTGCCCCAGGCCGACGTCGAGGCGCTGCTGTTGGCGCCGCGCCCAAAGGCGCCAGAAGTACTGGAGACAGTCGAAGCCAACGGCGAATGGACCGCACAACTGAGCGTCCCGCCGGACCTGGCCTATTTCAGCGGGCACTTCCCGGTCACGCCGGTGTTGCCGGGCGTGGTGCAGGTGGAATGGGCGTTCAACCTGGGCCAGCAACTGCTCGATTTGCCGCCGACCTTTGCCGGAATGGAAGTGCTCAAGTTCCAGCAACTGGTACGCCCCGGCGACGCAATCGAGCTGCACCTGCGCTTCGACCGGGAGCGCGGCAAGTTGTACTTCGCCTACCGCAACGGCGTCGCCGCCTGCTCCAGCGGCCGAATAATGCTGGAGATGCCAAGTGAGTAGGCTTCTGTGGCGAGGGAGCAAAGTCATGCATAACCCCTGCGCCCTGATCCCGGTCTACAACCACGAAGCCGCCGTACCCGCCGTGGTCCACAGCCTGTTGAACAGCGGCCTGCCTTGCCTGCTGGTCGACGACGGCAGCAGCGCGGCCTGCGCGGCCGTGCTGGCGCAGCTTGCCACCCTGGATAACGTCACCCTGCTCACCCTGCCCCACAACCAGGGCAAAGGCGGCGCGGTGATGGCCGGCTTTCGCGAAGCCGCACGCCTGGGCTTCAGCCACGCGCTGCAAGTGGACGCCGACGGGCAGCACGACCTGCGCGAAGTCGAGACGTTTATCGACACCTCGCGCAGGCACCCCGATGCGATTATCTGCGGCTACCCCGAATACGACGACAGCGTGCCCAAGGGCCGTTTGTACGCGCGCTACCTGACCCACGTGTGGGTGTGGATCAACACCTTGTCGCTGCAGATTCGCGACTCGATGTGCGGCTTTCGCGTGTACCCACTGGCGCCGGTGCTGACGCTGATGGACTCGGCCTACATCGGCACACGCATGGACTTCGACTCCGACATCCTGGTGCGCCTGGCCTGGCGCAACCAGCCAATGCGCTGGCTGCCCACCCAGGTGCACTACCCCGCCGACGGCTTGTCGCACTTTCGTTTGTTCCGCGACAACGTCCGTATCTCGGCCATGCACACCCGGCTGTTCTTCGGCATGCTGATCCGTGCACCGATGATCCTGTGGCGACGGTGGCAGGCATGAGCGACAGCAATAAACACTGGGCTGACCGTGAGGAACGCGGCAGCTATTGGCTGATGAAGCTCACGGCCTTCGCCGCCAAAGTACTCGGCCGTCGGGTGTTGAGCCCGCTGCTGTACGGGATCGTCCTGTACTTCTTCCTGTTCGGCCGCACGGCGCGCCAGAGTGCCTGGCAATACCAGCAACGCCTGGCCGACTGGAGCGGGCGTGATGACCTGCGCCCCACCCACAGGAAAGTCTTCGGTCAGTTCATGGCGTTTGCGGACTCAATGCTCGATAAGCTCGACGTGTGGAACGGCAAATTGCGCCTGGAGCAGATCGACATCAACGACCCGGCGCAATTGCGCGGGCAACTGCGCGGTGAACGTGGGCAGATGCTGGTGGGCGCGCACCTGGGCAACCTCGAAGTGTGCCGCGCCCTCGCGGAGATCGGTGAAAAAGTCACCATGAACGTGCTGGTGCACACCAAGCACGCCGAACAATTCAACCGCCTGCTGGGCGAAGCCGGCGCGAGCCACTTGCGCCTGATCCAGGTCAGCGAGCTGGACCCGGCCACCATGCTGCTGCTCAGCCAGCGCCTGGACGACGGCGAGTGGCTGGCGATTGCCGGCGACCGCGTGCCGCTGCACGGTGGGCGCACGGTGCGCGTGGATTTCCTCGGCCATGACGCCGCCTTCCCCCAAGGCCCCTGGCTGCTGGCCGGCCTGCTCAAGTGCCCGGTGAACCTGCTGATGTGCCTCAAGCACAACAACCGCTATCGCCTGAGCATTGAACCTTTCACCGAACGGGTCGAATGGAAACGCAACACCCGCGAGCAGGTCATAGCCCTGTGGACTGCACGCTACGCTGCACGCCTGGGCCAGTTTTGCCTGGAAGCGCCCCAACAATGGTTCAACTTTTACCCTTTCTGGAAGACTGATGACGACGCATCTTGAGCCAGTAACCTTTGGCGAACGCGCTTTGCGCATCGAGGACGTGCTGGCCCTGGCCAATCGTCAGGCGCCCACCCAATTGCAAGACGATGCCGCGTATCGCCAGCGCATTGCCAAGGGCGCGCAGTTCCTCGACTCGCTGCTGGACAAGGAAGGCGTGATCTACGGCGTGACCACCGGCTACGGCGATTCCTGCGTGGTAGCGGTGCCGTTGCAGCACGTCGAGGCGCTGCCGCGTCACCTGTACACCTTTCACGGTTGTGGCCTGGGCAAGTTGCTCGACGCCCAAGCGACCCGCGCCGTGCTGGCCGCGCGTTTGCAGTCGCTGTGCCACGGCGTGTCCGGTGTGCGCGTGGAACTGCTCGAGCGCCTGCATGCCTTCCTTGAACACGACGTGCTGCCGCTGATCCCGGAAGAGGGCTCGGTGGGCGCCAGCGGTGACCTGACACCGCTGTCCTACGTGGCCGCGACCCTGTCCGGCGAGCGCGAAGTGATGTTCCGTGGCGAACGCCGCCAGGCTGCCGACGTGCACCGTGAGCTGGGCTGGGAACCGCTGGTACTGCGGCCCAAGGAAGCGCTGGCGCTGATGAACGGCACCGCTGTGATGACCGGCCTGGCTTGCCTGGCCTTCGCCCGCGCCGACTACCTGCTGCAACTGGCCACGCGCATCACGGCGCTGAACGTGGTGGCGCTGCAAGGCAACCCGGAACACTTCGACGAGCGCCTGTTCGCCGCCAAGCCGCATCCAGGCCAGATGCAAGTCGCCGCCTGGCTGCGCAAAGACCTGGCGATTGATGCGCCTACCGCCCCCCTGCATCGCCTGCAAGACCGTTATTCGCTGCGCTGCGCGCCCCACGTGCTTGGCGTGCTGGCCGACAGCCTGAACTGGCTGCGTTCGTTTATCGAGATCGAGCTGAACAGCGCCAACGACAACCCGATCATCGACGCTGAAGAAGAACGCGTGTTGCACGGCGGGCACTTCTACGGCGGACATATCGCCTTCGCCATGGACAGCCTCAAGACCCTGGTGGCCAACGTTGCCGACCTGCTCGACCGCCAACTCGCGCTGCTGGTGGACGTGCGTTACAACCACGGCCTGCCGAGCAACCTGTCAGGCGCCCCGGCTGACCGCGCGATGATCAACCATGGCTTCAAGGCCGTGCAGATCGGCACCAGCGCCTGGACCGCCGAAGCGCTGAAAAACACCATGCCGGCCAGCGTGTTCTCGCGCTCCACCGAGTGCCATAACCAAGACAAGGTGAGCATGGGCACCATCGCCGCACGCGATGCGATCCGCGTGCTGGAGCTGACCGAACAGGTCGCCGCCGCTACCTTGCTCGCCGCCAACCAAGGCGTTTGGCTGCGTGCCCAGGCTGAGGATGCGCGCGCGCTGCCACCGGCATTGGCGGCGATGCACGAAGCACTCGCCAAAGACTTCCCGCCGGTCATCGAAGACCGTGCCCTGGAAGGTGAACTGCGCCTGTGCCTGCAACGCATCGCCGAGCAACACTGGAGGCTGCATGCGTAGCCCCGGTGTGCTGCATTGCGACACTGAAATCCTCGTGCCGTTTTTTGACGTCGACACCATGAATGTCGTGTGGCACGGGCATTACGTGAAGTACCTGGAAGTGGCGCGCTGCGCGCTGCTGGACCAGATCGGCCATAACTACACGGCGATGCTCGAGTCCGGCTACGCCTGGCCGGTGATCGACATGCAACTGCGTTACGTGCGCGGTGCTGTGTTCGGCCAGACCATTAACGTGCGTGCCAGCCTGGTGGAGTGGGAGAACCGCTTGAAGGTCAATTACCTGATCACCGACCTCGCCAGCGGCGAGCGTTTGACCCGTGCCAGTACTGTGCAAGTGGCGGTGGAAGTTACCAGCCGTGAGATGCAATTGGCCTCGCCCAAAATATTCACCGACGCCGTAGAAAGGGCCCTGAAATGCTGACCCCGTTCTTTGTAGGAGCGAGCTTGCTCGCGAAGATCGTCAACGATAACGCGGGTTTCCTGATACCACGCGGCGCTCTCGGGTTTTTCGCGAGCAAGCTCGCTCCTACAGTGTTTGTGTTGTTTGGTTTTTCGGGGGCGGCACACGCCTTCGACCTGCAACAACTCAGCGACCAGCTTGCAAAACCCTCAGTGATCCACGGCAGCTTCACCCAGGAAAAACACCTGCGTGCGCTGCCCCAACCGCTGGTCAGCAAAGGCACCTTCGTCCTCGCCAAGGACCACGGCCTGCTGTGGCTGCTGAAAACCCCGCTGCAACAGGACTACCGCATCAGCGCCCAAGGCATTGACCGCCGCGACGCCAATGGCTGGCAACTGCTGCCAAACAAGAGTGCCGGCGCCGAGCAGAACCGCTTGTTCCTCGCTGTGCTCCAGGGCGACAGCAGCGGCTTGCAGCGTGACTTTGAGCTGCAACTGCAAGGTGAAGCCAAGCAATGGAAGCTCACGCTGATCCCGCGTTCACTGCTGCTCAAACAGGTATTCACCCAGATCAATATCGACGGTAGTGAGCTGGTACACACCATCGAACTGCTGGAAACCCAAGGCGACAGCACCGTGCTGCGCATGCAGGACAGCACTGCCAACCAGCCGTTGAGCGACGCGGAGCAACACGACTTTGCCCAGTGAGCGCCTGCTGCCGCGCCTTTTCCTGATCCTGCTGGTGGCGGTGCTTGCGCTGGCCGGCTGGCAGTGGCGCCACGGCGCGCCGTTGTCCGCCAACCTGATGGAGCTGGTGCCGGGCAACACGCCGGACGCCCTGGAGCAACAAGCCGAACAGCGCATGCAGGAACCGCTTAACCGCCAAATACTCGTGCTGGTGGGCCATGCCGACCGCCAACAAGCGGTCGCCGTGGCGCAACAATTGGGCGAGCGCTGGCAGGCCAGCGGGTTGTTTGAAAAGGTGCAGTGGAACCTGCAAGCCGACTTGCCGGCGCTACGCGAGCAATTGCTGCGCGGTCGCCTGGCGATGCTCTCGGCCAAGGACCGCGAGCAACTGATCAACCAGCCCGACGCGTTTATCCAGCAACGCGTGCAAGCCCTGTTCGACCCCTTTACCGGGTTCAGCCTGGTGCCGAGCCAGGATGACTGGCTGGGGCTGACCGGGCGTATCCAAAACAGCCAGCCGCAACAAGGCGCCGTGCAATTGGATATCGGCAGCGGCGCGTTGGTCGCCGACGCCGACGGCAAGCGTTGGGTGCTGCTGCGTGCGAGCACCACCGGCAACGCCTTTGACATGAACCTGCCGCTGCAAGTGGCGGACTTGCTCCAGGCCAGCCGCGAGCAGGCCAGTCAGCAAGGCGCGCAACTGCTCGCCGCCAGTGGCTTGCTGTATGCGGCCAATGGTCAGCAGCAAGCCACGCGGGAAATCACCTGGGTCGGCGGCGGCGCTACCGTCGGCATCCTTTTACTGCTGTTGCTGGCGTTCCGACGCTGGCGCGTGTTGCTAGCTTTTGTACCGGTGCTGGTGGGCATGTTGTTTGGTGCGGTGGCCTGTGTGGCGCTGTTCGGGCACATGCATGTGATGACCTTGGTGCTCGGCTCCAGCCTGATCGGCGTGGCGGTGGATTACCCGCTGCACTACCTGTCGAAAAGCTGGAGCATGCGCCCATGGCGCAGCTGGCCGGCGTTGCGCCTGACCTTGCCCGGCCTGAGCCTGAGCCTGGCGACCAGTTGCATCGGTTACCTGGCGCTGGCGTGGACGCCGTTCCCGGCGTTGACACAGATCGCGGTGTTCTCCGCCGCCGGCCTGGTGGGCGCTTATTTGTCCGCCGTATGCCTGTTGCCGGCACTGCTCAAGGGCGTCGAGCTGCGCCCGGCGCAATGGCCGCTGCGGATAGCCGAAGGCCTGTGGCGGCTGCGCGCCTCGCTGCTCAAGCGTGTGCCGAGCCCGGTCTTGCTGGCACTGCTGGTGCTGTTTTGCGCCGGTGGCTTGTGGCAGTTGAACAGCAAAAACGATATCCGCCAGTGGATCGGCGCGCCGCCGCAATTGCTGGAAGAAGCACAGGCCGTCGCGCGGATTACCGGGTTCCAACCCACCAGCCAGTTTTTCCTGGTGCGGGCGCAGGATCAGCAGCAGTTGCTGGAGCGCCAGCGCGCACTGGCGCAGCGCCTGGATCAATTGGTGAACATGGATAAGCTCAAGGGCTATCTGGCGCTCAATCAACTGGTCAGCCTGCCCGCCGAGCAGCAACAAGTGCGCGACGCATTGAATAAACTGCCGCAGCACTGGCAGCCATTGCTGGACCTTGGCGTACCGGCCAGCGCCCTGCAAGCCGAGGTGACGCAACTGCAAGCGTTGCCTACGCAGGATATCGACGCCGCACTGGCAGGCCCATTGGCCGAGCCTTGGCGCACCCTGTGGCTGGGCCCGGTGGACGGCGGCGTGGCGGCAATGGTTAGCCTGCAAGGTTTGAACAACCCGGCGCTGCTGCGGGTGCAAGCAGTGGATTTACCCGGCGTGCAACTGGTGGACCGCCTGGGCGACTTGAACCGGGTGTTCGCCGACACGCAAATCAGCGCCGCCGAATTGAAATTGATGTCCTGCGTGCTGATCGTGCTCTTGCTGATCCTGCCGTTCGGTTTTGGCGGTGCCTTGCGCATTGTCGCCCTGCCGCTGCTGGCGGCGCTGTGCAGCCTGGCCAGCCTCGGTTGGCTGGGCCAGCCGCTGACGCTGTTCAGCCTGTTCGGCTTGCTGCTGGTCACGGCGATCAGCGTCGACTACGCGATCCTGATGCGCGAGCAGATCGGCGGGCCGGC
Organism: Pseudomonas sp. LAP_36; assembly: GCF_019456785.1. Lineage (NCBI taxonomy): Bacteria > Pseudomonadati > Pseudomonadota > Gammaproteobacteria > Pseudomonadales > Pseudomonadaceae > Pseudomonas > Pseudomonas sp. LAP_36. Next base: position 254,212 of record NZ_JAHZMS010000006.1, read on the forward strand.
GGTCAGCCTGCTAGGCACACTGCTGGCGGCGCTGACGACCTGGTTGTCGTTTGGCCTGCTGGCCGTGTCCAGTACACCGGCAGTGAGTAATTTCGGCTTATCGGTCAGCCTGGGCCTGGCATTCAGCTTTATGCTGGCACCCTGGGCCGGGCAACAGAAGCACGCCTTATGAATGTGATTAATGCCAATGTGGCAAGGAGCCCTCGTGCCCACAGTTGAAATGGAACGTCGCCAGGTGGTGGTGATCGGTGCCGGTCCGTCCGGGGCCATCGCCGCCGCGCTGTTAAAGCGCAAAGGGCATGATGTATTGATCATCGAGCGCCAGCATTTTCCACGCTTCTCGATTGGCGAAAGCCTGCTGTCCCACTGCATCGACTTTATCGAAGAAGCCGGCATGCTCGACGCCGTACAGGCGGCGGGTTTCCAGGTGAAAACAGGTGCCGCATTCGCCTGGGGCGAGCGCTACAGCGCGTTTGATTTCAGCGATACGTTCAGCAACGGCAAGCCCACCACCTTTCAGGTGCAGCGCGGCGAGTTCGACAAGTTGCTGGCGGATCAGGCAGCCGTGCAGGGCGTAGAGATCCGCTACGGCGAAACCATCGTCGGTGTGGATTTCAGCGGCGAGTGCCGCTACCTGCACGTACGTCGCGAAAACGGCAGCGAGTACCACCTCAAGGCCAAGTTCGTGCTCGACGCCAGCGGCTATGGCCGTGTGTTGCCGCGCCTGCTGGACCTGGACGTACCGTCGACTTTTCCGGTGCGCCAGGCCGTATTCACGCATGTTGCAGACCACATCGAACACCCAGGCTTCGACCGCACCAAGATCCTCGTGACCACCCACCCGACCCAGCGCGATATCTGGTTCTGGACCATCCCGTTCAGCAACGGCCGCTGCTCGGTGGGCGTGGTTGCGGCCAAGGAGCATTTCGACGGCCGCGACGGCGACCTCGATGCCTGTCTGCGCGGCTTTATCGATGAAACCCCAAGCCTGTCCGGCGTGCTGCAAAACGCTGTGTGGGATACGCCGGCGCGCACCATCGGCGGCTATTCGGCCAACGTCAAAACCCTGCACGGCCCGGGCTTTGCGCTGCTGGGCAACGCGGCGGAGTTCCTCGACCCGGTGTTCTCCTCGGGGGTGACCATCGCCATGCGTTCGGCGAGCATGGCCGCCGGTGTGCTGCACCGTCAGCTCAAAGGCGAAACCGTCGACTGGCAAACCGAGTTCGCCGCCCCGTTGAAACGGGGTGTCGACACGTTTCGCTGCTACGTCGAAGGCTGGTACGCCGGGACCTTCCAGGATGTGATTTTCCATCCGAGCAGCTCGCCGGAGATTCGTCGGATGATCAGTGCGATCCTCGCCGGCTACGCGTGGGATGAGCGCAACCCGTTTGTGAGTGAGCCCAAACGGCGGCTGCGGATGTTGTCGGAGATTTGTGCGAGTGAACCGGTATGAGCAGCCAGTATTTAAGTAAGCACTACGTCGAAGAAACCAAATTCGGCCTCTGGTTCCTGCGCAGTCACACCTGGCAGCATCGCGTGTTACGCGTGGCGATCAACGACTTGCGCAGCCTGTTCACGGAGCCATTGCCTGAGGCGCCGGTATTGCTGGATGCCGGTTGCGGGCAGGGCAAATCCTTCACGCTGTTGCAGCAGGTATTTGCGCCTTCACGGTTGATCGGCCTGGACGCTGACCCCCACAGCCTGGAGTTGAGCCAGGTTGAGGCCACGCGCCAAGGCTTGAGCGTCGAACTGATCGGCAGCGACTGCGCCACCCTCGACGTGCCGGACGCCAGCGTCGACATCCTGTTCTGCCACCAGACCTTCCACCATCTGGTTGAACAGCACCGCGCCCTCAAAGAGTTCTACCGTGTACTCAAGCCCGGCGGCTATCTGCTGTTTGCCGAGTCCACCGAAGCCTATATCGATACCTGGGTCATCCGTTGGCTGTTTCGCCACCCCATGCACGTGCAGAAAAGCGCCGAAGCGTACCTGCAGATGCTCCGCGAGCAGGGCTTCGAGTTTGGCCCGCAGAACGTCTCGTACCCGTATTTGTGGTGGAGCCGCTCCAGCGACTTCGGCCTGCTCGAGCGCTGGGGCCTGCGCAAGGCGCCGCCAGTGGGCCAGCGCGAAGAAACCCTGGTCAACTGCGTGGCCCGCAAACCCCTGGCGAGTACTGCCCCATGATGCGCATGCTCTTGATCGGCTGTCTGTTGCTGCTGAGCGCCTGCGCCAGCCAGCCACCGCTGCCCGAGAAAACGCCGGCCCTGGCCCTGCCGCTGCAACTGCATGTGCAGCGCCTGGCCGACGGCCAGAGCCAGGACTGGCTGCTGGTGATCCAGCACGAAGGCGCGGCGATTCGGTGGTCGATGATGGACCCGCTGGGCATCCCACAGGCCCGCCAAAAGCTGATCAATGGCGAGTGGCAGGCCGATGGTTTGCTGCCGCCAAATCCGCAGGCCAGGGAGCTGTTTGCCGCATTGCTGTTTGCGCTGACATCGGCAAATGACGTGCGCGCACTCTACCCCAGCGCGCAGGCGATGGACCTGACGCGCACCCTGCCGGGGCATTGGCAGATCGTGTATCAATCGTCCGAGGTCTTCAGCGTGAACATGACCGGGCAGCCCTTGAGCTACCGCATTACGCCGCTCGGGGCTGCCCGATGACCGCCTACCTCAACGCCCTGGGCATCATCTGCGCCCTCGGCCGTGGCCAGGCCGAAGTCAGCCGCAGCCTGTTTGCCGGTGACTGCTCGGGCATGCGCGCCGAAAGCGGCTGGGTGCCGGAGCGCGTGCTGCCGGTGGCCGGTGTGCGCGGCGAACTCGCAACCATCCCGGTAGAACTGGGCCAGCAGAGCAGCCGCAATAACCAGTTGCTGCTGGAAGCAGCGTTGCAGATCGAAGACGAGCTCCGCCAGGCGATCAATACCCACGGCGCATCACGGGTTGGTATTGTGCTCGGCACCAGCACCTCGGGCATCGACGAAGCCAGTCGCGGGATTGCCCTTTACCTTCGGGAAAACCAGTTCCCCGGCGACTACGACTACCAGCAACAGGAACTCAGTGCCCCGGCAAACTTCCTCGCCGACTGGCTGCAACTGAGTGGCCCGGCCTACGTGATCTCCACCGCCTGCACCTCCAGCGCCCGCGCGCTGATGAGTGCCCAGCGCCTGCTGGACCTGGGCGTGTGCGATGCGGTGATCTGCGGCGGCGTCGACAGTTTGTGCAAGTTGACCCTCAATGGCTTTACCGCGCTGGATGCCGTGTCGAACCAGCGCTGCAACCCGTTTTCGGCGAACCGCAACGGCATCAATATCGGCGAAGCAGCGGTGTTGTTCCTGATGAGCAAGAAACCGGCGCCGATCGCCCTGTTAGGCAGCGGCGCGAGTTGCGATGCGCACCATATTTCCGCGCCCGAGCCCTCCGGCAAAGGTGCGTTGCAGTCGATGCGCAAGGCGCTCGCCAGCGCAAAGTTGCAGCCCGAACAGATCGGTTATCTGAACCTGCACGGCACCGCCACCCAGCATAACGACGCCATGGAAAGCCTGGCAGTCGCCGGCCTGTTCCCGGAAGGCGTGGCCTGCTCGTCGACCAAACCCATGAGCGGGCATACCCTGGGCGCAGCCGGCGCCCTGGAAGCGGCATTCTGCTGGTTGAGCCTGGTCCATAAACGGGTGCCACCGCATGTATGGGACGGCCAGGCCGACCCGGCACTGCCCGCCCTGCAGTGGGCGCAGGCCGCGCAAGCCCTGGAAAAACGCTGCCTGATGAGCAATTCATTTGCCTTCGGCGGCAACAATGTCAGCCTGATTATCGGAGAGGCCCCATGATTGATTGGCCACTCGCCGAACTGCTGCCTCATGCCGGCGACATGATCCTGATCGACCAGGTGCTGTCGTTCGATGAAGAGCAGATTCGTACCCGTGCCACTATCAAGCCCGGCGGCCTGTTCAACCGCCCGGACGGCAGCCTCCCGGCCTGGGTCGGCATCGAGTTGATGGCACAAAGCGTCGCCGCCTATGCCGGTTGCCGCGCCCGCCAGAAAGGCGAAGCGGTGGAACTGGGCTTCCTGCTCGGCACACGTAAGTTCGAGTGTAACGTGGAGCACTTCCCGGCAGACGCCGAGCTGACGATCCACGGCCTGCGCTCCCTGGAAGACGACAACGGCATGGGTGTGTTCGAATGCCACCTTACCGGCAGCGGTATCCAGGCCAGCGCCCGCTTGAATGTATTTCGACCGCCCCAGGCGGCCACCTATTTAGATGAATCGAAGGACGTATCGCCATGACTGAATCCGTACTGGTCACCGGCTCCAGCCGTGGCATCGGCCGCGCCATCGCGCTGCGCCTGGCACAGGCCGGGCATGACATCGTGCTGCATTGCCGCAGTGGCCGTAGCGACGCCGAGGCGGTACAGGCCGAGGTTGAAGCCCTGGGCCGCCAGGCGCGGGTGCTGCAATTCGATGTGGCGGATCGCGCGACGTGCAAGGAAATCCTTGAAGCCGACGTAGAGCAACACGGCGCCTATTACGGCGTGGTGCTCAACGCAGGTCTGACCCGTGACGGTGCGTTTCCGGCGCTGTCGGAAGACGATTGGGACGTGGTGATGCGCACCAACCTCGACGGTTTCTACAACGTCCTGCACCCGGTGATGATGCCGATGATTCGTCGTCGCGCCGCCGGGCGCATTGTGTGCATCACCTCGGTTTCCGGATTGATCGGCAACCGTGGCCAGGTTAATTACAGTGCCTCCAAAGCCGGGTTGATCGGCGCGGCAAAGGCCCTGGCCATCGAGCTGGGCAAGCGCAAGATCACCGTCAACTGCGTCGCACCCGGCTTGATCGACACCGCGATGCTGGATGAAAACGTACCGGTGGAAGAGCTGATGAAGATGATCCCGGCGCAGCGCATGGGCACGCCTGAAGAGGTGGCCGGCGCAGTGAACTTCCTGATGTCGGCCGAAGCCGGCTATATCACGCGCCAGGTCCTGGCGGTGAATGGAGGCCTGTGCTGATGAAACGCGTCGTCGTCACCGGCATGGCCGGCATGACCTCCCTGGGCGGGGATTGGGCGACCATTTCCGCCAACTTCCGCGCCAACCGCAGCGGCATCCGGCGCATGGACGAGTGGGACCGCTTTACTGAATTGAACACGCGCCTGGCCGGACCGATCGACGATTTTGTCGTGCCCGCGCACTGGACGCGCAAGCAACTGCGCAGCATGGGCCGGGTGTCGCGCCTGGCGGTGTGGGCGGCGGAACAGGCGTTGCAAGACGCCGGTTTACTCGGCGACGAGTCGATCAAGGACGGGCGCATGGGTGTGGCGTGTGGCTCGTCCACCGGCAGCACCGACGAGATCAAGGCGTTCGGCAATATGCTGTTGAACTCGGTCGCCGAGGGGCTGAATGCCAACTCCTACGTGCGCATGATGCCGCACACCACGGCGGCGAATATCAGCATCTTCTTTGGCCTCACCGGGCGGCTGATCCCTACGTCGAGCGCCTGCACCAGCGGCAGCCAGGGCATCGGCTATGCCTATGAAGCGATCAAGTTCGGCCGCCTGCCATTGATGCTCGCCGGCGGCGCCGAGGAACTGTGCCCCACCGAAGCCATGGTGTTCGACGCGCTCTACGCCACCAGCCTGAAAAACGACGCGCCGCAAACCAGCCCACGCCCCTATGACAGCGGCCGCGATGGCCTGGTGATCGGCGAAGGTGGCGGCATGCTGGTGCTCGAAGAACTGGAACACGCCTTGGCGCGGGGTGCGCATATCCACGCCGAGATTGTCGGCTTTGGCAGTAACGCCGACGGCCAGCACACCACCCGTCCGGAGCAGAAAACCATGCGCCGCGCGATGGAACTGGCTCTTGAAGATGCCGGGCTTGAGCCTTCCGCTATCGGCTACGTGAACGGCCATGGTACTGCCACCGACCAGGGCGACATTGCCGAGACGCAGGCCACCAGCAGCCTGTTCGGCGCCCGCATGCCCATCAGTTCGCAGAAGAGCTTTCTCGGTCACACCTTGGGTGCGTGCGGCGCACTGGAGTCGTGGTTTAGCATCGAGATGATGAACCGCAACCAATACGTGCACACCTTCAACCTGGATTCAGTCGACCCGCAATGCGGCGAGCTGGATTACCTGCAAGGTGAATTCCGCGAGATGCACAACGATTACGTGATGAACAACAACTTTGCCTTTGGCGGCGTCAACACCTCGCTGATCTTCCGCCGCTGGTCCTGACTTTTTAATCGATTGGAGAATACGGAATGTCTTCCTTGCTACGCGCGACCCTGATCACCCTGGCCTTGCTGACCACCGCTGGCTGCACCAGCAAACCGGTGCTCAACACCCAGCACGACCTGCCGGCCACTGCCCAGGTCAGCGAAGAGAAAATGAAAACGGTGATCGTCAACGCCCTGCAAAAGCGCGAATGGACGGTACAACGCCTGAGCCCACAACTGGTGCAGGCCGAGATCACCGTGCGCAACCAGTACTACGCCGCCATCGACATCCGCTACACCCGCAACAGCTACGCCATCACCTACCGCGACAGCCGCGAACTGGGCTACAAGGATGGCAAGATCCATCGCAACTACAACCGCTGGGTGAGCATGCTGGACCGCGACATCATGGCGGCGTTGCGCAACACTGGCGTGAATGAGTCTGGGACTGCGGCGCAGTTGTTTGAGCAGACGGGCACTTCGAAATAAAACTGGAGCTCGCTGCGCTCCAGAAACGACAAAGGGCGCCTTTCGGCGCCCTCTTCACAAACAGGTTGGCTTGTCATCGCCGCTTCCTGCCCGGCTCTGCGATGGCTGGTTGCCCAGGATCCTCAGAGTCTCACAAGCCCCTTTCGGGAACTTGTGCAGTATGCCTGAAAACAGTTTCCCAGCAACCCGTGGCAGAGTGCCGCTCATCCCTCAGCGCAACCCCAGCGCACTGCGCACCGCCGCTTTTATCGCTAGAAACTGATCAGAGGTGAGTTCAGCGATTTTGTAAGTTCGTTTGCCATGACGGTCTTTGCTTTTGATTCGGTCGAGCCTGCCCAGGCTGACGGTCGCCACAATGTCACATTTTGCCCAGCAGATAGGGCTCGCTCCTTGAAGATGACTATCGAGTTGCAAATGGTGATCCAGAATCGTCTGCGGGGCAGTGGTACTCAAGGGTACAACCGTCACCAGCAACTTATTGGTTCGGTGCTTGCGTATCACAATGACCGGGCGGATCTTGATGATTTCCGGTACTTCGTAACCTCGGAAATCACAGATCAACACGCTGCCCTCCTTGGGCTGATAGAGAAGTGCCATCCATATCACTCGCTTGAGAAAAAGCGATTCTGCGTAACTTTCCGGCGAATAACTAAGCCGGTTGCGTTACCTGATATGTGACGGTGCCTACACTACCGCCTTGCGCGTCAACAACTCCACAAACGCCGCAGCCATCGGCGTCTGCGCGCCTTTTCGCTGCACCAGCCACACCGCCGTCACCGCCTCCTGATCCAGCAGCGTGCGATACACCACCCCGTCTATCCGTATGCGCTGATAAGAGGCCGGCAACACCGACACGCCCAGCCCCGCCGCAACCAGGCCAATGATGGTCATCGCCTCCCCCGCTTCCTGGGCAAAGTGCGGGCTAAACCCGGCGTCACGGCACAGGCTGAGCAACTGCGCGTAGAGCCCACTGCCGTAGCTGCGCGGGAAAAACACGAATGGCTCTTCCGCCAGCTGCGCCAGGTGCAGGCCACGCTCACTGCCTGCTACCAACGGGTGGCCAGCGTTCATTACGGCCACCAATGGCTCGCGCATCAGCTCGACCACACTCAGTGAATCCGGCAACGGTAATGGCCGCATCAGTCCGACCTGAATCGACTCATCCACCAGCGAGTCAGCCACTTCGGTGCTGCTCATCTCCTGCAGACTCAGGTGCACCGCCGGGAATGCCTGGCGAAACGCAAAGATCGCTTGGGGAATGCTGGAGTTAAACGGTGCCGATGACGTGAAGCCGATCTTCAATTCGCCCAGCTCACCCAACTGCGCCCGGCGCGCCACGTCCGCCGCTTTGTCGACCTGAGCCAGCACCAATCGCGCCTCATTCAGGAACAACCGCCCCGCCTCGCTCAGCTCGACCCGACGATTGGTACGCTCAAACAAGCGTGCCCCTACTTCCTGTTCCAGCGCCTGTATCTGCTGGCTCAGCGGCGGCTGCGAGATGCCCAGCACCTGCGCAGCCCGGCCAAAGTGCAGTTCTTCGGCCACGGCAATGAAGTACCGCAAGTGACGCAATTCCATACAAGCCTCATTAGGTCGCAAAAGCTATCAAACAGGTCGAACAATATATTGGAAAGAATCATTAGCCAGCTATATTCTTTTTTGCATGGCCGGTCCTGGCACGTTCTTCCTCCACGAGGTCCCCGTGAATTCTGCTGTCGCTCCACTCGCTCAAGAGGTCCCGCCCACTGCCCTGGATGAGGTGGTGGCCCAGCTCAATGACGCGTACATCGAAAAGGGCACGCCGATGTTCATGCGCACGGTACTGGCGCTGTTCTCCGGTGGTTTCGCCACCTTTGCCCTGCTGTATTGCGTGCAACCGATGATGCCGGCGCTGTCCCACGAGTTTTCCATCAATGCAGCGCAAAGCAGCCTGATCCTGTCCGTGTCCACCGCGATGCTCGCGCTGGGCCTGCTGATTACCGGGCCGATTTCCGACACCCTGGGACGTAAACCGGTGATGGTCGCCGCGTTGTTCTGCGCAGCGCTCGCGACGATTGCCAGTGGTTTGATGCCGTCCTGGGAAGGGATTTTATTCATGCGTGCACTGGTGGGCCTGTCGCTGAGCGGCCTGGCCGCCGTGGCCATGACCTACCTGAGCGAAGAGATCCACCCGCAGCACATCGGCCTGGCCATGGGCCTGTACATTGGTGGCAACGCGATTGGCGGCATGAGCGGGCGCCTGATCATCGGCGTGTTGATCGACTTCGTCAGTTGGCACACCGCAATGCTGATCATTGGCGCCCTGGCGCTGATCGCCGCCACGGTGTTCTGGAAAATCCTCCCCGAATCGCGCAACTTCCGCGCCAGCAGCCTCAAGCCGCGCAGCCTGGTGGACGGTTTTGTCATGCACTTCAAGGACGCGGGCCTGCCGTGGCTGTTCCTTGAAGCGTTCCTGCTGATGGGTGCGTTCGTGACGATGTTCAACTACATCGGCTACCGCCTGCTGGCCGATCCCTACGACCTCAGCCAAGCCGTGGTCGGCCTGCTGTCGCTGGTATACCTCTCGGGGATCTACAGCTCGGCGAAGATCGGTTCCCTGGCCGACCGCCTCGGGCGCCGTCGCGTGCTCTGGGCGACTATCGTGCTGATGCTCGCGGGCATGACGCTGACCTTGCTCACACCGCTATGGCTGATCGTGCCGGGCATGCTGATCTTCACCTTCGGCTTCTTCGGCGCCCACTCAGTGGCCAGCAGCTGGATCGGCCGACGCGCGGTGAAGGCCAAGGGGCAGGCGTCGTCGCTGTACCTGTTCTGCTACTACGTGGGGTCGAGTATTGCCGGGACGGCAGGCGGGTTCTTCTGGCATTTTGCCGGGTGGAATGGGATTGGAGCGTTCATCATCGCGCTGCTGATCGGCGCGTTGCTGGTGGCGTTGAAGTTGGCGAAGTTGCCGCCGTTGGGGAATGTGCGGGCCTGACGCGATCTTGCTTTTAATGTGGGAGGGGGCTTGCCCCCGATTGCAGTGTGTCAGCCAATGAATCTGGTGACTGAAACACCGCTATCGGGAGCAAGCCCCCTCCCACATTGGTTTTGCGTTTATTCGTGATACTGCGCCGACAGCTCGTGCACCGCACGCAGGAACGCACCGGCATGTTCCGGGTTCACTTCCGGGGTGATGCCATGGCCCAGGTTGAACACGTGCCCGGTGCCCTTGCCGTAGCTGGCCAGGATTCGGCCGACTTCGGTGCGGATCGCTTCCGGCTTGGCGTACAGCACGGTCGGGTCCATGTTGCCTTGCAGCGCGACTTGGTTGCCGACACGACGGCGTGCTTCGCCAATGTCGCAGGTCCAGTCCAGGCCCAGGGCATCGGCACCTGCGTCGGCGATGCTTTCCAGCCACAGGCCGCCGCCCTTGGTGAACAGAATGACCGGAACCTTGCGGCCTTCGTGTTCGCGGATCAGGCCGCTGACGATTTTGCGCATGTAGGCTAGGGAGAACTCCTGGTAGGCCGCCGCCGACAGGTTGCCGCCCCAGGTGTCGAAGATCTGCACCGCTTGCGCGCCGGCCATGATCTGGCCGTTAAGGTAGGAAGTGACCGACTGAGCGAGCTTGTCCAGCAGCAGGTGCATGGCGTGCGGGTTGTCGTAGAGCATGGCCTTGGTCTTGCGGAAGTCTTTCGACGAACCGCCTTCGACCATGTAGGTGGCCAGGGTCCATGGGCTGCCGGAGAAGCCGATCAGCGGCACGCGGCCGTTGAGTTCACGGCGGATGGTGCTGACGGCGTCCATCACGTAGCCCAGGTCCTTGTGCGGGTCCGGGATCGGCAGGGCTTCGATGTCGGCCAACGTGCTGACGACTTTCTTGAAACGCGGGCCTTCGCCGGTTTCGAAGTACAGGCCTTGCCCCATGGCGTCAGGGATGGTGAGGATGTCGGAGAAAAGGATGGCCGCATCCAGTTGCGGATAGCGGTCCAGCGGCTGCATCGTGACTTCGCAGGCGAACTCCGGGTTCATGCACAGGCTCATGAAGTCGCCGGCGTGGGCGCGACTGGCGCGGTATTCCGGCAGGTAGCGACCGGCCTGGCGCATCATCCACACGGGGGTGACGTCCACGGGTTGCTTGAGCAGGGCACGAAGGAAACGGTCGTTCTTGAGGGCAGTCATGTCGGCATCCGCAAAAAAAGTGCGGGCATTTTCTCAGAGCCGGACGCAAAAGGCACGGAGTGAGCCGTGCCTTTTGTCTATCGGGTCAATTTGTCGCAATCTCTTGAACACGCTGGAAACCAATGTGGGAGCTGGCTTGCCTGCGATTGCGGTGGATCAGTCGATACATCCTGTGACTGTTACACCGCTATCGCAGGCAAGCCAGCTCCCACATTTGAGCGTATTTCAGATCAGACCTGCAGGTAATCCAGGATCCCTTCGGCGGCGTTGCGGCCTTCGAAGATCGCGGTCACCACCAAGTCAGAACCGCGCACCATATCGCCACCGGCAAAAATCTTCGGGTTGCTGGTCTGGTGCTTGTACTGGCCTTGTTCCGGGGCTACAACGCGGCCCTGGCTGTCGGTCTGAATCTCGAACTGCTCGAACCACGGCGCCGGGCTTGGGCGGAAGCCGAAGGCGATGACCACGGCGTCAGCCGGGATGATCTCTTCGGAGCCCGGGATCGGCTCAGGGCTGCGACGGCCACGGGCGTCCGGTTCGCCGAGACGGGTCTCGACCACCTTCACGCCTTCAACGCGGTCTTCACCGACGATGGCAATCGGCTGGCGGTTATAGAGGAATTTCACGCCTTCTTCCTTGGCGTTCTTCACCTCTTTGCGCGAGCCGGGCATGTTGGCTTCGTCACGACGGTACGCACAGGTCACCGACTTGGCGCCCTGGCGGATCGACGTGCGGTTGCAGTCCATCGCGGTGTCACCACCGCCGAGTACCACGACCTTCTTGCCTTTCATGTCGACGAAATCTTCCGGCGACTTTTCAAAGCCCAGGTTGCGGTTGACGTTGGCGATCAGGAAGTCCAACGCGTCATACACGCCTGGCAGGTCCTCACCGGCGAAGCCGCCCTTCATGTAGGTGTAGGTGCCCATGCCCATGAATACGGCATCGTATTCTTCGAGCAGTTGCTCCATGGTCACGTCTTTGCCGATCTCGGTGTTCAGGCGGAACTCGATGCCCATGCCGGTGAACACTTCGCGACGGTTGCTCAGTACGGTTTTTTCCAGCTTGAACTCGGGGATGCCGAAGGTCAGCAGGCCGCCGATTTCCGGGTTCTTGTCGAACACCACCGGGGTCACGCCACCCCGTACCAGCACGTCGGCGCAGCCCAGGCCAGCAGGCCCGGCACCGATGATCGCGACGCGCTTGCCGGTCGGCTTGACCTTGGACATGTCCGGGCGCCAGCCCATGGCGAACGCGGTGTCGGTGATGTACTTCTCCACCGAACCGATAGTCACCGCGCCGAAGCCGTCGTTGAGGGTGCAGGCACCCTCGCACAGACGGTCTTGCGGGCACACCCGGCCGCACACTTCCGGCAGGGTGTTGGTCTGGTGCGACAGCTCGGCGGCGGCGAGGATGTTGCCCTCGGCCACCAATTTCAGCCAGTTGGGAATGAAGTTGTGCACCGGGCACTTCCATTCGCAATACGGGTTACCGCAACCCAGGCAGCGGTGGGCCTGGTCGGCCGAGTGCTGGGGTTTGAAGGGTTCGTAGATTTCCACGAACTCTTTCTTGCGTTGACGCAACAGTTTCTTCTTCGGATCTTTGCGCCCGACATCGATGAACTGGAAGTCGTTATTCAGACGTTCAGCCATGTTAAAACCTCATCAAACTCTTCAGGCGCATATCACTGCGGGTTGGCACGGATGCTGGAAAGCAACGATTTCAGGTTGGCAGCCTTGGGCTTGACCAGCCAGAAACGACGCAGGTAATCATCGAGGTTTTCGGCGAGGTTACGACCCCATTCGCTGCCGGTCTCCTCAACGTACTCGTCCAGCACGTGCTGCAAGTGGTTCCGATAGGATTCCATGGCTTCGCCGCTGATCCGCTGGATCTCGACCAATTCGTGGTTGACCTTGTCGACGAAGGTGTTGTCCTGGTCGAGCACGTAGGCAAAACCGCCGGTCATGCCTGAACCGAAGTTGTAACCGGTCTTGCCCAATACCGCGACAAAGCCCCCGGTCATGTACTCGCAGCAGTGATCGCCAGTGCCTTCCACCACGGTGTGAGCACCGGAGTTACGCACGGCGAAACGCTCACCGGCGGTACCGGCGGCGAACAGCTTGCCACCGGTGGCGCCGTACAAGCAGGTGTTGCCGATGATGGCACTGTCCTGGGTCTTGTAAACGCTACCTTTAGGCGGAACGATCACCAGCTTACCGCCGGTCATGCCCTTGCCCACGTAGTCGTTGGCGTCGCCTTCCAGGTACATGTGCAAGCCGCCGGCGTTCCACACGCCAAAGCTCTGGCCCGCAGTGCCCTTGAAGCGGAAGGTGATTGGCGACTTCGCCATGCCTTGGTTGCCGTGCTTGCGCGCGATTTCGCCGGAGACGCGTGCGCCGATGGAGCGGTCGCAGTTGCAGATATCCAGGGCAAATTCGCCACCGCTGGCGTCGTTGATCGAGCCGCCGGCCATTTCGACCATCTTTTCAGCCAGCAGGCCTTTGTCGAACGGCGGGTTGCGGTCCACTTGGCAGAACTGTGGCTTGTCTGCCGGGATGTGGTCGCTGCCCAACAACGGCGTCAGGTCCAGGTGGTTTTGCTTGGCGGTCTGGCCTTCGAGAATGTCCAGCAGATCGGTGCGGCCGATCAGCTCTTCGAGGGAGCGCACGCCCAGCTTGGCCAGCCACTCACGGGTTTCTTCGGCGACGTAGGTGAAGAAATTCACCACCATGTCGACGGTGCCGATGTAGTGATCCTTGCGCAGCTTCTCGTTCTGCGTCGCCACACCGGTGGCGCAGTTGTTCAGGTGGCAGATGCGCAGGTATTTGCAGCCCAGCGCGATCATTGGCGCGGTGCCGAAGCCGAAGCTTTCAGCACCGAGGATTGCAGCCTTGATCACGTCGAGGCCGGTTTTCAGGCCGCCGTCAGTCTGCACACGGACTTTACCGCGCAGGTCGTTGCCGCGCAGGGTCTGGTGGGTTTCAGCCAGGCCGAGTTCCCACGGTGCGCCGGCGTACTTGATCGAGGTCAGCGGCGATGCGCCGGTGCCGCCGTCGTAGCCGGAGATGGTGATCAGGTCGGCATAGGCCTTCGCCACACCAGCGGCGATGGTGCCCACGCCTGCTTCCGCGACCAGTTTCACCGAGACCAGGGCCTGCGGGTTGACTTGTTTCAGGTCGAAAATCAGCTGCGACAAATCTTCAATCGAATAGATGTCGTGGTGCGGCGGAGGCGAAATCAATGTGACGCCCGGCACTGCGTAACGCAGCTTGGCGATCAAACCGTTGACCTTGCCACCGGGCAGCTGGCCGCCCTCACCGGGCTTGGCGCCCTGGGCAACCTTGATCTGCAGCACTTCGGCGTTGACCAGGTATTCCGGGGTTACACCGAAACGGCCGGTCGCCACCTGTTTGATTTTCGAGCTCTTGAGGGTGCCGTAGCGCGCCGGGTCTTCGCCGCCTTCGCCGGAGTTGGAACGCGCGCCCAGGCGGTTCATGGCTTCGGCCAGGGCTTCGTGAGCCTCAGGCGACAAGGCGCCCAGGGAAATACCAGCAGAGTCGAAGCGTTTGAGGATCGACTCCAGCGGCTCGACTTCACTGATGGCCAGCGGCGTGTCCAGGGTTTTCACCTTGAACAGGTCGCGGATCATCGACACCGGGCGGTTATCCACCAACGCGGTGTATTCCTTGAACTTGGCGTAGTCGCCCTGCTGCACGGCGGCTTGCAGGGTGCTGACCACGTCCGGGTTGTAGGCGTGGTATTCGCCACCGTGTACGAATTTGAGCAGGCCGCCTTGCTGGATCGGCTTGCGCGCGCTCCAGGCTTCGGCTGCCAAGGCTTTTTGCTCGGCTTCGATGTCGACGAAACGCGCGCCCTTGATGCGGCTTGGCACGCCACGGAAGCTCAAATCGCACACTTCTTCGGACAGGCCGATGGCTTCGAACAATTGAGCGCCACGGTACGAGGTGACGGTGGAAATGCCCATCTTCGACAGGATCTTCAACAGGCCCTTGGTGATGCCCTTACGGTAGTTCTTGAACACCTCATAGAGGTCGCCCAGCACTTCACCGGTGCGGATCAGGTCACCCAGCACTTCGTACGCGAGGAACGGGTACACCGCCGAGGCGCCGAAACCGATCAGCACCGCGAAGTGGTGCGGGTCGCGGGCGGTGGCAGTTTCCACGAGAATATTGGAGTCGCAACGCAGGCCTTTTTCGGTCAGGCGGTGGTGTACCGCACCGGTCGCCAGGGAGGCGTGGATCGGCAGCTTGCCCGGCGCGATGTGACGGTCGGTCAGCACGATTTGGGTACGACCGGCGCGCACGGCTTCTTCGGCCTGGTCGGCGACGTTGCGCACAGCAGCTTCAAGGCCGAGGCTTTCGTCGTAGTTCAGGTCGATGATCTGGCGGTCGAAGCCTGGGCGATCCAGGGTCATCAACGAGCGCCACTTGGCCGGGGAAATCACAGGCGAGCTGAGGATGACGCGGGAGGCGTGCTCAGGCGATTCCTGGAAGATATTGCGCTCGGCACCGAGGCACACTTCCAGGGACATCACGATGGCTTCGCGCAGCGGGTCGATCGGTGGGTTGGTCACCTGGGCGAACTGCTGGCGGAAATAGTCGTACGGCGTACGCACGCGCTGGGACAGCACGGCCATTGGCGTGTCATCGCCCATGGAGCCGACCGCCTCGTAGCCTTGTTCACCGAGCGGACGCAGCACCTGGTCGCGCTCTTCAAACGTGACCTGGTACATCTTCATGTACTGCTTGAGCTGGTCGACGTCGTAGAAAGCCGAACCGTGGTCGTTGTCTTCCATGGTCGCCTGGATGCGCAGGGCGTTCTTGCGCAGCCATTGCTTGTAGGGGTGACGGGACTTCAAACGGTTGTCGATGGCGTCGGTGTCGAGGATCTGCCCGGTTTCGGTGTCCACGGCGAGTATCTGGCCAGGGCCTACGCGGCCTTTAGCAATGACGTCTTCCGGTTTGTAGTTCCACACGCCGATTTCCGACGCCAGGGTAATGAAACCGTTGGTGGTGGTGACCCAACGCGCCGGGCGCAGACCGTTACGGTCGAGCAGGCACACCGCATAGCGGCCGTCGGTCATTACCACACCAGCCGGGCCGTCCCACGGTTCCATGTGCATCGAGTTGTACTCATAGAATGCCCGCAGATCGGGGTCCATGGTCTCGACGTTCTGCCACGCTGGCGGAATGATCATGCGCACGCCACGGAACAGGTCGATGCCGCCGGTGACCATCAGCTCGAGCATGTTGTCCATGCTGGAAGAGTCGGAACCTACGCGGTTGACCAGCGGGCCGAGCTCTTCCAAATCCATCAAATCGTTGGCGAACTTGGTGCGACGGGCCACGGCCCAGTTGCGGTTGCCGGTGATGGTGTTGATCTCGCCGTTGTGGGCGAGGAAGCGGAATGGCTGGGCCAGCGGCCATTTCGGCAGAGTGTTGGTGGAGAAACGCTGGTGAAACACGCAGATTGCGGTTTGCAGGCGTTCATCGCTCAGGTCTGGATAAAAGGCGGTGAGGTCCGCCGGCATCATCAGGCCTTTATAAATGATGGTTTTGTGCGAAAAGCTGCAGATGTAGTGCTCAGTATCAGCGGCGTTGGACACGGACGAACGACGACGCGAGGTGAACAGTTTGATCGCCATGTCCTGGTCGCTCAGGCCGTCGCCGGCGATGAACACTTGTTCGATCTGCGGTAGGCGCTCAAGGGCCAGGCGGCCGAGCACGCTGGTGTCGATCGGCACTTTGCGCCAGCCAACGAGTTGCAGGCCGGCAGCGAGGATCTCGCGGTTCATGTTCTCGCGAGCGGCCTCGGCTTTGACCGGGTCCTGGTTGAAAAACACCATGCCCACGGCGTACTGCTTGGGCAGGTCGACCGCGAAATGCTGTTGGGCGATGGCGCGCAGGAACTGGTCGGGCTTTTGAATGAGCAAGCCACAACCGTCACCGGTCTTGCCGTCGGCGTTGATCCCACCGCGGTGGGTCATGCAGGTCAGGGCCTCGATGGCCGTTTGCAGAAGGGTATGACTGGGCTCGCCCTGCATATGGGCTATCAGGCCGAAACCACAGTTATCCTTGAATTCATCGGGTTGATACAGACCTGCTTTCATAGACACTTTCTCACCAGGCTGCCTCTTATACCGAGGCAAATTTCTTTTCAATTCAACCAGTTACCTTCCACGCCGAACGTACGCCGGCTTAGCGGGGGCAAAAGGGAGGTCATTGTACACACCGACACAGACGCTCACAAATTTAGCGACGAAATGTCGCAAATCTATGTCGCATTTATGAAAGGTTTAAAGCGATATGCTGTGCTAGTCAAAACTTTTTTAATTCTGACCGCTACGACTCAAAAGCTACGTGACGCAGACACCACAAAGCGCGCGGCCTTCAGGGCTGCACGCTGTTGTCGTTTTTTTGAGGTGCCGGGAGGGCGGCCTGGGTAAGGCCGCCGGACCTTCAGCGAGTTGTTGCGAGTTCTTGTTGAACGCTGGCAACAGTGCGAGGCCAAGGTTTACCAGCCTGAACCTTCGCTGGCAAGGATTTGATCGCGGAATCTGCGGCTGCACGGCTGGAGAAGTTGCCGTAGGTGATCACGTAGAGAGGCTTGCCGTTGAGCACTTTCTTGAAGTAACGGTACTCGCCGCCCTGCTCTTTCACGAACGCCTGGGCATTGGCTTCGGAGCTGGTGCCAAGGATCTGCACCACGAAATTGCCGGTAGGCTGGCTGGCGTACCAGCTGCTGCCAGCGGCGCCGGCTTTGGCGACGGTGGCGGCTGGTTTTTCAGCAGGCTTGGCAGCCGGAGCTGGCTTGGCGGCAGGTGCTGGCGTGACCGGCTTGGTCACTGGCGCAGGCTTGGCAGTGGCGACCGCCGTAGGCGCAGGTGTTGGCTTGGCAGCCGGCTGGCCCGCTGGCACGCCCGCAGGTGGTGCGGTGGTGGTCACGGTCGGCGGCGTAGCGCTGGAACCTTCCACCGGTACACCGTCGTCACCTTCGGAAATGCCACCCGCTTCTTCAGCGAGCGGGCCACGCATTACCGGTTGGCCGACCATCGGCAGGTTGGTCGGTTGGCCGGAGTTGGCAAATTCAACGTTTGGCGTGGGCTTGCCCAGTGGCAACTGCGCCTGTTCGGTTGGCGCGCCGGCAGTGGTCGGTGCTTTGCTGCGGCCCGGGATCAACCAGGCAGCCGCTACAGCGACCACGACAACGGCGGAAATCGCCAATACGTGCTTCTTAGGCATAGTGAACCCCATCTTTGGACGCTTGACCGCGGTGCGGCTGGCAATCATGGCTTCGATCATGGCATCGCGGGCAACCTGATTGATGTTGCCAGGCCAGCCGTCGGAGCTTTCGTGAATATCAGAGATCTGCGCAGCGGAGAAAAGTTCGATACCCGCCCCGGCGCCTTCCAGGCGTTGAGCCAGGTATTCGCGGGTTTCTTCCTCTTCGTACGGCTGCAGCTCGATGACGTGGAACAGCTCCTGATCACCGCTGATCTGCTCGAGGTCGGCGATCAACGACGATTCACCAAACAGGAACACGTGCGGGCGACCTTCCGGCGTGCCCGCCGCCAGCGCCAACAGCGCTTCCAGCGCCGATTCGTCAAGCTGCTCGGCGTCATCCACCAGCAGGTAGACTTCCTGGCCGGTCAGACCGAGTTGCACAACCTGCTTGAGGATCGCGTTCGGCTCGGCTGTGGCCACGTCCAGCGCCTGGGCAACCTGGCGCAACACGCCCGCCGCATCACCGGCACCACGGGCTGACACCACCACGCTCTGTACCGATTGCTTGTTGGTGCTGGCCACCAGGGCCTGGCGCAGCAGCGTCTTGCCGCTGCCCAACGGGCCGGTCACGACCAGCAGCAGTTGGCTGTAGCGCGCGAGGTGATGCAACTGACCAAGCACCGGCTTGCGCTGGGCCGGGAAAAATTTGAAACCAGGCACCCGTGGAGCAAAGGGGTCGTGGCTTAACTGGTAGTGGCCGAGGAACGCCTCGTCGGCATGCAAACTAGTCATCGGGATCTGATTAACCTTTCAGCTGAGCCAGGGCACGGTAATCCGCTCCCAGCGTGGCTTGTAAAATCTCTTTTGGATAATCGTCGGTCACTACCGCTTCGCCCATGTGGCGCAGCAGCACCAGTCGCAGTCGACCGTCGATCACTTTCTTGTCTATCGCCATATGTTCGAGGAAGTCCGCCTCAGTCATCTCCTCAGGCGGAATGACCGGCAAACCGGCGCGCTGGAACAGGTGGATACCGCGATCACGCTCCTGGGCGCTGATCCAGCCCAAGCGTTGCGACATCTCCAACGCCATCACCGTGCCAGCAGCCACGGCCTCGCCATGTAGCCACACACCATAGCCCATGTGCGTTTCGATCGCATGGCCGAAGGTGTGGCCCAGATTTAACGTGGCCCGCACACCGGACTCCCGTTCGTCGGCATTCACCACCAGCGCCTTGGCGGCGCAGGAACGGGAAATCGCTTCGGTCAGTGCCACCTGGTCGAGGTTGCGCAATGCGTCTACATGTTCTTCCAGCCAGGTCAGGAACGGCTCGTCGCAGATCAACCCATACTTGATGACTTCCGCCAGGCCCGCCGACAACTCGCGCGGCGGCAGGGTGTTGAGGGTCGCGGTGTCGATCAGCACGGCTTGAGGCTGATAGAACGCGCCCACCATGTTCTTGCCCAGCGGGTGGTTGATCCCGGTCTTGCCGCCCACCGACGAATCGACTTGGGACAACAGAGTGGTCGGCACCTGGATAAAGTCCACGCCACGCTGGTAACAGGCGGCTGCGAAGCCGGCCATATCACCGATCACGCCGCCGCCCAAAGCAATCACAGTGGTGCGGCGGTCATGGCGTGCGGTCAGCAAGCCATCAAAGATCAGTTGCAGGGTTTCCCAGTTCTTGTGGGCTTCGCCGTCGGGCAAGATCACAGAGATAACCGAGTACGCCGACAGGCTTCGGCTCAAACGCTCAAGATACAGCGGCGCGACCGTTTCGTTGGAGATGATCGCCACTTGCCGCCCGGCAATGTGCGGTGCGAGCAACTCGGGCTGGTCCAGCAGACCTTCGCCAATATGGATCGGGTAGCTGCGCTCGCCTAGATCGACCTTAAGTGTCTGCATGTGTCCCCGCGTTAGAGATGTATTGACGACCGGCAACGCCAAGATCTGACATCACCTGATGGCTCTACGCCACACCCCGCAGGGTGATAGCGCGCCGCCGAGAATAGCGCATTTCGGGCCCGGCTTTAACGGGGTGGCAGCCGTTGCAGACGCTCGAGAATGTCGAGGACCACCATCCGTGGGGGCCGCTCATCGGTTTCCACCACCAGATCGGCGATCTCCCGGTACAGCGGATCGCGTAGCGTGAGCAGGTCCCGCAGGGTTTTCTCCGGGTTGGCCGTACGCAGCAATGGGCGATTGCGATCGCGGGCGGTGCGGCCCACCTGCTGCTCGACTGACGCATGCAGATAGACCACCCGACCACCGGCATGCAGCGCGCGGCGGTTTTCGTCGCGCATCACCGCGCCACCGCCAGTCGCCAATACCACGCCATCGCAGCCACACAGCTCGGCGATCATCGCCTGCTCGCGGTCACGAAAGCCCAGCTCGCCTTCCTTATCGAAGATCCATGGGATATTGGCACCCGTGCGCAATTCAATTTCCTTGTCGGAATCTTTGAATGGCAGGCGCAGCTCTTTGGCCAGCAAACGGCCGATGGTGCTTTTTCCAGCCCCCATCGGTCCTACAAGAATCAAATTTCGCACAGAATCAACGACTCACAGCAATCGCCTGGTTATTCATAATACGCGGAGTCAGGAATACCAGCAGCTCGGATTTTTTCTCCGCCAGCACATCGCGCCGGAAAAGGCGGCCAAGATACGGCACATCGCCCAAAAATGGCACTTTATCTACCACTTTGCTTTGGGTATTGGAGAAAACCCCGCCGATAACAATGGTCTCGCCATCCTTCACCAACACCTTGGCATTGACCTCGTTTTTCTTGATCGGCGGCACGTCGTTGAGTTTGTTCAGGTAATCGGGCTCATCCTTGGTGACCTTGACCTCCATGATCACGCGGTCGTCGGGGGTGATTTGCGGGGTGACCTCCAGCGACAGCGACGCTTCCTTGAACGACACCGAAGTGGCGCCACTGGAACTGGATTCCTGATAAGGAATCTCGGTGCCCTTGAGGATGCGCGCGGTTTCCTTGTCGGAGGTGACCACTTTGGGTTGCGAGACGATTTCGCCGTTGCCGGTTTTCTCCATGGCGGTGAGTTCCAGGTCCAGCAGCAAGTTATCGGTGATAAAGGCGATGCCCAGGCCCGAGGTGCCGGTCAGCGAACCCAAATCCACAAAGGGTGAGCTGGGTGGGTTCTCTGGTGGTTCCGCGCCCTCAGACTGAGGCTTGGGGATACCCCCCGCGCCCCAGTTTCCGCGATTCAGCCGGCCACCCCAGCGCGCGCCCAGGCTTTTGTCGTAATCGACATTGGCCTCGACAATCCGCGCCTCGATCATGACCTGGCGCACCGGAATATCCAGCTGAGCCACGATCCGCCGCAGCTCCTCGAGCCGCTCCCCGGTCTGGTAGGCAATGATGTTGTTGGTGCGATCATCGACCGCCACCGAGCCTCGCTCATCGGTGACGCCCTCGAGGCCCGTGACCGATTGGAACAGCTTGGCCAGGTCCGCCGCCTTGGCGTAATTGACTTGCAACAGCTCACGGCGCAACGGCGCCAGTTCGGCCATTTGCTTGCGCGACTCAAGGGTCAGCAGCTCACGCGCGGCCAACTCCTCGGCAGGCGCCACCAGCAATACGCCGGCCTTTACCCGCTTATCCAATCCCTTGGCTTGCAATACCAGGTCCAGCGCCTGGTCCCAGGGCACATCCTTGAGGCGCAGCGTGATCGAGCCCTGCACGTCGTCGCTCGCTACCAGGTTGAGGCCTGCCACATCGGCAATTTGCTGCAACGCGGTACGCAACTCGATGCTCTGGAAGTTAAGGTTCAGCTTGTCGCCTGTGTAGGCGCTTGACGTGGCGCTGCCGGGAGGCGGCAACTGGATCAGATCCACACGATTGGGCACAGCAGTAGCCATCGGTGCCGTGAACGCTATCCATAGCGCCACACCGACGGACGAAAAAGTCCTTTTCATTGCTTGATTCCATTATGAATTGAGGTTTAACACCAGCGTTCGTGGGCGCTCGAGCCAGGCGCCCTGACCATCAGGAAACAGCTCGACCAGTTCTATGTAACGTTCATGGATGGCAGTGATCCGCCCATGGTCCGGCCCCAGGTAGTCACCGACCGCCAGGCGGTGCACCTTGGATGCCGCACGCAGCAGGGCGAAAGCTCGCACCCCACGGGACAGCGTGCCGACCATTTCAAACTGCTCCATCGGGAGGCTTTCCAGTACACCACGTGGCCGGCCGAGGTCTGGCGCGCGGGCTGGCCGACCAGACACGTGGTCAACCTGAACGGCAAGCAATTGAAAAGGATCGCGCAGCCCCAATGAGTCGTAGACAAACCGCAGCCCTTGCCCGCCTCGCCCACCGCCCTGGGCATGCCAGTAAGTCTTGGCCAGCAGGTCAAGGCGTAAAAGCTTGCCATCACGCCTAAAGGCCACATCGTGCACCGTGGCGATGCGCGACAGGTTACCCAGGCCACTCAGGAACATCGCCAGGTCGTGATAAGCGCCCGCGACGCCGATCTGCACAGGTTGTTCGTGATAGAACGGCCGAGACAACGCATCCAACGGGGTGACGCTCTCAACCAACAAACCATTGGCCAGTGCCAGACGCGCAACGTCTTCCAGCAAGCCGGGCATTTCTGACTCGCTCGGCAACGCCTGCAAAAGCTCATCGACCTTCGCCTGCATCAACTGAAGCTGTTGCGTGCGCGCCTCAAGGCTGGCAGCCAGGACAGTTTTTTGTGCGACTTGCTGCTGCAGGGCCACTTCCCGCGCCTCGACCTGATGTAACCGCGCCCGCGAAGGACTCAGGTACGCAAGGTCGCCCACCACAAACACCAGACCCGCCAGCGCACAGCCCAACAGGGCCTTGCCGGGTAAGGGCCATTTTGCAGCGTTGTGAGTGAGTGCAGAAAGATTGAGCCTCAGCAGGCTCAAGGTTGAGCCTCGGTGGACTCTCCCTGACGGACCATCAGCTGGAACTCATTGTTGCCGCGCGCGCCATCCGTCCGCACATGTTGCAGCCGCGTCGAATGGGCGCCTTCCGCGGCCTCCAGGCGGCGCATCAACTGGGCGATGTCCTGGCTGGATTCAGCGCTGCCGCTGATACTCACCGTATCGCCCTTCGCCACCACTTCATGCAGGTGCACACCGTCAGGGACCGCACGCGCCAACTGATCCAACAGCTGAGCACCATTCGAGCGGGCATCGTGCAGGTCTTGCACGACTTTCATGCGCTGCGCCAGTTGCTGGCTTTGCTCCTGCAGGTCATCGATGGTCTTGATGCGTGAATCCAGGCCGGTGATTTCCTTGCCCAGGTGGTCATTGCGAGTCACCTGACGATCAATGGCTTGGTCGATCACCTGATCCGCCAGCCACACCGTCGCCAGCGCCGCACAAGCGAACACCAGCAAACACGCCAGCAAATTCTTGCGACGCCGCTCTGCCAGCGCCTGGCGCCAAGGCAGTAGGTTGATTCGTGTCTTCAAGCGAAACTCCTCAGGGCCAACCCGCAAGCAATTCCCATCCCTTGGGCATCCACGGCCCATTGTGCACTATCCACTCGATGGCTCGGCGTGAAGCTGGCGAAATCGTGACTGCAAGCGCGCGCCAATGCAAACGCTTCGACATCGACCACCTTCGGCACCAGCCCCGCCAGGGCCAAAACTGCCTCGCGGGCTTCCACCTGATCCTTGAGGCATGCAGCGAGCAGTACCTCGACACGGCCTGGGTCAAGTGCCGTCGGCCCGCGCACCTGAAAGTCGATGGCCACGTCATCCAATGGATAAGGAATGTACTGGTCTGCCTCCATCTGGATCATCCAGGTCATCTCATCGTCTGTGAGCCCCGCTTCCATTTCGATCATCCGCGTGATCACCGAAGGCCCGGCCACAGAGGCGGCGGCACCACGGGCCGACGTCGATAACCGCGACAACGCACTGCGCAAGGTGCGCCCTACACCCTCGAGATCGAGGAATGTGCCGTCGACCACCGTGTGCGCAGGCAACGCCTGTGTAACATAGCCTTGAACGTTGAACCCCGAAACTGAGCGACCCAGCTCGATCAGCCGGATGGTCGTGTCATTGATGTCGACACCTAGCAAGGTGTCGGCTTTTCGCGTGAAAAATCCCTTTCTCATAAAACTCCCTAAAACTTTGTCTGTCATACCGCCTGATTGCCGTTGTGCACCATGCATTCGGTCGACTTGTTGAACCGGCGCGAATGACGCCCCAAGTCGAAAAATGCTTTAATGCCCAGCGTTTTTTTCCGCTTTTTATCTGCAGCTCGGGTCGATCCATCGTTTGCCATGCATGCCCCGACGCCTAACTCATTCTTTTCTCTGGAAATCCAAAAGCCTTGATTCGTCTGCTGAAGTTTTTCGGGTACTCCATTGTCGCCATCGTTTGCGGGCTGCTGCTCGTGCTCAGCGGGGCCTACCTCTACCTTAGTCCGGGTTTACCCTCCGTAGAGGCTCTTAGAAGTATCCAGTTGCAGATTCCTTTGCGGGTCTACAGCAGCGATGAAAAATTAATCGCGGAGTTCGGCGAAATGCGCCGCACACCGATTCGTTTTGCCGATATTCCACCCAATTTCATCAGCGCCTTGCTGTCGGCCGAAGATGATAATTTTGCCAACCACTATGGCGTCGACCCCAGCAGCTTGGTGCGTGCGGCGACACAATTGGTAAAAAGCGGACACATTCAATCCGGCGGCAGCACCATCACCATGCAGGTGGCGAAGAACTTCTTCCTCACCAGCGAGCGCAGCTTTTCGCGCAAGGCCACGGAGATCCTCTTGGCACTGCAGATTGAGCGCCAGTTGACCAAGGACGAGATCCTCGAGCTGTACGTGAACAAGATTTACCTGGGCAACCGCGCCTACGGAATCGAGGCGGCTTCGCAGGTCTACTACGGCAAGTCAATTCGTGATGCCAGCCTGGCGCAGATGGCCATGATTGCCGGCCTGCCAAAGGCCCCATCACGCTTCAACCCCCTGGCCAACCCGGCGCGCAGCAAAGAACGCCGCGACTGGATCCTGGGGCGCATGTACAAGCTGGGCAAGATCGACCAGGCCGCTTACGAAAGCGCCATCGCCGAACCACTGAACGCCAGCTACCACGTGCCGACGCCGGAAGTGAACGCACCCTATATCGCCGAAATGGCGCGCGCCGAGATGGTCGGCCGTTACGGCAGCGAGGCCTACACCGAAGGTTTCCGCGTGACCACCACCGTGCCGAGCAACCTGCAGGACATCGCCAATGAGGCGGTGCATTCCGGCCTGATCACCTACGACCAGCGCCATGGCTACCGCGGCCCTGAATCGCGCCTGCCGGGCAAAACGCTGAGCGCCTGGACCACAGAGCTTGGCAAACAACGCCCGATCAGCGGCCTGGAGCCGGCCATCGTCACCCAGGTGAAGAAAGATGGCGTGCAGGTGCTGACCCGTACCGGCGAAGCCCATGTGGCGTGGGACAGCATGAAATGGGCGCGCCCTTTCCTGAATACCAACAGCATGGGCGCGATGCCTAAGCAGCCTTCGGACGTGGCGCAAGTGGGCGATCTGATCCGCGTGCAACGCCAGAAGGACGACAGCCTCAAATTCAGCCAGGTGCCACTGGCCCAAGGCGCGCTGGTTTCGCTGGACCCACAGAACGGTGCAATCCGCGCCCTGGTCGGCGGCTTCGCGTTCGAGCAGAGCAACTACAACCGTGCGACCCAGGCTAAGCGCCAGCCCGGTTCGAGCTTCAAGCCGTTCATCTACAGCGCCGCACTGGACAACGGCTACACCGCCGCCAGCCTGGTCAACGATGCGCCTATCGTGTTTGTCGACGAGTACCTGGACAAGGTCTGGCGCCCGAAGAACGACACCAACACGTTCCTCGGTCCGATCCGCATCCGCGAGGCGCTGTACAAGTCGCGTAACCTGGTGTCGATCCGCCTGCTGCAGGCGATGGGCGTGGGCAAGACCATCGATTACATGACGCGCTTTGGCTTTGCCAAGTCGGACCTGCCGCCGAACCTGTCCCTGGCCTTGGGTACGGCGACCCTTACACCGATGGAAATCGCCACCGGCTGGAGCACGTTTGCCAACGGCGGCTACAAGATCGCGCCGTACCTGATCGACAAGATCGAAAGCCGCAATGGCGACACCCTGTTCACGGCCAACCCACCGCGCGTGCCGGGGGATGTGGTCAACGGCGTGGCGGCGACTGATGGCCTGGCAGCCCCGAGCAACGGAGGCATCACCATCGAGCCGACCCCAGGCACAACGCCTGCGGCCAACGACACGCCGGCTGAGCCCCAGACGCCTGCAGTCGCCGAGCGCATCGTCGACGGCCGTACCACTTATATCCTCAACAGCATCTTGGAAGACGTCATCAAGAAAGGTACCGGCCGCCGCGCACTGGCGCTGAACCGTCCGGACATCGCCGGCAAGACCGGTACCACCAACGAGTCCAAGGACGCCTGGTTCTCCGGCTACAACGCCGACTACGTGACCACCGTATGGACCGGTTATGACCAGCCGGAAAGCCTGGGCCGCCGCGAGTTCGGGGGCACCGTCGCACTGCCGATCTGGATGAGCTACATGGGCGCGGCCTTGAAGGACAAGCCGCCGCACACGCAGCCTGAGCCGGAAGGCATCCTCAGCCTGCGCATCGATCCGGTCAGCGGCCGCGCGGCCTCGCCAAGCACACCGAATGCGTACTTCGAACTGTTCAAGAGCGAAGACACGCCGCCGTCGGTCAATGAGCTGGGCAATGGCGTTGCACCGGGCAGCCCGCTGCCGGCGGATGAGGCAGCGCCGATCGACCTGTTCTAGTGAGATTTATGGCCTGAAACAGATCCAATGTGGGAGCGGGCTTGCCCGCGATTGCAGTGTGGCAGGCGCCACATGAGCTGATTGACCCATCGCTATCGCGGGCAAGCCCGCTCCCACACTTGGATCTCCACAGGGCTCAAGTGAATCGCCACAAAAAAGCCCCGACTCGCGAGAGCCGGGGCTTTTTGTTGGTGCGCTACAACGGCTTAGCCGTTGAACACATCATCCACGCTTTGCAGCGGGTAGTTCTTCGGATACGGCAGGGTAGCCACACCGGTCTCGATGGCGGCTTTGGCCACGGCATCGGAGATCAGGGTGATCAGGCGCTTATCCATTGGTTTCGGGATGATGTACTCGCGACCGAATTCCAGCTTGGCGCCACCGTAGGCATCGCACACGTCCTGAGGCACCGGCAGTTTGGCCAGTTCACGCAGGGCGTTGGCAGCAGCCACTTTCATCTCTTCGTTGATGCGCTTGGCGCGAACGTCGAGGGCGCCACGGAAGATGAACGGGAAGCCCAGAACGTTGTTGACCTGGTTCGGGTAGTCCGAACGGCCAGTGGCCATGATCACGTCGTTGCGAGTGGCATGCGCCAGTTCCGGCGAGATCTCC
This sequence comes from Pseudomonas sp. LAP_36, assembly GCF_019456785.1. Taxonomy (NCBI): domain Bacteria; kingdom Pseudomonadati; phylum Pseudomonadota; class Gammaproteobacteria; order Pseudomonadales; family Pseudomonadaceae; genus Pseudomonas; species Pseudomonas sp. LAP_36. The sequence continues at coordinate 281,722 of NZ_JAHZMS010000006.1, forward strand.
GGGTCCGGGTTGGAGCAGGCGAACACGATCGGGTTGGCCGCCATGGACTTCAAGCCTTCGGCGCTCAGCAGGTTCGGGCCGGACAGGCCGACGAACACGTCTGCACCGTCGAGCGCGTCAGCCAGGGTGCGCTTGGACGAAGGATGGGCAAACATCGCCTTGTACTGGTTCAGGTCGGTACGCTCGGACTGGATCACGCCCTTGCTGTCGACCATGTAGATGTTTTCCAGCTTGGCACCCATGCTCACGATCAACTTCATGCACGAGATGGCCGCAGCGCCGGCACCCAGGCAGACGATCTTGGCATCAGCCAGGGTTTTGCCAGCGATTTCCAGGGCGTTGATCATGCCGGCTGCGGTAACGATCGCGGTGCCGTGCTGGTCATCGTGGAATACCGGAATGTCGCACTGTTCGATCAGGGCCTTTTCAATCTCGAAGCACTCAGGTGCCTTGATGTCTTCCAGGTTGATGCCACCAAAGGTGATGGAAATGCGCTTGACCGTGTCGATGAACGCCTGCGGGCTTTCGGAGTCGACTTCGATGTCGAAAACGTCGATGCCGGCGAAGCGCTTGAACAGCACGCCCTTACCTTCCATGACTGGCTTGGACGCCAATGGGCCAAGGTTGCCCAGGCCGAGAATCGCGGTGCCATCGGAAATCACTGCAACCAGGTTGCCTTTGCCGGTGTACTTGTACGCCAGTTCAGGGTCGCGGGCGATTTCACGTACGGGCTCGGCAACACCAGGGCTGTAGGCCAACGACAGGTCGCGGGCGGTGGCAGTGGCTTTGGTGAGCTCTACACTCAGCTTTCCTGGACGAGGATGGGCATGGTATTCGAGAGCGGCAGTTTTCAAATCAGACATATCGGCATTCCGCTTTTACTGTTGGTCGACGGACCGCCGAGGATACGCGTGTCGCAAAGTCCCTACAAGACTGGGCAGTCACAGGTGTCAAGGCCCCAAAGTGCCGTACTTTGGTCTAAGGCCACGGGATACAAGGGCTCAAGTGTTCACAATCGCTTAAAAAAATGTCTACAATTTTTTATTAATAAATCGATTTGAGCATACCGGGATCGGTCACTGGCAGCAGCCAACGTGCCTGGCCGTTTTTCAGGGCGCCCCGCTTGGCGCGATCCTGCACCCAGCCGCGCGCCTCGATTGTCTTGCCTTGCAGACCACTTAGCCATGCGGCGTCGAATTGTCGGATGAGGTCGGGTGCAATGCGTAATACCAGTGAACCCTGCAATTCGATCCAGATTCCACCACGATTGCGTTCGATCTTGCGCACGTTACCGCTGACAAGCACGAAGCCGGATTGCTTGAGCTGCGCCACCTGTTGCACTGGCGACTGGCGCCAAAGACCCAGTCGCGCCTTGCGGGCAGTGTTTTCGGCCGCCTGCTGGCAAGTGACAAGATCGACATTGGGCGCGACACCCACTTGAAACGCCAGGCCCTCGGCCAGCAACTGCGCTTCCAGATTCTCGCCATCGGCACCGTAGAAATGAGCCAGCGTACGGCCGTAGTGGTCTTTGCCCTCGCGCCCAGGCACCAGGCCGAGGCGACTGTCGCTGGCGTCAACCAACGCCTGCAAGCGCTGACGGGCAGCGACGGCGAAGGGCTCGTCGGAACGGCCTCGCTTGCCGGTCTCCGGCGCATTGAGGCCAATCATCCGTACGCTGCGACCATCCTTGAGGCGCACCGTGTCGCCATCCACCACGCGCTGCACCTCCACCTGGGCAAGGCCTGGCGGCGCGGGGCAGAACACGTTCGCCTGGGCGGCTGATTGCCAAAACCCAGGCACAAAAAAGGCGCCCACAAGGGACGCCTTTTTCAACAGCTGGCAAAAGCCCATAAGGCCTTTGAGCCTTACTCTGCTGGAGTAGCAGGCTTCTTGCCGAAAGCACCAAAGCGATCAGCGAAGCGCTGTACACGGCCGCCGGTGTCCAGAGTTTTCTGCTTACCGGTGTAGAACGGGTGGCACTCGTTGCATACGTCAGTACCCAGTGGCTTGCACAGGTTCGAACGCGTTTCGAACTTGTTGCCGCAGCTGCAGGTTACTTCGATGGTTTCGTACGCTGGATGGATATCGGCTTTCATGGCACTTCCTCGGGCTAGCGTGCCGCCACTCGACACTATTGTCGAATACCGCACGTAATTAGGCCGCGGATTCTACCAGACCTTTTTAATCGCGCAAGCGGCGCATCTGGCTGAATCCCCGCCTTTCATCAGAAAGTGCGGCATACCCAAGCCTGCGCCTGTCTGCTAGGCTCCCGCCCCTGCGCCACCGCCTGCCTTTATATGAGACCCCCGCGTGCCCGACGCCATTTTGCGCCTAGCCCTGCCCTCGCCCCTGCGCCGCCTGTTCGATTACCGGGCTCCGTCTGGCGTGCTGCGAGCGCAGTTGCAGCCGGGCATGCGCGTACGTGTACCCTTTGGCCGGCGGGAAATGATCGGCATCCTGGTGGAAGTCGCCGACCATAGCGAAGTGCCTGCGGAAAAGCTCAAGCCCGCGCTGGCTATGCTGGACGCCACCCCACCGCTGCCACCTGCGTTGTTCAAGCTGTGCCTGTGGACGGCCCAGTATTACCAGCACAGCCTGGGCGACACTTTAAGCTGGGCATTGCCGGTACTGTTGCGCCAAGGCGAACTGGCCGAAGCACGCCAGGAACGCTTCTGGTCGACGGTGCCCGGCGCGCGCCTCGACGACCCGCGTATCGCCCGCGCCCCGCGCCAGCGTGAAGCCTTGGCGACACTGGCACAGCATCCCCACGGCGTGGCTCATCAACTGTTAAGCAAGCTGATGCTGAGCAAGGACAGCCTCGACCTGCTGCTGGCTAAAGGCTTGGTGCAGGTGGAGATCCGCAAGCACACCCCCAACGCCCGCCACGAACACTGGCTGGCCCAGCCGGAATTGCCGCTGAACCCAGAGCAACGCGCTGCGTATGAAGCCATTCGTGCAGGCTTCGACAGTTTCCACGCCTTCCTGTTGGCCGGGGTCACCGGCAGCGGCAAGACCGAAGTCTATTTGCAGTTGATCCGCGAAACCCTGCAAGCCGGTAAACAGGCACTGGTGTTGATTCCCGAGATCAACCTGGGCCCGCAAACCCTGGCGCGCTTCGAACAGCGTTTCAACGCACGTATCGCCCTGGTGCACTCGGCGGTTAACGACCGTGAGCGACTGGAGTCGTGGCTGGCCGCGCGAGATGGCGAAGCCGACATTATTATCGGTACCCGTTCGGCGCTGTTCACCCCGATGAAAAACCCCGGGCTGATCATCATCGACGAGGAGCACGACGGCTCTTACAAACAGCAGGAAGGCCTGCGCTACCATGCCCGCGACCTGGCGCTGGTGCGCGCACGCCAGGAAGACATCCCGATTGTGCTGGGCTCGGCCACGCCGTCCCTGGAAAGCCTGCACAACGCCTACACCGGCCGTTACGGCCTGCTACGCCTGAACGAGCGTGCGGGCGGCGCCAAGCAGCCACGTTTCCTGCGCCTCGACGTTAAAAGTCGCCCATTGGACAGCGGTATTTCCGGGCCCATGCAACAAGCCATCGGCCAGACCCTCGCCGCCGGCCAGCAGGTATTGGTGTTTCTCAATCGCCGGGGCTTTGCGCCGACGCTGCTGTGCCACGACTGCGGCTGGATGTCCGAGTGCGAGCGCTGCGATGCGCGCATGACCGTGCACCAGCGCCACGGCGAATTACGCTGCCATCACTGCGGCCATGTGGAGCGGGTGCCACGCCACTGCCCGCAATGCGGCAAAGTCGACCTGCGACCGGTAGGCGCGGGCACCGAACGTGCGGAAGAGCGCCTGGGCATTCTGTTCCCCGATTACCCGGTGCTGCGCGTCGACCGTGACAGCACCTCGCGCAAAGACGCAATGAGCCAACTGTTCGCGACCATCCAGAAGGGCCAACCGTGCATCTTGATCGGCACGCAGATGCTTGCCAAAGGGCACCATTTTCCACGGGTGACCCTAGTGTCGATCTTGGACGCCGACGGCGGGCTGTTCTCCGGGGATTTCCGCGCCAGCGAACGCATGGCGCAGTTGATCGTGCAGGTCGCTGGCCGCGCGGGTCGCGCCGAAGAGCCAGGCCGAGTGATTATCCAGACGCACCTGGCCGAACATCCGCTGCTGATCCAACTGACTGAACAAGGTTACTTTGCATTCGCCGAACAGGCGCTGAGCGAACGCCGCGCCGCCGGCCTGCCGCCTTTTTCCCATTTAGCGTTGTTACGCGCCGAAGCCCACAAACCAGGGCAGGCCGAGAGCTTTCTGGATGAAGCGTGCAGCGCCGCCGAACGTTTGCTCGGCGAGCTGGGTCTGAGCGGCATCGAACTGCTCGGCCCAGTGCCTGCGCCCATGGAACGCCGCGCCGGGCGTTATCGTGCTCAGCTACTCTTGCAAGCAACCTCCCGTGCGCCCCTGCATCGGCTATTAAGTAGCTGGTTGCTTGCCTTGGAGCAAATGCCCAGCGGCCGACAAGTGCGATGGTCGTTGGATGTGGACCCGGTGGATTTGTACTGACCGTTAAATTGCCATCGCAGGCAAGCCAGCTCCCATAATTTGAAATGTGAATAGCCTTAAATATGGGAGCGGGCTTGCCCGCGATGAGGCCCGCAGGTCCGCCACCCCGTCTGAATGGTTGGCAAGCCCGCCCTCGCCACGGATAATGCCCAGTTTTTCCACCTGCGCATCGCGCGCCGCCGCTTGCGGTCGAAAGAGAACACCATGAAAGACACCATTCGCCAGCTGATCCAACAAGCCCTCACCCAACTCGTCAACGAAGGTGTGTTGCCTGAAGGCCTGACGCCGGCGATCCAGGTGGAAAACACCCGCGACAAGACCCACGGCGACTTCGCCAGCAACATTGCGATGATGCTGTCCAAGCCTGCCGGCATGAAACCACGCGACCTGGCTGAAAAAATCATTGCCGCGCTGCCTGCCGATGAAAGCGTCACCAAGGCCGAAATCGCCGGCCCTGGCTTCATCAACTTCTTCCAGAACACCCAGGCCTTGGCCAATCGCCTCGACGCGGCCTTGGTCGATGCCCATGTGGGCGCGCGCAAAGCCGGCCCGGCCCAGCGCACCGTGGTCGACCTGTCGGCCCCCAACCTGGCCAAAGAGATGCACGTCGGCCACTTGCGCTCGACCATCATCGGCGACGGCGTAGCACGGGTCCTGGAGTTCCTCGGTGACGAAGTCATCCGTCAGAACCACGTCGGCGACTGGGGCACCCAGTTCGGCATGCTGATGGCCTACCTGCAGGAAAACCCGATCACCAGCGACGAATTGTCAGACCTGGAAAATTTCTATCGCGCGGCCAAGAAGCGCTTTGATGAATCAGAAGAGTTCGCCGACCGCGCCCGGGGCTTGGTAGTGAAGCTGCAGGCCGGCGATGCCGAATGCCTGGCGTTGTGGACCAAGTTCAAGGACATCTCACTGTCCCACTGCCAGAAGATCTACGAACTGCTCAACGTCAAGTTGACCATGGCCGATGTGATGGGCGAAAGCGCCTACAATGACGACTTGATCAATGTGGTCAACGACTTGAAGGCTGCTGGCATGCTGGTCGAGAGCAGCGGCGCCCAGTGCGTGTTCCTCGACGAATTCAAGAACGCCGACGGCGAGCCGCTGCCGGTGATCATCGTCAAGGCCGATGGCGGCTACCTCTACGCCACTACTGACCTGGCGGCTGTACGCTACCGCAGCGGCACGCTCAAAGCTGACCGCGCGCTGTACTTCGTCGACCAGCGCCAGGCCCTGCACTTCCAGCAAGTGTTCGCCGTAGCGCGCAAAGCCGGTTTCGTCACCCACCCGATGCACATGGAACACATGGGCTTTGGCACCATGAACGGCGCCGATGGCCGCCCGTTCAAGACCCGCGATGGCGGCACGGTAAAGCTGATCGACCTGCTGACCGAAGCCCAGGAGCGCGCCTACACCCTGGTGAAGGAAAAGAACCCGGAGCTCGCCGAAGCCGACCTGCGCAACATCGCCCGCGTGGTGGGCATTGGCGCGGTCAAATACGCCGACCTGTCCAAGCACCGTACCAGCGACTACAGCTTCAACTTCGACCTGATGCTCAATTTCGAAGGCAACACCGCGCCTTACCTGCTGTACGCCTACACCCGTGTGGCCGGTGTGTTCCGCAAGTTGGGCAAGGACTTCAGCGAAGTTGACGGCCAGATCGTGCTGGACGCTCCGCACGAGCAAGAACTGGCCGCCAAGCTCGCGCAATTCGGCGAAGTGCTGAACAGCGTCGGCGAGAAAGGCACCCCGCACATTCTGTGCACCTACCTGTACGAAGTCGCGGGCCTGTTCTCCAGCTTCTACGAGAACTGCCCGATCCTGACCGCCGACGACGAAGCCCAGAAGCAAAGCCGCCTGCGCCTCGCCGCACTGGCTGGACGGACCCTCAAGCAAGGCCTGGAACTGTTAGGCCTGGAAACTCTGGAGCGTATGTAAGTTGGCTGCCAAGAAAAAACCTGCACCCAAGCGCGGCGCCAGCCGTTACCAGGCCCCGGCAAAGAAGCCTATTCCAGGCTGGCTGTGGATGGCCATCGGCCTCACCGTTGGCGCGTTTATCGTGTTCCTGATGAAACTGGACCCAGGCCAGGGCGACGACGTCAAACGGGTCAAACAGGAGCAGCAGAAAGCCACCAAAATGGCCGAAGCCAATAAGACCGCACCAAGCCCGACAGCACCGGTGAAGCCAAAGTACGACTTCTACACACTGCTGCCGGAATCGGAAGTGATCGTGCCGCCTGACGCCGTACCGGAGAAAACCCTGCCGACGCCGCAAGTGCCGACCACGCCGGTCACCCCGGCAGAAGCGGCGAAAATCGACACCGCGCGCGCCCAGGCCGCATTGGCCGGGATCACCCCGCCGCCAGCACCACCGGTCGCCGAGACCAAGGCAGCGCCGGTGACCAAGTTCTTCCTGCAAGCGGGCTCGTTCCCGAAACAGGCGGATGCGGATCGCGTGCGTGCGCAGATCATTCTGCTGGGCCAGGCGGTGACGGTAGAGTCGGGTACGGTGAAGGATGCGACCTGGTACCGCGTGCTGGTGGGGCCATTCAGCAACCGTGAACAGCTGACCGTCGCGCAGAAACAATTGGCCGGCGCGGGCTTTAGCAACCTGTTGTTACAACAACGCCAAAGCCGCTAGCTCGCAGCCAACACAGTAAAAATGTGGGAGCTGGCTTGCCTGCGATGGCGGTGTAACAGTCAATATTTTCAGTGACTGACACACCGCCATCGCAGGCAAGCCAGCTCCCACATTTGATTTTCAGCGGTCGCAGGACCGAGTCCGACACATAAACACCACTCGTCCGCCCTCCCGTCCTACAGTTGAAATCCCCCTCGCCACCCCCATATCAGTTTCCATCAGGGCATTTTCGCCCCGCTGCGTGGAGACTCTCCCCTTGACCACCATCGTTTCAGTACGTCGCCACGGCAAAGTCGTCATGGGCGGCGACGGCCAGGTTTCCCTTGGCAATACCGTGATGAAAGGCAACGCCAAGAAAGTGCGTCGCCTGTACCACGGCCAGGTTCTCGCGGGCTTTGCCGGCGCTACCGCCGACGCCTTCACCCTCTTCGAGCGCTTCGAAGGCCAGCTGGAAAAACACCAGGGCCACCTCGTACGCGCCGCCGTCGAGCTCGCCAAAGAATGGCGCACCGACCGCACGCTCAGCCGCCTGGAAGCCATGTTGGCCGTCGCCAACAAAGATGCCTCCCTGATCATCACCGGTAACGGCGATGTGGTTGAGCCTGAACATGGCCTGATCGCCATGGGTTCCGGCGGTGGCTACGCCCAAGCGGCAGCCAGCGCACTGTTGAAGAAAACCGACCTGTCGGCCCGCGAAATCGTCGAGACGGCCTTGGGCATTGCCGGCGATATCTGCGTGTTCACCAACCACAATCAGACCATTGAGGAGCAGGACCTCGCCGAATAAGCCTTAGGCTTATTCTCGCTTGAGGCCGCCAAACACTATGTCCATGACTCCCCGCGAAATCGTCCATGAACTCAACCGCCATATCATCGGCCAGGACGATGCCAAGCGCGCCGTTGCCATCGCGCTGCGTAACCGCTGGCGCCGTATGCAACTGCCCGAAGAGCTGCGTGTTGAAGTAACGCCGAAAAACATCCTGATGATCGGCCCTACCGGCGTCGGTAAAACCGAAATCGCCCGTCGCTTGGCCAAACTGGCCAATGCACCGTTCATCAAGGTCGAAGCCACCAAGTTCACCGAAGTGGGCTACGTGGGCCGCGACGTCGAGTCGATCATTCGTGACTTGGCCGATGCCGCGCTGAAGCTGCTGCGCGAACAGGAAATGACCAAGGTCAGCCACCGCGCCGAAGACGCCGCAGAAGAACGCATCCTTGATGCCCTGCTGCCACCGGCACGCATGGGTTTCAACGAAGACGCCGCACCGGCCTCGGATTCCAACACCCGCCAGCTGTTCCGCAAGCGCCTGCGTGAAGGCCAGTTGGACGACAAGGAAATCGAGATCGAAGTCGCCGAAGTCTCCGGTGTCGACATCTCCGCCCCGCCTGGCATGGAAGAAATGACCAGCCAGTTGCAGAACCTGTTCGCCAACATGGGCAAGGGCAAGAAGAAAAGCCGCAAGCTCAAGGTGAAGGAAGCGCTGAAACTGGTGCGCGACGAAGAAGCCGGGCGCCTGGTGAATGAGGAAGAACTCAAGGCCAAGGCCCTGGAGGCAGTCGAGCAGCACGGCATCGTGTTTATCGACGAGATCGACAAGGTCGCCAAGCGCGGTAACTCGGGCGGCGTGGATGTGTCCCGTGAAGGCGTGCAGCGCGACCTGTTGCCGCTGATCGAAGGCTGCACCGTGAACACCAAGCTGGGCATGGTCAAGACCGACCATATCCTGTTTATCGCCTCCGGCGCCTTCCACCTGAGCAAACCAAGCGATCTGGTGCCGGAGCTGCAAGGCCGCCTGCCGATTCGCGTCGAGCTCAAGGCACTGACCCCGGGCGACTTCGAGCGCATCCTCAGCGAACCGCATGCTTCTCTCACCGAGCAATACCGTGAGCTGCTGAAAACCGAAGGCTTGGGCATCGAGTTCCAAACCGATGGCATCAAGCGCCTGGCGGAGATCGCCTGGCAGGTCAACGAGAAGACCGAGAACATCGGTGCGCGTCGCCTGCATACCCTGCTTGAGCGTTTGCTGGAGGAAGTGTCCTTCAGCGCAGGCGACTTGGCCGGTGCGCAAAATGGCGAAGTGATCAAGATTGATGCGGATTACGTCAACAGCCATCTGGGCGAATTGGCGCAGAACGAAGATCTGTCTCGTTATATCCTGTAAGCCTCACGCAGAACCGCTTTGCTTTAATGTGGGAGCGGGCTTGCTCGCGAATGCGGTGAATCAGTCACATATGTACTGACTGACACTGCGCATTCGCGAGCAAGCCCGCTCCCACATTTTTGAGCCGGTTCCTTCAGGATCATCTCCAATGTCTAAATTTCCTACAGCTGTAAACCTGCACAAAACCTCCAATACCCTCGGCCTCACCTACGGCCCCGACGAGGTTTACCAACTCCCCGCCGAACTGCTGCGCACCCACTCGCCTTCCGCCGAGGTCCAGGGCCACGGCAAACCGATCCTGCAATTCGGCAAGCTCAACGTTCGGTTAGTCAAAATAGAACCCGCCGGTCAGTACGCACTGAAATTGACCTTTGACGACGGGCATGACAGCGGACTGTTCACCTGGGACTACCTCTACCAGCTGGCCGTGCGTCAGGATGCGCTGTGGGCCGACTACCTTGCCGAACTTAAAGCGGCCGGCAAAACCCGCGATCCGAATCAGTCGGTCGTGCGGCTGATGCTCTAGCCCAGGCGTCTTGCTCTTTAGAGGGCATTTTCTAATTTCATCTGCTTGAATGCCCTGTCGCGTGACCAACGATTGGTCCGCTTGCGAAAAAAATTAAACTCGGGTAACCAATGGAGCTGGCAAGTTCCCTGCATTTGACGATGCGGTATCAACGGTCACCCGAGTCGCAGTACCTGGCTTGTGTTGTGTATCGAAACTGGGTGCACAGCGGCAGTAACGGGTACTCGTCTTTCGGACAATGGAGCGTCGTAGATGAGTAACAAGAATAACGATGACTTGAAACGCCAGGCCTCGGAAAACACCCTGGGGCTGAACCCGATCATCGCGTTACGTAAAAAGGATTTACTCGCCTCGGCGAAGATGGTGCTGACCCAAGCCATCAAGCAACCGTTGCACAGCGTCAAACACGTCGCGCATTTTGGCGTGGAATTGAAGAATGTGATGTTCGGCAAATCGCAGCTGGTACCCGAAAGCGACGACCGTCGTTTCCATGACCCTGCCTGGAGCCAGAACCCGCTCTACAAACGTTATTTGCAGACCTACCTGGCGTGGCGCAAGGAGCTGCACGACTGGATCGGCGACAGCAACCTGTCGGAACAGGACATCAGTCGCGGCCACTTCGTGATCAACCTGATGACCGAAGCCATGGCCCCGACTAACAGCGCGGCCAACCCGGCGGCGGTCAAACGCTTTTTTGAAACCGGCGGCAAAAGCCTGCTCGACGGCCTGTCACACTTGGCCAAGGACATGGTGCACAACGGCGGCATGCCGAGCCAGGTCAACATGGGCGCCTTTGAAGTGGGCAAGAGCCTGGGCACCACCGAAGGTGCCGTAGTGTTTCGCAACGACGTGCTGGAGTTGATCCAGTACAAGCCGATCACCGAACAGGTGCACGAGCGCCCGCTGTTGGTGGTGCCGCCGCAGATCAACAAATTCTATGTGTTCGACTTGAGCCCGGATAAGAGCCTGGCGCGCTTTTGCCTGCGCAATGGCCAGCAGACGTTTATCGTCAGCTGGCGCAACCCGACCAAGGCCCAGCGTGAATGGGGCCTGTCGACCTATATCGAAGCGCTCAAGGAAGCGGTCGATGTGGTCACCGCGATCACCGGCAGCAAAGACATCAACATGCTCGGCGCCTGCTCCGGTGGCATTACCTGCACCGCGCTGCTGGGCCACTACGCGGCGCTGGGCGAGAAGAAGGTCAACGCCCTGACCCTGCTGGTGAGCGTGCTGGACACCACGTTGGACACCCAGGTGGCGCTGTTTGTCGACGAACAGACCCTGGAAGCGGCCAAGCGCCATTCCTATCAGGCCGGCGTGCTGGAAGGCCGCGACATGGCCAAGGTGTTCGCCTGGATGCGCCCCAACGACCTGATCTGGAACTACTGGGTCAACAATTACCTGCTCGGCAACGAGCCGCCGGTGTTCGACATCTTGTTCTGGAACAACGACACCACGCGCTTGCCTGCCGCCTTCCACGGCGACCTGATCGAACTGTTCAAAAATAATCCACTGGTCCGCGCCAACGCCCTGGAAGTGTGCGGTACGCCGATTGACCTCAAGCAGGTCACCGCCGATATCTATTCACTGGCCGGCACCAACGACCACATCACGCCGTGGCAGTCTTGCTACAAGTCGGCGCAGCTGTTTGGTGGAAAGGTTGAATTCGTGTTGTCCAGCAGCGGTCACATCCAGAGCATTCTTAATCCACCGGGTAATCCCAAGGCGCGTTACCAGACCAGTGACAGCCTCACGGCGAAACCGCTGGAATGGCAGGAGAATGCAACCAAGCACACCGATTCCTGGTGGCTGCATTGGCAGGTATGGCAGGCGGAGCGGGCGGGGAAGTTGAAGAAAGCACCGACGGCATTAGGTAATAAAACGTACGCCGCAGCCGAAGCGGCGCCCGGAACATACGTGCATGAACGCTAACCCAACCTTGTGGTTGAAATGAGATCGATGTGGGAGCTGGCTTGCCTGCGAAAGCGGTATGGGATTCACCACCGCCATCGCAGGCAAGCCAGCTCCCACAAGGTCCGCATCACCCATTAGAACTATGCACCACCTCACAGGGCTTGAGCATGCCGCAACCGTTCATCTTCCGTACCATCGACTTGGATGGCCAGGCCATCCGCACGGCGGTGCGTCCGGGCAAGCCTCACTTGACGCCTTTGCTGATCTTCAATGGCATCGGCGCCAACCTCGAGCTGGTGTTTCCGTTCGTCCAGGCGCTGGACCCGGACCTGGAAGTGATCGCCTTCGATGTGCCCGGCGTGGGCGGTTCGTCGACGCCCAACCGGCCCTACCGTTTTCCCGGCCTGGCCAAACTTACCGCGCGCATGCTCGATTACCTGGACTACGGCCAGGTCAGCGCAGTGGGTGTGTCGTGGGGTGGCGCGCTAGCGCAGCAATTCGCCTACGACTACCCGGAGCGTTGTAAAAAGCTGATCCTCGCGGCCACGGCAGCGGGTGCGGTGATGGTGCCGGGCAAGCCCAAAGTGCTGTGGCTGATGGCCAGCCCACGCCGTTACATCCAACCGTCCCACGTGGTGCGCATTGCGCCGATGATTTACGGCGGCTCGTTCCGCCGCGATTCGAAACTGGCCGCCGAACACGCGAGCAAAGTGCGCTCGGCCGGCAAGCTGGGTTACTACTGGCAGTTGTTTGCCGGGCTGGGTTGGACCAGCATCCATTGGCTGCACAAAATCCGCCAGCCCACCCTGGTGCTGGCCGGGGACGACGACCCGCTGATCCCGCTGATCAACATGCGCATGCTCGCCTGGCGCATTCCCAATGCGCAGTTGCACATCATTGATGATGGCCACCTATTCCTGATCACCCGGGCCGAAGCCGTGGCACCGATCATCATGAAGTTTCTCGAAGAGGAGCGCATGCGCGCGGTGATTCATCCGCGACCGGCGGTGTAAGGACCTCATCGCCGCGCAACTTGCCAGGAACCAACTATGGTTCTGAATTGGCGTGCCTGTTGATGGCTTGACGAAGGAGTGTTGGCTCATGCGAGAAAGACCCGTGACGAACCCGGCGCCCACCCCTGCCGCGTTCATCAATGCGCAAACTGCGATCACCGGCCTGCGTGGCCGGGATTTACTGTCAACCCTGCGCAGCGTCGCCGCCCACGGCTTGCGCAACCCGGTGCATACCGCGCGCCACGCCGTGGCGCTGGGCGGGCAATTGGGCCGTGTATTGCTGGGCGAAACCGTGCATGCGCCCAATCCCAATGACAGCCGCTTCACCGACCCCACCTGGAAACTCAACCCCCTGTACCGGCGCAGCCTGCAAGCCTATTTGAGCTGGCAGAAGCAATCCCGCCAGTGGATTGACGACAGCACCCTGAGCGCCGATGACCGGGCACGGGCGCATTTTGCGTTCGCCCTGTTCAACGATGCCGTCTCGCCTTCCAACACCCTGCTCAACCCGCTGGCCATCAAGGAGCTGCTCAACTCCGGTGGCAACAGTGTGGTGCGCGGCGTGAGCAACCTGTTCGAGGACCTGCTGCACAACAATGGCCTGCCACGCCAGGTGAGCAAGCACGCGTTCGAGGTCGGCAAGACAGTGGCGACCACACCCGGCTCAGTGGTGTTTCGCAATGAGCTACTGGAGCTGATCCAGTACAAGCCCATGAGCGAAAAACAATATGCCAAGCCCCTGCTGGTGGTGCCGCCGCAAATCAATAAGTACTACATTTTCGACCTGAGCCCGGCCAACAGCTTTGTGCAATACGCCCTGAAAAACGGCCTGCAGACCTTCATGATCAGTTGGCGAAACCCCGACGTGCGGCACCGCGAATGGGGCCTTTCGACCTACGTCGCCGCTGCGGAAGAAGCGCTCAACGTGTGCCGGGCGATCACCGGCGCGCGCGAGGTCAACCTGATGGGCGCCTGCGCCGGCGGCCTGACCATCGCCGCGCTGCAAGGCCACCTGCAGGCCAAGCGCCAGCTGCGGCGCATCTCCAGCGCCAGCTACCTGGTCAGCCTGCTGGACAGCCAGATCGAAAGCCCCGCCACGCTGTTCGCCGACGAACAAACCCTGGAAGCCGCCAAGCGCCGCTCTTACCAGCAAGGCGTGCTGGATGGCCGCGACATGGCCAAGGTCTTTGCCTGGATGCGCCCCAATGATCTGATCTGGAACTATTGGATCAATAACTACCTGCTGGGCAAGGAACCGCCCGCCTTCGACATCCTGTACTGGAACAACGACAACACGCGCCTGCCCGCCGCGCTGCACGGCGACCTGCTGGACTTCTTCAAGCACAACCCACTCAGCCACCCCGGCGGCCTGGAGGTATGCGGCACGCCTATCGATCTGCAAAAGGTCACGGTGGACAGTTTCAGTGTGGCCGGGATCAACGACCACATCACGCCGTGGGACGCGGTGTACCGCTCGACCCAACTGCTGGGCGGCGACCGGCGCTTCGTGCTGTCCAACAGCGGGCACATCCAGAGCATCCTCAACCCGCCGGGCAACCCAAAGGCCAATTACGTCGAAAACCCTAAGATGAGCAGCGACCCGCGCGCCTGGTACTACGACGCCAACCACGTCGAGGGTAGCTGGTGGCCGCAATGGCTGGAGTGGGTCCAGCAACGCTCAGGCGTGCAACGCGAAACCCTCACCGCCCTGGGCAACCAGAATTACCCACCGATGGAAGCAGCGCCTGGCACCTATGTTCGGGTGCGTTGAGCTCAACAATCACATTAAGAAGACTGGATGAAGACGCGCGACCGTATCCTTGAATGTGCCCTGCAGTTGTTCAACCAGAAGGGCGAACCGAACGTGTCGACCATGGAGGTGGCCAATGAAATGGGGATCAGCCCCGGCAACCTTTACTACCACTTCCATGGCAAGGAGCCGCTGGTCCTCGGGCTGTTCGAGCGCTTTCAGAATGAGCTGGCGCCGCTGCTCGACCCACCCGCCGACGCACAGCTGGAAGCCGAGGATTACTGGCTGTTCCTGCACCTGATCGTCGAGCGCATGGCCCATTACCGGTTCCTGTTCCAGGACCTGTCGAACCTGGCCGGGCGCCTGCCGAAGCTGGCCAAAGGTATTCGCAACCTGCTCACGGCGCTCAAGCGCACCCTGGCTTCGTTGCTGGCGCGGCTGAAGGCGGCGGGGCAGTTGGTGAGTGGCACTCAAGCCTTGGGGCAACTGGTGGAGCAGATCACCATGACCTTGTTGTTTTCCCTGGATTACCAACGGATTCTCGACCGTGAAGGCGAGGTGCAGGTGGTGGTGTACCAGATCATGATGTTGGTGGCGCCGCATCTGTTGCTGCCGGCGCGGCTGGCAACCGAGAAATTCGCGCTGAAATACCTGGATGACCCCGTCTGAAAATGTAGGAGCTGGCTTGCCTGCGGTAGCGCTGGATCAGTCAGCTCATGTGGGGCCTGACACCCCTCAATTGCAGGCAAGCCAGCTACCACCCATAAAAAATGCCCGACCTTTGCAGGCCGGGCATTTTTGTGTCCTGGGGAAAATCAGGACTGACTGGATGGCGTCGGGGTTGCCGGCGTTGCAGTCGGGGTCACAGCAGCAGGGGTCGGTGCGGACACTGAGTTGGCTGTGGAAGCGGTGGGTGCCGTAGCAGCAGGCTTGGCCGCAACAGCAGGCTTGGATGCTGCTGGTTTTTTCGCTACTGCTGGTTTCTTCGCGGCGGCTGGTTTGGCCGCAGGCTTGGCTGCAGCAGGTTTCGCGGCCGGCTTCGCGGCGGCGGACTTGGTTGCTGGTTTCGCTGCGGCTGGTTTGGCAGCAGGCTTTGCCGCCGCGGTTTTAGCCGCAGGTTTGGCGGCTGGTTTTGCTGCTGCCTTGGCGGCGGGCTTAGCAGCAGCTTTAGCGGCTACCGGTTTAGCGGCAGGCTTGGCAGCTGCCGTTTTTGCCGCAGGCTTGGCGGCTGGTTTAGCAACAGCTTTGGCTGGCGCCTTGGCCGCAGCTTTGGCAGCCGGTTTGGCGGCAGCTTTTACCAGGGGCTTGGCGGCCGCTTTCACGGCAGGTTTGGCCGCAGCAGTTTTAGCAGCCGGCTTGGCAGCGGGTTTAGCGGCGGCAGTTTTCGCCGGAGCTACTTTGGCACCCGTGAGCTTTTCAATTTGCTTGGTCAGGGTATCGACCTTGCTGTGCAGCGTCTTCAGTTCTGCTTTGCTAGGCACGCCCAGTCGCGAAATGGCACTGTTAAGGCGCTTGTCGAAAGTTTCTTCCAACTTGCCCCACGTGTCAGAAATGCTCGACTTGGCGGAACCGGCAGTTGCCTTGGCCGCTTCAACTTTTTTACCAACCGTGGTTTTGGTCAACTTCTCGGCCTTCTCGCCGTCCTTGACCAAAGTCTCGAAGTACTTGCCACCGTCACTGCTAACCTTCGAGTACACGCCTAAACCAGCAAGCCAGATCTTACGGGAATATTTTTCAACTTCCCCGACCCACGAGCTGCCTTCTTTCTGAGTAGTCTTTTTAACAGCCATCCCGATGTCTCCTTAGTGTTTACGCGCGATACGTTCTAGCAATGTCGTCAGCTCTTCGAGCTTAGCAGAGAGTGTCTCAACGTCATGTTTAGACGCAATGCCGATTCGATTCAAGGCACTTGCAACACGAGTATCAAAAGCTTTTTCAACTTTATCCAGCTGAACTTCTACCAGGCCTTTGACGGAGGAGACGTTACTCTTTACTTGATCAATCTGACTGTTGGCGGCCTCAAGTTGTTCAACTGCAACTTTTTTGCCTTTACTTTCAACATGTTGACCAGTTTTAACCAGCTCTTTGAAATACTCGCCGCCCTCACTTCCAACCTTGGCATAGGCACCAAGTCCTGCCAGCCAGATCTTGCGGGCGTAGGATTTAACGTCGCTCAGCGTAGTGGTCTCGACGTCGATTTTTTTCTTCAGGATAACTTTGGCCATGGTGCACCTCACGCAGAATAGGGTGGAGGAACGGCCCACAGGAGTTGAGGGCTTGGGCACAAAGTAGGGTGAAAAATTAGAATCGGCACCCTAAGAACGAGCGGATCACGCCAGCGCCTTATCCAGCGCCTTTTCAATTTCAGACTTGATGGTGCCGCTCATGGCCGACATCAACAGGCCCAGCTCCACATCAATGCGTAAAGAATCATCGGCCACTACTACCGTGCCTTTCACCCCAGAACGCTTGAGGTTCAAGGTGTCCCCGGACCATGACGGCTCGAGGCCATATTGCTCCTTGAGTTTTTGCGCCAACTTGTCGGCCTTTGCCCGTGCGCCTTCTTTACCCAGGGAATGTGCACGCTCAACGGTTATACGGGCCATTGCAATGACTCCTCTTTATAGCGACGTTGTAAACCTTCCATGCGGCAAAAGGTCTCTGTGATGACCTATCTTACCTGCAGCCTTGCCAAGACAAAGCAGGCCTTGGGGATTATCATGTCCCGCATTCTCTTTTGGTGACAGCGATATGACTGATCAGCGCAAAGGCAGCGATGCCGAACCCACCACTCACTTCGGCTTCAAGAACGTCCCGGAAAGCCAAAAAGCGGAAAAAGTCGCTGAGGTGTTCCACTCTGTAGCCGCCAAGTACGACCTGATGAACGACGTGCTGTCGGGCGGTATGCACCGCCTGTGGAAGCGCTTCACCATCGAGTTGTCGGGTGTACGCACCGGCAATCGCGTGTTGGATATCGCCGGCGGCACGGGCGACCTGGCAGCGAAGTTCTCCAAGCTCGTTGGCCCGACCGGCCAGGTGGTGTTGGCGGACATCAACGGTTCGATGCTCAAGGTCGGTCGCGACCGCCTGCTCGACAAAGGCGTGGCCGGCAATATCGAGTTCGTCCAGGCCGACGCTGAAAAGCTGCCGTTCCCCGACAACCATTTCGACTGCGTGACCATCGCTTTCGGCCTGCGCAACGTGACCCACAAGGAAGACGCAATCCGCTCGATGCTGCGCGTGCTCAAGCCGGGCGGCCGCCTGTTGGTACTGGAGTTCTCCAAGCCGACCAACGCGCTGATGTCCAAGGTCTACGACACCTACTCGTTCGCCTTCATGCCGTTGATGGGCAAGCTGATCACCAATGACGCCGAGAGCTACCGCTACCTGGCTGAATCGATCCGCATGCACCCTGACCAGGAAACCCTCAAGTCGATGATGGTAGAGGCCGGCTTCGACCGCGTGACTTACCACAACATGACCTCGGGTATCGTCGCGCTGCACCGTGGCATCAAGCCCTGATGTTGTTCGCCGGTCTTCTCGCCAGCGTCGAACACGGCCTCAACCGTGTACTGCGCCTGGACAGCACCGCGCTGGCGCGGCTTGCGCACCTCAACGGCAAAGTCATTGCCGTCGATTGCCGCAGCCCCGCCCTGCAGCTATTTATCCTGCCCAGCGATGAAGGCCTGATGCTTGCGAGCCAATGGGCCGCCGAGGCCGATTGCACCTTGCGTGCGCCGGCATCGAGCCTGTTGCACCTGGCCCTGAGTCGCAACAAGACCGCCATCCTGCACAGTGCCGAAGTGGAGCTGGAAGGCGACAGCGCGGCGCTGATGGACCTGGCCGCCGTGTTGCAAGACCTGGAACTGGACTGGGAATACGAGCTCTCCCGCTGGATCGGCCCCGTGGCCACCCAGTTGATCAGCGGACACCTGCGCAGCAGGTCGCGTTGGTACCAGCAAGGGTTCGCCAGCCTGAACCAGAACCTCGCCGAATACCTGAGCGAAGAATCGCGCACCCTGGTCGGAGAACGGGAAGCGCAAGCGCGCTTTCGTGAACTCGACAAGGCCAAAATCGACCTGGAACGCCTTGAGGCACGCTTCGAGCGCCTGAGCCGTTCCCTTGATCCAAGCGATAACGCATGAAGCTGCTTGCCGTCCGCCGTTTGTTTCGTATCCAGCGCGTTGTAATCCGCTACCGCCTTGATGACCTGCTGTTCGCCCTGCCCCTGCCGTGGTTCCTGCTTGCCGTGCGCTATGTGCTGCCATGGCGTTGGTTCCCGCGTAAACAGCTGGAGCTCAGCCGGGGCGCACGCCTGCGCCTGGCCTTGCAGGACCTGGGGCCGATCTTTATCAAGTTCGGGCAGATCCTCTCGACCCGTCGCGACTTGTTGCCGGAAGACATCGCCGACGAGCTGATGCTGCTGCAGGACCGCGTGCCACCCTTCGATTCCCAGCAATCAATGAAGCTGATCGAAGAGCAGCTTGGCAAGAAGATCAGCGAAGTCTTCAGCCGCTTCGACGTCGAGCCACTGGCCTCGGCCTCGGTCGCGCAAGTGCACGCAGCGCAGCTCAAAACCGGCGAGGAAGTGGTGGTGAAGGTGATCCGCCCAGGCCTCAAGCCGATCATCGGGCAAGACTTGGCGTGGTTGTTCATCCTCGCCCGCGCCGCCGAGCGTTTCAGCGCCGATGCGCGACTGCTGCACCCGGTGGACGTGGTCGCCGACTACGAAAAAACCATCTACGACGAACTCGACCTGCTGCGCGAAGCGGCCAACGCCAGCCAGCTCAAGCGCAACTTCGAAGGCTCGCCGTTGCTGTACGTGCCGCAAGTGTATTGGGACTGGTGCCGGCCCAAAGTCCTGGTGATGGAGCGCATCTATGGTGTACAGGTCACCGACCTTGCGACCCTGGCCGACCAGCGCACCGATATGAAGATGCTCGCCGAGCGCGGCGTGGAAATTTTCTTCACCCAGGTGTTCCGTGACAGTTTCTTCCACGCCGACATGCACCCGGGCAACATCTTCGTCAGCACCGTCAACCCGTGGAGCCCGCAGTACATTGCGATCGACTGCGGTATCGTCGGCAGCCTGACCCCGGAGGACCAGGACTACTTGGCGCGTAACCTGTTTGCCTTCTTCAAGCGTGACTATCGCCGCGTGGCGCAGTTGCACATCGACTCGGGCTGGGTACCGGCAGAAACCAAACTCAACGAATTCGAGGCGGCGATCCGCACCGTGTGCGAGCCGATCTTTGAAAAACCGTTAAAAGATATTTCATTCGGCCAGGTGCTGATGCGCCTGTTCCAGACCGCGCGGCGCTTCAATATGGAAGTGCAGCCGCAGCTGGTGCTGTTGCAAAAAACCCTGCTGAACATCGAAGGCCTGGGCCGCCAGCTGTACCCGGACCTCGACCTATGGAACACCGCCCAACCGTTCCTGGAGCGCTGGATGCGCGAGCGGATGAGCCCGAAAACCGTGCTGGGCAACCTGCACAGCCAGATGGAACAACTGCCGCACCTGGCCAACATGACCCGCGACTTGTTGGAGCGCATGTCCCAGCCCCACGCCAAGGACCCGGCGCCGCCATGGCAGAAACGCAAGGACGACTGGTTCCTGCGCCTGCTGGGTGCAGCCCATCTGGTCGGCGGCGTAATGCTGGCGATTGGGGGGCCACTGAACCAACTGGGGCACTGGCCGGCTGGCATCATGGTCGCCGTGGGTGTTTATCTGATCGTGCGTCGATAGCCAATCCGGTTATACACTGTCGCAAATTGCCGGAGCCGAACATGAAAGACTGGCTGGACGAGATCAAGTGGGACAGTGACGGCCTGGTGCCGGCCATTGCCCAGGACTACAAGACCGGGCGCGTGCTGATGATGGCCTGGATGAACCGCGAGGCCCTGAGCCTCACTGCCGCTGAGCAGCGCGCCATCTACTGGTCACGCTCGCGTGGCAAACTGTGGCGCAAGGGCGAAGAGTCCGGGCACGTGCAAACCTTGCACGAGCTACGCCTGGACTGCGACGCCGACGTGGTGATCCTCAAGGTCGAGCAGATCGGCGGCATCGCTTGCCATACCGGCCGTCACAGCTGCTTCTATCGCGTGTTCGAGAATGGCGAATGGAAGATCGTCGAGCCGGTACTCAAAGACCCGCACGCCATCTACCCGGCAGGACACTAGACATGAGCGATACCCTGAACCGTGTGGCCCAGGTGCTGGAGGACCGCAAAGGTGCGGACGCCGACAGCTCCTACGTCGCCAGCCTGTATCACAAGGGCCTGAACAAGATTCTGGAAAAACTCGGCGAAGAATCCGTCGAGACCATCATCGCGGCCAAAGACGCGCAAATCAGCGGCGACTGCAGCGATGTGATCTACGAAACCGCCGACCTTTGGTTCCACAGCCTGGTCATGCTCGCCCAACTGGGCCAGCATCCGCAGGCTGTACTGGATGAACTGGACCGTCGCTTTGGCTTGTCCGGGCATGCCGAAAAGGCTTCGCGTCCGTCCACTTGAATAACGTTGACTGAGGATTTGCAGCATGGGCATTTTTGACTGGAAACACTGGATCGTCATTCTGGTGGTCGTGGTACTGGTGTTCGGCACCAAGAAACTCAAAAACCTCGGCACCGACGTGGGCGAGTCGATCAAGGGCTTTCGCAAAGCCATGAACGACGATGAAAAACCGGCAGACCCGGTCGCCAACCCGGTACCACCGGCCCAGCCTGTGCACCCGCAGGCCACCCAGCCGATCACCGAGCGTCGTACCTTCGACGTGCAGGCTGAGAAAGTCGAAGAGCCGACCCGCAAAGACTCGTGAGCACTGACTAATGTTTGGTATCAGCTTCTCTGAACTGCTGCTTGTCGGCCTCGTGGCCTTGCTGGTATTGGGGCCGGAACGCCTGCCCGGAGCAGCGCGCACGGCCGGCCTGTGGATCGGGCGCCTGAAACGCAGTTTCAACGCCATCAAACAGGAAGTTGAACGGGAAATCGGCGCGGACGAGATTCGTCGGCAACTGCACAACGAGCACATTCTGTCGTTGGAACAGGAGGCGCGGAAGATTCTGTCGCCCGTGCAGGAGCCCGCCAAACCGGCGCAGCCTGTGGCCGAACACAGCATCGCGCCCGCCGCTGAAACCGCCCCCGTGGCAACGACCGCGCCAACCGAGCCTGCGCCGACGCCCGTTGCGTCGCCCGCGCCCCATGACCCTACATTGCCGCCGCGAGCCCCATGAGCGCTGATAAACCGGAAAACGACCAGCATATGCCGCTGGTCTCGCACCTCACTGAGCTGCGTACCCGCCTGCTGCGTTGCGTAGCGGCCATCTTCATCATATTTGCCGGGTTGTTCGCCTTTACCCAGCAGATCTACACCTTTGTCTCGACGCCACTGCGCCAGTACCTGCCGGCCGGCGCGACGATGATCGCCACCGATGTGTCGTCGCCATTCCTCACACCGTTGAAGCTGACCATGATGGTGTCGCTGTTCCTGGCGATCCCGGTGATCCTGCACCAGATCTGGGGCTTTATAGCGCCGGGCCTTTACAAGCATGAGAAGCGCATCGCGGTGCCGTTGCTGGTGTCGAGCATCCTGCTGTTCTACACCGGCATGGCGTTCGCGTACTTCCTGGTGTTCCCGCTGATCTTCAAGTTCTTCGCCGCTGCCACCCCGGCCGGCGTGGAGATGATGACCGACATCACCAGCTACCTCGACTTCGTGATGACGTTGTTCTTCGCCTTTGGCGTGGCCTTCGAAATCCCGGTGGCCGTGGTGCTGCTGGTGTGGATCGGCGTGGTCAACGTGGCGTACCTGAAGAAGATCCGCCCCTACGTGATCATCGGCTGCTTCGTGGTCGGCATGATCCTCACGCCGCCGGATATCTTCTCCCAGACCCTGCTGGCCGTGCCGATGTGGATGCTGTTCGAAATTGGCATCCTGTTCAGCGGCTTGATCAGCAAGCGCGGCGAACACCCGGATGATCAACCCGCCGACGACGACCAGCCGCCAGCGACCCAGCCGTGAACCTGCTGCTGCTGGAAGAGGCCGATTTTATTACGGCTGACCGCGTGGTGCTGCGCGATCGACGCCTGGTGCATATGCAGGAAGTCCACCGCGCCGCCGTCGGCGACAGCCTGCGCGTCGGCCGTATCGGCGGACTGATGGGCAATGCGCAGTTGCTGCGCCTGGACGCCGGTGAAGCCGAGCTGCAAGTGAGCGTCGACCAGCCGCCACCGGCCAAACTGCCGCTGACCCTGTTGCTGGCCCTGCCGCGCCCGAAAATGCTGCGCCGGGTGCTGCAGACCGTGGCCGCCATGGGCGTGCCCAAGGTGGTGTTGGTCAACAGCTACCGGGTCGAAAAGAGCTTCTGGCAAACCCCATTCCTGGAGCCCGAGGCGATTCGCGAGCAACTGATCCTGGGCCTGGAACAGGCGCGGGACACGGTGCTGCCCGAGATCGTGATCGAAAAGCGCTTCAAACCGTTCGTCGAAGACCGCCTGCCGGCCATGACCGAAGGCACCCTGGGCCTGATCGGCCACCCCGGCGATTACCCGGCCTGCCCGCGTGGGCTGGCTGAGCCGGTGACCCTGGCGATTGGCCCGGAAGGCGGTTGGATCCCCTACGAAGTGGACTTGCTGGCCAAGGCCGGCATGCAGCCCGTGCAACTCGGCGCGCGCATCCTGCGCGTCGAAACCGCCGTCACAGCCTTGCTCGCTCGCCTCTTCTAACACCAGCCGATTCTTCGTAGTGAGCGGGCTTGCCCCGCGCTGGGCGGCGCAGCCGCCCCAATAAAGACGCCACCGAGTCCCAGATAAGACCAAGTCGCCTGGTTCGGGGCAGCTTCGCCGCCCAGCGCGGGGCAAGCCCGCTCACTACAAAATCCTCATTTCCTACAGATATCTCCCCGACAGCCGATAGCCTTCGAATAAGTCCAAGCCTTGTTCCAGGGGAGTTTGCAGCATGTATCGATGGTTAGCCGAAAAGCTGGGGAATGTCAGTGTCAAAACCAAGCTGGGCGTGGGCTTCGGGCTGGTATTGCTGCTGACGCTGATGATCACGCTCACCGGCTGGACCGGGCTCTCCGGCGTGATCAGTCGCGGTGACAAACTGGGGTACATCGCCAGCCTCAACGACCTGAGCAAGGACTTGCGCATAGCCCGCCTGGATTTTGAAATGCGCCGTGGCGAGCAGGGTCCGACGGCGGTCAATGGTTTTCTCGGCCAACTGGAAAGCGGTCTGAAAACCGCACGGGCACTCATTGAGCAGCCCGCTGACATTGCCTTGATCGATGATCAACTCGCGGCGGTCGACCAGTACAAGCGCGCATTCGACGCCATGGTGCAGGCCGGTGCCAACCGGGAAAACGCCCGTAGCAAATTGGGCGATACGGCCGACAACGCAGTGGCCAAGGTGGGTGAGGTTGAAAAAGCCCTGCTGCAAGGTGACAGCGTCAGCCTGTTCAACAGCCTTGTCGATTTGAGCAAGTTGATCCAGCAAGCCCGCTTCCAGGTGCGTGGCTACACCTACAGCGGCAAGGTCGAGGCCGAGCAGCCAGCGCTGGACGCCATCGACAACGCCTTGAAGAAAATCACCACCCTCAATGGCCAGCTACCCGAGCAATATACAAACAACCTGCAACAGGCCAGCGTATCGCTGCAAGCCTACCGCGCCGCGGTGAGCCAATACCGTGACTCTCAGGTCGCCAGCGCCGGCGCCTTGAAAATCATGGCCAGCCAAGGCGATATACTGCTGGACCGCAGTAACAAACTGACTGCCTCGCAAACGGTCGTGCGCGATACCGATGCCGCACACGCCAAACAACTGTTGCTATTGGCCACCACACTCGCGCTGATCTTCGGCCTGGTCGCCGCGTGGGCCATCACCCGCCAGATCATCATCCCGCTGAACCAGACTCTCCAGGTGGCCGAGCGCGTGGCCTCGGGCGACCTGAGCCACAACCTGATCTCCCTGCGCCAGGACGAACTGGGCCAACTGCAACGGGCCATGCAAAGCATGACGGTCGGCCTGCGTGAACTGATTGGTGGTATCAGCGACGGCGTCACCCAAATTGCCAGCGCCGCCGAACAGCTGTCCGCCGTGACTGAGCAAACCAGCGCCGGGGTCAACAGCCAGAAGGTCGAGACCGACCAGGTCGCCACTGCCATGAACGAAATGGCCGCCACCGTGCAGGAAGTGGCGCGCAACGCCGAGGAAGCCTCCGAAGCCGCCGTGGCCGCAGACCAGCAAGCCCGTGAAGGCGACAAAGTGGTCGGCGAAGCCATCGCTCAGATCGAACGCCTGGCCACGGAAGTCGGCAACTCCACCGTCGCCATGGGCGACCTGAAGCGCGAAAGCGACAAGATCGGCAGCGTGCTCGACGTGATCAAGTCGGTGGCCCAGCAAACCAACCTGCTGGCCCTCAACGCCGCGATTGAAGCCGCGCGCGCCGGTGAAGCCGGGCGTGGCTTTGCGGTGGTGGCCGATGAAGTGCGCAGCCTGGCCCAACGTACGCAGAAGTCCACCGAAGAGATCGAAGAGCTGATTGTCGGCCTGCAAAACGGTACCCAACAGGTGGCGACCATCATGGATAACAGCCGTGGCCTGACCGACAGCAGCGTTGAACTGACCCGCCGTGCCGGCAGCGCCTTGGCGAACATCACCCGCACGGTCTCGACCATCCAGGCAATGAACTCGCAGATCGCCACCGCCGCCGAGCAACAAAGCGCCGTGGCTGAAGAGATCAATCGCAGCGTACTGAACGTGCGCGATGTGTCGGAACAAACCTCTTCGGCCAGTGAAGAAACCGCCGCGTCCAGTGCTGAACTGGCACGCCTGGGCATCTACTTGCAGACGCTGGTCGGACGTTTCCGTATCTGATCGGTCCTACGCGGCGGCCAGTCGAGGCCGCCGCAACTTGTGAAACTTCCTACGCAGTTATCAGCCCGCCATCACCCCGAATCGATTTAGCGTTGGTCTACGCGCTTTTTCAGATTTGGAGGTTCACCATGTTTCCTCGGCTGACTCGCTTGCTGGTCAACGCCAGCGTCCGTCTCAAACTCGCCCTGGGCTTTGGCCAGGTGCTGGTCCTCAGCCTCGTCATCGCCATGACCGGCTGGCAGGCCCTGAATGACGTACTTCTGCGCTCAAGCAACTTGTCGACACTGGGCCAACTGGCGGCTGTCGCGGAGGCCATGCGCGCCGACCGTATCGTGTACCGCACCCTCACGGACACCGCCAGCCTGAGCAAGATGGCGCAACAGATTGAAACCATCGACCAGCATCTGCGCGATCTGGCAAACCACCTGGAGGACCCGGCCGAACTGCGGCGCGTCCAGGAAGCGGAACGCCTGGTGGCCAGTTTCAAAGCCGCGCTCGTCGAACTGCCGCCCTTGATCGAACGGCGCAACAACACCCGCCCCCCGCTCCACGCGATCGCGCTGCAGGCCAGCGACACCCTTGCGCAGCTGGCCAGCGAACTGCCTGACCAGCAAGACCAGCAAGCGCTGGATGCGATTGAAAACCTGCGCCAAGTCATGGAGCAGGCCGAGGATCGCGCCCAGAGCCCCGCCTGGGCGGCCGAAACGTTGCAAGCCTACGCCGACGCCGTCAACAACACCCTCGACGCCCTGGACGTTGCTCAGGCCGCCGTGACCCGCCTGCCCGTGGATTCGGCCCTGCTCAAAACCGACCTGGCGAACTATCGCACGCGCCTCCTCACACTCAAGGAAGCCCAGCTCACCACGGAGACCGTACAGAACCGATTTGAACAACAACTCAACCAGTTGCTGGAACACAATGAGTGGCTGAGCCAAAGCCAAACCGCCAAGCGCGACAGTGAGGCTGGGCAAACCCGCAGATTGCTCGCGGGGGTCACGGCGGCCGCGTTGTTACTGGGTGCCTTCGCCGCTTGGTGGATCGCCCGGCAGATCGCTGTTCCGCTGCGAGAAATCCTCACCGCCGCCCACCGTGTCGCCGACGGCGACTTGAGCCACAACATCCCGGTGGAACGGCGCGACGAACTGGGCCAGTTGCAGCAAAGCATCGGGCAAATGACCCGCAACCTGCGCAGCCTGATCAGCAGTATTAGCGACAGCGCCCGGCAGATCGCCAGCGCCGCCACGCAGCTCTCAGCCGTCACCGAGCAGACCCGCGCCGGGATCAATGATCAGAAAGACGAAACAGACCAGATGGCCACAGCGATGAATGAAATGCTCGCCACCGCCCAAGAAGTCGCACGACATGCCGAATACGCGTCGGCGGCGGCCAATGAGGCCGATCAACAAGCCACCGCCGGGGACAAGGTGGTCGGGCAGGCGGTGGAGCAGATAGGCCATCTGGCCCATGAAATGGCGCGCTCCAGCCAGGCGATGATTGCATTGCAACGCGAGAGCCAAAAAATCGGAGGTGTGCTGGACGTCATCAAGTCGGTGTCTCAGCAGACCAATCTGCTGGCCCTGAACGCGGCCATTGAAGCAGCACGTGCGGGTACGGCTGGCGAAGGGTTTGCCGTAGTCGCCGATGAAGTCCGCAGCCTCGCCTTGCGCACGCAGGCGTCCGCTGAAGAAATCGAGGGCCTGATCTGCGGCCTGCACACCGGCACCCAACAGGTGGCAGACATTATGGACGGCAGCCGCGCGTTGACCGACAACAGTGTCGACCTGAGCCGCGATGCAGGCGGTGCATTGGCAGCCATTATCCGTACGGTCTCGATCATCCAGGAAATGAACCCGCAGATTGCCGCTGCCGCCGAGCAACAAAGTGCCGTCGCCGAGGAAATAAATCGCAGCGTGATGAAAGTGCGGGACGTGTCGGAGCAAACCGCGGCCGCCAGCGAGGAAACGGCGGTGGCCAGTGTTCAGTTGAAGCGGTTGAGCCTGGACCTGCAGACACTGGTCGACAGGTTCCGGCTCTGACCTGTGGCGTGCGACATCAGAGGACTTGGCGCAGGAACGCCTGGGCCCTTGGGTCTTTGGGCGCAGCGAAGAACTCGGCCGGGGCCGCGTCTTCCAACAACTTGCCATGGTCGAAAAACAGCACGCGGTCGGCCACTTCACGGGCAAAGCCCATTTCGTGGGTGACGCAGACCATGGTCATGCCTTCCAGGGCCAGGGTCTTCATCACGTCCAGCACCTCGCCGACCATTTCCGGGTCGAGCGCGGAAGTGGGCTCATCAAAGAGCATCACCTTGGGCTCCATCGCCAGGGCTCGGGCAATCGCGACCCGCTGTTGCTGGCCCCCGGACAAGCGGGATGGAAATTCATTGGCCTTTTGCGCGATACCGACCTTCTCCAGCAGCGCCAGGGCCTTGGCCTCACGCTCCTGCTTGCCGCGCTTGCGCACGACTTTCTGCGCCAGGCACAGGTTTTCCAGCACAGTCATGTGAGGGAACAGGTTGAAGTGCTGGAACACCATGCCAACTTCACGGCGGTAGGCGTTGACGTCGGTTTTCGGATCAGCCAGTTGCAGGCCGTCGATGCTGACCGAGCCGGAGTCGAACTCCTCAAGGCCATTAAGGCAACGCAGGAAGGTCGACTTGCCGGAGCCCGACGGGCCGATCACCACCAGCACTTCGCCCTTGGCCACCTGGGTGGTGACGTGGTCCACCGCGCGCACCACTTGGCCGCGGGTGTCGAAGACTTTTACCAGATCGCGGACTTCAATCACTTTGCGCGAGCCTCCGCTCAAGCCGACTGGCGATTTTCGACAGCGGCAGGTTGATCAGCAGGTACAGGCCTGCGACGCAGAACAGGATTTCAAACGGCGAGAACGAAGTGGTGATCACCTCGCGGCCGCTCTTGAGCAGTTCGGTAATCGCGATCACCGACACCAGGGAAGTGTCCTTTACCAGGCTGATAAATTGCCCGGCCAACGGCGGCAGCACGCGCTTGAACGCCTGCGGCAATACCACATGGCGCATCGACTGGCTGGCGCTCAGGCCCAGGGAGCGAGCGGCTTCGTTCTGGCCACGGGTGATGGACTGCACGCCAGCGCGCACGATTTCCGCCACATACGCGCCAGTGAACAGCGACAGCGCGGCGATCCCGGCGAATTCCCGGGACAGGTTGAGTACCGTGCCGATAAAGAAATAGAAAATGAAGATTTGCACCAACAGCGGCGTGCCGCGCACCAGTTCGACGTAGATCGTCGACAGATCGCGCAGGGTCGGGTTATTGGAGAGCCGGCACAAGCCGGTCGCCAGCCCGATCGCCAGCCCGAGGATGCCGGATACCACCGACAGCCACAGCGTGGTCCACAACCCCCACATCAACGGGCCCAACGCCCAATGCCGAGTCACGCCCACCACGTCGCCTTCGGCCACATCGTCGCCACGCGCCACTTGCAGGCTGTTGTCGGCAACGGTCAGCTTTTGCTCGGCACCCGCGTCGCTGCGCAGGGTCACTTCAGCCACATCGCCTTTGCGCACCAACTCGACAACCGTGGAGATGTCGGCGGCACGCTGGGACGTCTCAGCCTGGTAGACGAAGTATTGCGGCACGCGGTTCCAACGCCACTCGTAGGACATCAGCGAGGTGGCGTAGTACAAGGCGCCAGCCAGGCCGACCAGCACGACCACGGTCAGCAGGTGCCAGGGCCATTGGGCTTTTTTCTGTTTCATTTCACTTTCCGGGGGTGTGTATCGCCTGGCAGGCCGTCATCGCGGGCAAGCCCGCTCCCACATTTTGATTTGTGAACACCGTTAAATGTGGGAGCTGGCTTGCCTGCGATGCAGGCAACTCGGTCTTGAGACCTTATTCCATATCCTTGAGCCAGTCGGAGCTCTTGAACCACTTGTCATGGATACGATCGTAGGTGCCGTCGTTGCGGATCTGGTGCAGGAAGTTGTTGATGAAGTTGATGCTGTCGTAGTCGCCTTTTTTCAGGCCAAACGCCAGGGGTTCGAAGGTGAACGGGTCTTCGAGGAACACCAGCTTGCCGTTACCGACTTTCTTCTCGGCAACCACGTTGTACGGTGCGTCATACACAAAGGCATCGGCCTTGCCGTTGACCACGTCCAGCACGCCTTCCTGCTCGTTGTCGTAGCCGTGGTACTTGGCCTTGGAGATCAGCTTCTTGGCGACCATCTCGCCCGTGGTACCCAGCTTGGAGGTCAGGCGGTATTTCTCGTCGTTCAGGTCTTTGTAGGACTTGATGGTGCCTTCCAGCTCCTTGCGAATCAGCAGGGTCTGGCCGACCACGATGAAGGGGTCGCTGAAGTTCAGGCGCAGGTTGCGTTCCTGGGTCAGGGTCATGCCGCTGCCGATCATGTCGAACTTGCCGGTCAGGAAGGCCGGGATGATGCCGTCATAGCCAGTGGATACCAGCTCCAGCTTGACGCCCATGGACTTGGCCATGGCCTTGAGGATGTCGACTTCGAAGCCGATGATTTCACCGCGCTTGTCGGTCATTTCGAACGGCATGTAGGTCGGGTCCATGCCGACTTTCAGCGTACCGCGCTTGACCGCATCATCGATTGCGCCGGCCTGGGCCGCGTTGGCCGCGACCAGCGCGGTGACGCCAAGCAGCAGCATCGAAAGATACTTCTTCATCATCAAGTCCCCTGAACGAATCTTGTAAGGTCGGCGCGCAAAAGGGCTGCACCATTTCGGGGTGCGATCCTAACCCACTCGCCTCCCGCCACAAAGGTTTCACGGCTATTTGTTATCGGCGTATGTCGGAAAAACCCCGCAACGCTACGGCAAAGTGCACGCATAGACACTTGGGCAGAGCGCAGCAGTAACGGATTGATGTGTAAAGAGTTATGACTTTCAGTCGATTTCCGCCATCCAGGCCGTTTCCTTAAACCACTTGTCGTGCAAGCGATCGTAGGTCCCATCCTGGGCAACCTGGTTGAGGAAGTGGTTGATCCAGTTGAGGCTATCGAAATCGCCTTTCTTCAAGCCGAATGCCAGGGGCTCAAAGGTGAAGGGTTGCTCAAGCGCCAGCAGCGCGCTGTTTTCCGGGCGACTCAAGGCGAGGAGGTTGTAGGGTGCGTCATAAATAAAGGCATCGGCCTTGCCTTGCACCACTTGGCGCACGCCCTCTTCCGGCGTTACAAAACTGCTGAGCCGGGCCGCCCCCAGAAACCGTCGCGCCGCTGACTCGCCGGTGGTGCCTTCGGCGGTAGCGATTCGGTAGCTGGCGTCGTCCAGGTCTTCGACACTGGCGACCTTGCCCATGAGACGTGGATGCAACAACACTGACTGCCCGACCACGATGAACGAATCGCTGAAGTTCAGCTTAATGTTGCGTTCCTGGGTGACGGTCATACCGCTGCCGATCAGGTCGAATTTTTTCGCCTGCAACCCCTCCACCAACTCGTTGTAA
Source organism: Pseudomonas sp. LAP_36 (assembly GCF_019456785.1). Taxonomy (NCBI): domain Bacteria; kingdom Pseudomonadati; phylum Pseudomonadota; class Gammaproteobacteria; order Pseudomonadales; family Pseudomonadaceae; genus Pseudomonas; species Pseudomonas sp. LAP_36. Next base: position 312,584 of record NZ_JAHZMS010000006.1, read on the forward strand.
GGCACTGCAACCAATTCAAGATCAACCCCCAAGGCTTGGCTCATGACCTTGAGCAGGTCGATTTCAAAACCGACGATGCGCCCTTGTTTGTCGGTCATTTCAAAGGGCATGTAAGTGGGCGTGGTGCCGACTTTCAGCACACCGCGTCGAACCGCGTCGTCAATCGCGCCTGCCTGTGCCAGCCCCATGTGAATCAATGCGACAGCGCCTATCAGCAGCGCCGAACAATAGCCTTTGCTCATGAATACCCCAGTGGCCGAGTCAAATCCGGGGGGCGATGCTAACTCAGCCACGGGCACGGCAATACGCCTCGGACGAGGGTCTTTTGTTTCGAAATAACAGGAGGTTGACGAGAGAGGGAAAAGCTTGGAAACGCTGTAGGACCAGCGCTTCGAACGCCCCCGAGGTGAGACCTCGGGGGCGTCTGAATCAGGCTGGTTGGGCCTGGGACGACAGCGGCTGCAGGGGTAGCAACGGCGCGTGCGGATCGGCCTTGATCGAGTCCCGCCAGGCGGCGAGCCACTCGGCATGGCCTTCGCTCCACACCTGCTCGTGCAGGCGAGCCAGGGCTACCGGGTCGCTGAGCAATGCCACGCGTTCGCCGTTGTTAAGGCCGGCTGGGCCGACTTTCAACGCATGACGCACACGCTCGATACGCAGGTACTCAATCGGCTCGGCCTCACGGTGACGCGAGGTCGCCAGGGCACACGCCAGGGCGTTTTGCTGTGGATCAACCACCGAGCGCACAAAGCCGTCGTTCAGCGCGTGCCAACGGTTTTCGTGGGTGTACTGCTCGGTCGACAGCAACGCCTGCGGCGGATTGTATTCCTCAGGGATCAGGAACAGGCTCTCGTCGCGGGACTTGAGGCCCAGGTTGACCCGACTGGAAATCACCGACACCGGAATCGACAGCATCAACGAGCCGACGATCGGCACCAGCCACCACAGGAAGCTTGGATTCAACCACACCACCAGCAGGGCCCAGAGGAAGCCGAGCAAGGTCTGCGTACCGTGGCGTTTGAATGCTTCACCCCAGGTGGTCGAGTCGTCATCACGCTTGGGCGAGTTCCATGTCGCGGCCCAGCCGAGGAACGCGGCAAGCACGAAACGGGTGTGAAAAATCATCCGCACCGGCGCCAGCAGCATGGAGAACAGCATCTCCAGCAGCATCGACATCGTCACCTTGAACTTGCCACCGAACTCTTTCGCGCCCTTGGCCCAGATCAAAATGATGCTCAGCAGCTTGGGCAGGAACAGCAGCACGATGGTGGTGGAGAACAACGCCACCGCCTTGTCCGGATGCCATTGCGGCCACAGCGGGTACAACTGGCGTGGCGCCATGAAGTACTGCGGCTCCATCAGCGTGTTCACCGCCAGCAGCGCCGTGGACAACACCAGGAACAGGAACCACAACGGCGCCGACAGGTAGGACATCACGCCGGTCAGGAACACCGCGCGGTGCACCGGGTGCATGCCTTTAACCAGGAACAGGCGGAAGTTCATCAGGTTACCGTGGCACCAGCGACGGTCACGTTTGAGTTCGTCCAGCAGGTTCGGCGGCAGTTCTTCGTAGCTGCCCGGCAGGTCGTAGGCAATCCACACGCCCCAGCCGGCACGGCGCATCAGCGCTGCTTCAACGAAGTCATGGGACAGAATCGAACCGGCGAACGCGCCCTTACCTGGCAATGGCGCCAAGGCGCAGTGCTCGATAAACGGCTTCATGCGGATGATCGCGTTGTGACCCCAGTAGTGGGATTCACCCAGCTGCCAGAAGTGCAGGCCGGCGGTGAACAGCGGGCCATAAACACGGGTAGCGAACTGCTGCATGCGCGCATACAGGGTGTCCATGCCCGACGCACGTGGCGCGGTCTGGATAATCCCGGCATCCGGCGTGGCTTCCATCAAGCGCACCAGGCTGGTCAGGCATTCGCCGCTCATCACGCTATCAGCGTCAAGCACGACCATGTATTTGTAGTCACCGCCCCAACGACGGCAGAAGTCGTCGAGGTTGCCGCTCTTGCGCTTTACGCGACGGCGGCGACGGCGATAGAAGATCTTGCCGAAACCACCGGCTTCGCGGCACACGTCGAGCCAGGCTTGCTGTTCGGCGATGCAGATGTCGGCGTCATTACTGTCGCTGAGCACGAAGAAGTCGAAGCGATCCAGGTCACCGGTGGCGGCGACCGACTCGAACGTAGCGCGCAGACCGGCAAATACCCGGGGCACGTCTTCGTTGCAGATCGGCATCACCAGCGCGGTGCGGGCGTCTTTCGGAATCGGCTCATCACCGGCACTTTTACCGGAGATGCGGTATTTATCGTGGCCAGTGAGCAGTTCCAGGAAGCCCATCAACGCGGTCCAGAAACCGGCCGACACCCAGCAGAACAAGATCCCGAACATGATCAGGATGCTGGTTTGCAGGGCGTAAGGCAGCACCTGGGTAGCGGTTTGCAGCAGGGTCTGGTTGCGGATCTCGTCGAAGTCAACGAGCGACCAGCCCTGGTAAGGCATGATGCCTTTCATGTACCAGCCGGCCACGATGGTTTGGCCGAGCATCAGCACCAGCAGGATGTAACGGCGGATCGAACCGACGGTACGCCAGCGGGCGGCCGGCAGTACGCGTTCATCCTTCGGCGGTGTCGGCGGATTGCTGCGGCCGGTGATACGGCGCCAGCCGCGCACCAGGATATTGGTGCGCCACGGCTCCGGAACCACACGGGTACGACGGATCGGCGGCGTGGCCTTGAGGCACACGCGACCGCTGGCGTCGAGCGCCAGCATTTCGGCGTCTTGCAGCTCTTCGGCAGTGTTGAGGGTCAACCGGCGGCCAACCGACGCCTGGGCGGCGTCGATGGGCGCGTCGAACGTCGACGATGACAAGCGCTCGTGCAACTCGGTGAAGGATGTGCAGCCCGCCAGTTCGGCGCGCTGCTCAGCGGTCATCGGTAGATGCGCCAGGTACTCGGACAGAGTCTCGGGCGTGGCTTGAGAATTACTCATCGGCAGGCAACTGATAGCTCCAGGTTTCGGTCAGGACTTGTTCTGTCTTGATCGGCTCCGGTGTGGCTGGGGCAGCTTCTGGCTGCTTGGCTTCCTTGTCTTTCGCGTCTTTCTTGGCCTGTTTCTCGTGTTGCTTGGCCAGGACCTTGTCGGCCTTGAGCACGTGGCTCGAGTCCTGCTCAGGGGCAGGCGGGGCAACATCCTGCACCAGCGCTGCACGCATTTCGGTCGGCTTGCCTGCGTCCTTGATCTTCATGCGCAGGGTCAGACGCCAGCCTTTGGTGTGCTCGTTGTAGCGCACGCTGTTTTCAACCAGTTCGGCGTTGTCGCTGACACTGACTTGGCTGCGAACCGCGGCATCCGACGGCAAACCCTTGAGGGACGGGCCCTCGAAGTCCACCAGGTACGCCACGCTGCCATCCGGCTGGCGGATCAGGTTGGATTGCTTCACGTCACCGGTGGAACGCAGGGTCTGCTTGACCCAGGCGCTGTCGGCCGGGTGCAAGGCTTTTTCGTCCATGGTCCAGTGCAGGCGGTAGGAAACGTCCAGCGGCTTGCCGACTTCCGGCAGTTCCGCAGGGCTCCAGAACGCAACGATGTTGTCGTTGGTTTCATCGGCAGTCGGAATCTCTACCAGGTTGACGGTGCCTTTGCCCCAGTCGCCCTCAGGCTCGATCCAGGCGCTAGGGCGCTTGTCGTAGTTATCGTCAAGGTCTTCGTAGTGGCTGAAGTCGCGACCACGTTGCAGCAGGCCGAAACCTTTCGGGTTCTCGACGGTGAAGTTGCTGACCGACAGGTGTTTAGGGTTGTTCAGTGGGCGCCAGATCCACTCGCCGTTACCGGCATGGATCGACAGGCCGCTGGAATCGTGGAGCTCACGACGGTAGTTGAGCACTTTGGACGGCTGGTTCGCGCCGAACAGGTACATGCTGGTCAACGGGGCAACGCCCAGCTTGCTGACCTTGTCGCGCAGGAACATCTGGGATTTCACATCGACAATGGTGTCGGTGCCCGGACGCAGGATCAGGCGATAAGCGCCGGTTGCCCGTGGCGAGTCCAGCAGGGCAAAGATCACCAGCTGTTTTTCACCCGGCTTTGGACGCTCGATCCAGAACTCGGTGAAACGCGGGAATTCTTCGCCGGAAGGCAATGCAGTGTCGATCGCCATGCCGCGGGCAGACAGGCCATAGGCCTGACCTTTGCCGACCACGCGGAAGTAGCTGGCGCCCAGCATGGTCATGATTTCGTCTTGCTTGTCGCCCTTGTTGATCGGGTACAGCACACGGAAGCCGGCATAACCCAGCTGTTCAGTGGCTTTAGGATCAAACTTCACGTCGCCGAAATCGAAACGCGTCGGGTCGTATTTGATTTCCTGGACGCTGTCGGCGGTGACTTCATTGATTTTCACCGGTGTATCGAAGTGCATACCCTGGTGATAGAAGGACAGCTTGAACGGGGTGTTCTGATCGGCCCACTCGGCTTTTTCGTTGCGGAAACGAATTTTCTGGTAGTCCGCGAATTTCATTTCGCGGAATTCGTTCGGCAGATTGCTGCGCGGAGCTTCGTATTTCTGCCCGGCCAGCTCTTTCGCCTTGGCCGACACATCATCCAGACTGAATGCCCACAGTTGACCCGCGCCGAACAGGCAAAACAGGGCAGAGCCCGTTACCAGTGCGTTTCGTAACCGTTTGGCAGACAATTTTGGTGCATTACAGGGACTAACAATCACGAGCAACCCTCGCCGAAAACAGATCAAAAAACCAACGGCCAGCTATCTATATGCCAGGTTGGCGAGCATTGTTCCGACTCCCTCAGGGCAAAATGATTCCCCATGGGTTGTCGGACAAGTCTCTACCTAAGTCAAAATGGACCAAACAACGCTGATCCCCGTAGCGCGCGATTATCTAGTAGGCCGCGAAACAACGCATCAGGGATAACGAAGTATTTGTAGCGAAACACTGCGTTTTTAGGCATTAAAAGTCGTTTTTAATACATTCACGTCTGCAAGAGGAAGGTGACAGGCCCGTCATTGACCAAATGCACCTGCATATCGGCGCCAAAACGCCCCGACGCCACCTTGCCATGCAATTGTTGCGCTTGTAACAGCAAGTGATCAAAAAGCGCCGCTCCCAGGGCCGGCGGGGCCGCTGTGGAGAAGCTCGGCCGCAGCCCGCTCTTGGTATCCGCCGCCAGGGTGAACTGCGACACCAGCAGCAACCCACCGCCGATGTCCTTCAATGACAGGTTCATCTTGCCTTCATGGTCGCTGAACACCCGGTAGTTCAGCAGCTTATGCAGCAATTTATCGGCGCTCTCGGGGGTATCTGAAGGTTCGACGGCCACCAGCACCAGCAAACCCTGATCGATTGCGCCGACGACTTCGCCCGCCACCTCTACGCGGGCGCTACGCACCCGTTGCAACAGGCCCTTCATGCTTCTTCTGGCGGCAGGTCGAGCAAGCGCCGTGCCATTTCGCTGGTCGCACGCACCAACGCATCGGTGATCCCGGGTTCGGACGCCGCATGACCTGCCTCGCGAATCACCTGCAGTTCACTGTTGGGCCAGGCCTGGTGCAGCTCCCAGGCATTATCCAATGGGCAAATCATATCGTAGCGCCCATGAATGATGACGCCAGGCAGATGAGCGATCTTGTGCATATCACGGATCAGCTGATTAGGCTCCAGGAAGGAGTTGTTGGTGAAGTAGTGGCACTCGATCCGCGCAATGGACAGGGCGCGCTGCGGCTCGGAAAACCGCTCGACGTGCTGCGGGCTCGGGCACAGGCCGAGCATGCGCCCTTCCCAGCCGGACCAGGCTTTGGCCGCGTGCATCTGGGCGATCTGGTCGTTGCCGGTGAGGCGCTTATGGTAGGCCGCGATCATGTCGTGGCGCTCTTCCGGTGGGATCGGCGCGATGTAATCCTGCCAGTAATCCGGGAACAGCCGGCTCGCACCGGCCTGGTAGAACCATTCGATATCCTGCGGGCGGGCCAGGAATATGCCACGCACGATCAGGCCAAGCACGCGCTCCGGGTGGGTTTGCGCGTAGGCCAGGGCCAGGGTCGAGCCCCAGGAACCACCGAACAGCACCCATTTGTCGATGCCCAAATGCTCACGGATGCGCTCTAGGTCGGCGACCAGGTCCCAGGTCGTGTTGTTTTCCAGGCTGGCGCGCGGGGTGGAGCGCCCGCAGCCACGCTGGTCGAACGTGACAATGCGGTACAGGTTCGGGTCGAAATAGCAGCGGCTCTGGGCATCACAGCCGGCACCTGGGCCACCATGGATGAAGACGACGGGCAAGCCTTCGGGGGAGCCACTTTCATCGACGTACAGCGTGTGGGTGTCATCGACTGCCAGATCGTGCCGGGCGTAGGGTTTGATCTGCGGGTACCAAGTCTGCATTGCGCGCTCCGTAAGGGGTCGGGTTCATCCCTGGGGGGACGTCTTTTATTCTGCCGTCTGGCACTATAAACCCGAATTGTGCAATGAGCATGTCCTTGCGCGCTTAGACCTGTGTCAGCCCTTCTCTCTCCAGGTACTGCAACAGACAATCGTAGAGCTGATCCACCTCCGGCGCCTGCCGCCGCGCCCGCAGGCAGCCGTGGACCAGGCCTTTTCCTGGATAAAGTACGCTGGCCACGCCCGCCGCTTGCAGGCGTTCGGCGTAGAGCAGGCCGTCGTCACGCAGTGGGTCGAACTGGGCCACGGCAATGAATGCCTTGGGCAAACCGCTGAGATCTTCGGCCAACAGCGGCATGGCGTAGGCCGACGGCTTGCCACTGCCCCGCAGGTACAGCGCCAGATAGCCCTCGGCGTCGGCGCTGCTGAGCAGCGGGGCGTCCATGCAGTCGCGGCGCGACGGCAGGTCGGATGGGCCACCCAGGCCCGGATAGATCAACACTTGGGCGCGGGGCAGCGGTTGCCGATCATCACGCAGCCCCAGGCATAACGCCGCTGCCAGATTGCCGCCTGCGCTGTCACCGATCACCACCATTTGTTGCAGATTGATAACGTGCGGCCCGTGCCCCGCCTGGATCGCCCGCCACACCGCACGACAATCTTCGTACGCGGCCGGGAACGGATGCTCAGGCGCCAGCCGGTAATCGATGGCGACCACCAGCACCTGCAGAGCGCTGGCGAGTTCGAAGCAGATGAAGTCGTGGGAATCCAGCCCACCCACCACCCACCCACCACCGTGCATATAAAGGAGACACGGCCAGCCCTCAGCCGGTGCAGGTGACGCAGGGAGATAACTGCGAACGCCTACGCCGGCCAATGCATAGGTCGAAACTTGCAACCCTTCAGGCTTTGGCGGGGTGAAGGCTTGGCACATGCGATGGTAACTCTGGCGCAAGCCCGCCAGCGATGAGTCGTTGCTGGTGAAGGACTCGGTCTTGGCGACGAACGCAGCAAGCGGTGGAGAAATCGGATACATGCGCAAATATCCCTAAACGGTGGGAGCGGTGCAGGTTCTCAAAGCTCCAGGCTGGCTTGTACAGCTGCCACTGCGTCCGAACCATCAAACGCCGTGACCCCGACCAGCCAGCGCTGCAGGTCCTCGGGATGATCGCGCAACCATTGCCGGGCCACGTCCTGGGGCGATTCGCGCTCCATGATCGGCACCATCAACTGGCTTTCCTGGGCGGCCGTGAAGGTGAGGTTTGCCAACAAACGGTTGGCGTTGGGGCAACGTTCGGCAAAGTCTGGCGCAGTGACGGTAGAGACGGTGGCGCGGCCTTCGTCGGGGCCGAACACATCTTCACTGCCAGTGAGGTAAGCCATTTTCATGTTGATGTTCATCGGGTGCGGCGTCCAACCGACAAAGACCACGAACTCCTTGCGATTCACCGCGCGCTGCACCGCCGCCAGCATCCCCGCTTCGCCAGAGGCAATCAGCTTGAAGCCGCCCAGGCCGAAGCGGTTGGTGTCGATCATTTTCTGGATATCGGTATTCGCACCACTGCCGGGCTCGATGCCATAGAGCTTGCCGCCCAGTTTGTCCTTGAAGCGAGCAATGTCGGCAAAGGTCTTCAGGCCGGCATCCGCTACGTATTGCGGCACGGCCAGGGTGGCCTGGGCGTCGGTGAGGCTGGGTTTGTCGAAGACTTTGACCTGCTTGGCCGCCAGGAACGGCGCGATGTTGTTGTCCATCGCCGGCTTCCAGTAGCCGAGGAAGATATCCAGGCGCTTGTCGCGGATGCCGGCAAAGATGATCTGCTGCACGGCGCTGGTTTGTTTGCTGTCGTAGCCCAGGCCGCTGAGCAGCACGTCCGCCATGCCGGAAGTGGCGACCACGTCAGTCCAACTGACCACGCCCATGCGGATGTTTTTGCAGGACGCCGGTTCGGCGGCCATGGCGTTGGCACTGATCAATAGGGCGCTGGTGACGGTCAACAACAGTCTTTTCATGGATAAGGGCTCACTCGGCTGTTTTTGATGCACAACCCTACCCAGTGAAGCCTTGGTTGACGCGACCTGTGGCGACCGGCAATTGCACTGCGGCGACTGTAAGGCTATTGCTGCAACACCGAAAATTTACCGGTAATGCGCTTGCCCCCAAGCCAGGAGCCCTTCCAGCAGTTGCTTCAACACCACCCGCGTCGGCTCGGCCAAATCCGGGCGATAGCGGAACGGTTCGAACTCCTCCATATAGGTGCTTTGGCACAACTCCAACTGCACGGCGTGAATATCCTGCGCCGGATCACCGTAATGCCGAGTGATATGCCCGCCCTTGAAACGGCCATTGAGTACATGGGTGTATTGCGGATGTTGGGCGCAGATGGCTTCCAACTGGCTGGCCAGATCGGGATCACAGGCCGCACCGTTGAACGTGCCGAGGTTGAAGTCCGGCAGCTTGCCTTCGAACAGGTGCGGGATGACCGAGCGAATCGAGTGCGCATCAAACAGCAAGGCGTAGCCGAACTCGGCCTTGAGTCGCGCCAGCTCCTCTTGCAGCGTGCGGTGATACGGGCCCCAGACCTTTTGCAGGTAACTGGCGCGCTCCGCCTCGCTCGGTTCCAATCCTTCGCGGAACAATGGCACGCCATCAAACAACGTCGCCGGGTACAGGCCGGTGGTGGCGCCTGCGTACAACGGTTTGTCGTCGGACGGCCGGTTCAAATCGATGACAAACCGCGAGTACTCCGCCGCCAGGGTGCTGGCGCCCAGCTCTTCGGCAAAGTCATAAAGCGTGGGGATGTGCCAATCGGTATCCGGCAGGCTTTGCGCCTCGGGGATCAACCCGGCCTCGACGGCGGGCGTCAGGCGCAGGCCGGCGTGGGGCATGCTGATCAGCAGCGGCACGCGGCCTTGTTTGAAGTTCAGAACCTTATCCACAGTAGCAGTACTCCTTATACGGTGACATCGACGCCGTGGCGCACGACGCGTTTATCCAGCTCGCCGCCCAGCCAGTAAGCCAGGTCGGCGGGACGATCAATCTGCCAGGCAACAAAATCCGCGACCTTGCCCGCTTCCAGGGAACCATGGGTGTCGCCCATGCCCAATGCGGTGGCCGCGTGTTGCGTGGCGCCGGCCAATGCTTCTTCAGGAGTCATGCGAAACAGCGTGCAGGCCATATTCAGCATCAAGCGCACCGACAGCGCCGGCGAAGTGCCGGGGTTGAGGTCGCTGGCGATGGCAATTTTCACGCCGTGCTTGCGCAGGGCCTCCATGGGCGGCAATTGGGTTTCACGCAGGAAGTAGAACGCGCCTGGCAGCAATACCGCGACGGTGCCGGAGGCGGCCATGGCGATGGCGTCGTCTTCGGTCATGAACTCCAGGTGGTCCGCCGACAACGCGTGGTAACGCGCAGCCAGGCTGGAGCCGTGCAGCGACGAGAGTTGCTCGGCGTGCAGCTTCACCGGCAGGCCAAGTTGCTGGGCGACTTTGAACACGCGCTCCACCTGCTCGGTGGAAAACGCCAGGTATTCGCAGAACGCATCCACCGCATCTACCAGCCCTTCTGCCGCCAAGGCCGGCAGCATCTCGGCGCAGATGTGGTCGATGTAGTCGTCGGCGCGGTCCTTGTACTCCGGCGGCAACGCATGAGCCGCCAGGCACGTGGCACGCACGCTGACCGGCAGCGCTTCGCCCAGGCGACGGGCGACCCGCAGCATTTTGCGTTCGTTGACCAAGTCCAGGCCATAGCCGGACTTGATCTCTACCGTAGTGACGCCGTCGCGCAGCAAACTGCGCAAGCGCTTGTGGGCGCTGGCGAACAGTTCATCCTCGGTCGCGGCACGGGTAGCGCGCACGGTGCTGGCAATGCCACCGCCCTTGGCCGCGATTTCCGCGTAGCTCACGCCTTCGAGGCGCTGCTCGAATTCGCCGCTGCGGTTACCGCCAAACACCGTGTGGGTATGGCAGTCGATCAGGCCGGGGGTGACCCACGCGCCTTGCAGGTCATGCACCTGGGCGTAATCCGCCGTGGGTACTTGGCTGCGGGGGCCGATCCACTGGATGAGCGAACCGGCAGTCACCATGGCGGCATCCTCGATGATCGAGTACTTGCCCTGGGCCATGGTTGCGACGTGGCAGTGTTGCCAAAGCGTTTTCATCAACGCCTCCCTAAGTTATCGATGAGACAAAGCCGCGTCGTAATGGACCTTGGCCGCTTGCCCTGCCGAAGGTTTGACCCACAGCAGGTACGCGACGACCAGCAACACGATCCACACGGCACCGACCAGCAAGGCGGCCTGGGTGTCCGGGAAGTAACCCAGCACGCCAAACACGAACAGCATGAAGACGATGGCGGCCGCTGGCGCGTAGGGCCAGAACGGCACCGGGAATTTCAGCTCGGCGACCTGTTCTTTCGTCATCGAGCGGCGCATGGCGACTTGGGTGAGCAGGATCATCAGCCACACCCAAACAGTGGCGAAGGTAGCAATCGAGGCAATCACCAGAAACACGTTTTCCGGGATCAGGTAGTTGAGTACCACGCCGCCCAGCAGTGCCGCGCCCATCACCAGCACGGTCATCCACGGCACGCCGTGCTTGGACAATTGTGCAAAACCCTTGGGCGCCTGCCCTTGCTGGGCCAGGCCGTACATCATGCGGCCGGCGCCAAAAATGTCACTGTTGATGGCCGAGACTGCCGCCGAAATCACCACAATATTGAGGATGGTCGCCGCCGAGCCGATCCCCAGGTTGCTGAAGATCTGCACGAACGGGCTGCCCTGACTGCCAATCTGCGGCCATGGGTAGATGGCCATCAGCACAAACAGGGTGAGCACGTAGAACAACAGGATGCGCAGCGGTACCGCGTTGATCGCCTTGGGGATCACACGTTGCGGATCCTTGGCTTCACCGGCGGTGATGCCGATGATTTCGATGCCGCCAAAGGCGAACATCACCACTGCGAACGAGGCGATCAGACCGCCGATGCCATTAGGCATGAAGCCGCCGTGGGCCCACAGGTTGCTGAGGCCGCTGGCCTGGGTTTCACCGGAAGAATGGATGCCGAACAGCATGATGCCGAAGCCGCCGAGGATCATCGCGACAATCGCGCCGACCTTGAGCAGCGACAGCCAGAACTCCATTTCGCCAAACACTTTGACGTTGCACAGGTTCAGGCCGCCGATCAGAAACACGATGCCGAGCACCCAGACCCAGCGCGCAACCTCGGGAAACCAGAAGCCCATGTAGATGCCGAACGCGGTCACATCGGCCAGGCACACGATGATCATTTCAAAGGCATAGGTCCAGCCCAGGATAAACCCGGCCATGGGGCCCAGGTAGGTGCTGGCGTACTGGCCGAAGGAGCCAGACACTGGGTTGTGCACGGCCATCTCGCCGAGGGCGCGCATCACCATGAACACGGCGGCGCCGCCGATCAAGTAGGCCAGCAGCACGGCGGGGCCCGCCATCTGGATCGCAGAGGCAGAGCCATAGAACAGCCCGGTACCAATCGCGGAACCGAGTGCCATGAAGCGAATATGTCGGGCGCTGAGCCCGCGTTTCAAACCCTTTTCTTGCTGGTGCATTTCTCGTCCTTAATTATTTTTATCCTGAGAAAAATCCGAACCTGGCGCCTGACAACTGTAGTGAGCGGGCTTGCCCCGCGCTGGGCTGCGAAGCAGCCCCAAAACCTGCCTCGCGTTCTGTCTGAAGACATGCGGTGGCCACTTCAGGGCTGCTGCGCAGCCCAGCGCGGGGCAAGCCCGCTCACTACAAGGTGTTGCGGTTACAGGCTCGGCAGGAGATTGGCCGGCACCAGCTCATTCAGGCAGCGAGTGGCGAGCAATTCGCTGGCGGCGTTGATGTCCGGGGCGAAGAATCGGTCCTTGTCATAGAACGCCACTTTGTCGCGCAGAATGCCGCGCGCCTTTTCCAACTTCGGCGAGGTTTTCAGGCCTTCGCGCAGGTCCAGGCCCTGGCAGGCTGCCAGCCATTCCACGGCGAGAACGCCACGCGTATTCTCAGCCATCTCCCACAGACGCTTGCCGGCAGCCGGTGCCATGGACACATGGTCTTCCTGGTTGGCAGAAGTCGGCAGGCTGTCGACACTGTGCGGGTGAGCCAGCGCCTTGTTCTCGCTGGCGAGTGCGGCGGCAGTCACCTGGGCGATCATGAAGCCGGAGTTGACCCCACCATTGCCCACCAGGAACGGCGGCAATTGCGACATGTGCTTGTCCATCATCAACGAGATACGGCGCTCGCTCAGCGAACCGATTTCAGCGATGGCCAGCGCCATATTATCGGCAGCCATAGCAACAGGTTCGGCGTGGAAGTTGCCGCCCGAGATCACGTCGCCTTCGGCTGCAAACACCAGCGGGTTATCCGACACGGCGTTGGCTTCCACCACCAGCACTTCAGCTGCCTGGCGGAACTGGGTCAGGCAAGCGCCCATGACTTGGGGCTGGCAGCGCAGGGAGTACGGGTCCTGCACCTTGTCGCAGTTCTGGTGCGACTGCGAAACCTGGCTGCTTTCGCCCAGCAGGTCACGGTAGGCCGCTGCTGAATCGATCTGCCCACGCTGGCCACGTGCGGCATGAATACGTGCGTCGAACGGCGAGCGCGAACCGAGTACCGCTTCCACGGTGAGGGCGCCGCACGCCAGGGCGCCGGCGAACAGGTCTTCGCCTTCAAACAACCCACGCAAGGCATAGGCGGTGGACACCTGAGTGCCGTTGAGCAAAGCCAGGCCTTCCTTGGCGGCGAGGGTCAACGGCGTGAGGCCGGCGACTTTCAGCGCGTCGGTGGCTTCCAGCCATTCGCCCTTGTAGCGCGCCTTGCCTTCGCCCAGTAGCACCAGGGACATGTGCGCCAACGGCGCCAGGTCGCCGGACGCACCGACCGAACCTTTCAACGGAATATGCGGGTACACCTCGGCGTTGATCAGCGCGATCAGCGCGTCGATCACTTGGCGGCGGATCCCGGAGAACCCACGGCTCAGGCTGTTGACCTTGAGCACCATGACCAGCCGCACCAGTGCATCGCTGATCGGCTCACCCACACCGGCGGCGTGGGACAGCACCAGGGAGCGCTGGAGGTTTTCCAAGTCTTCGCTGGCGATGCGGGTCGAGGCGAGCAGGCCAAAGCCGGTGTTGATGCCATAGGCGGTGCGGTTCTCGGCAAGAATCTGCTCCACGCAGGCAACGCTGGCTTCGATCTGCGCCGTGGCGCTTTCATCCAGGCTGAGGGTTACCGGCTGCTGGTAGATGGCCCGCAGTTGGGCAAGGCTCAGTTGGCCTGGAATCAGGTTTAGCGCAGTCACATTCATACTCCTTGTGAATTGTTCTTTTGAATAAAGTGTTCAGTGCAAATTAGGGAAAGCGGTGTCGTTGATCAGTTGGGCAGCGCTCGCAATGTCCGGCGCCAGCCAACGGTCCTGCTCATAAGCAGGTACAACTTCACGCAGCAGGCGCCAGGCGCGGTCAGTGCCTGCACCGAAACGCTGGTCTTTGAGGAACTCATACGCCTGGGCCGCCAGCAAGTACTCGATGGCAAGGATCTGCGTCACGTTGGCCAACACTTGGTGCAGCTTGAGCGCGGCGTTGGTGCCCATGCTCAGGTGGTCTTCCTGCAGGCCCGAGGTGACGAAGTTGTCGAGCACCGCCGGTTGCGCCAGTTGGCGGTTTTGCCCGCACAGCGAGGCGGCGACGTACTGCACGATCATCATCCCGGAGTTGACCCCGGGGTTGCTGACCAGGAACGCCGGCAAGCCACTGACATGCGGGTTGATCAGGCGGTCCAGGCGGCGTTCGGCCACCGAGCCGATTTCGGCCATGGCAATGGCGAGCATGTCTGCCGCCAATGCGACGGATTGGCCGTGGGGATTGGCCTGGGACACCACGCGGTAGTGGTCCGGCGTGCCGAGCAGCAGTGGGTTGTCGGTGGCGCTGTTGAGTTCAGTCTCAATCTGCCGCGTGGCGTGCTCCACCTGGTCACGCGCCGCGCCGTGGATTTGCGGGATTGAGCGGATGCTCAGTGCGTCCTGGGTGCGAATACCACGGCTGCTGGCGATCACTTCGCTGCCATCAAGCAAGGCGCGCAGGTTGCTGCCCACGTGTTGCATGCCGGGGTGCGGCTTGAGCGCGATGATTTCTTCATCAAACGCATCGATCTGACCACGTTGGGCCTCAAAACTCATGGCGCCAATCACGTCGGCCCATTGCAGCAAGTGATGCGCGTCGGCCAGGGCCAGGCAGCTCAGCCCGGTCATGCATGGCGTGCCGTTGACCAGGCACAGGCCGTCTTTGGCGCCAAGCACCACCGACTGCAAACCTTCAGCAGCCAGGGCTTCTTGCGCCGACACTATCTGGCCGCAATAGCTCACCGTGCCAACACCCAGCAAGGCCACGCCGACGTGGGCCATATGGGTCAGGTAACCCACCGAACCCTGGGACGGCACTTGCGGTGTGATGCCGTGGTTGAGCAACGCCAGCAGCGAATGCACCACCTGCGGATGCAGGCCGGACTTGCCGTGGCTGTAGTTGATGACGGCGGCGCAGATGATCGCGCGCGTTTGTTCATCGCTGAGCACCGGGCCGACGCCACAGGCATGGCTGAGCAGGGTATTGCGCGACAGCTGGCTGAGTTGCTCGCCTTTGAGCGACACATTGCACAGCGCGCCCAGGCCGGTGTTCACCCCATAGGCGCGCTCGCCGCTGGTAACGATGCGCTGCACGATGGCCTGGGCATTGTCGATGCGCGCCCAGGCTTGGCCCGAGAGTTCGAGCACGGCGCCGTGGCGGGCCACGGCGACCACGTCCTGCCAGCGCAGGGGGGCGTCGGCGATGATGATTTTTGCTGCCTGGGACATCTTCATACCTTCTTTAATTCTTGTGCAGCTTTGCCGGCCTCTTCGCGAGCAAGCCCGCTCCCACATTTGAACTGCGTGAACCCAGTCAAATGTGGGAGCTGGCTTGTCGAATCGTCGCACCGCTGCGATAGCGCCAGCCGGTTCACCACAAAACCTGGCTCACACCACCGCCGCCCGCCGCTGGACAAACCGATCCACATACTCATCCGCCGGCGAATGCAAAATCTCGCGCGGGGTGCCGACCTGGATCAGCTTGCCGTCCTTGAGGATCGCAATGCGGTTGCCTATGCGTACGGCTTCGTCGAGGTCGTGGGTGATGAACACGATGGTCTTGTGCAAGGTCTTTTGCAGCTCCAGCAACTGGTCTTGCATCTCGGCGCGGATAAGCGGGTCGAGGGCGCTGAAGGCTTCATCCATCAAGATGATGTCGGTGTCAGCCGCCAATGCACGGGCCAGGCCGACACGCTGGCGCATGCCGCCGGAAAGCTGGTGCGGGTATTTATTTTCGTAGCCTTTGAGGCCCACGGTTTCGATCCAGTGCAAGGCGCGCTCGGCGCACACCTGCTTGGTTTCGCCACGCACTTTCAGGCCGTAGGCGACGTTGTCGAGCACGCTCTTGTGCGGCAGCAGGCCGAAGCTCTGGAACACCATGCTGATCTTGTGCCGACGGAATTGGCGCAGGGCTTCCATGTCCAGTTGCAGAATGTCTTCGCCGTCCACCAGGATCGCGCCGCTGGTAGGGTCGATCAGGCGGTTGAAGTGGCGCACCAACGTGGATTTTCCGGAACCCGACAGGCCCATGATCACGAAGATCTCGCCGGTGCCGATGCTCAGCGACAGGTCATTCACGCCGACCACGCAGCCGGTCTCAGCCAGGACCTGATCCTTGGTCTTGCCCTGGCCAACCATCGCCAAGGCCTCCTTGGATCGGTTGCCGAAGATCTTGAAGACGTTTTTAACTTCGATTTTGCTGACAGTAGTCATTTGCTCGCCTCATGCCGTGGACGACCATAGGCCTGGGTAATGCGGTCAATGACCACTGCGAGAATCACGATCGCCAGCCCGGCCTCAAGGCCACGGCCAACGTTGAGGGTCTGGATGCCGACGAGCACGTCCTCACCCAAGCCACGGGCGCCGATCATCGAGGCGATGACCACCATCGACAACGCCATCATCGTGGTCTGGTTGATCCCGGCCATGATGCTGGGCAATGCCAGCGGCAGTTGCACGCCGAACAGTTGCTGCCAGCGGTTGGCACCAAAGGCGTTGATGGCTTCCATGACTTCGCCGTCGACCTGGCGAATGCCTAAGTCGGTCAGGCGAATCAACGGCGGCGCGGCGTAGATCACCGTGGCGAAAATCGCCGGGACCTTGCCCAGGCCGAACAGCATCAGCACCGGGATCAAGTACACAAAGCTCGGCATGGTTTGCATGATGTCGAGGAGCGGCATCAGCACCGAACGCAGGCGATTGCTGCGTGCCGACAGAATGCCCAGCGGAATGCCGATCAACACCGAGATCACGGTGGCGACCATCATCAACGCGAGGGTTTGCATCAGCTTGTCCCACAGGCCAACTGCGCCCACCAGGAACAGCAACCCGACGATCACCGCCGTGGTTACGACCTTGCGCGTGGCGTGCCAGGCCACCGCACCGACGATCGCCAGCATCAACCACCAGGGCGCCGCACGCAGCATCCCTTCCAGGTTGACGATGGCCCACAGCAGGGTGTCGGAAATGTGCCGGAACACATCACCGTAGTTGGTGACCAGTGAATCCACCCAACCGTTGACCCAGTCGGCGATGGAAAACGTAAAACTCTCAGGAAACATAACGTGCTCTCGATCCAATGGGTTGTGGCCGGCTGTCCGACCAGCCCCTAAGGGTAGCCGGACAGGCTTGACCTACAAGGCCGCGTCGATTTTCTTGGCTGCGTCTTCGCTCACCCAGGCGTGCCAGACTTCAGGATGTTCCTTGAGGAATATTTTCGCCAGTTTCGGCGACTCAATTCGCTCCTTGGCCATACGACCCAGGTTCTGGTTCAGCAGGTCGATCGGCAGGTTGACCTTTTCCAGCACAGCCACCAGTTCCGGGGCCTGCTCGTGGAAGGTCTTGGACAGGCCGACCTTGATGCTCACGCTCTTATCCACGCCGGGTTTTTCTTCCAGCTTGACCAGGTCGACCTGGCCCATCAGCGGGGTCGGCGACCAGTAGTAAAACAGGATCGGTTCGCCACGCTTGTAGCTCGACAGCACCGCCGCATCCAGCGCCGGGCCGGTGCCTGGGCGGAAGTTGGTGTAGGTGCTTTCCAGGCCATAGCTCTTGAGCATTTCGCTGTTGTCCAGCTCGCAGGTCCAGCCGGCCGGGCAGTTGTAGAAGCGGCCCTTGGACGGCTCTTCCTGGTCCTTGAACACCGAGGCGTACTTGGCCAGGTCGGCGATGTTTTTCAGGTCCGGGGCCTTGGCTTCCAGCTTGCGCTTGGCGTCGCCTTCGATCACGTAGCGCGGCACGTACCAGCCTTCAATCGCGCCGACGATCGGAGCGCCGACACCGACGACTTTGCCGGCCTTCTCGGCCTTGTTCCAGACCTCGCTGCGGCCGACCCATTCTTCGGCAAACACTTGGATATCGTTGCTGCTCAGGGCGTTTTCCATGGTGATGGAGTTACCTGGCAGGCTGTCGGTTTTGCAGTCGTAGCCTTTTTCCAACACGGTTTGCAGAATGTCGGTAAGCAACATGCCGCTTTCCCAGTTCAGGCCGGCGAACTTCACCGGTTTGCCGGATTCGCACCAGCCCGCCGCCTGGGCGCCAACGCTCGCCAGCACGCCCGCAGAGAACAGTGTGGCCAACAGGGTCTTATGCATTTTCATTGTTGTGACGCTCCCAATCTTGAAATGGATTACGGCAGTCAGTAGGCGTCCTGCCCTGTCCACGTCCCATCAGGCTTGTGCAGCCAGCCCGTTTGTTGTTGGTGTAGCGCCCTGCTCTACTGGCAGGATCAATTGATCGGGCACTGTGCCGTGCCATTTTTTCGCACACACGTAGTACAAGGCTGCGGGAAGCACCAGCCCGATGATCCAGGAGATATCCACATCACCCAGCGCAGCCACCAAGGGACCGGTGTAGAACTTGGTGGAGATAAATGGCAACTGCACCAGCACGCCGAAGACATACACGCTGATACCGAGCAGGTTCCAACGGCCGTAGCGACCGTTCGGGTCGGCCAGCGCTGGCACGTCATAGCGTTCGCGGGTGATGCAGTAGTAGTCGACCAGGTTGATCGCGCTCCATGGCGTAAAGAACGCCAGCAGGAACAGGATGAAAGACTTGAACGCCCCGAGGAATGAGTGCTGACCGAGCAACGCAATCAGGGTCGCAGTGCCGACAATCACCAGCACAAACACCAGACGCTGCAGGCGCGTAACCTCCAGGCGACCACGAAAGCCGCTGATGATGGTCGCGATGCACATGAAGCTGCCGTAGGAGTTCAGCGTGGAAATGGTGACCTTGCCGAACGCGATGCTGAAGTACAGCAGCGCAGCGGTGGCACCGGTACCGCTCAACCCCACAATGTAGGCCACTTCGTGACCGGCAAATTGCCCGTTGGACATGGCCGCGGCAAACACGCCAAGGGTCATCGCCACCTGCGCCCCAATCACCGAACCCGCGCCAGCCGCGAAAAAGGTCTTCACCGAAGACGTCTTGCTCGGCAGATAACGTGAATAGTCAGCCACATAAGGGCCGAAGGCTATCTGCCAGGAGGCCGCGAGCGACACCGCCAGCAGGAAGCTGCTCCAGCTGAAGTGGCGGATTTGCAGGAGCGCGCCAACGTCGGTCTGGCCGATCAGACGGCTGAACAGGTAGACAAAGGCAATCACCCCAATGACGCTGGCGACACGCCCAATGAAATGGATCACCCGGTAACCCAGCACCGTGACCAGCACAATGACACTGGCAAAGATCAGGATCCCGACGCTGTCGCTGACACCGAACAACTGGCCCAGCGCCTGACCGGACAGCACGGTGCCGGTGGCGGTAAAACCGAGGTACATCAAACAGACCAGCACGATCGGAATAGCCGCGCCATACACACCGAACTGCACCCGGCTGGAGATCATCTGCGGCAGGCCCAGCTTGGGCCCTTGCGCCGCATGCAGCGCCATCACGCCGCCGCCAATCAGTTGGCCAATCAGCAAACCGATCAACGACCAGAACACATCACCGCCCAGCACCACGGCCAAAGCCCCGGTGACAATTGCGGTGATTTGCAGATTGGCGCCCATCCACAGGGTGAACTGGCTCAATAGACGACCGTGTCTTTCCGCTTCCGGGATGTAGTCGATCGAACGCCTTTCGATCAACGGGGTGGTGTCATTTGCAGCCATGTGTGTTCAACCTCTGATGGATTGTTTTCTGGTTCACTGCAGATCAAATGTGGGAGCGGGCTTGCTCGCGAAAGCGGTGGGTCAGCTAACGATTCCGGTGACTGATACACCGCATTCGCGAGCAAGCCCGCTCCCACATTTAGTTATTTGATCATCGGGAGATTGAGGCCCTGCTCCTTGGCGCAGTCGATCGCGATCTGGTAACCCGCATCCGCATGACGCATCACCCCGGTAGCCGGGTCGTTGTGCAGCACGCGGGCGATCCGCTCAGCCGCTTCGTCGGTACCGTCGCAGACGATGACCATGCCGGAGTGCTGGGAGAAGCCCATGCCCACGCCGCCGCCGTGGTGCAGCGAGACCCAGGTCGCGCCGCTGGCGGTGTTGAGCAAGGCGTTGAGCAGCGGCCAGTCGGACACGGCGTCGGAACCGTCCTGCATGGCTTCGGTTTCGCGGTTCGGGCTGGCGACCGAGCCGGAATCGAGGTGGTCGCGACCGATCACCACCGGAGCCGACAGCTCGCCGCTGCGTACCATTTCGTTGAACGCCAGGCCGAGCTTGGCGCGCTGGCCCAGGCCAACCCAGCAGATACGCGCCGGCAGGCCCTGGAAGCTGATGCGCTCGCGGGCCATGTCCAGCCAGTTGTGCAGGTGCGCGTCGTCGGGGATCAGCTCTTTGACTTTAGCGTCGGTCTTGTAGATGTCTTGCGGGTCGCCGGACAGTGCAGCCCAACGGAACGGGCCGATGCCACGGCAGAACAGTGGGCGGATGTACGCCGGTACAAAGCCTGGGAAATCGAAGGCATTTTCCACGCCTTCTTCCTGGGCCATCTGGCGGATGTTGTTGCCGTAGTCGAAGGTCGGGATGCCTTGTTTCTGGAATTCCAGCATGGCTTTGACGTGCACGGCCATCGACTGCTTGGCGGCCTTGATTACGGCAGCCGGTTCGGTCTTGGCGCGGGCGCGGTATTCGTCCCAGGTCCAGCCGGCCGGCAGGTAGCCGTTGAGTGGGTCGTGGGCGCTGGTCTGGTCGGTGACCATGTCCGGGCGCACGCCGCGCTTGACCAGTTCCGGCAGGATTTCCGCCGCGTTACCCAACAGGGCGATGGAGATGGCCTTGCCTTCCTGGGTGTATTTGGCGATGCGCGCCAGGGCGTCGTCGAGGTCCGTGGCTTGCTCGTCGACATAGCGGCTGCTGAGGCGGAAATCGATGCTGACCTGCTGGCACTCGATGTTCAGCGAGCACGCGCCGGCCAGGGTTGCAGCCAGTGGTTGGGCGCCGCCCATGCCGCCGAGGCCGGCGGTGAGGACCCAACGGCCGGTCAGGTCGCTGTTGTAATGCTGGCGACCGGCTTCGACGAAGGTTTCGTAGGTGCCTTGGACGATGCCCTGGCTGCCGATGTAGATCCAGCTGCCGGCGGTCATCTGGCCGTACATGGCCAGGCCCTTGGCATCCAGCTCGTTGAAGTGTTCCCAACTGGCCCAGTGCGGCACCAGGTTGGAGTTGGCGATCAGTACGCGCGGAGCGTTGCTGTGGGTCTTGAACACGCCAACCGGCTTGCCGGATTGCACCAGCAGGGTTTCGTCATCATTGAGGTGGGTGAGGCTCTCGACGATCTGGTCGTAGCACTCCCAGTTACGCGCCGCACGGCCGATACCGCCGTATACCACCAGTTCTTTCGGGTTCTCGGCCACTTGTGGGTCGAGGTTGTTCATCAGCATGCGCAGCGGCGCTTCAGTCAGCCAGCTTTTGGCGGTGAGCTTGTTACCGTGGGCGGCGCGGATTTCTACGTCACGGTACTTGGTTGGCTTAGTCACAAAAAACTCCTCGGCGATTGATGCGCATACTGTGTTGGTGCGAAGTGGACTCTTACGCACACATCTTTACTTGTACATACAAGCATATGCAATCAAGCGGCCAACTTTCTAAAAGAGCTGCCGAGAATTTTTGGGGATGCCTGCGCGAGCCTTGGAAATTAAGGCTTCGAGGCTTGATGAAATTTCTTACGGGAGGCTTTTGCTGCGAGGGAGGTTTGTCACGACAACATCGTTTTGCGCCACGCTGGGGCATTCGGTAACAAACTGGTGCAGAGACTGGAAACAGATTTAATGTTCCCCACAAAACAATTGTGGGAACTGGTTTGCCTGCGATGGCGGCGTGTCAGTCAGCACATTTAGCACTGAAACGCCGTTGTCGCAGGCAAGCCAGCTCCCACATTTTTAACCGCGTGCGGTCAGTTCGATGATGCAGCTACGGCCGGCGACGGAAATGTCCAACAGGCCAGTGTTACCGTCGATTTGCAGGCAATCGTGATGCCCCAATTTCTCGTCCAGCACCTTCACCTCATCGACAACGCTGAACACCAACACCGTCTGCGCCGTACTGAAGAAACGCTGCACACCGTCGACCCATTGCAGCCGCGCGTGGTAACGCTGCGGCGAATAGATCAGGTTGAAATCGCGGATGGGCCCAGTGATCAATCGGCACTCCACCTGGCTGTCCCCCTTGAACGCAAAAGGTTGCAGCGGTAACAACCCACGCTGTTCTTCGCCATCCACGGTCAGCACCATGCCGGCGCCTTTGATCACGGTGATCACCCGTTGGTAGCCGGCGAAGATGGAAAAACCGCCCGATTCCGCAATATCCGCAATCGACAGGCGCCAGCCAAAGCCATCCAGGCCTGCGCCGGCATCACGGGTGATTTCTTCGGTACTGCCGCCGCCGTTTTTCCAGGGCATGCGCACGTAATCGGCAGCGCGCCAGACTTTTACGGAACTCATTTACTGAAACGTCCTTCCAGGCTGTGACGGGAACCGGGGTGAATCAAACGCGCGGCCGTCACCGGCTGGCGGCCCGACCAGGTGCGTCGACGGATCAACAGGCACGGTTCGCTGGGCTCGATCTGCAGCAGCTTGCACTCGGCGGCGTCAGCGAGGATGGCTTCGACCACGTGCTCGCCTTCGGTCAACGGTGCAACCTGGTTCAAGTAGGCGTAGGGCGTTTGTTGGGTGAAATCCTGTTGCAGGTATTCCGGGGCGACCAGTGCATTGACGAAACGGTCTTCGATTTGCACGGGAATATCGTTTTCGAAGTGCACGATCAACGAGTGGAAGACCCGCCCGCCTTCGCGCATTTCCAGGGCGACGGCGCGCTCGGAACCGGCAGCTTCTTCGCCCAAGGTGATGACTTGGCAGGTGTGTCGATGACCGCGAGAAGCGATCTCATCGGCAATGTTGTGCACTTCAAACAGCGCGGACTGGCTCTTGGGCTCAGCGACGAAGGTGCCGACGCCCTGCATGCGCACCAACAAGCCTTCGGCGGTGAGCTCGCGCAGGGCGCGGTTGATGGTCATGCGGCTGAAACCCAACTGGCTGACCAGTTCGCTCTCCGACGGCACACGGTAATGAGGCGGCCAGTTGCCGTTGAGGATCTGCTGGCTGATCATTTGTTTGACGCGGGCATACAAGGGCGCCGGACTTTCGTCCATGTGGGCAGCCAGCGAAGACTTGGCAGGCGGAGTCGGCACAGGGAATCCTTGCAGGGGAAAAAGATGCATAGATTGCCGGAGTTTACCGAGCAGGCAAACGTCTGTATATGTATATACAAATAAACACACGACCGGGGTGCCTTGATCATGTCCGCTTTCTTTGCCGAACGCGCGCTGCTGCCTAATGGATGGGCCAACGATGTACGTCTTGAAGTCAGCGCAGATGGGGTGCTGACAAAGGTTGAGGCCAATGCCAGCGCAGACGCTGCCGAACGGCTGAGAGGCCCGGTGTTGGCGGGTATGCCGAACCTGCACTCCCACGCTTTCCAGCGTGCAATGGCAGGTTTGGCAGAAGTGGCCGGCAACCCGAATGACAGTTTCTGGACCTGGCGCGACCTGATGTACCGCATGGTCGGCAAGATCAGTCCGGAGCAATTGCACGTCATCGCGCGTCAGCTGTATATCGAGATGCTCAAGGCCGGTTATACCTCGGTGGCCGAATTTCACTATGTGCACCACGATGTCAGCGGCCAGCCGTATGCCGACCGCACGGAGTTGTCGCGGCAGATCAGCCAGGCAGCGACCAGCAGTGGCATTGGCCTGACGTTGGTGCCTGTGCTTTACACCCACTCCGGGTTTGGCGGCCAGGCACCGAATGAAGGCCAGCGGCGGTTTATCAACAGCACTGAACACTATCTGGACCTGCAGGCGCGGCTGAAACCGATCCTGGCAGCACAGCCGGCGCAGCAGTTGGGGTTGTGTTTCCACTCGCTGCGCGCCGTCACGCCCGAGCAAATCCATGCAGTGCTGGCCGCCAGCGACAAGGCGTGCCCGGTGCATATCCACATTGCCGAACAGCAGAAAGAAGTCGACGACTGCCTGGCCTGGAGCGGAAAGCGCCCGCTGCAATGGCTGTATGACAATGTCGAGGTGGATGAACGCTGGTGCCTGGTGCATGCCACGCATGCAGATCCTGAAGAGGTCACGCGCATGGCCAAGAGCCGCGCAATTGCCGGTTTGTGCCTGACTACCGAGGCTAACCTGGGTGACGGGATTTTCCCGGCCGTGGATTTTCTCGCCCAAGGCGGACGCATGGGCATCGGTTCCGACAGCCATGTGTCACTGAGCGTGGTGGAGGAATTGCGCTGGCTCGAATACGGCCAGCGCCTGCGCGATCAACGGCGTAACCGCTTGTATCGCGATGATCAGCCGATGGTGGGGCGCACGCTGTTTGACGCGGCGCTGGACGGCGGCGCCCAGGCATTGGGGCAGCCGATTGGCCGGTTGGAAGTGGGTAAACGTGCGGATTGGCTGGTACTGGATGGCAATGATCCGTACCTGGCGACGGCAAGCGAAGACGGGATTTTGAATCGCTGGTTGTTTGCCGGTGGGGATCGGCAGGTGCGTGATGTGCTGGTGAACGGGAAGTGGGTGGTGCGGGATGGGCGGCATGCCGGCGAAGAGGAAAGCAGCCGGGCGTTCACACAAGTCTTGAGAGATTTGCTGAGTTAATAACACCCTAAAACACATGTGGGAGGTGGCTTGCCTGCGATGCAAGCACCTCGGTATGTCAGGCATATCGAGGTGATGCTATCGCAGGCAAGCCAGCTCCCACATTTGATCGGCAGTGTTTCCGTTTACTGCGAAGTCTTCGCCATCTGCTTGTCCGACGTGCGCCAGATCAACCGCGTGGTGTCATAACCCTGCTGCCGCGCCCTGCTCAGCAGGTCTTCGCGAGTGTCGGCGCTCACCGTAGGCGTGCGCGACAAAATCCACATGTACCGCCGGCTCGGGCTGCCAACAATCGCGGTCTTGTAGTCATCGCTGACATACAACACCCAGTAATCGCCCTTGGCAACGCCCGGCAACAGTGCGGTAAACCAGTTATTGAATTCCACCCAAAGCTTGTCAGTCTTGCCCGGCACTTGCGGCGTAGCCGTGCCCTTGGCTTCTTCCCACTTCCACTCGGTCGTCAGGCAGCGGTTGAACACCGACATGTCGCCATCAGGCAGCAATGTGTAGCGGGCTTCGGACTGCGCGCAGTTGCGCTGGAAGTACATCGGCAATCGGGCCAACTCATACCAAGTGCCCTGGTAACGCTTGAGGTTGACGTTGCTCGCAGTCTTGGGTTGCAGATCATCGCCAGAATGGCTGGCGCAGCCCGCCAAAAACAGGCTGGCACAAAGAAACAAAACAAAACGGATCATTCTTCTTCTCCCGCAGGCTTTCGCCCCGGTTTACTTCAGGCCTTGCCCGGAAAACATCAGAACCTTGTCACCGGCATATTGCACGCTGATAAAGCTGTTTTTATCGCCCCAGGTGCAGCTGGACATGCCCAGTGCGCCGGAACAGTCAGTCGGCTGACCCAGCAGTGATTCCACTTCAGCCTTAGGCATGCCAGCGGAAAGCTTCGCGTAATTTTCTTGGTTGACCTTGCTGCAAGCGGCCAACAGCACGCAAAAGGTCAGCAAGGCGAGACGACGTAACGACATGGAAAAACTCCTGGAGGGACTAAGCAGCATGGGGGTCTGCCAGAAGCTTAGAAGGGAAAAGAGGTTTCTGGTTCCCGACGAACGAAAACAAAAAAGCCCCGAAAACGCTGAAACGTTTCGGGGCTTCTTTAAGGGTGAACCGGCTCCCAATAACGCCGATCACTTATCGCCGCAACTTACTTCTTGTGATAGGCCGTCACACGCTCAACTTCTTCTTTCGAACCCAGGAATACCGCCACACGCTGGTGCAGGCCTTCAGGCTGGATGTCGAGGATACGCTGGTGACCGTCGGTGGACGCGCCGCCTGCCTGCTCAACCAGGAACGACATCGGATTGGCTTCATACATCAGGCGCAATTTGCCCGGCTTGGACGGCTCGCGGCTGTCGCGAGGGTACATGAACAAGCCACCACGGGTCAGGATGCGGTGCACGTCGGCCACCATGGCGGCGACCCAGCGCATGTTGAAGTTTTTCTTCAACGGGCCTTCTTCGCCAGCCATCAACTCGCCTACGTAGCGGGTCACAGGTTCTTCCCAGTGGCGCTGGTTGGACATGTTGATCGCGAATTCCTGGGTAGACGCAGGAATGGTGATGTCTTCGTGGGTCAGTACGAAACTGCCCATTTCGCGGTCCAGGGTGAAGCCTTTGACGCCGTCGCCCAGGGTCAGTACCAGCATGGTCTGCGGGCCGTAGATCGCGTAACCAGCCGCGACCTGTTCGGTGCCTGGCTGCAGGAAGGCCTTTTCGTTCAGGGCTTCGTTCTGGCTCAAGTACTCGTTAGGGCAACGCAGTACCGAGAAGATGGTGCCGACGGGAGCGTTGATGTCGATGTTGGACGAGCCGTCCAGTGGGTCGAACACCAGCAGGTACGCGCCTTTCGGGTACTTGCCCGGGATCTGGTAGGCATTGTCCATTTCTTCGGACGCCATGCCGGCCAGGTGACCACCCCATTCGTTGGCTTCGAGCAGGATCTCGTTGGAGATGACGTCGAGCTTCTTCTGCACTTCGCCCTGCACGTTTTCAGTGCCCATGCTGCCCAGGACACCACCCAGTGCGCCTTTGGACACGGCGTGGCTGATTTCCTTGCAAGCACGCGCCACCACTTCGATAAGGAAGCGCAGATCGGCAGGCGTGTTGTTGCTGCGGGTCTGCTCGATCAAATAGCGACTCAAGGTAACGCGGGACATGTATGGCTCCGGAGAATGGGGGGCTTGAAAACCCGCGCAGTTTAGCGCGAGTCGGGGCGTATTTCCTCCTATCAGAGGATTTAAACCCAATAGAGTTCATGGACTTTATTTAACGTGCCACCGGCGGCTTGCGCAGCAAACTGTAGGCCATGGCGCCCAGTGCCGCCACGCCGAGCAGTAACACGGCCCAGAGCCCGAGTTTTTTCCAGTTCGTGCCGGCATCGGCAGCCGCTACGATCGGCGGCGACGTCACCGCGACTTCCCCGGCGACTTTCGCTTGTCCCAATGCCTTGAGACGCTCGGCGCTGTAGTCAGGGATCAAGGTCGAAAGCGGAAGGTTCGCCGCCTTGACCGATGCATTCCCCAGCGCCAGTGTAAATGGCGGCTCGCCCCGGGCCAGGAACACCAACTGCGTGGCGCGCACCGCAAAACGCAGCGCTGGCGCCTCAATGCCCAGGCCGCCGCCGCGTTCATCCACTGCCAACTTGAGTTCGGCGACCGTTTGGCCCGGCAGCTGCAATTCATCCTGCACCACGTCCTGGCCATTCTGGGTGAGGCGATACAGCACGCCATTGCTCAGTGGCTGCCACGCCTGTTTGCTGTCCCTGCGCCCCGCCAGCGTAACGGGCGCCAGCGTGTTGGGTTGCTTCAATTCGATGCGCAGTCGCTCGATGCTCAGCCCCGTGGGCAGCTGCCAACTGTACTCCCCGGCGTTGAGCCGCTTGCCCGCCAAGGGTTGCGACCACACCAACGGCATCGGCAGGCTACTGCTCGTCGCGCTCACCAGCCTTGCCGAGGTCAGCAGCGGCGCCGCCTGGCCTTGCCAGACAAGGCGCAGGTAACGTGCCGATTGCCCAGGCAAGTTCACGTCATGCTGCTCGACCCGCTCGTCGGCGAATGACAAGCGCGCCACCTGCCCATCGCCCCAGGCTTGCCAGTGCTGCAAGTCATCACTGGCCTCAATGCTGAAACGCTGGAAGCCCTCTTGCTCGCGGCTCCAATCCAGGCTCAATTGCTGCAACGGCGCCTTGATCGCACTGGCGTCCAATACCCAGCCGCGCAGCACTTGCTTGCCGGGCTTTGGCGCGGTAGACGGTTTTATTTCCACCAGGGTGCCTGTGCTGGTGGCTTTCATCACCACGTCGGGCAGGGCTTGCTGGGTGTCGGCGGCGTACAGCGGGAACCACTTCACGTCGGTGACGTTGCGGCTTTCGGTGCGTTGCGAAGATTGACGCGACAACGCATAAGCCTGCGGCTCGCCGGCGGCGTTGAACACACGCACATCGCTGAGATCAGCCTGGCGCGCGCTCAATTGCACCGCCAGTGGCAGTTCCAGGCGATACCAGGGCCCGCTACCGCTCACGGCCAGCGGTACCTGGGTGGTGAAGTCGGACGGACCTTCCTGTGCAAAGGCTGCCGAACACGCCAGCCATACCGCCAAACCACTCAGTTTCAGCTTGCCCATCAAGAAGACGCCCCCTCGGTTTCAGTCACAGGTTCAACGCGTTTTGGCGGCAGCGGCGCAAAGTAGCCCACCACCAGCAACAACCCGCCTACACCGATAAACGACACAATCCGCGCCAGGCCGCCACGGTTGCTCAGTTCGACAAAGAACAGTTTGGCCACCACCACCGCAATCAGCGCCGCGCCGATCAGCCACACTTCGCGACGATGGCGCAGGTGACCGCCGATCATCAGGCCAAGGGCAATCAAGGTCCAGACGATCGATAGGCCGGCCTGCACCAGCATCGACTCCAGCAACGCATCCAATTGAAACGGCACGCCGCCCCAATGATGAGCGGTACGCATCACCAACGCCGTAAAGAAGGCGAACAGCGAGACACCCGCCACGCCCTGGACGATCAATTCAATACGCGGCCCACGCTCAGGCGCCGCACTGCGCGACCACAGGTAAATGCCCAGCAGCGCGAACAACAAGCCCAGATCCAATGGGTTGAGCAGCGGAACATAAGGCAACGGCTCGGCCGTGCCGTCGCTGAAGCTGTTCGCCAGCCAGAACCACCCCAACATCAGCACCGCCAGCGGTAGCGCGGCCAGCACGCGGTATTCCCTTGGGTACGCCGATACCGGCCATGGCCAACGGCGCGGCGCGGCGGCCAGCACCAGATACAGGCTTGGCAGAATCGCCCAGCCCAGCCAGCGCCAGGCGTTGTACTCGCTCGACAGCACCAGCAGGCCGTAACGCACCTCCAGCGCCAGCACGCCGATCAGCATCCAGCAGCCCACTACGTGCGCCGCGCTCAGCACCTTGGCCGGAACCACCGCCGCCAAACGCCGCAGCGAGATGAAATGCACCACAAACACCGCCAACCAAGCCAGCCAACCGTACTGCGCCGCCGGGTGGTAATAGTTATGCGCAGACACCAGCAACACCACACCGGCCGCCGGCATCAACAGGGTGCAGAGCATGCCCAGCGACGCCCAGCGCAGCCGCTCGGACAGAAACGCCCAGATCGCCACGCTGACTGCTGCGGTGCCGAGCAGGAACGGGCCCTGCAGCTCTTGCGGGATAAACCGCAACACTTCGCCGACCAATGCCAGCGTCCACCAAGCCGTGCCCCACACCAGCAGCAAGTCGGACAGGCGTTGCAATTTCAACACGGCAAACACCGGCGCGTGGGGTTCGCGCTGCAAGCGCCAGGCGCCGACCAGTGCCGCCAGGCCCAGCACCATCGGCGTCCAGAAACCGCTATGGGCCAACGGACGCAGCCCCTCACGGGTCAACGGGCCAAGCAACTCCGGCACCGCCAGCAGGAACGAGCCGCCACCGATCAGTTGCAGCAACAAGCCGAACACAAAGCTGACGCGCTGTTGCAGGTACAGGCTCAGCCAGATGATCAACAAACCGCTGGCCGCCCACACGCCGCTCGCGCTTTCCCAAGGCAAGACGAACAGCACCGCCAGATTAATCAGGATAAGACCCGCCAGCAGAACCACCGACAAGCCACGTAACAACCGTACATCGCCGCGCACCATCTCATCGCGCGCCGCCAGAAGCATGCCACCAATCAACGCTAGGCCTATCAGCGAAGCCGTGAGCAAGCCACTCCAGCCCGCATTGAATACCGCCGCCCCGTCACCGCCCTGCAAGCGCAGCAGGAACAACGCGCCGCCCAGCAACTGCACGGCGAATGCAGTGAACAGGAAGGTCCGCGAACCAATGCGCAGGCCGACAAACAGCGTCGCCAGACCGGCGATTGCCCAACTGACAGCCGTGCCTTGAGTATTCAGCAGCAAGGGTGCGAGCAGGTACAAAAAGCTCAAGCCAAGGCTCGCCAGCACGGGCAGGCCTTTGCGCTCCCAATCCGTCGCTTGTTCGGTAGAGGCCTTGCGCAACTGATCAAAGCTGAACAGCAACGCCGCGCCCAGCAGCAGCGCACCCAATGGCGCTCCGTCCAGCAAGGTGTGCTCGCCAACGCTCAACTCACTGATGAATGCCACCGCTGAGCCCAGTTGCAGCAGCAAGCCGAACGCTCGCGCCAGTGGTCGCTGTTGACGCAAGCCCAGCCAGAAGATTCCGGCGCCTTCCACCGCCCAGGCCGCAGCCGTCCAGCGTGCATCCAGCCCGAGGGGAATCGCCAGGCTGGCGAAAATCACACCCAGGGCCAGGCAGGTCTCCGCCAACAGCAAGGCGCGCCCGCCGCTCAGCAGCCGGGCCAACCCCATGTAGATGACGCCCAAGCCCAACGCGCTGAACGCGGCGGCGAATTCCACGTGCTGCACCAGCGCGAACTGCAAGCCAAAACCTACCAGCGGCGGACCGAACAACATGCTGCCGTCGACATAATCACCCTTGGCCGCCGACCAGCGCAGCAGCGCGCCACGGCTATCATCCTCGGGCGCGTCGCTCATCTCCAGCAGTTTGCGCCGGGCGAACAATAGGCCGATGGTCAGGTACATCAGGAAAAACAGAATCAGGAACGGCTCGGTGCTCCACAGCAATTCCGGCGTGTAGGAGCGCAGACCCCAGGCGAAGCCGATACCAAAGGTGCCGACAAAGCCGATCAGGTTGAGCAAACGCCAGGCCTTGAACCAGGCGATGGCGAGGATGCCTGCATTCAGCAGGGCAAAATAGCTGAACAGCGCCACATGGTTGCCGGCACCGGTAGACGTGAGGATAGGCGCCGCAAAGCCGCCGAGCGCCGCCGCACAGGCCAGCCCCAAGGCATCCTGGGTGATTGCCAGGATCGCCGAAAACACCGTGACGGCCACCAGCAAGCCCAGCGCCGCACTCGGGTCTATCAACGGATGCAAACGCATCGCAGCAAACACCGTCAGGTACAACACCGCGATCCCAGTGCCTTGCAACATCAAGCCGTAGTTGCTGTTACGCAGCCGCAGCCACCAGCCCAGGCCCAGTAAGCCTAACGCCGCAGCGGCAACCCCGGCGTAACGCACCTCGATCGGCACCACCATGCCTTCGGTGGCGTAACGCAGCAGGAAGGCCAGGCCGAGAAACAGCAACACCACACCAACCCGCAGCACGGTATTGCCGCCAAACAGCCAATTGCGTGCGCCGCTGATGGCGCGCTCGATCAAGTTGGGGCCACGAGGAATCGCAGGTGCTTGAGGGCGCGGAGTTGGGGCAGGCGTCCAAACGTCGGCCGGCAGCGGCTGGCTCGGTTTGGTGACCATGGCAACAGGTGCGATGTCGGCAGGCAGCTCCCAAACAAGCTCGGGCGCTTTAGTGACAGTTATCGGCTCAGGGACGGGTGTTTCGACGATGACACTGCTCGTCGGCGCGGGCACTTCCAACTGCCGCAGGCGCTCACCCAGCGCTATCAGCGACTTTTGCGTGGTTTCCAACTGACGCGCCTGCTGGTCCGCTTGGGCCGACAGCTTCGCCAGGCGAATCGCCTGGCCAATGCCGAGCCCCAACAGCGCACCGATGCCCGCGTCACTGAACGACTCGTCGAGCGTCCAGCCGAGCGCAAGGCCAATCAGCATGAAAATCCATTGCATGGTCGATATTCCCTAGGCAAACCGGCGCTCAGTATATCGACGCGGGCCCAATGTGGGAGGGGGCTTGCCCCCGATAGCGGTGCACCAGTCGACATATCTGCAAACTGACACTCTACTATCGGGGGCAAGCCCCCTCCCACACCTTGGGATCAGCCGTGTTTAGTCGAGCGCTTTCCAGATCTCAGTGGCGTATTCGCGGATCGTCCGGTCCGAAGAGAACCACCCCATCCGCGCGGTATTGAGCACCGCCGAACGCCACCACGCCTTGGAATCATGCCAATGCGCCTCGACCCGCGCCTGGGCCTCCCAGTACGAATCGAAGTCGGCGCACACCAGGAAGCGGTCGTAGTCGATCAGCCCGTCGATCAACCCCACATACCGGCCCGGATCATCCGGCGAGAACACCCCGCCGCGAATCGCTTGCAGCACATCGCTGAGGCGATGGGACGCTGCAATGTCCTGCCCGGCGTTGAATTCACCGGCGTGTTTTCGCGCTTCCACCTGCTGCGCGCTGAGGCCGAAGATAAACATGTGATCGGCGCCGACGCGCTCGTGCATCTCCACGTTCGCGCCGTCCATGGTGCCGATGGTCAACGCACCGTTGAGACCGAACTTCATGTTGCTGGTGCCCGAGGCTTCAAAGCCGGCCGTGGAGATCTGCTCCGACAAGTCCGCCGCCGGGATGATGCTTTCCGCCAGGCTGACGTTGTAGTTGGGCAGGAACACCACCTTGAGCAGACCGCGCACGGTCGGGTCGTTGTTAACGGTGCGCGCGATGTCGTTGGTCAACTTGATGATCAACTTGGCCTGGTGATAACTCGCCGCCGCTTTACCCGCGAAGATCTTCACACGCGGCACCCAGTCGGTGCCCGGTTCGGCACGGATGGCCTGGTACAACGCCACCGTGTGCAGCAGGTTCAGCAATTGGCGCTTGTATTCGTGAATTCGCTTGACCTGCACATCGAACATCGCCGCCGGGTTGATCGCGATCCCCAGCCGTTCGTGAATGATGTCCGCC
Organism: Pseudomonas sp. LAP_36; assembly: GCF_019456785.1. Classification (NCBI taxonomy): domain Bacteria; kingdom Pseudomonadati; phylum Pseudomonadota; class Gammaproteobacteria; order Pseudomonadales; family Pseudomonadaceae; genus Pseudomonas; species Pseudomonas sp. LAP_36. The sequence goes on from NZ_JAHZMS010000006.1 coordinate 345,394, forward strand.
AATGCGCGCTTACTGTGCAGGCGCTGATCGGCGAAGGCTTTGCGGAAGGTCTGCTTCTCGGCGAAGGTTTCCAGCTCGCCCAGGCGCGTTTCCATGTTGTCGAGAATGTCCGGGCCCAGTGCGTCCACGAGCATCGACGTGAGTTTCGGGTTGGCCTGATACAGCCAGCGGCGGAAGGTGATGCCGTTGGTTTTGTTGTTGATGCGCTCCGGGTACAGCTTGTGCAGCTCAGAGAACACCGTGTTGCGCATCAACTGGGTGTGCAAACCCGACACACCGTTGACGCTGTGGGAGCCGAGGAATGCCAGGTTGCCCATGCGCACACGGCGGCCGTTGTCTTCTTCAATCAGCGATACGGCGCGCAATACGTCGAAATCGTGGACGCCCTTGGCGCGCAGCGAGTCGATGTGCTGGGCGTTGATCAGGTAGATGATCTGCATGTGCCGCGGCAGCATGCGCTCCATCAAGCCAACCGGCCAGGTTTCCAGCGCTTCGGGCAACAGGGTGTGGTTGGTGTAGGAAAGGGTTTCGACGGTGACGTCCCACGCCGCTTCCCACGGAATGTCGTGCAAGTCGACCAATTGGCGCATCAACTCGGCCACGGCGATGGACGGGTGAGTGTCGTTGAGCTGGATCGCAGCGTGTTCGCCCAGGCTCAGCACCGAGCCATGCATGTTCTTGTGGCGACGCAGCAAATCCTGCAGCGAGGCCGAGACGAAGAAGTATTCCTGGCGCAGGCGCAGTTCCTGCCCCGCTTCGGTGCTGTCCGCGGGGTAAAGCACCCGGGAGATGCTTTCGGCGCGGGCCACTTCGGCGACGGCGCCCAGGTGGTCGCCGGCGTTGAAACGTTCCAGGTGCAGGTCTTCCACTGCGCGAGCACGCCACAGGCGCAAGGTATTGACACTCGCGCCGCGCCAGCCGACCACCGGGGTGTCGTAGGCAACCGCGCGTACGGTTTCGCTCGGCGTCCACACTTGGATCAGCTTGCCGGAAGCATCCGGCAGGGTTTCGACGCTGCCGCCAAACCCGATCGGGTAAATCACTTCGGCCCGTTCGAATTCCCATGGGTTGCCGAAATCCAGCCAGCGTTCGGTTTGCTCCTGTTGCCAGCCATCGACAATCGCTTGGCGGAACAGGCCGTGCTCATAACGAATGCCATAACCGTGACCCGCAATGCCCAACGTCGACATGCTTTCCATAAAGCACGCGGCCAGGCGACCCAGGCCACCGTTGCCTAGCGCCGCATCGGGCTCCAGCAGGCGGATGCGCTCCAAGTCGACGCCCAGCTCCGAGAGTGCCTCGCGCGCGATCTCCAACACACCAAGGTTGCTCAGGCTGTCGTACAGCAAACGACCGATGAGGAATTCCAGGGAAAGGTAATAAACGCGCTTTTGACCTTTGCGGTAAATACGCCGCGTATGGTCCATCCAGTGGTCGACCATCTGGTCGCGTGCGGCCAGGGCAATGGCTTCGAACCAGTCGTGGTCGAAGGCGTGATCCGGGTCCTTGCCCACCGCGTAGGTGAGTTTGGTCAAGACGGCATCGCGAAACGCGGCTACCTCTGCTTCTCGTGCAAGTGGTTCCTGAGACATCAATTGCGACCTCGGGCGAGATAGAAGGAGTTGCTAGAGCCTAGACGGTCTGACAGACGGCGGCCGCTCTGGTTCGGCAGTTTTTTAACGCATTCACCTATACAGGATTTAGATGCAGGGGCCGTGCCTGCTTTGACGTTCCAAAAGCCTTCCAGCAGAAACCCGGAAAATATTGTTCAAAAAATCACCAATCCCGGTATCATCGCGCGCCCGGATACAGCCCCACCTTTTGGAACCCTGATGAAGCCTCAACTGATCGCCGCCGCGGAACTCGACCGTCTTGAAACGTGGCAGAAATATTCCGCGCACATGTGCGGTGGTTGCGTGTCCAGCTGCTGCACGCTGCCGGTCGAAGTGAAGATCAAGGACCTGATCCGCATCGGCATCGTCGATGAGTTCGAGCGCGGCGACCCGCCAAAGAACATCGCCAAGCGCTTGCAGAAGGAAGGCATCGTCGAGCGTTTCAATTCCAAGTCAGAAATTTTTACTCTGCAGCGCATGAGCAACAACGATTGCCTGTACCTGGATCGTAAGACGCGCTTCTGCACTATTTATGACAAGCGCCCGGATACTTGCCGCAATCACCCGAAGATCGGGCCACGGCCTGGGTATTGCGCGTATAAGCCGAAGGAAGTGGTGCGCGAGACTAAGTTCAAGACCCTCGATAAGTTCTGATCTGGATTTTGGGGTGTTCTGACTGGCCTCTTCGCGAGCAAGCCCGCTCCCACACTTGACCGCGCTCATCCTGAAACAACGCGGTCGAATGTGGGAGCGGGCTTGCTCGCGAAAGGGTCGGCACAAACACCACACAAACTGCAGGCATAAAAAAACGCCCCCGGCCTTTCGACCGGGGGCGTTTTTCATTCAGCCTGAGTTAACTCAGTTCTTGGCTTTCTTGGCAGCGCGGGTACGCTCGCCTTCGTCCAGGATCTTCTTACGCAGGCGGATCGACTTAGGCGTCACTTCGCACAGCTCGTCGTCCTGGATGAATTCCAGGGCCTGTTCCAGGGTGAAGCGAACAGGTGGAACCAGGGCGATGGTTTCGTCTTTACCCGAAGCACGCATGTTGTCGAGCTTCTTGCCTTTGGTTGGGTTGACGCCCATGTCGTTGTCACGGCTGTTCAGACCAACGATCTGACCGTTGTAGATCTCTTGACCGTGTTCAACGAACAGCTTGCCACGCGCCTGGAGGGTTTCCAGGGAGTAGGTCAGTGCCTTGCCGGTTTCAACCGATACCAGAACACCGTTCTGACGGCCGGACATGTCGCCGGACTTCATGGTGTCATAGCGATCGAAGATCGAGGTCAGGATGCCAGCACCGTTGGTCAGGGTCAGGAACTGGTTACGGAAACCGATCAGACCGCGAGCAGGGATGTTGTATTCCAGACGTACACGGCCTTTGCCATCCGGCACCATGTTGGTCAGGTCGCCCTTACGCAGGCCCATCTCTTCCATGACCTTGCCCTGGGATTCTTCAGGGGTGTCGATGGTGACGTTTTCGAACGGTTCCTGCTTCACGCCGTCAACGGTACGGATGATCACTTCCGGACGACCAACGCCCATTTCGAAGCCTTCGCGACGCATGGTTTCGATCAGTACCGAGAGGTGCAGCTCACCACGGCCCGACACCTTGAACTTGTCAGCCGAGTCGCCTTCTTCAACGCGCAGAGCAACGTTGTACAGCAGCTCTTTGTCCAGACGTTCCTTGATGTTACGGGAGGTCACGAACTTGCCTTCTTTACCGCAGAAAGGCGAGTCGTTTACCTGGAAGGTCATGGAAACGGTTGGCTCGTCAACGGTCAGAGGCTTCATCGCCTCGACGGTGTCCGGCTGGCACAGGGTGTCGGAGATGAACAGCGAATCCATGCCGCTGACGCATACGATGTCGCCAGCAAAGGCTTCTTCAACGTCGATGCGGTGCAGGCCGTGGTGACCCATCAGCTTCAGGATACGACCGTTACGCTTCTTGCCGTCGGCGCCGATAGCCACAACCGGGGTGTTCGGCTTGACGCTACCACGCGCGATACGGCCAACGCCGATAACACCCAGGAAGCTGTTGTAGTCCAGTGCCGAGATTTGCATCTGGAACGGGCCTTCACGGTCAACCTTCGGTGGTGGAACGTGGTCAACGATCGCCTGGTACAGCGGGGTCATGTCTTCCGCCATGGCGGTGTGTTCCAGACCGGCAATACCGTTCAGGGCCGAGGCGTAGATAACCTGGAAGTCCAGTTGCTCTTCGGTAGCACCCAGGTTGTCGAACAGGTCGAAGATCTGGTCCAGAACCCAGTCCGGACGCGCGCCTGGACGGTCAACCTTGTTGATGCACACGATCGGACGCAGGCCGGCTTCGAAAGCCTTCTTGGTCACGAAACGGGTTTGCGGCATAGGGCCGTCTTGAGCGTCAACCAGCAGCAGAACGGAGTCAACCATCGACATTACGCGTTCTACTTCGCCGCCGAAGTCGGCGTGGCCCGGGGTATCCACGATGTTGATGTGGTAGCCGTTCCAGTTGATAGCGGTGTTTTTAGCCAGGATGGTAATACCGCGCTCTTTTTCCTGGTCGTTGGAGTCCATCACGCGCTCGTCGTTGAGCTCGTTGCGCTCCAGGGTGCCGGATTGACGCAAGAGTTTGTCTACCAGGGTGGTTTTACCGTGGTCAACGTGAGCAATGATGGCGATGTTACGTAGATTTTCGATCACTTGTGTATCTCGATCAGAGGATTCGGTGTGCTGACAGGTCGTGGCAGCGATTTACAGTAGAGTCAGGCCTTGCCGTTACAGCTTGACGGCAGAGTCGGGGGGCCGGTGACGCAGGCCACAGGCAAACAGCCCCGGGCTCTTAGCTCGGTCGATAAACGCGCACATTGGCATGCCCCTCACTGAGCAAATGGTGGGCATGCAGGCGACTCATCACGCCTTTGTCGCAATACAACAGGTACTGACGGCTGTTATCCAGTTCCTTGAAACGCGCGTTCAATGCATAAAACGGCAGCGTTTGTACGTCGATGCCGGCGATTTCCAGCGGCTCATCTTCGGCGGCATCCGGGTGACGGATGTCGACGACGATCTGGCCGGCCAGGGCTTCGCTGACTTCTTCGATCTTTACGTCCTGGCCCAGTTCGTCGATGACGCGATCGATCGGGACCATTTTGGCGTTCTCAAGCGCACGCTCAAGAATCGCCATGTCGAACTGTTGTTCTTCGTACTCCACGCGGTTGCGCTTGGCGTGGGTCTTGGGGTTCACCGAGATGACCCCGCAATATTCAGGCATATGCTTGGCGAAATCAGCGGTACCGATTTCTTCGGCCAGGTCGATGATGTCCTGCTTGTGACTGGCGATCAGCGGGCGCAGCACCAGCTTTTCGGTCACGCAGTCAATCAGCGACAGGTTCGGCAGCGTCTGGCTGGACACCTGGGAGATCGCCTCACCGGTCACCAGCGCGTCGATCTGCAACTGGTCGGCGATCCGCGACGCAGCGCGCAACATCATACGCTTCAAAACTACGCCCATATGACTGTTATCGACTTTGCCGAGAATTTCGCCCAACACTTCCTCGAACGGTACGCTTACAAATAGCACGCGTTGGGAGCTGCCGTATTTCTTCCAGATAAAGTGCGCAACTTCCATCACGCCCAATTCGTGTGCACGCCCGCCCAGGTTAAAGAAGCAGAAGTGGCTCATCAGGCCGCGGCGCATGATCTGGTAAGCCGCCACCGTGGAATCGAAACCGCCGGACATCAATACCAGGGTCTGTTCCAGGGCGCCCAGCGGGTAGCCGCCGATACTGTTGTGCTGGCTGTGGATCACAAACAACCGTTGGTCGCGAATTTCCATGCGCACTTCAATTTGCGGCGCTTTCAGGGAAATTCCGGCGGCGCCGCACTCGCGACGCAGCTTGCTGCCGACGTATTTTTCGACATCCATGGAGCTAAAGGTGTGCTTGCCGGCACGCTTGCAACGCACCGAAAAGATCTTCCCTTCCAGCTCATTACCGAAGTGCTGTTTGCACTTCTCGGTGATGTCGTCGAAGTCGCCAAGCGGGTACTCATCCACCTGCAGGAAATGCGCGATGCCCGGCATGCAGCTCAGGCGCTCGGTCATGTCCTTCAAGGCTTTGGGCTCGGTGACACGGGTTTCCAGCTCGAGGTTGTCCCACACGCCATTCACCACCACAGCCGGGTCCAGATCGCGGAGCACGGCACGGATGTTCTTGGCCAATTGACGGATGAAACGCATCCGTACCGGTCGGCTCTTGATGGTGATTTCGGGGAAGACTTTAACGATTAATTTCATGGAAACAGCGCGCGCCGGGCCTGCTGAAAAAGGGGGGCGCGGATTATAGCGGAAATCGCTCACGGTTTAACCAGTTAATATGCATAGCACACGCAACGCACTAAATGGGTGCGCTTTCGTTCCATTGCGCCACATTGCGGTGCGAAGATTTTACGCTTTTGTCGCAATGCACCTTTATAGGGGCGTTTTTGGATCAAAAAACCCATGTTGGCGCACTGGCATGCAATTTGCTCTCTTGTGAGGCAGGTTGCCATGGCGGAGTATCCGCGCCGGCATCACCCAAATTCTAAGGGCTACTCCACTACCCAGCCCGAAGCCACCCGGAGGACACTATGTCGAAGTCGGTTCAACTCATCAAAGATCATGACGTTAAATGGATTGATCTGCGCTTCACGGACACCAAAGGCACTCAGCACCACGTGACCATGCCGGCTCGCGATGCGCTGGATGATGCTTTCTTTGAAGAAGGCAAAATGTTCGACGGTTCCTCCATCGCTGGCTGGAAAGGCATCGAAGCCTCCGACATGATCCTGATGCCGGACGACAGCACTGCCGTGCTGGACCCGTTCACCGAAGAGCCAACCCTGATCCTGGTTTGCGACGTGATCGAGCCTTCGACCATGCAAGGCTACGACCGCGACCCACGTGCGATCGCCAAGCGTGCCGAGGAATACCTGAAGTCGACCGGCATCGGCGACACTGTATTCGTAGGCCCGGAGCCAGAATTCTTCATCTTCGACCAGGTCAAGTTCAAGTCCGACATCTCCGGTTCGATGTTCAAGATCTACTCCGAACAAGGCTCCTGGATGTCCGACCAGGACGTGGAAGGCGGCAACCATGGCCACCGTCCAGGTATCAAAGGTGGCTACTTCCCGGTTCCGCCGTTCGACCATGACCACGAAATCCGTACCTCCATGTGCAACGCCATGGAAGACATGGGCCTGGTCATCGAAGTGCACCACCACGAAGTGGCGACTGCCGGCCAGAACGAAATCGGTGTGAAGTTCAACACCCTGGTGGCCAAGGCTGACGAAGTTCAAACCCTGAAGTATTGCGTACACAACACTGCCGTTGCCTACGGCCGTACCGCTACCTTCATGCCTAAGCCGCTGTACGGCGATAACGGCTCGGGTATGCACGTTCACTTGTCCATCGCCAAAGATGGCAAGAACACCTTCGCTGGCGAAGGTTATGCCGGCCTGTCCGACACCGCCCTGTACTTCATCGGCGGTATCATCAAGCACGGTAAGGCCCTGAACGGCTTCACCAACCCGTCGACCAACTCCTACAAGCGTCTGGTCCCAGGTTTCGAAGCACCGGTAATGCTGGCTTACTCGGCACGTAACCGTTCCGCGTCGATCCGTATTCCTTACGTGTCCAGCCCTCGTGCTCGCCGTATCGAAGCGCGCTTCCCGGATCCAGCAGCCAACCCATACCTGGCCTTCGCTGCCCTGGTCATGGCCGGCCTGGACGGTATCCAGAACAAGATCCACCCTGGCGACGCCGCCGACAAAAACTTGTACGACCTGCCGCCTGAAGAGGCCAAAGAGATCCCACAAGTGTGTGGCAGCCTGAAAGAAGCCCTGGAAGAGCTGGACAAGGGCCGTGCGTTCCTGACCAAAGGCGGCGTGTTCAGCGACGACTTCATCGACGCTTACATCGAGCTGAAAAGCGCGGAAGAAATCAAGGTTCGCACCTTCGTACACCCGCTGGAATACGAGCTGTACTACAGCTGCTGATCCGGTAGCGCCGCTTAACGTGGCGTGCTGAAAAAAGACCTCCTTCAGGAGGTCTTTTTTTGCCCGCGATTTGTGAAGAATGCGGGAGCAGGCTGGCCCGCGATAGCGTACTGCCCGCCACCTGATGTATGACTGACCCACCGCCATCGCGGGCAAGCCCGCTCCCACAGGAGATCACCTTTGAAATACCGATTTGTGTTCGCTCTGTTATTTGTCAGTACCGGTGCGAGCGCCGCGCCACCTACCCTTGAGCCGCTGCTCAACAGCATCGCCGAGCGCCTGGAAATTGCCGACCAGGTAGCCCTGAGCAAATGGGACAGCAAAAAACCCGTAGAAGATAAGAAACGCGAACAAGAGGTGATCGCCAGCGTTGTCGCCCAGGCGCCAAGCTACAAGCTGGACCCTGCCGCCGCCGAGCAGTTTTTCTCGGCGCAGATCGAAGCGAACAAACTGGTGCAGTACACGCACCTGTCCGACTGGCAGTTCCAGGGAAAGGCGCCCGATGATCCGCGCCCGGACCTGGTCAAGCAGATTCGCCCGCAGCTGGATGAACTGCAAAAGCGCCTGCTGCAGCAACTGGCCGACTTCAGCCCGCAGCGCACCGACCCGCAGTGCCCGCAATGGCTCGCCACGGCCGTGCATGAGCCGCTGAACGATCCTTTGCGGCAACTGGCAATGATTCGCGCCACGGCCGAGCTGTGCATCCAGAAGAACTGAGGCTGTAACCCCGATCACAATGTGGGAGCTGGCTTGCCTGCGATAAGCGCGGTACATCCAAAACCGCTATCGCAGGCAAGCCAGCTCCCACACCCACCGCAACCTTCCAGGCGATTCACCGTAATTTCCTAGTTCCTGAACAACCTTCACAAAATCGCACTATATTGGTGCGACCCACTGCACCCTTCCCACCTGGCCAACCCATTTTGGTTCGAATCTTCCCGATGAAGCTGGCAGAACGCCACAGATTCGAGCCTTAAACGCCTATTTCAGGCGATTAACGCTTCTTTTCGGAGCCTTGGTTTGGTTTTTGCATTTTCCTTGTATCAGCGTGTGCCTCAAGCACGCGCCTTGCTCCAAAAGAGGTCCCGATGACCATCAGTGATGCACTGCACCGTTTGTTACTCGACAACCTGACCACCGCGACCATCCTGCTCAACGCCGATCTGCGTCTTGAGTACATGAACCCGGCAGCAGAGATGCTCCTGGCCATCAGCGGCCAGCGCAGCCATGGGCAGTTCATCAGCGAGCTGTTCACCGAGTCGGCCGAAGCCTTGAGCTCATTGCGCCAGGCGGTGGAGCAGGCACACCCGTTTACCAAACGCGAAGCGATGCTCACCGCCCTCACCGGCCAGACGCTGACGGTCGACTACGCCGTCACCCCGATCCTGAGCAATGGCGCGACCCTGCTGCTGCTCGAAGTGCACCCTCGCGACCGCCTGCTGCGCATTACCAAGGAAGAAGCGCAGCTGTCCAAGCAGGAAACCAGCAAGATGCTGGTGCGCGGCCTGGCCCATGAGATCAAGAACCCCCTCGGCGGGATTCGCGGCGCGGCGCAACTGCTGGCCCGCGAGCTGCCGGAGGAACACCTCAAGGACTACACCAACGTCATCATCGAAGAAGCCGACCGCCTGCGTAACCTGGTGGACCGCATGCTCGGCTCCAACAAACTGCCGTCGCTGGCGATGACCAACGTGCACGAAGTGCTGGAGCGCGTCTGCCACCTGGTCGAGGCCGAAAGCCAGGGCTGCATTACCTTGGTGCGCGACTATGATCCGAGCATTCCGGACGTATTGATCGACCGCGAACAGATGATCCAGGCAGTGCTCAATATCGTGCGCAACGCCATGCAAGCCATCAGCAGCCAGAACGAACTGCGCCTGGGCCGCATCAGCCTGCGCACCCGTGCCCTGCGCCAGTTCACCATCGGCCATGTGCGCCATCGCCTGGTGACCAAGGTCGAGATCATCGACAACGGCCCGGGCATTCCTGCGGAACTGCAGGAAACCATTTTCTTTCCCATGGTCAGCGGCCGCCCGGACGGTACCGGGCTGGGCCTGGCCATTACCCAGAACATCATCAGCCAGCACCAGGGTCTGATCGAATGTGAGAGCCATCCTGGCCACACCACGTTCTCGATCTTTCTGCCACTGGAACAAGGAGCCCCATCGACATGAGCCGTAGTGAAACTGTCTGGATCGTCGATGACGACCGTTCTATCCGCTGGGTCCTCGAGAAAGCCTTGCAACAGGAAGGCATGACCACCCAGAGCTTCGACAGCGCCGACGGGGTGATGAGCCGCCTGGCTCGCCAGCAGCCCGACGTGATCATTTCCGACATCCGCATGCCCGGCGCCAGTGGCCTGGACCTGTTGGCACGGATTCGCGAGCAGCATCCGCGTTTGCCGGTGATCATCATGACCGCGCACTCGGACCTGGACAGCGCTGTCGCGTCCTACCAGGGCGGCGCCTTTGAATACCTGCCCAAGCCATTCGACGTGGACGAGGCGGTGGCGCTGGTCAAACGCGCCAACCAGCACGCCCAGGAACAGCAGAACCAAGAAGCCCCACCCGCCCTGACCCGCACCCCGGAAATCATCGGCGAAGCGCCGGCGATGCAGGAAGTGTTTCGCGCCATCGGGCGTTTGAGCCACTCCAACATCACCGTACTGATCAATGGCGAATCGGGGACCGGTAAAGAACTGGTGGCCCACGCCCTGCACCGTCACAGCCCACGAGCGGCTTCGCCATTTATTGCGTTGAACATGGCGGCTATCCCGAAGGACTTGATGGAGTCCGAGTTGTTCGGCCATGAAAAAGGCGCGTTTACCGGCGCCGCCAACCTGCGTCGCGGGCGTTTTGAACAGGCGGACGGCGGCACGCTGTTCCTCGATGAAATCGGTGATATGCCGGCCGATACCCAGACCCGCCTGCTGCGCGTGCTGGCGGACGGCGAGTTCTACCGGGTTGGCGGGCACACGCCGGTCAAGGTCGACGTGCGTATCATCGCCGCGACCCACCAGAACCTGGAAACCCTGGTGCATGCGGGCAAATTCCGTGAGGACTTGTTCCACCGCCTCAATGTGATCCGTATCCACATTCCGCGGATGTCGGACCGTCGCGAAGACATCCCGACGCTCGCCCGCCACTTCCTTGCCCGCGCCGCGCAAGAGCTGGCGGTTGAGCCGAAGCTGCTCAAAAGCGAGACCGAGGAATACCTGAAGAACCTGCCGTGGCCAGGCAACGTGCGCCAGCTGGAGAACACTTGCCGCTGGATCACGGTGATGGCGTCCGGGCGCGAAGTGCATATCAGCGACCTGCCACCGGAACTGCTCAGCCTGCCGCAGGACTCTGCGCCGGTGACCAACTGGGAGCAGGCGCTGCGCCAATGGGCGGATCAGGCCCTGGCTCGCGGCCAGTCGAGCCTGCTGGACAGCGCCGTACCAGCGTTTGAGCGGATCATGATCGAAACCGCCCTGAAGCACACCGCAGGTCGCCGTCGCGATGCCGCCGTGCTGCTGGGCTGGGGCCGCAACACCCTGACGCGCAAGATCAAGGAGCTGGGGATGAAGGTCGATGGTGGTGACGACGATGAGGGCGACGACGCCTGACTTACAGGCTCACTGAAGATCTAATGTGGGAGCGGGCTTGCTCGCGAAGGCGGTGTCATTCAGCACATCAGTGACTGAAACACCGCCTTCGCGAGCAAGCCCGCTCCCACATTTGGATCTCCATAAGGGTCCAGGCGCGTGCACCGCTTCAATGCACCCTGTACCAGCATCGCGCACGCCTTCCAAGCCTCAAGCAAGCATCGTAGTAAGAACATAGAGAATCCCGAAAACAACGAAGCCCCGTATTCCGGGGCTTTGCGCTTTCTAGAAGTTTTTTTTGGCACACCTTGGCCACTCTGGCACGCGCCCTGCAATAACCCCTGTACTACCCAGTTTCGGGGACCTTGGTACAGGCAGGCCGAGACTCCCCTCTTTACACCCGGGGTGCTTGATGCGAACCGCATCGCGCTCCACACCGCTTTGGGGAACCTTGGTACAGGCAGGCCGGGGATTCCCTCTTTAACACCGAAGCCTCTGGCTTCACCCCGTTTTGGGAGCCCTGGTACAGGCAGGCCGGGAACTCCCTCTTTTATTGCTCTTGGAGATGGATCTCCAGCCGCCAGCGGCCATCAACTTCTTCCCCCCTCCAATCCCCGCGCAACGGCCGAGCCGCCACCAGGTTCAGCAGCAAGCCGCCGTCGGTCTTGCGCACGCGCCAGTTCACGTCCTTTTCATTGATCTTGAGTTGCCCACTGGTGCCCTTGCCTTGGGCGTCAAACAACAGCGCCACGGTGCCGTCGATATGCTCGCCGTGCAGCTTGGGTTCGCTGTTGAACCACACCACCACGCCATCCGCCGCGGTCTCAACCTGCTGCAGTTCGACCGGGTCCGGGGTGGTCAGGCGGCCAATCATCAAGCCGATCATCAAGCCGACAATCGCCAACGAGCCCATGACCCTGGGCAATAGCTTCGGCCTTGGGTCCTCTTCGGGGGTAGAATGCAGCGCATCTTTGCCTTCGGAGCCGTGCATGTTTCACGTCATCCTTTTTCAACCAGAAATTCCGCCGAATACCGGCAACGTTATCAGGCTGTGCGCCAACAGTGGCTGCCACCTGCATTTGATCGAGCCCCTGGGCTTTGACATGGACGACAAGCGCCTGCGCCGCGCCGGGCTGGACTACCACGAGTACGCCACCCTCAAGCGCCATGCCGACCTGGCGAGTTGCCTGGAAAGCCTGGGGCACCCGCGACTGTTCGCGTTCACCACCAAGGGTTCGCGACCGTTCCACGATGCCAGCTTTGCCGAGGGCGACGCGTTCCTGTTCGGCCCGGAGAGCCGGGGCCTGCCGCCGGAGGTGCTGGACGCACTGCCAGACGGTCATCGTCTGCGTTTGCCGATGCGCGAGGGGTGCCGCAGCTTGAACCTGTCCAACACCGTGGCCGTCGCTGTCTACGAAGGCTGGCGCCAACTCGGCTTTAAATAACACCCCTAACGAATGTGGGAGCGGGCTTGCTCGCGAAAGCAGTGTGCCAGTCAATGAAGGTATCGACTGAAGTACCGCCTTCGCGAGCAAGCCCGCTCCCACATTTTTTACATCCGCAGCTTATTGAACGGTCGACGAACCTTCACTTTGCATGCGCTGCAGCTCTTGCGCATACAGGGCATCGAAGTTCACCGGTGCCAGCATCAGCGCCGGGAACGAGCCACGGGTGACCAGGCTGTCCAGGGTCTCGCGGGCATACGGGAACAGGATGTTCGGGCAGAACGCACCCAGGGTGTGGCTCATGGACGCTTCGTCCAGGCCTTGGATCAGGAAGATACCGGCCTGTTGCACTTCAGCGATGAAGGCCACTTCTTCGCCGTTCTTGACGGTGACCGACAGGGTCAGCACGACTTCATGGAAATCGCCTTCCAGTGCTTTTTGACGGGTATTCAGGTCCAGCGCAACGCTTGGGGTCCATTCCTGGCGGAAGATCGCCGGGCTTTTCGGCGCTTCGAACGACAGGTCACGCACGTAGATCCGCTGCAGCGAGAACTGTGGGCCTTGGGCTTCTGCTGCTTCGGTGTTCTGTTGATCAGTCATCGCAGATCCTTCTCTATCTTGGGGTCTTTTAGGGTTTAGAAGTCAGACGAGCAGCAGCGCATCGAGTTTACCGGCGCGCTCCAGGGCGAACAGGTCATCGCAGCCACCGATGTGCCTGGCGCCGATCCAGATTTGCGGCACGGACGTGCGCCCCGCCTTCTGGGCCATTTCGGCACGCACCTGGGGTTTGCCGTCGACCTTGATCTCTTCGAAGGCAACGCCCTTTTTCTCCAGCAAGGCCTTGGCCCGCATGCAGTAAGGGCACCAATCGCTGGAATACACGACAACCTGGCTCATATCACTTCACCAGTGGCAGGTTATCGGCCTTCCAGCTGCCAATACCGCCGGACAGTTTGGCGGCGGTGAAACCGGACTTGAGCATCTCACGGGCGTGGGTGCCGGAGTGCTGGCCTTGGGCGTCGACCAGGATGATGGTCTTGGCCTTGTGCTTTTCCAGCTCGGCCAGGCGCGCGATCAGCTTGTCCTGAGGAATGTTCAGGGCGCCGACGATATGGCCAGCGGCGAAATCCTTGGCCGGGCGGATATCCACGACAACGGCCTCATCCTTGTTGACCAGCGCGGTCAGCTCCGCCGTGCTCAGGCTGCGGCCACCGCGGCTCAATTCGTGAGCGATCAGCAGCGCCAGCAGGATGACGAAGGCACCCACAAGCAGGTAGTGGGCAGTGGCAAATGCAATCAGGTGATCAACCATCAAGGAGGTTCCAGGGCGTTAAAATGGCGGTAAGTATACACAGCCGTCAGGGGGGGCCAACCCCCGTAAAGCGGTGACGTGGTCGGAACTTCGCTTTAAACTGCCACTCCCTTTTCAATTGTCTTCCTTTATTACCGCCGCGAGAGGATCTATGACTACCACGCCTAAACCTTTGGTCCTGATAATTCTCGATGGCTTCGGACACAGTGAAAGCCACCACGACAACGCGGTGTACGCGGCCAAGAAGCCGGTACTCGATCGTTTGACCGCCACCGTGCCGAACGGCCTGATCTCCGGCTCGGGCATGGACGTGGGCCTGCCGGACGGCCAGATGGGCAACTCGGAAGTCGGCCATATGAATCTCGGCGCCGGACGAGTGGTCTATCAAGACTTCACACGTGTGACCAAAGCGATCCGCGATGGCGAGTTCTTCGAGAACCCGACCATCTGCGCGGCGGTCGATAAAGCAGTGGCTGCCGGTAAAGCTGTGCATTTCATGGGCTTGTTGTCGGATGGTGGCGTCCACAGCCACCAGGACCACTTGGTCGCCATGGCCGAACTGGCGTTCAAGCGCGGCGCTGACAAGATCTACCTGCACGCCTTCCTCGACGGCCGTGACACCCCGCCGAAAAGCGCGCAATCGTCGATCGAACTGCTCGACACCACCTTCGCCGCCCTGGGCAAAGGCCGTATCGCCAGCCTGGTCGGCCGTTACTTCGCCATGGACCGCGACAACCGCTGGGACCGCGTAGCCCAGGCCTACAACCTGATCGTCGACGGCCAGGCCGAATTCCACGCCGCCACCGCCCAGGAAGGCCTCGAAGCCGCCTACGCCCGTGGCGAGAGCGATGAATTTGTCAAAGCCACCACCATCGGTGAGCCGGTGAAAGTCGAAGACGGCGACGCCGTGGTGTTCATGAACTTCCGCGCCGACCGCGCCCGCGAGCTGAGCCGCGTGTTTGTCGAAGACGGCTTCAAGGAGTTCGAGCGCGCGCGCCAGCCGAAGGTGCAGTACGTGGGCCTGACCCAATACGCCGCGAGCATCCCGGCTCCCGCCGCTTTTGCAGCAGGCACCTTGGATAACGTGCTGGGCGACTACCTGGCGAAAAACGGCAAGACCCAGCTGCGCATCGCCGAAACCGAAAAATACGCCCACGTGACGTTTTTCTTCTCCGGTGGCCGTGAAGAGCCGTTCCCGGGCGAAGAGCGCATCCTGATCCCGTCGCCAAAAGTCGCCACTTACGACCTGCAGCCGGAAATGAGCGCGCCGGAAGTCACCGACAAGATCGTCGACGCCATCGAACACCAGCGTTACGACGTGATCGTGGTCAACTACGCCAACGGCGACATGGTCGGCCACAGCGGCAACCTGGAAGCCGCCACCAAAGCCGTGGAATGCCTGGACCTGTGCGTCGGCCGCATCGTCGATGCCCTGGAAAAAGTCGGCGGCGAAGCGCTGATCACTGCCGACCACGGCAACTGCGAGCAAATGTCCGACGAATCCACCGGCCAGGCCCACACCGCCCACACTACCGAGCCGGTACCGTTCATCTACGTCGGCAAGCGCGACTTCAAAGTGCGTGAAGGCGGCGTGCTGGCGGATGTGGCGCCGACTATGTTGATGTTGATGGGGCTGGAGAAGCCGCAAGAAATGACCGGGACCTCGATCCTGGTCTGATTCTCAGCCTCACCCAAAAACCCGCTCCCACATTGGTTTTGCGCTGTTTGGAAGATATCTTTTCGCCATACCTGTGCCACTCGGCACCTATCTTGCCTTCCAGCCCCAATTGGGCGTTTTTTTTGCCGCGCTTGGCGGGCATACTAGGCCGTCCATTTCCCTGGTGTCGCCCGCCTCTATGCTTCGCGCCTTGATTACCCTTGCTCTTGTCTGCCTGCTCCAACCGGCGTTTGCCGATGAGCGCGCACAAACCCAACAACAGTTGGACGCTACGCGTCAGGACATTACCGAGCTGAAAAAGCTGCTCGGCAAGCTCCAGGAAGAAAAGTCCGGGGTGCAGAAAGACCTACGCGGCACGGAAACCGAGATGGGCAAGCTGGAGAAGCAGGTCCAGGAGCTACAAAAAGAATTAAAGAAGAGCGAGTCGGAACTGGAGCGACTCGACGCTGAGAAAAAAAAACTCCAGAGCGCACGCGTTGAACAGCAACGCCTGATCGCAATCCAGGCCCGCGCCGCCTACCAGAACGGCCGCCAGGAGTACCTCAAGCTGCTGCTCAACCAGCAGAACCCTGAGAAATTTGCGCGCACCCTCACCTACTACGACTACCTGAGCAAAGCCCGCATGGAGCAATTGAAAAGCTTCAACGAGACTCTGCGCCAGTTGGTCAATGTGGAACAGGAAATCGCCAACCAGCAATCGCAATTGCAGGACCAGAAAAGCGCCCTCGACACCCAGCGCAACGAGCTGGACAAGGTCCGCAAGGAGCGCCAGCTGGCCCTGGCCAAGCTCAATGACGACGTAAAGGCGCGCGACGCCAAGCTGCAAGCCCGCGAGCAGGACCAGGCCGACTTGGCCAAAGTGCTCAAGACCATCGAAGAAACCCTGGCTCGCCAGGCACGTGAGGCCGAAGAAGCGCGGCAGAAAGCGCTGATCGCCCAGCAGGAAGCCGAAAAAAAGCGCCAGCGTGAGGCCGAACTGGCTGCCACCTCGGACGCCCCGGCACCGCGCAAACCGGCGCATGCAGCCCCTGGCCCGCTGGTTTCCAGCGCCGGCGAGTCGTTCGGCGGCCCTTTTGCTTCAGCTCGCGGCAAACTTCCATGGCCGGTTGATGGTCGATTACTGGCACGCTTCGGTGAAACCCGTGGCGATGACACCCGCGCCAAGTGGGACGGGGTGATGATCAGCGCCTCTGCCGGCAGCCAGGTCCACGCTGTTCACGGTGGGCGCGTGGTATTTGCCGATTGGCTGCGCGGCGCCGGTTTGTTGGTGATTCTCGACCACGGTAATGGCTATTTGAGCCTTTACGGCCACAATCAGACTTTACTCAAGTCGGCAGGTGATGTTGTAAAAGCCGGTGAATCCATCTCCACTGTGGGTAACAGTGGTGGCCAGGACACTCCGGCGCTGTACTTCGCTATTCGTCAGCAGGGTCGCCCGAGCGATCCTGCACAATGGTGCAGAACCCAAGGATAAGGGTCGCATCTACATTAGGAGTTCGTTCGACATGCTGCATTTGTCCCGCCTCACTTCGCTGGCCCTGACGATCGCCCTGGTGATCGGCGCGCCCCTGGCTTTCGCCGACCAGGCCGCCCCGGCTGCACCTGCTGCCACCGCCGCGACCACCAAGGCGCCGTTGCCGCTGGACGAGCTGCGCACCTTTGCCGAGGTCATGGACCGGATCAAGGCAGCCTATGTCGAACCCGTAGATGACAAGACCCTGCTGGAGAATGCCATCAAGGGCATGCTCAGCAACCTCGACCCGCACTCCGCCTACCTGGGCCCGGAAGATTTTGCCGAGCTGCAGGAAAGCACCAGCGGTGAGTTCGGCGGCCTGGGCATTGAAGTTGGCGCCGAAGACGGCAACATCAAGGTGGTCTCGCCGATCGATGACACCCCCGCGTCGAAGGCCGGCATCCAGGCCGGCGACTTCATCGTCAAGATCAACGGCCAGCCGACCCGTGGCCAGACCATGACCGAAGCCGTCGACAAGATGCGCGGCAAGATCGGCCAGAAAATCACCCTGACCCTGGTACGCGACGGCGGCAACCCGTTCGATGTAACGCTGACCCGCGCGACCATTGTGGTCAAGAGCGTGAAGAGCCAGCTGCTGGAGTCGGGCTACGGTTACATCCGTATCACCCAGTTCCAGGTCAAGACCGGTGACGAAGTGGCCAAGGCCCTGGCCAAGCTGCGCAAGGACAACGGCAAGAAACTCAGCGGCATCGTGCTCGACCTGCGCAACAACCCAGGCGGCGTGCTGCAATCGGCGGTGGAAGTGGTTGATCACTTCATCACCAAGGGCCTGATCGTCTACACCAAGGGCCGTATTGCCAACTCCGAACTGCGCTTCTCGGCCACCGGCAACGACCTCAGCGAAAACGTGCCGCTGGCCGTGCTGATCAACGGCGGCAGCGCCTCGGCGTCGGAAATCGTCGCCGGCGCCCTGCAAGACCAGAAACGCGGCGTGCTGATGGGCACCACCAGCTTCGGCAAAGGCTCGGTACAAACCGTGTTGCCGCTGAACAACGAGCGTGCGCTGAAGATCACCACTGCTTTGTACTACACGCCGAACGGCCGCTCGATCCAGGCCCAGGGCATCGTGCCGGACATTGAGGTGCGCAAGGCCAAGATCACCAACGAGATCGACAGCGAGTACTACAAAGAAGCGGACCTGCAAGGTCATTTGGGCAATGGCAACGGCGGCGCCGACCAACCGACCGGCAGCGGCAAGAAAGCCAAGCCGATGCCGCAGGACGACGACTACCAGCTGGCTCAGGCACTCAGCCTGCTCAAAGGCCTGAGCATCACGCGCAGCCGTTGATATGCGTTTTGCCCTGATCATCGCGGTGCTGTGCAGCCTGGCAGGCGTCGCCCATGCGACGCCTGCCGGCGAGCCGCACAAAGCCTACCTGACCCTCATCATCGACGACCTCGGGCAGAACCTGCCCCGGGATCGTCGCGTGCTGGCCCTGCCTGGGCCGGTCACCACGGCGGTCATGCCCGACACACCCCACGCCGCCGAATTTGCCCGCGAGGCACACAAAGCCGGCAAGATCGTGATCCTGCATATGCCCATGGACCCGGCGACCGGCCCCTTCGCCTGGCACCCTGAGCTGCCCATCGAAGAACTCGCCAAGCGCCTGGACGCTGCGTTCAAGGCGGTGCCCTACACCGCAGGCATCAACAACCACATGGGCAGCCGCATGACCGCGCAACCGGTCGCCATGGCCTGGTTGATGGCCGAGCTGCAACGGCGCAACAAGTTCTTCGTCGACAGCCGCACCAGCGCGCAGACCGTCGCGGCAGCCGAGGCGCAGAAGATTGGATTGGCCCATGTCTCGCGGGATGTATTCCTCGATGACGAGCGCACTGAAGCAGCGATCACCACGCAATTGCAGACCGCAATCAAGCTGGCCCACAAGCAGGGTTCGGTCGTGATGATCGGTCACCCTTACCCGCAAACCCTGGCGGTGCTGGAGCGCGAGCTGCCCAAACTTAAGGCTCAGGGCGTCGATTGGATCGATATCAAGTTGATGATCAGCGTGCGCAGTAACCAAGCGATGGCGGGTCACGGCAAAAACGGCACCTACCTTCCTGCGCGTAGATAGATACAGCCCGGCAATGCGCTGACTGCTCGATAGTTGATGCTCCCATCAACTGGAGAGCCCATCATGAAGCCTCTGCAATTCAACGACCTGCTCATCAGCTTTACCAGCGAATTCCTGCCCCTGTGGAACGACAAGGGGTCCAGCGCGCACGAAGCCGTCGGCCTCTGGCGGCCCAGCATGACATCCGACGCGCTGAACCCGTTTTACGCCCTGGGTGATATTGCGGTGGGTCACTATCGCAATATCAACCACAGCAAGATCGTCGCCGTCGTGAGCGACGCGAATAAGGTCGACGGCACGGCCCTGCGTGCGCCCGTTGACTATCAATTGGTGTGGCACGATGAAGGGACTGGCGCTCACGCCAATTTTTCAATCTGGCGCCCGCTGCCCCCGGAGGGTTACGTCACGATGGGACTGGTGTGCGGTGTCGGCTACGACAAACCTTCGCGCCATGCCGTACGCTGCGTACGAGCAGACCTGGTCGTAACAGCTCAAGCGGGCGAACTGATCTGGAATGATAAAGGCAGCGGCTCCGCCAACGATTTCAGCGCCTGGTCGGTCATCCCTCCCGGTGCATCTCCCGGCGAAGCCTACCTGGCACCTGGCACCTTCCTTGGCAGTGACAGTTATGCCAGGCCAAGCGTAGAGACCTACGCGCTGCGGCTGGCGCTGACCGCGCAACTCAGCGACCTGCCGGCACCTCCCGCCCTCATCGGGCATGAAAGCCCTGCTGCGGATGACACCACCTCAACGCTTCAGGTGTGCGAGCTGCCGTGGTTCTGTGTAAAAGACCCGGAGCTGACTGCAGTCGAACAGTCTCAGTCGTCGCCCACCTATCGCCTGGAGCGCACGGACCGCCACCTTATCGCCGGCTTCGGGCACAACACCGAGGCGACCAGTCAGCCGTTCATGTGGACGGCCACCAAGGGCGAACTGGGAGGAAATGCCAAGGCCCTGGCAGCCAACACCAGCATCGACCTGAGCAACGAGTGGCCCGTGTACCCACATGCCTTTGAGTTGAATTTTTCGGCGCATCTGGACCGAGACTTCACGCACACCCAACGCTCGGCGAAAGGCTGGAGCCACGCCTCGCCGCTGGAAATCATCACTTACGTCCCGCCAAACAAAGCCGTCGCGGCTTACCTTGTGCGCAGTGAGTATTGCCTGCTGCGTCAGGACGGCAGCCAGGTTTCAGGTACCGTCAGCTACACCAATGGTGATCACATTTATATGAGCGAGTCTTCCGAGGCCGCGCCATTGCCGGATGAAGCGCCTCCAGCATCAGAAGCCCCTCAAGCAGAGCCGAACCTAGAGGTAACGGGCCATGATTTGATCGATAACGCCCTCATCCCGTAACTGATCAAGCGCCGCCTGCAGCTTGCTCACCACTTCATCCGGCACGTCTTTATTCAACGCCAGGTAAAGCTGGGCACTGTTGAAGCGCAAGACGGTTTTAAGCTGGGTCACCCCGACCTGGCGGGCTAGGTAACGACCCGCCGGGTCACCGGTCGCCCACAGATCAATCTGGCCTTCCACCAGCTTTTGCGCATTGTCTTGGTCACGCAGTGCAACGACCGGGTTAAGGCCCTGCTTTTCCAGCGTTTCAGCAATGGCGTCGCCCTTGTAGGCGCCGATCTTGTAGCGGCGCGCGTGCTCAAGGTCGGTCAGTTGGATCTTGCTGTCGGCCTTGGCCAGTAGCACCCAATCGTCCGGACCGATAGGGCCGACCCATTTGAATAACGCCTCGCGATCCGGCAAACGGGCCATCACGAATACGCCATAGCCAGGTTTTTCCAGGGCGAGCTTGTAGATGCGCTCCCAAGGAAAACGCAGGGTGAGGTTGTAGGAAATGCCGGCACGCTTGAAGGTCTCGCGCACGATGTCCACGGCGATGCCTTCGATGTTCTCGTCCTTGGCGAAGTTCTTGCCGTTTTTCGCCATGTTGTAGGGCGGGAAGTTTTCCGTCAGCAACACCAGGGAGGCGTCAGACGGTTCTTCGGCGTTGGCCGAACCTGCCAGCAGAAGGGAAGTACTGGCGAGGACGAGCAGCAGGGTCTTGAACATGAAGGCTACCGGAATCCATGGCAAGCGCAGAGAGTGCCGCGCACTTGCCATGGTGTCCAGCAGCGTTTAGCGAACGACGATACCGCGCGCCGCCATGTAGGCCTTGGCCTCGGGAACGGTGTACTCGCCAAAGTGGAAAATACTCGCCGCCAGCACCGCGCTGGCGTGGCCTTCGATCACACCATCGGCTAAATGCTGCAGGTTGCCGACGCCGCCGGAAGCGATCACTGGAATGCCCAGCGCATCGCTGATGGCGCGGGTCACGCCCAGGTCGAAGCCGTTTTTCATGCCGTCCTGGTCCATGCTGGTCAGCAGGATTTCACCGGCGCCGAGGGCTTCCATCTTCATTGCCCACTCCACCGCGTCCAGGCCGGTCGGCTTGCGACCGCCGTGGGTGAAGATCTCCCAGCGCGGGGTTTCGCCCGGGCCGGAGACTTTTTTGGCGTCGATGGCAACGACGATGCATTGCGAGCCGAAGTGCTGCGCTGCTTCGCCGACGAACTCCGGGTTGAACACCGCTGCCGTGTTGATCGACACCTTGTCCGCGCCGGCATTGAGCAAGTTGCGGATGTCCTGCACGGTGCGCACACCACCGCCCACGGTCAGCGGGATGAATACCTGGCTGGCCATGCGTTCGACGGTATGCAATGTGGTGTCGCGGCCGTCGACGCTGGCAGTGATGTCGAGAAAGGTAATCTCGTCGGCACCTTGCTCATCATAGCGACGCGCGATTTCCACCGGGTCGCCGGCATCACGGATGTTCTCGAACTTGACGCCCTTGACCACGCGACCGTTGTCGACGTCCAGGCAAGGGATGATGCGTTTGGCCAGCGCCATGGTCAGTCCTCAGCCGTTGTAGGCGTCGCAGTAAGCCTGGGCTTCGGCGACGTCCAGGGTACCTTCGTAGATCGCGCGGCCGGTGATGGCGCCGATGATGCCGGGGGCCTTGGCGTCCAGCAGCGACTTGATGTCGCCCAGGTTGTGAATGCCGCCGGAGGCGATCACCGGAATCTTTGTCGCAGCGGCCAGCGCAGCGGTGAACGGCACGTTGCAGCCCTGCATCATGCCGTCTTTGGCGATGTCGGTATAAACGATGGCGGACACGCCGTCGGCTTCGAACTGCTTGGCCAGGTCAATCACTTGGATGGTGCTGATTTCAGCCCAGCCGTCGGTGGCGACGAAACCATCCTTGGCGTCCAGGCCCACGATGACTTTGTCTGGGAATGCGCGGCAGGCTTCGGCGACGAAGGCTGGGTCTTTCACGGCCTTGGTGCCAATGATCACGTAGCTCACGCCAGCCTTGACGTAGTGCTCGATGGTTTCCAGGGAGCGGATACCGCCGCCGATCTGAATCGGCAGGTTCGGGTAGCGTTTGGCGATCGCAGTGACCACCTCGCCGTTGACCGGTTGGCCTTCGAAGGCGCCGTTCAGGTCCACCAGATGCAGACGACGGCAGCCCCCTTCCACCCATTTGGCAGCCATGCTCACCGGGTCATCGGAGAACACGGTGGAGTCTTCCATGCGGCCTTGGCGCAGACGGACGCAGGCGCCGTCCTTGAGATCGATAGCGGGGATAATCAGCATCTGGCAAACCTTATTCGATATTCAGCAATGCTTGGGAAATCAGGGTTTCTCAAGCGACCACAGGTCGCTTTCGATGCTTTCGAACCTTTCTTTAAGGAGCGTCTGCGTATCGAAAATCGCTCTGTTGTAATAGTGCGGAGCCACTTCGGTGGTGAACAGCTCAAGAATCTCGGCGACCTCGAACGAGCCCAGCTTGAGCTCGAAGCGGTCTTCCATGAAGCGCTTGATCTTGAGGGTAGCCTCACTCTCCTGCTCGGGGGTGAGGTTCAAGATCGGCTGCTTCGGCTTCCTGGCCATTACCAGCGACCATCCCAGGCGGCGAAGTTCTGCAGCAATTGCAGGCCGTGGGTATGGCTCTTCTCCGGGTGGAACTGCACGGCAAAGCGCGAACCTTCGGCCAGCGCTGCGGCGAAGTCGACGCCGTAGTGTCCGCCACCCACCACCTGGCCCGGTTGACCGGCGGCGATGTAGTAGCTGTGCACGAAGTAGAAGCGCGCCATGTCCGGCACTTCGTGCCACAGCGGGTGATCCACGGTCTGGCGGACCTCGTTCCAGCCCATGTGCGGGACTTTCAGGTGTTCGCCGTCTTCATGCAGGTCTTTGCCAAAGAACTTCACCTGACCCGGGAACAAACCGATGCAGTCGACGCCGTCGTTCTCTTCACTGCTGTCGAGCAAGGCTTGCATGCCCACGCAGATGCCGAGGAACGGACGGTCCTGGCTGACTTCGCGCACCAGGCTGTCAAAGCCCAGGCGGCGGATCTCGGCCATGCAATCGCGAATCGCGCCAACACCAGGGAACACCACGCGGTCGGCCTCGCGAATCACGTTGGCATCGCTGGTGATCAGCACCTTGCCGGCACCGACGTGCTCGAGGGCCTTGGCCACCGAGTGCAGGTTACCCATGCCGTAATCGATAACCGCGACCGTCTGCATTACAGGACGCCCTTGGTCGAAGGCATCTGCCCGGCCATGCGCTCATCCAGCTCGACGGCCATGCGCAGCGCGCGGCCGAATGCCTTGAACACGGTTTCGATCTGGTGGTGGGTGTTGGTGCCGCGCAGGTTGTCGATGTGCAGGCTGACAAGTGCGTGGTTGACGAAACCCTGGAAGAATTCCTGGAACAGGTCGACGTCAAAGCCGCCCACGGTGGCGCGGGTGTAGGGCACGTGCATCTGCAGGCCTGGGCGGCCGGAGAAGTCGATGACCACACGCGACAGCGCTTCGTCCAGCGGGACATAGGCGTGACCGTAGCGACGGATGCCTTTTTTGTCGCCGATAGCCTTGGCAAACGCCTGGCCGAGGGTGATGCCAACGTCTTCCACCGTGTGGTGGTCGTCGATATGCAGGTCGCCCTTGCTGACGATATCCAGGTCGATCAGCCCGTGACGGGCGATCTGGTCCAGCATGTGCTCAAGAAAAGGGACACCGATATCAAATCGGGCCTTTCCGGTGCCATCCAGGTTGATCGAGGCTTTGATCTGGGTTTCCAGAGTGTCGCGCTCGACGGACGCCTTACGTTCGGCCATCACCAGCTCCGCAAAATCATTGGGCGAAAAAGGCAGCCATTATAGGGGCGCGGGCGCTAAACAGAAACATCGGAGGGGATAAGACTGACGAGTTGAAGCGAGAGATGTCGGGGATAGACATGTGCATACATGTGAGAGCCAGTCGTGTAGTGAGCGGGCTTGCCCCGCGCTGGGTGGCGCAGCCGCCCCAACCCAGGCACCGAATTCTCCAGTTAAAACGCGGTGTCCGGTTTTGGGGGCGGCTGCGCCACCCAGCGCGGGGCAAGCCCGCTCACTACAGGTTTGGTGCTAGCGGAACAGTACCGCCGTCTTCTGCAGGGTCACCCACACACCCCACGCCAACGGAATACCCACCACCAGCCAGGCGGCAATCGCCAATGGCACAGTGCCGGAAGCCGCTTTCCACTCCAGGGAAGTGGTCGCATCCGCGCCTTTGTCATGGCCAAGCGCCTGTTCGGCGGCCAATTCGGCATCGGTCATGAAGTACTTGTCGGCCACCGGACGCACCAGCAGGTTGCAGATGAAACCCAGCACCAGCAGGCCGGCGAGGATGTACAAGGTGATGTCGTAGGCCGCCGCGCGTTCAACGCCAATGCTCAGCTGATACTCACGCAGGTAGTTCACCAATACCGGACCCAATACGCCCGCAGCGGCCCAGGCGGTCAGCAGGCGACCGTGGATCGCGCCAACCATTTGCGTACCGAACAGGTCAGCCAGGTAGGCCGGAACGGTCGCAAAACCACCGCCGTACATCGACAGGATGATGCAGAACGCCGCCACAAACAGCGCCACGTTACCCAAATGCCCCAGGTTCGGGATCAACGCGTACAGGGCAAAGCCCAGGGCGAAGAACACGAAGTAGGTGTTTTTACGCCCCAGGTAGTCGGAGAACGACGCCCAGAAGAATCGGCCACCGATGTTGAACAGGCTCAACAACCCCGTGAAACCTGCTGCGATGGCTGCGATGGACGCCAGTTGACCGGCATCCAGCTGACCAAACGGTACATCCACACCCAGCAGCTTGCCGCCGAACACTTCCTGCAGCAGTGGCGAAGCCATGCCGAGGATGCCGATACCGGCGGATACGTTCAGGCACAGCACCAGCCAAACCAGGCGGAATTGCGGGGTTTTCCACGCCACGTTCACGTGCACGTGGCGGTGGGTGATCATCGCGTTGCTGGCTTTTTTCGCCGGTGCGGTCCAGCCCTCAGGTTTCCAGCCGGTTGGCGGAACGCGGTAGGACAAGGCGCCGCCGATCATGAACACGAAATAGATCGCGGCCATCACCAGGAAGCTCTGCCATACACCCACGCTGTCTGGCGTTGCGAAGTGCCCCATCAATGCGGCTGCCAACGGGGCGCCAACCATCGCACCACCGCCGAAGCCCATGATCGCCATACCGGTGGCCATGCCACGCTTGTCCGGGAACCACTTGATCAGGGTCGATACAGGCGAGATATAGCCCAGGCCCAGGCCGATACCGCCGATGACCCCGGAGCCGATCCACATCAGCCAGATCTGGTGGGTATAGATACCCAGCGCCGAGATCAACAGGCCGCCACACCAGCACAACGCCGATACAACACCGGCCTTACGTGGCCCGGCATGTTCCAGCCAGCCGCCCCAGATGGCTGCCGAGCAGCCCAGGAAGATGAAGAACAGGGTGTAGATCCAGCCCAGCATGGAGATGGGCCAGTCGCATTGGGACGAGAAGACTTGGGCGATGAAGCTCATGTCCGGCGCACAAGCAACCGGCTTGGTGATACCCAGCGCCTTGGACAATGGCAGCCAGAACACCGAGAACCCGTAGGCCATGCCGATGCAAAGGTGGATAGCCAGGGCGGCCGGTGGAACCAGCCAGCGGTTGAAGCCGGGCTTGGCGATGATGCGTTCCTTGGACAGGAACGCTGGCTTTGCAGCAGATGAACCTGCCGCAGTGCTAGTGCTCATTGGTGTTTCCCCCAGTTGTTAGTATGTGTCCGTCAGGCGCTCTCTCCCTCGGCCTTGCACGCAAAGCGTGGCCGTTTTGTTGAGTGAAGCTCCATTTTAGGCGCGACCTTAGGTCGCAGAAGGCGGACGAACGTGCAGAGATTAGCACCTGTCGATGACAGAAAAACCAAAGTGACATCACCTTTTTCAGGAAATTTGTTTATTTGACGCCAAAAACCCGTTCCCCCACCGCTGGATACAATGTAACGATCGGAGCACTGACGCAGGCCGTCGGGCGTTATACTCTGCGGCTAAATTTTGAAATCGACATACAAGGACTCGCCCATGAAAGCGTTCGGCAAAATCCTGGGTCTGGTACTTCTCGGGCTGTTGCTGATCATTGTGGCTCTAGGCTTTGCCCTGACCCATCTCTTCGATCCCAACGACTATAAAGACGAGATTCGCCAGATTGCCCGCGACAAGGCCCACATCGAGCTGACGCTCAATGGCGACATCGGCTGGAGCCTGTTCCCCTGGCTTGGCCTGGAACTGCACGAAGCCAGCGTGGCAACCCTGACCGCACCGACCCAGCCCTTCGCCGACCTGCAGATGCTCGGCCTGTCGGTACGCGTGCTGCCGCTGCTGCGCCGCGAAGTGCAGATGAGTGACGTGCGTGTCGAAGGTCTCAACCTGCGCCTCAACCGCAACAAGGAAGGGCACGGCAACTGGGAAGACATCGGCAAGAACGTGACAGAGACGAGCGTCGGCAGCCCTGGCTCGGTTGAACAACCGGCCGAACCCGAATCGGACAAGCCGGCAAAACCCATCCGCCTGGATATCGACAGCCTGACGGTCAACAACGCCCGCATCGAATACAACGATGAGCAGACCGGCAAGCAGTTCAGCGCCGAAAGCATCCAATTGAGCGCTGGCGCCGTGCATGAAGGCGCCAGCATCCCGGTGAAACTCACCGCCTTCTTCGGCAGCAATCAGCCGGTGATGCGCGTCAAGACCGAACTCAACGGCAACCTGCGCATCCAGCGTGCGCTCAAGCGCTACCAGCTTGAAGACATGAAGATCACCGGCGAAGCCACGGGCGAGCCACTGCAAGGCAAGACCGTGACCTTCTCGACCCAGGGCCAACTGTTGGTGGACCAGGCGGCGAATATCGCCGAATGGACCAACATGAAGCTCTCGGCCAACCAACTGCGCGCGTTGGGCGAGCTGAAGGTCAACGACCTAGACAAGACCCCGCAGCTCAGCGGCGCCCTGTCCATCGCCCAATTCGACCTGGCCAAGTTCCTCGACAGCGTCGGCCACCCGCTGCCGCCAATGGCCGAGGGCAGCCTGAGCAAGGTCGAACTGGTCAGCCGCCTCAAGGGCACGCCAAGCAGCATCGCCCTGGAAGACCTGAACCTGAAACTCGATGGCAGCACCTTCACCGGTCGCGTCGCCGTGGAGGATTTCGCCAAGCAATCCCTGCGCGTTCAGCTCAAGGGCGACACGTTCAATGCCGACAACTATCTGCCGGCCAAGTCCGAATCCGCCAAGGGCGCAGCCGCTGCCCGCCAGGCCGAAGTGCAGAACAGCGAAGCCGGTGCCATGGCTGCCGGCGGCACCACACCGCTGCCCGAAGCGCCGACCAAAGGCGCCTGGAGCACCGACAAACTGTTGCCATTGACCCGCCTGCGCACGCTGGATGTGGACGCCGACCTCGCGTTTGGCCAACTGACCCTGAGCAAGTTGCCGATCCAGAATGCCGTGCTCAAAGCGTCCGGCATCGATGGCCAACTCAAGCTCGACACCCTGAGCGGCGGTCTCTACAACGGCACCTTCCAGGCCAACGGCAACCTCGATGTGCGCCAGGATATCCCGGTGCTCGCGCTGCAAAGCCGGATCAAGCAGGTACCGGTCGAACGCATCCTGCAAGCCCAGGGGCAAACCCCGCCGGTGAAGGGCCAGATCACCCTCGACAGCAACCTCACTGGCCGCGGCAATAGCCAGAAAGCGCTGATCGACAGCCTCAACGGCACCGCCAGTTTCGTGATCAACAACGGCGTGCTGCTCAACGCCAACCTTGAACAGCAACTGTGCACCGGCATCGCCTTGCTCAACCGCAAAACCTTGAGCAGCACACCGCAAGGCAAGGACACGCCGTTCCAGGAACTGAAGGGCAACCTGACCTTCCGTAACGGTGTCGCCAGCAACCCGGACCTGAAAGTGCGCATCCCGGGCCTGACGGTCAACGGTAATGGCGATGTCGATCTGCGCGTCCTGGGCATGGACTACCGCGTCGGCATCATTGTCGAAGGTGATCAGCGCGAAACGCCGGACCCGGCCTGCCAGGTGGGCTCCAACTTCCAGGGCATCGAAGTGCCGCTGCGCTGCCGTGGCCCGCTGGAGCTGGGCGCCAAGGCGTGCCGCCTGGACAAGGACGGCCTTGGCCAAGTCGCGATCAAGGCGGCGGGCAACCGCCTCAACGAGAAGCTTGAAGAGAAGCTCGACAAGGTTAACCCGAAGCTCAAAGACGCACTGAAAGGCCTGTTCAATCGATGAGAAACGAGCAATTTTCAGAGGCGGTGCTGAACTGGTACGACCGCCACGGTCGCCACGACCTGCCCTGGCAACAGGGCATAACGCCTTATCGGGTGTGGGTCTCGGAGATCATGCTGCAGCAGACCCAGGTGAGCACCGTGCTCAATTATTTCGACCGCTTCATGGCGTCGCTGCCAACGGTCGAGGCCCTGGCGGCTGCGCCGGAAGATGAAGTGCTGCACTTGTGGACCGGGCTGGGGTACTACACCCGGGCGCGCAACCTGCAAAAGACGGCGAAGATTATCGTGGCCGAATACGGCGGCGAATTTCCCAAGGATGTCGAGAAGCTCACCGAGTTGCCCGGCATAGGCTTGTCCACCGCCGGAGCGATCGCCAGCCTGAGCATGGGCCTGCGTGCGCCGATCCTCGACGGCAACGTCAAACGCGTGCTGGCACGTTTCACCGCGCAGGAGGGCTACCCGGGCGAACCCAAGGTGGCCAAGCAACTGTGGGCCACCGCAGAACGCTTCACGCCGCATGATCGCGTCAACGCCTACACCCAGGCGATGATGGATATGGGCGCCACCCTCTGCACCCGCAGCAAACCCAGCTGCCT
This sequence comes from Pseudomonas sp. LAP_36, assembly GCF_019456785.1. Taxonomy (NCBI): domain Bacteria; kingdom Pseudomonadati; phylum Pseudomonadota; class Gammaproteobacteria; order Pseudomonadales; family Pseudomonadaceae; genus Pseudomonas; species Pseudomonas sp. LAP_36. The sequence goes on from NZ_JAHZMS010000006.1 coordinate 374,905, forward strand.
GTTGTGCCCGCTGGAAAAAGGCTGCGAAGCGCACATGCTCGGCCTGGAGACGCGCTACCCGATCCCCAAGCCGCGCAAGACCATCCCGCAGAAGCGCACGCTGATGCCGCTGCTGGCAAATGCCGAAGGCGCGATCCTGCTTTACCGTCGCCCCTCGACGGGTCTGTGGGGCGGCCTGTGGAGCTTGCCGGAGCTGGATGACCTGCAAGACCTGGAGCACCTGGCCAACCAGCACGCGCTGGCACTGGGCAAGCAACAGGAACTGCCGAGCCTGATTCACACCTTCAGCCACTTTCAGTTGGCTATCGAACCCTGGCTGGTCCAGGTCGAGGAATCCGCCCATCACGTGGCCGAGGCCGACTGGCTCTGGTATAACCTCGCCACCCCGCCGCGCCTGGGCCTTGCCGCCCCGGTGAAAAAACTGCTGAAGCGCGCGGCCGACGTATTGAATGCAGGAGTTTCGTCATGACCCGCACCATCATGTGCCGCAAGTACAAAGAAGAATTGCCAGGCCTCGAACGCCCTCCGTACCCAGGTGCCAAGGGCCAGGACATTTTCGAGCACGTCTCCGCCAAAGCCTGGGCCGACTGGCTGAAACACCAGACTCTGCTGATCAACGAAAAACGCCTGAACATGATGAACGCCGAAGACCGTAAATACCTGGCAGGCGAGATGGACAAGTTCTTTTCCGGCGAGGAATACGCCAAGGCAGACGGCTACGTGCCGCCTGCTCAATAATTGATCAAAAACCGGGGTCGGCACGTAAGCGACGGTAATAATTAAATATTTTTTGAAAACTTGCTTGACGACCCCCTGAAAAACCCGTTTAATGCGCCCCGTTGCCCAGATAGCTCAGTCGGTAGAGCAGGGGATTGAAAATCCCCGTGTCGGCGGTTCGATTCCGTCTCTGGGCACCACTAATTAGTTTCAGGTGGTGCTAACGTCATCTGAAACACACAAGAAACCCGCCTAGTGCGGGTTTTTTGTTGCCTGGAATTTGACTTAACCCAGTGGCGATTTTGATCTGGCACTTCGCTCACTTCAGCAAAAACACCATCAGCGGATTATCGTTCAACCGCCCTTCAAAACTTGGAGCGACGTCCTCCAGGGATGTCCCTTGCAGCAACGCCACTTCCTTGCGCGCCACAATCACCCACGCCGGCCGTGGCAAAGTACCTAATCGGTCAAGCTCATGAGCCCCCACAAACACCGGCCGCTCATCGTGATCCAGGTTCATCATGTAGCGCACTGCCCAGGTATCCCGGCCAAGGTTGATAAACACCAAAGGCCCCGGCTGCGTAACGCGCAGTGCTTCCACCTGGCCGACAAACTGCCGCGTATCGAACTGCAGGTCCTTGGCCGGTTCTACCACCATCACCAACAACAACCATTGCGCCAACAAAGCGATCAGGCTGAGCCACACCAACCGCCCCACCCGCCGCCAGGCGATCAACGTCGCCACCTGTAGCAGCGCCAACGCGCTGATCAGCAGCGGCAGTGAAACATCTGGCCAGTCACCATGCTTCTGCCAGCCATGCCGACAGACAAACACTGCCACCACGCACAACGCCGGTAGCGCCGCGACAAGCCCTTCGTAACATCGGCGCACGCCAGCGAGCCAACCTTGCGACTGAAGCAGCCCATAGGCCGCGACAGCCGCAAACATCGGCACCATGGGCAGGATGTAGTAAGCGCGCTTGAAGTGCGGCACCGACAGCCCGAGCAAGATCATCATGCCGCAGGCACCGAGCCGCACCACCAATTGCATATCGCCCTCGAACCGCTCGGCCCAGCGATGACGCAGCGCAATCATGGTGGCCAGCGCCAACGGCACCACCGGGAAGTAGCGATACAAGCTCAGCTGGAAGTAAAAATAGAACGGCTCACCGGTTTCATCGAGGCGTCCGCCCACCTGCATCTTGAACACTTCATCGGCAAATGCGTCACCACCGCTGAGGCGCGCCAGTTTCACCAACAGCCACCAACAGGCTGCCAACAACACCAGGCCGACGAGGCCATGAATGAGCACTTGCTTCACGCGCTCGCCAGGCTTGCCCAGCGCCCAATACACGCACACCACGCCACAGACTTCGATCAACCCCAGTGGCCCGCGTATGGCAAAGCCCAGAATGAACAACGCAAACACCGCCAGCCGCCTCCAGCGTCCACCACTGTGCAGCAGGTAAAAACTGCCTACACAGAGCAACGCTACCATCTGGTCCAGGCAGACCGAGCGGGATTTTTCGAGCAGTTGGGTGGTGAGCAACGTCAGCAGCACGGTGAGCAGCGCCCACTGGCGATTCGCCGGGACGAGCAAGCGATAGATCAAGGCAACCACCCCAGCGGACGCCAGGGCGGTGGGCAGCACATTCGCCAGATGGTTGGGCGCACCAAATAGCCGTGCGAACACGAAGCTGAAAAAGGTCGCGGTGCCGGGGTAATCCGCGTAGGGCTGACCATAGGTAGTCGGGAAAAGGCTCGCACCATGGCGAAACATTTCTTGTAGGAACAGCGCCCAGCGTCCGTCAAACCCTTGGGGTTGCTGATCCCATATACCCAAGGTGAACAGCAACAGGGCAAACAGGAAAATGCCCAGGGATTCCAGGCGAAAACGGTTGCGGTGATCCATCGGTTGACCTGTCAGGTAAGGGGCGCCGACTTATGGTGCCGACTGCCCTGCTGAATAACGCCTGAACAGACCTGAACATTCCCGCGCTTACCGACCTGCGGGCCACACCCACTTAGGGATCAACCGAACGTAAATCAACTCGCCCACCAGCTCGATCAGGGTTTGCAGGATCACCGCCGTCGCCGCCAACCCGCGCACATCCTCGGGCAAGGCCAGCGCCAGAGGCAATACCACCAGCGAGTTGCGTGTCGACGCGCTGAATGTCACCGCCCTGGCCGTCGCCGCCGGGAGTGCAAACAACCGCGAGGCCAACACGCCCATCAGCGGCGCCAGCACCAGAAAACCGACATACACCGGGATCACCGGCAGCAACAGGTTGATATCCCGTACCACCGATGTGATTTGCGAGCCGATCACCACAAACAACACCACCGCCATCGCCGGCACCGGCAACCACGCCCAGCCACTGTTCCAAACACTGACGACCGACGATCGCCGTGCCAGGGAAGTCGTCACCACCGCCAGAATCATCGGCACCACGATCAACAAGAGAAACGCCTCGAAAAACGGCCTTGCCTCCACCACCACCTCGGATTGGGCGCCGAGCATCACACTCAGATAGATCGGTAACAGCACCAATTGCAGCAGCAACAGCACCGGCGTAGCCGCCAGCATCAACCGCGAATCGCCCTTGCCGATATGGGTAAACACCACCACGTAGTCGATGCACGGGGTCAGCAACACCAGCAACGCCCCTATCAGCAATGCCGGACGCCCGACCAGACTCTGGGTCAATGCCCACACCAGCAGGGGCACCAGGATGAAGTTGGCGAGCAGTAGTGCCGACAGGAAACGCTTGTTACTCAAGCTCTGGCGCAGATCCAAAAAAGGAATTTGGAGGAACATCGCGTACATCAGCACCGCAATGGCGGGCGTGACCAGCGCGCTGAGGCCGTGGGCAAGTGAGGGTGCGAGCAGGCCAAAAGCGGCGGCCAGCAGCACAGCTACAAAGTAGACCGGGATCTGGTTGTGTTCGAGGGTGTCGCGGGTCATGGCCTGACTCAGATCGATCGAAAGTTCGTCAGCCTATGCACCCAAACGGATCACGTCGAGCATCGTGACAGTCTCCGCGCCCAGGGGAGCGAAATTTGTTAGTTTCAATTCTTTATAAAAAGCGCGTGAGCTACCAAGCCCTCATAGAAAAGCGCAAGGAAAGAGTCGCCCTATGCACCTGCCAACCCGTCCCGCCCCCGAAGCGTTCCGTGAGCCCGCCGCTGACGGCTACCCCATCGGCGGCTTCACCTGGCGCCACCTGCGCACCGCCCTCGAACGCCCCGTCGTCGTCATCAACGCCGCCACCTCCGTACGCTGCCGCCACTACGCCCGCTTCGCCGACTACCTGTTCATCAACGGCCTTGACGTCATCACCTACGACTACCGTGGCATCGGCGAATCCCGCAGCGGGTCACTGCGTGGCTTCAAAGCCTCATGGTCGGATTGGGGCGTGCTGGATTTCGAGGCGATGCTGCAGCGAGCGCAACGGGAATTTCCAGGGCAGCCGATTGATGTCGTCGGCCACAGCTTCGGTGGCTGTGCAGCCGGGCTCGGGGCGTCGGGCGCGATCATCCGGCGGGTCGTGACCGTAGGGGCGCAGTTTGCGTACTGGCGCGATTACGCAGCAAATGAGCGTTGGCGGATGTTTGCCAAATGGCATGTAGTGATGCCGCTGGCGACGGCGCTATGCGGGTACTTCCCCGGCAAACGCTTGGGCTGGCTGGAGGACACGCCAGCGGGCGTGGTGCGGGACTGGAGCACGCTAACGCCCAGGTTTGAAACGCGACCCAGCGGGCGAACCTTGGGTGAGTTGCCATTCAGTCGCGTGAAGGCGCAGATACTGGCCATCAGCATCACCGATGATCCATTCGGGACCGTCGCAGCCATCGAGCGACTACTGGGTTACTTCGACAGCAGTGAGCGCACTCATCTGCGGATCGCGCCTGCAGATATTGGCGAAAAGGCAGTCGGACATTTCGCATTTTTTCGCAGCGAGCATCAGGAGAGGCTGTGGCCGATTGCATTGGTGTGGCTGCAAAACGGCCAATTAGCTGCGGACCCCCTTGGGATTTCCCCCAACCTGCGCTTCAATACTCCCCCAGTTTCAGAACCCTAGGACGCTAAGCCCATGGCCTCGCCAGACAAGCAGCAAAAACGTGCCCAACGGGCAAAGGCCAAGGCCAAGCAAAACCGTACCCAGCGCGCTGTCGCGACCAAGCCGGATGCGTTTGCCGGTGATGACAGCCGCATTGACCTTGAGTCAGTGGATTTGACCGAGCTGTTCGTAGAAATGCGCGCTGCAGGCGAAACCAGCCAGCAAGCCCTCTGCGCCGTGTTCCTGGCCCACCCGTTGCTGGCGCTGGTGCTTGAGCAGGAAGGCGAAGAAGAAGCCACCGACTTTATCCTGGCGGCGCTGATCGAGTATCGGCAGTGGGCCACGGACACTGATGATGAAGCAGCAGCACTGGCGTGGATTGAGTCGCCAGAGTTCCAGGCGGATTACGTGGCGGCATCCCAGGTGCTGACCAGCTCGCAAGACTGACACCGGACAAAATGTGGGAGCCGGGCTTGCCCGCGATGGCGGTGTGTCAGCCGACGAAGATATCGACTATCAGTCCGTCATCGCGGGCAAGCCCGGCTCCCACAATGTTTAGTTCAGCACCGCAGCACCCGCTCTCTGCGCCTTGCGCCGGCTGGATACAAACAATCCCGCCAGCACCACCAGCAAGCTCAGCACCCCAGTCGCGATAATCTCGACCCGATGCGCTTCCTGGAACAGCATGATGGTCAGCGTGCCCACGATGAACACCATCACCGCGTAGGTCAGGCCCGGGAACAGCCACATCTTGAAGACGATCTTCTCACCCGCCGCCGCGCGTTTCTGGCGCATGCGCAGTTGCGACACCGCGATCACCAGATAGACCAGCAATGCAATGGCGCCCGAGCTGGCGAGCAGGAATTCGAACACTGCCGCCGGGGCCACGTAGTTGGCGAACACTGCCAGGAACGCTGCGCCAGTAGACAGCAGAACAGCCCAGTAAGGCGTGCCACTCTTGTTGGTGCGCTTGGCCACGGCCGGTGCATCACCGCGACGGCCCAGGGAGAACAGCATGCGCGATGCGGTGTACAGCGCCGAGTTCAGGCAGCTGGTCACGGCGACCAGTACCACCAGGTCGACAATCAGCTTGGCATTCGGGATGCCCATGCGTTCCAGTACGGTCTGATACGAACCCACCGCTGCCAGGGTCGGATCGTTCCATGGCACCAGGGACACTACGATGAAGATCGACAGCAGGTAGAACAGACCAATCCGCCAGATCACCGAGTTGGTGGCTTTGGTGATTTGCTGGCCTGGGTTCTTCGATTCCGCCGCCGCGATGGTGACGATCTCGGTGCCCATGAAGGAGAACATGGTGGTCAGGATCGCCGCCAATACCGCGCCCATGCCGTTCGGCATGAAGCCTTGGGTGTCGAACAAGTGCGAAACGCCGCTGACCTGGCTGGTTGGCAGGAAACCGAAAATCGCCGCAAGACCGAGGATCACGAAGCCCACAATCGCCACGACCTTGATCAGCGCAAACCAGAACTCGAACTCGCCGTAGTTCTTCACGCTGAACAGGTTGGTCGCGGTCAGCAACAAGGTGATGATCAGCGTAAAGGCCCAGATGGCCACATCCGGGAACCAGGCATGCAGGATGGTCGCGGCGGCGTTGGCCTCCAACGGAATCACTAGCACCCAGAACCACCAATAGAGCCAGCCGATGGTAAAACCGGCCCAGTGGCCGATCGCCCGGTCGGCATAGGTGGAGAACGAACCGGTGTCCGGCGACGCGACGGCCATTTCGGCCAGCATGCGCATCACCAACACCACCAGCGTACCCGCAGCGGCGTAAGCCAACAGTACGGCCGGGCCAGCGGCAGCAATCGCGTGGCCGGAGCCAACAAACAAACCGGCACCGATGACGCCGGCAATCGACAGCATGGTGACGTGACGCGGTTTGAGCCCCTGTTCGAGGTCATTGGAGCTTTGCGTACTACTCATTGACACACCTTTACGAGGAATTGCGAAAACGGTCCGCCCGGCCTGCGATCTTTCTCGTGAAAAGAAACCAACAGGGCGTTCTTTATTTTTTACGCAAGATTTGCGCCAAAATGTTACGGCGTCGCGATTGACGCGGGTTGTAGGAAGATTGAGCAGTCATCGCAAGTCATTGAGAACAATGGCATTCCGCTATACCGTTACCGTGCGACTCACTTTCAAGACGAATAAACGCACCATAAACACACACAAAAAGTACGTGACGCCCTACAAAAGGGCTGATAAGCACCGTTTGCCCGGTTAACCCTTCCAACCCCCGGCTAAAGCTGGCACCATCGCGCCCTTTTTTACGCGAAGCCTGCGGCTTTTCGGGTTCAAACGGTTGTTCGGTTGTTGATGGCGCGACACGCTGCTGTGCCGATGCGACACCCTGCCGCACACCACCTGTTTACCGCCGGCCGCGCTGTTGGCTGCCATCAAGACGCTATGCTAGCTTGGCGCCTCGCCAGGAAGGCGGACCAACAGCGAAGATCGCAACGAACACAACGAGGACCGCACATGGCCGAGGCCACGCCCGCGCTTGAAATCCGCAACTTGCATAAACGCTATGGTGAGCTGGAGGTACTTAAAGGTATTTCGCTGACCGCTCGCGACGGCGATGTGATCTCGATCCTGGGTTCCTCCGGTTCCGGCAAGTCCACCTTCCTGCGCTGCATCAACCTGCTGGAAAACCCGCACCAGGGCCAGATCCTGGTGGCCGGCGAAGAACTCAAGCTCAAGGCCGCGAAAAACGGCGAGCTGATGGCCGCCGACGGCAAGCAGATCAACCGCCTGCGCAGCGAAATCGGTTTTGTGTTTCAAAACTTTAACCTGTGGCCGCACATGAGCATCCTCGACAACATCATCGAGGCCCCCCGCCGTGTGCTCGGCCAAAGTAAAGCCGAAGCCATTGAAGTGGCTGAAGCCCTGCTGGCCAAGGTCGGGATTGCCGACAAGCGCCACGCCTACCCCGCGCAACTGTCCGGCGGCCAGCAACAACGGGCGGCCATCGCGCGCACCCTGGCGATGCAACCCAAGGTCATCCTGTTCGACGAGCCCACTTCGGCGCTTGACCCGGAAATGGTTCAGGAAGTACTTAATGTGATCCGCGCGCTGGCCGAAGAAGGCCGCACCATGCTGTTGGTCACCCATGAAATGGGCTTCGCCCGCCAAGTGTCCAGTGAAGTGGTGTTCCTCCACCAGGGCCTGGTCGAAGAGCAAGGATCGCCACAGCAGGTGTTTGAAAACCCGCTTTCGGCGCGCTGCAAACAATTCATGTCCAGCAACCGCTAACGGAGCAACATGCATGCAGAACTATAAAAAATTCCTTCTGGCCGCGGCCGTCTCGATGGCGTTCAGCGCCACGGCCATGGCAGAAACCTTGAAAATGGGGATCGAAGCGGCCTATCCGCCGTTCAACAACAAGGACGCCAGCGGCAACGTCGTCGGCTTCGACAAAGACATCGGTGACGCCCTGTGCGCCAAGATGAAAGTCGAGAAGTGCGAAGTGTATGTGTCCGACTGGGACGGCATCATCCCGGCCCTGAACGCCAAGAAGTTCGACTTCCTGGTGTCCTCGCTGTCCATCACCGATGAACGCAAGCAGGCCGTCGACTTCACCGACCCGTACTACTCCAACAAACTGCAGTTCATCGCACCTAAAGCCACCGCCGACTTCAAGACCGACGCCGCTTACCTGAAAGGAAAAGTCATCGGTGCACAACGCGCGACGTTGGCCGGTACTTACCTGGAAGACAAGCTGCCTGATACCGAAGCCAAGCTCTACGACACCCAGGAAAACGCCTACCTCGACCTGACGTCCGGTCGCCTGGACGGCATCCTGGCCGACAAGTACGTGCAGTACGAATGGCTCAAGAGCAAAGACGGTTCCGCCTACGAGTTCAAAGGCGACCCGGTGGTAGAAAGCGACAAGATCGGTATCGCCGTACGTAAAGGCGACCCGCTGCGCGAACGCCTGAACAAAGCCCTGGCGGAGATCAAGGCAGACGGCACCTACAAGAAGATCAACGACAAGTACTTCCCTTTCAGCATCGAATGATCTGAACGGTATGCCCGACGCGCTCATGTGAGCGCGTCGGCTTTTTGCAATGCCTGCCGCGATATGAAAACACCATGAATTTCGATCTCTACGGATTCGGCCCGGCGCTTGCCGCTGGCGCGCTGATGACCGTCAAACTGGCGCTCACGGCTTTGTGCCTGGGGCTGGTGCTCGGCCTTGCCGGGGCCTTGGCCAAGACTTCACCGTACAAGCCGCTGCAATGGGTGGGTGGCGCGTATTCGACCATCGTGCGCGGCGTGCCGGAACTGTTGTGGGTGCTGCTCATTTACTTCGGCACGATCAATCTGATGCGTGAACTGGGCGAGGTGTTCGGCATTCCCGACCTGTCACTCAGTGCCTTCGCCGCCGGGGTCATCGCCTTGGGCTTGTGCTATGGCGCCTACGCCACGGAAGTCCTGCGCGGCGCAATCATCGCCATCCCCAAGGGCCACCGCGAAGCCGGTTTGGCGCTGGGGCTGTCGAAAACCCGCATCTTCACGCGCCTGATCATGCCGCAGATGTGGCGCATCGCCCTACCGGGCCTGGGCAACCTGTTCATGATCCTGATGAAGGATACCGCGCTGGTCACCGTCATCGGCCTTGAAGAAATCATGCGTCACGCGCAGATCGCGGTCACCGTCACCCGGCAGCCCTTCACCTTTTATCTGGTGGCGGCCTTCATCTATCTGGGCCTTACTTCGCTGTCGATGATCGGCATGCACTTGCTGGAACAACGCGCCGCGCGCGGCTTCGTGAGGACGACGTAATGGAATGGGAAGTCATCCTCAAGTGGCTGCCGAAATTTATCCAGGGCGCCATCCTGACCCTGGAGCTGGTGGGCATTGCCGTGATTCTCGGGTTGCTACTCGCGATTCCCCTAGGCGTCGCCCGGGCGTCCAAGCGTTGGTATGTGCGCTCGCTGCCCTACGCCTACATCTTCTTTTTCCGTGGCACACCGCTGCTGGTGCAATTGTTCCTGGTGTACTACGGCCTGGCTCAATTCGATGCGGTGAAAACCAGCTTCATGTGGCCGTATTTGCGTGATCCGTTCTGGTGCGCCACGGCCACCATGACCCTGCACACCGCCGCCTACATCGCCGAGATCCTGCGCGGCGCGATCCAGGCGATTCCACCGGGTGAAATCGAAGCGGCCCGGGCACTGGGCATGTCCAGGCCCAAGACGTTGTTCTACATCATCCTGCCCCGTGCCGCGCGCATCGGCCTGCCCGCCTACAGCAACGAAGTGATCCTGATGCTCAAGGCCAGTTCGCTGGCGAGCACGGTGACACTGCTGGAGCTGACCGGCATGGCCAGGACGATCATCGCGCGCAACTATCTGACGGTGGATATGTTCTTCACCGCCGGCGTGTTCTACCTGCTGATGTCGTATCTGCTGGTACGCGGCTTCAAACTGCTGGAACGCTGGCTGCGCGTCGATGAATGCCAGGGACGTTGAGGCACGCTTCCAGGCGCTGGATGCGTTTCTGATCGAGCACCAAGGGCTGTGGAAACCACGGCCCTTTACGCATCGGCATCTACCCTGGGAAACCGAACATCCTGACCTCGCCGCCTGGCTGCGTCAACGTTCGTTGGCCGATGCGGAAACCAGTCACAACCAGCCGCATGATCTGGCGGCACCTGCTCCGTTTCCACAACTTGCCGCGCAAGCCCGACACCTCAGCGCTGTGGATCAATTACCAACGCAGCCGCTGGCACCCGCTCGCCATCGCCTGAACGTCGACGTCCCCGGCCGCAAATGGCAGCAAATCGAAGCGTTCGGCGCTGCCCTGCAGTTTGCGCAAACACCCACGCACTGGCTCGACTGGTGTGCGGGCAAGGGCTACCTTGGCCGTCGCCTGTTGCAAGCCGATCAAGCGCTGACCTGCCTGGAATATGATCCGGCGTTGATCGCCGCAGGCCAGGCGTTGAGCGATCACCATGGCCTGCCCGTTATCCATCGCCTGCAAGATGTGATGGCCGATGTGGCGCTCAGCCGTGAACACACGCCCGTCGCCCTGCACGCCTGTGGCGACCTGCACGTGCGCCTGCTAAAACTGGCCAACGCGGTCGGTTGCCAACAGCTCGCGCTGGCGCCCTGCTGCTATAACCGCATCACCGCCGACACCTACCAGGCACTGTCCAACGCAGGCCGCGCCTCAACCTTGCAACTGTCGATCGATGACCTTGGCCTGCCCCTGAGCGAAACCGTCACCGCCGGCAAGCGGGTGCGCTTGCAGCGCGACACATCCATGGCGCGGCGCCTGGGTTTCGATCAACTGCAACGCGAGCTGCGTGGCTGCGACGAATACCTGCCCGCGCCTTCACTGCCCACGAGTTGGCTGGACAAGCCTTTCGCCGACTACTGCCGGGAACTGGCACGCCTTAAAGGGTTATCCACAGGTGAACAGGAGTGGGCGACATTAGAGGCGTACGGCTGGAGCCGCTTGGCCGAGGTCAGAAACCTGGAATTGGTGCGTGGCCTATTTCGGCGCCCGCTGGAGTTATGGCTGGTACTGGATCGGGCATTGTTTCTAAGCGAAACCGGCTACAAGGTCGAAGTGGGCAGCTTCTGCGAACCCGCATTGACGCCGCGCAACTTGATGGTGCTTGCCGAGCGCGATTAAGGGGCAGAATTGTCGCACCACAGCCTGTGGATAACTCTGTTGATGGATTCTTTACAGAGCCTGTAGCAATCTGCGCTACAGGTCAAAAACCAAGCTGATCATTTTTTGTTCACAAAATAAAACACCCGCAAAACAGGCAGTTGCGGCGGGATGAGAACCGCTCCACAAAATGGCTGTTACGTGACCCCCTCAACCAACCGATTGTGCATAAGCATCTGGCGTTAAGCGTATAAACCGCGACTTATAGCGATTTTTTGCGCGCAATCAATAACCGGCAAAGCTCGTCGATATCGTCTCCGGCCAAGGTCAATGCCTGGCTGTCCAAGGGGTCGATACCAAACGCCAGCGCTTCACTGATTGCCTTGTCGCGGTGCACCTCCAACGGCGGCTGTCCACCCAGGCGCTGCTTGAACGCCTCAAGCATGTCCAGGGTGAAGGCATCGTCCTCATCCAGTTGGTTAAGCACATAGCGAACCTGCGGCGGGCCCTCGCGCGCAAGATGTGGCGCCAGCAGCCTATCGAGTTGGTCCAGGGTGCCCAAGGACGCGGCGTCAGCCTTGGCAATCACCAACACCACATCGGCCACGCTCAAGGCTTGATGAAAGTAGACATTATTACCGGCGGGGGTATCGATGATCACCGTTTGCCGCGCGCTCAGGTGCAACCCCGACAACTGCTGCGCCAGCCAACCCGGTTCGCGCTTGAGCCAACCGTGAAGGTTTTCCTGCTGCTGGGCATCGATATCGCCAAAGGGGATGACCCGGCACCCGGCGAAGCCCGGTTGCTGGATCTGAGCCCAGGGCGTATTCAACAAGCTGGTGCGACCGATGCCAGGCAAGCTCGCGCTGACGCCGAAGTGATGACGCAATGCGTTCTGCGGGTCCAAGTCCAAGGCCACCACCGACTCACCCAACCGCTGCATGCCGCTGCTCAAGGCAGTGACCAGCGTGCTGCGGCCCACGCCTCCATTGGCCGATACCAACGCGACTACAGTTGGCCGTGCCACGGCAACATCTTCCTGTTGAGGTGGTTCATTGGCGCTCGGGCCTGAAGAAGGAAAGGGGGCGCCATCGTCGACCGGAACACTGCCGAAGAAATGCAACCGCGCGCTCAGCCCGCGCACATCTCGAGTGACATGTTTGCCGAGCAACACAAAAATCTCGTCAGTAAGGCTCATGACCAAACTCCCACACGACGCTGCCTAAAGACGTGAAGGGTCGGCAAGAAGAAGGCTTACCGCAGGTCTTTTTATATAGGCGGCTCTGCTACCGCATTCTCTGACACCGACAACAAAGTGTCATTATTTTGATGAAGTTAACGCTGAATTTTTAGACCGGCGGCAAGTAGTCAAATTAATGACCACGCCAGCATTGGCCCCAAAGTATTTGTACACATGAACGAACCGGGCACCCGACTGCCCGGTTCTGGCACACCAATCGACTTAAGGGCGAATGCGGCGCTCGGTGAACTCGTAATCACCCTGGCAATCACTGGAAGGATCCGCCGCCACACTTACGTAATGCACGGTATCCGGGTCCACCAGTTTATACGTGTAGATATCCGGCGAAGGCACGCCATCCGTGCGCAATTCATTCTTGCCATTGGCCGCTGCCCACGTGCCCTGCTCGGTCTGAATCACCTGAGTCTGCTGCGCATCACGGAAGAAGGTAATAGTGAAACGGCCGTCCGGCTTGAGGTTATTGGTCCACGACAGGAACTGGCACTTGCTGGTCTCCGTGCGCAAACCCTTCCAGGTGCCGACCAAAGCTGGATCGTTGCCAGGCTTATGGGTGGAACACGCGCTGAGGGCCGTGACGAGAAGGATGAGGGACAGTGAAAGAGTCCGTTTCATGTAGGGCTTCCTTTGGTAGAAATGGTGCGGAGGCTGCCTCGATCAAGGCCGAGTAGACCGCTAGATGACGAGGGATGAATCCTACCTCGTTGCGAGGAAAAAGGGATCATTGCGAGAAAACCTTGGCTTCTGCAAAAATAGTCAGAATTCAGGGGTTTACAGAAGCTTGGCAATCGCTATAATCGTCGCCCTAACACGCCGGTATAGCTCAGTTGGTAGAGCAACTGACTTGTAATCAGTAGGTCCCGGGTTCGACTCCTGGTGCCGGCACCAAACAAAACGAAGGCTCGCAGAAATGCGGGCCTTTGTTGTTTCTACACTTTGGTGTTATTGCGAGTTGCCTCGCCCCGTTTGAGCTTGCGCCGCGGCTTCTCAAAGTCCTCGCGAAATGAGCCTCCCTCCCCCTCGCGGCGTAAGTTAGACGCATAAAAAGCTTCTGCTCTACAAACAAACAGCGACTTGATTCTCCCGCTCGAGCAAAAAACTACGACTGACCTACACTCAGCGCGGCAGTATCCTTTTGCCGTCATTCAGGGATAGGGATCATGTTAAGAGCGTACGTAAAAACAGTCCTGAAGGTGCTGGAGTCTCCTTGAAACACCGGGCAATAACCCGCCGTCAGCAACAAAAAAGGCACTTGCCGCTAACCGACAAGTGCCTTTTTTATTCGCCAGCCACCGCGATCAGCGCGACAACATAAACGTCTCGTACTCCAGATCCTCCAACGCCGTCGACAACCGCGCCAGCCCCAGCAGTACGCACGCCAGCAGCGACAGCGTAAACCCATACCCGAAGAAGCTCGGCCCCAGGTGCATGCTCAGCAGCGTCAAGCCGGCGTTTAGGACGGCGAACAGGACGCACAATTCCAACACCACGCGGCGTTTGTCGAGGTAGAAGAACACGTTGAGCAGCGCCATGAAGACGACCTGGATGCTCACGCCGATCAGGTCGATGTAGAACAGTGGCAGGTAGTAACTGGAGATGCCCAGCCAGTCCAGCAGGCGTGGTGCGAAGAGGAACAGCAGCACCACGGTGAGGCCTTGGACTTTGCAGATTTCGAGCAGACCCTGGCGGATGGACAGGGTCATTTCGGTCTTCAGGGAGCCGATATGCTGCAGGGTTTCGCCGTCGCGGATGGCCCGGAACAGGCGGTCGTACCATTCGGCAAAGTCGGTTTCGATGCGCACTAGGAACACGGCCATGCCGGGGATGATCGCGAGGTAGGCGATGAAGATCGGCATGTCGTAGAGGATCGAGGCGCGCAGCGGGCCGATGACGGTGTTGGAGGTGGCCGGGTTGAACCAGAACATGATCTTGTCCACCCAGATGCCGAAGTTGTAGAAGAACCCGGTCACCAGCAGGCTGAGGAACACGTTGCGGCGATCGAGGAAGTCGAAGGCGATGAGCTTCTCAGCCCGGTATTCGCGCAGGATGTCGTAGAGGTACAGGAACAGCAACGTGCTGTGCCCGATCAACAGCGCCAGCAGCAAGCCTGGCATCTGCAGGAAGCTCAGCAGGTAGGCGCTCGCAACCATCAGCGAGTAGCCCACCAGCATCACCAGCAGGATGCGGTTATATTTTTTCATCCCCGACAGGAAAATGATCACCAGCCACAGGTTGCACAGCACCACGAAGTTCGAGAGCACCAGCACGCGGTAGATCAGCGGCTGATCGAACAGCACCGCCAGCAGGATGATGCCGAGTACGCCAGCGCCCACGGTAACCATCAGCAATATGCCCAGCAGGTTGGGCAGGATTTGCTCGTAGTTGCGCTGGAACAGTTGGTCGGACACAAACCGGGTAAAGAACAGTTGCAGGCCGCCCGTCAGGATCAACGAGCTGGCCATCAGGTACGTCACCGTCACCAGAAACTGCCCGACCAGCGAGTTGGGCAACATCAAGCCCAGGCTAATGATGCCCACCAGCATCACGCTGATGATCGACAACACCCACGGCCCGGAGCTGATCAGCCCGGCATAGACGTAGGCATGCAGGGTGGCGGTGTAAGAGTCGCGCGAGAGGATCTTGCGCAGTTCAAAGCCAATACCGGCCATTTAGCTGTTCTCCATGGCTGCCTGGTACAGGTCGCGGTAGCGCTGCAACATCAAGGCTTCGGTGTAATAACGGTTGACCCGCGCCAGGCCGCTGGCCTGTGCGGCTTGCCAGCGTTCCGGGCTGCGCAGCAGTTCCAGGATGGCGACGGAGGTGGCCTGTGGGTCGGCGATCGCGACAACCTTGCCCGCAATACCAAGGTCACGGTCTTCGGCGCTGCCGCCTTCGATCAGTTCGCGGCACGAGCCCACGTCGCTGCTGACCACCGGCGTGCCGGCGGCCCAGGCTTCGAGGATCACCAGGGGTTGCGCCTCACTGATCGAGGTCAACACCATCAGGCCGAGCTGCGGCAGGATGTCCTGGATGCGCTGGAAGCCGAGGAAGTGCACCTTGCCCTCCAGGCCCAAGCTGGCCATCAGGCTGCGGCATTCGCTGACGTACTCCGGGTCTTCCTCTTCCGGCCCGACGATCCAGCCTTCAACCTCAGGCATGGCACTGATCACACCGCGCATGGCCCGCAGGAAGGTTTTCACGTCCTTGATCGGCACCACACGCCCGATCAGGCCCACCCGCGGGGCAATGCCCGGCGCGCGTGTTTCAAGCACACGATTCCACTGCGACAGGTCGATGCCGTTGGCAATCAATTGCGTGCGCGCAGGCTCGGCGCCGTCCTTGATCTGGCGCTGACGGTTACCGTCATACAAGGCGATGATGTTGTCGGCGCTGTTGTAGGCCAATTGGCCGATCCGCTCGAAGTAGCGCACCCACAGCGTACGGATGTAACCCGAGCCGCCGTCGAGGCTGCGGTTCAGCGCCTGGCCGGAGGTCTCGGCGATCCACGAGGCCTGGGCCAGGTCGATCTTGCGTTCTTTGGTGTAAATGCCGTGCTCGCTGAGCAAGTAGGCGCAGTTCCAGCGTTGCTTGAGAATGCAGCCCAAAAGCCCGGCGTAACCGGTGGAAATCGAATGCAGCATGCGCGCCCGCGGCATTTTGCGCGAGGCTTCGGCCAGCATCAGCAAAGGCGACTGCAGCGAGCGCAGGGTCCAGAAATAATTGACGAAGGACGGGTCGGCGCAATGCAGGCGATAACCTTCGCTGAGCGTCTCCCAACTGGCGCGGCTGCGCAGGACGTCGTCGAGGGTCATGTCGCCGTTGGCGATGCAATCGAGCAGCTTCTCACCCAGCTCACGTTCAGGCTGATCCGGGTGATGCAAAAAGCGATACAGGTCGGCCAGGTGCTGCGGGTCGGCTTCGCGCGGTGTGCCGCGCAGATGGGTGGGATGGGTCGCGTCCTCGAGAAACATCTCTTCGATGTGCAGCACGTTGGCCGGCACTTCGTAACGGCGTTTCTCATACGCTGAGCGCTGGCCGCCGATGAACATCACCGAAAAGGTCAACTCCGGCAGGCCGAGGATCATCTGGTGAATCCAGCTCGACACGCCGCCGCGCACGTAAGGCCAGGTGCCTTCGAGCAGCAGGCAGATGTCTGCAATCGGTGCCTCTTGCTTGTTACTCATTCCAGCTCCTCACCAACTCAGCGAACGGTGGCCGCTGGCGGGTTTTCTCGGGAAGGCTGGCGAGCAACCCGGGAATTTCGTGATAACGACCGGCCTCGAACGCCAGCTCTGCGCGAAACGGCAAGACCTGGGCCGAACCCATGCCGTTTTCTTCCGCCAGGCGCAGCAGGACTTCGGCGCGCTCGTTCTCGCCGCGCTCCAGGGCGATACGGCCAGCCAGCAGGAACAGCTCACCGCCCTCGCCCGCCGCCAAGCCCTGCTCGGCATGCTCGCTGGCCTGGTTGAGTACGTGCTCCAGCACGCTGCCTTGCGCCAGGCCGAGGTAGGCCAGTTCCCAGTACCAGCGCGCCAGCATGCTGTGGACCGGGCCTGCGGTGCGCGTACTGACATCCACCAGTTGCTCGAGGGCCATCTGGATATGCAGGTTGATATCGCTTTCCTGCTTGTCGAGCATCGAGTAGGCGAGCAGGCGCACGTCGTCGCTGGGGTCTGCCAGCGCCAACTTGAGAATGGGCACCGCTTCCTTGCCGGGCATCCGTCGCGTGGCCAACAAGGCCGACAAACGCTGGTCCGGATCGGGCGCGTGACGCAGCACATCCTGTAAGCCGCCATCGGCGAAAACCGGCTTGTGCAATTGCGCCTGCGCGCGGTACGGCAAGCTTGGAATACCAACGGCCTGCCAGGCTTGTTTGTCGCGTTTGCGCGGCAAGTACAGCGCCGGGAAGATCGCAGCCACCACACCCAAGGTGCCGATGACCGGCACAAAGAACGCCAGGCTGAAGATGAACAGCGGGCTCCACGGCAACGGCTTGCGGTAGCGCGCCGGCAGCAACAGCCACACGGCCGCGCACAGCATCAGGCAGGCGAGCCCGTGGCTGAAGGAGAAGACCAGCAATTGGTGCAATTGAGGCGCATCGAGCCACAAACTGGCCCAACTGCCCGCCTCTAACAACAAGGCTCCGCTAAACAGCCACTTGCTGATCATTCAAGCCACACTCGTTGTAAAGGAAGTTACGCAGCCCGTTGCGATCACAGCCAGGCTCCAGGTTGAAAGGCATCACCCGTACGCCCAGGCTTTCGAAGTCGCTGTCGATACCAAAGTGCTCATGCAACAGCAGACTGATACGGGCCAGGTAGCCCTCGGTGCCTTGCGGGCTGGTCAACGGCAACAACACCAACAGCAGCGCGTGGTCGCGGTTGTTGCGCACCGGCAAGTGCAGGTCCAGGCCGCGCTGGCTGCGCTCCATCAGGCGCGTCAGCTCGTCGTTGGGGCGCGTCATCTCAAACGCGAACAACCCGGCCGGCAAGGTGTGCTGCTCGATGTCCACCAGCGAGCGCTTGAGTTGCAACGTGAACTGCTGGGCGTCGGCGTCCGGCAGTTGCAGCACTTGCGGGTCGCGACGCAGCAGGTCGGCGATGTGGCCGGCCAGCAGCGACAACAGGCTCAAGGTGCGGTCCTGGAACGCAAAGAACGGCATCTGCCGAACCGCCAGGATGGCCATCAGGTTGCCTTCGGCGTCGATCAGCGGGATGCACGCTTGCAGCGACGAAAACTGCGAGGAGTTGCCGGAATCAATCAATTCCTGGCGCACGCTGACCAGTTCACCGCGCTCAAGGCACAGCTTGATCAGGTCATCACCCGCGTCCAACGGGCCCATCACACCGATCATCGCCAGGGCTTGAGGCAGTATGTTTTTTTCGCTGTCGTCGACGCGGTACAACCCAGCCACGCGCAAGGCGCCGTACTGGCCGAGCATCGCTACGATGGGCTCAGCCAGCGCGATCAGTGCATCGCCTTCGACCGGCATGCCGCGCAGCTTTTCCCGCAAGCCCAGCAAGGAACTGCGCAGGCTCTGGTCGCTGCCCGCCACACGCTGCTCGAGCAGGTCATGGGAGACCCGCAGAATCTGGTGGGCGCGGGTGAATTCGTCGAGACGGTACTGACGGTATTCGTTGGCCATCTGCAGACGCTCAAGGCGACGCACCCACAGGTCCCGCACTTCACCGACGAGCATCCCGCACACCAGCACGCCGACGATAAACGACGGATCAAGCTGGGTGTAACCTTCGTGCCCGCTGCTGCGCAGCGCAAACAGCGCCGCCACCACCAGAACCGCGCTGAACAAGCCGCGCACGAAGCCATAACGTACACCTAACAGCAGCGGTGCCAGGATCGGCCAGGGGAAACCGGCATGCATCTGCAACGGGTCTTCAGGCGTGAGCCAGAAGCCGAGGCCGATCGCCAGGCCCGTCACCAGTATCGTTTCCAGCCAAGACACCGGCCCGCTGGCGCGAGGCGCCAGGCTGTAATCCATGTGTGGAGAATTCATTGCGTTCACTCGAACCGAAGGGCGCCAACAAGTTTGTCGATGACTGTTTGAGCATTGCCCGCCAGGCTTTCACGGGACCAGCCGGCGCGGGCGCCACTTTTGCTCCACAGCACACGACCGCTGCTGGCTTCCAGCACGCGCAGGCTGATGCCCACCGCCGGTTCGCCGTCCAGGCCGTTCTTGTACTGCCACTCTTCCACGCTGCCCGCGACCACGTAATCGAGTTTCTGCTCACGGGCCCAATCGAGGGCACCGGCCAGACGCTCGTTGTCGTCCATCAAGGCTTGTTCGCCCTGGGTGGTGACCGGGTAAACCCGTGGTTGCAGACCATGGCTGCTGAGCACACTGAGCAGGATCTGCTCGCTGCGCTCACCGGCTTGCGGGGTCTGCGAATAGTTGACCATCGGCACGATGCCCCACTGCGCATTGCGCGGCAGGTTCGGGCTGGTCTCACTGGTGAAGCTTGAGCAGCCGGCAACGAACAGGACTGTCAGCGCCAGGCTCAGTTTACGAATTACTTGCATAGGTTTTCTCCCGTAGAGATTCTGTAATCAGCGCCCGAAACGCACGCCGTAGCTCATGCCCAGTGTTCCGCCGGATTTACCATCCCCGCCTTGTGGCGCAGATTGGTAACCGACGGTCAGGGCCAGTTCGTCGTCACCCAGCACTTCAAAGCCGATGCCGGTGTTCATGCCGTAGTTGAAGGTTTGGTCTGTCCACTGCCAGCCTGCCGTCACGTCCACCAACCAGGTGTATTGCGGCTTGGTGCGCACCAGCGCGCCAGGGATGCCGCGACGCCAGGTGGTACCGACGTAGAGTTGGCCGTAGCGGCTTTGCAGCAGGTTGTCGGCGGTGACCGGGTCTACATCGAGAGGATCAGGCAGACCCGTGTCGGTATCTATCGACTGAGGCGTCACCTTGACGGCGCCGCCGTTGCGGCTCGACAGGTAGTCAAGCTCCCGGTCCTTCACGCTGTTCTTCTGATAATCCGCACCGCCGCGCACCGTCCAGTTAGGCCCGGCAAATTCCAGCGTGTGGTTAAGCTCAACCTTCAGCGCATGCCCGGTACCCAGCGAGTCGCCGGCACGGGTAGAGAACGAACGCTGCGCCACTTCCCAGCTCAACTGGTCCCGGGCGGTCAGGCCATGACGCCCACCGACCCAGGCTCGGTCCTGCTGGCCGAAGGCGCGCATCAAGCCGCTGTCGTCACTCTTGCGATGCCAGTCCAGGCCGGTCTCGAGTTGGTGGCTGGAACCCAGCTGCCACATGCGCGACAGGCCCAGGCCGTTGCGATCGTCGTCCTTGCGCTGGCTGGTGTCAGCGAACACCTTCCAGCTGCCGTTTTCCACCGAACGAATCAAGGTCAGGGCCGCGTTGCTTTCGTCACCGATCCTCGATGAGATGATGTCGTCGCCCTTGTAGTTGCCGTGCTCCATCTCGAGGTCGGCGTACCAGTTGTCACCCAGGTTGTGGGCGATTTCCAGGCGCGGCGCATCAAACGAGAGGCCACCGAAGTCTTGCTTCTGGTAGGACAGTAGCGCGCCTTGCGGGGTGCTTTCGTGGATCTCCACGGCTTGACGGCGCAGTTGCTCGCGCACCGACTCCGGCTGGTCGTCACCCAATGCGGTCAAGCTGACGTCCAGCGCTTCGTTGGTGCGACCCAGGCGGCTGAGTGCCTGCGCACGTTGCGCCGGGTTCAGGTCGCTGCTGGCCAACAGGGTTTCAACCTGGGCCTTGTTGCGACTGCGCAGCGCTTCCTGAATCTGCTCGTAACGGTCGACCTTGAGGCCTTGGCTACGCGCCCATTCCAGCCATTGGTCTTTCTGCGACTCCTGATTGGTCGCATCCAGCCGTGCCAGCAAGCGCTCGAACCACATCTGCTTCATCGACGGCGAACCGTCTTTCCACTTCAACAGTTCCTGCTGCGCCTTGCGTGGCGAGTAGCTGCTGGACATCAGCCGCAACCAGATTGCGTAGCGCTGGGACGAAGGTTGCAGCCCTTCAGCCTCGGGGTTGCGCAGCAGTTTCAAACGCAGCCGCTGCGCCGCATCCTGGTAGCCGGCGGTGTCCAGTGCGTCGGCGTACGCCGCCTGCACCAGCCAGTCGTTCGGGGTGAGCTTGAGGTACATGCGGTACCAGGCCAAGGCGTCGGTATCACGATTCAACAACTGACTGGCGCTGGCAAATGGCAGCCAGAGCAGACGGTCTTCACGCGCATAGGCACGCCATTTGGCCAGCAATGGCTTGAGTTTCTCGGTGTTGCCCTGGTCGACATACATCCAGATCATGCGTTCGCGGAACAGGTTGTCGTTGGGATAACGTGACAGGCCCAGCAGGTACAAACGCTCGGCTTCGGCGCTGTCGCCCTGCTCAATCGCCAATGCACCCCGCACGGCCAGGACCTGGGCTTGCTCGTAGGCCTCCGGGTACTGTTTAGCGTCTTCGAGCAACGCGACCACTTGGTCCCACTCCTGCAATTCCTGGGCGAGCTGCAAGGCCTCGACCAAGCGTTGCGGGTCTTGGGCGCGTTTCCAACTGGCGACCATCAGGGCCAGGGCGCGCTGTGGGTCTCGGGTGCGATAAAGGGTGATGAGCTGGCTCTCGTCGCCGCTGACCAGCTTGCCGTTGATCGCCAGCAGGCGTTCCAACGAAACGCGCAGGTCTTCATCACGCTCCAGGTCCCACGCCAGGCTAGCGCGGGCGTGCCAATACTCAGGATCCTCGATCGAAGGGTCATCCAACTTCACGACGTCCCATGCAGCCTGCTCGTCAAACAGCTTCATCTCGGTGCCAACCCAGTCCACTCGCTCGGCCGGGGTCAGCGTGAAACGTTTGGCGTAGTCGTTGTAGACCTTGCTGCGCGCGGCGAACTGCCCTGTGTTGTCCAGGTTTTGCAGCAAGCGTGTCCACGCCAGGCGGTGCCCTGGGTATTTGCGCAGATAGGTGCGCAACCAGGCTTCGGCCTCGGCGGGCGTGCCGCGCGATTCGTGGCCGTAGACCAAGGCGTCCAGCTCGATATCGGTGAGCGCGCGCTGCTGCATGATTTCGGCGAGCAATGGGATCGAACGGTCGAAATCGAACAGTTGGCTCGCCAGGCGCCAAGCGTGCTCGCGGGTTTTCGGGTCTTCCTTGAGTTTGAGCAAGCGAATCCAATAACCCACGGCCGCTGCGTTATCGCCGCGCCATTCGCCCAGGAGCGCCATTTGCTCGAGCAATACGGGGTCATCAGGGTAGTCGACCGTCAATTGCTGGCCGGTTTCCCACGCACCGGCCAGGTCGTTGATGGCCAGGCGCACGTGGAATTCTTTCAGGGCAATTTTCGGGTTGTCCGGCTGCACCTCGCGCCACTGCTTGAGCACGCGCTGCGCCAGGTCAAAGCGCTTGGTCGCCACGGCCACATCGACGCCCTGCTCCAACCACGCCACATCGGCCGAGGACTGGGTGAGCTGGGGCAATTCGTCGGACAGCACCTGC
This sequence comes from Pseudomonas sp. LAP_36, assembly GCF_019456785.1. Taxonomy (NCBI): domain Bacteria; kingdom Pseudomonadati; phylum Pseudomonadota; class Gammaproteobacteria; order Pseudomonadales; family Pseudomonadaceae; genus Pseudomonas; species Pseudomonas sp. LAP_36. Next base: position 397,574 of record NZ_JAHZMS010000006.1, read on the forward strand.
GCGGCCTGTTCGTCGTGGCCCGCCGACAGCAAGCTGTTGAACGCCAACTGCGCATAATCACGGCGCTCGGCCGGTAGCTGGGCGTCGCGACGCAGTTGCAAGTAGATGTCCGCGGCATGCTGCGGTTGGCCGGCGGCCATGTACCACTGCGCGGCGGCTTTGAGCGAGTCGGCACGTTGCGCCGGATCGCGCGCGGCGATTTCTTCATACACGTTGGCCGCGAACTCAGGCGCCTGCAACGTCAACGCGCGCTTGGCCAGGTTTTGCAACTGCGGCATCGGCAACTTGCGGTAGTCGAAGCTACCCAGGCGCTCGGCCAGGGCCCGTTGCGCGATCAGGTCGTTGCTGCTGTCGGCGACCAGGGCATCCAGTTCCAGGCGGTAATAAGCCTGGGTTTCCGGCTGTGGCTTGGGCCACGCTTCCAGGTGCTGGCGCGCTTTGGTGTAGTCACCGAGGCGAATCAACAAATCGACCAGTTGCAGACGCAGGTGATCGTCGTCCGGGTGCGCCGTCAGCAGCAGCTCGGCATAGTTGGCCGAGACCGCATCCGGCTGGCGACCGTCAGGCTGGAACACTTCTTCACGCTGGAAGGTCGCCCACAACAGGCCACCTACGGCAACCGCCACCACCGCCAATGCCCAAGGATTGAGCAGGCGGCTGTTTTTAGTTGCAGAGGAGCTGACCATTACTCACCTGCTTCATAGGTAATTGAAAAGTCCACAGGCCGGCGGAAGCCTTGCCCGCAAATCGTTGACCATCCACTTCCACGCGGCAGGCAGTAGCCGAACGTACGGAGAAGGTCAGGTCGAATTGGCCGGCGAACGCAAAGCTCACGCGGCGCTCATCCAGGTAACGCCAGTCCAGCAGAGGCAAATTGGCTTCTTCCAGCGCCGGTCTCGGGTCTCGATCCGGGCGCAGCACCAGCAACGCCTTGTCGCTGCTCAGGGCCACGTAGCGCCCTTGCGGCAAATCGCGCACGCCGGCGATGCCCTGCGATTGCAACAGGTCCGGCCAGCCCATTTGCGCGTCCAGGCGCACGGTACGCAGTGCGTCCATCCCGCGAATCTGCCAGGCGCCATCCGCGGTGCGTGCCAGGCTCGCCTGATACAAACCGTGCAGACGGTCGAGGTAGTCGCTCATCCACAACGACATCGGCTGCTGCTCGCGCATGTAGCCATAGATCTCGTGCATGGCCTTGATCGACGCCTGCTTGGTGCTGGAATAGAAGTGGTAATAGAGGTGCAGGCCACGCAGACGGCGTGGGCTGTCGGTGAGCTGGAAGGTCTCGATCAACTCGCGGAAACCGTAATACGGGCCCTTCCACAAGTTGGTGTAGAGGTTCTCGTTGATGATCGGCGCGTAGTACTGCAAGCCGCCTGCGGTCGGGCGCAGCAGCGGGTTAAGGCCGGTCAGCGACGGATTGGCCTTGGTCATGATGGTTTCGGCACCGTTGACGTTTTTCAGGCCAGCGTCATACGCCAATTGGATGGTGCTCGCCGATGGCAGTGCATCACCTGGCCAGAACACCAATTTCACCGGCTTCTGCGGGGTGGTCAGGTTCTGGTTGATGTAGTCGCGCGAGCCAAAGATTTCGCGGCGAAAATCAATTTTGTCGTAGCCAGGCACCTTCATGTTCATGCCGTATTCCGGATTGAAGTTCTCGCGTTTCTTGGCTTTATCCGGCTGCATGAAAAATGGGTGGCTGTAGGTATGCGTGGCCACTTCAACTTTAGGGTTGGCAAAGATCTCGCGTGCAATCGGCTCCAGCTCACGGGCCAGGAAGGGGAACGCGCCGCGCGGCGAAATCTCGGCTTCGATGATCGACACCGACGTCAGGAACGGGTTGGGCTTGATGTAGTCGTCCAGCGTGTGGCGACCCGCGTAAGGCGTGCCACGCACTTCGGCGCGGGAAGGGAAGCCATCGCCATCGATGTGCACGGTCGCAATGCGCCGGCCATTTTCGGTAGTGCTGTCCGGGCGCGGCTGGCTTGGCAGGTGCAGGCTGGCCTGGAGAAACGCAAAGGGATCGAGGATCCAGCGGCTGCGCTCGTTGTTGGTTTCAAGCAGATAGGGCGCAAGTGCCAAGCCACCCCATTTGCCGACCACCACCGGCGTGAACACGTCACCGCCGGGCCCCTTCAACGACAGCGCCGCTGTCGGGCCATTGGGCATCACGGAAACGGCGGCGAGGTCACGCGAGCGCGGCACCACCGGCGCTTCAAATGCGCCCACCAGGGCTTTGTCCTGGTGAGTAACGGTCAGCACCTGCGTGGCGGGCGGCGCATCACGCTTGAGGCCAAGGCGCTTGAGCAGCAGCTTGTCCTCAATCGGCAAACCACTGAAAAACGCCACAGGCACCTGTTCGTCCAGGCGCGCATTGATGAAGCGATTAAACGCAGCCGGGTCCTGGGGCGGGCCGCTGGTCATCCATGTGACAACGCCGGCGTACAGGCCACTGAAGCTGTACAGCGGAAGCTTGCTGTCGGCCGGAAAATAATCGACGCGATAGCCCAGGTACTCCAGCAAGCCGCCGAGGTCGCTATGACCGGCAGCATCTTCCAGCGCACCTTCGCGCGGGTCGAAGATCAGCGCGATACGGCGTGGCTGAACCTCGATGCTGCTGATGCCCAGGGTGTTGAGGTCAGGCGTGCTGATATACGGGATGTAGCCTTCTTCGCGCAGGCGCTTTGCGAGCTTGCGCGCGTCTTCACGGCGCTCAGGCGGCAAGTAATCGATCGCTACCAGCGGGATGCCTTTGGCACGCAGCGGTTTCAAATGCGTTTCAAGCCATTCGCGGTCGGACTCCGAGACCGGGCGATAACGCTTGGCGGAGGCGTCCCAGCCCGCGTGAATCGACTCGACTGCCACGGCGGCGGCAACGCCATCCAGCTCGGGCAATACTTCGAAACCGCGATTGAAGAACAACTTCAATGTTGGCTGACGCTTGTGCATTTCACGCAGCAGGTTGGCCAGGCCCACGCGCTGAGCTTCACGCTGGGCTTGAGGCAAGAGTTGGAAACTGTCGAGGGTGTCGAGAAACACACCGCCATAACCTTGGGCTTGCAAGGCTTTGGCGCGAGCAAACAAGTGCTCACGCCAGGCTTGCGAAGTGAGGTCCATGACCTGGCTGTCCCAGGCATCGTTACGCACCGGGGAAACCGCTTTGCTCAAGCCGGCTTTGTCGAGCTCCGCCTTATTACCGTCGAATTCGCCCACGGACAAATAAGCAAAGGGTTCGCTGCCCAGCGTGCGCAAGGTTTTGACGTCGGCGGGCGTCATGTGGCCGGGCTCGACCACAGCCCAGTCGAACTGCGCCAACTCCGCCAGGGGCGGCTGATCGGCATACCAAAAGGCCACGCTGGCCGGCTGCGGCACAGTAGCGGCCTGCACAGGGGCCCCGCCAACGAACAACGCAAACGCGGCCAGCAGCCGCTCGGCTATTGCGCGGACACGCGTCCTGCGAAAAACGATTTCCATAATGCACTCTTGAAATGATTGAAACTGGGACGGCGCTAAGGTCAAACAGGTGACCGGAGGGTTACAAACTGCGAAGCAGCTGTGCCAACCCCTGGCCCACGGACGTCGGTTCCGAGAGCACGTAGCGTTGCAGCAAGCGCGTGTTATCCGCGCGGGAATGACGAATATCGCCTTGGCGTTGCGCCTGATGCGTCACCGTCAGCGCCGTACCGGTCGCACCACCCAGCTCGCTGATCAGGTCGTTCAAACTGGTCGCGCGGCTGAACCCGACATTGACCGCACCAGAGGCTGCCTCGCGGGCCTCCACGGCCTGCACGAGAATGCTCACCAGATCTTGCACGTAGACAAAATCGCGCGTTTGCCCACCGTCACCGAATACGGTAATCGGCTGCTTGGCGATTGCCCGCTGGCTGAAGATACTGATCACACCCGAGTACGGAGAGGACGGGTCCTGGCGTGGGCCAAAGATATTGAAGAAGCGAAAGATCACCGGCTCCAGGCCATGTTCACGACGATAGAAGTCCAGGTAATACTCACTGGCCAGCTTGTCGCACGCGTAAGGCGTCAGGGGAGACTTGGGGGTGTCTTCTTCAATGGCCGTGCCTTCGCCGTTGTTGCCATAGACTGCAGCGCTGGAAGCGAATACCACACGCTTCACACCCGCCTTCAGCATGGCTTGGCACACATTGAGCGTGCCGACGAAATTGCTCTGGTGGGTAGCGACAGGATCGTCCACCGACGCCTGCACCGATGCCACTGCTGCCAGGTGAACCACAGCATGGCATCCCAGCATGGCTTGCTCGACCACCGCCGTGTCTGCAACGTCACCCACGACGACATCCAGATGCGGATTCCCGATAGGCAAATTGCTCGTCTTGCCGGTCGACAGGTTATCCAGCACACGAATGCTGTAACCCTTGCCCAGCAAGGCCTCTACCAAATGCGAGCCAATAAAGCCTGCACCACCGGTAATCAAAACTCGCTTAACATCCATGGAGGTTCTTCCTGACGACTCAAGCGGAGATTTCATATAGGCAGTCCGCTAACGGTGGCACGATTAAGGCCCAGCACAGACTGACAAATCCCTCAGCCCGCTTGGTGCAATGATGTCAGTTTAATGGCTTGAAGCCATCAAAACGCCGCCGATCATGTTAGATCCGGGAGAAACTGTCAACATATCGTCTTTTATGCCGCCAGACGGTAGGCGACTTTAAATCACCGTCATTTAATTGACTCATATTCGGGTGTTTAAACGCGGTTAACGTCGATTGGGTTAGGCGAAATTTTTGCCACTTACCTGCTATCCGTTTTTTCAGACGTCCCGCCTTGTCAGTGCTTTTAAAAAATGGTGTACAGCGCTCCTGAAAAGGGATCTGCGCAACGTTTGTGGGCATAAAGCTTGTGCCTGAGGCGCAAAAGGACTGCCGGGCGCACATAAAAAAACCCCGAACAGGTCGGGGTTTTTTATCGCCTGGAATCAGGCGCGACGCCGGATCAATCAGAAAACGTTGATCGGGTAGTCGGCGAACAGACGGATTTCGTTACCGCCTACGTTGTACTGGTCAGCGTTGTTGGAAACGCGCAGCCACGAGGCGCGAGCACGCAGGCTCAGGTCTTTGGCTGGACCGCTCTGGACCACGTACTTGAACTGGTTCCAGATTTCGCGCTCAGTGCCATCGCCACGGTTGGTGCCGTCGTCGATATTGGTACCGCGCACGTAGGCCACGTTGTAGGTCAGGCCCGGTACGCCGAAGGTGGCGAAGTCGATGCCGTAGCCAAGTTGCCACGAACGCTCATCCTTGCCATTGAAGTCAGACCAGTAGGAGTTGGCCAGCAGGATGGTGTTGCCACCGTCGCCGATGCCGCCAGCGTTGCGGTAGCCGCCATACAGGTAGCCGGTGTCGCCGGTGCTGCGCTGGTGAGCGACGGTGAAGCTGTGCGGGCCAACAGCCCACGTGGCGCCCAGGCTCCAGATTTTGTTGTCGCGGGCGTCAGCATCTTTCTGGTTTTCCAGGGCGAAGCTGCGGTCCAGCTTGGTTTTGTAGCCGTTGAAGTCAAATGTCAGCGACTGCTTCTCTGGCAGGGCCAGCACGTAGTTGACGTTGACGTATTGCTTCTTCAGCACGTCCTGCATGTCGGAGGCATACAGCGCGGCCGACAGGCTTTCGGTGAATTTGTAGCTACCACCGATATAGTCGATGCTTTTCAGGCGACCGCTGTCGGTGCCTTCCATGCTCTTGCGCGCTTCTTTGGTGAAGTGACCCGCGTCCAGTTGCAGACCGGCGATCTCTTTGGAGACGATCGAAGTACCGGTGTAGGTTTCCGACAACAGACGGGAGTTGTCGTACTGAAGCACAGGCACAGCCGGGAACTGATCACCGTACTTGAGCACCGTGTTGGAAACGCGGAACTTCACGGCAGCGCCGCCCTTGGCCAGGTCGTGGGGTGCCGAGCCAGGGTTGTTCGAGCCATCAGGGTTGGTAGTGCCGTTGCCCTGTTTGAAGAAGTCGATGCCGCCCGCGCCAGCGCGACCTTGACCACCGTCCAGACGGATAGCGTATTGGCCGATCACGTCCACACCCACACCCACGGTGCCTTGGGTGAAACCGGACTCGAACTTACCGATGAAGCCTTGGCCCCATTCGGCTTTGTCTTGCTTGCCGTTTTTGTAGTCACGGCTGATGTAGGCATTACGTGCGGCGATATTCAGGTGGCTGTCTTCAACAAAACCCTTGGATTGGTCCTGGTCGTTGGCCATTGCTGTCGATGCGCTCAAAATCCCCAGAGCGATCAGACTCATCCGTTGCTTCAACATTTTTTTGTATTCCTTATTTCTGGTTGAGTACGCGCTATGACACCAGGCCCCATGTCGCTTTCTGGTATCGACTGCGTCCTGAAAAAAGAAGGCCCGCGGACGCCTTAACAGGCCGCGAGCCTTTTTTTATTGGATGAGTCATGGCGGTGAGCCACAGGCGTTGGGCGCAATCCTAGTCGCGCGTTGAACTATGTGTCAATTTCGTGAATCGTCTGTATTTAGGCGAAATAATTCTAAGCAAAGGCCTATTGCTGTTCTGAAAACGACAAAAAAACACCTTCAAATGCCCTTGAAACACATCTCGTAACATATTTAGAAGTCGATACGTTTGGTAATAAATAACGCGCGCAAATGCAAAGCATTACCATTAACGTGCAGTTTTCCTCCCAAACAATTCGGATACATGCCTTCATGCCTGCCCTTCGCCTGACGCCCATCACCCTTGGGCTTTCCGTTCTGCTGTCTGCCGGTTTTGCCTGTGCGGCCACCACCTTGCCTGAAACCTCGATCAGTGCCGAAGCTGACGAAGACGACCCCCGGGTCAAGGAAACCAGCACGGCCACCCGCACCGCCACACCCGTGCGTTACGTGCCTCAGGCGATCGATTCAGTGAAGACCGAAAGCCTGCGCGCCTACGGCACCAACGACCTGGGCCAGGCGTTGAGCGGCATCCCGAACGTCAGCAGCGGCGCCGACACGCGTTTCGACAGCCTGCGCATCCGCGGTTTCGACGCGAGCAATGACTTCTACCTGGATGGCATTCGTGACGACAGCCAATACATTCGCGACCTGCATAACATCGAGCGCATCGAAGTGCTCAAGGGGCCGGCGGCAGTACTTTACGGGCGAGGCGGCCAGGGAGGGATCGTCAACCGCGTGAGCAAGCTGCCGGTTGCCGGACACAAGTCGAGCATTGAGGCCCAAGGCGGCAGCAATGATTTGCGCAGCTTGTACGCCGACCTCAGCACCGACCCCACCGATAACATCAGCCTGCGCCTGAACATGGGTAACCAGGACAACAACAGCTTTCGCGACGGTGTGAGCGGCAACCGCCAGCTCTTCGCGCCGTCCATGAGCTGGCAGCTGACGCCAGACCTGAACTGGCTGGTGCAATACGAATACAGTCGCTACAACCGCACGCCCGACCGTGGCATTCCCGGAGTCAACGGGCGCCCGGCTGACGTGAGCCGCAGCACCACCTACGGCGACAGCCGCGACTACATCGACGACAAAACCCAGTCGCTACGCTCCAAGCTGGCCTATGAGCTCAACGACAACTGGCAACTGCGCCAGACCCTGGGTGTGTTCAAGCTCGACAGCGATTTCGACAACACCTACCTCACCGCCTATACCCCGTCGACCAACCGTGTCACGCGCCAGCGCTGGCAGCAGAACCTGACCACTCTCAACATCTTCAACAACGTCGAGCTGGAAGGCGGCTTCAGCACCTTCGGCCTGGAGCACCGCTTGCTCACCGGCCTTGAACTGGGCAGCCAGCGCCGCGACCCGAAGCTGTATACCGCCACGGCCGTCGCACAAGGCGGCCGCGTCGTGCCGCCCCTGGATCTCAACCAGCCCAACCGCAACCTCAGCCACACCGGACGGATGAGCCTGCAAAGCAACAACCACACCGAAGTCGACAGTCGCGCCATTTATGTACAGGATCAACTGCTCCTGAATGACCAGTGGCAAATCCTGGCCGGCCTGCGTTATGACCGCTTCGAGGTAGACACCAAGAACAAGCTGCTCAACACCCAGCAGGCCGTCAAAAGCCACAGCACCAGCCCGCGTTTTGGCCTGGTGTGGACGCCGTTGGAACATCACTCGTTCTATGCCTCATGGAGCAAGACGTTCTCCCCAGCGGGCGGCGGCTTGATCGGCATCACCCCGAACGCCGCCGGCAGCGTCAACGACCTGAGCCCTGAGCTGACCAAGCAGAAGGAAATCGGGGTCAAGAGCGACTGGCTCGACGACCGCCTGAGCACCACCCTCGCCGTGTACGAGCTGGAACTCTACAACCGCCGCACCAGCGACCCGCTGGACCGCACCATCACCCTGCTCAGCGGCTTGCAGCGCTCTCGCGGCGTGGAGTTGACCGCCACCGGCAAGATCGTCGGAAACTGGTATGTACGCGGTGGTGTGGGCTTGCAGAATGCCACGGTCGAGAAGGACAACAACGGCTTCGAAGGCAAGCGCGTCAGCGATGTGGCCAAGCGTAACGGCAGCCTGTTCATTACCTGGAAACCGGAGATGGGCTGGTACGCGGAAACCGGCCTGACGCTGGTCGGCGACCGTTATGCCGACAGCCTCAACACCGTGGTGCTACCGGGTTATGGCCGCTGGGATGCGTTGGCGGGGTTCCGTCAGAAGGAGTGGGATGTAAGGGCGGCGCTGAACAACATCGCGGATAAAACCTACTATGCGTCGGCGACCAGTGTGGCGCAGATCCAGCCAGGGGAGCCGCGTAGCGTGGTGGTTACAGGCACCTACAGTTTCTGAGGAAAACGCGGTCAGTGTGGGAGCTGGCTTGCCTGCGAAAGCGGTGGGCCAGCCAGCGAATAGTTGGCTGATACACCGCTTTCGCAGGCAAGCCAGCTCCCACATTTGATTTCGGTGGTGCTTCAGCTATTCAACACGTCACACAACGCATGCACTTCGTCCTCACTGAACAACCCCGCCGGGTAGCGTTCACGCATCACACTATGCAAGTCAGGCTGTTGCCTGATCTGTCGCGAACCGTTTTCCTTCAACCAGAGCCCCAGCGCATGGATCGCGTCACCATTGACCCTCAAGGGGTGGAACGTGCGCGTGTACATCGAGTTGATATCGGCGTTCATTTCAGCGCTCTCTCCTACTGCGTGAGCGGCTAACTTACTCAAGGTTTATGACAGAACTGCGCAGTCATCACCTTGGGCCACTGTGACAACAGCGATACAAGACCTATGCCAATGTTTCGTGTTTATAGGTATGCCGATACAAAAAAGCCCGCGACCTTGCGGGGCCGCGGGCTTGCTGTTAGCGCTGAAACCGGGAAGCACCCGGCTAGCGCCAAGACACTGTTACAAGTGCACTCAATTTTTGTGCGGGGCTGGCTGTTGTTGGGTCAGGCAATGGATATTACCGCCACCCAGTAACAGTTCGCGGCCCGGCACCATCACCACTTCGTGCTGCGGGAACAGGTCCTGCAGGATTGTCTTGGCCACGCTGTCCAGCGGGTCATCGAAGCTCGGCGCAATGATGCCGCCATTGACGATCAGGAAGTTGACGTAGGAACCGGCCAACCGCACGGTCGGATTACGCTCCTGGGTCCCGTCAACCGGATCAACACCGGCGCATTCTTCCTCGGTCGCGTAAAGCGGTCCAGGGATCGGCATTTTATGCACTGTGAACGAGCGACCCTGGGCATCGGTGCTGCTTTGCAGCACGTCCATGGCGGCATGGCAGCGTGCGTAGTTCGGGTCTTGCGGGTCATCGGTCCAGGCCAGCAGCACTTCGCCCGGGCGCACGTAGCAGCAGAAGTTATCCACATGGCCGTCGGTTTCGTCGTTGAACAGGCCGTCTGGCAACCAGATAATTTTATCCACAGCCAGGTTGGCACTCAGCACCGCTTCAATCTCGGCACGGCCCAAGTGCGGGTTGCGATTGCGGTTGAGCAGGCATTCTTCGGTAGTGATCAGGGTGCCTTCGCCGTCAACATGGATCGAACCGCCCTCCAGCACAAAGCCTTCGGTGCGATAGCGGGGGGCCCGTTCGATCTCGAGGATCTTGCCGCCGACCTGCGAATCGCGGTTCCACGGCGAATACAGGCCGCCATCAAAACCGCCCCAGGCGTTGAAGTCCCAGTTCACACCGCGCACTTCGCCGCTGTTGTTGATCACGAAGGTCGGCCCGGTGTCGCGCACCCAGGCGTCATCGCTGGACATCTCCAGCACCCGGATATTCGGCACATCCAGGCGCGCGCGAGCATTTTCGTACTGGCCGGCGGAAACCGCTACGGTCACCGGCTCAAAACGTGCGATGGCCTTGGCCACCGCCACGTGAGCGGCCTGCGCTGGCTTGCCGCCCAGGCGCCAGTTGTCCGGGCGCTCTGGCCAGATCATCCAGGTTTGAGTCTGTGGCGCCCATTCGGCAGGCATGTGGAAGCCATCGGCGCGAGGGGTGCTGTGCAGGGTGGTCATGGCGATCAGGACTCCGAATGGGGGTAAAGGCCGACTTTATAACGGATATAAATCGGCTTTAAAAGCAACATAAGTTCATAGCAGATGAATATGACAGAAAATAACCGATAACAATCGATTATAACGCGTGTTCGTCCAGCACCTTCGACAGCATGTCGACAAAGAAATCCACACTGCGTTTGGACGTGACCATCGGCGGCTTGATCTTGAGGATGTTCAAATAATCCCCCGTGGGTTGCATAAAGATCCCCAGCTCCCGCAGGCGGTCGCATAGCAAGGCGGTCTCCTCAGTGGCCGGCTCCAGGGTGTGCCGGTCGCGCACCAATTCCAGGCCGAGATAAAACCCGGAGCCGTGGACAGCCCCCACTAATGGATGACGATCGATCAATTCTTCCAGCCGCGCCTTGAAATGCCCACCAACCACTTGGGCGTTTTCCCACAGCTTTTCTTCCTCCATCACATCCAAGACGGCCATGCCGATCCGGCAACTGACCGGGCTCCCCCCCGACGATGAGAAGAAGTACCCCTCAGCCTCCAGCGCCTCGGCGATTTCGCGACGGGTGATCACCGCCCCCAACGGCTGGCCGTTGCCCATTCCCTTGGCCATGGTGATGATATCGGGCACTACGCCCTGCTCTTCAAACCCCCAGAAGAAATGCCCCATACGGCCGTAACCCACTTGCACTTCATCGGCGATGCACACGCCGCCCCTGGCGCGGATAAGTGCATACACCTGCTGCAAATAGCCCGGCGGCAGGGAGATGCCGCCGGCATTGCCGTACACCGGCTCGCAGATGAACCCTGCCAGTTGGCGTTTGCTCGCGGCGATTTTCGCCAGGTTGTGTTCCACGCTTCGTACGTAATCAGGCGCACTGTCCTGCCCGCGGAACTCACCTCGATAAGTATTGGGCGCGGTCACCGGGTGCACCCAGTCCGGGCGACTGCTCAGCGCCTGGGGGTTGTCGGCAATCGAGGTGGACACCGCATCTGCCGCCACCGACCAGCCGTGGTACGCCTCGAGCACGCTGAGCATGTCGCGGCCACCGCTGTAGGCCCAGGCGAGGCGGATCGCCAGGTCATTGGCCTCGGTGCCGCTGTTGACCAGGAACACGCGGTCCATGCCTTCCGGCGCCAGCGCCAGCAAGCGCTCGGAGAACTCGGCAATCGCCGCATAGTGAAAACGTGAGTTGGTATTGAGCAGCGACCACTGGCGCGCCGCCACCGCCGCCATGCGCGGGTGGCCATGGCCCAGCACTGCCACGTTGTTGAGCATGTCGAGGTACGAACGGCCCTGCATGTCGATCAGGTGGTTGCGCCAGCCGCGTTCGATGCGCGGCGGGTCGACGTAATAGTGCTTTTGCGAACGGGCGAAACTGGCGTCACGGCGAGCGAGCAGGGCCTCGGAGTCCAACTCGGGCTCTGCGTCGCAAGCCAGGCCCAGCAGCGCCGCCGGCGAGGGACACAGCGCCTGCCACGCCTGCGCCCGGGACGGCGTGCAGAACAGCGGCGCCGGCAAGCCAGTACGGCACAGTTGCACGGTCAGCGGGCCTTCGACCTCACCGACCACCTGGCCCTTGAGTACGGCGGCGCCAGGCTGCAACAGCGCTTTGGCACCCCACAACCGCACATTGGCTTCGCTGCTGTGCACACGCAGTTCGCCATTCACGCCGGGGCGGACGATGCCCGCAAACGGAGCCTCGATGGAGGTGCCCCGGGGCACGTGCAGCTCGACGTGCAGCGCGAACGTCTCAGGTTCATAAGCACTGTCGGGCTGCGTACGCGACAAGCGGTACTGCCCGTAGCGACTGGCCGCCAGGCCGTGCACGGCAGCTGCATCCTGCAACAAGCGCTGATCGATACCCGCCTGCTCCCAGTTGCCTGCCTCGAAATGCGGGCTGAGCACGCCCAGGTCGATCAACGCAAACTCACGTCCCACCAGGCCCGGTAGCAAGGGCGCGAAGCCTTGGCCGGCAATCGGTGCCAACGCCTGCCCGACACAGCCCAGGATCGCCGCCTCCATCAATTCAAACGGCACTGACGTCGCCACGTGGAAAATTTCCCACTCATGTGCGGCGTTTTTCAGCAGGTAGCTGTTATCCGGATCCAGGCGTTGCTGCTGCTCGCTGCTCAACACCAGCACCGCCGCCCGTGCAACGATCAGCGACCACAGCGCCTGCAATTCTTCGTGTTGCAACGGTGTCACCGCATGACAGGCCTGTATCGCCGGCAAGATGGCAAAGGGATCACCTTCGGCATGGTGCAGCAACGCGGCGCAGGTCACTGACAGATCGGCGATGCGCCAGGTGTGCACCAGATCGCCGAAATCGATCACGCCCTGAAGTTGCCAGTGACGTTGCGCATCACGCTGCCACACCACGTTGTCATCGGTGATGTCCATGTGCACCGCCTGCCACGGTAGATGATCAGCCAGGGGCCGGAGGCGGTTTTCGACCTGCCCTGCCACGTACTCCAGCGCTTCGCGGTGGGGCAGGTTTTCCAGGGTTGCCAGCAGATGGGTGATCAGCTCCCGGGCATGGCGCGGGTCCCATTGCAGCGTGCGCTCCAGGCCCGGGTGTTCGAACGGCGCCAGCGCTTGGCTCATCCGCCCACACAGATCACCAAAACCTGCAATTACCTCGCGGCCCAGATGAGGCTGATGGGTCAACAGCTGGCCATCGATATAGTCCAGCACCCGCACGTGCAGGGTTTGGCTGTCGAGGGTCAGGGTCAGCAACTCTTCACCGCTCACGGCCTTGATGACCTTGGGCACGTGCACATCGGCTTGGGCCTGCAGGGCATTGAGCGCCGCGTGCTGGGCCTGCAGCTCAACGGCAGCGTAGTCACCGCGGCAGATTTTCAGAACAAACCGGCCGCGGGGGCTGTCGACTCTGTAGTTGAGGTCCTGCTGGCTCCCCAACGAGTGCAGCGTGCCCATCAGGCCGTAATGCTCCTCGAGCAGCCGAGCCGCCTGATCGGGGCCAACTTGCGGGCAGGGTAGACTGGCGCGATGGATCAGGGTGGCGAGCAACATGGAGGGTAGCCTCGGTTTTTTAGGGGTGTATATCGCCATTGTTCAGGGGGGTTAGGCAACCCCCGAAGCATGCCGACCTGCCCAGCGTCACAACTCAGGCTATGCTCGCTAATCGTCCGTCTAAGGAAAAGGGCCCCCGACATGCGCATTCTCATTACCGGTGGCGCCGGTTTTATCGGTTCTGCTTTGGTACGTCACCTGATTCAGCACACCGAGCACGAAGTGCTCAACCTGGACAAGCTCACTTACGCTGGCAACCTAGAATCGTTGATCCCTATTGCGTCAAACAGCCGTTATGAATTCGTCCAGGCCGATATCAACGACCAGGCGACAGTCAGCGCTGTGCTGGCACGCTTCGAGCCCGAGGCGATCATGCACCTGGCAGCCGAATCCCATGTCGACCGTTCAATTGATGGTCCGTCGGACTTTATCCAGACCAATATCGTCGGCACCTACAGCCTGCTGGAAGCCGCTCGTGGTTACTGGCAAACGCTCAGCGGTCCGGCAAGAAGTGCGTTCCGACTCCATCATATTTCGACCGATGAAGTGTACGGCGACCTGCATGGTGTAAACGACCTGTTCACCGAGACCACTCCCTATGCGCCCAGTTCGCCCTACTCTGCGAGCAAAGCGGCGTCCGACCATCTGGTCCGCGCCTGGCAGCGTACGTACGGCTTGCCGGTGCTGTTGACCAACTGTTCAAACAATTACGGACCATTCCATTTCCCCGAAAAACTCATCCCGCTGGTGATCCTCAACGCGCTCGCGGGTAAGCCGTTGCCGGTCTATGGTGATGGTTTGCAGGTGCGCGACTGGCTGTTTGTCGAAGACCACGCCCGGGCATTGCTCAAAGTGGTGACTGAAGGCGTGGTGGGCGAGACCTACAATATTGGCGGCCACAACGAACAAAAGAACATCGACGTGGTGCGCAGCATCTGCGCCTTATTGGAAGAGCTGGCACCGCAGCACCCAGCCGGGGTGCAGCAATACACCGACCTGATCACCTTCGTAAAAGACCGGCCTGGCCATGACCTACGCTATGCCATCGATGCCAGCAAGATCGAACGTGAACTGGGCTGGTTACCCGAGGAAACCTTTGAGACTGGTCTACGCAAAACCGTGCAGTGGTACTTGGATAACCTGGAATGGTGCCGCAGGGTCCAGGACGGCAGTTACCAGGGCCAACGATTGGGCAACACCGACATGAGGGATCTGATCGCATGAAAGGAATCGTATTGGCCGGCGGCTCCGGCACACGTCTTCACCCCATCACTTTGGGCGTGTCCAAGCAACTGTTGCCGGTGTATGACAAGCCGATGATCTACTACCCGATCTCGGTGCTGATGCTGGCGGGCATCAAGGAAATCCTAGTGATTTCCACCCCAACGGACCTACCGCAATACCGCAACCTTCTGGGTGACGGTAGCCAATTCGGGGTGAAATTCAGCTACGCCGAGCAACCCTCGCCGGACGGCCTGGCGCAGGCCTTTCTGATTGGCGAGCAGTTCATTGGCAGCGATCCGGTGTGTCTGATTCTCGGCGATAACATTTTCCACGGCCAAAGCTTCAGTGCACAGTTGCACGCGGCGGTGAAACGCGGCAAAGGTGCTACGGTCTTTGGCTACTGGGTCAAAGACCCGGAACGCTTCGGCGTGATCGACTTCGACTGCGAAGGCCGTGCCCTGTCCATCGAAGAAAAACCGGCGGTACCCAAATCCAGCTACGCCGTCACCGGCCTGTATTTTTACGACAACGATGTGATCAATATCGCCAAAGCGGTGAAGCCTTCCGCCCGTGGTGAATTGGAAATCACCGACGTCAACAATGCCTACTTACAGCGGGGTGACCTGCAGGTTGAACGCTTCGGCCGTGGCTTCGCCTGGCTCGACACCGGCACCCACGACAGCCTGCTGGACGCCTCGCAATACGTGCAGACCATTGAGCGCCGCCAAGGACTCAAAGTGGCATGCCTTGAAGAAATCGCCTATGGCAACGGTTGGATCGATCGCGACCACCTGCTCGAGCGCGCCAAATACTTTGGCAAGACCGGTTACGGCCAATACCTCTACTCGCTGGCTGGAGACAACCAGTGAACATCATTGAAACCTCACTGCCCGGCGTACTGATCATCGAACCCAAAGTGTTCGGTGATGAACGCGGCTATTTCTACGAGAGCTTCAACGCCCGGGCGTTTGAAGAGGCGACCGGGCTCAAGCGTAACTTTGTCCAGGACAACCACTCGCGCTCACAAAAAGGCGTGTTGCGTGGTCTGCATTACCAACTCGAACATACCCAGGGAAAACTGGTGCGCGTCACGGCCGGTGAAGTGTTGGACGTAGCAGTGGATATCCGCCGCAGCTCGCCGAACTTTGGCCAGTGGGTGAGCGTGCGGTTGTCGGCGCAGAACCACCGCCAACTGTGGGTGCCGGAGGGTTTCGCGCATGGTTTTGTGGTGCTGAGCGATCATGCCGAGTTTCTGTACAAGACCACCGACTACTACCAGCCCAGCGCTGAACGCAGCATGCTGTGGAATGATCCAACGCTGGCCATCAACTGGGAGCTGACCGAGACGCCGCAGCTGTCCGCGAAGGATCAGGCCGGCAAACCGCTGATGGAAGCAGACGTATTCCCATGAAAATCCTGATCACCGGCCAACACGGCCAAGTCTCCCGCGAACTGCAACTTCGGCTCCAGGACCTCGGCGATCTCATCGTTCTCGGCCGCGACCAACTCGACCTGGCCAACCCCGACCAGATCCGCCAGCAAGTCCGCGCCCATCGCCCTGACTTGATCATCAACGCCGCGGCCCATACGGCTGTCGATCAAGCTGAAAGCGAGCCGGACGTAGCGTTCGCGATCAACGCCATCGCCCCCGGCGTTCTCGCGGAGGAAGCCAAAGCCCTGGGCATCCCGTTGATCCACTACTCCACCGACTACGTGTTCGACGGCAGCAAACCCGCCCCCTACACCGAAGCCGACACGCCGAACCCGCTGGGCGTCTATGGCCAGAGCAAACTGGCGGGCGAGCAGGCGATTACGGCCGTTGGCGGCAAATACTTGATCCTGCGCACCAGCTGGGTCTACTCCAGCCACGGCAAGAACTTCCTGCTGACCATGCAGCGCCTGTTAAAGGAAAAGCCGCAGATGCGCATCGTCGCCGACCAAATCGGCGCGCCAACCTGGGCCGGCAGCATCGCCCACAGCACGCGTGGGTTGATCGAGCGCTGGCAGGCGGGCGAGCCGGGGGAATGGGGTGTCTATCACTTGACCGCCAGAGGCGAAACGTCGTGGTTCGGGTTTGCCGAGGCGATTGGCGAGCATCTGCGCAAGCAAGGCAACGCCTGCGCTGAACTGGAGCCGATCCCTGCCAGCGCCTACCCGACGCCAGCCAGGCGCCCATTGAACTCGCGTCTCGATTGCAGTCGCCTGCAGCAGCAATGGCACATCAGCCAACCGCCGTGGCAAGACGCATTGCGCGAGTGTCTTGCAGGGCAGCACTAGGCATAATGCGCCTGTACCCACAGGCGCACGAATCCCATGACTCCACCCCTCCCGCGTAGACCCCGCTGGCGCAGCCTCGCCCTGTTGGCGTTGTGCCTGGCACCGCTGCTGTGGCCGCTGGAGCACCTGGCCGAGCGTTATTACCGCAGTGAGCTGGCCGGCCAGAATCGCCAGACCCTCGACCTGTACGTGGCCAACCTGCTGGGCACCCTGCACCGCTACGAAGTACTGCCACAAATTCTTGGCGACCTGCCGGCGTTGCGCACGGCACTTGGCGCGCCCCAGGTCAGCACCAACCTGGTCAACGCCAACCTGCTGCTCAAGGACGTCGCCGCCCAGGCCGGGGTGGAGGTGATGTACCTGATGGACACCTCCGGCAAGACCCTCGCCGCCTCCAATTGGGATAAACAAGACAGCTTTGTCGGGCGCAATTTTTCGTTCCGCCCCTACTTCAGCGAAGCCATGGCCGGGCGCCTGGGGCGGTTTTTCGGGTTGGGCACCACGTCGGCCAAGCGCGGCTATTTCTTCGCCGCCGCCGTGCGCGATGGCGATAAAATCATCGGCGTGCTGGTGGTCAAGGTCGACCTGGACCACACCGAAAGCCTGTGGGGCAACACCCCGGAACAACTGCTGGTCACCGACCATAACGGCGTGGTAATTCTCACGTCGCGGCCACAGTGGCGATTCCGTGCCACCCGGCCGCTGACGGCTGAAGAACGCCAGGCCATCATCGCCATCCAGCCCTACCCCACCCGCGATCCCCAGCCGCTGAGCCTGAGCAGCACCGCCTGGCTTCGCCAATCTACGGCCATCGCCGAGACCGGCTGGAACGTGGAAATCCTCGCGCCACGTTCGTTGATCAACCGCCCGGTACGCACGGTCGTTGCCGTGGGTGGCGCCACGCTGTTGGTGTTGATGCTGTTACTGGGCTTGATGATGCAACGCCGCCGCCATTACTTGGAACGCATCGCCTTTGAAGCCAAGGCCCGGCGCGAGCTGGAAGCGCGAGTGGTCGAACGGACCAGTGACCTTGAAGGCCTCAACCGGCGCCTGAAACAGGAAGTGCTGGAACGCGAGCACGCTCAGCAGGAGCTGGTGCGTGCCCAGGACGACCTGGTACAGGCCGGCAAACTGTCGGCGCTGGGCACCATGTCGGCGAGCATCAGCCACGAACTCAACCAGCCTTTGGCAGCGATTCGCAGCTATGCGGAAAACGCCGAAATCCTGCTCGACCACGAGCGCACCAGCGACGCGCGGGGCAACCTCAAGCTGATCAGCGAACTGACCGGGCGCATGGCCTCGATCATTGCCCACTTGCGCGCCTTTGCCCGTCGCGACCGGCATGCGCCCGAAAGCGTAGCCCTGCAACCGGCACTGGACGATGCGCTGGCCTTGCTGGCCAAGCGGCGTCGGTCGATGGAAGTGGAGCTGATCCGCGATCTGCCGGAGGCAACATTGTGGGTACAGGCCGGCGAAACCCGGTTACGCCAGGTGCTCGGCAACCTGCTGGCCAACGCCCTCGACGCCCTCACCGAAAAAGGCCCGCCGCGCAAACTCTGGCTGAGTGCCGAAACCACCGAGCAGGGCGTCAACCTGTACATTCGCGACAACGGACCGGGCTTTTGCATGGAGGCCCTGGGCCGCGCCAGCGAGCCGTTCTATACCACCAAGACCCGCACCCAGGGCCTGGGGTTGGGGCTGGCGATCTGTGAAACCCTGATGCGCGCCTTTGGCGGTGAACTGCTGTTTGCCAACCACAAGGAAGGCGGCGCGCTGTTAACCTTGAAATTGCGTGCCGGCTCGCCGGGCGTCAGTCTGCAACCGTCCGAGGACCGCAGTGTATGAGTATCGATAACCAGATTCAGGTGGTGTTGATCGACGACGATCCACACCTGCGTCAGGCCCTGTGCCAGACCCTGGACCTGGCCGGGCTGAAAGTCCTGACCCTGGGCGAAGCCACCGGCCTTACCGCGCGCCTGTCGCGGGATTGGCCGGGCGTGGTGGTCAGCGACATCCGCATGCCCGGCATGGACGGCCTGGAGCTGCTCGCCGAACTGCACGGCCAGGACCCGGACCTGCCGGTGCTGCTGATCACCGGCCACGGCGATGTACCGCTGGCGGTGCAAGCCATGCGCGCCGGGGCGTATGACTTCCTCGAAAAGCCCTTCGCCAGCGATGCCTTGCTCGACAGCGTGCGCCGCGCCCTGGCCTTGCGCCGCCTGGTGCTGGACAACCGCAGCCTGCGCCTGGCCCTCAGCGACCGCCAGCAATTGAGCACACGCCTGGTGGGGCACTCGCCACAAATGCTGCGCCTGCGCGAACAGATCGGTGCACTGGCGGCGACCAGAGCCGATGTGCTGATCCTCGGCGAAACCGGCGCCGGCAAAGAAGTGGTGGCGCGCGCGCTGCATGACCTGTCGAGCCGCCGCAGCGGTCCGTTTGTGGCGATCAACGCAGGCGCTTTGGCCGAATCCGTGGTGGAAAGCGAGCTGTTCGGCCATGAACCCGGCGCGTTTACCGGCGCACAGAAACGCCGGATCGGTAAATTCGAATTTGCCAACGGCGGTACTTTATTCCTCGATGAAATCGAAAGCATGAGCCTGGATGTACAGGTCAAACTCTTGCGCCTGTTGCAGGAGCGCGTCGTCGAGCGCTTGGGCGGCAATCAGCTGATACCGCTGGATATCCGCATCATCGCCGCGACCAAGGAAGACCTGCGCCAGTCCGCCGACCAGGGCCGTTTCCGTGCCGACTTGTATTACCGCCTCAACGTCGCGCCGCTGCGTATTCCACCGCTGCGTGAGCGCGGTGAAGATGCGCTGATGCTGTTCCAGCATTTTGCCGATGAAGCCAGCAGCCGCCACGGCCTGCCGCTGCACGAGCTGCAACCGGGCCAGCGCGCGCTGCTGCTGCGTCATAGCTGGCCGGGCAACGTGCGCGAGCTACAAAACGCTGCCGAACGCTTCGCCCTGGGCCTGGAACTGGCGCTGGATAACACACCGGACAATCCATCGGCCGGTGTCCTGACCTCCACGCCCGGCGGCCTCAGCGAGCAAGTCGAGCAGTTCGAAAAAAGCCTGATCGCCGCCGAACTGACCCGCCCGCACAGCTCTATGCGTAGCCTGGCCGAAGCCTTGGGCGTACCGCGCAAAACCTTGCACGACAAACTGCGCAAGCACGGCCTGAACTTCGCCAACCAAAGTGGCGACGACGAATGACCGCTCCCACCCGCCAAGAGGCCCCCATGAGCCGCGACAGCCGTTACCTGGAATCCATCCTTCACCACGACATCCCCCTCACCCGGGAAATGGGTCTCAAGGTGCTCGATTGGCAGCACGGGCAGCTGGAATTGCACCTGCCCTTGCAAGCCAATATCAACCATAAGAGCACCATGTTCGGCGGCAGCCTGTATTGCGGCGCAGTCCTGGCGGGCTGGGGTTGGCTGCACTTGCAGCTGCGTGAAGAAGGGATTGAAGACGGGCATATCGTGATTCAGGAGGGGCAGATCAGCTATCCGCTGCCGGTCACGCGGGATGCGACGGCTGTTTGCGCGGCGCCGGAGGAGAAGGTGTGGAAACGCTTTGTGGCGACGTATAAGCGTCATGGCCGTGCGCGGTTGGCGTTGGAGACGTGGATTGTGAATGAAGGCAGTGAGGAAAGAGCGGTGGCTTTCACCGGTCAATACGTCCTGCACCGCTAAAAGCAATCATGCAAAACCAACTGTGGGAGCTGGCTTGCCTGCGATAGCGGTCTGACAGTCACCGTTTCAGTGACTGAACCACCGCCATCGCAGGCAATCCAGCTCCCACATTGAATGTATGGTGGCCTTAGGACCGGGCCAGGGTCAGCAACCGCTCACGCCAGGCCGCCTTCGCCGGCAACGCCAAAAAGAACGGGTTCAGCAACGATGCCCGCGCCGGATAACTGAACGGCGCGCCGTTCAACTCCAACACCTCGCCCCCAGCCCCTTCCAGCACGCCCTGAGCCGCCGCAGTGTCCCACTGTGAAGTGGGTGCCAAACGCGGATAACAGTCGGCGCTGCCTTCGGCCAACAGGCAAAACTTCAACGAACTGCCGATATTCGCCAGTTTCAGCTCACCCAAGCCTTCGCTCAAACCGTCCAGCAAACGTTCCTGCTCAGGGCTTGTATGGCGACGGCTGGCGACCACAGTAAATGACTCACCCGCCGCCGGCGCGGCGCGCACCTGAATCTGTTTGGGCGCTTCATTGACGTCCGAACGCCAAGCGCCCAGGCCCGCGCCACCGAAGTAACAACGCCCGTTGGTGGGCATCGACACCACGCCAAACACCACGCGGCCTCGTTCAATCAGGGCGATATTGACGGTGAACTCTTCGGTGCCGGCGATAAACTCCTTGGTGCCGTCCAACGGGTCAACCAACCACCAGCGCTCCCAGCCGGCACGCACGCTCTGGTCGATGTCGGCGTCTTCCTCGGACAGCACCGGAATGCTCGGGTCCAGCGCGGTCAGGCCTGCCAGGATCAGATGATGCGCAGCCAGGTCCGCCGCCGTCACCGGCGAATCGTCGGCCTTGGAAGTCACCGCCACATCGGCGCGCCAGTACGGCATTATCACTTCACCCGCCTGGCGTGCCAGTTCGATCACTGGGGCAATAAACGCGTGGCCTAAAAACAGTTCGCTCATGCCGTAAATGCTCCACGCTGGGTCAACAGGTCTCGTACCAGGTAAAGCGCGGCCAGGGCGCGGCCTTCGCTGAATTGCTCGTTTTGCGCAAGCATCGACAGCTCGCGCAGGTTCACCCGGTCCACACGCATCGGCTCAGGTTCATCGCCTTCAAGGCGTTCTTCGTAGAGGTCGGTGGCCAGCACCACCTGGATTTTCTGACTCATGTAACCGGGCGACAATGACAACTCGGTAATGTGTTCCAACTGCCGCGCGCCGTAGCCGGCTTCCTCCTTGAGTTCGCGATCGGCTGCCGCCAGCACATCTTCACCGGGTTCGATCAAGCCCTTGGGCAAGGACAGCTCATACTCGTCGGTGCCACCGCAGTATTCTTCAATCAGCAATGCATGATCCTCATCGATCATCGCCACGATCATCACCGCGCCGTAGCCGGCACCGCGGCCCACAAGGCGTTCGTAGGTCCGTTCAACGCCATTGGAAAAGCGCAATTGCACTTCCTCCACGCGGAACAAACGGCTACTGGCGACTATTTCGCGGGCGAGGACGGTGGGTTTCTGGCGCATAAACGGCTCCTTGGCGTGATCGGGTTACTATACCGTGGCTTTTCCGATTGTCTGTGTCGGATATCTTTACTTACATGAGAACGCCCCATGCCCGCTTTGCCCTGGCACGCCATCGACACCGTCCTGCTGGACATGGACGGCACCCTGCTCGACCTGCATTACGACAACCATTTCTGGATGGACCACCTGCCCCAGCGGTACGCCGAGCTGCACGGGGTGAGCCGCGCCATGGCCGAGATGGAGTTGCAGCCCCTGTTCGAGCGTAACGCTGGACAGTTGCAATGGTATTGCCTGGATTTCTGGAGCGCGGAGCTGAAGATCCCGGTGCGCGAACTCAAGCTGGAGACCGCCCACTTGATCGCCCTGCGCCCGGATGCCGACACGTTCCTGGCGGCCATCAAAAGGGCCGGCAAGCGTGTGATCCTGATCACCAACGCGCATCGTGATTCACTGTCATTGAAGCTGGAACGCATTGAACTGGCGCCGTATTTCGAACGGTTGATCAGCTCCCACGATTACGGTTTCGCCAAGGAAAACCCGCAATTCTGGGATGCCCTGCAAGCCGACATCAACTTCGACCCCGCCCGCAGCCTGTTTATCGACGACACGTTGCCGATCCTGCGCAGCGCCCAGGCGTTTGGCGTGGGGCATTTGCTGGCAGTGAAAGAGCCGGACAGTAAGAAGGGGCCCAAGGACACAGCTGAATTCGCAGCGGTGGGTGATTACCGAGATCTCATTGTCGGACTCTGACCCCCAAGTGGGAGAAGATCCATGTGGGAGCCGGGCTTGCCCGCGATGCAGGCACCGCGGTGTTTAGCTCAAACCGAGGCGATGCTATCGCGGGCAAGCCCGGCTCCCACACAAGCCAGCTCCCACATTTAGGCCTTCGTATTACTTGGGAATACGCAGTGTCTGGCCTGGATAGATCTTGTCCGGATGGGACAACAGCGGCTTGTTCGCCTCGAAAATCTTGTTATACAGATTGGCGTTACCGTACACCGAGAGAGAAATAGCACTCAGCGTGTCGCCCTTTTTCACGACTACAAAAGTGGCAGCCTCGACAGCCGGCCCCGTTACAGTGATCTGGTCATCCACACTGGCCACACCGGCAATATTGCCCAGCGCCAGCAGAATCTTCTCTTTCTCTTCCTGGGTGGCGACTTCACCGGTCACCGTCACCTTGTCGCCATCTACCGTGGTCTGCACGTTCGGATTACCCAGACCCACTTTGGACACGTGGTCCTTCAACTGCTCACTGGCGTTTGCATTGCCCGGCGTCAACAGGTCGACAATCTTTTCGCCAGCTTCCTTGATAAAGCTAAAAATGCTCATAGTGCGCTCTCCTTGGTTTTTGATTTCCAGATGCCCAAGACTAGACCAGTCCTTTGGACTTGGGTTCCAGCCCGACCCAAGACCCAAACGCGCTAGAATCCCCCCGCCATTGGAATAAGCCCTGGAGCGAAGATGGACATCAAACAGCTGAAATTCCTCATCGCCCTCGACGAAACCCGTCACTTCGGCCAGGCGGCGGCGCGCTGCCACATCACCCAACCGACTCTGTCGATGCGCTTGCGCAACCTGGAAGAAGAGCTTGATCTATCGCTGGTCAACCGTGGCCAGCGCTTCGAAGGTTTTACCGCCCCCGGTGAGCGGGTGTTGGCATGGGCTCGCACGGTGCTAGCGGCATATGACGGCTTGCAGGCCGAAGCGGCAGCCTGTCGCGGCAACCTGGTGGGTACGTTGCGCCTGGGCGTGGTGCCGTTGTCGAGCTTCGATCCCTTGGCGTTGATGCAGCAACTGCATAAAGAACACCCGAGCCTGCGCTTCGAGCTGTCGGCGCTCAGCTCTGAACAGATCCTTGAACAATTGGCGAGCAATCGGCTGGACCTGGGCGTGTCTTACCTCGAACGCCTGGACAACGAACGCTTCGACTCGCTGGCGTTGGGCGAAACCCGTATGGGCCTGCTTTACGACCAGCGCTTCTTCAGCTTTGGAGATACGCCGTTGAGCTGGGAAGCGCTGATCGAACTGCCCCTGGGCATGCTGACCAGTGGCATGCACTTTCGCCAGTCCATCGACCACAACTTCCACAGCCGTGGGCTCAACCCGCAGCCGTTGCTGCAGACCGATGCCGTCCATCAGTTGTTACAAGCTGTGCATGGCGGCCTCTGCTGTGCGGTGATGCCGCTGGATGGGGGCTTGGACGCGCTCACCGAACATCTGCGCCTGCAGCCGATCGAAGACGCCCATACACTGGCCCGCCTGGGGTTGATCATGCGCCGCAGCGCGCCGCGTTCAGCGTTGGCGGAGGCGTGTTTCGCGCTGTATCAGAAATCGCAAATCGAATCTTGATCGACGTCATCTATCAGCGGATCAGTACTGGCAATTAGACGTGACGCTTTGTCGCGCCTAGTCTGAGCACTGATCAATCCGTCGGTGGTACTGCCCCATGAACGCCAAGCGTCCAGTCTGCGCGGCGCCCGCTGTTGAAGCGCCTGCGCCCGCCGCCAGCCAGAGCTACCAGTTTTGCAACCTCGAACACACAGAAGTCGCCAGTACTGCATTGGCGGAAGAAGTGGCGTTGGCGATTGCCTATAACGACATCAGCCAGGCGGTCATGCTGGTAACGCCCACCGACCTGGAAGACTTCATCGTCGGCTTCAGCCTCGGAAGCGGCATTATCGACGACGTTAGCGACATATATGATCTTAAACTCAGCGGTTCGGGCTCGGCCCAATACGCTCAGGTGCAGATCTCCAGCCGTGCCTTCTGGAACCTCAAGCAGCAGCGCCGCCAGTTGGCCGGCACCAGCGGCTGTGGCCTGTGCGGCGTGGAAGCGGTGGAGCAAGCCTTGCCAGACCTGCAAGTGCTGCCCGGCGCACCCTTGCCGCCTGCCGAATGGCTCGACGGCCTGCGCCAGCGCATCAGCGCGTTCCAGCCCTTGGGCCAATACAGTGGCGCGGTGCATGCGGCGGTGTTTATGAACGGCCAGGGCGAATTGCTGCTGGGCCGTGAAGACATCGGCCGGCATAACGCCCTGGACAAGTTGATTGGCGCACTCATCCGTCAAAAGATCCCGACTGACGGCGGTCTGGCGATTGTCACCAGCCGTTGCAGCCTCGAATTGATACAGAAAGTCCTGCGCGCGGGCATCCAGACCCTGGTAAGCCTGTCGTCACCCACCGGCCTGGCCCTGCAATGGGCGCGCCGACACAACCTCAATCTCATCCACCTGCCGCAGAAAAGCGCGCCGCGGGTCTACAGCCCTGCGATGGAGTACCAGCCATGAGCAATCATCACCAAGCCGACCAAACCCCGACCCCACGCTACAAGCCCTATAAAGGCCCGGCGGGCGGCTGGGGCGCACTGATCAGCGTGGCCCAGGCGTGGCTGACCAGCGACAACGCGCTGAAAAACCTGCGCATGATGCTCAAGACCAACCAGAACGGCGGTTTCGACTGCCCGGGCTGCGCCTGGGGCGACTCGCCGGAAAGCGGCATGGTCAAGTTCTGCGAAAACGGCGCCAAGGCGGTGAACTGGGAAGCCACCAAACGTCGCGTGGATGCAGCGTTCTTCGCTAAGCACAGCGTCAGTGCCTTGATTGAACAGAGCGACTATTGGCTGGAATACCAGGGCCGCCTGACCGAGCCGATGCGCTATGACGCCGAAACCGACCGCTACCTGCCCATCAGTTGGGAAGCGGCCTTCGACTTGGTCGGCAAACACCTCAACGCCCTGCCTAGCCCGGACATGGCCGAGTTTTACACCTCGGGCCGCGCCAGCAATGAAGCCGCGTACCTGTACCAGTTGTTTGTACGCGCCTACGGCACCAACAATTTCCCGGATTGCTCGAACATGTGCCACGAGGCCAGCGGCGTGGCCCTGGCGCAGAGCGTGGGCGTGGGCAAAGGCACCGTGACCTTTGATGACTTCGAACATGCCGACGCGATTTTTGTCTGGGGCCAGAACCCCGGCACCAACCACCCGCGCATGCTCGAGCCGCTGCGCGAAGCGGTTAAACGCGGCGCCCAAGTGGTGTGCATCAACCCGCTGAAAGAGCGCGGCCTGGAACGCTTCCAACACCCGCAACACCCGCTGGAAATGCTCACCAACGGCGACAAACCGACTAATACCGCGTACTTCCGCCCGGCGCTGGGTGGCGACATGGCAATTCTGCGCGGCATGGCCAAGTTCCTGCTGCTGTGGGAACGCCAGGCCCAGGCCGAAGGCAAGGAAGCGGTGTTCGACCACGACTTCCTCAACGAACACACCGCTAATGTGCTGGATTACCTGGGCAAGATCGACGACACCTCTTGGGATGAAATCGTCGAGCAGTCCGGCCTGACCCTGGTCGAGATCGAGCAAGCGGCGCGCATGTACGCCAAAGGCAAGAACGTGATCATGTGCTGGGCGATGGGCATCACCCAGCACCGCCACTCGGTGCCGACCATCCAGGAAATCGCCAACCTGATGCTGCTGCGCGGCAACATTGGCCGCCCTGGCGCCGGCCTGTGCCCGGTGCGCGGTCACAGTAACGTGCAAGGCGACCGCACCATGGGCATCAACGAGCGCCCACCGGTGGCGTTTCTCGATTCTCTGGAGCGACGTTTCCAGTTCCAGGTGCCGCGTGACAACGGCCACAACGTGGTCGAGGCGATTCACGCCATGCTCGAAGGCCGCTCCAAGGTGTTTATCGGCCTGGGCGGCAACTTCGCCCAAGCTACACCGGACAGCCCACGCACCTTCGAAGCCTTGCGCAATTGCGACCTGACCGTACAGATCAGCACCAAGCTCAACCGCAGCCATCTGATGCACGGCAAAGACGCACTGATCCTGCCGTGCTTGGGCCGTACCGACATTGATATGCAGGCCGATGGCCCGCAAGCGGTAACGGTAGAGGACTCGTTCAGCATGGTGCACGGCTCCAACGGCCAACTGCAGCCGCTGTCGAAGCTGATGAAATCGGAGCCGGCAATCCTCGCGGGCATTGCGGCCGCCACCCTGGGTAGCAAACCCGTTGATTGGAATTGGCTTGTGGCGGACTACGGGCGTATCCGCGACCTGATCGCCGACACCATTCCTGGCTTCAAGGACTTCAACGAGAAGATCAAAAATCCGGGCGGTTTCTACTTGGGTAATTCCGCAGGTGCGCGCCGCTGGAACACGCCGTCGGGCCGCGCCAACTTCCGCCCGAACATCCTGCCCAAAGACCTGATCCACGAGCGCACCCACGCCACCGGCCGGATACCGGACCTGATCATGCAGTCGATGCGCTCCCACGATCAGTACAACACCACTATTTATGGCCTGGACGATCGCTACCGTGGGGTCAAAGGCCAGCGCGACGTGCTGTTCGTCAACGAAGCCGACATCATCCGCCTGGGCTTTAAGCCGGGGCAGAAGGCTGACATCGTATCGCTGTGGGAAGATGGGCGTGAACGCCGCGTGAAAGGCTTTACCTTGCTGGCGTTTGATATTCCGGCGGGCCAGGCTGCGGCTTACTACCCGGAAGTTAATCCACTGGTGCCGCTGGAAAGCACCGGGGATGGCAGCCATACGCCGACGTCGAAGTTCGTGGCGATCCGCTTGGAATCGGCAAGTGACAATGGCTTGATCATGGCCCGCTCGGCGTAATGCCCGCTCATTACAACCATGAATTCCGGGCACAAAAAAGGCCGCTTTTGCATAAAAGCGGCCATTCCCAAGTAGCTAAAGACTCACTAATTCGACTTAAGTTCCCCAGCTAAAACAGTAACTTAGCGAATTGTGTACAACTCGTGTTACTGGTCGGATTTCTATTGTCACAATGTCGACACAGCCTCAGGATCGCGCCGTCATCCTCTTGAGGTCTCTCTATGAAGTTCTCCTCGATTCTCTTGTTGTCCCTTGGCCTGGTCAGTGGCGCAGCCATGGCTGGTGGCACCACCGAAGCCGGTGTGGGCGGCGCATTGGGCGGGGTACTCGGTTCGGTTGTTGGCCAGTCGATCGGCGGCAACACGGGCTCGGCCATCGGCGCAGCCCTGGGCGGCGCGGGCGGCAGTGCGGTGGGTGCCGACAAACGCAGCCGTGGCGAAGCAGCCATCGGTGGCGCCTTGGGCGCAGCGGGCGGCAACGTGGTTGGCCGCAGCATGGGCGGCAACACCGGTAGCCTGATCGGCGCAGCCGCCGGCGGCGGTGCGGGTGGCGCACTGGGTAACTACATGGGTAACAAGAGCGATGACGACGACCGTCGTTCGCGTAGCCGTGATAACCGTCGGTATGACCGCGACGATCACCGTGGACGCGGGCATGCCTATGGGCATCGCAAGAACAAGCATCACTACCGTCACCGGTAAGTCAGCGGTCTGAACACCACTGCAAAAACCATGTGGGAGCGGGCTTGCCCGCGATAGCGTAGTGTCAGGCGACACTTTTTAACCTGAACTACCGCTGTCGCAGGCAAGCCAGCTCCCACAGTTGGCCTTCATTGTTTGCATGATCGTGGGTCAGGCCACCAACCGCTGCAACGCCTCGCGCAGCGAACCCGGAATCGTCACCGGCTGGTTCGACCCGCGATCCACAAACACATGCACAAAGCGCCCCGCCGCACAGGCTTCTTCCTCGCCTGCCTTGAACACCGCCAATTCGTACTGGACTGAGCTGTTACCCAACTTGCCCACCCGCAGGCCGATTTCGATGCGCTCGGGAAAAGCGATCGACGCAAAATAATCACACGCCGAACTCACCACAAACCCCACTACTTCACCGTCATGAATATCCAGGCCACCTTGTTCGATCAGGTAGGTATTCACCGCTGTGTCGAAGAAGCTGTAGTAAGTCACGTTGTTCACATGGCCATACACATCGTTGTCGTGCCAGCGCGTGATGATCGGCTGGAAGTGAGGATAATCGGCACGTCGTGGCACTGAGTCAGGCATCGGTAAGTCTCGCGGAGGTGGGTTTACAGGTCATTCAAATGGGCCTGCGCCCACTCGCGTACTTCAGCGTAAGGGTAATCTTCCAACGCAGCGAAACCGGGAATACCCCGCGCCTTCAACTTGGTAAACAACGGCACACTGATCCCGCCGAGGAAACGTGTCAGTCGTTCCGCGCCCGGCAGTTCTCCGGTGTGCTCATGATGCCTGTGGATAAAATCACCGCACAGCCCCATGAAGTTTTTATCCACAAGCGGCGGCAAGCCTGGCGGTGGCGGCAGGTGCGCGACGTGACCGTGGCACACCGAGCAATGCCCACAACGCTGCGGTGCATTTTCATCGCCGAAATACTGCGCCAGGCGCTGCCCCAGGCAGCGCTCGGTGGCGAACAGATCGAGCATCGCATGAATTCGTGCGACCTCGCCCACCTCATGCTGCTTGAAGCCTGTGTACAACTCAGTGCTCAAGACCTGTGGATCAAAATCGGTATCCAGCAGGCTGTAGACCTCCGTCATCTGCTTGCTTTCCAGCTCGATCAGGCCCTGCTCCTGGAAGTAATCCAGCGCCTTCACCACCCGGCTGCGTTCGGCATTGTGCTGTTGATAAAGTGCGTCGAAATCCACCGTCGCCCAGGTTTTCGCTCGTTTACATACCTGGATGATCGCCGCCACGAACTGCTGCCGCTCGCCGGAGAATCGCGCCAGCAAAGCCTCTGGCTCGATCAGGTACTTGAAGCGGTACTCGGCATAAAACGCGTAGCGCGGCGCAACCACGCCCTTTAGCTCCAGCTGCACCAGCAGGGTCTTCAACGGCAGTTCGCGGATATTGCTGTGGTCCGACAAAGACCGGAGCAAAAACTCCCACTGCCCATCGCCGCGCGCGGCCTGCAATTCTTCCAGCACCCGATGGATACCGTCCTGCTCCGGCGTATCGCCGTAGACGAAGTTTTCCAGCACATTGAGACTGTCGCGGTTGGCCAACACCAGGCAGTCAGACGGCTGCCCATCACGCCCCGCGCGACCGATTTCCTGGCTGTAGTTCTCGATGGACTTGGGCAGGTCAAAGTGCACCACGTTGCGGATGTCACTCTTGTCGATGCCCATGCCAAACGCGATGGTGGCGACGATGCAATTGGAGCGCCCGTCCATGAAGCGCTGCTGGATGCCCTCGCGCTTATCGTGGGGCAGACCGGCGTGATAGGCCTCGGCCTGGATACCGTTGCGGTTCAGATGCTCGGCAATCTGCTCGGCGGTTTTCTGCAGTGTGACGTAGACGATGCTGGGTTGATTGGCGCGCTCACTCATCCACTGGACCAAACGACGACGCTTGTCCGCACCGCTGACGGGTTCCACCAACAGATTGAGGTTGGGCCGGTAGAAGCCCGTGGTGACTACATCGTCCGGTGCAATGGCGAACTTCGCCTGCATGTCGGCAATCACCTTGGGCGTCGCTGTAGCTGTCAGCAACAGCGCTTGTGGGATATTGAACTGGCGCTGGTAGTCCGGCAGCTTCAGATAGTCCGGGCGGAAGTTGTGGCCCCACTCGGAAATACAGTGCGCCTCGTCCACCACCAGCAGCGAGATTTGCACGCTTTGCAGGAAGTTACGGAAGCGCTCGTTCTTCAAGCGCTCCACCGAAACCATCAGGATTTTCAACTCACCCGAGCGCGCACGGGCCATCACGTCATTGGCCTCATCGCGGCTCTGGGCCGAATCGATACTGCCTGCCGAAATACCGTGACGCTGCAAAAAACCAAGCTGGTCCTGCATCAACGCCAACAGCGGCGACACCACCAGCGTCAGGTGCGGCAGCAACACCGCCGACAGCTGGTAACACAAGGACTTGCCCGACCCGGTAGGAAAAATTGCCGCTGCAGAACGACCGGCCAGTACGGCGTTGACCGTTTGCTCCTGGCCCAAACGAAACTGTGGATAACCAAAGACCTGCTGGAGGGTGTCGTGCATAGGCTGTCACTCCATTGACCGCTGAGTTGGCTTAAAAACATAGCCTGGGAATCTCAGCGAATCGAGAAAGGTCGCAAGGAAAAAAGAGACAGGATGATACACAGGGTGCGGCGATGGCCTTGGGCCAAATCAGACAGATTCGATAGCGATTGTAGGAACACCTCAAACCAAATGTGGGAGCGTTTTCTGTTAAATCACTTTCAAGCTACAAATGCCGGAAACCGCTGTAAGAAACCTCTAACCCTCGCGCCGTACTTTTCCCAAACTGCTTCAAACAGTCGCTCGCCCCTCTGTAGATGTTACCCACCGCTGACGGAAAATAGCGTCCTCTCAACCGTTTCGGCTAAGACCCGTGAATATGGAAAGGACTCAACCCATAGTTCACTGCGGCGTCATCTTGACGGTGATTCGCCTTGTCCTCTTGGCTGCCAATCGCCAGGGTGGCTAATACAATGACCGACTACCTCGACTGGATCAGCCTGACCCTACTCTTTGCCGTTGCCGCCTTAGTTGAAAAAACACTCAAGCGCCCTGCCCTTAGAAAATGGTGTGGGCTGATCCTTGTGGTAATCGCTCCTACACTTCTATTCTGCGCGACCTCTTGGATAAGGGCGTCACAGATCGAGAGCCTGCTTGTCATCGCTTTTGTTACGGGCATTGCTTTGCTGATCCGCCAAACTAAATACCGCCACCCACACAACCATCCCCCTCACCCACTCCTGCGTGCCCCCACCATGAACCTGGCCCCTGACCTCCCCGAAGACCCCGTGATGCAGCAACTCCTGCAACTGCTGCACGAAGAAATCGGCCTGCCGAAACACAAGACGATCCGCCTGCAAACCTCACTCAACTTCGACCTGGGCTGTGACGGCAGTGAGGCCAAGCAACTCATGGAAGCATTGGAGCAGGAATTCGCGCTCGACCTCGGCGACTACGACACTTATCGTTACTTCAACCCACCGGTGTTTGATGTGTTTCTCAAGCGCCGGGCCAAAGGGCGAGGCGAGAAGGTGCCGTTGACCATCGGCATGCTCTACCTGGCTATCAAGACCCATAGCTGGGATACGCAGACGCTGGAGAATCTGAGCTGAGAGAATACAGATTTCGAACACACTGAAAGTCAAATGTGGGAGCAACTGTCTTGATGGTTTTCATCAAGCCATTTTTTCCAGAGGCGGCAACGCTCCCA
>NZ_JAHZMS010000047.1:0-221 GCF_019456785.1 Pseudomonas sp. LAP_36
TGCCGGTGGGCTGCAGACGATTATTGGCGCGGTGCTGATCGCCGTGGCGTATTTCAACCCGTTTGGTTACCTCACCGGCCCCGCCGCCAGCATGATGATGATGGCAGGCGCCTCGATGGTGATGGGGGGCGTCATGCAGATGCTGTCGCCGCCGCCCAAGGGGCTTGGCGCGCAGGACAGCCCCAATAACCGCGCCAGCTACAGCTTCAACGGGCCGGTCA
>NZ_JAHZMS010000048.1:0-207 GCF_019456785.1 Pseudomonas sp. LAP_36
GGGGACTCGAACCCCTGTTACCGCCGTGAAAGGGCGGTGTCCTAGGCCACTAGACGAAGGGGACACAAACCTTCTATACACTGATCAGCGCTGAGAACTGATCGATTCAAGGGCCGAGTGACCGCAACCTTGAACCTGTAAAATTGGTGGAGCTAAACGGGATCGAACCGTTGACCTCTTGCATGCCATGCAAGCGCTCTCCCAGCT
>NZ_JAHZMS010000007.1:0-300772 GCF_019456785.1 Pseudomonas sp. LAP_36
CATGGACTTGAAGAAAGAGAAGAACTTCTTCGAAACCCGTGTGATCGAGTACCAAACAGGCGGCGCGTTGAGCTGGGACTAACCTACGACGCGGATCTAAAAATGTGGGAGCGGGCTTGCTCGCGAAAGCGGTGTATCAGTTACCAGATTTATCAACTGACACTCCGCATTCGCGAGCAAGCCCGCTCCCACAGTTAGGTCTGCGGTGTTTT
The DNA here is from genome assembly GCF_019456785.1 of Pseudomonas sp. LAP_36. Classification (NCBI taxonomy): domain Bacteria; kingdom Pseudomonadati; phylum Pseudomonadota; class Gammaproteobacteria; order Pseudomonadales; family Pseudomonadaceae; genus Pseudomonas; species Pseudomonas sp. LAP_36. The sequence continues at coordinate 213 of NZ_JAHZMS010000007.1, forward strand.
ACAGACTTTGCAAATTGCCACTTATGCCCAATCAAACCATCAAGACCCCTTGCATCGGCCTGTGTTCCACCGTTTACGGCGACCTGGTGTGCCGGGGCTGCAAGCGTTATCACCACGAAGTGATCCAGTGGAACGGCTACAACGCCGACGAGAAACAGGCCGTGTGGCTGCGCCTGGAGCAATTGCTGGTGCAGGTGATGGCCAGCAAACTGGAAGTGTTTGATGCGCACCTGCTGCGCCAGCAGCTTGAAAGTCGCAAGATCCGCTTTATGCCGCACCAATCGCCGTATTGCTGGGCGTACCAACTGATAGCCCGGGGTGCGCGGGTGATTTCCAAGTTGGATGCGTATGGGCTGGCGTTGTTGCCGGAGTTTCGTGAGCGCCATTTGGCGGACCTGCGCGACGCGATTGACCGGGAGTTTTTCCTGCTGTCCGAAGCGCATTACGAACGGTATATCGCGCCGGGGTTTATTCGGGACGTGTTCGGCCCACCATTGATCGCTGCATTCTAACGACGCAATTGTGTTTAAAATGCCGCCCGCTCAACGACCGACGTTTAACGATGAACCCAGACGCACTCGCCACCCTGCACACTCACTTGCTCACCGCCCTGGCCAGCCCACCGACGGAAACCCGGCGCCTGTTCCACGGCCGTGGTCGCTGCTGGCCGGGCCTTGAGCAATTGACGGTGGACTGGCTACAAGGCGTTCTGCTGGTGTCGTTGTTCAAGGAGCCGGAGGCAGAACACCTGCACGCCCTGAAACAGCTGCTGCAGACGCAGTTCGGGGCCTACACCGTCGCCCTGCAACACCGTTACCTGCCGCAAAGCACCACCGAATGGCTGGCAGGCACCCCTGTCGACGAGCTGACCATCACCGAAGGCGGCCTGCGTTACCTGATCGACCTGGGTAAAAAACAGAACAGCGGGCTGTTCCTCGACATGCGCTACGGCCGCAACTGGGTCCGCGAACAGGCCAATGGCCAGCGTGTGCTCAACCTGTTTGCCTACACCTGTGGGTTTTCCGTGGCCGCCATCGAAGGCGGCGCCGACCACGTAGTCAATCTGGACATGGCGCGCGGTGCCCTGAGCCGTGGCCGCGACAACCATCGCCTGAACGGTCATGACCTGAGCAAGGTCAGCTTTTTGGGCCACGACCTGTTCAAGTCCTGGGCCAAGGTCACCAACAGCGGCCCGTATGACCTGGTGATCATCGACCCGCCGTCGTTCCAGAAAGGCAGTTTCCTGCTGACCAAGGACTACCAGCGCGTATTGCGGCGCCTACCGGACTTGCTGACCCCACAGGGCACCGTGTTGGCGTGCATGAACGACCCGGCCTTCGGCGAGGACTTCCTGATCGATGGTGTGACACGAGAAGCCCCCGGGTTACGATTCGTGGAACGGCTGCAAAACCCGCCGGAATTTCCTGATATTGACGCGCAAAGCGGCTTAAAGGCCTTGGTGTTTCGCCAGGGCTGATGCCGAAACGTCTTACGCTTGCTACGCTAAGTGATACACCGGGTTGGTGAACCTTCTGACCTCCTTCCCGGTCGATACCTGCATTCCCCGGCCAGACTCGACAGCGTCACGTTGTCGGCTGCCCCGTTTCACCTTTTGGAGAACCGCCCGTGATATCGACCCTGCATGTAGCCAGACTCAAAGCCTGGGGCGCCCACGGCTTTACCGCCACCGGTGTGGTATTGGCCTTCCTGGCCACCCTGGCGCTGCTGGAAAACTCACCCAAGGCTTGCCTGCTGTGGCTCGGCCTGGCGCTGGTGGTGGACGGCGTCGACGGTTCATTGGCGCGACGGGTCAACGTGAGCACCGTCTTGCCGAGTTTCGACGGCTCGGTGCTGGACCTGGTGATTGATTACCTGACGTATGTGTTTATTCCGGCGCTGTTTATCTACCGTTATATCGACCTGCCGGAGTTTACCCACCTGTTTACGGTGTCGGTGATCCTGGTCTCGTCGCTGTTCTGCTTCTGCAACGTGAACATGAAGAGCAAGGACAACTACTTCGTCGGCTTCCCCGCCGCGTGGAACGTGGTTGCACTGTGTGTCTATATCATCCAGCCGGAAGCCTGGGTCACCTTGCTCACAGTGATTGGCCTGGCGCTGCTGACCGTAACGCCAATGAAGTTCTTGCACCCGTTCCGGGTTAAACGATTCATGCCGATCAATATCGCGGTGACCACGATTTGGTTGCTGTGCAGCTTTTTGATGGTGGTGGATTATCCGAACACCAACCCGTGGACGTTTGGGTTGTGGTCGGTGATGTCGGCGTATTTCCTGGGGATTTGTGTCTGGCGCACCGCCCTGGAGTGGATCGAGGCACGCCGCTAGTCAAGCGGGCACGGTTTAAAATGTGGGAGCTGGCTTGCCTGCGATAGCGGTGAGTCAGCCCCAGATACGTCAACTGACACACTGCCATCGCAGGCAAGCCAGCTCCCACATTTGGATCTGCGTACATCCGGCGGGTAAGATGGCACACTTCGGCGCAGCACCTTTCTGCGCCCCGCCATTCTAAGTCCTGCCCATGCCCTTCGAACTCAGCGTAGACCTCACCACCCTCGCCATCCTGGCCGTCGTTGCGTTTATCGCCGGTTTCATCGACGCCATCGCCGGCGGCGGCGGCTTACTCACCACGCCGGCCCTGCTCACCGCAGGCATGCCGCCCCATCTGGTACTGGGCACCAACAAGCTCAGCTCCACGTTCGGCTCGGCCACCGCCAGTTTTACCTTCTACCGCCGCAAGCTGTTCCACCCGCGCCAGTGGGTGCACGCCATCGTCGGTACGCTGGTGGGTGCACTCGCTGGCGCAGTAGTCGCCCACTACCTGCCTGCTGAAACCCTGAACAAAATGCTGCCGGTGATCGTATTTGCCTGTGGTGTGTACCTGCTGTTCGGTGGTACGCCCAAGGCGCCGCTGGACGCCGACGCGCCGATCAAGAAGAAATGGCAAGCCACCCAGGGCTTTGGCCTGGGCTTCTACGATGGCGTAGCGGGCCCCGGCACCGGGGCGTTCTGGACGGTGAGCACGATGCTGCTCCACCCCATCGACCTGGTCAAAGCCAGCGGCGTGGCGCGCAGCATGAATTTCGTCAGCAACGCGGCGGCGCTGTCGGTGTTTATCTTCAACGGCTCGGTGGATTGGATCGTCGGCCTGGCGATGGGCATTTCGGTAATGGGTGGCGCGTTCTTTGGCGCACGCAGCGCGATCAGCGGCGGCGCCAAATTCATTCGCCCAGTGTTTATCACCGTGGTCCTCGGCCTGACCGTGCGCCTAGCCTGGCAGCACTGGTTCAGCGTGGCCTAGACGACGGGCCAGGTAGAGGTCGATCAGGTAACGCGCAATCGAACGTGACGCCGGCAACGGCGGCAGGTCGTGGATATTGAACCACTGCGCGTCCTCAATCTCGTCAGCCTGGGGCACGATGTCGCCACCCGCGTATTCAGCGTGGAAACCCAGCATCATCGAATGCGGGAACGGCCAGCACTGGCTGCCCATGTACTGGATGTTCTTGACCTCCACCTGCACCTCTTCGCGGACCTCGCGGATCAGGCAGTCTTCGGCCGATTCGCCCGGTTCGGCAAACCCCGCCAACGTGCTGTACACGCCGGTGACAAAACGCGGCGAACGTGCCAGCAGGATCTCGTCGCCACGGGTCACCAGCACGATCATGCTCGGGGAGATTCGCGGGTAACTGCGCAGGTCACAGGCCTGGCAAAACATCGCGCGTTCGCGTGGCACCTGGACCATGGCTTGGCCGCAACTGCCGCAAAACCGATGCTCCCGTGCCCACGTGCCGATCTGTGCGGCGTAGCCCAGTACTTTGTACAGGGTGTGATCCCCTTGCAGCATGAAACCGCGCAGGCCCTGCCAGCTGCAGCCCGGCACTTCAGCCGCCGCGTTGAGCTCCAGCAGGTACACCGGCTCGCCGTCGAGGTGGCCGATGCCATGTTCGGCAAACACCGAAAGGTCCTGGCGCTTGAGCCATTCACGGGGAAACAGCGGGCCATTGGTGTCGTGCAAAAAGCCCTCGCGGCTACGGGCAACCGCCCAGCCACCCGGGGTGTCGTTGTCCAGCAGCGTTGTGGTAATCCAGCCTGGGGTCATGTCAGTCAATCCACGAATTCGGGTTTCTGCTTACTCATGTGGGCCGCGATGGCCACACGCAGGTCGTTGGATTGCAACATAGCCGAGTTCCAGGTGGCAACGTATTCCAAGCCATCATGGACGGTGTGGTCACGCATGTAGCTGATCATAGCCTTGGTGCCAGTGACCGCAATCGGTGACTTGGCGGCGATTTCATGGGCGATTTCCATGACGCCGGCCAGCAGGCTGTCCTGATCGGGGTACACACGGTTGACCAAGCCGATGCTGCGCGCTTCCTCGGCGCCAAACTGGCGGCCGGTGTAGGCCAGCTCACGCAGCATGCCGTCGCCAATAATGCGCGGCAGGCGTTGCAGGGTGCCAACGTCAGCGGCCATGCCGATATCGATTTCCTTGATCGAGAATTGCGCACCCTCGGCGGCGTAGCGCATATCACAAGCGCTGATCAGGTCGATGGCGCCGCCGATGCAGTAACCCTGGATTGCCGCCAGTACTGGCTTGCGGCAGTTGTCGACGGCGTTGAACGAAGCCTGCAGTTCGAGAATCTTGCGTCGCAGCAGGCGCGCGTTGCGGCCCACGTCCTTGCCGAAGTCGTTGGCGACCGAGGCCAGCATCATCAGGTCTATCCCTGAGGAGAAGTGCTTGCCGGCGCCACTGAGCACCACGGCGCGCACGGCGTCGGTGTCTTCGACCCATTGGAAGATGTCGATGATTTCGGTCCAGAACGCCGCGTTCATCGCGTTGATCTTTTCCGGGCGGTTGATCTGCACATGGGCAACGTTGCCGGTGAGTTCGACGACGAAAGCTTGGTATTCGGACATGGCAGTAATCCCTGGCTGGCGAGTAATTAGGCCCGAACTATAACAAGGGTGCACAAGGACGCATCGGCCAAAAGCGGGACTGTACACCGTGAAGGAAAAGACGCTGGATAAAACCCTGCGTACACGCCATCCTTCGCGCTTTAAGCCGCCCCACGCGCGGCGCTCGACGTTTAAAGGATATGCCCATGCACGCCCAACCCCTCGCCCCCGCCGAATTCGAATCGATCGAAGATGCCCTGCTCAAATACGGCGACGACCATTCCGTATTGAACCTGGCCGAACTCGACGGCTACTTCACCGCGCTCGTATCCAGCCCGGTCCAGGTGGATGTGGCGGAGTGGTTCCCGGCCATCTGGGGTGGCCAGAACACGGAATGGGACAACATGGACGAAGCGCAAAGCTTCCTTGAACTGTGCGTTCGCCATATCAACACCCTGGCCGAACAACTGGCGATTGATGCCAAGGGTTTCAAGGCCCGCTTTGATGAAACCGAACACCAGGGCCAAACCGTGACCCTCGCCGAAGAATGGTGCTTTGGCTACATCCGCGGCGCCGCCATCGGCAACTGGCCGGAACTGCCAGCCGTGCAAGCCGCAGCACTGGAGAAAATTTCCTGGTGCGCCGAGCAGGACAATTTCGAACTGCCGGCAGACCTGGATGTGCAGGCGCACCAGCAGCGTGTCAGCCAAATCGAACCGGCAGCGCGGGCGCTGCATGATTACTGGCTGACAAAACGATAATTTGGCTTTTGATCTTGATCTCAGGCGCCCCGTCAAACACGCTGGCCGAACGCAGGCTCGACAAGCACAGCATCTATACCCGATTATTCGAATCCGCCTGTCGGCCACTCCGTGCCACCTTGCCTTGAATCAGGAGCCCTGTACCTTGAGTTCGCAGAAAACCGTGACCGTTACACCGCCCAACTTCCCCCTCAATGGCAAGGTCGCGCCCCCCGGCTCCAAATCCATTACCAACCGCGCCCTCCTGCTGGCCGCCCTGGCCAAGGGCACCAGCCGCCTCAGCGGCGCGCTCAAAAGCGATGACACCCGCCATATGTCAGTGGCCCTGCGCCAAATGGGCGTAACCATCGACGAGCCGGACGACACCACCTTCGTCGTCACCGGCCAGGGCAAACTGCAACTGCCGGGTCAACCGCTGTTCCTCGGCAACGCAGGCACCGCGATGCGCTTTCTCACCGCTGCCGTTGCCACGGTTGACGGCACCGTTGTGCTGGACGGCGATGACTACATGCAAAAACGCCCGATCGGCCCGCTGCTGGCGACCCTCGGCCAGAACGGTATCCAAGTCGACAGCCCCACCGGCTGCCCACCGGTTACCGTGCACGGCGTTGGCAAGATCAAGGCCAAGCGCTTCGAGATCGACGGCGGCCTGTCCAGCCAATACGTATCGGCCCTGCTGATGCTCGCCGCCTGCGGTGAAGCGCCGATTGAAGTGGCGCTGACCGGCAAGGACATCGGTGCGCGTGGCTATGTGGACCTGACCCTGGACTGCATGCGTGCCTTCGGTGCCCAGGTTGAAGAAGTCAACGACACCACCTGGCGCGTCGCCCCTACCGGTTACAGCGCCCATGATTATCTGATCGAACCCGACGCCTCCGCCGCCACTTACCTGTGGGCCGCTGAAGTGTTGACCGGTGGCCGCATCGACATCGGCGTAGCCGCGCAAGACTTTACCCAGCCGGACGCCAAGGCGCAGGCCGTGATCGCGCAATTCCCAGACATGCAGGCGACCGTGGTCGGCTCGCAGATGCAGGACGCCATCCCGACCCTGGCGGTGCTCGCTGCGTTCAACAACACCCCGGTGCGTTTCACTGAGCTCGCCAACCTGCGGGTCAAGGAATGTGACCGCGTACAAGCGCTGCATGACGGCCTGAACGAGATCCGCCCGGGCCTGGCGACCATCGAGGGCGACGACCTGCTGGTCGCCAGTGATCCTGCGCTGGCCGGCACGTCGTGCAACGCGCTGATCGACACCCACGCCGACCACCGCATCGCCATGTGCTTTGCCCTGGCCGGGCTGAAAGTGTCGGGCATCCGTATTCAGGACCCGGACTGCGTAGCCAAGACCTATCCTGAGTACTGGAAGGCTTTGGGCAGTCTTGGGGTCGTGCTGACCTACTGAGCGATCAGCGTCGGAATGGGGAGGCAGTGCACATGACGATTCGCCAACCCTGCCCACCCGGCGCTTGCGTCTGCGACCGCGACGACCTGCTGCAAGCGCCAGGTGCCGACTTGCGCATCCTCAACCTGACGCGTCAGGAAGAGAAGAAACTGCTCGACCGCCTTGAAGACCTCAAGAGCTTGCAAGACCTGGAACGCCTGCAACAGCTGATGTACCAGCAATTGGGCATTCGCGTGCATATCGCACCGGGCCACACCGAGGTCAAGAGCATGCGCGGGATCCAGATCGTGATCGACGAACTGCCGGGCATGTGCCGCAAAACCCGCCAATCGATCCCGGCCGCGATCCGCCGAGGCCTGGAGAAACGACCAGAGATCGCCTACCGCCTGCTGGATGCCCACGACCTGTTTCGCGAAGGTTGAATCAACCGGCGACCGTCTCGCTCTCGAACAGCCCCTGGCCCACGGTCTTGGCCTTTTGCAGATGCACCTGCGCCCCGCCGCTTTCCGATTCCAGCATCAGCTGCGACGTCACCACCTGCGCGCCACAATAGTCGAAGATCCCGTAGTCGATCTGCGTGCGCATTGCCTTCGCATAGCCGTGTCGGTCAAACGCATCGTCATCGGCGGCGCCCAAGGCCAGCAGGTGCACCTGTAAGTGCCGCAGTTTCTTCACCACCGGCGTATCGGGGCTGTAGTCGATCGCCCACCCATTGATGAAGACGCGGTCGATCCAGCCCTTGAGCAGGCCCGGCAACGACCACCAGTAAATCGGAAACGCCAGCACCAAGGCATCGGCGCGGTCGATGCGCGCCTGTTCGGCCAGTACGTCGGCCGGTGGCGTGGCGCGGCTGCGATGGACCAGATGGTCGGCAGCGGTGTAGCGCGGGTCAAAACCTTCTGCGGCAATGTCGGCGATTTCGTAGGTGTGACCCGCGGCTGTCAGGCCAACGGCGACTTGGGCAGCCACGCCATGGGTGAGGGATTGCGGGTCGTGATGAGCAACAACGATGAGTGCGTGCATGACATTGACTCCCTTTGGGGTTACGCTGGGCTTAAGTTACGATTAGTAAGTTACTTTTGGTACATAAGCATGTCAAGCAGTGAATCCCCTACCCCACGTCGTCGCCTGTCCCGCGAAGACCGCCTGCGCCAATTGCTGGATGTGGCCTGGCAACTGGTGCGCGATGAAGGCACCGAAGCCCTGACCCTTGGCCGCCTGGCAGAACTGGCAGGGGTGACCAAGCCGGTGGTCTACGACCATTTCGTTACCCGTGCCGGGTTGCTGGTTGCGTTGTATGAGGATTTTGATGCGCGCCAGGATCGGGTATTTGCCAACGCCATAGCGGCCAGCAGCGCCACCCTTGAGGATCGGGCCTGGGTGATCGCCGAGTCCTATGTGGATTGTGTGTTATTGCAGGGCCGGGAAATTCCGGGGGTGATTGCGGCACTCAGCAGCTCGCCGGAGCTGGAAGCCCTGAAGCGCCAGTACGAGGCGATCTTCCTCGACAAGTGCCGCGCTGCGCTGTCGCCCTTTGGGCGCTTATCCCAGGCCGGTTTGCGGGCGATGCTGGGGGCTGCAGAGGCGCTGTCCCAGGCGGCAGCCAGTGGCGAGATCAGTCGTGAAGAGGCGCAGCAGGAGTTGTTGGCGACCATACTGGCGATGGTTAATCGCGGCCGCGTTTAGGTCATTGCTACTTGGGATGTTGTGGCGAGGGAGCTTGCTCCCGTGGCGGCCTGATAGTCGCTCGAGCCCTATCAGGTGTAAATGAGGTTCAAATGTGGGAGCTGGCTTGCCTGCGATCGCGGTGATTCTGCCACTGAAAGGGTGACTGACAAGGCCACATCGCACTGTAGTGAGCGGGCTTGCCCCGCGCTGGGCTGCGAAGCGGCCCCAATAAGGCCGCCGCGTTTTTTCAGGTTGAACGCGATATCAGGATTTAGGGCCGCTTCGCAGCCCAGCGCGGGGCAAGCCCGCTCACTACAAGTGCACTTGGGCCACGACAACAAGCGAGTCAGTGCCCAGCCACAAACAACTGAACCTTGCGCGCCAACTGATCAAGGTGCCGATCGCGCTGCTTTTCCGCATCCACCATCGCTCGCTTGCCGTGTTTTTGTAGCAGGTACGTATGAATCTGCCGCACTTCCAGCGAGTTGTAGATCGCCGCCACATCCAACACACCCATCAAGCCATCGGTGCCGTAGTCCCGCGTGTTCATCAGCACTTGGGTGCCGCGCGCGCCGCGCACTTGAAAGCCCATGCCTTCAAACGCCGGCACCTTTTCCACTGAGCACGCCAGCTCCGCATGGGGATAACGACTCAGCACGTCGCGCATCATCGCGCGTGCCACACCCTGGCGCCGGTAACCGACTTGCACCGCCATGAACGCGACGCCACAGGCCTCGGGGTCATCCTTCACTGGCAGAGACAGCACAAAGCCAATGACCTTTTCCGGGTCCTGCGCATCGGTCGCCACGACCAACTCGACGGCAATGCCCTTTGAACCGTTCAGTGCTTCCAGGTACAGGTGCACCTCAAAGCCGGTGGCGTACTGGTAGATGTTGTACAGCAGGTTGCTCGGCGGCAGCCCCACGCTGCTGATGTCGGTGAGGTTGTCCACCACCATCTGCAGGATCTGGCCATTTACAGGCTCGGGGCACGGTGTGGTGTAGCGGGTAAGGCTGAACATGCAAATTCCTGGGTTTAGCATCAAGGCAGCGGCGATTGTACCCGTTGCAGCCTGCACACCTCACGCAAACATCCGCGCAACCAGCGATGGGCAAGGTCGGCATCCAGCCTGGGGTGCCAGAGCATCGCCACGGTAAACGTGGGTAACGCCAGCGGCAGCACAAAGCTGTGCAGGCCTTCACGTTGATGGACGGTGTAGCGCTCGGGCACGCTGGCGATCAGGTCGGTGTCGCCAGCCAGGGCAATGGCGGTGGCGAAACCGGCGACGAGGGTACTGATCTGCCGCGTGAGGCCCATGGCTTCAAGTACGTCATCGATCTGCCCCCGCGCCTGGCCACGGCGCGATACGTAGACATGCTGGCCACTGACATAGCGTTCGACAGTCACCTCGCCCTGGCTGAGCGGATGGCCGCTGCGCACTACGCCAACCAGACGGTCACGAAACAATGCCTGGGTCAGCACTTCCGGGCTGGCGGCGGGGTCGACCACGCCGGTTTCCAGGTCGACACTGCCTTCACGCAGCAACGCGCTGGCTTTATCGGTCTTGTTGATGAACCGCAGGCGCACGCCGGGTGCATCCTGAGCGATGCGGGCGAGCAACGCCGGGCCGAAGTTTTCGACGAACTCTTCGCTGGTACGCAAGGTAAACGTGCGTTCGACCTGAGCCATGTCCACCGATTGCACAGGGCGCAGCACCGCAGTGGCCTCCTGCACCAGGCGGCTGACCTGTTCGCGCAGCTCCACTGCCCTTGGCGTCGGCACCAAGCCGCGCCCGGCGCGCACCAACAACGGGTCGCCGGTGGTTTCGCGCAAGCGTGCCAACGCACGGCTCATGGCCGAAGGGCTCAGGCACAAGCGCCTGGCCGCGGCGGCGACGCTGCCTTCGGCAAGCAATACATCCAGAGTGACCAGCAGATTGAGATCGGGCATCGGCGTTCCTTATCAGGCGTTACGCGCAGGTATTAACTGCAACCCATGCGCCTTCCGCCATGTTAGGCCACGCCGTAGATTTGCGACAGTTGCCTTCATTCAAGGATTCCCCATGCATAACGCCTCACGCGGTAGCCTCGTCAGCCTGTCGCTTTCCATGTTGCTGGCCTCCCTCGGCACCAGCATTGCCAACGTCGGCCTGCCCAGCCTGGCGCGGGCGTTCGATGCGTCTTTCCACGCCGTGCAGTGGGTGGTGCTGGCCTACCTGCTGGCGATCACGGCGGTGATTGTGAGTGCCGGACGCCTGGGCGACCGACTGGGCCGTCGAAGGTTGCTGCTTGCGGGGCTGCTGCTGTTCGCCGTGGCGTGTGGGCTGTGCGGCATGGCACCTGCGCTTGAATGGCTGATTGTCGCGCGCGTCCTGCAAGGGTTGGGCGCGGCAGTCATGATGGCGATGGCGTTGGGGATGGTGGGTGACACGGTGACTAAGCAACGTACGGGGCGAGTGATGGGCTTGCTGGGCACGATGTCGGCCGTCGGTACCGCCATGGGACCCAGCGTCGGTGGTGTGTTACTGAGTGTCTGGGGCTGGCGCTCGATTTTCCTGGTCGGCGTACCGCTGGGGTTGGTGGCAGTCGCCCTCGCCTATCGTTATTTACCGGTCGATCGGCAGCATGAGCCATCGTCCACCGGCTCAAACTTCTGGTCGGCATTGCAGGACGCCTCGTTGCGCGCCGGTCTGGCCATGAGTGCCTTGGTGGCCGCCGTGATCATGGCCACCTTTGTGGTGGGGCCGTTTTATTTGTCCCGTGGCCTGGGGCTTGCGCCTGAGTGGATGGGCCTGGCCATGGCGGTCGGGCCGTGCATCGCGGCCGTGACCGGCGTACCCGCCGGCCGCCTGACCGACCGCCTCGGAAGCCGACGCATGACACTCGCCGGGCTGGGCGTGCTGGCCTGTGGCGCACTGCTGCTGTCATTCACCTCGGGGCTGTTCATGTACCTGGGTGCGCTGGTCATTCTGACCACCGGCTACAGCCTGTTCCAAGCCGCGAACAACACCGCTGTAATGAAGGATGTGCAGCCAGCGAACCGAGGCACTGTCTCCGGCCTGCTGAACCTGTCGCGCAATCTCGGCTTGATTGTCGGCGCGTCGGTCCTCGGCGCGGTGTTCGCCTGGGCCACGCCGGAGGTGACTCACGCCACCGCGCAATCAGTGGCCAACGGCCTGCACGTCACCTTCGGCGTGGCGCTGGGTGTGATCCTGCTCGCAGGTGCGATACGACACAGACATTGACAAGATAAAATCGTAACGACTATTGTCTGACAACCTGATCAACAAGGTTGTCCCATGCTTGAGCTCCAGCGCCCCGATTCGCTTGTCGTACGGGTTGTCAGCGCGATTCGCGCAGAAATCGAATCCGGCCAATTGCCGCCTGAGTCGCGCCTGCCCACCGAACAGCAACTGGCCGAACAACTCAACGTCAGTCGCTCCGTGGTGCGTGAAGCCATTGCTCAACTCAAAGCCGACGGCGTGATCACCGCCCGCCGTGGCCTGGGTTCATTTATCTCGCAGACGCCCGCCGGCACGGTGTTCCGTTTTCCTCAGCAGAACGGACGTCGCGCTGACTTGGCGCAAATGTTCGAAGTTCGCCTGTGGATCGAAACCACGGCCGCCTCGATTGCCGCCCAACGCCGCGACGACGCCGACCTGCAACGCATGAAGAGCGCCTTGCAGGACATGCAAGACAACCGCGACAACTTTGAAGCAGCGGCGCTGGCCGATGTGGAATTCCACCGCGCCATCGCCGACGCCAGCAAGAATGACTACTTCGTGGCCTTCCATGACTTCCTAAGAAGCCAATTGGCCAGTGCGCGCAAAACCGCTTGGGAAAACTCGGCATCGCGCTTTGCCAACGGTTCTGCCGACGCCACTGAGGAACACCAATTGTTGTACCAGGCTATTGCAGACGGCGACGCCCAACGCGCCGCGGCCAGCGCCGAAGCCCACTTGCGTGCGGCGGCGCGGCGCCTGCAACTGGAATTGCCTGCCACCCATTGACCGATTAACCCTTTTTACAGCGTGTCCCTGACACGCCATTTTTTTAACAAAACCATTAGTCTGACAACCTGATAAGCAGACCGAAATGTGCACGCTTGGGGACTTCACACAATGATTCATGACTTTTGCATTATCGGCGGCGGCATCATTGGCCTGGCCACCGCAATGGAGCTGCTCAAACGCCAGCCCGGTGCCTCGTTGGTGATCGTGGAAAAAGAATCGGTGTTGGCCAAGCACCAGACCGGCCACAACAGCGGTGTGATCCACGCCGGCATTTACTACGCACCCGGCAGCCTCAAGGCCGACTTGTGCAAGCGCGGCGCCGAAGCCACCAAACAGTTCTGCACCGAACACGGCATCAAGTTCGAGGTGTGCGGCAAGCTGCTGGTCGCCTCAAGCCCGCTGGAAATGCAGCGCATGGAAGCCCTGTACGCGCGCGCCCAGCTCAATGGCATGAAGGTCGAGCGCCTGGACGCCGAGCAGTTGCGTCAGCGTGAACCGAACATCGTCGGCCTGGGCGGGCTGTTTCTGGATGCCACCGGCATCGTCGATTACCGCCAGGTGTGCGAGACCATGGCCCAAGTGATCCGTCGCAGCGGCGGCGAGATCTGCCTGGAACGCACCGTCACCGCCATCCACGAAGACACCGACAAAGTCACCGTCAGCACCCGTGGTGAAACCTGGCAGGCGCGCCACTTGGTGGTGTGTGCCGGGCTCCAGTCCGACCGCCTGGCGACCCTGGCCGGGGTAAAGATCGACCACCAGATCATCCCGTTTCGCGGCGAATACTTTCGTCTGCCGGCGTCGAAAAACAACATCGTCAATCACCTGATCTACCCGATTCCCGACCCGGAGCTGCCGTTCCTCGGCGTGCACCTGACCCGCATGATCGACGGCAGTGTGACCGTCGGCCCCAACGCCGTGCTGGGCCTGGGCCGCGAGAACTACCGCAAGTTCTCGGTGAACTGGCGCGACGTGGCGCAATACGCCCGCTTTCCCGGTTTCTGGAAAACCCTCTGGCAGAACCTCGGCTCCGGCACCACCGAGATGAAGAACTCGCTGTTCAAGTCCGGCTACCTCGCGCAATGCCGCAAGTACTGCCCGTCGCTGACCCTTGACGATTTGCTGCCCTACGAGGCCGGTATCCGCGCCCAGGCAGTGATGCGCGACGGCAGCCTGGTGCACGATTTCCTGTTCGCCCAGACCCCGCGAATGCTCCACGTATGCAACGCGCCCTCACCCGCCGCCACCTCAGCCATGCCCATCGGCGCGATGATCGCCGACCGCCTGTTCAAGCCCGAGTAACACCCGCCAATACGCGTCCATTTGACAATAACTATAAAGACCCAGAAGGAAGTACAGCATGACGGCATCAACCTCCATCCCCACCACGGAAACGCCCGAACAGACCCGCAAGCGCCTGCGCAAAGTCGCCGCTGCCACGATCTTTGGCTCAATGCTGGAGTGGTATGACTTTTACCTGTACGCCACCATGGCGGCCATTGTGTTCTCGAAGATCTTCTTTGATAACAGCGACCCGAAGACCGCCACGTTGATGGCCTTTTCCACCTTTGCCATCGGCTTCATCGCGCGTCCATTCGGCGGCATTCTGTTTGGCTACCTGGGTGACAAGTTCGGCCGCAAGCAAGTGCTGGTGCTGACTTTCTGCCTGATGGGCGTGTGCACCACGCTGATCGGCCTGATCCCCAGCTACGCCTCTATCGGCATCTGGGCGCCGATCGTGCTGGTGTTTATCCGCATCATCCAGGGCCTGGGCGCCGGTGCCGAGCTGTCCGGGGCGGCGGTGACCTCCTATGAACACGCCTCCCAGGGCAAGCGCGGCAGCCAGGGTGCATGGCCGGCGCTGGGCCTGAACCTGGGCCTGTTGCTGTCATCGCTCACCGTGTACCTGCTGACCATCAACGGCAACGAATTCCTGCTGGCCGGCGGTTGGCGCATTCCGTTTATCTGCAGCATCGTTCTGGTGGGTGTCGGCCTGTGGGTGCGCAACAGCATTCCGGAAACCCCGCAATTCAATGAGCTGAGCAAAGCAGCGACTCAGGAAAAAGCCTCGCCCCTCAAGGCCTTGTTCAAGAACGACCTGAAGGGCCTGGCCGTGGTGTTCTTCGTGGCCATCGGCTACAACGCGTTGAGTTACATCTTCAAGACCTTCTCGCTGGCGTACCTGACCCAGTTCAAAGGCGTGGATGTGCACGTCACCTCGCTGTCGGTGACCATCGCCAGCTTGATTGCTATCGTCGCCGTGCCTTGCTTCGGCTGGCTGTGCGACACGTGGAGCAGCAAAACCGTGCTGGTGCTCGGCGGGGTGTTTTCGTTGCTGTTCGCCTACCCGTTCCTGGCCCTGCTCAACACGGGCGAAAGCCTGATGATCTACATCGCCATTGGCGTGGGCACCGGCATTCTTGCGCCGATGATGTTTGCCCCCCAGGGTTCGTTCCTGAGCCGACAGTTCCCCACCCAGACCCGTTCATCAGGCTTTGGCACTGGCCGCGAAATCGGCACGGCCATCGCGGGAGGCCTGGCGCCGCTGGGTGCCTTGTCGATGGTGGCGGCCTCGGCCACGCATTCCACTGATGGCGTTGTGATCATCCTCGCCATTTCTGCAGCGCTGGTGGTGGTGTTCGCTTTGTGCGATCAGGGCCGTAAACACTCGGCATTCAAAAACTAAAGGAAAAAGTTCGGACTAACGGGTGCATGGATGCACCCGGATCGCGCATCATGGGCACTTTCAAGCTCAAGGGTAACGTCCATGCGCGTTCTGTCATTGATGATGGGTCTTACGACGCTGGCCGCCACTACGGTGTTCTGCGCCAGCGCGATGGCGAATGAAGAAAGTCAGCTAGTCCAACAGATCAACCAATACCGCAGCCAGGTGCAACGCTGCGGTGACCAGGGTTCCCAGGAACTGCCACCGCTGGCCAGCGACACGCGATTGGTGCTGCCCGCCAACAATGTGGGCGACTTGCAGCAAGCGCTGGCGCGGGCCGCGTACCCGATGGTCAACGTACAGGCCATCAGCCTGTCGGGGCCCAAGGATGCGCAGTCAGCCATGAAGGCCGTGCGCGAAAGCTTCTGCCGTGTGGTGCTGGACCCGCAATTTGTCGACATCGGCGTGAGCAACAGCGGCCAGGACTGGCGCATCGTGCTCGCCCGCCCGCTGCTGACCAGCGGCCTCGGCGATTGGCAGACCGAAGGTAAGCAATTGCTCAACCTGATCAATACCGCCCGCGCCCAACCGCGCCAATGCGGTACCCAGGCGTTTACCGCGACCACGCCATTGTCCTGGAATGAAGACCTGGCCGGCGCCGCCAACAGCCATACGCGCAACATGGCCAACGGTAACTTCTTCGACCACCTCGACCACGACGGCCGTACCCCCGGCGACCGCGCCGAACTGGCCGGGTACACCGCGAAGACCATTGGCGAAAATATCGCGGCCGGCCTGGACACCCCGCGCAAGGTCGTGGACGGCTGGCTTGCCAGCCCGGGCCATTGCGCCAACCTCATGAACCCGCAATTCCGCGAGCTGGGTGCGGCCTATGCGATGGACCCGAAGAGTGACGCAGGCATCTATTGGACGGGGGTTTTCGGCGCGCAGTAAAGGCGGTACTGGCAGATTGAAATGCAGGGAGCATCAAATTGCCATCTCATGGATAATCCCGCTGAACTGGCAGCGGCCGTTCCGGTCTGTAGCTTGGCAGCCTGATGTCTGGGGCAAATGAATAGACCGAGGCAAACAAGGTGCTCGTGCAATGATGAAATGGCTGCAAAGCAGCAGCGACATGGCTGAGCGGGTTCGCCAGCATGATTGGGCGAAAACGCCCCTGGGGCCGCCGGAGCAGTGGCCGGACGTGCTCAAGACCACTGTCGCGTTATGCCTTGCCTCGAGTTTCCCCCAATCCATCGTGTGGGGGCCTCAACTGACCATGCTGTATAACGACGCCTTCATTCCGATCCTCGGCGATAAACCCGATGCATTGGGCCGCCCGTTCAGCGAAGTCTGGCGTGAGGTCTGGGCCGATGTCAGCCCTATCGCCAACGCGGCATTCGAAGGCCGTGCCACTTACATCGAGAACTTCCCGCTGCAGATCGAGCGCGGCATGGGTGTCGAACAAGCGTACTTTACCTTTTGCTACAGCCCCATCCGTGATCCCAAGGGCAATGTGGTGGGCATGCTCGATACCGTCACCGAAACCACCGCCACCGTATTCCTGAACCGCCGCCTGGCCGTGTTGGACGCCGTGGGCAGCGCCGTGGCCAATGCCACCGATGCGCAAAGCATCATGTCGATCACTACGCGCCTGCTTGCCGAGCACCTGCAAGTTTCCAATTGCGCCTACGCCGATATGGACGACGATGAAGACGGCTTTACCATTCGTGGCAATTGGGCCGCGCCCGGCTCGCCAAGCATCGTGGGGCGCTACAGCCTGGCCTCGTTCGGCGCAAGGGCGGTGCAACAACTGCGCGGCGGTGAACCGTTGGTGGTCGAAGACAATCGCATTGAGTTCGCCCCCGAGGTTGCCGCCAGCTATCAGGCCCTGGGTGTGCTGGCGACGGCGTGCTTCCCACTCATCAAGAACGGCCGCCTGACCGCCTTGATGGCCGTGCACCACAAAACCGCCCGGGCCTGGTCGCCTTATGACCTGGCATTGGTCGGCGAAGTCACCGAGCGTTCCTGGGCGCATATCGAGCGGGTGCGTGCCGACGCCGCCGTACGCGAAGGCCTGGCCGCGTTCACCGAGCTGAACGCTACCCTGGAACAACGCGTGCAAGAGCGCACCGCCGCCCTCACCCAAGCCGAAGCCGCGCTGCGCCAGTCGCAGAAGCTGGAAGCCATCGGCCAATTGACCGGTGGCGTGGCCCATGACTTCAACAATTTGTTGACCATCATTCGTTCGTCCGTGGATTTCCTGCGTCAGCCCGGGCTCTCCGAGGCGCGACGCCAACGCTATATGGGCGCGGTTTCCGACACCGTCGAGCGCGCCAGCAAGCTCACTAGCCAACTGCTCGCCTTCGCCCGGCGCCAACCCCTTAACCCGGAAGTCTTCGATGTCGGGCAACGGGTCAAGAACATCGGCGAAATGCTCGAAAGCGTCACCGGCGCGCGTATCCATGTACAGGTGCAACTGCCAGAGCAGCCTTGCTATGCGCGTGTCGACACCAGCCAATTCGAGACCGCACTGATCAATATCGCCCTGAATGCCCGGGATGCGATGGACGGCCAAGGCACCCTGACCTTGCACGTGGCCAATGTGGACGCGATGCCGCGCATCCGCGGCGATGAGCAAGTACGCCAACCCTTTGTAACCGTCTCCTTGGCTGACACAGGCAGCGGTATTCCGGCTGACACCTTCGAGCGCATTTTCGAGCCGTTCTTTACCACCAAGGCTGTAGGCAAAGGCACTGGGCTGGGGTTGTCCCAGGTATTCGGGTTTGCCAAGCAGTCCGGCGGTAACGTTGACGTGGCCAGCCACCCAGACCGGGGCACGGTGTTTACCCTGTACCTGCCCGAAGTCGCGCCGCAGGTGACGCCCCACACACCGACACCGACAGGCCAGCCACTGCCCCAAGATACGACCCAGCGCCATATCCTGATCGTGGAAGACAACCTGGAAGTGGGCCGCTTTGCCAACCAGATCCTGCAGGACCTGGGTTACCAGACCACCTGGGCCACCGATGCCGAACAGGCACTTGCGCTGGCCGGTGCGGATGCCCTGGCATTCGATGGGGTATTTTCGGATGTCGTGATGCCTGGCATGACCGGTGTGGCAATGGTCAAAGTCCTGCGTCAACGGCGCCCGGACTTGCCGGTGGTGCTCACCTCCGGCTACAGCGAAGAGCTGGCCGAAAGTGGCTATGAAGGCGTCGAGTTCCTGGCCAAGCCCTACTCCGCCGACCAGGTTGCGCGGGCGCTGAGCAAGGCAATGCTCTAGAAGCGGATAACATCGTGCGCTTCTGTGGCGAGGGAGCTTGCTCCCTGGCCACAGTTTGCTTTGCGCCCTGCGTCTACTCCGCCACCGCCACCTGATTGCGACCTTGCGCCTTGGC
Organism: Pseudomonas sp. LAP_36; assembly: GCF_019456785.1. NCBI lineage: Bacteria > Pseudomonadati > Pseudomonadota > Gammaproteobacteria > Pseudomonadales > Pseudomonadaceae > Pseudomonas > Pseudomonas sp. LAP_36. Next base: position 19,036 of record NZ_JAHZMS010000007.1, read on the forward strand.
GCGGTACAGCGCCTTGTCGGCGGTATGCATCAGGCCGTGCAGGTCTTGGTCCTGGGCATGGGTGGACGCCACGCCCAGGCTGGCGGTCAACCCTTGCACGGGTTCAGAGGCCAGGCTGGAAATGGCCTTGATCAGTTGCTCGGCAATACCCCGCGCCGTTTCCAGCGAAGTATTGGGCAGCAATACCGCAAACTCCTCGCCACCCACGCGCCCATATACGTCAGCTTTGCGAAAGGACGCGCTGATCACCCCGCCAATCTGTCGCAACACCTGGTCACCGGTCTGGTGGCCGTAGGTGTCGTTGATTTCCTTGAAGTGGTCCATGTCCATCATCAGCGCACACAGCGGCTGCTGGTGATGGCGGCATTGTTCATACAACCGCTGGGCATGTTCGAAAAACGCGCGACGATTCATCAGGCCGGTGAGTTCATCGGTCTGTGCGGCGCGCGTGGAGATATTGTGGGCGCGTTCCATCTGCCGGGTCAGGCGAAACGCCTTTTCCAATGCGTCGGACAACTTGCGCGTGGCGCTGACGACAAAGGTGGAGAACACCAATACGGCGATGGCCACGCCCACTTGCATCGAAGACGGCTGGAACAGCAGCCACAGCGTACAGGGCAGCAGCACCAGGCCCATGGAGGCCAGGGTCATGTAACGATAAGCCGAGTAACAGGATACCGCGCTGACCGACATGCCCACGGTAAACAACATGACCAGCACCTGGGACAGGCGATCATCCGTCGGCATCACCGCCAAGGCGCCGAGGCCCCAGATCCCGGCGGAAAACACCAGCGTCATCCAATAACGGCGCTCCCACCGATCCGGCGTGCGCTCGGCGTTGGGGCAGCGAAACCACTCTACAAACATCTTGACGCGCAACAGCGATGAGCCCGCCAACACCACCAGCCAGACCAGGATGACCTGATGGTCAAACCGGTCCCAGCAGAGCCAGCAGAGCATGACCGCTGCCAGGAAACTGCCGAGAATGGCGGCAAATGACTGCCGAAACAGCTGGTGCAAACGGTCAGTTCGCACCTGCTCCTCTATAACGCAATCCTGGTCCTGCCCACGCCCAAGGCCATTCATGAAATCCGCCTGATCTGCTGCCCTCGACAATGGCGCTATTGTGGCACCCTGCCACTACCATGGACAACAGAATCCAGCACGGTAGAGCCTTTAAAGCGTTTCTGGCCGCAGAATCAGCACCCCAAGTGGCGGCACGTTCAACCTCAGCGACAGCGGTTGACCATGAAGTGGTTCATCTTGGGTAAACACCTCGCCACCGTTCCCATAATTGGAACCTGCGTACATGTCGGCGTCGCTGTTGATCACCTCACTCCAACGCCCGCCAAACGGCACACCAACTTGATAGCCCTCACGCGGCACCGGGGTGAAGTTGGCCACCACCAGCACCGGCTTGCCGTCCTTGCTCCAGCGCAGCCAGGCATAGACGCTGTTGATCGCATCGTCGCCAATCAGCCACTGGAAGCCCTGCGGCGCGTCGTCCTGCTCATGCAGGGCCGGCTCCTCCCGATACAAGCGATTCAAATCGCCGACCAGCTTCTGCACGCCCTTGTGTTCCGCGTACTGCAGCAGGTACCAGTCCAGTTGCTGATCGTGGTTCCACTCGCGCCACTGGCCGAATTCGCAGCCCATGAACAGCAGTTTCTTACCGGGGTGCATCCACATGAATGCCAGGTAGGCGCGCAAGTTGGCAAACTTCTGCCAGCGGTCGCCGGGCATCTTGTCGATCAGCGAGTGCTTGCCGTGTACCACTTCATCATGGGAGATCGGCAGGATAAAACGCTCGGACCAGGCATACACCAGGCCAAAACTCAGTTCGTTGTGGTGATGGGCGCGGTACACCGGGTCCTGCTGGATGTAATGCAGGGAATCGTGCATCCAACCCATGTTCCATTTGTAGTTGAAGCCCAGGCCGCCCTGTTGGGTCGGCTGGCTCACCCCCGGCCAGGCGGTGGATTCCTCGGCAATCACCAAGGCGCCCGGCGCTTCCAGGGCCACCACATCGTTGAGGTGACGCAGGAAGTCGATGGCTTCGAGGTTCTCGCGTCCACCATGGCGGTTGGGCACCCATTCGCCGGCCTTGCGTGAATAATCGCGGTAGAGCATCGACGCTACGGCATCAACGCGCAGGCCGTCGATATGGAAATGCTTGAGCCAATGCAGGGCCGAGGCCAGCATGAAGCCATGCACTTCGGTGCGACCCAGGTTGTAGATCAGCGTGTCCCAATCCTGGTGGAAGCCTTCCAGCGGGTTGGCATACTCGTACAGCGCGGTGCCGTCGAATTGCGCAAGGCCGTGGGTATCCGTCGGGAAATGCGCCGGCACCCAGTCGAGAATCACGCCAATATCGGCCTGATGCAGCGCATTGACGAAATAGGCGAAATCTTCCGGCGAACCGAACCGCGCCGTCGGCGCGAATTGTGACAACGCCTGGTAACCCCAGGAGCCGCCGAACGGATGCTCCACGATCGGCATCAGCTCGATGTGGGTGAAGCCCAGTTGCTGCACGTAGGGAATCAACCGCTCAGCCAGCTCGCGCCAGTTGTATTGGCGGGCGACTTCGCCCGCCTCGTCCAGTTCGCACTGCCATGAGCCCACGTGCAACTCGTAGATCGACAGTGGCGCCGTGGATTTTTGCTTTTCAAGGCGTGACTGCATCCACTCGTGATCCTGCCAATCGACCTGCAAGGGTTCGGCAACCTTGGAGGCGGTGTCGGGTGGCAGTTGAGTGGCCAGAGCCATCGGGTCGGCCTTGAGCGGCAGGATCCCATTGGCGCCAAGTACTTCATATTTGTAGGCCGCCCCCGGTTGCAGGCGTGGGATAAAGATCTCCCACACGCCGGAAGGATGGCGCAGGCGCATCGGGTGACGGCGACCGTCCCAGACATTGAAGTCGCCCACCACCGATACGCGCCGCGCATTCGGTGCCCATACGGCAAAGCGCACACCTTGCACGCCGTCGACCGTGGTCACTTGGGCACCAAGGCAACTGCTGAGGTCGCGGTGATTGCCTTCGGCAAACAGGTAAAGGTCCATTTCACCGAGCAACAGTTGCTGGAAGCTGTAGGGGTCTTCGGTGATCTGTTCACCCCCGGCCCACTGGATTTTCAACAGGTACGCCTGGCGTGTAGCGAAGTGCCCGACAAACAACCCCGGCACCTGGCTCGCGTCCAGGCTGCCGATCTGCTCGCCACTGTCACGCGCCAGTACCTGGACGCTCAAGGCCTCCGGCAGGAAGGCGCGGATAAACTGGCCGCCGTGCTCATCATCATGTGGCCCGAGAACCGAGAACGGGTCATGGTGTTCGGCGCGTACCAGTGCGTCGACGTCCTTGGACGCCGGCAGTGCAGTCAACTTCGGTTGCAGCGGTTCTTTATGTGTAAAGCTCATGACGATTCCCCACCGCGTGCAGTTTTCGATATTGGTGTCAGCCCACTCAACAGGCCGTGTAACCCTTGCAAGGGCACCGGCAACCAGGTCGGGCGGTTTTCCGCTTCGTAAGCCACTTCATACGCGGCCTTCTCCAGGCTGAACAAGGTCAGCGCTGCGTCCTGGCCTTTGGCATCCTGCCAGTCATGCGCCAGTGTAGACGTCGCTGACTGATAGGCCTGGATAAAGGCCTGGCGCGCTTCTTTCAGGTAACGATCGGTCACACGCTTGCGCGATATGTCCGCTTCGGGCGAGTGATCCACCCCTTGTACATTCAACGCCATGGCCGCCGCGTAATCGAAGGAACGCAACACGCCGCTCACATCTTTATACGGGCTGTGCTTGCCGCGTCGTTCGTGCAGCGGCCGTGCCGGTTCACCTTCAAAGTCGATCAGGTAGGCATCGCCCTTCACCACCAACACTTGGCCCAGGTGCAAATCACCATGGACGCGAATGCGCAGCCCGCCCGCCGTGGCTTTCGCCAGGGTTTGAACATGACTGGCGATGGCCTTTTTCTGCGCCAGTAACTCACTGACCAACGCTTGATCCGCAGGGTTCAAGTGATTTTGATGCAGCTCTAGCAACTGCAGCGCGCGGTCCAGCTGGGCGCCGACATCCTTGGCCCAGGCCTGGGTGTCCTTGGCCGTAGTCACTTCAGGCTTGAAGTCTTTGTCTGTGGTCTTTGCGCCAAGCACCACGTGCATTTCACCCAGGCGCTGGCCGAGCAATCCGGCAAAGTCGGCCAGTTCGCCCAGGGCGTTGTAGTGCTGTTCCTGCTCCGAGATGGCTTCGGCAAGCTCGTCGCGGATCGCCCGTTCCAGATTGTTCTGCGTCCAGCTCCATGCATCGCCCTGGTTGCTCAGGTAACCCTGGGCAATCATCAGCAAGTTGTCTTGGCCGTCGGCGTCGCGGCGAATCACCGAACCCAGCAACGGCGAAATATTCGGGTAGTCGGCTGCGGTGAGGTAGGCGCTCATTTCCAGCTCCGGGTGCACACCGGCGCTGACTTTGCGGATCAGCTTGAGCACCAGGCCCTCGCCCACCACCACTGAGCTGTTGGACTGCTCGGCGGACAAATAACGCACTTGTGCTTCGTCCGTCAGTTGCAGCGCGTCCAGATGTTTGGTGGCCTCAAACCGCAGGTCGCCTTCGCTGGAATTGAGCACCGTGCCGGCCTGCAAGCCCTGGATCACCGCGCGGATAAAGTGCTCAAGGCTGAACGCGTCGGTCACCAGGCCCACCTCGCGTGCCCGACGCACACGGGCCATCGCGAGTTGCTGCGGCAATGCGCTGGTGAACTGGTCCTCGCCAAGGAAGCCAAACGGCAATTGATAGCGACTGACCTGACCACCCGCGGTCACCTCCAGCTCGCTGAGCAGTACCGGGTGTTGCGGGTCGCCAAAACGTACCCCATAGGCAATGCGCACGCTGTCGATAGCCGTGTCCTTGCCGGCAAACCAGCGGCGCTTGGGCAGCCAGGCCGGGAGCGCGGTCTGCTCCAGCGACATGCGGCAGGGTTCTTCCAACAATTCTTCCATACGCTTTTTCAGTACCAGTGTGGTGAAGTCCGGCATGCCTTGAACAGGCTCCACATGCCAGCTGGGCATTTGATTCTCGGCCGCCAATACAAACCAATAGAAACCATAAGGTGCCAGGGTCAGCAGGAAATTCAGTTGGCCGATGGGCGGGAAGGCATTGCCGCCGAGCATCTCCACCGGGACCATGCCAGCAAACGCCGACAGGTCCAGCTCAGCCGCCTGGGCACTGCGCGACACGTTGGCCACGCACAGGATGATCTCGTGGCGCCCGTCTTCGCCGGTGAATTCGCGGGTATACGCGAGGATGCGGCGGTTGCTCGGCGAGAGCATTTTCAAACTGCCACGGCCAAACGCCTTGGACTGCTTGCGCACCGCCAGCATGCGCCGGGTCCAGTTGAGCAACGAATGCGGGTCCTGGGCCTGGGTCTCGACGTTGACCGACTGATAGCCATATTGCGGGTCCATGATCGGCGGCAGCACCAGGCTGGCCGGGTCGGCGCGGGAAAAGCCGCCGTTGCGGTCGATGGACCATTGCATCGGCGTACGCACGCCATCGCGGTCGCCGAGGTAGATGTTGTCGCCCATGCCGATTTCATCGCCGTAATACAGAGTCGGCGTGCCGGGCATCGACAACAACAGGCTGTTGAGCAGCTCGACACGGCGACGGTCACGCTCCATCAACGGCGCCAGGCGACGACGAATACCCAGGTTGATACGCGCGCGACGGTCCGCGGCGTAGTAGTTCCACAGGTAATCGCGTTCTTTGTCGGTGACCATTTCCAGGGTCAGCTCATCGTGGTTGCGCAGGAAGATCGCCCACTGGCAGTTGGCGGGAATCTCCGGCGTCTGGCGCAGGATGTCGGTGATCGGGAAGCGGTCTTCCTGGGCCAGCGCCATGTACATGCGCGGCATCAACGGGAAGTGGAAGGCCATATGGCATTCATCGCCGTCATCGCCCTTTTTGTCACCGAAGTACAACTGCGTGTCTTCCGGCCACTGGTTGGCTTCCGCCAGCAGCATGCGGTCCGGGTAATGCGCATCGATCTCCGCACGGATCTGTTTGAGCACATCGTGGGTTTCGGGAAGGTTTTCGTTGTTGGTGCCGTCGCGTTCGATCAGGTACGGGATGGCATCCAGGCGCAGGCCGTCAATGCCCATGTCCAGCCAGTAACGCATCACCGACAGCACGGCTTTCATCACTTGCGGGTTGTCGAAGTTGAGGTCCGGCTGGTGGGAATAGAAGCGGTGCCAGAAGTACTGGCCGGCGACCGGGTCCCAGGTCCAGTTGGATTTCTCGGTGTCGAGAAAGATGATGCGCGTACCGTCGTATTTCTGGTCGTCATCCGACCATACGTAGAAGTCCCGCGCCGCCGAGCCCGGCTTGGCCTTGCGCGCACGCTGGAACCAAGGGTGCTGGTCGGAGGTGTGGTTGATCACCAGCTCGGTGATCACTCGCAGCCCGCGCTTGTGCGCCTCGGCGATGAAGCGCTTGGCGTCGGCCATGGTCCCGTAATCGCTGTGCACGCCCCGGTATTCGGCGATGTCGTAGCCGTCATCACGGCGTGGCGAAGGATAGAACGGCAGCAGCCAGATGGTGTTTACACCCAGGTCGGCGATGTAGTCGAGCTTGGCGATCAGCCCGGGGAAATCACCGATGCCGTCGTTGTTGGAGTCGAAATAGGATTTGACATGAACTTGGTAAATCACCGCGTCTTTGTACCAGAGCGGGTCTTTGATAAAGGTGGCAGCGTTGGGTTTCTTCGCCATTGGAAACTCCTGGAAATTCTGAAAAAACCGGCTGAATGAACGCGGTTTAATGTGGGAGCTGGCTTACCTGCGATAAGGGTGTGTCAGCACAGCACGTGTTGACTGATGTACCGCTATCGCCGGCAAGCCAGCTCCCACAGTTGATCTTCACTTGGCTCAGGATGTGGTGATACGCCATATTCCAAACGGCATCTGCGGATCAAGGCGCATCCACTGGGTCTTGCCGTACCAGGTCCAGCGATGGCCGTTCATCAGGTCTTCGCCCTGCGTCTCGGCATCATCCGGCAACCCCAACTCCCACAGAGGCAACTCGAAACTGGCCTCCTGCGCGTTATAAGGGTCAAGGTTGACCGCCACCAGAATGAAGTTGCTGCCATCCTCACTGCGCTTGCCGAAATACAGGATGTTGTCGTTCCAAGCGTTGTAAAGCTTCAAGCCCAGGTGCGTTTGGAGCGCCGGGTTTTGCCGGCGTATGCGATTGAGCTGAGCGATCTCGGCGATGATGTTGCCGGGGGCGGTGAAGTCTCGCGGGCGGATCTCGTACTTCTCTGAATCCAGGTATTCCTCTTTGCCTGGCACCGGCGCCGCTTCGCACAATTCAAAGCCCGAATACATGCCCCACAGGCCCGAACCCATGGTGGCCAGCGCAGCGCGGATCAAAAAGCCCGGGCGGCCTGACTCATGCAAAAACGGCGGATTGATATCCGGCGTATTGACGAAGAAATTCGGCCGGTAGCATTCGCGCCATGGCGACGCGTTCAACTGCGTCAGGTATTCGCTCAGCTCGGCCTTGGTGTTGCGCCAGGTGAAATAGGTGTAGCTCTGGGAATAACCGACCTTGCCCAGGCGCGCCATCATCGCCGGCGTGGTGAACGCTTCCGCGAGGAAAATCACGTCCGGGTATTTGGCGCGCACGTCGCTGATCAGCCATTGCCAGAACGGCAGCGGCTTGGTGTGCGGGTTGTCGACTCGGAAGGTTTTCACGCCCTCTTCCACCCAACCCACCACCACGTCGCGCAGTTCGGTCCACAGGCCTGGGATCGCGTCCGCCGCGTAAAAATCGACGTTAACAATGTCCTGGTACTTTTTCGGCGGGTTTTCCGCGTATTTGATCGTGCCATCCGGGCGCCAGTTGAACCAACCCGGGTGCTCCTTGAGCCACGGATGGTCCTGGGAGCACTGGATGGCGAAGTCCAGGGCGATTTCCAGGCCATGGTCGGCAGCGGCCTGCACCAGGCGACGGAAGTCATCGCGGCTGCCCAGTTGCGGGTGAATGGCCTCGTGGCCGCCCTCTTCGCTGCCAATCGCATACGGGCTGCCCGGATCATCAGGGCCAGCCGTCAGGGAGTTGTTCTTGCCTTTGCGGTGGCTGCGCCCGATCGGATGGATGGGGGGGAAGTACAGCACATCAAACCCCATGTCATGGATCATCGACAGCCGCGAGTGCACATCATTAAAGGTGCCATGACGCGCAGGATCGTCAGTGATCGAGCGCGGAAACAGCTCGTACCAACTGGCGAACAGCGCGGCCTCGCGCTCCACATCAATCGGGTACACAGCGCTGATGCTCAAATAGGCGCGGTGATCGGCCTGGGTCATCAGGTGTGCACTGTCTTCGTGCAGGAACTTCGCGACTTGCTCGGTTTCCAGCAGGCCGGAGAGTTCGTGGTGCAGCAGCATCAGGCGGTCGCGCAGTTCATTGTCGCTGCGTTCGGCGGCCTGCAGCACCAGGCTGCGGCCTTCCTGCAACTCCAGGCTGACCGGTACGCCGGCTTCATGCTTCTTGCGCAACTCGTAGCAGAAGCTGGCGAAGGTATCGATCCAGGCTTCAATGCAATATTCGTGGGGGCCTTGCTGGCTGACGGTGAACGCGCCCTCCCAGCCATTGTTGCCGACATCGGTCATCACCACGCTGTGCCAGCTCTCTTCCTGCAGCGGGCGCCACCGGATCAGTACGGCGAGCTTGTCATGGCCGTCGGCGAACACGGTGCTGGTGACATTGACCCTTTGACCCACCACCGCCTTGACGGCGAATTCGCCGCCGTCAATCACGGGGGTGGTGCTTTCGATAGCGATCCTGGGCAGCAACAGTGCCTGGGACAGCGGCAATATGGCGTTTTCTGGAACCTGTGTTTCAGCAGTCATCGAGCATCTTCCCCTTACGCCCTATGGACGCTCTTTGCTTGATCCGAATTCTGATGCGGCCATGCTCTCCCTGAGCAGGGCCGCTTATAGGTCCGAGCCTGCGCCGCTGTTAAAAGTTCAGGTGAATGTGTCGCCACTGGGCGGGAATCAATTCGGCCCGGCGGCTGTCCACCGCTGGAGTCAAGCACAAAGGAGGCCACACCGATGAATATCCCAATCCCGGCTGAAACGCCGGACCCAAATATCGACAACCCGACCCTGCCGCCCACTGAGCCGGCGCCCATTCCGGAAAAGGAGCCGCCAGAAAATGAGCCGCCGCCGGTCGAAGAACCGCCGACGACCATGCCCCCGGTGATCGTCAGTCCTTCTCGAAACGCTTGACGATTTTCGGCATCACGCTGAACACCACCAAGGCCAGCAATGTGCTCAGAACCGCTGTCGATTCCCGGCCCAACCCGGCCGAGACCCCAATCGCAGCGGTCATCCACAAGCCGGCTGCGGTGGTCAGGCCTTTGACATGGCCCTCTTCATCATCCTTGCCCTTGATGATCGTGCCAGCGCCGAGGAAACCGATCCCGGCGATCACGCCCTGTACCACCCGGCTCATGGCATCCGCCTGATTGCCAGACATCTGCGGCACCATCACGAACAGCGCAGCGCCCAACGCCACCAGCATGTGTGTGCGCACCCCGGCGGCCTTGCCCTTGCTCTCTCGCTCAAAACCGAGAATGCCACCGAGGATCGCGGCGATCAGCAAGCGCACAGTGATCTGGGTGAGCTGCCTGGCGTCGCCGATGTCGGCAAATTCGGCCTGCAGGGTTTGCCACACTTCATGCCACCAAGCGTCCATCTCAGCTGTCCTTCGTCATTGTTGGTAAAGGATGGACAGCGGCGACCGCCAGTCAGTTGCCTGGAACCCCTGCGCGCCGCCGTCCCCTAACCTTCTATAGCTCACAAAACAGGAGATTGGCATGCCCATTCGTATCGAAAACCAACTGTGCTACTTCATGCTTGATGACAACGGCCAGGAACAGAGCGTGCCAGCGACCCGGGTCAATATTGTCACCGACCTCGAAAAAGCCATGTCTTATGTGGAATTGGCGGCCGAGCGGATCTATATCACCGAAGCCGAGGCAGACGCGCTGACGGTCGCGGGCGCCCACGATGGGCGTCAACATGTAAAGGCCGACGAGCCTGGTTCGTTGATTTAATTGATCTGCATCAGCACATACCGGACAACGCTGCGCCCCTTGCTCCACGGGGTGCAGCACATTGTCGCAGCGACTCCCCCATAGCCCATCTGATCCGCTTTTTATCGCCCTAGCTGAGTCTGTTATGCAAACAGAGCCACGCGCATAGTTCATCCGCCTGATGGAGGCTGATGAGCGAACGACCATGAGCGAACGAATCCCCACCGTGGAAACCTTTGAGCCCATACACCCAAAGAAGGTGAAGGCCAGATCCAGCGACACCTTGATTCATACCCGCAGCTTTACCGGCCTGTTCCGCACCTTGCGCGTGTGCGGTGCAGGCGTTCTGTTCCTGGCCTTTTTCGGCACTGTGTGGCTGAACTGGGGTGGCAGGCAGGCGGTGCTGTGGGACCTGGCGGAAAGTAAATTCCACATTTTTGGCGCCACGTTCTGGCCGCAGGACTTCATCCTGTTGTCGGCATTGTTGATCATCTGCGCCTTCGGCCTGTTTGCGATCACCGTCTTTGCCGGCCGCGTGTGGTGCGGCTATACCTGCCCGCAAAGCTCGTTTACCTGGCTGTTCATGTGGTGCGAGAAGGTCACCGAAGGTGAACGCAACCAGCGCATCAAGCTGCAAGCCGCGCCCTGGAGCCTGAACAAGCTGGCGCGACGCTCGGCCAAACACACGATGTGGCTGGGCATCAGCGTGCTGACCGGGCTGACCTTTGTCGGCTACTTCACCCCCATCCGCCCGCTGGCCGCCGAATTGCTGACCTGGCAAATGGGCGGCGTCAGCCTGTTCTGGGTGCTGTTTTTCACCGGCGCCACCTACCTCAACGCGGGCTGGCTGCGCGAAGCCGTGTGCATGCACATGTGCCCGTATGCGCGTTTCCAAAGCGTCATGTTTGATAAGGACACCCTGACCATTTCCTACGACGTGGCCCGCGGCGAACACCGTGGCCCGCGCAAACGTGAGGTCAACCCCGCCGACGTCGGCTTGGGCGATTGCATTGACTGCCAACTGTGCGTGCAGGTCTGCCCGACCGGTATCGACATCCGCGACGGCCTGCAAATGGAGTGCATTGGCTGCGCGGCGTGCATCGACGCCTGCGATTCGATCATGGACAAGATGGGCTACGACCGAGGTTTGGTGAGCTACAACAGCGAACATCAACTGCAAGGCGGCAAGACCCACCTGCTACGGCCGCGCCTGATCGGCTACAGTGCCGTGCTGTTGGTGATGATTGCAGCGTTGGTGGTGGCGTTGGTGGAGCGGCCGATGGTGTCGCTGGATGTGACCAAGGACCGTGGCATGTTCCGTGAGAACGCCCAGGGCCTGATCGAAAACATCTACAGCCTCAAGGTGATCAACAAGACCCAACAACGCCAGGACTACCGCCTGGCACTGGTGGACGCCGATGGCTTCCAGCTGCAAGGCAAGACCGAGATCAGCCTGGCGCCGGGGGAAATCAGCGATGTGCCGGTGTCGGTGGCCTTGCTGGCGGATAAACCGGCGAGCAGTTCGCAAACCCTGCGCTTCAAGGTGACGGATGTGGATGAACCGTGGATCTACAGCGCGGCTGATAGCCGCTTTGTGGCGCCGCTGAATCGCTGAGGCCTGTCAGGCACTGAAGATCCAATGTGGGAGCTGGCAAGCCAGCTCCCACTTAGCCCTGCGTACAATTTTAGAAAGTGATTAGGCCCCATGAAACGCTACGAAAAATTCGCCGACGACATTGCAGAACTGATCCGCTCTGGCGTGCTCGGCCCCGGCCAGCGGGTGCCATCGGTGCGCTATGCCAGCCAGACCTACGGCGTCAGCCCGTCCACGGTGTTCCAGGCTTATTACCTGTTGGAGCGTCGTGGCCTGATCCGCGCGCGGCCGCGCTCTGGCTACTTCGTCAACACCCATGCGCCCAGCCCGTTCTCCGAGCCGGTAGTGAGTGAACAGGTGCATGAATCCACCGAAGTGGACGTGAGCGAACTAGTGTTCTCGGTGCTCGACTCGATCAAGGACCCGAACACCGTGCCTTTCGGCTCGGCCTTCCCCAGCCCGATGCTGTTCCCGCTGCCGCGCCTGGCCCGCTCCCTGGCCAGCGCCAGCCGCGAGATGGACCCGCGCCTGGTGGTCACCGACATGTCACCGGGCAACCCCCAGCTGCGTCGGCAAATCGCGCTGCGGTATATGGTCGGCGGGCTGATGCTGCCCATGGAAGAGCTGCTGATTACCAACGGCGCGCTGGAAGCACTGAACCTGTGCCTGCAAGCCGTCACCGAACCGGGCGACCTGGTGGCGATCGAAGCCCCCGCGTTCTATGCGTGCCTGCAAGTGCTGGAGCGCTTGAAACTCAAGGCGGTGGAAATCCCCGTGCACCCGCGCGATGGCATTGATCTCAACGCCCTGGCGCAAAGCCTTGAGCGCTACCCGATCAAGGCCTGCTGGACCATGACCAGCTTCCAGAACCCGATGGGCGCGACCTTGCCGGAAGCCAAGAAACAGGCGCTGGTGGAACTGTTGCGCGGCCATCAGGTGCCGCTGATCGAAGACGATGTGTACGCCGAGCTGTATTACGGCCAACAGGCCCCCAAACCGGCCAAGGCTTTCGATACCGAAGGCTTGGTGATGCATTGCGGTTCCTTCGCGAAAAGCCTGGCGCCTGGCTATCGCGTGGGCTGGGTCGCAGCCGGGCGCTTTGCGCAGAAGGTCGAACGCTTGAAATTGATGACCTCGCTGTGCCCGTCGATGCCCGCCCAGGCAGCGATCGCCGATTACCTGCAACACGGCGGCTATGACCGGCACCTGCGCAAATTGCGCTATGCCCTGGAAGAGCAGCAAAGCGCCATGCTGGCTGCCATCGCGCGCTACTTCCCGGCGCAGACGCGCGTCAGTCAACCGGCCGGCGGCTATTTCCTGTGGCTGGAATTGCCGGAGCAGACGGATTCGTTGAAGTTGTTCCAAATGGCGTTGGCGCAAGGTATCAGCATCGCGCCGGGACCGATTTTCTCGGCGACCCAACGGTTCAGGAACTGTATTCGCTTGAACTACGGCAGCCCGTGGACCGAAGCGTCAGAGAAGGCCATGGAGACGTTGGGGCGGATTGTGCGGTCATTTTGAGCCATCGCGGGCCAGCCCGACTCCCACAGGTGTACGCATTCCAATGTGGGAGCCGGGCTTGCCCGCGATGGCGTCAGTCCGGTCAGCGGCCGCCACCCAGGTCCAGGAATGTGCCCGTCGCATACGAAGCCTTATCCGACAGCAACCAGATAATCGCCTCCGCCACTTCATCCGGGCGCCCGCCCCTGGCCATGGGGATGCCGGACTCGAGTTTGCTGACGCGGTCCGGGTCGCCGCTCAGGGCATGGAAGTCAGTGAAGATGTAACCAGGGCGCACGGCGTTGACACGAATGCCCTCGCCCGCGACTTCCTTCGACAAGCCCAGGGTGAACGTGTCGAGCGCGCCTTTGGAGGCCGCATAATCGACATATTCACCCGGCGAGCCCAGTCGCGCCGCCACCGACGAGACGTTGACGATGCTGCCGCCCTGCCCGCCATGCTTGGGCGACATGCGCAGCACCGCGTGCTTGGCACACAGGATCGGCCCGAGCACGTTAGTCTTCATGATTTTGAGGATGCGGAACTCGGACATCTCATCAACCCGCGCCTTATGCCCCACGGTGCCAGCATTGTTGACCAGTGCGGTGACGCGGCCCAGTTCGACGTCGACACGGTTGAACAAGGCGATCACTTCATCTTCGCTGCTCACATCGGCGCGCACGGCAATCGCCTGGACGCCCAGCGCACGGACCTGCTCGAGCACACGGTGCGCAGCCTCTTCGTCGGATTGGTAGTTGATGCAGATGCGATAGCCCTCGCGAGCGGCCAGCAAGGCCGTCTCGGCGCCGATCCCACGGCTGCCCCCGGTGATGATGACGACTTTGTCCATGCGTGCGTTCTCCTGATTCAACCTGATGTTTAGGGTCGTATCCGAGAATACCCGTCACGCACGGCTTTTGTCAGGCATAACGCCTATTTCGGCGCGCTGTATATCGGCCATGAACCCCTCCGCCGGCAACGGGTGCCCGAGCAGGTAACCCTGCAGGGAATCACACCCCAACCGAGTCAGGAAACGCTGCTGCACATTGGTTTCCACGCCTTCGGCAACAATGCGCAACCCCAACGCCTGGCCGAGTGCGACGATGGCCGAGACGATGGCGGCGTCATCGCTGTCGTGCTCCAGGTCACGGACAAACCCACGGTCGATCTTCAGCTCATTGGCCGGCAGGCGCTTGAGGTACATGAGGCTGGAGTAACCCGTGCCGAAGTCATCGATGGACAAATCGACCCCCATGTCCGACAGCGCCTGCAACACGGTCATGCTGGCATCGGCATCGCTCATGGCGGTGGTTTCGGTGATTTCCAGGGTCAGGTTGTTGGCTGGCAACTGATGGCGTTCAAGGGCCGCAGCCACGCTCTTGACCAGTCCGGCATGGCAAAACTGCATGGCCGAAAGGTTCACCGCAATGCGCCAGTCTTCGTAGCCCTGGGCGTACCAGATACTCATTTGGCGACAGGCTTCATTGAGCACCCACTCGCCGATGGGAATGATCAGCCCGGACTTTTCCGCCAGTTCGATGAACATCGCGGGCAGCAGCAGGCCATGTTGCGGATGCTCCCAGCGCAACAGCGCTTCGGCGCCGACCGGAATACCACTGACCGCGTCGAACTTGGGCTGGTAGTAGAGCTGCAACTGCTGCTGTTCCAGGGCATTGCGCAGGTCTTGCAATAACTGCAACTGCTTGCGCGCATTGGTGTTCATCGATGCATCAAAAAAGCTGTAGCCGTTTTTGCCCACGCCCTTGGCGTGGTACATCGCGGCGTCGGCGTTCATCAGCAGTTCCTGGGGGTTGCTACCGTTGCCCGGGAACATGGCGATACCAACGCTGGCGGAGATCTTCAGCTCATGCTCGGCTACCTGGAACGCGCGATTGATGAGGATCACCTGGCGTTCGGCAAGGCCGAGTGCGTCATCCGGCTGGGTCAGTTGCACCAGCAATACAAACTCATCCCCGCCGATACGCGCCAGGGTGTCCTGGCTGCGCAAATCTTCACGCAGGCGCTGGCCAACTTCACGCAGCAACTGATCGCCCATGTGGTGGCCGAAGGCATCGTTGACCGGTTTGAAGCCGTCCAGATCGATAAACATCAGTGCGAAGCAACCGCCCTGCTCCTTGACGGCCTGCATGGCTTGTTGAATGCGGTCAGCGAGCAAGGTGCGATTGGGCAAGCCGGTGAGCATGTCGTGCAGGGCCAGGTGGGTCAGCTCCTGGTTGGCTTGGGTCAGGGAGTCAGCGAGCACCGCCGTGCGGGCTTCCAGGCGCGCGTCGAGCAGTGAGGTCAGCAAGGCGATGGCGAGCACCGCCAGGGTCGTGACAAGTACCAGATTGTCCAGGCCATTGCCGCTCAAGCCGTCCAGTGCGGCACCGCAGAAACTGTCATCGGCGAACTGCGCCGCCGCCACACCGGTGTAATGCATGCCGACGATGGCAAAACCCATCACGACCGCTGCGCCACCCCGTGCCAGGCGCACGTACGGGGTATTACGGCGCAGATTGAAGGCGATCCACAACGCTGCGCCGCAGGCCCCGACGGCAATCAACAAAGAGGCGCCAAACAAGGCCGGGTCGTAGTCGATACCCGGCGTCATGCGCATCGCGGCCATGCCGGTGTAGTGCATGCAGGCGATGCCGGTGCCCATGATCAGCGCACCAAACGCCAGTTGCCAGGCAGGTAAACGCGGCTGGCTGACCAGCCACAACGCAAAGCCGCTGGACAGCACCGCGATCAACAACGACAACGCGGTGATGCCTGTATCGAAGCCCAGCGCAAACGGTAGGCGCAGCGCGAGCATGCCGATGAAATGCATCGACCACACCCCGACCCCCATCGCCATCGCGCCGCCGGCTATCCATAGATAGACCGCGCGACCTTTGGCGGTGGCAATGCGGCCGGACAGATCTAACGCGGTGTAGGAAGCAAGGATCGCGACAAGCAGTGAGATCGCAACCAGGGAGGGTGAATAACTACCGATGAGCATGGGACTTCTCGTGCGCAGCAGGCCTGAGAGGCCCGTGCAAAGTGGCAAAGCGGGCGATTGTAGCGAGAATAATTCTTGTACAGTTGATTAATTATCGTATAGCTATCACTGGCACTTTGACGTCAATCGGATGGCTCGAAAACGGTGTGGACAGTGTGCCTGGCTGGCTTTTTTGTGGGAGCTGGCTTGCCCGCGATACAGGCGCCTCGGTGCATCAGGCAGACCGAGTTGATGTCATCGCAGCATAAGTATTTACACATTTACAGCGAACCCTCTGCGTAGCAGCTGTCGAGCCCCGGCGAGGCTGCGTCAGCGGTGTGTCAGGCAGGTCGCCAACGCAGCCTCGCCGGGGCTCGACAGCTGCTACGCACTATCACATTGAAAATGTGTAGATACCTAGGGTCATTGCAGACGAGCCAACGCCCACAGGTGTTGATCAGTCTTTCTCGGCAATGGGTGTCTTCCCATCCCAGCCACCGCCCAACGCGGCGATCAATTGCACACTGGCCACCAGGCGGGACTGCAACAAGGTCAACACGGTGCGTTCGTTGCTCAGGGCCGTCGCTTGCACGGTGACCACGTCGAGGTAGGCAATCAGCCCGGCCTTGTACTGGTTCTGGGTCAGCCGTAGCGATTCACGCGCGGCCTCAAGCGCTTCATTGCTGACCACCGCCTCGTCTTCCAGCACCTTGAGCTGCACCATGTAGTTTTCCACTTCGCGGAAACCATCCAGCACGATCTGGCGGTACTTGGCGACGGTCTCGTCATAGCTGGCCACGGTGCGGTCGACTTCCGCCGAACGCTGGCCGCCGTCGAACAGGGTCATGGCGAGCTTGGGGCCTACCGACCAGAAGCGGTTCGGCAGGCTGATCCAGTCGGAATAGGTACTGCTGGAATAGCCGCCGGCCAGGCTCAGGCTCAGGTCCGGATAGTAAGCGGCCTCGGCCACGCCGATATTGGCGTTGGCGGCGATCACCGAGCGTTCGGCCGAGGCGATATCCGGGCGACGCTCAAGCAATTGCGACGGCAGGCTCAGCGGAATCTGCGGCAGTGCCGGGATGTCTTTGCTCACCGCCAGGTTGAAGTTGGCCGGCGCCTCGCCGATCAGCACGGCAATTGCGTTTTCCAATTGGGCACGTTGCCAGATCAGGTCGATCAGGCTGGCCTGGGTGGTCTTGAGCTGGGTTTGCGCCTGGGCCACCGCGTCCTTGCCGGAGACACCGGCGCGGTATTGGTTCTGGGTCATTTGCAGGGAGCGCTGATAGGCCTCCAGCGTGGCTTGCAGCAAACGCGTCTGTTCATCCATGACGCGCAGTTGCAGGTAGCTTTGCACCAGTTCCGACTGTTGGCTCAGGCGCATCGCCGCCAGGTCCGCCGAGCTGGCTTCGGCGCTGGCCTCGTTGGCTTCCAGGCCACGGCGCAATTTGCCCCAGATATCCGCCTCCCAGCTCACGCCTAACTGTGCATTCAGGGTGTCACGGATACCACTGCTGGAACTGCTCAGGCTGGCGCTGCTGCTGCCGGTGCCTTGGCTGGCGCGGGTTTTACCGACGCTGAGGTCAACGCTGGGGTAAAACGCACCACGGGAACTGCGCACCAGCGCCTGGGCCTGGCGAAAGCGCGCTTCGGCCTGGGCGACGGTTTGGTTGGAATTGTTGAGGCGCAGCACCAGGTCATTGAGCTGGCGGTCGCCGTACAGCTCCCACCAGGCGCCACGGGCCAAGGCGTCGCTCGGGGTTGCCTGGCGCCAGCCTTGGGCTTCTTTGAATTGGGCGGGCTCGACGACTTCCGGGCGCTTGTAGTCGGGGCCAATAGCGCAGGCGCTGAGCAACACGCCACACAGCACCAGGCTCGCCACGCGGCAACCACGGAACATGGCCAATTGGGCAAAGGTTGAATCGGTCATAGCGCAGTGTCCAGGGCAGCATCGGTACGCACACCGCGCCATTTGTTGAAGCGATGGCGCGCGCGGTCGAGATAGAGGTAAACCACCGGGGTGGTGTAAAGGGTCAGGACCTGGCTGAACACCAGGCCGCCGATGATGGTCAGGCCCAGGGGGCGACGCATTTCCGCGCCATCACCACTGCCCAACAGCAAAGGCAACGCACCGAGGATGGCCGCCAGGGTGGTCATCAGGATCGGCCGCAAACGCATCAGGCAGGCGCTGCGAATCGACTCCATCGGCCCCATGCGGTCTTTACGCTCCAGCTGCAGGGCCAGGTCGATCATCAAGATCGCGTTCTTCTTCACCACACCAATCAGCAGGAACAGGCCCAGCAAGGAGATCAGGCTGAACTCGCCCCCCGTCAGGTAAATGGCGAGCATCGCGCCAACACCGGCCGACGGCAGGGTCGAGAGGATCGTCAATGGGTGGATGTAGCTTTCATACAGAATGCCCAGCACCAGGTACACCGCCACCAGCGCGCCGAGGATCATGAACGGCTGACCCTTCTGTGTGGCCGCGAAGGCATCGGCGGTGCCGGCCATCTTGGCGATCACATCTTCTGGCAAGCCGACCTTGGCAATCGCCCGCTCGATAGCGGCCGTGCCCTGCTCCACTGTCACACCGGGCGCCATGTCGAAGGCAATGTTTTCCGAAGCGAACTGGCCTTCGTGGCTGACGCGGTCGTCCGCCAAACTGTTCTCGTAATGGGCAATGGTCGATAACGGTACCCGCGCGCCGTCAGCGGTGATCACCTGCATCTGGTTCAGGGTGATCGGGTCCTGCGCGTATTTGGGATTGACCTCCATCACCACCTGGTACTGGTTGAGGCTGTCGTAGATGGTGGAAATCTGCCGCTGGCTGTAGGCGTTGTTGAGCACCGCCGTGACCATATTCATGTCGATCCCCAGGCGTTTGGCCTGGTCGCGGTCGACAATCAGCGTGACCTGCGCCGCACCCCGGCCTTCGCGGGCGTCGATGGCGGTGAGTTCCGGCAGCTCGCGCAAGGCCGCGACGACCTTCGGATACCACAGGCGCAGTGCCGCCAGGTCGCCACTTTGCAGGATGTAGGAATACTGCGCACTGGTCTGGTCGCGGCTGCCACCGAACTGCAGGTCCTGGTCGGCCATCAGGAACAGCCGCCCGCCCGGCACCAGCGGCACGTCCTTGCGCAGCCGCTCGATCACCGCCTGGGCGGAAATCTTGCGCTCGCTGATAGGTTTGAGGCGTACCAGCATCACCGCGTTGTTGGTGCCATTGTTGCCGCCGATAAAGCCGGCCACGCTGAGCACCGCCGGGTCCTTGAGCACGGCTTTGCGGAAGGTTTCCATCTTCGGTTGCATCACGCTAAACGACAGGCCGTCATCGCCCCGCACAAAACCGATCAATTGGCCGGTGTCCTGCTGCGGCATGAAGGTTTTCGGTACCACCACGTACAACGCCACGTTCAAACCAATGGTCAGCAACAGGCTAAGCAGGGTCAGGCGACGATGGCGCAGCACCCAATCCAGGCTGGTCGCGTAGCCGGCAACCATGCGGTCGTTGACCTTCTGGCTCCAACGCTGCAAGCCGGTCATCTGGCCTTTGACGTGGGGCTTGAGCCAGCGCGCGCACAGCATGGGCGTCAGGGTCAGCGAGACAATCAGCGACACAATGATCGCCGCCGACAAGGTGATAGAAAACTCGCGGAACAGGTTGGTGACAATCCCGCCCATAAACAGAATGGACAGGAACACCGCCACCAGCGACACGTTCATCGACAGCAAGGTAAACCCGACTTCCTCGGCCCCCAGGTACGCCGCCTTCATCGGCGGCACGCCTTCGTCGATATGCCGGGAAATGTTCTCCAGCACCACAATGGCATCGTCCACCACCAGGCCGGTGGCCAGGATCAACGCCATCAAGGAAAAATTGTTCAACGAAAAACCGTACAGGTACATCACCGCGAAGGTGCCCACCAGCGACACCGGCACCGCCAGGGTCGGGATCAGCGAGGCGCGGAAGTTACCGAGGAACAGGTACACCACCAGAATCACCAGGCCCACGGCGATCAGCAGGGTCATCTCGGCTTCGTGCAAGGTCGCCGTGATCACCGGCGAGCGGTCCATCGCCAGGCTCAGCTTGACGCTGGACGGCAGCACCGCTTGCAACGCCGGCAACTGCGCCTTGATCTGCCTGACCGTCTCAATGATATTGGCACCGGACTGGCGGTTGATCACCAGCAGCACCGCCGGTTCGTTGTTGAAGAAGCCGCTGTTGTAGCGGTCTTCAACGCCGTCGCTGATCTTCGCCACATCACTCAAGCGCAAGGCGGCGCCGTTCTGGTAGCGGATCAGCAGCGGCTCGTAGTCCTTGGCTTTTTCCAGTTGGTCGTTGGCCTGAATCTGCCAGTTGCGCTGGCTGTCTTCCAGGGAGCCTTTGGGCCGGCGCTGGTTGGCGTTGGCGATGGTGTTGCGCACATCGTCGAGGGCCACGCCGTACTGGTCGAGCGCCTTGGGCTCCAGCTCGATGCGCACCGCCGGCAGGGAGCTGCCGCCGATCTGCACTTCGCCTACGCCCGGCACCTGGGACAGGCTTTGCGAAAGAATGGTCGAGGCCAGGTCGTACAACTGGCCTTTCTGCAGCACGTCCGAGGTCAGCGACAGCACCATGATCGGCGCCTGGGACGGGTTGATCTTTTTGTAGGTGGGCATGCTGCGCATGCCGCTGGGCAGCAGGTTGCGCGAGGCATTGATTGCCGCCTGCACTTCCCGCGCCGCGCCGTTGATATCCCGGTCGGAGTCAAACGCGAGGATCACCCGGGTAGAGCCCTGGCTCGACGAGCTACTCATGGTGGTAATGCCGGCAATCGCGCCAAACGAGCGCTCCAGCGGCGTGGCCACGGTAGACGCCATCACCTCGGGGCTTGCGCCAGGCAAGCTGGCCGACACCACGATCACCGGAAAATCAATCTGCGGCAGCGGCGACACCGGCAGCAGATTGAAGCTGACACCGCCCAGCAACATGATCGCCAGGCTCAGCAGCATGGTCGCTACCGGCCGGCGAATGAAAGGTCCGGACAGGTTCATGACTCAACCGGCTCCAGGCTTTGCGGCTCTTTGCGCCAGCGACGGCCCAGGCGATCGAAGTACAGGTAAATCACCGG
Source organism: Pseudomonas sp. LAP_36 (assembly GCF_019456785.1). Classification (NCBI taxonomy): domain Bacteria; kingdom Pseudomonadati; phylum Pseudomonadota; class Gammaproteobacteria; order Pseudomonadales; family Pseudomonadaceae; genus Pseudomonas; species Pseudomonas sp. LAP_36. The sequence goes on from NZ_JAHZMS010000007.1 coordinate 40,311, forward strand.
CGTGGTGAACAGGGTCAGCACCTGGCTCACCAACAAACCGCCGACCATCACCAGGCCCAGAGGTTGACGCAGTTCAGCGCCGGAACCGGTGGCGAGCATCAACGGTACTGCACCAAACAATGCGGCCAAGGTGGTCATCAGGATCGGCCGGAAGCGCAGCAGCGCCGCCTGGTAGATCGCGGTCTGCGGGTCGAGCCCCTGGTTGCGTTCAGCATCGAGGGCGAAGTCGATCATCATGATCGCGTTCTTCTTGACGATACCGATCAGCAAAATGATGCCGATGATCGCAATCATGCCCAGGTCATTGCCACTGAGCAGCAACGCCAGCAACGCGCCCACGGCCGCCGACGGCAAGGTCGAGAGGATGGTGATCGGGTGGATATAACTCTCGTAGAGCACACCCAGCACGATGTACATGGTGACCACGGCCGCCAGGATCAGCAGCAAGGTGCTCGACAGCGAGGCTTCGAACGCCTGGGCCGCGCCCTGGAACTGGGTCTGCACGCCCACCGGCATGCCGATGTCTTTCTGGGTCTGGTTGATCAGCTCCACGCCTTTGCCCAACGCGACACCAGGCGCCAGGTTGAAGGACATCATCACCGCCGGGAACTGGCCGATGTGCGCAATCGCCAGTTGCGCCTGGCGCTGTTCCACATGGGCCAGGCTGGACAAGCGCACCTGGCCGCCATCGGTGGTTTTCACATGGATCTGGTTCAGCGCATCCGGGCCCAGGGTTTCGCCGGACTGGGCCTGCAATACCACGCGGTACTGGCTGGCCTGGGTGTAGATGGTAGAAATCTGCCGTTGGCCGAAGGCATCGTAAAGCGCGTCGGTGATGGTCGACACGCTGACACCCAGGCGTGACGCCGCATCGCGGTCGATCACCAGGTACACCTGCAGGCCCTTGTCCTGCAGGTCGCTGGCAACGTCGGTGAGTTCGGGCATCTGGCTCAACGCGTGGACCAGTTTTTCGCTCCACAACGCCAGCAACTCGGAATCCGGCGAAGACATGCTGAACTGGTACTGGGTGCGGCTGACACGGTCTTCGATGGTCAAGTCCTGCACCGGCTGCATGAACAGGCGGATGCCCACCAGCTTGTCGATTTGCGGCTGCAAGCGGGTGATCACTTGGGCTGCGCTCAAGTCGCGCAGGCCGTGAGCCTTGAGGTTGATCAACAAGCGCCCACTGTTGAGGGTGGCGTTGTCACCGTCCACACCAATGTAGGACGACAGGCTTTCCACCGCTGGATCGGCCAGGATGATCTTCGCCAGGTCCTGCTGGCGCTGGCTCATGGCGGCGAAGGAAATCGACTGCGGCGCTTCGGAAATACCTTGGATCACGCCCGTATCCTGCACCGGGAAGAAGCCTTTGGGCACCACCAGGTACAGCACCACGGTCAGGCCCAGGGTCGCGATGGCGACCAGCAGGGTCAGCGGTTGGTGCCGGAGCACCCACTGCAACATGCTTCCATAACGCGCGATCAACCAATCGATCCACGCACCACTGGCTTTGTAGAATCGGCTTTGCTCCTCTTCCTTGGGTTCACGCTTGAGCAGCCGCGCGCACATCATCGGCGTGAGGGTCAGGGACACCACCAGGGAAATCAGGATAGCCACTGCCAGGGTGATGGCGAACTCACGGAACAGACGCCCCACGACGTCGGCCATGAACAGCAGCGGAATCAATACCGCGATCAGCGACAGGGTCAGGGAAATCAGGGTAAAACCGATTTGCTTGGCGCCCTTAAGCGCCGCGGCCAACGGCGTTTCGCCCTCCTCTATATAGCGCGAGATGTTCTCCAGCATCACGATGGCATCGTCCACCACGAAACCGGTGGCGATGGTCAAGGCCATCAGCGTGAGGTTGTTGATGGAGAAGCCCGCCAGGTACATCACGCCAAAGGTGCCCACCAACGACAGCGGCACGGCGATGGACGGAATGAGCGTGGCGCTGACTCTGCGCAGGAACAGGAACGTCACCATCACCACCAGGGCGATGGCGATGAGCAATTCGTGCTGCACGTCTTTCACCGACGCCCGGATGGTTTGGGTGCGGTCAGTGAGCACCGTCACGTCGAGGCCGGCCGGCAGGTTGTCGGTGATGCTTGGCAGCAGCGCCTTGATGCGGTCCACCACCTCGATCACGTTGGCCCCCGGCTGGCGCTGGATATTCAGCAGCACGGCCTGGTTTTCATTGGCCCAGGCCGCGAGGCGCTCGTTTTCGGCGCCGTCGACGATCTGTGCCACGTCTTTTAGACGCAACGGCGCGCCATTGTTGTAGGCCAGGATCAACTCGGCGTACTGCGCGGGCGAGACCAACTGGTCGTTGGCATCAAGCATCGACACGCGGGTGGGGCCGTCGAAGTTACCCTTGGGCTGGTTGACGTTGGACGCGGCGATCAAGGTGCGCACGTCCGACAGGTTCAAGCCGTTGGCCGCCAGGGCCTCGGGGTTGACCTTGATGCGCACGGCCTGGCGCTGGCCACCGGCGATGCTGACCATGCCGACGCCGCTGATCTGCGCGATTTTCTGCGCCATGCGCGTGTCGACCAAGTCATTGAGCTTGGGCAGCAACATGGTTTTTGAGGTAATGGCCAGGGTCAGCACCGGGGTGTCCGCCGGGTTGACCTTGTTGTACACCGGCGGCGCCGGCAAATCCTTGGGCAACAGGTTGGTCGCGGCGTTGATCGCGGCCTGCACCTGTTGCTCGGCGACATCCATATTGATGTCGAGGTTGAAACGCAGGGTCAGCACCGACGCGCCGCCGGAACTGGTGGAGGCCATTTGCGTGAGGCCGGGCATTTGCCCGAACTGGCGTTCCAGCGGCGCGGTGACCGCACTGGTCATCACATCCGGGCTGGCGCCGGGGTACAGGGTCATCACCCGAATGGTCGGGTAGTCCACTTGGGGCAACGCCGAAACCGGCAACAAGCGGTACGAAATGATGCCGGCCAACACAATGGCCAGCATGCTCAGCGTGGTGGCGACCGGGCGAAGGATAAACAGTCGCGACAGGTTCATGAACCGACCTTTTGCGCCTTGCCGGCGGCAGCGCCGGTCTCCCCTTTCGCGGCGGGCTTGCCTTGCAGGTGTTCGGTAGGCGTGGTCGGCACTTCGCTGCTCTCATTCACCACTTCGACTTCGCTGCCGTCCTTCAGACGGTCAGTGCCTTCCAGCACCACGCGGTCGCCGGCCTTGAGACCTTGCTTGATCACGGTGTTATCGCCATCGGTATCGCCGACCACCAGCGGCTGCACCTTGACCTTCTTGTCGCCGTCGAGCACGTAGACGAAGGTGCCGGTGTTGCCGAACTGGATCGCCGCCGACGGCGCCAGCACTACGTTATGCAGGGTGTCAGCCAACAGGTGCACATTGACGAACTGATTGGGGAACAGCGCCTGGTCCTTGTTATCGAAGCGCGCCTTGAATTTCAGGGTGCCGGTGGTGACGTCGATCTGGTTGTCCAGGCTCTGCAGCACGCCGGTGGCCTGTACTTTCACATCGCCACGGTCCCAGGCTTCCACAGGGAGTTTGTTGCCGGCGTGGTAGCGAGCAAGCACGGTTTCCAGGGTATTTTCCGGCAGGGTGAAGGCGACGCTGATCGGTTGGGTCTGGGTGATCACGGCCAGGAAGGTGGTGTCGTTGGCCGCCACCAGGTTGCCCACGTCCACCTGGCGCAGGCCCACGCGGCCACTGATCGGTGCGCGGATCTTGGTGAATTCGAGGTTGAGCTTGGCGTCATCCACCGCGCCCTGGTTGGTCTTGACCGTGCCCTGGTATTGCAAAACCAGCGCTTCGGCGGTGTCCAGGGTCTGCTTGGCAATACTGTCCTGGGCGAACAGGTCGCGATAACGCTGCACGTCGACCTGGGCGTTTTTCAGTTGGGCCTGGTTCTGCATCAGCGTGCCCTGGGCCTGGAGCAAGGCGTTCTGGTAGCTGCGCGGGTCGATCTCGGCCAGCAGGTCGCCGGCCTTGACCATCTGCCCTTCTTCAAAGGCGATCTTCACCAACTCGCCACCCACCCGGCTGCGCACATTGATCGTGTTCAGTGCGGTAACCGTGCCCAAGGCCTTGTAGTACACCGGGAACTCGCCAAGCACCGCAGGCGCCACGCGTACCGGCACCGGGCCAGTGGAACCGCCAAACCCAGGGCGCGCCATGCCGGTCTTGCTCGCATGGCCGGCCGGCGCGTCTTTATGGGCGGCACCGCTGGGCCAGAATTTCCAGCACAGGCCGGCGATAACCAGCAGCACGAGCAGGCCGAACAACCAGCGGCGGGAGTTGCGGGGGGAGGATTGCATGGAGTGATCAACCATTGGGCGCGAGAGCTTCTTCTTTGGGAGGCTGAAAGATAAGCACTGGAGCGCGTTAAGAAAAGCGCCTTTACCGGCTATTTACCTTGGGCTTACAACTTTAAACATCTGCGCTTAGTCCGTTCGCTATTTCGCTAAACACCTGAGCGACAAATAAAAACGGCCTGGACTAGGCCAGGCCGCAAGCATGCATCATACGTGTTACTGCCAAACGACAGTAACGTACCGAAACAGTTACTTCAAAACAGCCAGGGCTGCTTCGTAGTTTGGCTCTTCAGCGATTTCCTTGACCAACTCGCTGTGCAGCACGTTGTCGTTTTCGTCCAGCACTACGACGGCACGAGCAGTCAGGCCTTTGAGCGGGCCGTCGGCAATCGCCACACCGTAATCAACCGCGAAATCCGAATCGCGGAAATCAGACAGGTTCTTCACGTTTTCCAGGCCTTCGGAGCCGCAGAAACGCGCTTGGGCGAACGGCAGGTCGGTGGAGATGCACAGCACCACGGTGTTTTCCACATCGTTGGCCTGGGCGTTGAACTTGCGCACCGAAGTCGCGCAGGTTGGGGTGTCGACACTTGGGAAGATGTTCAGCACCTTACGCTTGCCCGCAAAGGTGGCCAGGGTGGCGTTGGACAGATCGCCGGCGGTCAGGGTGAAGTCTGCGGCTTTGGCGCCGACTTTCGGCGGTTCGCCTTCAACCTGGACCGGGTTGCCTTTGAGAGTGACTTGAGCCATGAACGGAATCCTTATGCTGGGTTTTGGTTAAACGAATTCGAGAGGCCGAAGTTAACCACAAACTACGATGACGACCTACCGCCAGACACAAATTGTCATGCCACCGGTTGTGGTTTAATTGCGCGCTTTTCACCTGCCCCTCAAGGAAACCGTTGTCGATGAATCAGCCCGCCACCAAAGTCCTGGTCATTGGTTATGTCTGGCCGGAACCACGTTCCTCGGCCGCAGGCGGGCATATGATGCAGATTCTTGAGAGTTTTCTGGCGCAAGGTTGGGACATTACCTTCAGCAGCCCCGCAACCATCGGCGAGCACAAGGCCGATCTGCCCGCCCTGGGCATAGCCGAATGCGCTATCGAGTTGAATAACAGCAGTTTCGACGATTTTATTTGCGAACTCGCTCCGGATATCGTGCTGTTCGACCGCTTCATGATGGAAGAACAGTTCGGTTGGCGCGTCGAGAAATGTTGCCCCGATGCCCTGCGCGTACTGGAAACCTCTGACCTGCAAAGCCTGCGCGACGCACGGCATCAGCGCCTCAAGGAGCACCTCAAGGCCCACCCCGACAGCGACGACTTCAGCGCGCTGTTTTCCCCGGCGTTGCACGAAGATTTCCAGCTGATGGCCGACACTGACCTGGCCAAGCGCGAAATCGCGGCGATCTACCGTTGCGATATCAGCCTGATGATCTCTGACGTGGAAATCCGCCTGCTGACCGAGCAGTTCAAAGTGCCGGCTGCCCTGCTCCACTGGTGCCCGCTGATGCTGGAACCACCCGCCGAGCCCTTCGCGCCATTTGAAGACCGGGCGCACTTCCTCAGCATCGGCAACTTCCGCCACGCGCCCAACTGGGACGCGGTGTTATGGATGAAAAACAGCCTGTGGCCGCTGATTCGCCAGCAATTGCCGAACGCCCAGTTGCATATCTATGGCGCCTACACGCCGCCCAAGGCCACTGCGCTGCATAACCCGGCGCAGGGATTTCATGTGATGAACTGGGCCGAAGATGCCTTGCAGGTGATGACGGCCGCGCGTATCTGCCTGGCGCCACTGCGCTTCGGCGCCGGCATCAAGGGCAAACTCGCGGATGCGATGCTCTGCGGCACGCCGAATATCACCACGCCCATCGGCGCCGAGGCCATGGGTGATGAGCAGCCGTGGCCGGGGCTGATCGAACACAGCGCACCTGCACTGGCCGCCGCCGCCGTGGCGCTCTACCAGGACCGCGAACGCTGGACCCAGGCCCAGGAAAACGGTCGCCAGCTGTTAGCGCGCCGCTATGACCAGAACATTCATGGCCCCGCGCTGGTGGCATGTCTGCAACAGTGCCGCAGCCATCTCGCCGCCCATCGCCGCGATAACTTCACCGGCAGCATGCTGCGCCACCACGCCCATAAAAGTACGCAATACATGTCCCAGTGGATCGAGGCAAAAAACCGCAGCGTCTAAACGGCGACGCTGGCGAGGTTGCGCGCGAGGGGGCATTATCCTACGCAGCAACCACAATAAAGCGACGGCAGTATGACCCGAGCAACACGAATCACCGACCCTTCCTACGAGCTGATGGACGATCACAACGGTCTGTCCATCATCTATCGCCAGCACGGTTTCCCCTGCCCGCTGGTGCGCTGGCACTTTCACAAGGAATACGAGCTGCACCTGATCGTCGCCAGCTCGGGCAAGGTGTTTATCGGCGACTATATCGGCAACTTCTACCCGGAAAGCCTGTTCCTCACCGGCCCCAACCTGCCCCACAACTGGATCAGCCAGGTCGAGGAAGACGAGGTAGTGCCCAAGCGCGACATGTTGGTGAATTTCACCGATGAGCTGTTTGAAGGCGGCAGCCATATCTTCGCCGAACTCAAGACCCTGGCGCCGCTGCTGGAACGGGCGCAGTACGGCATCGAGTTTCGCTGCAAGCGCACGATTGCCCAAGCGATGACCTTGATGCAGCGCATTGAGGACGCACAGGGCATGGCACGGCTGGGACATTTCTTTATCCTGCTGGAAGTACTCAGCGCGTGTGAGGACTACCAGTTGCTTTCAGGGGTGACGACACCGCAGTTGGCCGACGAGCACAGTATCGACCGTACCAACCGCGCGGTGGACTACATCTTCGCCCACTACGCGCGTGAGCTGTCCCTTGAAGAGGTTGCGGAATACCTGGGGATGAAGCCCACCTATTTCTCAAGGGTGTTCAAACAGGCCACCGGGCGCACGTTTATCGAATTCGTCAATCGGCTGCGCATCAGCAAGTCGTGCGAGCTGTTGGCCGATGGTGATAAAGCCGTGACCGATGTGTGCTTTGAATCGGGCTTCAACAACATCTCCAACTTCAACCGGCGTTTTCAACAGCTTAAAGGCATGACCCCTTCCCACTACCGACGCCTGGCGGTGCAGCGCTTGACCGAGCAGAACCTGGCTTAATGGTTTCAGCTGCTGGGTTATCGAGTGCAAAAAAGTATCAGTCCCAGTGCTCCCAAGGATTTGTCACAGCGCCATTAGAAGGCTGTAATCAACGCACACTCTTCCTGACTCCTTGTGGGAAGACACAACAACAATAACTGTCCTTCTGTAGCCCCCTGGGCGCGGAAATGGAGTGCGCGATGAAGTTCACAGCAAAAGCTCTAATTGCCTTTTCTTGTATGACCCTCAGCGCCGTCAGCCTTGGCGCGCAAACCCTGACCATTGCCACCGTCAACAACAGCGACATGATCCGCATGCAAAAGCTCTCGAAAACCTTCGAGGCCGAGCATCCGGAAATCAAGCTGAATTGGGTGGTGCTCGAAGAAAACGTGCTGCGCCAACGCCTGACCACCGACATCGCGACCCAGGGCGGGCAGTTCGATGTGCTGACCATCGGCATGTACGAAGCTGCACTGTGGGGCGCGAAGGGCTGGTTGGAGCCGATGAAGGATCTGCCGGCCTCCTACGACCTTGATGACGTATTTCCTTCGGTACGTGAAGGTTTGTCTGTCAAAGGCTCGCTGTACGCCCTGCCGTTTTACGCTGAAAGCTCGATCACCTATTACCGCACCGACCTGTTCAAGGACGCTGGGCTGAGTATGCCCGAGCATCCGACCTGGACCCAGATCGGCGAATTCGCCAGCAAACTCACCGACAAGACCAAAGAGCAATACGGCCTGTGCCTGCGCGGCAAAGCCGGTTGGGGTGAGAACATGGCGCTGATCACCACCCTGGCCAACGGCTACGGTGCGCGCTGGTTCGATGAGAAGTGGCAACCGGAATTCAATGGACCTGAATGGAAGGAGGCGCTGAACTTCTACGTCGACAACATGAAGAAATCCGGCCCGCCGGGTGCCTCCAGCAACGGTTTCAACGAAAACCTGGCGCTGTTCAACAGCGGCAAGTGCGCGATCTGGGTCGACGCCAGCGTCGCCGGCTCGTTCGTCACCGACAAGACCCAAAGCAAAGTGGCTGACCATGTCGGCTTCACCTTTGCCCCCCATGAGAAAACCGACAAGGGCACCTCGTGGCTGTACTCCTGGAGCCTGGCAATCCCCACCAGTTCCAAGGCCAAGGACGCCGCCAAGGTGTTCACCAGTTGGGCCACCTCCAAGGAATATGGCGCATTGGTCGCCAAGACCGATGGCGTTGCCAACGTACCGCCAGGCACGCGCAAGTCGACCTACAGCGACGAATACATGAAGGCCGCGCCGTTTGCCAAGGTGACCCTGGAATCGCTGAAAGTGGCGGACCCGACCAAACCAACGCTCAAGCCGGTGCCGTATATCGGTATCCAGTTGGTGACCATTCCTGAGTTCCAGGCGATTGGGACACAGGTCGGTAAATTCTTCTCGGGTGCGTTGACCGGTCAGCAGACGGTGGATGCTGCGTTGACTGCTGCGCAAACCACTACCGAGCGGGAAATGAAGCGGGCGGGTTACCCCAAATAGGCCCGACTCCCCCCTGTAACTGTGGGAACCCGCTTTATGTGGGAGCCGGGCTTGCCCGCGATGGCGGCCTGTCAGTTGATGATTCTGTTACCTGACACACCGCCATCGCAGGCAAGCCAGCTCCCACATTTGATCGCGCTCCGACTCTGGTTCTGCCTGTAATCGACTGGTTCTGATCACCATGAATACAACACCCAAAAACCGTCTGGCCAACCCCGGCTGGTTCCTTGTCAGCCCTTCGGTCGCCCTGCTGCTGCTGTGGATGATCGTGCCCCTGGGCATGACCCTGTACTTTTCGCTGATCCGCTACAACCTGCTCTACCCCGGCGAAAACCAATTCGTCGGGTTGGAGAACTTCACCTACTTCATCACCGACTCGGGCTTCCTGCCGGGCGCCACCAATACCCTGTTGCTGGTGGGCAGCGTGCTGCTGATCAGCGTGGTGTTCGGTGTGTTGATCAGTGCCCTGCTGGAGGCCAGTGAGTTCTTCGGTCGCGGCCTGGTGCGGGTGTTGTTGATTTCGCCCTTCTTCATCATGCCCACGGTCGGTGCGCTGATCTGGAAGAACCTGATTTTCCACCCGGTGTCGGGGATTCTCGCCGCCGTGTGGAAGTTCTTCGGCGCTGAGCCGGTGGACTGGCTGGCGCACTACCCGTTGCTGTCGATCATCATCATAGTGTCGTGGCAATGGCTGCCCTTCGCGATCCTGCTGCTGATGACTGCCATGCAGTCCCTCGACCAGGAACAAAAGGAAGCCGCGCGCCTGGACGGTGCCGGCGCCATCGCGATCTTCTGGCACCTGACCCTGCCCCACCTGGCGCGCCCGATTGCCGTGGTGGTGATGATCGAAACGATCTTTCTGCTCTCGGTATTCGCCGAAATCTTCACCACCACCAACGGTGGCCCCGGCTACGCCTCGACCAACCTCGCCTACCTGATCTACAACCAGGCGCTGGTGCAATTCGACGTGGGCATGGCTTCGGCCGGCGGCTTGATTGCCGTGGTCATCGCCAATATCGCGGCGATCATCCTGGTGCGGATGATCGGCAAAAACCTGACTGACAAGCCTTGAGGGCCGCGCCATGACGCTTCAACAATCCCGCCGCCTGCAAAGCCTGTTGCTCGGCACGTTGGCCTGGGCCATCGCGATCCTGATCTTTTTCCCGATCTTCTGGATGGTGCTGACCAGCTTCAAGACCGAAATCGACGCATTCGCTACGCCGCCGCAGTTCATCTTCACGCCGACGCTGGAGAACTACCTGCACATCAACGAGCGCAGCAATTACTTTAGTTATGCGTGGAACTCGGTGCTGATTTCCTTCAGCGCCACCGCCTTATGCCTACTGATTTCAGTACCGGCCGCCTACTCCATGGCGTTCTACGAAACCAAGCGCACCAAAGGCACGCTGCTGTGGATGCTGTCCACCAAAATGCTGCCGCCGGTGGGCGTGCTGATGCCGATCTACCTGCTGGCCAAGAGCTTTGGCCTGCTGGACACGCGCATTGCGCTGATCATCATCTACACCCTGATCAACCTGCCGATTGTGGTGTGGATGGTTTACACCTACTTCAAGGACATCCCCAAGGACATCCTCGAAGCCGCCCGCCTGGATGGCGCCACGCTGTGGCAGGAAATGGTCCGCGTGCTGCTGCCGATCGCCAAGGGCGGCCTGGCGTCCACCGTGTTGCTGTCGCTGATCCTGTGCTGGAACGAGGCGTTCTGGTCGCTGAACTTGACCTCATCCACCGCTGCGCCGTTGACCGCATTGATCGCCTCCTACTCCAGCCCCGAAGGGTTGTTCTGGGCCAAATTGTCCGCCGTCTCGACCCTGGCCTGCGCACCGATCCTGATTTTTGGCTGGATCAGCCAGAAACAGCTGGTGCGCGGGTTGTCCTTCGGCGCCGTGAAGTAACGGCTGCTTAATAAAAATTCAAAGCGGAGGCCCATCCCATGGCCAACCTGAAAATCAAGAATCTGCAAAAAGGCTTCGAAGGCTTTTCCATCATCAAGGGCATCGACCTGGAAGTGAACGACAAGGAATTCGTAGTATTCGTCGGCCCCTCGGGCTGCGGTAAATCCACGCTGCTGCGCCTGATCGCCGGCCTTGAAGAAGTCAGCGAAGGCACCATCGAGCTGGATGGTCGCGACATCACCGAAGTGACCCCGGCCAAGCGTGACCTGGCGATGGTGTTCCAGACCTACGCGCTGTACCCGCACATGAGCGTGCGCAAGAACATGTCGTTTGCGCTCGACCTGGCCGGTGTCGACAAGAAGCTGGTGGACAGCAAGGTCAGCGAAGCGGCGCGCATCCTCGAGCTGGGCCCGTTGCTGGAGCGTAAGCCCAAGCAGCTGTCCGGTGGGCAGCGCCAGCGTGTGGCGATCGGCCGCGCGATTGTGCGTAACCCGAAGATCTTCCTGTTCGATGAGCCGCTGTCCAACCTCGACGCCGCCCTGCGCGTGCAGATGCGCCTGGAGCTGGCGCGCCTGCATAAAGAGTTGCAGGCGACCATGATCTACGTGACCCACGACCAGGTCGAAGCCATGACCCTGGCCGACAAGGTCGTGGTGTTGAACAGCGGCCGTATCGAGCAAGTCGGTTCGCCACTGGAGCTGTACCACCAGCCGGCCAACCTGTTTGTGGCGGGCTTCCTCGGCACGCCGAAAATGGGCTTCCTCAAGGGCAAGGTCACCCGCGTCGAGGGCCAGGGCTGCGACGTGCAGCTGGACGCCGGCACAACCATCAGCCTGCCGTTGAGCGGTCCCAGCTTGAGCGTCGGCAGTGCGGTGACCCTGGGCATCCGTCCTGAGCACCTGGAAATCGCCGCGCCGGGCCAAACCACCTTGACCGTCACCGCCGATGTCGGCGAACGCCTGGGGAGCGACACCTTCTGTCACGTTATCACCGCCAACGGCGAGCCGCTGACCCTGCGGATTCGTGGCGATATGGCCAGCCAGTACGGCGAGACGCTGCACCTGCACCTGGACCCGGCGCACTGCCATCTGTTCGACACCGACGGTGTTGCCGTGGCCCGCCCACTGCGCGCTGCCGCCTGATTTCGCGAGTATTCCGTCATGAAGCTGAATAAACAGAACCTCACCCAACTGGCGCCGGAAGTGAAGCTGCCCGCCTACGCCATCGCCGACACCCGCCAAGGCATTGCGCACATCGGCGTCGGCGGTTTCCACCGCGCGCATCAGGCGTATTACACCGATGCGTTGATGAACACGGGCGAAAGCCTGGACTGGAGCATCTGCGGCGTCGGCCTGCGCAGTGAGGACCGCAAAGCCCGTGACGACCTGGCTGGCCAGGACTACCTGTTCACCCTGTACGAACTGGGCGATACCGACGACACCGAAGTGCGTGTCATCGGCTCGATCAGCGAGATGCTGCTGGCAGAAGACGGCGCCCAGGCGCTGATCGACAAACTGGCCAGCCCGCAGATTCGCATCGTCTCGCTGACCATCACCGAAGGCGGCTACTGCATCGACGACAGCAATGGCGAGTTCATGGCCCACTTGCCGCAGATCCAGCACGACCTGGCGCACCCCACGTCACCGAAAACCGTATTTGGCTTTATCTGCGCCGCCCTGACCAAACGTCGCGCCGCCGGCACCCCGGCGTTTACCGTGATGTCCTGCGATAACCTGCCGCACAATGGCGCTGTCACGCGCAAAGCGCTGCTGGCCTTCGCCGCCCTGCACAATGCCGAGTTGCACGACTGGATCAAGGCCAATGTGAGTTTCCCGAATGCCATGGTCGACCGCATTACGCCCATGACCAGCACCGCCCACCGCCTGCAACTGCACGACGAACACGGCATCGACGATGCCTGGCCGGTGGTGTGCGAACCCTTCGTGCAGTGGGTGCTGGAGGACAAATTCGTCAACGGGCGCCCGGCCTGGGAAAAGGTCGGCGTGCAGTTCACCGATGACGTCACGCCTTATGAAGAAATGAAGATCGGCCTGCTCAATGGCAGTCATTTGGCACTGACCTACCTGGGCTTTCTCAAGGGCTATCGGTTTGTGCACGAGACCATGAACGATCCGGTGTTTGTCGCCTACATGCGTGCCTATATGGACCTTGATGTCACGCCGAACCTGGCGCCGGTACCGGGTATTGATCTGACGGACTACAAGCAGACCTTGGTGGATCGCTTTTCCAATCAGGCGATTGCCGATCAGTTGGAGCGCGTGTGCTCGGACGGCTCGTCGAAGTTTCCCAAGTTCACCGTGCCGACCATTAACCGATTGATTGCGGATGGGCGCGAGACCGAGCGTGCGGCGTTGGTGGTGGCGGCCTGGGCCTTGTATTTGAAGGGCGTGGATGAGAATGGGGTGAGCTACAAAATCCCGGATCCGCGTGCCGAATTTTGCCAGGAGCTGGTGAGTGATGACGCGCTGATCAGCAAACGCTTGTTGGGGGTGGAAGAGATTTTTGGTACGGCTATTCCCAACTCGCCTGCGTTTGTGGCAGCTTTCGAGCGGTGCTTTGTCAGCTTGCGTGACAACGGCGTCACCGCAACACTGCAGCACCTACTGAAGAAACCGAATTAAACAGGTGGGAGCTGGCTTGCCTGCGATAGCGATCTATCAGTCACCTCATGGCTGACTGGACCACCGCTATCGCAGGCAAGCCAGCTCCCACAGTTGATCGGATTAGCACTCCAACAATAATACTGCTGAGCAAATCCTCATGACCCAGCAAAACCTGTTTCTCGGCATCGACTGCGGCACCCAGGGCACCAAAGCCATCGTCCTCGACGCCTCCAGCGGTAAGGTGCTGGGCCTCGGCGCGGCGGCGCACACGTTGATCAGCGGCGCCAATGGCCGTCGCGAGCAGCACACCCAGGAATGGCTGGACGCTTTCACCGAAGCTACCCACCGCGCTTTGCAACAGGCCGGCGTGGATGGCCAGGACATCCTCGGCATCGGTGTTTCCGGCCAGCAACATGGCCTGGTGCTGCTGGACGAGAACGGTGAGGTGCTGCGCCCGGCCAAGTTATGGTGCGACACCGAAACCGCACCGGAGAACGACCGCCTGCTGCAACACCTTGGTGGTGAAAGCGGTTCGCTGGAACGCCTCGGCGTGGCGATTGCGCCGGGCTACACCGTGTCCAAATTGCTCTGGACCCGCGAGCAGCATCCGGACATCTTCGCGCGCATCGCGCACATCCTGCTGCCCCACGATTACCTCAATTACTGGCTCACCGGCCGTGCGGTCGCGGAATACGGCGATGCGTCAGGCACGGGCTATTTCAACGTGCGCAGCCGTGAATGGGATGTGGCACTGCTCAAGCACATCGACCCAAGCGGTCGCCTGGAACATGCCTTGCCGCAACTGATTGAAGCGGATCAAAGCGTGGGGAGCGTGCTTCCGGCGATTGCCGAACGCCTGGGCATCAACCCCAACGCCATCGTCTCCAGTGGCGGCGGCGATAATATGATGGGCGCCATCGGCACCGGCAACATTGCCCCAGGCGTTATCACCATGAGCCTGGGTTCGTCGGGCACCGTGTATGCGTTCGCCGACCAGCCTAACGTGAGCCCGCAGGCGTCGGTCGCCACGTTCTGCTCATCCAGCGGCGGCTGGTTGCCGTTGATCTGCACCATGAACCTGACCAACGCCACCGGGGTGATCCGCGAGCTGTTCGACCTCGACCTGGCCGCGTTCAATGCGTTGGTCGAACACGCGCCTATTGGGGCCGAGGGCGTGAGCATGCTGCCCTTCCTCAACGGCGAACGCGTGCCCGCCCTGCCCCACGCTACTGGGAGCCTGCATGGCCTGACCATGACCAACCTGACCCGCGCTAACCTGTGTCGCGCGGTGGTCGAGGGCACCACGTTCGGCCTGCGCTACGGCCTCGACCTGCTGCGCCAGACCGGCCTGCAAAGCCACAGCATCCGCCTGATCGGCGGCGGTTCGAAAAGCCCTGTGTGGCGGCAGATGGTCGCCGATATCATGAACACCGAAGTCATCTGCACTGAACAAAGCGAAGCCGCCGCCCTGGGCGCAGCGATTCAGGCGGCATGGAGCCAGTCTGGCGAACCCCTGGCCAGCCTGTGCAACAAATGCGTGAGCGTCGACCCGGCCAGCCGGACCCTACCGGTGACGGCCAATGTCAGCGCCTATCAACAGGCTTACGAGCGCTATCAGCAGCTTGTGGCAACCCTTTAAGAGCGAACGACTATGTATCTGGTGTGTGGCGAAGCGCTGTTTGATTTCTTCAGCGAAGAAGATCCCAGCGGGCAGGCTTCCAAGGTCAATTACAAGGCGATTGCCGGCGGTTCGCCGTTCAACGTCGCGGTCGGGTTGCGTCGCCTGGGTATCGACGCCGGGCTGTTTGGCGGTTTATCCAGCGACTTCCTGGGGCGCCGCTTGTTGCAGGTGCTCAAGGATGAAGGCGTGAGCGAGCAGTTCCTGGTGGAATTTGCCGCGCCGACCACCTTGTCGATGGTCGCCGTGGGCGCCAATGGCTCACCGCAGTACAACTTCCGTGGCGAAGGCTGTGCCGACCGGTTGTTGGAAATCGCCCACCTGCCGGAGTTGGGCGATGACATTCGCGGCCTGCATATCGGCTCCTTTTCGCTGGTGGTGCAGCCGATTGGCGACACCCTGCTGGAGTTGATCAAACGCGAAAGCGGCAAGCGCCTGATCAGCCTCGACCCCAACGTGCGGCTCAACCCGCAACCGGACATCCAACTGTGGCGCGATCGCGTGGCCGAGCTGGTCAAGCATGCCGACCTGATCAAAGTCAGCGATGAAGACCTGCACCTGCTCTACCCCGACCAATCGCCTGAAAGCGTGCTGCAGGGCTGGCTGCAACACCGTTGTCAGTTGGTGTTCCTGACGCGCGGTGGCGATGGCGCCAGCGTATTCAGCCGTCAGCATGGCACCTGGTCTGCCCCTGCGGTCAAAGTGGTGATGGCCGACACGGTGGGTGCCGGCGATACCTTCCAGGCCGCCTTGATTGCCTGGCTGACCGAACAGCAGCTGGATTCGGTGCAAGGCCTGCAACAGCTCACGCGCGCGCAGATTGATGCCATGCTGGGTTTCGCCATCCGCGCCGCTGCCCTGACCTGCGGCAAGACCGGGCCCGACCTGCCGTATCGCGAGCAGCTCTGATGAAGGTTTTGTCAGCCAAGTAGAAATTAATCGATGGTTAATCCCGCAAGTCGACAGTCAAGTCGTACCCACTTGCGGAGAACCACCATGAAACTGCGCACGTTACTGCTCGGCAGCGCCTTGGCGCTGGCCGCAGCCTCAGGCCTGGCCCAGGCCGACAATCAACCCGCCACTGCCAAACCCGTGCCTTACAGGTACGGCATGCCGATGAATATCGACAAGGTGCTGGCGATGAACGAAACCCCGACCGACGAATGCAAAGTCATCAAGGCCGATATCAAGTTTTTGGATAAGGCGGGCAAGGTGGAAGACGTGAGCTATCGAAAAATGTCCGAAGCCTGTGATTTCCAGAACTGAGCCGTTAAAAGATCGGGCTATACCGTCGGTTTTCACCGCATGAACATGTAGGACTTTTCTCAAAAACCCTAATTTAATCAATGATTAAGGTGGAGAGATAACAGTGAGCCCAACCGCATTTCCGAGGCTATTGGCTGAAGGGGCGGTCACCGCTTCATCGCGTTGATGAACCGGACCACTGATGGAGAATCCTCATGAACATGCACAGCGTATTCCTGCTCGGCTGCACCTTGGCGCTCACCACTCTATCGGCAATGGCACAGGCTGAAACAAAACCCGTGCCGTATCACTACGGCATGCCCATGGACATTCAGAAAGTGATTGCCATGACCGAGCCCCAGACCAATGACTGCAAGGTCATCGACGCCCAGATCAAGTTCTTGGACAAGGCCGGTGAACTGCACTATGTGAGCTACAAAAAAATGTCCGAGGCTTGCCTGTTCCAAAACTGAACAGGCTGCAGATAAGGGCGGCGTAGTGCGTCAACACGCGATATCCTTGCGCGCTCGTCAAACGGCTGAAAGGATTCGCCATGCAACTTCGCTTTCACACGCTCGCCCTCTTTACCGCCGTGCTCTGCTTCGCCCTGGCCTTAATATGGGGCCTGCGCCCCGAATGGATGTTGTGGCTGTGGAGCGTGGAATACACCAGCACCACGGGCCTGGTTGCCCGGCGTAACGCAGCACTGTTCCTGGCCATCGGCGTGATATTTTATCGCGCTCGCCATGCACCGCCCTCCGATACGCGACGCGCCATGACCACCGGCTTTATCACCGGATGCCTGGTGTTGGCGGCATTGGGGTTCAGTGAATGGATAAACGGCAATGCCGGACCCGGCATTCTACTGGCGGTGGCAACGGAAACCGTATTGGGCCTGGCGTTTATCCAGGCCCACAGGTCTTCGGTCGTCCAACCTCAGGCGTCCTGTTAGTTGTAGCTGCGCCCTGCTACTTTTTGCAGGACGGGTGCCTGGGTGTGCTTGAGGTTTTCACGCAAACCGGTGATCAGGTTGCAGAGGGCTCGACTGCTGTCGAGTTTGTCTGCGTTTATGCCTTTGACTTCCAAATCCACCCGATCACGGTCGCGGTCGTCATAGACTTTGATCGTCAGCGAAGCATCTTCGGCTTTGGTGCATTCGCACCGCTTGGGCAGGAAACTTCCTTCAATAATGCTGCGAAGTTCTAATTCCGAAAGCATGGTCAACCTCTCCTTTCTTGAGACTGCCAACAGTTGTTGTGAATTCAGCGAGCGCTTGCCCGCCGCGTCTTACCGACCTTGGAAGACGCTTATGACACCCAAGCGTACTCGGCAAAATCCGACCTCGTTGTAACCATTCCTCATAAGCAGGCTTCCATTTCATATAATTAAAACTTGAACTTATAGACTTAGTTAGATAAGCGTCGAATGGCCTTGATTAAACGTTTAACCCTTTACCTCGCGGAAGTCAGCGTGCTGCGCAACCACTCTTTCAGCAACATATCGCAAACTATCGAAGTTGATATTGGCCCCGGAATTAATCGCCACCAGCGTCTGCCCGCGCACGCCATGCTCACCAACATGCTTGCAAATCCCCGCTACCGCCAAAGCGCCTGAAGGTTCGGTGATAGAGCGCGTATCGTCGTAGATCAGCTTGATTGCGCTGCAGAGTTCGTCATTACTCACGGTGATGACCTCATCCACCCAGTCCCGACAGATTTCAAACCCATAGGCGCCCACCTGCGCCACCGCCGTGCCGTCGGCAAACCCGTCAACGCTGGAGAGCACCACCCGCTCACCGGCCCGCAGCGCCGCCAACAAGCAACTGGAGCCCTCGGGCTCGACACCGATGATGCGCACTTCGGGGCGCAGGTATTTGACGTAGGCCGCCACTCCGGCGATCAAGCCACCGCCCCCAACCGGCACGAAGATCGCGTCCAGCGGGCCTTGCTGCTGGCGCAGGATTTCCATGGCCACGGTGCCCTGGCCGGCGATCACTTCCGGGTCATCGAAGGGCGAAACGAAGGTGCACCCGGATGACTCGGCCAACTGCAGCGCATGGGCCAGGGCAAAGGGGAAGCTCGCCCCGTGCAGCACCGCTTCGGCGCCCCGTGAGCGTACGCCCACTACTTTCAACTCCGGCGTGGTGCTGGGCATGACGATCCGCGCCTGGATCCCCAACGCCTTTGCTGCCAGCGCTACGCCCTGGGCATGATTGCCCGCCGAGGCCGTGACCACGCCACGCGCCTTTTGCTCAGGCGTGAGCTGCACCAACTTGTTGTAGGCGCCACGGATCTTGAAGGAAAAGGTCGGTTGCAGGTCTTCGCGCTTGAGTAGCACCTGGTTACCCAACAACGCTGACAACGCCGGAGCGGCCTGCAAGGGCGTACGCACCGCTAGGTCATACACCGGGGCGGCGAGAATCTTCTTCACATAATGTTCAAGCAGGCCCGGGTCGGCGGTGTGAGGCGCGGTACAGGTGCTCATAGGTATCTCCTGGCTTCTTGTAAAGGGCCCGGGAGACGGAAAAACAAAACCCGCCTCTAGGGCGGGTTTGGGTACAGCCGTGCGCTATCCCGCCAAATGAGGAATGGCGGTAATAATAATGTTCTGCTGGCTGCACAAGGCTTGAAAGGTCATGTGACGAAACTAACCGGCAGCCCGTGACTTCGTCAATGGCGAAGCGCCATTTAACGCATGGGGCTTTACGATGAATATACGAAACGTATACGATTTGTATATTCATACCGCACAGTGAACATTATGGGCATCGTCAAGATCACCGACCAACTGCACGAACAACTGCGCCTGGCCAGCGCCGCGATGGACCGCTCCATCAACGCCCAGGCCGAGTTCTGGATCAAGATCGGCCTGCTTGCCGAACTCAACCCTGACCTGCCCTACAACGCGTTGATCAACAAACTGTTGCTCGACAAGCCCGACCTGATACGGGGGCGCACTTGATGATCAAGACTGCCCCGCAACTGGCCGTGATGCGTGAAGCCGGGCGCCTGCTGGCCCAGGTCTTCAGCATGCTCGACGGTTTTGTCGCCGCCGGCCGCTCTACCCTGGAGCTGGACAGCGCCGTCGAAGCCTTCATTCGTAATGAGCTCAAGGCCCGCCCTGCCAGCCTTGGCCAGTATGACTACCCCTTCTCCATCAACACTTCGATCAACGAGGTGGTGTGCCACGGCATGCCCAGCGCCAAGGAGATTCTCAAGGACGGCGACATCATCAACATCGACATCACCCTGGAAAAAGGCGGTTTTATCGCCGACTCCAGCAAGATGTACATGATCGGCACCGTCGCCCCCAAAGCCCGGCGCCTGGTGGAAATGACCTTCGAGGCCATGTGGGCCGGCATCCGCCAGGTCAAGCCCGGCGCCCGCCTGGGCGATATCGGCCACGCCATCCAGAGCCACGCGCAAGCCAACGGCTACAGCGTGGTCCGCGAGTACTGCGGCCATGGCATTGGCCGGCAGATGCATGAAGAACCGCAGATCCTGCACTTCGGCCGCCCCGGCACCGGGTTGGAACTGCGCGAAGGCATGGTGTTTACCATTGAGCCGATGCTCAACCAGGGCAGCAGCAAAGTGCGCAGCCTGAAGGATGGCTGGACCGTGGTGACCAAGGACAACAGCCTGTCGGCGCAGTGGGAACATACCGTGGCGGTGACAGCAGATGGCTTCGAAGTCCTGACCCTGCAACCTGACGCCTGAGCAACTCGAAACCTGTGGGAGCTGGCTTGCCTGCGATGACCATAGGTATCTACACATTTCAAATGTAATAGTGCGTAGCAGCTGTCGAGCCCCGGCGAGGCTGCGTTTGCGGCCTGTCTGACACACCGCTGACGCAGCCTCGCCGGGGCTCGACAGCTGCTACGTAGAGGGCGTGCTCAAGTTATGTAGATGCCTATGGTCATCGCAGGCAAGCCAGCTCCCACAGGGGATCGGTGTTCACACGACATTCGCGCCGCCGGCTATGCGCTTGAGCCCCAACACCATCAGCCCAGCCCCAAGCCCCATCGCCAGCAGGAACAGCGGATATGACACCCACCACGGCGTGCCTGCCGTCATCATGCTGAACTCCGACATGCCGCCAATGCTCGCAATCAGGTTGAGCGGCAAAAACACCACGTTGATCAGTGTGAGCTTGCGCAACAGGTTGTTCATGCTGTTATTCATCAAGTTGCCGCGCGCGTCGATCAGCCCGGAAAACACGTTGGAATAGATCTCGGCCTGTTTGTAGCACTGGTGGTTTTCGATGATCAGGTCGTCGATCAGCCCGAGAATCTCGGCACCGAAATGCTCTTTCTCCGCGTGGTTGCGCAGTCTCGACAGCACCGCGCCGTTGCTGTGCAGCGCGTTGATGTAATAGATCAGGCTTTCGCTGAGGCTGAACATCTGCATCAGGTGATGGTTGCTCATCGACGCGTTGAACTGCTGCTGCAACTCACGTGCGACCAGCTTGATCACCTTGAGGTGGCCGAGGTAGTGGTGGATGTTGTTGAGCAGCAGGTCGAGCAACACATCCAGCGGGGTGTGCAGCGGGCGGCGTTTGC
Source organism: Pseudomonas sp. LAP_36 (assembly GCF_019456785.1). Lineage (NCBI taxonomy): Bacteria > Pseudomonadati > Pseudomonadota > Gammaproteobacteria > Pseudomonadales > Pseudomonadaceae > Pseudomonas > Pseudomonas sp. LAP_36. The sequence continues at coordinate 61,293 of NZ_JAHZMS010000007.1, forward strand.
CGAGGCCGGTCAGTGGGGTTTCATCGGTGGCGATCACCAACAGGCGGCTGGGTGAAAACAGCAGGCCGCAGGACGACACTTCAAACACCAGGTTGCCGCCACCCGAGTAGTTTTCCGGGCGTTTCCAGATCAGGAAGAGATTGTCCGGGTGAAACTCAATTCGCGAGACTTCGTCAGGGTCCAGCGCCGAGGCCAGGGCGTGTTCGTCCAGCTTATGGTGGTCGCGCAGCCACTCACGCTCGGCCAGGTCAGGGTTGTTGAACAACATGATCGGGGCGTCGTCATGTTCCCCACTCTGCAGCTTGCCATCGGTCAGCTCAAAACGCTGGATCATCGCCGGGTCACCAGACCTGGCCCTGGCGTTTCAACTCCAGGCGCCGCACGAACTCCTCCAGCACCAAGCCGTACAGGTCGTCCTGCAAATAGGCGTCCTCGATTCCCGCATCCATGTTGGGGTTGTCGTTGACCTCGATCACCACCACCTTGTCGCCGGACTGCTTGAGGTCGACGCCGTAGAGCCCGTCACCGATCAGGTTGGCGGTCTTCACAGCCAGTTCCACCACCGCCTTGGGCGCTTCGTGGACCGCCAGGGTGCGGCATTCGCCGTTGATATCCTGACCGATGGCCTTGTGGTTATAGATCTGCCAATGGCCCTTGGACATGAAGTACTGGCAGGCAAAGATCGGCTTGCGGTTGAGTACGCCGATGCGCCAGTCGTACTCGGTGTAGAAGAACTCCTGGGCCAGCAACAGTACCGAATGCTCAAACAACTCGGCGGTGGCCTTGAGCAAGGCTTCCTGGCTTTCGACCTTGATCACCCCACGGGAGAAGCAACCGTCGGGGATCTTCAGCACCAGCGGGAACCCCAGGCGCTCGCCGACCCGTTCGAAATCTTCCGGTCGTTCCTTGTAGAGGATTTCGGTGGCGGGCATGCCCAGTTGATGACTGTTGAGCAGGTCGGTGAGGTAGACCTTGTTGGTACAACGCAGGATCGACGCCGGGTCGTCCATCACCACCAGGCCTTCGCTTTCGGCTTTCTTGGCGAAGCGATAGGTGTGGTTGTCGACGCTGGTGGTCTCGCGAATCAGCAAGGCGTCGTATTCGGCCAGGCGCGAATAGTCCTTGCGTTCGATCAACTCCACATCGATGCCCAGGCCCTTGCCCACGCGGATAAAATTATCCAGCGCCTTGGCGTTCGAGGGCGGCAGTTGTTCCTGGGGATCGTGCAGGATCGCCAAGTCATAACGGGCCAGGCGGCGTGAACGCGGCTGGCGCCAGATCTTGCGACTGAAGTTGTCCAGGGCGTGGGCGAATTGATCTTCCTGGTCATCGCGCAACTTATGCAACACGCCGGACTTGACCCCTTCTATGTGCCAGCCGTTATTCTTTTTGAAATCAACTAACAGGATGGGGCACGGGAACGCCTCAAACAATTGTCGGGCCAGATCCTGCAACGGTTCTATATTGGTCCGGCCAAAGTAAAGTGTCAGGGTAAAGCCTTCGGTATTGCTGTAAAGATGATGATTCAAGGCTTTATCAAGGGTTTTATCCAAGTCGTCCAGGGCCAGACCATACAGCGACTTTTTCGTCAGTTCGCTGATCGTGCGCACCGATGGGATCACCTTGTGCCCACGCGCCTCGGCGAGCAGCGAGCAGTAGTAGCCGTGCCCTAGGTACTTGTAGCTGCGGCACAGGTTAATCACCTGCACGCGCTTGCCGGTCTCGTTTTCCCGGGTTTGCTCCAGGTACTCTTGAGCAGTGACGATGTCTTCGCTGGGGAAGTAGGAGGCCCAATCTTCCTTGCGCTCGACAATGATCACTACTTGGCTTGCTCCTTTGAGGGGTGCGGAAAAATAACCCTTATTGGTTATTGTCGCCGCGACGGTTTGCTCGGATACTTCACGCCAATGACCTTGTACCGCCGACATAATATTTGATCCGCTTTAGAGAACTCGACCTTTTCTATTAAGCACGATCTTTTAGAGAAGTCCCGTTTCGTTACGCAACTTTTACGGCGGTCATATGGCTCTTTCCTTTCGCGTTGCAACCCCCTGCGATGTGCCTGAATTGGTGGCATTGGAACAGCACTGTTTCACCACTGACCGGCTGTCATCGCGCAGTTTCCACTGGATGGTCAGCCGCGCCCATGCGCAGTTGCTGGTGGCCGAGGCGGATGGACAGTTACTCGGCTATGCGCTGGTGCTGTTCCACCGTGGCACCTCGTTGGCGCGCCTGTACTCCATCGCCATCGCCGAACCTGCGCGCGGTTTGGGGCTGGGCAAACAGTTGCTCAAGCGCATCGAGACAATTGCCGTGGAACACGACTGTGCCTACCTGCGCCTGGAAGTGCGCACCGACAACCCCGGCGCCCTTGCGCTGTACGAAGGCGCCGGCTACCGACGCTTCGCCGTGATTAACGACTATTACGAAGACCACACCGCCGCCCTGCGCCTGGAGAAACGCATCGTCCAGCACCAGGATGCGCGCCCGCAAAGCGTGCCGTATTACCAGCAGACCACCGACTTCACCTGTGGCGCCGCCTGCCTGCTGATGGCCATGGGCGCACTGATGCCGGCGCGCACGGCGCAGCGGCGCGAAGAGCTGCAGATCTGGCGCGAAGCAACCACCGTGTTCATGACTGCCGGCCACGGCGGCTGCAGCCCACAAGGGTTGGCACTGGCGGCCTGGCGTCGCGGCTTTGCCGTGCGCATGCAGGTCAATGTGCGCGGGCCGCTGTTTCTGGATGGCGTGCGCGATGCGCATAAAAAGGATGTCATGCGCCTGGTGCATGAAGCCTTCGAAGAAGAATTGGCCAGCAGTGCCGTCAAGCAAGTGTTCGCCGGCGCACTGGACTTGCCCCAAGTGCTGCGCGACGGCGGCCAGCCCTTGGTGCTGATCAGCAGCTACCGCCTCACCCGCTCCAAGTCACCGCACTGGGTGATGGTCACCGATTGCGACGAGGACTTCGTCTACCTGCACGACCCGGACGTCGACCACAGCCAGCACCGCCAGCCCCTCGACTGCCAGCACTTGCCGGTCAGCCATGGGGAGTTCGAGCGCATGTGCCGGTTCGGCAATAACAAATTGCGCGCAGCCGTCATCCTATTCTCCAACCCGTAGCAGCGAGGCTGCGTTGGGCTGCGCAGCGGCCCCAAAACTTGCATCGCGTTTTCCCTGATACATCGCGGCGCACTTGACGCAGCCTCGCTTACGCTCGGCAGCTGCTACGGGGCTTGTCCTTAAGCGACCTGTTTGATTTGGGCTTTGGCCTCCAGCTCGCGCACCAACGGCAAGACGCGTTTGCCGAAGTACTCGACCTCCTCCTGGAAGTGCAGGAAGCCCGCGAGCACTAGGTCCACACCGACCGCCTTGAGCGCAACGATGCGCTCGGCGATTTGCTGTGGTGTGCCGATCAGGTTGGTCTTAAAGCCGTCGTTGTATTGCACTAGGTCTTCGAAGCTGGACTTGGCCCAGTTACCCTCGCCTTCCGGTGAGGCCTTGCCCGCCTGCTTGGCCGCGTCACCGAAGGCATTCACCGCTTCCGGGTCGGCCTTGTCGATGATCTCCGCCAGCACCGCGCGGGCTTCTTCCTCAGTGTCACGGGCGATCACGAAAGCGTTGACGCCGACCTTGACCGAATGGTTATTCGCCGCCGCCTTGGCGCGGATGTCATCGACCTGGGCCTTGATGCCTTCTGGGGTATTGCCATTGGTGAAGTACCAGTCCGAGACCCGCGCGGCCATGTCCCGCGCCGCCCGTGAACTGCCGCCCTGGAACACTTCCGGCTGGCCGATGGGCTTGGGCTTGAGGGTGTAATTGTTGAAGCGGTAGAAGTCGCCTTTGAAGGTGAAATCGTCCTGGGTCCAGATGCCCTTGAGGGCGCGGATGAATTCTTCGGAGCGGCGATAGCGCTCATCGTGCTCCAGCCAGTGCTCGCCGATGGCCTGGAATTCGCCCTTGAACCAACCGCTGACGATATTCACCGCGATACGGCCGTTGGTGAGCTGGTCGATGGTCGCCAGTTGCTTGGCCGCCAGCGCCGGCTGCCAGGGGCCGGGCAGGATCGCGGCGATCACTTTGAGTGTGGTGGTCGCGGCCAGCAGCGCATGGCTGAACGCCACGGATTCGTGCTGGTTCTCAGCGCCGTAGCCGGCGGTGAAACGGATCTGGGTCAGGCCATACTCGAAGCCCGCGGCTTCGGCCAGTTGCGCCAGTTTACGGTTGTAGTCGATACCCCAATCGGTACGTTGCTCGATCTTGCTGACTACTAACCCACCACTGACATTGGGCACCCAATAGGCAAATTTCACGGCTTGCTGACTCATCAATCGGTACCTCGCACAAAGGGATGTACCGAGGGCTTGAGCAGCAAGCGTGCCAGGCCGGGGAAACGCCCAGGCCAAGGGGGTTGCCGCCAATGCTGGGTGCAGAGGCCAATGTCGCGGATTGGGCAGGTTTGTCGATCAACTGTTGCCAGGGCAACAGTGCATCAGGGCTTTTTTCAGCAAATACGGGCGCCGGCACCCGGCACGGACTGTGCAATCACCCCGGTACCGATCACTGCCCAGGAACCTTGCCCATGACCGACCACCACGTCATCAACCCACTGTCCATTGGCGTCGACTACCCCACGTTAGCCGCGCGATTCCGACCGATCTTCCAGCGCATCGCGGATGGCGCGGTAGAGCGCGAACACACCCGCACCCTGCCCCATGAACCCATCCAGTGGCTCAAAGAGGCCGGTTTTGGCGCGCTACGGGTGCCGGTGGAATACGGCGGTGGTGGCGCCTCCCTGCCGCAGTTGTTCGAATTGTTGATCGAACTGGCCGAAGCCGACTCCAACGTGCCCCAGGCCTTGCGTGGGCACTTCGCCTTTGCCGAAGACCGCCTGAACGCGCCGCCCAGTGCTGGCCGCGACCTGTGGTTCAAGCGCTTTGTGGACGGCGACATCGTCGGCTGCGCCTGGACCGAAATCGGCAATGTGGCCATCGGCGATGTGGTCACCCAGGTCAGCCCCGACGGCGATGCCTGGAAACTCAATGGCGAAAAGTTCTACAGCACAGGCAGCATTTTCGCCGACTGGATCGATGTATACGCCCGGCGCAGCGACACCGGCGGCGATGTGATCGCGGCCACCCGCGCACGCCAGCCTGGCGTGGTGCACAGCGACGACTGGGACGGCTTTGGCCAGCGCACCACCGGCAGCGGCACCTCGCGCTTTACCGATGCGGTGGTGGAGGCGGAAAACGTTATCGACTTTGCCACCCGCTTCAAATACCAGACCGCGTTCTATCAGCTTGTTCTGCTCGCCAGCCTGGCCGGTATTGGCCGTGCAGCGTTGCGCGATGTGGCGCATCAGGTGCGCAGCCGCAAGCGGATCTACAGCCATGGCAATGCGGCCCATGTCAGCCAGGACGCACAGGTTCAGCAGGTGGTAGGTGAAGTGGCAGCGCTGGTGTATGCGGCCGAAGCCAGCGCATTGAAGGCCACGGTGCCGGCGCAACGGGCGTATGTGGCGCGCTTTGGTGGGGATGACGCGGTGGAGCGCGAAGCCAATGTGGCGGCCGAGATTGAATCGGCGACGGCTCAAGTGGTGGTGTCGGAATTGATTCAGCGGGCTACCAGTGAATTGTTTAACGCACTGGGGGCTTCGGATGTGCGCCAGGGTAAAGCGCTGGATCGGCATTGGCGTAATGCGCGGACGGTGTCGTCGCATAATCCGGTGATCTACAAGGCGCGGATTGTGGGGGATTGGGTGGTCAATGGGGCTGAGCCGCCGTTTGTTTGGCAGATTGGGAATGGGCCGGGCCGGGGTTGAGTTGCGGTTTTGGTAGGGGGGTGTATCCGTTATTTGGGTGATGGCGGATATGGGTTCCGCCCTTACGGCGGGTCACTTTGGAAAAGCCCCAAAGTAAGCAAAGGGCTCTTGCCCCAACACTCGGCACCTCGCTTAGGCTCGGTGTGCCCGTAATCCGACATTGATTTGGGGGGCCGCCGCCACGCGCCATCCATGGCGCGGGGCGGCTAAACCGGCATCCCTGCCGGTTTACCCCCCAAATCAATATCGAATTCCGGCCAGCGTGTTTAACGGGGCGCCTAAGATCAAGATCAAAAAGATCAAAAGCAAAAGCACGGCGGCCTGACAGCCGGCCTGAGTGGTGGGGAGCAAAAGCGCTGTTTTTAGGGGCTTGCCAGCGATGTAGGCAACTCGGTATGTCAGTTACACCGAGGTGATGCCATCGCAGGCAAGCCAGCTCCCACAGTTTTGACCGAGTTCGGCCACACAATACCGGTCGGCTTTAAGGCCGCCGCGCTTTGCTTTTGATCTGGGGCGCCCCGTTAAACACGCTGGCCGAACGCAGGCTTGAATTCGTGGGTAACCCGGCAGGACGCCGGGTTAGCCGCGCTGGGCCAAGGATGGCCCATCGCGGCGACCCACGGATTCAAGCCGGAGTGAGGGCACACCGAGCCTAGGCGAGGTGCCGAGTGTTGGGGCAAGAGCCCTTTGCTTACTTTGGGGCTTTTCCAAAGTGAGCCGCTGTAAGAGCGGAACCATAAGTGGCCGTCACCTAAATAACGGATATACCCCCCCACCGCCGCCCCAGCAAAAATCAGAACGCGAGCTTGTAACCAATCGCCATCAACATAACCGCCAAGCACGGCCGCAATATCCCGTCCGGCAGCTTGCCGGTCATATGGCTGCCAAAGTAAATCCCCGGCAACGACCCCATCAACAAAAACCCCAACAAATGCCAGTCCATATTCCCCATGCTGGCATGCCCCAACCCCGCCACCAGGGTCAGAGGCACGGCGTGGGCGATTTCGGTACCCACCAGGCGGCGTGTAGCCAGGAACGGATACAGAATAAACAACGCCACAGTGCCGAGTGCGCCAGCGCCGATGGAAGTCAGGGCAACCATGGTGCCCAGGATGGCACCGGTCACCACCGTCAGCATGTTCAGGTTGCGCGGGCTCATGTGATAGTCATCACCGGCATGCCGCTGGGCAAAAGCCAACAGGCTTTTCTTGAACAGAATCGCCAGGGCCGTCAGCAGCAGCACCACGCCGAGGGCCTGTTTGATCACCGCGTTCATCGCGCTGGGATCGGTGTGCAGGCTGGCCAGGAACCACAGGGTCAGCAGCACGGCGGGCACACTGCCCAGGGTCAGCCAACCGGTGATGGTCCAGTCGATGTTCTTGTTCTTGCTGTGCACCAGCACGCCACCGGACTTGGTGATGGCGGCGTACAACAGGTCGGTGCCCACCGCCGTCGCAGGGTTGATGCCAAACCACAGCAGGATCGGCGTCATCAAGGAGCCCCCGCCCACACCGGTCATGCCCACGATAAAACCAACGATCAGGCCGGCAATCACAAAACCAAAATTACCCACTTCCATCAACGCTACCTGCGGCCTTATAAATTTCTGGCCGCAGGATAGCGATTTTTCTTATAACGACTTATATCAATATGATCTGACTTTATGCCTTTTATGGCAGGCGATGACAGGCATAGGCCTGGGTTTGATACGGGAAGGCGATGGTGTCCCGCCCGCGCAAGTCGGGATGGGTGTCGATCAAAGTGCGCAATTGCGCGGTAACGCTGGCCTTTTCTGCGGCTGGGAGCGCCGCGATAAAGCTCACTGACAGAAAGCGATCCATGACCACTTCCTGGGGGCTGCCGACGTGGCTGTACGCAAAACAGGTGACTTCAGGGTCGGAAAAGTACTTGCCGGTGAAGGCTTCACGCCAACGTCCGCTATGAAAGCGCGGGGTGTCGCCTTCGTACGGCGTGATTATTTCGGTGATTGCCGCCACCCAGCCCGCCGATTCATCGCGCACATTCCACACCAGCCCCAGGCGCCCTCCGGGCTTGAGTACGCGATGGATTTCCGCCAGTGCGGCCTGGGTGGAGAACCAATGAAATGCCTGCGCACAGACCAGCGCATCGGCGCTGGCAGACGCCAGGGGGATGGATTCGGCAGTGCCATTCACCAGGCGCACGCCCGGCAGCAGCTTAGCCAGCTGCGCGCCCATCGCCGCCACAGGCTCGACGGCAATCAGCGTTGGCGCCAGGGTGCTGAGCAAGCGCGTGAATTTGCCGGTGCCGGCACCTAGGTCAATCACCGTTGACTGTGCGTCAATCCGTAGGGTTTCGGTGAGCCAGCCAGTGAGTTGCCTGGGGTAATTCGGCCGGCCTTGGGCGTAAGTGACCGCCTGGGTGGAGAAACCTTGTTGAGCAGACGCGTGGACACCAGTCATTGCCAATCTCTCCTCAGGGGTGAAGCGGGGGCACAGTGTGCGCCTTCACAATTTTATTTTCTAATCCGTGCATCCAATCCTGCGCAAGCTGGGTAGTCCTTTCAGTCACCCCGCTGTTTTACTGAAATGGAGAAACACCCATGAACGCTAAAGCACTGTTCTGCCTCACTGCCCTGCTGGCAGCTGCACCCGTTGCCTTCGCCCAGACCGGCTTGCCGGACAGCATCAAGGTGCCGGACGGCCACAAGGTGGCACTGGAAACCACCGGTGTCGGCGAAATCACCTACGAGTGCCGCGACAACGCCAACGCCGCCGGCCAGACCGAGTGGACCTTCGTCGGCCCCAAGGCCGTGCTGAATGACCGTAGCGGCAAGCAAGTCGGCACCTATTTCGGCCCGCCCGCCACCTGGCAAGCCACGGACGGTTCGAAAATCACCGGCACTCAGTTGGCGGTGGCGCCGTCGGGTGCGGGCAACCTGCCGTACCAATTGGTCAAGGCCAACCCGGCTGAAGGCAAAGGTGCGATGAGCGGCGTGAGTTACATCCAGCGGGTTGCCCTCAAGGGCGGCGTGGCGCCGAGCAGCGCGTGCACGGCGGCCAATAAGGGCCAGCAGGAAGTGGTGAAGTACCAGGCCGACTATATTTTCTGGGCGGCCAACTGAGCAAAGTCGGCTACGCTGCCCCCAATGCCGATCGTTGGGGGGAGCACCGCGTGTTTGATTACGAAGCCTGTCTGCAGGCCTGTGCCCGTGGCGATCAACGCGCCTTGCGCCAGCTCTATGAGCAGGACAGCAGCCGTTTGCTCGGCGTGGCGTTGCGCATAGCGAGGGACAAGTCCCTGGCCGAAGACATCGTGCACGACGCATTTATCAAGATCTGGCGCGGTGCCGACAGTTTCGACCCCAGTCGCGGTTCGGCACGTGGCTGGGTGTTCAGCGTGACCCGGCACCTGGCGCTCAACAGTGTGCGTAACCATTACCGCGAAGTACCGTTAGGCGAAGAACACGAGCAAGTCGCGGCAACCGACACCTTTGAATTCAGCGCACGCGCCGGGCAGGTCCACACCTGCCTGGAGCAACTCGACCCGGCCCGTCGCACCTGCATCCTGCATGCCTACGTCGACGGTTATTCCCACAGCGAAATCGCCCAGAAACTGGACACCCCACTGGGGACCGTCAAAGCCTGGATCAAACGTAGCCTCGCCGCGCTGCGGGAGTGCATGGCATGAGCAACCCACTGGACGAACTGGCCAGCGAATACGTGCTGGGCACCCTGCCCGGCGAACAACGCGCCGAGGTGGAACAACGGCTCAAGCACGACGCCGAATTACGCGCCGCAGTGGACGCCTGGGAGCATCGCCTGTTGCCGCTGACCGCACTCGCGGAGCCGGTGCCACCCTCCTCTGAGCTGTGGCGGCGTATCGAACGCAACATCGCCAGCGCCCGCACGCATTGGTGGGATCTGCTGGCCGTGTGGCGCGGCCTGGCCGGTGCCGGGCTGGTGACAACCCTGGTACTGGCCACGCTGCTGCTGACCCGCCCGCCCACCGCCGACCCGACCTTTGTCGTGGTGCTGGTGGCGCCGCAAAGCCAGGCCCCGGGCTGGGTGATCCAGGCCAGTGACAATCAGCAGATTCAGTTGATCCCGCTGGGCGTGATGGAAGTGCCGGCGGACAAAGCCCTGCAGTTCTGGACCAAGGGTGACGGTTGGCAGGGGCCGGTATCCCTGGGCCTGGTCAAACCCGGGCAAACGCTGTCGGTACCGCTGGACAAGCTGCCGCCGCTCACGCAGAACCAGCTGTTCGAGTTGACCCTGGAAGACCCGCGCGGCTCGCCGACCGGCAAACCCACCGGGCCGATCCAGGCAATTGGCCGCGCGGTCAAGGTGCTCTGATCAGGCGACGCTGGGCAACCACACGCGAAAGCGTGCACCGCCCAGCGGCGAAGCCAATGCCGTCAAGGTGCCGCCCTGGGCTTCCAGGGCGCGTCGGCTGATGGCCAGGCCCAGGCCAAAACCGCCGGTGGCGCGGTCACGGCTGCGATCAAGGCGGTAGAACGGCTCGAAGATGCGCTCTCGCTGGTCCAGCGGGATGCCGATGCCGTCGTCGTCCACGCAGATTTCACAGCCTTTGGGGCAGACCTTCACGCCGACCTGAATGCGCTTGTCGCAGTAACGCGTGGCATTGCGCAGCAGGTTCTGCAACGCGCGGGCAGTAAGGCGCGGGTCGAGATTGAAGCGCTCCACGGCGCAGTCGAGCGCCACATCAATGACGATCTCGGGGTTTTCCAGTTCGTCATCGACGCTGCCCAGCACACTGTCGATAAACTCATCGAGCACCACTTCCACCCGCTCCGGCAATTGCGCCGGGTTCTGCAGGCGGCTGTAGGACAGCAGCTCCAGCACCAGTTCGTCCAGCTCGCGGATATGCGCCACTAGGCTTTGCAAGCGTTCACGGCTGGCCTCGGGCAAGTCTTCGGAGAGCGCCAGGGCCAGGCCGAAATCCAGGCGCGTGAGCGGCGTGCGCAGCTCGTGGGAGACCGCGTTAAGCAGGTCGCGTTGCTGATTGAGCAGGTATTCGATGTCGTCGGCCATGGTGTCGAACACCGAAGCCAGGCTGCCGATGCTGGAGCTGGCCGGAATGCGCGTGCGTTCCGCCATATTGCCCTGGCCCAATTGCCCGGCGGTGCTTTTCAGGCGTTCCAGGTCGCGCCAGTGCGGGCGTAGCCACACCAACAGGCAGGCCAGCAGCGCGGCAACAATCAACACGTTGATCGCCCAATACAGCACGTTCATGTCCATCGGGTCAGGCGGTATCGTCAGCTTGACCACGAATTGCTCATTGATCGGAGTGCTGATTTGCTCCATCCAGCCCCATTCGCCCAGGCGCACTACCGACCTGCCCTGCTCCAGTAGCTTTTCCTCAGCCGGGGTGTAGCTGGCGTCCTGGCGCAGCAGCAATTGAACCCTGAGCGGCGCGAATTCGCGGCCCAGTTGCTCGGTGACCTGTGACCAGCGCTCCACAGGTGCGCGCAGGTATTGTTTGACAATCAGCTTTTGCTGGCCGCGGGTCTGCTCGATGTTGTAATTCACGTAGCGGTGTTCGAACAGCTGGATCACCAGCGTGGGCACCAGGTAGATCGCCGCACTGTAGGTGACGATGGTGATCAGATAGAGGCGAAACAGTACGCGAACCATCGATCAGCATTCCCACTCGGAACGGCTGAACAGGTAGCCTTTGCCCCACACCGTCTTGATCTTGCGCGCTTCACCGGCGTTGTCGTCGAACTTGCGGCGCAGCTTGGAAATCGCCACGTCCACCGAACGGTCGGTGCCGTTGAACTCGATACCGCGCAAGCGTTGCAGGATCTGGTCACGGCTGAGTACTTCGCCGGCATGCCGTGCGAGCACCACCAACAGGTTGTATTCGCCGCTGGACAACTCCACCGGTTGTTCACGCCAGGTCACGGTGCGCTCAGACAGGTCGATGCACAGGTTGCCCATGATGATCTGGTCGTTGGCCGCCTGGGGTTCGGACAAGCTGCTGCGCCGTAATAACGTGCGGACACGGGCCAGTAGCACGCGCGGTTCACAAGGTTTGGTCACGTAGTCGTCGGCGCCCATTTCCAGGCCCAGCACCTGATCGTGGCTGTCGTCCCGCGCCGTGAGCATCAGGATCGGCAAGCCCGCCGAGTCGGCCCGCAGCAATCGGCATACTTGCAGGCCGTCGAGTCCGGGCAGCATCAGATCGAGGATCACCAGGTCCGGCGGATTCAAGCGCGCGCGTTCACGCACGTGGTCGCCACGGCTGAGCACGCTGACGTGGTAGCCATTGCGCTCCAGGTAGCTGGCAATCAGCTCGGAGAGTGCGGCGTCGTCTTCCACCAGGAGAATGTTGGGCATGGTGTTTCCAAATAAGCAGTGATGGGCGGTACACAAATCCAATGTGGCCGCTGCTTGTGTGGGAGCTGGCTTGCCTGCGATACAGGCACTGCGGTCTATCAGGTAGACCGAGGTGATGCTATCGCAGGCAAGCCAGCTCCCACACAAGCCGATTGCCACATGTTGAATCGTTGGCGCTTGCAGGATTGTGCAAGGATATACGCCCAACGCTCACAACGCGTTGCACCTTACATTTCTTCACAGACCCGCTACACAGCTTCACAGCACCACGGCGCAGGTGACTTTAGGATGCGCCAGTCAATATTGGGATAAGAGCATGTCGAAGAATCTGTTTGCGCCGTTTTGCCTGCTGGCCCTCACCCTTGCCCTGAGCGCGTGTGACAACTCCGCGGGCGAAGCGCCGCAAATGCCGCTGGCCAAAGTGCGCATCGAAACCCTTGAGGCCAAGCCCCTGTCGATCACCAGCGAACTGAGCGGGCGTATTGCTGCGCCGCGTATCGCTGAAGTGCGCGCACGGGTCGCGGGTGTGGTGATGCAGCGGGTGTTCAAGGAAGGTCGTGACGTGAAACAGGGCGACGTGCTGTTTCGCATTGATCCGGCGCCCTTCAAGGCCGACCTCGACAGCGCCCAGGCCAATCTGAGCAAGGCCGAGGCGAATGCCTTCCAGGCGCGCCTGCAAGAGCAGCGCTACAGCCAGTTGGTGGAAGGCAACGCCATCAGCGGCCAGGACTACGACAACGCCCGCGCCGCCGTGCGCCAGACCAACGCCGAGGTCGCCGCCAACAAGGCTGCCGTCGAGCGAGCCAAGTTGAACCTGGGCTACGCCACCGTGACCGCACCGATTTCCGGGCGTATTGGCCGTGCGCTGGTGACCGAGGGCGCCCTGGTCGGCCAGAATGAGGCCACGCCGCTGGCGATCATCCAGCAACTGGACCCGATCCACGCCGACCTGACCCAGTCCAACCGCGAGCTGAATGACCTGCGCCGCGCCTTCCGTGCCGGCAGCTTGAAGCAGGTCGGCCAGGACCAGGCCAAGGCCACGTTGATCGAGGACGACGGCAGCCTCTACCCGTTGCCGGGCAAATTGCTGTTTGCCGAGATCAGCGTCGACCCCGGTACCGGCCAGATCATCCTGCGCAGCGAATTCCCCAACCCGGACCTCGACCTGCTGCCCGGCAGCTTTGTGCGGGTGCGCCTGGAGCAAGCCGTCGACAAGCAAGGCATCAGCGTGCCGCAACGCGCCATTACCCGTGACAGCGCCGGTATCCCGATGGTCTTGCTGCTGGACGCCGAACAAACCGTCAGCCAGCAGCCGGTGGAGCTGGGCGCGGTGATCAATGATCGCTGGATTGTCAGCAGCGGCCTCAAGGCCGGTGACCGCATCGTCGTCGAAGGCCTCCAGCACGCGCGCCCCGGTGAAAAAGTCGACGTAGATGACAGCCCGACGCCGCTCGCCCAGGCCTCCGGCCAATAAGGATCATTGACCATGCCGCAGTTCTTTATTGACCGCCCGATCTTCGCCTGGGTGGTTGCCCTGTTTATTCTGCTCGCCGGTTTGCTGGCAATCCCGCAGCTACCGGTGGCGCAGTACCCCAACGTCGCGCCGCCAAAAGTCGAAATCTACGCGGTCTACCCCGGCGCTTCGGCGCAGACCCTGGATGAGAGCGTGGTCAGCCTGATCGAGCAAGAGCTCAACGGCGCCGATCACCTGCTGTATTTCGAGTCCCAGAGCAGCCTGGGTTCGGCAACCATCACCGCGACGTTCCAGCCGGGCACCAACCCGGAAATGGCGCAGGTGGATGTGCAGAACCGCCTGAAAGCGGTCGAGCCGCGCCTGCCGCAAGCGGTGACCCAGCAAGGCTTGCAGGTGGAGAAAGTCTCCGCCGGTTTCCTGTTGCTGGTGACCCTCACGTCCAGCGACGGCAAGCTCGATGATGTAGCGCTCAGCGATTACCTGGCGCGCAACGTGATGAACGAACTCAAGCGCCTCGACGGTGTGGGCAAGGCCCAGCTGTATGGCGCCGAACGTGCCATGCGGATCTGGATCGACCCGCAGAAACTGATCGGTTTCAACCTGACCCCGGCCGATGTAAACGCCGCGATCAGCGCGCAAAACGCCCAGGTATCGGCGGGCAGCATCGGTGATTTGCCGGGTACCAAGACTCAGGAAATCACCGCCGCGATCCTGGTCAAGGGCCAGCTGTCCACGCCGGCCGAGTTCGCCGACATCGTGCTCAAGGCGAATCCCGACGGCTCCACTGTGCGCATCGGCGATGTGGCGCGGGTGGAAGTCGGCAGCCAGGAATACCAGTTCTCCACGCGCCTGAATGGCAAACCGTCCACCGCAGTCAGCGTGCAGCTGGCACCTGGCGCCAATGCGCTGAACACCGCGACCCTGGTGCGGGCGAAGATGGACGAGCTGTCGCGCTACTTCCCGGCCAATGTGGAATACAAAATCCCGTACGACACCTCGCCGTTCGTCAAAGTCTCGATCACCAAGGTGGTCTACACCCTGCTCGAGGCCATGGCGCTGGTGTTTGCGGTGATGTTTTTGTTCCTGCAGAACGTGCGCTACACCCTGATCCCGACACTGGTGGTGCCGATTGCGTTGATGGGCACCTTCGCCACCATGTTGTTGCTGGGGTTCTCGATCAACGTGCTGACCATGTTCGGCATGGTGTTGGCCATCGGTATCCTGGTGGACGACGCGATTGTGGTGGTGGAAAACGTCGAGCGGATCATGGTCACCGAGGGGCTGTCGCCCAAGGAAGCGACGCGCAAGGCCATGGGCCAGATCACCGGCGCGATCATCGGCATCACCCTGGTGCTGGTGGCGGTGTTCCTGCCGATGGCCTTTATGGCGGGTTCGGTGGGGGTGATCTACCAACAGTTCTCGTTGTCGATGGCGGTGTCGATCCTGTTCTCGGCGTTCCTCGCGCTAACCTTGACCCCGGCCCTGTGCGCCACCTTGCTCAAGCCGATCGCCAAGGATGAGCACCATGCCAAAGGCGGTCTCTTCGGCTGGTTCAACCAGCGCTTTGAACGCCTCACCGACCGCTACGAAGGCTGGGTGGCCTATGCCCTCAAGCGCAGCGGCCGTTACCTGCTGATTTACCTGGTGCTGCTGGTGGGCCTGGGGTGGATGTTCAGCCGCCTGCCCTCCTCGTTCCTGCCGGTGGAAGACCAGGGTTACACCATCACTGACATCCAGTTGCCACCGGGCGCGAGCAAGAACCGCACGGTGCAGGTCGCCGAACAGATCGAAGCGCATAACGCCAAAGAGCCTGGGGTGGGCGACACCACCATGATCATGGGCTTCAGTTTCTCCGGTTCGGGGCAGAATGCCGCGCTGGCGTTTACCACGCTCAAGGATTGGTCGGAGCGCAGCAGCGATGACTCCGCCGCGTCGATTGCCGACCGCGCCAACATTGCCTTTACCGAACTGAAAGATGCGATTGCCTACGCGGTCTTGCCGCCGCCGGTGGATGGCCTCGGAACGTCCAGCGGCTTCGAGTTCCGCTTGCAGGACCGGGGCGGTGTCGGCCATGCCGCGTTGATGGCCGCGCGCACGGAATTGCTGGCCGCCGCCGAGAAAAGCCCGATCCTGGCCAACGTGCGCGAAAGCGCCCTGGCCGAAGCACCGCAAGTGCAGCTGGAAGTAGACCGCAAGCAGGCCAACGCACTGGGCGTGGCCTTTGCCGACGTGGGCAACGTGCTGTCCTCGGCCATCGGCTCGGCTTATATCAATGACTTCCCCAACCAGGGCCGCATGCAACGGGTGGTGGTGCAGGCCGAAGGCGACCAGCGCAGCCAGGTGGCGGACCTGATGAAGATCCACGTGCGCAACAACGCCGGCAAGATGGTGCCGCTGTCGGCCTTTGTCGAAGCCAAGTGGACCCAGGGCCCGGCGCAATTGACGCGCTACAACGGCTACCCGGCCATTGCGATTTCCGGCGAAGCGGCACCGGGCCACAGTACCGGTGAGGCGATGGATGAAATCCAGCGCCTGGTCAGCCAATTGCCGGCCGGCCTGGGCCAGGAATGGACCGGTTTGTCGTTGCAGGAACGCCTGTCCGGTTCCCAGGCGCCGATACTGTTGGGCCTGTCGCTGCTGATCGTGTTCCTGTGCCTGGCGGCGCTGTATGAAAGCTGGTCGATCCCGACCTCGGTATTGCTGGTGGTGCCGTTGGGCGTACTCGGTGCCGTGTTGGCGGTGAGCTTGCGCGGCATGCCCAACGATGTGTTCTTCAAGGTCGGCTTGATCACCATCATTGGCCTGTCGGCGAAGAACGCGATCCTGATCATCGAGTTCGCCAAGGACCTGTATGACCAGGGCGAAGACCTGATCACCGCCACCTTGAAAGCCGCGCGGTTGCGCTTGCGCCCGATCATCATGACGTCGCTGGCGTTTATCCTCGGCGTGGTGCCGCTGGCGATTGCGACAGGTGCCAGCTCGGCCAGCCAGCAGGCGATTGGTACGGGGGTGATCGGCGGGATGATCACCGCGACGTTGGCGGTGGTGTTTGTGCCGGTGTTTTTTGTGGTGGTCATGAAGTTGGTGAAGAAACGCCCCCGGTAGACCCATTCTTGAATGGGTACTGGATCAAAAATGTGGGAGCGGCGGTGCGACGATTCGACTTGCTCGCGAAGGCGGTGTGTCAGTGAGGTAGGTATCGACTGAAACACCGCCTTCGCGAGCAAGCCCGCTCCCACATTTAAATCGGTTTACACACATAAGGCCCGGTCGCCTGACAAGCAGCCATCGCAAGCAAGCCAGCTCCCACAGGGGTTATTGATCACATTCATGATCGCGTTCAGTCGAATAAGCTATGGTGCTCACAAACAGTAAGCAGTGAGCCACCATGCCCTTCCTCGCCCGCACCCACCCTCGCCTCTCCGCCGCCGCCGTGTTCGGGCTTGCCGTGGGCATCCTGGCGCCCGCCGATACGCTCGTCAGCAAAATCCTCATCGGCTGGAACGCCGGGGTCTGGACCTACCTGGTGCTGATGCTGTGGCTGACCCGTCGTGCCAAGGCCGAGGACGTCAAGCGCATCGCCGAGATCGAAGATGAAAACGCCGGTTCGGTCCTGTTCACGGTGTGCATCGCCGCCATCGCCAGCCTGGCAACCATTACCTTCGAACTGGTCGGCAGCAAGGACCTCGCCACCTCTGAACGTCTGCTGCACTACGGCTTTACCGGGCTGACGGTGATCGGCTCATGGTTGCTGATTGGGGTGATTTTCAGCGTGCATTACGCGCGCCTGTATTACACCTGGGGCGGCAAGGAGCCGGCGTTGCGTTTTGCCGAAGGTTTGCTGACGCCTAACTATTGGGACTTTCTGTACTTCTCCTTCACCATCGGCGTGGCGGTACAGACCTCCGACGTGGGCGTCGCCACCCGTGGCATGCGTAAAGTCGTGCTGGGGCAATCGCTGATCGGGTTTCTGTTCAATACCGCGATCCTGGGCTTCTCGATCAATATCGCCGCCGGGCTGTTCGGTTGACGCTGCACAAACCTTCTAGACGCCCACCACGCGCCGGGCGCTAATAGCCTCACTTATTCCGCCTCGGTGTTTTATGGCCGCGCACAATTGGATCGACCTGTCCCAGGACGCCGACACCGGCATCGAGACCCTGCGCGCGCACTTTGAAGGCCACGCCTACGACCCGCACTGGCACGACAGCTATCTGATCGGCGTTACCGAACAAGGCGTGCAGCAATTCAACTGTCGCCGCGCCCGCCACAACAGCGTGCCCGGCCAAGTGTTTCTGGTGGAACCCGGCGAGCTGCATGACGGCGACGCGCCCACCGCCGACGGGTTTACCTACCACATGCTTTACCTCGACCCTCACTGGTTGGCGCGGGAAGTAAGTGCAGTGTTCGAAGAGGCACCGCAGGGCAGCCAACTGGGTTTCGCCAGCACCTTGACCAGCGACCCACGCTTGGCCCTGGCCACCAGCCAAGCCTTCCAGACCTTGCACTGCGGTGAGCTGCGTATCGTTCGGCAACAGGCCATGGACCACTTACTCGAACGTCTCACCGGCCAACTCTATTGGCGCACCCGTTACCGTGAAGATCCACGATTGCCGCTGGTGGCACACAAGGCGCGCGAATACCTGCATGCCCATCTGCACGTTGATGTGGGCATGGACGAACTGGCCCTGGCCTGCGGCGTCGACCGTTTCCGCCTGAGCCGCGCCTTCAAAAGCGCGTTTGGCCTACCTCCCCACGCTTACCTGGTGCAACTGCGCCTGGCCCGTGCCCGGCACTTGCTGGCCAAGGGCGAACAACCGGCAGACGTAGCGATTGCCCTGGGCTTTGCCGACCAGAGCCATCTGGGCCGCTGGTTTGTGCGCGCCTACGGCCTCACGCCTGCGGCGTACCGCAAGCGCTGCTCAAATCTTCCAGACAGGTGACGCACAGGCTTGTGAAGATCGACACCATCGCTTGGTCTTTCGGAGTCTGCTGCCATGTTGCCGTTCATGCTGTTTGCTTTTGTTGCGTCTATCACCCCCGGCCCGACCAACATCCTGGTACTGAGTAACAGCGCGCGTCATGGTTTCAAAGCCGCTTTGCCGATCATTCTCGGCGCCTGCGCCGGAGCTGCGAGCCTTGTATTGCTGGTGGGGAGCGGCGTTGGCCAGTCGTTGGTGCAGTTGCCAACAGTGCAGATGGCCATGCAATGGATCGGCGTCGCCTGGCTGAGTTACCTGGCCTGGCAGATCTTCAGCGCACCTGCAAAGGCCCTCGAAGTGGATACCCCCGAAAAGCCTCTGGGCCTGATCGGCGCGGCCAGCCTGCAATTGATCAACCCGAAGACCTGGATGATGGCCCTCGCGGTAGTCAGTGTGTTTGCCGGCAATGGTGCTGATCGCCAGAGCCAGGTGGTGTACCTGTCCCTGGTGTTTTTCCTGATCTCGCTGCCGTGCCTGGGCACCTGGGCGCTGTTGGGTGCCGGGTCGGCTAGGGTGTTTCGTTCGGCCAAGGCCATGAAGCGTTTCAACCGAGGCATGGCCCTGTTGTTGCTGGTCGCGACCTGGCTGAGTGTGGTGGTTTGACGCACCGGCTATCTGACTCTGTCCTACAACAACTTGACGACTTTCCTCATTTGATGGTTTCCTGAAACCGGTTTCAGTCATTCCAATAAAAATAGAAGGTCGATGACCGTGAACAACTTTTCTGCCGCCCAGCGCAGCCGTGTGACCATGCTTGACGTGGCCGAGCGCGCCGGCGTGTCCAAGGCCAGCGTGTCGCGCTTTATCGGCGACGACCGCGCCCTGCTCTCCGATGCCATTGCCCTGCGCATCGAGCAAGCCATCGAACACCTTGGCTACCGTCCCAACCAGATGGCCCGAGGCCTTAAACGCGGCCGCACCCGCCTGATCGGGATGTTGGTGGCCGATATCCGCAACCCCTATTCCATTGCCGTGATGCACGGCGTCGAAACCGCCTGCCGCCAGCACGGCTACAGCCTGGTGGTGTGCAACACCGACCGCGACGACGAGCAAGAACGCCAGCACTTGGCGGCGCTGCGTTCGTACAACATCGAAGGGTTGATCGTGAACACCCTCGGCCATCACGTGGACCAACTGCTGGAACTGCAACGGGAAATGCCACTGGTGCTGGTGGACCGCAAGGTCGAACCGCTGCACAGCGACCTGGTCGGCCTGGACAACCCGGCGGCGGTGCGTATGGCGGTGGAACACCTGGCGCTACAGGGTTACCGCGATGTGCTGCTGGTGAGCGAAGCCACCGACGGCACCAGTTCGCGGTTGGAGCGCCTGGAGAGCTTCAAGGCTGAGGTTGCCAGCCGCCCGGCGTTGACCGGTGCGGTGCTGGAGCTGGATGGCGAGCTGGAAACTCATCTGCGCACTTTCCTTGCCAAACCCGGCACCAAAGCGTTGTTCTGCGCGAACGGCGTCGCCGCGCTGGCCTGTACCCGTGCGCTCAAGAATCTAGGCTGCAACCTGTTTGAGGATGTCGGTCTGATCGCCCTGGATGACCTGGATTGGTACCCGCTGGTGGGCACTGGCATCACCGCCCTCGCCCAGCCGACCGAGGCGATTGGCGCCACGGCGTTCGACTGTTTGCTCAAGCGCTTGCGCGGCGATACCGAGCCAACGCGTACCGTGGATTTCTTGCCACAACTGATCATTCGCGGCTCAACCCAGCCTCAGCGAGGAAACACCCCGTAGCAGCTGTCGAGCCCGAGCGAGGCTGCGTCGGCGGTACATCAGAGACACCGCTGACGCAGCCTCGCCGGGGCTCGACAGCTGCTACGCCACTCTTATTTCAACATTTTCGTATAAAAATGAAACCGGTTTCAGAGGTACACAACAATGCATAAATACCCCGTTTCCATCAGCCTTTCCAGCTACGGCGCCGACTTGGTACGCCAGCAGGGCCAATTGAGTTTTGTCGAGATACTCACCGCCGCCGGCGCCCAGCGCATCGAATGGCGCGAAGAGCTTTTAACGGATGAACAGCCTACCGAACTGGCCCAGGCCGCGGCGCAGCAGGCTCTGGAATCGGTGTTCTCGTCCCCCTTGGAGCTCTGGGTCGCCGGCCGCGCCCAACCCAATGCCGAACTCGCGGCGACCCTGGATCGGGCACAGGCGTTTGGCTCACGCTGGTTGAAAGTTTCCCTCGGCTACTTCACCGACACCAACGACCTGGAAAGCTTGCACGCCCTGCTCAGCCGCCACCCGGTCCAACTGCTGGTAGAGAACGACCAGACCCTGCACGGCGGCCGGATCGAGCCAATGCAACGTTTCTTCACCGAGGTGGAACGCCTCGGCCTACCGGTGAAAATGACTTTCGATATCGGCAACTGGCAATGGCAGGACCAATCCGCCCTCACCGCCGCACGCCTGCTGGGCCGACATGTGGATTACCTGCACTGCAAGGCGGTGGCCCGCCGCGCAGATGGCAAGTTGGTCGCCCTGCCGCCTGGCGCCACCGACCTGCATCTGTGGGAACAACTGCTCAAACACATGACTCCAGGTATTACCCGGGCCGTGGAATTTCCGCTGCAAGGTGATGACTTGATCGAAATCACCGCGCAACAAGTCGCCGCCCTCACCCTGCTGGGCCAACCTCGTGCGGAGAATGCGCATGTCTGAGATCGATATCCTCTCGTTTGGTGAAACCATGGCGATGTTTGTCGCCGAGCAAACCGGCGATCTGGCCGACGTGGCCCAATTCCATAAACGCATCGCGGGCGCCGACAGCAACGTCGCCATTGGCCTGTCGCGCCTGGGCTTCAACGTGGCCTGGCTGAGCCGGGTGGGCAACGATTCCCTCGGGCGTTTTGTGGTCGACACCCTGAAGAAAGAAGGCCTGGATTGCCGGCATGTGGCGGTCGATACGTTGCACCCCACCGGTTTTCAGCTCAAGTCCCGCGAAGAGGACGGCGATGATCCCCAAGTGGAGTACTTTCGCAAGGGTTCAGCGGCCAGCCATCTGTCGATCGCGGCCATCAGCCCTGCCTTGCTGCAAGCCCGCCATCTGCATGCCACCGGTATTCCGCCGGCGTTGTCTGAGGCGACGCGTGAGCTGTCCACCGAATTGATGACACAAATGCGCAAGGCCGGGCGCAGCGTGTCGTTCGACCCCAACCTGCGCCCGTCGCTGTGGCCCGACCAACAAACGATGATCCGCGAAATCAACGCCCTCGCGGCTCTTGCTGATTGGGTGCTGCCGGGGTTGAGTGAAGGCCGTTTGCTCACCGGTTTCGATGACCCGGCCGACATCGCCGCGTTCTACCTCGACCAGGGCGCCGAAGCCGTGGCCATCAAGCTCGGCCCGGACGGCGCCTACTACCGCACCCAGATGGACCAAGGCTTTGTCGCCGCCGTGCGGGTGGACAAGGTCGTGGACACGGTCGGCGCCGGTGACGGTTTTGCCGTGGGCATGATCAGCGCTCTGCTGGAAAACCTCAGCTTCCCCGAGGCGGTTCGGCGCGGCAACTGGATAGGCAGCCGCGCCGTGCAGAGCCGTGGCGACATGGAGGGTTTGCCCACCCGTTCAGAGTTACCCACCCGATCCGTCGCGTAACCCACACCCTGTTGCCACAACTACAACAAGCTCAGGAGCAACTCCATGGAAACCGTGAAACTCGCCACCCGCCGTTGGTGGTACATCATGCCTATCGTGTTTATCACCTACAGCCTGGCGTACCTGGACCGCGCCAACTATGGCTTCGCCGCCGCCTCCGGCATGGCCGAAGACCTGATGATCACCCCCGGCATGTCGTCGTTGCTGGGTGCACTGTTTTTCCTCGGTTACTTTTTCTTCCAGGTGCCGGGCGCGATCTACGCGCAAAAGCGCAGCGTTAAAAAACTGATTTTTGTCAGCCTGATCCTGTGGGGCGGCCTGGCTACCCTGACCGGCGTGGTGTCCAACGCCTACATGCTGATCGTGATCCGTTTCATGCTGGGCGTGGTGGAAGCGGCGGTGATGCCGGCCATGCTGGTGTACCTGTGCCACTGGTTCACACGTGCCGAACGTTCCCGCGCGAACACCTTCCTGATCCTTGGCAACCCGGTGACCATGCTGTGGATGTCGGTGGTGTCGGGCTATCTGGTGCAGCATTTCAGCTGGCGCTGGATGTTTATTATCGAGGGCCTGCCAGCGGTGCTGTGGGCGTTTATCTGGTGGAAGCTGGCCGATGAGCGTCCAAAGGATGCCAAGTGGCTCAGCGATACTGAGAAACAAGACCTGGAAACCGCGCTGGCCGCTGAACAGGTCGGCATCAAAGCAGTGAAGAACTACGCCGAAGCCTTCCGTTCACCCAAGGTGATCATCCTCGCGCTGCAATTTTTCTGCTGGAGCATCGGCGTGTACGGTTTTGTGCTGTGGCTGCCGTCGATTCTCAAGGCCGGCTTGCAGATGGACATGGTCGAGGCCGGCTGGCTGTCGGCGCTGCCGTATCTGGCGGCGGTGATCGGCATGCTCGTCGTCTCCTGGGGTTCGGACAAGCTGCAAAAACGTAAGCGTTTTGTGTGGCCGCCGCTGCTGATTGCCGCCATCGCTTTCTACGCATCCTACGTACTGGGCGCCGAACACTTCTGGTGGTCGTACACCTTGCTGGTGATTGCCGGCGCCTGCATGTATGCGCCCTACGGTCCGTTTTTCGCCATCGTCCCGGAAATCCTGCCGGCCAACGTCGCCGGGGGCGCCATGGCACTGATCAACAGCATGGGCGCCCTCGGTTCGTTCGGCGGTTCGTACCTGGTGGGTTACCTCAATAGCAGCACCGGCTCGCCCGGCGCCTCGTACCTGCTGATGAGCGGCGCGCTCATGTTTGCGGTGGTGCTGACGATTTTCCTCAAGCCCGGCGCCAGCGACCGCTCGCCGGCGCCAACCCTGGAGTTGAAGGTAAAGCCCTCATGAAAAAGTCTGTCGTGTTGTACAAGAAACTGTCCGCGCCGCTGATGGCGCGCCTGCATGAAAAGGCCGACGTCACGCTGATCGAAGCGCTGGATGACGCTGGCCTGGCCAAGCTGCGCGACGCCCTGCCCGGCGCCCATGGCCTGCTGGGGGCCAGCCTGCGCCTGGATGCAAAACTGCTCGATCTGGCGCCGCAGTTGGAAGCGATCGCCAGTGTGTCGGTGGGTGTCGACAACTACGATATCGACTACCTGACGAGGCGCGGCATCCTGCTCAGCAACACCCCGGACGTGCTCACCGAAACCACCGCCGACACAGGCTTTGCGCTGATCCTCGCGACGGCCCGGCGTGTGGTCGAACTGGCGGATATGGTGCGCGCCGGCCAGTGGAACAAAAACGTTGGCCCGGCGCATTTCGGCACCGACGTGCATGGCAAGACCCTGGGCATCATCGGCATGGGCCGCATCGGCGAAGCCTTGGCCCAGCGTGGGCATTTTGGGTTTGGCATGCCGGTGATCTACCACAGCCACTCGCCCAAGCCGGCGGTGGAAGCACGCTTTGGCGCGCAGTACCGCAGCTTGAACAACTTGCTGCAACAGGCCGACTTTGTCTGCCTGACCCTGCCGCTCACCGCTGAAACCGAGAAATTGATTGGCGCGGAGGCGTTTGCACTGATGGGCCCGGAGACGATCTTTATCAATATCTCGCGGGGCAAAGTGGTGGATGAGGCGGCGCTGGTCGAAGCGCTGCAACAGCGCACGATTCGGGCGGCAGGGTTGGATGTGTTTGAGCGCGAGCCGCTGAATCACGATTCGCCTTTGTTGCGCTTGAACAATGTGGTGGCCACGCCGCATATCGGCTCGGCGACCCATGAGACGCGGGAGGCAATGGCCCAATGTGCGGTGGATAATCTGTTGCAGGCGTTGGCCGGGGAAAAGCCGCGAAACCTGGTAAATCCAGGGGCTTGGAAACGCTAACCCCTGACACACCACAAAAACCAATGTGGGAGCTGGCTTGCCTGCGATAGCGGTAGATCAGTCATTGAAGTACTGACTGACAGATTGCTATCGCAGGCAAGCCAGCTCCCACAGTTGACGTGCAGTGACTGTTAGATCACAAACCGCGCCACCATCCCATTCAAATCCACTGCCAACCGCGACAGCTCATGGCTGGCCGCGCTGGTCTGGTTGGCACCTGCTGCAGACTGAGTCGCCAGGTCGCGGATGTTCACCAGGTTGCGGTCCACTTCGCGGGAGACCTGGGCCTGCTCTTCCGAGGCACTGGCGATCACCAGGTTGCGTTCGTTGATCAGGCTGATGGATTGGGTGATCTGCTCCAAAGCCACCCCGGCGGCGCGGGCCATTTCCAGGGTGTTTTGGGTGCGTTGGTTGCTCTGCTGCATCGATTGCACGGCTTCACCGGTGCCGTTCTGGATACCGGCGACCATTTTCTCAATCTCTTGAGTGGACTGGGCGGTGCGATGGGCCAAGGCCCGCACTTCATCGGCCACCACCGCAAAGCCACGCCCGGCTTCACCGGCACGCGCCGCTTCGATGGCGGCGTTGAGCGCCAGCAGGTTGGTCTGCTCGGCAATCGCGCGGATCACGTCGAGTACCTTACCGATGTCGCGGCCCTGGGTAGCCAGGCCTTCGATCATCACGGCGGTATTTTGCACGTCCTGGGTCATGGTCTGGATCGCACCGACGGTGTCCATCACTCGGTCGCGGCCTTCGCGCGCGGCCTGGTTGGACTGCCCGGACGCTTCGGACGTCGACACAGCATTTCGTGCGACTTCTTCCACAGCGGCGGTCATCTCGTTGACTGCCGTCGCGGCCTGGTCGATTTCATTGTTCTGTTGTTGCAGGCCTTTGGAGGCTTCCTCGGTGACCGCGCTCAACTCTTCAGCAGCGGAGGCCAGTTGCGTGGCCGAACCGGCGATATGCTGGATGGTCTGGCGCAGGTTGGTTTGCATGGCTGCCAGCGCACTGAGCAACCGCGCCGGCTCATCCTTGCCATCGTCTTCGATGGGTTTGCTGAGGTCACCACTGGCGATGGTTTCGGCGACTGCCAGGGCCTTGCGCAGCGGCGTGACGATGCTGCGGGTGAGCAGCCAGGCCAGCAGCACGGTGAGCAATGCGGAAGCGACCGAAACGGCAATAACGCCGGTAATCGCACCTTCATAGCTCTGCCCTGCTTCGGCATCGGCGGTCTTGGCATCGGCCGCGTTGAGCGCGATCAGCTTGTTCAACTGTTCGCCCATCTGGTCGGTGCCGTCCTTGATGCGACTGTTGATCAGGGCGCGCATTTCATCGACCTTGCCTTGCTTGGACAGGGCAAGCATCTCAGCCTGGGCCTTGAGGTAGTTGTCCAGCGTCGTGACAAACGCGTTGTACACGGCCGCCTCCTCCGGGCCGGAAGGCAGCTCGTCGTAGCCAGCCTGGGCCTTCTTGACCTTATCAGCTAACACACCTATGCGGGTTTCGGCTTCCTGCAGGGCGGCCGGTTCGCGATTGACCAGCACACGGAACGACAGGATGCGAAGGCGCAGCACGTTTTCAGTGATGTTGCCCAGGAACGTCACGCTGGGCAGTTGGTTGGTCCCCATGTCCATGGAGGACTGGCGTATCTGCGTCATGCGGTTGACCGCAAACACCCCCAAAACAACCACTAACAGTGCAATGAACGCGAATCCGAGAAACGCTCGTGGGGCAATATTCAGCTGACGAAGGGACATAGGGGGCAGCTCTCAGAAATAGTGTTTGCGAGCATCCCTGCCGCGAAACGATCTGTCAGCGTCAACGCGCTGCTCAAACCTTGGTCACCACTGTTGTTATTGATATGTGGGCCTATACGAGGTATCGGCAGGCTTCGACGTTTTACGCAGGGTTTTATAAATATTTATTTACACTTCTGACGACTGGCCATTTCTGGCATCCTGCGCCTCCATTTTCTGACCCGAGCCCGCATTTTGTCTGACGCTCAAGCCCCCCGCCCGCGCTATAAATCCGACCTGATCTACGGCCTGGAAGACCGCCCACACTTCACTGCGGCGATTTTTGCCGCGTTGCAGCATGTGCTGGCCAGCTTTGTCGGCATCATTACGCCCACGTTGATCGTCGGTGGCGTGCTGGGCCTGGAAAGCGAAGTGCCCTACCTGGTGAGCATGGCGCTGTTTGTGTCGGGGCTCGGCACCTTTGTACAGGCACGCAAATTCGGTCCGATTGGCTCGGGTTTGCTGTGCCTGCAGGGCACCAGTTTTTCCTTTATCAGTGTGATTCTCAGCGCGGGTTTTATGGTCAAGGCCCGGGGCGGCGGCACGGATGAGATCCTCTCGACGATCTTCGGCATCTGCTTTTTCGCGGCATTTATCGAAGTGGTGCTGAGCCAGTTCATCGGCAAGCTGCGCAAGCTGATCACCCCGGTGGTCACCGGCACCATCATTACCTTGATGGGGTTGTCACTGATCAAAGTCGCGGTGACCGACATGGCCGGCGGCTTTGGCGCCAGCGACCTCGGCGCCGCCAGCAATATGGGCCTGGCAGCGCTGGTACTGCTGACCATCGTGGTGCTCAACCGTTTTAACAACCCGTTCCTGCGCCTGGGGTCCATCGTGATCGGCCTGACCCTGGGCTTCGTGGTGGCCTGGCTGATGGGCCGTGTGGACCTGGCGGCACTGCCACAGGTGCCGTTGATCAGCGTGCCGGTGCCCTTCAAGTACGGGTTCTCGTTCGACTGGGTGGCGTTTATCCCGGTCGCGGTGATCTTCCTGATTTCGCCCCTGGAAGCGGCGGGCGACCTGACCGCCAATTCGATGATTTCCCAACAGCCGGTCAAGGGCCCGCTGTATATCAAGCGCATCAAGTCCGGCCTGTTGGCCGATGGCCTCAACTCGGCGATGGCGGCCACCTTCAACAGCCTGCCGATGGTGACCTTCGCCCAGAACAACGGCGTGATCCAGTTGACCGGCGTGGCGAGCCGCTACGTGGCGTACTTTATCGCCGGCCTGCTGGTGTTGCTGGGGCTGTTCCCGATGATCGGCGCGGTGCTGCAATTGATGCCCAAGCCGGTATTGGGCGGCGCGACCCTGATCATGTTCGGCACCGTGGCCGTGGCGGGTATCAAGATCCTCGCCGAAGCCGGGTTGCACCGACGCAATGTGTTGATCGTGGCGATCTCCCTGGGCATGGGCCTGGGCGTTGCCGCTGTGCCGGAAGTACTGCGCGAGCTGCCCAAGGCGCTGCACAACATCTTCGAATCGCCGATCACCGTGGGCGCATTCTGTGCAATCCTGCTGAACATTTTCCTGCCGGAAGAGTTCATAGAGCTGGAAGAAGATGAATTTGATCCGGAGTCCTCGACCCTCAAGGTGATGCAGGACCCGGACGTCACGAAATAGGAGCACTGTTATATGCGCAAGCTCATGGTTCTATCGCTACTGCTGCTGACCCTGAGCGCCTGCGCGCTGTTCCCCAATCGCGACCCGGTGAACATCAACGTGGTGGGCATCGAACCCCTGCAAAGCCAGGATCTGGAAGTACGCTTTGCCGTGAAGCTGCGGGTGCAAAACCCCAATGAAACGGCGATTGACTACAACGGCGTGGCCCTGGACCTGGAGGTCAATGGACGGCCGTTGGCGTCTGGGGTGAGTGATCAGAGCGGGTCTATCCCTCGGTTTTCCGAGACGGTGCTGATGGTGCCGGTGAGTGTTTCGGCGTTTTCCGTGTTGCGCCAGACCTTGGGCCTGAGCCAAACCCAAAGCTTGAACAACCTGCCCTACGTGCTGCGGGGCAAACTGGCGGGTGGCTTGTTCGGTACGATGCGCTTTGTCGACCGTGGCACGCTGGACCTCCCGAATACGGTGACCTGGTAAACGCCATGCAGCCTGTATTGCTGACTGACCGCCTGATCCTGCGCCCGCTGACCCTCGACGATGCAGAGGGAATCCAACAGCAGTTCCCCCATTGGCAAGTGGTGCGCTACCTGAACGCCCTGGTGCCGTGGCCTTACCCGGCCAATGGTGCACACGCTTACCTGGAACAGATCGCCCTGCCCGCCATGGCCCGTGGCGAGGAATGGCACTGGTCGATCCGCTTGAAAAGCGCGCCGGAGCAGTTGATCGGCAATGTCAGCTTGATGGATGAGCCGGACAACAACCGAGGCTTCTGGCTCGGCCCACAGTGGCAGGGGCAAGGGTTGATGAGTGAAGCCAGCGCGGCGGTGACCGACTACTGGTTTGGTGTGCTTAAACGCCCGGTGATGCGCGTGCCCAAGGCCGCGCCTAACCGGGGATCGCGGCGCATCTCCGAACGCACAGGCATGCGTTTGATCAGGACGGAGAAAGGCGAGTTTGTCGAGGGCAGCTTCCCAAAAGACATCTGGGAAATGACCCGCGATGAATGGCTGAAATCCAAATCCCTCAGCCAATGAAAACCCATTTTTCTACCGCGTTTCAGTCCGTGATATAGCGCACGCCCGGCTTCGCTCGTTCATCCACCGTCAGCTCGAACACATCCGGCCGGGCGTAGTGCCCCACCACGTCATAGTCATACCGCGCTCGCACCAGGTCAGCCGTATCGATTTGCGCCGTCAACAACCCCGCCTTACCCAGCAAAGGCCCCGCTAAAATATCGCCCATCGGCCCGACAATCACGCTGCCGCCCGCGATCAACGGACGCTCCGACGGCCAGTTGGCCACCGCCACCCCCAGCGCCTCGGGCGAAGCCTGCACCTGACACGCACTGACCACAAAGCAGCGCCCCTCATGAGCCACATGGCGCATGCTCACCTGCCACATCTCACGCTCGTCCACTGTCGGTGCGCACCACACTTCCACACCCTTGGCGTACATCGCCGTGCGCAGCAGCGGCATCATGTTTTCCCAACACACCGCGCCGCCGATGCGCCCGACTGCCGTATCGATTACCGGCAAGGTTGAGCCATCGCCCTTGCCCCAGATCAGTCGTTCGGTGCCGGTAGGCATCAATTTACGGTGCTTGGCGACCAAGCCACCCGCCGGTTCGAAGTACAACACCGTGCAATACAACGTGCTGCCACTGCGCTCGATCACGCCAAGCACCAGGCTGGCACCGGTACGCGCCGACAGGCCGGCCAGCGCTTCGGTCTCGGCGCCCGGCACATCGATGGCATTGGCAAAATATCGGGCAAAGGCTTCCCGCCCCTCGGGCAGGCGATATCCCAGCTGCGTGCCGAAGCCCTCGCCTTTGGGATAGCCACCCAGCAATGCCTCGGGCATCACCACCAATTGCGCGCCGCTGCGCGATATTTCGTCTTCATAGGCGAGGATCTGCGCCAGGGTTTCAGCCTTGCCACCCGGCAAGGACCCAATTTGCAGGGCCGCTACAGTCGATACAGGCATCACGATCACTCCGAAGTCAGGGGTTGCCCATTCTCCCGTCAGCCTCGATCATGAATAAAGCCCACTTCAGTGCTGAATGATATGAGCCAAATGAATATCACCCAGGTCGACCTGAACCTGCTGAAAACCTTCGAAGCCCTGCATGATGAGTCCAGCGCCAGCCGCGCGGCATTGCGCCTGGGCGTTACACAATCGGCCATCAGCGCAGGTTTGCGGCGCCTGCGCGAGGTGTATGGCGATCAATTATTCGTGCGTACCGGACGCGGCCTGGCGCCGACCTTGCGGGCGAACCAGTTGAAACCGCTGATCAGTGAAGCGCTGGACCGCTGCCGACAGAGCCTGGCCATGGTTAATCCGGACAATCAGCAATATCAGGGCCGGTCCGTGGTGCTGGGTTTGTCCGATGACTTCGAAATAGCCTACGGCCGACGGCTGATGGATGAAATTACCCGACGCGCACCAAGACTGCGGGTGATTTTCCGTCAGACCCACAGCCAGATCGTGGCCGGAGCGCTGCTTGAGCGCACGTTGGACCTGGCGATTACCGCAGGCGGGTTCGCGCACAGCAGGCTGAGTCGCCAAGTGTTGGGGGAAGGTGATTATCGCTGCCTGGTGGACGCCGACCAGCCAAGCATGAGCCTGGACGAGTTCGTCACCCGCGAGCATGTGCTGGTGTCGTCAGGCGGGTTTATCGGGATTACCGACGAGGGCTTGGCGGCGCAGGGCCTCAGTCGTCAGGTGTGTGCGTCTACCAGCCACTTCGCCGCGCTGCCGTTTTTGCTCAAGGGCAGCCAGGCGGTTGCGACTATTCCCGGCCACGCCGCCGAAGTCATCGGTGCGATGACCGGTTTGCGCGTACTGGCGTGCCCGCTGGCCCTGCCGCGCTACCCGATCGAGCTGGGCTGGCGAACCCAGGCGCAGCTCGATCCGCTGTTACTGAAAGTGCGTGAAGCGATTGTGGCGAGCTTTACTTGGTCGCCGCCATCAACTTGTTGACCTCACTGCGCACCATGTTGGAAAACTCTGGCGGCGACATACCGTCAAGCTCGGCACGCACCCACTCGGCCCACTTGCCCTTGCGCTTGGCGCGTTCGCCGAACAACCGCGCGGCCTCGCCCTTGGCCTTGCCCAGGTTGCTTTGCCACAGGTCATAGAGGCGCGACTTTTCATCTTCCAGCTCGGCACGTTCGGCGAGGGTCTTGTTGGCGAGATTAAAGCTCATGTTGAATTTCCTGCTGTACAAATAGACGACATCTTACACTGTAGGTCGAAACATCCTGATTCGGATTTTGCTCGGGAGTGGGTGCAGGCAAAAAAACTGCAACTTTTACCAACGCCCGACACTCCATTGTTCACTGTCACATTCACCTGCAAGGAGTCACACAATGGCCCGCAAATCTGCCGCCCAAGCCGTCGAAGAGCAAATCAAGGATCAAGCGTTCAGTGAACTGACGGCGCTGATCGAAGAATCGGACAAACTGCTCAAAAGCAGCGCGTCGTTGGTAGGCGAAGAAGGCGAAACCCTGCGCGAACAGGTCGCCATCAAGCTCAAGCAGGCGCTGGATTCGGTGTCCAACGTGCGCGAACGCAGCAAGCCAGTGGTGGATGCCACCGAAACCTACATCGGTGGCCACCCTTGGCAGACCGTTGCGATTTCCGCAGGCTTTGGCCTGGTGGTAGGCCTGCTGTTGGGTCGTCGCAACTGATGTATAAAAAGGCTGCGCCCATGGCGCAGCCTGCTCAGCCGGCGGCCAAAGCCCGCAGGCCTTGCAACTCCTCAGCGTCCAAGACGATCCCTTCCTGCTCGGACCTGAGCCGCGTCCGGTGCCGCCGATCTCCCGGCAGACGCCGCAACCCTGCCGCATGCATCTGTCGCACCAGCTCCTGGCTGCGCTCGGCGAAGCTCTGCCCTGCGGTCTTGCTGGGGTCGATCACAATCAGCAACTGCCCTGTCCATGGCGTACGCGCTCCAGGATGATCGGACCAGTTGAATTCAAACGAGAAGTTCCCGCCGGTCAACGCCGCGGCCAGCAGTTCGACCATCATCGAAAGCGCCGACCCCTTGTGCCCGCCAAACGGCAACAGGGCGCCCCCTTCAAGAATCGCCTTGGGGTCCTGAGTCGGCTGACCCAACCCATCAACGCCCATGCCCAGAGGCAAACGCTCCCCTTTGCGCGCGGCAATCTGCACGTCACCATGGGCGATAGCGCTGGTGGCCAAGTCAAATACGATAGGTAAACCATCGGCGCGTGGGGCTGCGAAGGCGATAGGGTTGGTGCCGAACAGCGGGCGGTCGGCGCCGTGGGGCACCACGCAGGTCATGCTGTTGACCACGCTCAACGCCACCAGCCCCTGCTCGGCGAACGGTTCGACATCCGGCCATAAGGCCGCGAAATGATGGGAGTTATGGATCGCCATTAAGGCGATCCCGGCACTCCTGGCTTTTTCCACCAGCAGTGCACGGGCAGCTTCCAGGGCCGGCTGGGCAAAGCCGTTGGCGGCATCTACCCGCACAAACCCCGAGGCCACGTCGGTAACCTGCGGCACCGCACGGCCATCCACCCAGCCGCTGGCCAGGGTACTGAGATAACCGGGAATACGAAAAATGCCATGGCTATGGGCGCCGTCGCGTTCAGCGCTGGCACAATTGTGGGCGAGGATCGCAGCCACCTCAGGCGAGGTGCCATGGCGCTCAAAGACCTGTTGCAACAAGGCCACCAGCGCACTGAAGCTAATGGAGACATTGGAACTCTCAACGACCTTGGACGGCGTAGACATCTGAAGCTCCGAATTATGATTGGAAGGGGCGACAAGACGGGAGACTCGAGCCTGTGATTAAACAACGCGGCTTGCGCCTGCTGTCAATCAACGTTTGCCAGAGCACTTGTGTTTGCATCCGTTATCTAGCGCTGCAACGGCACCATCGCTGCCTAATCTTGCGCTCGAGACAGCCCCCTGGTGCTGAGAGAGCAACCCATGGCAAGCGTAACTCCTGCGTATTTTTTCGATGAGTTCCTGCGCCCGATCACTCGCAAACACTCTTGAGACAGAGCGCGCGCTGGGCTTGACCCTGAAGGATCTCGAGCAGCTGATGACTACACCGACACCGACGCCGCGCGTCAAAGCCGTGAGCCGCCTGTGGCCGTCGAAAAATGGGTAATTGAGAGGCTTGGGCAATCTGCCCCGTTGGCGTGTGTGCAAGCTGGGTCCGGGGGCCTGAACAGGCCCCCGAGGGGGGTATCAGTCTTTCTGGTCGCGCAGGATATTGCCCGAGGCGCCATCAATGCGGGCTTCATACACGGTGCCGTCAGACTTGCGGCCTTTGACTTCCCAGTAGCCATTGTCGTCTGCCTCGGCGGCGTACACCTCGACGTATCCGCCTTTGGTCTTGGCGACTTCAATCGCCTTCTCGATCGGGATCCAACCCGCCCCCGGCTTATCGGCAAGGGCTGCACCGGCGCTGATCAGCGCAGAGGTTGCACACAAAGCGACTAAGGTTTTCTTCAGCATTTTCGTACTCCATTGTGGGAAATGTCCTGAATTTCTTAGGTGCTTTCAAACGAGAATAAGTTCCAATTGATGTGCAATCGCCATGATGGCTGTTCTCGCGGTCCACCCTGGGAGGTTAGAATGTAAGAAATCAGGATGAGTTAATGAGCGAAAAGTCCATTTCAGAAGCCGAATATGACGCCATCACCGACGCCGCCGCGCATTGGTGCATGCGCCTGCACGCGGGTGATTGCACCGCGAGTGAGCGTCAGGCTTTTGCCCAATGGCACGATTCGCACCCGCTGCACGCCTTCGAATACGCGGCAATGCTGGAGATCTGGGACGTTGCGGACCACCTGCCACGCCACGACACCACACCGACGGTGGTGCCGTTCAAGCCCCGTAGCCGGTCGCGCCTCTATGCGGTGGCTGCGGCGATCTGCCTGGGCGCCCTGCCCCTGACCGCCTTCACTGGCTGGGAAGCCGGTTGGTTGCCCAGTTCCTATGAGCGCTTCGAGGCCGCTAATGACCTGCGCCAGGTCATCCTCGACGATGGCAGCCAGGTGGAACTCAACCTGGGTACCGAGTTGGTCTACAGCAACTACAAGGACCAACGTCGGGTCACGCTGAAAAAAGGCGAAGCGTTCTTCAAGGTCAGCCATGACAGCGCCCATCCGTTCATTGTGCACGCAGGCAATGGCCAGGTGCGTGTCACGGGTACCCAGTTCAACGTCTGGAAATATGAAGACCAGGTGCGGGTGATGTTGCTCGAAGGCTCGGTGCAGATTGCCAGCGACCAAGTCCACGGAAGCGTGCCCCTGACACCCGGCATGCAGGCCAGCTACCAGCAGGGTGATGCCACGCCACGCGTGCGCACGATCAACCCCAATGACACCGCGCTGGCCTGGCGCCAGGGCAAGCTGATCCTCGACAACCTGGCCCTGGCCGACGCGTTGCCGCTGATCAACCGCTACCTGAGCAAACCGGTGATGCTGGCCGACGCCACGACCGGTGCAATACGCATCGGTGGTATCTACAACATTGATGAGGTCAATAACCTCATTCCCTCCCTGCCCAAGGTTTTGCCGGTGTACTTGACCCAGAACCAGGACGGCAACCCCGTACTCAATTCTATTCCGCGTAAAACACCCAAAGGCTGACCCCTGCCTGCTCGCCTGGGCGCTGTCGCGACACAAGTGTCCATTTTTTTAACACCCCCCTGCCCTGAATCGCCCGTGCTCAGCGCATTCACCGTTTTGTCATACGTGTTGTTACAACGCTGATACAGCCAGTGAAGCGTTTGCGCAGTGGCTAAGTCTGTGGGCCCACGCAGGGTGCTGTTTCATGGATGAAACAGCGATGCCATCACTTTGCCCATCAATTCCCATAACACATTGAATACCAAGGCTAAATAAAAAGCGGCACGGCTTCTGCTCTATCCCTTACAGCGCTGTTTAGGGTCAGCGCGAAGAATAAGGAATGCCGCCGTGAATACATTCACTCAAGGTTCGATGAACGTTTTGCTGATCAGCTGTGCACTCAGTGCCGGCCTCAGTGTTCCGAGCTATGCGGGTGACGGCGTTATCGTGACTGGCCGCGACGTACAGGGCCACATGTATGGCCGATCTGCATTTGGCAAAGACCCCTACCCCTCCACCGCCAATGCCAACCCGAGCCGCGAGATCCTGGGGTCCACCGGCGAGCTCAGTGACATGGACATCGGTGGCATCAGCAGCGGCTCAAGCATCACCCACGCCATCATCCCAAACGGCAACATCCCCGGTTTGAATAATACCCAAGGCAGCGTGTCGACACTCGGTTCCGGCGCCGCCGTCAGCCATGGTGCAGGCGCCTCCGTGGGCGGGCAGATCAACGATTCGATCCAGCGTGGCATGGCCCCTCTGAACAACATCGGCAGCATGATGGGGGGCAAATAATGAAACGTTCCCTGCTGCTTCTGGCCCTGCTGGGCAGCGCGGCGGCCATGGCCGACAACACCGCGGTGATCAACAACAGCGGCAAAGACTACAACGGCAACGTAATGATCAACCAGGCGGCGGGCAATCAGCAGCAGATGGCCAACAACCGTGCCGTCGCACTCGGTGGCCAGGCCACCACCAGCAACATCCAGAACATGAACGGTAAGGTCGACCCCTCCCTGAACGCCAAGGCGTCGATCGAGGGCACTTCTTTTACCAATGGCAACGGCATGGTGGGCATCAACCAGTCCGCCGGGGCCAATAACCAATCAATCAATGCCGTGCGGATCAGCATCAACCCTGGCCCGCAAAGCATCGACGACAGCGTCCTGTTGCAACAGAACACGACGACGCTGGCAACCGACTCAGGGCTCACCCCCACCACTGGCAGCCGCCAGGTCGTGACAAGCGACCAGGCCTTCACCGGCAGCCGAGGAGTGATTCAGGTGAACCAGAGTGCAGGGGTGGGGAACCGAGTGGCTAACACCCTGGGCATCACTATCAAGTAACCGCTTGGTAGCACACGTTAGACCGTACCAACACTTAACCAACTAATTAGAAGCAAGGAGAAACACCATGAAACCTCAAATGGCTCTGAAACCAATGGTTTTCGCTCTCGCCGCACTCATGGCTGCCGCCGCTCAAGCTGGTGGCTGGCACCCAGCGCCTCAGCCAACCGGTACTGTTGCCGCCGTGGTTACGGATGTACAAAACAGCGCGGGCAACAAGTTCGACGACACCAAAACCGAAAATAACGCCTCTGCCGATGACTCGGTAACCGGGAACAGCGGTAACGTCGGTGTGAACGTTCAAGCCGGCAGCGGTAACCAGGCAGACAACTCTGGCGCCATCTCCAGCGCCAAAGGCGACTTCGCCACCGTGTTTGCCGTAGTCGATGTGAATCAAAACAGCGGCCTGAACAACTTCGTCAACAAAGGCACTCAAAACAACGCCTCCTTGGATAGATCGGCTAACGGTAACTCCGGCAACCTGGGCTACAACGGCCAGGCCGGTCAAGGCAACCAAGGCAAAAACAACCTGGCAATCACCACGGCTGATGGCAAAAACATCGCAGCCGCCGCCAACACCGAGCAAAACTCGCTCGCCAACAACTACCTCAATACCGCCGCTAGCGGGTACGGCCATTACGGCAAACCTCAATACGTGTCGAACAACTCCAGCGCCGACAACTCGATTAACCGCAACTCCGGCAACGTGGGTGTGAACCTTCAATCCGGTGCC
This sequence comes from Pseudomonas sp. LAP_36, assembly GCF_019456785.1. NCBI lineage: Bacteria > Pseudomonadati > Pseudomonadota > Gammaproteobacteria > Pseudomonadales > Pseudomonadaceae > Pseudomonas > Pseudomonas sp. LAP_36. The sequence continues at coordinate 97,930 of NZ_JAHZMS010000007.1, forward strand.
GGCAACCAAGGCAGCAACAGCCTGTCGATCGGCCAGGGTTGCAGCGTCTGCGCCAGCGGCGTGCGCTTCTGATCCAACGGGGCCTTGGCAACAAGGCCCTTTTTTATTTCCTGGTTTTTGTATCAGTACCCAGCAGGTCATACGATCATGCGCTTAGCAACCCTCAGCCTCTTGATGCTGCTCACCGGCCCTACCTGGGCAGGCACCATGGCGATCTCCGCCATGCCTGGCGGTGCAGTCATCTACAAAAAGGTCGAGAGTATCCGTGAACGCCGGTTCGCCAACCTGGTGGAACAGAAAACCGATTTCAGCTGCGGTGCTGCGGCACTCGCCACCATCCTGCGCCAGGGCTATTGGCTCGACGTAGACGAAGACCACGTCATCAAAGGCATGCTGGTCAATGCAGACCAGGACCTGGTACGTACCCAGGGCTTTTCCATGCTGGACATGAAGCGCTACCTCGAAAGCATCGGCATGCGTGCCCGGGGCTACAAAATCGGGCCAGATACCCTGGCGACCGTGAAGATCCCCGTGGTGGTGTTGCTGGAAATTCGTGGCTACAAGCACTTCGTGGTGTTGCAGCGCGCGGACAAGGAGTGGGTCTATGTCGGTGACCCAGTGCTGGGCCACAAGCGCTATTCACACGACGACTTCGTCAAAGGCTGGAATGGCATCGTCTTCGCCGTGCTGGGTGAAGGCTACGACAAGGCCAACGCCTTGCTTGACCCGCCCACGCCACTGACCGCCAAGAACCAGTTGAATGAGTTCAGGCCCGTAGGCGATGCCGAGCTGATGGACTTCGGTTTCATCCAGAGCGACTTCTTCTAAGAAGCGCAACAAGGGGCAGGACGCTCCAGGAGCAAGAGATGAACACTTCCCGTTGGCTGACGGTCTTGTGTCTGGCAGCCTCAATGCCCGCTTATGCTTCATCGGGGTTCAAGCCGATTGAGCTCAAGGATTCGGAAATGGCCGAACTGCGCGGCCGGTATGTGATGCCGGGGCGGATTATCAGTTTCGGTATTGTCATGAGCAGCACCTGGACCAATGCCATAGGCGACACCATCACCGGCAAGGCCAGCATGCAAGTCGACTCGTCCACCCTCACACCGCAGTTTTACGTGCAGACCACCGGCTCGTCCGGCACGGGCACCCACCAGAATACCGGCACCGGTAACGTGGTCGGGGGCGCAGGCCTGGGCACCGGCACGGGCGTGACCCAAAGCGTACGCACCGCCGGCGATGGCAACACCGCCTACAACAATGTCGGTATCAACGTCACAGAGAATGGCTTCGCCCCGTCCAACATCGTGCAATCGGGGCAAGTGCTGGTGGCAGGTGGCACAGTCAGCGGCGACAGCGCGGCCGGCCGTGTGAGCGTATCGGCCAACAATGGCGGCTTGCAGATGGCGATCCAAGGCAATCATAACCAGGGCAACAGCCTCCAGCAGATTGGCGGCGGGCAAGTGCTCCAAGGCACGGTGTTGACCGGCGATAGAAACTTCGTCACCAACATGACCCAGCTCAATGTGGTGATGAACAACGGCCTGACCAACCCGGCATTGAACTGCAATCTGGACCAACTCAAAGGCCTACGTACTCTCGGGTATTGAACTACGCTGACCCTCGACACTTTCGCATTAGAAAAGGACGGCTTATTTCATGCATCGATCGTTATCGCTACGCGCGGTGGTCTGTTTAAGTACGCTCTTGCCCGCATCCATGTTGTATGCCGCGCCAGACGCCGATATCGAAACCCTCAAACAGGAACTTCTGGAACTCAAGCAGCGGTACGAAGTACAACAAAAAGCCTTGGCGGTGTTGGAGCAGCGGGTTCGTCAAGTCGAGGACCAACCGGCCACACCGGCGCCCAAACGCCTGGCCAAATCCCCGGCAGACTTTCAGAAGGCCAGCGGCACAACTGTCGCCGGTACCGGCGCGGCAGCGGCATCAGGCGGTGCGGGAGGTGGTGGCAGTTCCTACGGTCAGTCGCTCAAGGACGATTCGGCGCCGGCGCAAAGCGTGAGCAACCTCTACAACGAGGCCAGCGGCTTTTTTGGCAATGGCAAGTTCAGCTTTGAAACCGGTGTGACCTATGCGCGCTACGACGCTCGCCAACTTACGCTCAACGGCTTCCTGGCGCTGGACTCGATCTTCCTGGGCAATATCAACCTGGACCGGATCAAGTCGGATAACTGGACCCTGGACCTGACCGGCCGCTACAACGTCGACAACCGTTGGCAGTTCGACGTGAACGTGCCGGTGGTGTACCGCGAATCGACCTACCAGTCCGGCGGTGCCGGCAACAACGCCAACGCCACCTCGGAAGAATCGGTGAGTCGAGACCCGACCATCGGCGACGTCAACTTCGGTGTGGCCTACAAGTTCCTCGACGAAACCCCGACCCTGCCGGATGCGGTGGTGTCGGTACGCGTCAAAGCGCCTACGGGCAAAGAACCGTTTGGCATCAAGCTGGTGCGGTCTACCGCCAACGACAACCTGTATGTGCCGGAAAACCTGCCTACGGGTAACGGGGTGTGGTCGATCACGCCGGGTATCTCGCTGGTCAAGACGTTCGACCCGGCCGTGCTGTTTGGCTCGCTGTCGTATACCCATAACTTCGAGGAGTCGTTTGACGATATCAGCAGTGACGTCAACCAGAAGGTCGGCGGCAAGGTCAGCCTGGGTGACAGCTTCCAGCTCGGCCTTGGTGTGGCCTTCGCGCTGAACGAGAAGATGAGTATGTCGTTCTCGGTGTCCGACCTGATCCAGCGCAAGAGCAAGCTTAAGCCTAACGGTGGGGACTGGCAGTCGGTGGTGTCCAGCGATGCCAACGCGGGTTACTTCAACGTGGGCATGACGATTGCGGCGACGGAAAACCTGACGATCGTGCCTAACCTGGCGATCGGGATGACGGATGATGCGCCGGACTTTACGTTTAGCCTGAAATTCCCGTACTACTTCTGACACCACGCAGCCCAAGTAAATACGGCGCACAAGGAAAAGCCCCGCAACGATAAGGGTCGTTGCGGGGCTTTTCGGTTTACCCGCCCTAGCGGATCTGGTGTTTGTGCAGCAACCGGTAGAACGTGGGCCGGGAAACGCCCAGTACACGGGCCGCCACACTCAAGTTGTCGCTGTGCCGATTGAGCACGTCGCACAGCGCCTGGCGTTCGGCGCGGTGCTTATAGTCTTCCAGTGTAGCCATGGGCGGCGAAATTGCCTGCTGGCCGTGCAACCCCAGATCAACGGCTTCGATCTGGCGTCCTTCGGCGAGCACCAGCCCGCGGCGTACGCGGTTGGCCAACTCGCGCACATTGCCAGGCCAAGAGTGCTCGCCCATCGCGACGAGGGCGTCATCACTGAAACTACGCGGGCGACGACCGGTTTCCTGACTGTAGAAACGTGAAAAGTGGTTGGCCAGCATCGCGATGTCGCCATGGCGGTCGCGCAACGGTGCGGTCACCACTTGCAGGACATTGAGGCGGTAATACAAGTCTTCGCGAAAGGTGCCCTTCTCCACCGCGGCTTCCAGGTCGACGTGGGTGGCGGCCAATACCCGCACATCCACCGGGATCGGCTGGCTGCCGCCGACCCGCTCGATCTGCTTTTCCTGGAGAAACCGCAAGAGATTGGCTTGCAGCTCCATCGGCAGATCGCCAATTTCATCCAGGAACAACGTGCCGCCATTGGCCGCCTCGATTCGCCCGACCTTGCGTTGATGGGCGCCGGTGAACGCACCTTTTTCATGGCCGAACAATTCGGATTGAATCAAGTGTTCAGGGATCGCACCGCAGTTGATCGCCACAAACGGCTTGGCATGCCGCTGGGATTGGCGATGAAGGGTCTTGGCCACCAGCTCTTTGCCGGTGCCGCTGTCGCCTCGAATCAACACGGGAGATTCGGTAGGCGCCAGTTTCGACAATAATTTGCGCAGTTCGCGAATGGGCCGGCTGTCACCGAGCAATTCGTGCTCGGGCTCGTCCACCGGGGTATGGCCCTTGCCCCGCAACCGTCCCATGCCAAAGGCACGGCCCAGGGTCACCTGCACGCGGGCGACGTCGAAGGGCAAGGTATGGAAGTCAAAGAACCATTCGCAGACAAAGTCACCGAAGTTCTGCAGCCGTAGCACATCCTGGTCGAGCACGGCGATCCATTCGGTCCCACTGCGGCCGATCAGCTCTTTGACGGCTTCGGGTCGTTCCAGGTGAGCGGGCTGCAAGCGCAGTAGGCCGACGTCGCAGGATCGGTCGCCCACCGCGTCCAAGCTGCAACTGTCGACTTCCCACCCCGCCGTGCGCAAACCGGGCAGCAGCCCGTGGCAGTCATCACAAGGATCAACTACTAGCAATCGGCGTTGAACGGGGGGTCCACCCATGACTGTTCCTTGGCGTCAAAATCATTAAATTTATTTAGAAACAACAGTTTGGAACGTCTGTTGCTAACCCTAGCAAGGTCTTGACGCAGTCCTTGTAACGTTTCGCTATAAGTCTGGGCAGAAAGCCATCTCCCTGCGTTCGAGCCGATAAAAGTTACGCGACGCTGAAACTTTCAATCAGCTTTCAAAACAGCCGCTTACATGACGTTAATCACTAAATGTTGAAAATAGTTGTTCTAATATGTGACCCGTACCCGGCCATCGTGCATCAGTACAAGTAACCCGCCGCACGGTCAGCCCAACCGCCGGCACTCACTTGAATGGGCAATGAGAGAGAACCCACATGAACGCCCCGCTCCGCATCAACGAAGCTCTTTTGATCGCAGACCGTGCCTTCCAACCCTTTCAGTGCGTGGCTTGGCACGATGGCAACGGCGCCCTGAGCCTGAGTGTCATCGACCGCACCAATACCCGCATCGGCAGCAAACAACTGTCCTCAAGTGCCTATACCGACCCGACGCAGTTGGAAAACTTGCTGTTGCAAGCCCGTGCCGAGCTCGATAAAGATGGCCATCAGTTGCAATCCTGGGCAATGCCCAAGTAATCCAACGCTGTAACTTGCGCTCATCGGTTTAAATGAGCGCAAGTTCAGTGTTAGAGCGAAAACCGCTTATCGCTTCGCGAGAATAAACCGCTCGATCGCTTCGGCAGCGCCGTCTTCGAGATTGCTGCCAGTGACCACACTGGCCTGGCGCTTGACGGTTTCTTCAGCCTGCCCCATGGCAATCGATAACGCGGCTACATGAAACATCGCCGGGTCATTGCCACCATCGCCGATAGCCGCCGTCTGCTCCAAGGGGACCCCAAGGTGCGCCGCCAGGGTTTTCAAGGCCTCGCCCTTGTTGGCCAACATCGCGGTGACATCCAGGTACACCGGTTGCGAGCGTGACACTTGGGCCAACCCCTGCACCTTGGGCTGCAGCTGCGCTTCCAGCTCCACCAGCAATTGCGTGTTGTTGCTGGCAGCGACAATCTTGTCGATCCGGTCCAGGTACGGCTCAAAACTCTCCACCACTACCGGCCCGTATCCCAGACCATCGGCTTCGCGCTGCTCCATCGGCCCTGGCGGGTCACGGCGCAGCCAGTCGCCATCGGCAAACACCCACACTTCCACCTCCGGCTCCGCTGAAAACAGCGCCAGGGTGACCAGCGCCGCTTCTGCCGGCAGATGGTGGGCGACCAGGATGCTGCCATCCGGGTTGATCAGCGTGCCACCGTTAAAGCCCGCCACCGGCACATCGATGCCGAAGGTTTCGATCAGGTGCAGCATGGCCTTGGGCGGTCGCCCGCTGGCCAGGCTGAAAAACACCCCACTGTCGCGCAAGGCGCGCACGGCATCGGCAGTGCGCTGGCTGAGGCTGTGATCAGGATGCAACAACGTGCCGTCCACATCACTGAGGATAAAACGGATGGGATGAATCGCTGCATCACTCATCCGAGGCTGTGCCAGGCACGGCCATCACGGGCCAGCAACGCATCGGCGGCTGCAGGCCCATCTTCACCCGCCTTGTAGGCCTGGATCCCGTCATCTTCCTGCCATGCATCGAGGAAGGGCTGCACGGCGCGCCAGCCGTTTTCGATGTTGTCCGCACGCTGGAACAAGGTCTGGTCGCCGGTCATGCAGTCGTAGATCAGGGTTTCGTACCCGGTCGAGGGCTGCATCTCGAAGAAGTCCTTGTAGGCAAAACCCAGCTGGATGTTGGCCATGTCCAGGGTCGGCCCGGGCTTTTTTGCCAGCAGGTCGAACCACATGCCTTCATTCGGCTGGATCTGGATTTTCAGGTAGGTGGGCTTGAGCTCATCGACTTCGGTATCGCGAAACTGTGCATAGGGTGCCGGCTTGAAGCAGATCACGATTTCGGTGTCGCGCACGCTCATGCGCTTGCCGGTGCGCAGGTAGAACGGCACGCCGACCCAGCGCCAGTTGTCGATCATCACCTTGAGGGCGACGAAGGTCTCAGTGCTGCTGTCAGGTGCAACGTTGGCTTCTTCGCGGTAACCCGGCAGTGGCTTACCGCCGATTTCACCGGCGGTGTACTGCCCGCGTACCGAGTTGGTCCGCGCATCTTCCAATGACCAGGGGCGTACGGCGCCAATCACCTTGGCTTTTTCACCGCGCACGGCGTCGGCACCAAAGGCGGCAGGTGGCTCCATCGCCACCATTGCCAGCAGTTGGAACAAGTGATTGGGTACCATGTCGCGCAGGGTGCCGGTCTTCTCGAAGAAATTGCCACGGGTTTCAACGCCGACGGTTTCGGCGGCGGTGATTTGCACGTGGTCGATGTAATGGTTGTTCCAGAACGCTTCGAACAGCACGTTGGAGAAACGGCTGATCATGATGTTCTGCACCGTCTCCTTGCCCAAGTAATGGTCGATGCGATAGATCTGCTTCTCGCTCATCACTTTGAGCAGGCTGGCATTCAGCGCTTCGGCGGTGGCCAGGTCGGAGCCGAAAGGTTTTTCGATCACCACGCGACGGAAGCTGTCATCGGTTTCCGTCAGCAGGCCAGCACTGCCCAGGCGCTGCACCACGTCGCTGAAAAAACGCGGTGCGGTGGCCAGGTAGAACACCGCGTTGCCGGTGCCGCTGTCGGCGATCTTCTTGCCGATGTCGGCGTAGGTGCTGTCGTCGAGAAAATCACCCTCGACGTAGCTGATGCCCTTGGCTAACTGCGCCCACAATTGTGGGTCCAGGGCGTTATCCGCATTCCCCTTGACCTTGCTCGCCGCTTCGGTGCGAATGAAGTCTTCAAGTTTCTTGGCGAAATCGGCGTCGCTGATCGCGTTGTGATCAACGCCGACGATGCGCAAGCCGTCGCCCAGCAGCCCATCACGACTGAGGTTGTACAGCGCCGGCATGAGCAGGCGCTTGACCAGGTCGCCATGGGCGCCAAACAGAAACAAGGTGGTCGGAGGTGCGGGTTCGGCCTTGGTTTTTTTGCCGTTGGCGGTCATTTTTTGGAAGTCTCCACGTGACCACCAAAGCCGAAGCGCATGGCTGAGAGCATTTTGTCACCGTACGTGCTCTGCTGGCGCGAGCGGAATCGGGCGAACAGCGAGGTGGACAGTACGGGCACTGGCACGGCTTGTTCCATGGCGGCTTCGATGGTCCAGCGGCCTTCGCCACTGTCGGCAACGGAACCGGAGTAACCGTCGAGTTTCGGGTCGGTGGCCAAGGCGTCGGCGGTCAGGTCCAGCAGCCAGGACGACACCACACTGCCACGGCGCCAGACTTCGGCAATATCGGCAACGTTCAGGTCGAAACGCTGGTCTTGCGGCAGGTTTTCCGAATTCTTGGTCTTGAGGATGTCAAAACCCTCGGCGAACGCCTGCATCATCCCGTATTCGATGCCATTGTGGATCATCTTGACGAAATGCCCGGAGCCCGCAGGGCCGGCGTGGATATAGCCCTGCTCGGCGCGAGGGTCAGCGCTGGCAGAACGGTCCTTGGTGCGCGGAATGTTGCCCAGGCCCGGGGCCAGGCTCTTGAAGATAGGATCAAGGCGCTGCACGGTCCCGGTATCGCCACCGATCATCATGCAGTAGCCACGCTCCAGGCCCCAGACGCCGCCGGAAGTACCGACGTCGACATAGTGCAGGCCTTTTTCCGCCAGCGCCTTGGCCCGGCGAACGTCGTCCTTATAGTTGGTGTTGCCGCCGTCGATGATTGCATCACCGTCTTCCAGCAGTGTGCTCAGTTCGTTGATGGTGTCTTCGGTAGGCGCGCCTGCCGGCAACATTACCCACACGGTGCGTGGCTTTTGCAGCCCGGCAACCAGGGCCTTAAGGTCAGCAACGCCAGTGGCGCCCTCTTCGCTCAAGCCTTTTACAAATGCTTCGTTACGGTCGTAAACAACGGTGGTATGCCCATTGAGCATCAGGCGCCGTGCAATATTCCCGCCCATGCGGCCTAGTCCAATAATCCCCAGTTGCATGTGCTGATGCTCCTAACTACTAAAAAATGTGTGACATAGTTTATAGCGCAATGAGGCTAATGAGGGTTAGTCCAGCGCGGATACCTGTAGTTTCATGACAAAAAATTTGCCATCATTTCAGCATCACTGCACAAAAAGTCACACGACCTTCAAAAATAAAAAAGTTCCATTGCTCGCAAAAAGAATTCAGAATTGCCCTGACTGCTGCCGAGAACCTCGACTCAAGCGTTCTGGCACACCGCGACACACTGGCTATTTGCGAGGTAAGCAATGAGCACTGCACAGATGAACCGTCCGCCACAGACCCTCTACGTCACCATTCGACGCGACGAGCTGCGCCAGTTGAAAGACGAACGCGAACAACTGCAGCAGGAAGTCATACGCCTGCGTTCGCACATCATCCAGGCCCAGTTGGATCAGCCTTCCGGCGCCCAGCCAGCGCTCTGCTAAACCCCGTCATCACTTTGTAAGATTACACCTACAAAAATCTCACAAAGTTTTCACACGTCCCTCCCGATACTCCCGCCCGAAGGGCCACCCCATGCAAGGGTGGCCTCTGTTGCGCGCAGCCCTGCGCGTCGACTGAAAAATTATCGGGTTGGAGCGCTGGATGGCGATGTTCGAACGCAGCACCAAGTCTGCGAAAAGCTTTGATTGGGCCGGTCTTGGCTGGCTATTCCTGTTTTTCTGGTACTTCTCGGGTATTACCCAACTGCTGATTCAGCTCAGTGGCACCTCTGGTTTCAGTGGTTTTCGCCAAGCGTTCTTCATGAGTGCGATCTGGCTGGCGCCACTGCTGATATTCCCCCGCCGTACACGCTTGTTCGCCGCCTTGATCGGTGTAGTCCTGTGGGCCTGCTCCATGGCCAGCCTGGGCTATTTCTTCATCTACCAGCAGGAATTTTCCCAAAGCGTCATCTTCATCATGTTCGAGTCGAACATCTCTGAAGCCGGTGAATACGCCACCCAATATTTCGCTTGGTGGATCGTGCTTGCGTTCATCGCCCACACCGCCGTGGCCATTTTCCTATGGACCCGCGTACGCCCGGTGTATCTGCCACGTGGCCAGGCGCTGCTCGCAGCCACGGCGATCCTGGTGGGCGTCATTGGTTACCCGCTGGTCAAGCAGATCGCCCGCAGCGACACAATGGACGATGCCATCGACCGCTTTGAATCGCGCATCGAACCCGCGGTGCCGTGGCAGATGATCGTCGCCTACCGCCGCTACACCGAGCAGTTGGACAACATGCAAGGCATGCTCGACAGCGCCAGCCAGATCCCGCCCCTCACAAACCTAAAGGACAGCATGGCCGGCCAGCCATCAACCCTGGTCCTAGTGATCGGCGAGTCCACCAACCGTCAGCGCATGAGCCTCTACGGCTACCCGCGTAACACCACGCCGGAGCTGGACAAACTGCGCGACCAACTGGCGGTGTTCGACAACGTCATCACCCCGCGCCCCTACACCATCGAAGCGCTGCAACAGGTATTGACCTTCGCTGACGAAGAGAACCCGGACCTGTACCTCAAGACGCCATCCATTGTCAGCGTGATGAAACAGGCCGGCTACAAGACCTACTGGATCACCAACCAACAGACCATGACGAAGCGCAACACCATGCTCACGACCTTTTCCGAACAGGCCGACGAGCAGGTGTACCTGAACAACAACCGCAACCAGAACGCCCGTCAATACGACGGCGACGTACTGGCGCCGTTTTCCAAGGCCCTGGCCGACCCGGCCGAGCGTAAGTTCATCGTGGTGCACCTGTTGGGCACCCACATGAGCTACCAGTATCGCTACCCGCAGACCTTCGATAAATTCACCGACCGCCAGGGCGTGCCGGCTGGGGTGACTGACGATCAACTGCCCACCTACAACAGCTATGACAATGCCGTGCTCTACAACGACTTTGTGGTGTCGAGCCTGATCAAGGACTACGCCAAGACCGATCCAAACGGTTTCCTGCTGTACTTGTCGGACCACGGCGAAGACGTGTTCGACTCGGCGGGCCACAGCACGCTGGGACGCAACGAAAGCAAGCCGACGGCGCCGATGTACACCATTCCGTTCATGGCCTACGCCTCACCAAAATGGCGTGAAAACCACGACTGGAGCTTTGCCGGCGACTTGCAACGGCCTTACAGCAGCTCGCAGCTGATTCATACGTGGGCCGACCTCGCCGGCCTGAGTTTCAACGAGTTGGACCGTACGAAAAGCCTGGTGAGCGACAGCTTCACGGCACGCCCGCAGATGATAGGCAACCCCTACCTGCGCCAACAAAAACCCCTGATTGACTTCAGCCTGATCAAGCCGAAAAAGGTAAGCCCGGCTGACGTAGTCTTCCAGGAACAGCCGGCGCCGTAACAGAAAGATAACAATCATTCTCGTTTAAGCCTAAAGTTCGCCCACTCCTTTCGTCTTTGAACCATGGCCTTTCCCGACCGGAAAGGCCAAAAAGACGACAAGGAGTCTTCTGCGATGTTTGCGCCTCTTACCCGCTCCATGACCTTCACCCTCGGCCTCTTCAGCGTGGTCGCGAGCCCGGATCTGTTGGCTGAAACCGACCCCGAACAGAAAACGTTCGAACTGGGCGCCACCAGCATCACCGCCGAAAGCCTTGGCGCCACCACTGAACACACGGGCGCCTACACGACCGGTTCGATGAGTACCGCCACCCGCCTTAACCTGTCCGTCAAGGAAACCCCGCAGTCGATCTCGGTGATCACTCGCCAACAGATGGATGATTTCAATCTCAATACGTTGACAGAGGTGCTGCGCCAGACCACGGGGGTCAACGTTCAGCACAACGACTCCGACCGCGTCTCCTACTCCTCGCGTGGTTATGGCATCAGCAACTACCAGATTGATGGGATGCTCAACACCTTTGGCTACATGAAATCCGATGCCGACACCATCATCTACGACCACATCGAGGTGGTTCGTGGTGCCACCGGCTTGACCACCGGCGCCGGCGACCCCTCCGCCACGGTCAATATGGTGCGCAAGCGCCCTACCGCTCAATGGCAGGCGCAAACCGGGGTAAAGGCCGGCAGCTACGACAACTACTACAGCTACATGGATGTGGGCGGTCCGCTGGCATTCGACGGCAAGCTGCGCGGGCGCACGGTGCTGGCCTACCGCGACAGCCAATCCTTGCGTGATAACTACGCGCTGCAACGGGCGGTTGGCTACGGCATTCTTGAAGCAGATTTATCAGATGAAACCGTACTGGCCGTAGGTTTTGATTACCAGAACAAGCAAGTGCAAGGCACGTCCTGGGGCACCGTGCCTTACTGGAATAGCCAGGGTGGCAAGGCCGGGCTGTCGCGCTCGACCAATATGGCGGCGCACTGGAGTTCCTGGCCGCTGACCGACAAGACAACCTTCGCCAGCCTCGATCATCGGCTGGGCGGTGATTGGCATTTAAAGGCAGCCTATACCCATCGCCAGAGCGACACGGATGGCAAGGTGTACTACGGCGGCGCGGGTTTCCCCAATGACGACCGCAGCGGCATGACTGCCTGGGCCAGCCACATGCGTGGCACCTCAAGAATGGAAGCTGTCGACCTCAACCTTGCCGGCAGCTACGCGTTGCTGGGCCGCGAACATGCACTGATGATGGGTTATGGCGAGGCCACGCAGCGGGACGTGTCCCCAGTGATGCGCAGCAGCATCCCAGGTGGCTACTACACGATCGACGACTGGAAATACATGGGCGGGATTGGCAAGTTCGGCGACACCGTTACCGACCTCAAGGGTGAACACAGCAGCAAGCAACAGAAAGCCGGCTACTTGGCCACGCGCTTGAGTCTCACCGAGCGCTTGCACGCCGTACTGGGCAGCCGCTATGGCAGTTGGGCGTTGGAGAGCTCGACGCCCGAATACGGTGACGATGATCAGTTGATCGCGGCCAACAAGACTCGCCAGACCCACAATGACCTGTGGACGCCTTACGCCGGCCTGCTCTACGACATCACGCCGGAATACACCGTCTACGCCAGCTACACCGACATATTCAAGCCGCAAAGCCTCAAGGACGTCAACCGCAAGTACCTGGAACCGGTGGTGGGCAGCAACTATGAGGTGGGTCTCAAGGGAAGTTTGCTGAAAGAACGCTTGAACGTGGCGGCAGCGTACTTCTGGAGCACACAGGACAACGTCGCTGAGCGGGATGAATCGGCCCTGCCTAACCCGACCACGGGTGAGGAGTACTACAAGTCCGGCGGCAAAGGTAACAAGGTCAACGGCTTCGAATTGGAGGTTGCCGGCGAAGTGATGCCGGACTGGAACCTGACGGCGGGCTACACCTACACCCACTCCGTTAATGGCTCGGACAAGCGCAACAACACCGGGCAGCCATTGAATTTGCTGAAGGTGTCCAGCGCCTACCGTTTGCCGGGGACGTGGCGAAACCTGACGGTGGGGGGGGCCGTCAACTGGCAGAGCGATATCTATGAGTTCAGCGACAGGCCTACAGGGCAACGTGTCGGTAATCGGCTGGTCACCGAACGGGCGAAGATCACCCAGCAGGCCTACGCAGTGGTCAACCTGATGTCCCGCTACCAGTTCGACGAACACGTTTCGGCGTCGATCAACATCAATAATCTATTTGATAAAAAATATTACGAACGCGTCGGCTTCTATAACGGCGTTTATTGGGGCGACCCGCGCGCTATCACGCTTGCGCTGGATTGGAAGCTTTAAAATACAGCTTATATGACCGCCAAGCTTAACAAAATCGTTAAGGTTGGCGGCTATCCCGTTAAGCTTCGCTTAATCCACCCTGCACATAATCGGCCCCACGAGTCTGATCCAAGAGAACAGACACCGATCACACTTTATGGGAATACCGACAATGAAAATCTCGACGCTGATACTTGCTGGCTTAATGACCTTGAGTTCCGCCGCCGCCTTTGCCGAAGGCGGTTCAGAGCGTTCCAAAGAGTTTTACGCTAACTTTAATTTCATGCAGGACAAGGCGCACGGCACAACCGAGCAAACGGCCTCCAGCGATGTAAAAAACTCGAAAAGCGATGACGCACAGCAACCAAAAAGTTGATGTACTGTAATACTCTTTGTCATTCCGCTCCGTTGACAAAGATTAACTTGGCGCCATGTAATGGCGCCTTTTTTATTGCCCGTCACACCCCTATTTTTTACAGCGACTTATTCCAAAACAACATGGCGCCATACGCGGGATCAAACTTAGCGCCATCAAATCCGAACTTGCGGTACGCGGCCTTCGCTACTTCATTGCCCTCAAGCACTTCCAGGGTAATCTTACAGCAACCGCGTTGACGGGCGATTTCCTCAACCTTCTGCAGCATTTTCTGACTCAAGCCCAAGCCACGGAACTGATCCATTACCACCACGTCATGGACGTTGACCAATGGGCGACAGGCGAAGGTCGAGAAACCTTCAAAACAATTCACCAACCCCGCCGGCTCTCCATTCACAAACGCCAACACGCTGAACGCGTGCGCACGCTTGGCTAATTCGGCCGGCAGTTGCGCTAGCAAATCCGGGTCCAGGCTGTGCCCACCCCCCATCGGATCTTCGGCGTAATGGTTGAGCACCAGCGAGATGGCTTCGGCATGCACGGCGTTGGTGTAGCTGGCTTGCAGCACCAGGATGTCAGGGGTGTCCATTTCCTTCCTCGATAACGGCAACAAGGGATTCGGTTCCCTTTGAGAGGCCCAATTGTAAGCGTGGAAGCACCGCCTGCTGAAGGAGATTAACTACAAATATGCGTTTGAAAACGCGAAGGTTGCGCCGGTAAAAAAGCGCGAATCATTCATTTGCGGATCTTTTCGCACACGCTTCAGCCGTAACGCTGCAACTGCATCTCTCGTAAGCGGCTCAGGGTGCGGCGGAAAGGAAATTCCAGGTAACCCTCGGTGTAGAGGCACTCCAACGGCACTTGAGCCTCCACATACAAAGGCACCCTGCGGTCGTAGCACTCATCCACCAAAGCAATGAACCGACGTACGCCGTTATCACGCACCGACAGCTGCGGCAATTCACGATCCCCGGCCGCTATGCGCTGGGCCCCGTCTTCGGTGCCACGGGCTATGCGGCCCGGGCGTTGTTGCGCGCTAAGGTCAGGCACCTCGCCCAGCAGGATCGCCTTGAAGCGATCGCACAGCAACATGAAGTCCATCGCCGCCAGAGGTTGCTCGCACAGGTCGGCGTAGCGGCACCAGAGCACGGTGTCGCAAGACTGCACGGCGACGATGGAACGATGCCCGACAACGACCGGTCCGCTATGCACCGCCTGCCCTGGGGCCAACTGTCTGAACACATCTGCCAGCGCGTCGGGCTGATTCACCCAATAGCGCTGAATGCCAACGCCTGGGTGTAAACGGTGATCCTCAGCGCCATCGACCGCGACCACCTGCATGTGCTGCTCTATCGCCGCAATGCCCGGTAACAGTCGATCGCGGTTGAAGCCATCGGCATACAACTGGTCAGGCGGTTGGTTAGAGGTGCACACCATCACCACGCCTTCCTTGAACATGACTTGAAACAAGCGCCCGAGAATGATTGCGTCACCGATATCACTTACAAACAACTCGTCAAAGCACAGCACGCGCACCTCCGCGCTCAGCTCCCGGGCCAGCGCCTGCAACGGATCGTGGGTGCCGGTCAGCTGGAACAGTCGCTGGTGCACCCACTTCATGAAGTGATGAAAATGCTGGCGTCGCGCGGGCACCCGCAGGCTTTGATAGAACTGGTCCATCAGCCAGGTCTTGCCACGGCCGACCGGGCCCCATAGGTATACGCCGGTGATCGGCGTGCGGCCTTTATGCAGGGCTTCATGGCAGGTTTGTAACGCGTCCACCGCGCGACGCTGGGCGTCGTCGGCAACGAAGCCCTGTTGGGCAATGGCGTATTGGTAGGCAGCGAGGGGCGAGTCAGAAGTCATGCCCGCCATTATGACCTACGGAGAAATCTACAGCCGTAAAAAACGGCCCGACAGGCCGTTTTTTCCTTCAGTGCAGTGACTCAGGCAAGGCTCTTGCTGACCACCTCAAACACATCACTCGACAGCTCGCCAGAGCCACGAATGCGTTCCAACTCCGCCTTCATCAGCGCCTGGCGCGCGCTGTCGTATTTACGCCAACGGGTCAGTGGCGCCAATTGGCGCGAAGCGATCTGCGGGTTAAAGGCATTGAGCTCGATCACCAAGTCCGCCAGGAAGCGATAACCCGAGCCGTCCGCTGCGTGGAAGTTGATCAGGTTCTGCCCGGCAAAGGCGCCGATCAAGGCGCGAACCTTGTTCGGATTCTTCAACGTGAACGCTGGGTGTTCCATCAACGCTTTGACCCGCGCCAGCCCACCCGGCAAGGTGCTGCCGGCCTGAACGCTGAACCACTGGTCCATGACCAGCGGGTTGTCCTTGAAGTTTTCGGCA
The DNA here is from genome assembly GCF_019456785.1 of Pseudomonas sp. LAP_36. Classification (NCBI taxonomy): domain Bacteria; kingdom Pseudomonadati; phylum Pseudomonadota; class Gammaproteobacteria; order Pseudomonadales; family Pseudomonadaceae; genus Pseudomonas; species Pseudomonas sp. LAP_36. Next base: position 113,718 of record NZ_JAHZMS010000007.1, read on the forward strand.
AACACGGCCAGCGCCTGGGCCTTCTCCGCTTGGAACGGCGAATTCACCAGCACCGCCAGCGCGGTCAGGCGCTCGGTCATGTTGTCGCTGCTGTCGAACTGTTCAAGCGTCGCGGCCAGGACTTCCGGCTTGCCGCTGAGCATCAGGTACGACAGCGCGATGTTCTGCAACGCGCGACGGGCAAAATGCTCAGCCGCAGCCACATACGGCGTTTGCTTGGACAGCTCGCGATTGGCCTGGTAGCGCAGCCACAGTTCTTCATGCAGGTTGTCGGCCAGTTGCTTGCGCGCAAACTCACGGGCGGCGTGGATGGCATCCACATCCGCCACTTCGCTGATTTCGGTCAGGTAGGCTTCACCCGGCAACGATAGCATTTCCGCCACCATCGCCTGGTCCAGGCGTTCGTCGCTCAACACGCTGCGCAGCGCGGTGATCAAGCGCTGATCCATCTTCAACGCCTGGCCTTGTTGATGCTGACCAACCAGCTCCTGCAAGACCTGCACCGACAGCTGCTGACCGGCATCCCAACGATTGAAGCCATCGCTGTCATGCTGCATCAGGAACATCAGTTGATCGCGGTTGTACGGGAAGCTCAGCTTCACCGGCGCCGAGAAACCGCGCAGCAGCGAAGGCAAAGGCTGCTCAGGGATATCGACAAAAGTGAAGGTCTGCTCGGCCTCGGTCACCGAGATCACACGCGACGTGCCGCCCGCAACCGCTTCACCGGCCAGGCGCAAGGCGATACCCGCGCCCTTCCCGTCCAGCAAGCCCAATTCCACCGGGATCACGAACGGCAGTTTCTCTACCTTGTCCGGGGTTTCCGGGCAGCTCTGGCGGAAGGTCAGGCTGTAGGTCTTGGCCGCTGCGTCGTAGGACTCGCTCACCGCCAGGCGTGGCGTACCGGCCTGGCTGTACCAACGTTTGAACTGAGTCAGGTCGGCGCCGTTGGCATCTTCCATGGCCTTGATGAAGTCGTCGCAGGTCACAGCCTGGCCGTCATGACGTTCGAAATACAGGTCGCTGCCTTTACGGAAGCCTTCGGCGCCGAGCAGGGTGTGGATCATGCCGACCACTTCCGAGCCCTTTTCGTACACCGTCAGGGTGTAGAAGTTGGAGATTTCGATAAAGCTGTCCGGGCGCACGGCGTGAGCCATGGGGCCGGCGTCTTCGGCGAACTGGTGGGTACGCAGGTACGCCACATCCTGGATGCGCTTGACCGTGGCGGAGTTCATATCAGCCGAGAAGCCCGAATCACGGAATACCGTGAAGCCTTCCTTGAGCGACAGCTGGAACCAGTCACGACAGGTCACGCGGTTGCCCGACCAATTGTGGAAGTATTCGTGGGCAACGATCGCTTCCACCCGCTGGTGCGCGGCGTCGGTGGCGGTTTCGGCGCGGGCCAGCACGGCGCTGGAGTTGAAGATATTCAGGCCCTTGTTTTCCATGGCGCCCATGTTGAAGTCGTTCACCGCGACGATCATGAAGATGTCGAGGTCGTACTCACGGCCGTAGGTTTCTTCGTCCCAGCGCATGGATTTTTTCAGGCTGGTCATGGCGTGCTGGCACTTGTCGATGTTTTCCGGCTCGACGTAGATGCGCAGCGCCACAGTGCGGTCAGTCATGGTGGTGAAGGTGTCTTCAACACACCACAAATCACCGGCCACCAGGGCGAACAGGTAGGCAGGCTTCTTGAACGGGTCTTCCCAGGTCGCCCAGTGGCGGCCGTCTTCGCCGGGGCCGCTGGCGATCGGGTTGCCGTTGGACAGCAGGATCGGATAGCGGTGTTGCTCGGCGATCACCGTGGTGGTGAACGTGCTCATCACGTCCGGGCGGTCAAGGTAGTAAGTGATCTTGCGGAAGCCTTCGGCTTCGCACTGGGTGCAGAACATGCTGCCGGACTTGTACAAGCCTTCCAGGGCGGTGTTGGTTTCCGGGTGGATTTTTACCGTGGTATCCAGGGTAAACGTCGCACTCTGCGGATGCACCGTCAGGTGACTGTCGGTCAGTTGATAATCATCGGCCGTCAGTTCCTGATCGGCCAGGTTGACACTCAACAGCTCCAGTTGCTGGCCATCCAGCACCAGCGGCGGCAAACCGGCGCCGCGCTCCGGGTTGCGGCGCATCACCAGTTGCGCATGGACCAGGCTGTGGTCCTCGAACAACTCGAAGGTCAGGTGCGTCTCGTCAATCAGGTAGTCCGGCGCCTGATAGTCCTTCAGGTAAATCATCTTCGGTTGTTCGGTGCGCATGGGTGGCATCCTTTTTACTGATGCACGGCGAGCTGATAGGCCGTGTACTTGCGAATGTTGATTACGCCGGTGTCGAAGATCAGGTATTGGCCCTTGATCCCCAGCAGCGTGCCTTCGGCAATCGGGTTCTTGTCCAGGTTGAAGCTGACGATCTTGGTCGGATACTGCTCGACCGGGTAGCGGATTTCGATCGGTTCGATGTCGGCAATCGTTTGGATGGCCTGCAAGCCAAAGCGTTCCTGCAAACTCAGCAGGCCCTCGGCGCAGGAGGCGAACAGTTCGTCGCGCACGTGCTTGAGGTCGACAGGCTGGGCATCGCCTTTGAGCAGCGCGCGCCAGTTGGTCTTGTCGGCCACTTGGCTACGCAGCACGTCCTCGACGAAACCGGATTGCTGGCGGGTCGCCACGCGCATGATCGGCAGCGCTTGGCTCGCGCCCTGGTCCAGCCAGCGCGTCGGCAGTTGAGTGGCACGGGTGATGCCGACCTTGATCCCCGACGAATTCGCCAGGTAGACCACGTGGTCGGTCATGCAGAATTTCTCGCCCCAGCCTGGGTCGCGGCAGGTGCCGGCATCGTAATGGCAACGTTCGGGGCTCATGATGCACAGGTCACACTGGGCCAGCTTGGTCATGCACGGGTAGCAATACCCCTGGCTGAAGCTGGTCTTGGTCTTGCGGCCGCAATGGCTGCAATGGATGGCACCCAAGTATTCCAGGCGAATGTGCGTGCCGATCAACGGGTTGACTGGCACCTCGGCATCGCCCAGGCGAAACGCGTATTGAACGGTCGGCTCACCGAGTTGCGCCGACATCTTGCTGACTGCACCACGTCCAATTTCAATCAATGGATCGCGTCCGACTTGAACAGGATGTTCGGCACCGGCGCGGATTTGGACGCGCATTCCTGCGGCCCCATGTAGCCGGTGCGCTGGTCTTCCGGCAAGTTCTGGAGTTCCCAGGCGATCATGGCTTGCAGGGACAGCTCACGCTGTTCAGGGGACAGTTTGCGGCCATCGGACCACTTGCCGATTTCCACGGCGAGCTTGAGGCTCTCGTAGATGTCCGGGGTGATGTTTTCAATCATTTCAGCAAAAGAGGACATGAGGCTCTTCCTTATCAAATAGACGATTTGCGGCGGCTGTACAACCCGCCCAGCAAGCCGGTCAAGCAACCGATAACCAGGCCGCCGACATGGGCAGCGTTGGCGATTTCGCCGAAGCCGATCATCGAGATCAGCCCGGACATACAGAGCACCAGCCAAATCAGCATCATCGCCAGCACGCCACGGGGCAGGCGATACGCCGGGTTCGGCGACAGCAGTTGAAAAATCCAGCAATGCCCAAGCAGGCCATATAACACGCCGGACAAACCGCCAAACAGCCCGGGGCCGCCATAGGCGTATTGAGCGTAGTTGGAGACCAGGCTGAACAAGAGCGTCAGCCCCAGCAGGTTGATACTGCCCTGGCGCGCTTCGATGCGCCGGCCCAGCTCCCAATACCACATGCCATTCATGGCCAGGTGCAGGATGCCGAAGTGGATCAGCATCGGCGTAACCAGCCGCCACCATTGGCCCGAGGCCAGTGTCTCGGCCAGCGGCGTGAACTGGATGTACTCGCCGAGAATGCGAAACGGCAGGAACGTCAGCCAGCTCATGGCTTGCAGGTTTTCGCCAAGCAAGGTCACCGCGCCAACGATGATGCTCGCCAGCAGCACCAACGCCGTTACCGGGCTATGCCGCAATTGCTCGACAAAACCCGGGCGCTTGACCGGCGCCTGTTCAGGAATATCCAATTGCTGGTCCGGATCACCCGCAGGAAAGCGCTGATACAGCACGCGCACGTCGTCACTGATGGTCTCGGGCACCCATAACACTTGCTCGCCCGCTTCCTCGCTGATGCGATGGGGCACTTGCATGCGTTGCAGCAACTTCACGAAGCCACCCAGGTCGACGCTCAGCGGCAGGCGCAATACAGCCACAGTACTCATGTAATGACCTCGGGCCGCTCAACGTCGACCCATACAAATTTACGCGGATCCAGGCGGGTTTCCTGATCCAGGCGGTACGCCACCAACTTGCCGTACAGCACCGCGCTGTAGTCCAGGCAGGCCAGGTTCGGGCGGATCGGCGCCGGTTTGCCGCTGCGCCAGTAATGGCCGACGAACAGCAAAGGCTCGTCGACGCCGTAGCGCAGCAGGGAATTCTTTTCAGTGGACGACAACGGCGTGCGTGCTACCGGCTCCGGCAGTGCGTCGGGCTGGAACACGATGTCGCCGTAGGTCTTGGGGTCGTCTTCCCAGAACTTGGTGCGGAAGAACGAGCGCGTCAGGCCGTCGCCGCCGGTCAGCGTCAGGCCATCCGGCAGGCGCATGTCGGTGCCGCGCAGCAGGCGGTCGAACGCATTGCAGGCAAAACTGCCCGGGACAGCGGCGGCCTGCAGGAAGTGCTGGTCGATGCAGCCGTCCGGGAAGGTCGCGCGCAGCGGCTGGATAAACCCGTCATCCCAGCACGCGTGGACCACGCGGAAACGCCCGGCGTCGACAAACAGCGGCATGTCATAGAACCAGCCGAGGAAGTCGTGCCAGTCGGCCGGGTGGTGTTCGAACTGGGTCAGCGTCTCCTGGAGCAACCGTGCATGCCGTGGGTTGTGTTCACGCACAAACTGCTTGCCGCTGCCCGGCGGCGCTGGCGTGCTCCAGCCCAGCGCATTGAACTCGTGGTTACCCATGATGCACAGCGCCTGGCCAGCCTCGGCCATGTCGTGGACGATATGCAACGCCTCGCGGATACGCGGGCCACGGTCGATGATATCGCCGAGGAACACCGCCATACGCGAAGGATGACGCCAGGTGCCGCCCTGCTTGTGGTACCCCAGCCGCTCGAGCAAGTGCTCAAGGGTATGGGCGCAACCGTGCACGTCACCAATCAGGTCGTAGCTACGCGCGGGATCGAGCATCAGTCGCCTCCACCCCCCAAGCGGCTGCCCCAGCCCAACTTGGTGCGGCACACTTCGTAATAGTTGTGGTCCAGCGGGTGGATCAACCGCAACTTCTGTGCCTTCTTGCTCACGGTGATGGTGTCACCGGGCGCGCAGGTGAAATGGTTCTGACCGTCACAGGACACCTGCGGGTAGATCTGCATGTCTTTGGACACCACGATTTTCAGCTCACTGTTGCCGTCGACCACGATGGGCCTGCTGGACAACATATGGGGATACATCGGCACGATCACAATGGCATCCAGCTTGGGATGCATGATCGGGCCACCCGCCGACAGCGCGTAGGCGGTGGAGCCGGTCGGCGTGGCGACGATCAGGCCGTCAGCCTTCTGGCTGCACACGAACTGGCCGTCTATATACAGTTCGAATTCGATCATTCGCGTGGACTTGCCGGGGTGCAGCACCACGTCATTGAGCGCATCGCCCTGGCCGATGGCTTCGCCGTGGCGGCGCACTTCGGCCTGCAGCAGAAAGCGGTTTTCCACCAGGTAGTGGCCGTCGAGCACCTTGGCCACTTCGACTTCCAGCTCATCCGGGCGGATATCGGTGAGAAACCCCAGGCTACCCCGGTTGATCCCCAGCACCGGCACATTATGCCGCGCCAAGGCCCGGGCGGCGCCGAGCAGGCTGCCGTCGCCACCGACCACGATGACCATGTCGCAGACTTCGCCGAGCATCTTGCGCGACGAGGTTTGCAGGCCGTGGCCGGGGAGGATTTCGGCGATGGTGTCTTCGAGGATCACATGCAGGTGGCGTTCCAGCAGGAATTTTTTCAGCCGGCGGACGGTGTCCAACACCTGGGTACTGCCCAGGCGACCGATAATGCCGATATTGCGAAATTGCTCCATGGGGCTCCTGCGGGATTTGGGGTGGGGCAAAAAAAAACGATTATGGGCGAAAGGCCGCCCCAGGCAAAATCCTTTGTCGCCATGAACCCTTGATGACAACGGTTCTCAGCCACCTGCGCCACCGTTAAAAGGCTATGCTCGGACCATGACTGTGTTCCCAGATCTGCACACCCTGCCCCGCCAGCTGCGCCACCCTGAAGTGCGCGACCTGGCGTGGGTGATGCTCGCCCCGCCAATGCTGGCGCAGACGCCGTGGCCGCAACGCCACCCGTTGGCCGGCAGTGACTGGGTGCAAGCGCCGCACCTGCTCGAACAATGGTTACGTGCACTCGATCACGACAGCAGCCCCTTGCAACACTGGCTGAGCCTGGCCCGTACCCGTCGTCTTGGGCTTTATTACGAGCGGTTATGGCAGTTCGCCGTGCAGCACGCGCCGGGCGTGGAGTTGCTGGCCGCCAACCTGCCGATCCGTCGCGCCGGGCATACCCTCGGCGAGCTGGATATGTTGCTGCGCGACCGCGATGGCGTGCATCACTTGGAACTGGCGATCAAACTCTATCTGGGGCCGCAGGACGGCGACGGCCAGGACACGGCGCAGTGGCTGGGGCCGGGCTGTCATGATCGGCTGGATCGCAAGCTGGCGCATCTGGCCCAGCACCAATTGCCAATCTCGGCGCGGGCGGAGAGCCGCGAGGTGTTGGCGGCGCTGGATATCCAGCAGTTCGATGCGCATTTGTGGCTGGGCGGGTATTTGCTGTATCCCTGGCCCGGTGAAGCGCAGGCACCCGTGGGTGCCCACCCGCAGCATTTGCGTGGGCGCTGGTTGCATCAGCGCGACTGGCGGGCATTTGTCAGCGCCAGCGCACCCGGCCGCTGGCAACCCCTGCCTCGGCATGCATGGCTGGCGCCGGCGCATTACCCGGTGGATGACGTATGGAGTGAAGAGCAGATGCAGGGTTGGCTGGCGGACTTGGATCCGATGGCGCCAGCGCAGCTATTAGTGCGGCTGGTTCAGGTGGGTGAGGATTGGGAAGAGGCTGAGCGGCTGTTTCTGGTGGCGGATCTTTGGCCGAATGTGCCGGGGGCAGGCTGAAGGATTTGTAGTGAGCGGGCTTGCCCCGCGCTGGGCTGCGAAGCAGACCCAATAAGGCAACCGTTTTTTGTCAGGAAAACCGTGGTGCCTGATTTTGGGGCAGCTTCGCAGCCCAGCGCGGGGCAAGCCCGCTCACTACACGCTATCGATATGCCGATAATCCAGCTGCAACCCGGCCGCCAATTCCTGAGCCCGGCCCAACCGGATCGGCCCACGCTCGATATCTATCAACAATCCCGAGCACTCCAGCAACGGCAGTCCTGCGACATCCTTAAGCCGGCCATCGGTAATCACCAACAACCGCTGCTCCTCAGTCGGAAACCGCTCACGTCGCACCGCCAGCCAATGCCCAGCCTCAGTCAGCGCCGCGAGCAACGGCGTGCCCCCGCCCGCCCCCAACTGGTCCAGCCATCCGGCCAAACCCTTCGCCGCTTTCAGCCCCTGTACCTGCCATTTGGGCGATTGCCCGCTGGCCGTCAACAAGGCCATCCGCGCGCGTTGGCGGTAGGCGTCATCAAACAACTGGGCCAGCAAACCTTTGGCATCGGTGAGCGCACGATGGCGCCGGGTCGACGCCGACGCATCGACAATCACCAGCCACAATTCATGGGCCGAGCGACTGCGCAGGTGAAACCGTAGATCTTCTCGCGATTGCGGCCGGCCATCGAGCAAAGTGCCCGGCCAATTGATCGAACCCTGTTTCGCACTCCGTGCCTTACCGTGCCTGCCTCTATCCAGCCGCCCTGCCTTGGGCCGGGCATCCGCCCCCGCGTCAGGTCGAGGGCGAATGCCTAGGGCTTTTTTTGCCAGGTGGGCACATCCCGGCGTGCGCCCGTGGGCAGGGCCGGTGCGGGCATGTCACCCCATTGGCCTTGACCCGGCGACGAGTCGGAGGACGTTGGCGACTGCCCTTCGCTCGGCGCATTGGACGGCGGCGATGGTGCCTGGCGGCGATGGCGCAGGGCAAACTCGGCGACGGCTTCAATGTCTTCCTCGGCGATGGCATTCGCCCCGCGCCATGCCGCATGCGCCCTGGCGCCGCGCAGCCAAACCAGATCCGCACGCAAGCCATCGACACCGGCGGCAAAGCACCGCTCGGTGATCTGCGCCAGTGCCTGGTCATCCAGTTCGATAGTGTCGAGTCGCGCCCGCGCCTGGGTGCAGCGCTCGCGCAGGGCGGCTTGGGGCGCTGCCCAGTGCGCGCAGAACGCCGCCGGGTCGCTGTCGAAATCCAGGCGACGACGGATGATTTGCCCGCGCTCGGCTGGCAGGGTCTGCCCACTCAAAGCCACGTTGAAACCGAAGCGGTCGAGCAGTTGCGGGCGTAACTCGCCCTCCTCCGGGTTCATGGTGCCGATCAGTACAAAACGCGCCGAATGGCGATGGGAGATGCCGTCACGCTCGATCAGGTTGGTGCCGCTGGCCGCCACGTCGAGCAGCAGGTCCACCAGGTGATCGGCCAGCAAGTTGACTTCATCGACATACAGCACGCCGCCGTCAGCCTTGGCCAAGACGCCGGGGGAAAACTGCGCGCGGCCTTCGCCCAATGCGGCGTCCAGGTCCAGCGTCCCCACCAGCCGCTCTTCGGTAGCGCCCAAGGGCAAGGTGACGAATTGACCACTGGCCAGCAGGTCCGCCAGGCCCCGCGCCAAGGTGGACTTGGCCATGCCGCGTGGGCCTTCGATCAGCACGCCGCCGATCTTCGGGTCGATGGCAGTCAGGCACAGGGCCAACTTCAAGTCGTCGGCGCCGACCACGGCGGACAGCGGAAAATGTGGAATATCAGTCATCAGCTGTCTTCTTCTATATCCAGCAACAGGTTTTCCAACGCTTCTTTATAAGCCCCCGGCTCTTGCCACTGGCCACGTTGCTGCGCTTCCAGCATGCGTTCGGTCATATCACGCAGGGCGTCGGGATTGTGCTGTTGCACAAAGGCCCGGGTGTCAGGGTCCAGCAGGTAGGCGTCGGCGAGCAAGGCGTATTGATGATCGTCGATCAGCGCGGTGGTGGCATCGAACGCGAACAGATTGTCCACGGTCGCGGCCATTTCAAACGCACCTTTATAGCCATGGCGCTTCACGCCGTCGATCCACTTGGGGTTGGCGGCGCGGGAACGGATCACCCGGTTCAGCTCTTCCTTCAGCGTTCGGATCTTCGGCAGGTCCGGTTGGCTGTGGTCACCGTGGTAACTGGCGGCCTTTTCGCCGCTCAGGGTTTCCACGGCGGCGAGCATGCCGCCCTGGAACTGGTAGTAATCATTGGAGTCGAGCAGGTCGTGCTCGCGGTTGTCCTGGTTCTGCAACACCGCTTGCACCTGGCTCAAGCGCTGGGCGAATTGCTCGCGGGCGGCGGTGCCCTCATCGGAGCCGCCGTAGGCGTAACCGCCCCAGTTCAAATAGACCTCGGCCAGGTCTTCGCGGCTTTGCCACAGGCGACCATCGATCGCGCCCTGCACACCCGCACCATAGGCGCCGGGTTTCGCGCCGAAGATGCGCCAGCCGGCCTGTTTCGCCGCGGCTTCGGCGTCCATGCCCGACTTGAGCAACGCCTCACGTTCACTGCGCACTTTGGCCGCCAGCGGGTTCATGTCGTCTGGTTCGTCCAGCGCGGCCACCGCCTGCACCGCCGCGTCGAACAGGCGGATCAGGTTGGCGAAGGCGTCACGGAAAAAGCCAGACACGCGCAACGTGACGTCAACGCGCGGACGGTCCAACAGGCTGATCGGCAGGATTTCAAAGTCGTCCACGCGCTGGCTGCCCGTCGCCCACACCGGCCTCACACCCATCAGCGCCATGGCCTGGGCGATATCGTCGCCGCCAGTGCGCATGGTGGCGGTGCCCCACACCGACAGGCCGAGCTGGCGCAGGTGGTCGCCATGGTCTTGCAGGTGCCGCTCAAGAATCAGGTTGGCCGACTGGAAGCCGATGCGCCAGGCCGTAGTGGTCGGCAGGTTGCGCACGTCGACGGTGAAAAAGTTGCGTCCGGTCGGCAGCACATCCAAACGCCCACGACTCGGTGCGCCACTGGGGCCGGCAGGCACGAAGCGGCCGCTCAAGGCGTCCAGCAACCCGCGCATTTCTGCCGGGCCACAGGCGTCCAGGCACGGCGCCACCACCTTGCGCAGACTTTCAATCACCGCCTTCACCTCCTCCCAACCGGGCGCTTCCAACTGTTCAAGCGGCCCTTCCAGCGCCTGTTCGATCAACCGCGCTGCATACAACTCCAAGCGCTCGCGGGTATCGCCGGCGGTGCGCCACAACTGCTCATCGATGTTCAGCAACACGTCGGGCCGACGCCCGGTCCAGGGTTCGGCCAGGGCGCAGTCGAGTGGGTCGAAGTCCAGCTCGAAAGCCTTGGCCAACACCCGCAGTACGCTCGATTGCGGACCTCGGCCGTCACCACGCGGGATGCGCAGCAAGGCGAGCAAGGTGTCGATACGCAAGCGGCCTTCAGGCGACTCGCCAAAGATGTGCAGGCCGTCGCGGATCTGCGATTCCTTTAAGTCGCACAGGTAGGTATCGAGGCGCGGCAGCCAGATGGCGGCGTCGGCGTCCTTGTCCAGCTCAAGCTCCTGGTCGATACGGGTTTCGCGCACCAGCTTGAGGATGTCTTTCTGCAATTCCAGGGCGCGGCGTGGATCGAGCAGTTGCGCCTCGTAATACTCGTCGGCCAACAACTCCAGGTCACGCAACGGGCCGTAGGTTTCGGCGCGGGTCAGCGGCGGCATCAAGTGATCGATGATTACCGCCTGGGTGCGTCGTTTAGCCTGGGCGCCCTCGCCCGGGTCATTTACGATAAACGGGTAGATATTCGGCAGCGGCCCCAGCAGCGCATCGGGCCAGCAGTTTTCCGACAGGCCCACGCCCTTGCCCGGCAGCCACTCCAGGTTGCCGTGCTTGCCCACGTGGATCACGCCGTGGGCGCCGTAGGTATGGCGCAACCAGAAGTAGAACGCCAGATAGCCATGGGGTGGCACCAAGTCCGGGTCGTGGTACACCGCGCTGGCGTCCACCTGGTAACCTCGTGCCGGCTGGATACCGACGAAGGTCAGCCCTAGGCGCAGACCGGCGATCATCATGCGACCTTCACGGAACATCGGATCGTTATGAGGCGTGCCCCAGCGCTCCATCACCGCTTGGCGATTGGCCTCGGGCAAGCGACTGAACAGTGTCTCGTAGTCGTCCAGGCCCAGGCTTTGATGGCACGGACGCAGGTCGAGACTGTCCAGGTCGTTGGTGACACCGCCCAGCAGTTGATGAATCAGTGCAGTGCCGCTGTCGGGCAAGGTGTCCGGCAGCGGATAGCCTTCGGCCTGCAGGGCACGCAGGATATTCAGCGCCGCTGCAGGCGTATCCAGGCCTACGCCGTTACCGATACGGCCATCGCGGGTCGGGTAGTTGGCGAGGATCAATGCGATACGCTTGTGCGCATTCGGCACCCGCGCGAGTTCGACCCAGCGCCGCGCCAGCTCAGCCACGAAATCCATACGCTCGGGCGCTGCCCGATAGCACACTACATCCGACTGGCTGCGCTCGCTGCGCCAGGCCAGGTCCTTGAAGCTGATCGGCCGGCTGATGATGCGCCCGTCCAGCTCCGGCAACGCAATGTGCATCGCCAGATCGCGCGGGCCGAGGCCTTGTGCACTGGCCTCCCAGCCGGGCTGATTGTCTTGGGCGCAGATCGCCTGGATCACCGGGATATTGCGGCGAAACGGACGCACGTGCGGCGCTTCGGGGCTGGATTGGGCAAAACCGGTGGTGTTGAGGATCACCGCCGCGCCGACCTCATCCAGCCAATCCTCGACCACCGTCAGGCAGCCGGGCTCTTTCAAACTGGCCACCGCCATCGGCAACGGGTTCAACCCCGCCGCCTGCAAGCGTTGGCAGAACACATCAATAAAGCCGGTATTGGCCGCCTGCAAATGCGAGCGGTAGAACAGCACCGCCGCCACCGGCCAATCAGCGTTCCAATCCGCCTGCCAATCATTCAGGCGAGCATTGGCGTTGCGCGGGTGATAAATCGCCGTGCGCGGCAGGGTTTGCGGTTCAGCCCAGGCATAGTCGCGGCCCAGGTAAGCACTGGCCAGGCAGCGGTAAAAATCCAGCGCGTTAGCCAGGCCGCCCTGGCGTAGGAAGTGCCACAGGCGGTCACGCGCCTGTGCGCCAACAGTGCTCAAGCCGCTGAGCTCAGGGTCCGGGCGATCACACCCCGGCACCAGGATCAGTTGCACGCCGCGTTCCGCCAACTCCACCAGACGCTCGATGCCGTAACGCCAATAACCAATGCCACCATGCAGCGAAATCAGGATGACCTTGGCGTGGCGCAACACCTCATCGACGTACAAGTCGACCGAGGCATGATTCTGCACCTGCATCGGGTTGGCCAGGCGAAACGTCGGGTAATCGTCCGGCAAGTGCTGGGCCGCTTCGGCCAGCAGTGCGAGGCTCGAATCGCCGCTGCACAGGATCACCAGTTCAGCGGGGGTTTGGCCAAGGTCGGCAATATTGTCGTCCGAGACGAAACCACCGGGCTGGGTCCTGAGCAGGTGCATGGGTTAAACGCTGAGGGCGGCGCGCAATTGCGCTTCAAGGCCCGCCGCGTCCAGCGCCTGGCCGATCAGCACCAGCCGCGTTATGCGGGCTTCGTCGGCGCCCCAGGCGCGGTCAAAGTGTTTGTCGAAACGCGTGCCCACGCCCTGGATCAGCAGGCGCATCGGCTTGTTCGGAATAGCGGCGAAGCCTTTGACGCGCAGGATGCCGTGTTGCACGACCAATTGGGTCAGCGCATCGAGCAGCAGCGCTTCGTCAGCCTGCGGCAGGTCGATGGAAATGGAGTCGAAGGCATCGTGGTCATGATCGTCCTCACCCTCGTGGTGGTGATCGTGATGGCTGTGACGACCGTCGATGTGCTCTTCAGAGCCAGCGCCCAGGCCAATCAATACGTCCAACGGCACGCGACCGCTGCTGGCTTCGATGATCTTTACCGCCGGCGGCAGCTCTTCGGCGACTTCCAAGCGCACCCGGGCCAAGTCTTCAGGGCTGATCAGGTCGGATTTATTGAGGATCACCAGGTCGGCGCTGGCCAGTTGGTCAGCGAACAGTTCGTGCAGTGGCGATTCGTGGTCCAGGTTCGGGTCGAGTTTGCGCTGGGCATCCACTTGATCCGGGAATGCCGCGAACGTGCCAGCGGCCACGGCCGGGCTGTCGACCACGGTAATCACCGCATCAACGGTGCAGGCGCTGCGGATTTCCGGCCACTGGAAGGCTTGCACCAGAGGCTTTGGCAGGGCCAGGCCGGAGGTTTCAATCAGGATATGGTCAAGGTCACCGCGACGGGCGACCAGTTCGCGCATCACCGGGAAGAATTCTTCCTGCACGGTGCAGCACAGGCAGCCGTTGGCCAATTCGTACACGCGGCCGCTGGCTTCTTCTTCGGTGCAACCAATGGAACACTGCTTGAGGATTTCACCGTCAATGCCCAGTTCACCGAACTCGTTGACGATCACGGCAATGCGACGGCCCTGGGCGTTGTCGAGCATATGACGCAGCAAGGTGGTTTTGCCCGAGCCGAGAAAGCCGGTAACGATGGTGACAGGGAGTTTGGCCAGTGTTTTCATCGGATGCCCTTTGGGGCGGGCATACGGGACGATAGGCCCTGCGACGGCGCGCAGCAGCGGATTTCGTCACCGGATCACCCCGCCCGGTTGAATTGAAAATCGGTTGCGAGGCAGGTCTCCTGGCTTGGGGCTTGCGGGTCTTGCGACCGGCGCTGGCTGCGCCTTCCCGCCGTATCGGCAGTGGCGTGGCAGTCAGATAAACCCTTCACAGTTGCGGGGGCAGCCGCGGCTTGGACCGCGTTCCCTTCTTAGCTTCGGCCTGGGCCGAAGAACCTCGAAGGTACAAGGCTACGCAGTGAGTGACAGCCGGTCAATGTCGGTGTAGCGATTGCTTGAATATCACGAAACACGAATAACAAACCCGCCATATGCCCGCGAACAAATGGCGGGGAATGCCGCCGTAACGCGCATTCAGCTCGCACCCTCATCAGGAAAAATCCGGCCTCTTGGAAGCTCTTTTTCAGGAATAACGCCACATAATCGGGACGTTACTGACAATATCGGGTGTATTTATCGGACCGCGGCTTTTGAGGAAAAAGTCAAAACGGCCGTTGCCCGTCAGATCGATAGCCAACCTCGACTCGTTGGTGTTGCGGTTGTAATGCAGAACAGCTTGACCCGGCTCACCCGACAGCCGCTTTACAAACGTTAACGCGGTAATACCGGCGTTTTTCAACAAGACCGAAATGTCGATTTTGTCGGTGCCACTCACAAAGTCCATGATCTGGTCAGGGCGTTCCAGTGTGGAGTCGCTGACGTTGTCGTAGACAAAGGTATCTGCCCCCCCTCCCCCCCTGAGCCAATCAGCGCCCGCTCCCCCCTTGAGCATGTTGTCTGCATGATTACCGATGATCACATCATGGCCAGAACCGCCGATTGCGTTCTCCAGCGTAACGCCTTTGGCGATAGAAACATTCCCCCGCAAGCCTCCAACATCGGAATAGGATTCAGGGTTGAGGTTGATAGTCTGGTTTTGGCGATACTTGGAACAATCCAACGTATCGTTACCGCCACCGTCCCACACGCAGAAGAGTGCCGTATCATTGGGATTATTGAGTTGATAATAGTCTCGACCCGAATTGGAGTTAAAACCGTAAGTGGTGTCTGAATTGCGCGCCCTGTAATTGGCACCATACAAACGCTGGGCAGCAGCAATATCACCCATCAATGGAGCAGCAGAGTAATTTTCTTTATGGTTCTGACCACCTTCGTGAGCGTCGAAGTAGCTCATGACAGTATGACCACGAGTATCCTGCGCATAAACGGCACTGCGAGCGTAACTGGGAGAGGTAGAATTAGAAGCGTCATAGTCTGCGGGGTGCGCAAGACCCAACGTATGGCCTATTTCATGGGTTAGTGTATATCGGCCATGATTATGAAGTGCAGGAGAAGTATTGGTGCCATAGTGGGGATTGATGAACACTTTACCGTCTTGGCCTGGGTACTGGCCAAAAGCAACCGCGGGGCCCTCGTTGTTGGAAAAAGCCAAGCGTCCTTCGCCACGGCCGGTACGTTCTTCGAACGACACATTCGCCACATCGGCCCAAGATTGCATGGACAGTCTGGCTTGGTTTTTCTGTGTGGTATTGAACTCTCTATCCCCTCTCGTCAATTTGTTGAATGAAAAGGAGATTGCCGTGACACCATCACCGTTTCTGTCAGCCCATTTCACATTTTCTCGAGTGAGCTGCTGAGCAACTTGATCCACGGTAAAGATCGGTTTGGCAAAGTTCCGCCTTATATGCGGGTCGGCGCTGCGCAACGTGGGATCTGAGGAACCGGCTCGCTGAAGGCCGGCGGACGGATTATAGGAAGGCTGCTGGCTATTAGTTATTTTCAAAATCACCACCATATTTAATTATTCGACGGAGATAAACCTCGATCACAAGCACAATTTGGAAAAAATCACTCAACCCGTTCCTGAATAACCCGGCAATCTTTAAAATCTGGAAATACAATAACTGGCAACGATAACAATTTAACATTACTCCACGGCATCTGGCCGCCCAATGGCCGACTGAAAAAAAAGCAAAATTCAACTTAAACTCAAATATCTACACAATATATTTTTAGATTTCAGCAACAGGATGAACAACAGGCGAAACTTATGAAACACATGGGAGGATAAGCCCCTGCATCAGCCCGCCAATAGAAACTCCGGCGTCAGACATTTTCACCTCTCGTGCCATCAAGGCGGCGCAGTCCTCATTTGACGGGAGCGTTCTCTCCATGCTCTCCTACACATCTTGTTTCGGGTGCCCTTCACAGGGTGAAACGGGAAACCGGTGCGCCATAGATCTATGGCAAGTCCGGTGCTGCCCCCGCAACGGTAAGCGAGCGAAGCGTCAAATCCACTGTGCTGTGCATGGGAAGGAGATGCTTATCAGGCTGGGCTCTTTCAAGAGCCGCCCCTCGCAAGCCCGGAGACCGGCCCGAAAAATCAGATAACAAACCCGCGGTGGGCGGGCGCTGTTCAGAACCCTGCGTGCCTGGCTCGCGGGGTTTTCATGCGCTCGTTTCACCCTGACACCTGAAAGGGACGCGCCATGTCGATCATCAGCAGCACTTCGCACTCCGCCAGCAGCACCTCTACCTTGAGCCAACGCCTGACCGCCGCAATCGGCGCGTCGATCCTGGGCGCGTGCCTGGTGTATTTCGCCGGTTTCTCGCACATCGAGGCGGTGCATAACGCTGCCCACGATACCCGCCACAGCGCCGCGTTCCCGTGCCACTGAGACCTGCCGACATGATCAAGCGTATTGCGCAAACTGCAGGTTTCACCGGTCTTCTGGCTGCCCTGCTGCTGACCCTGCTGCAAAGCTTCTGGGTCGCCCCATTAATTCTGCAGGCGGAAACCTTTGAAAAGGCCCCGGCCGCGACTGAAGTGGTGCATGAGCACGCAGCCGGTAATGCCGCGCACACCCACGACGCCGAAGCCTGGGAACCGGAAGACGGCTGGCAGCGCGTATTGTCTACCACCGGCGGTAATCTGGTGGTGGCTGTCGGTTTCGCGCTGATGCTCGCCGGCCTCTATACCCTGCGCGCACCCACCCGCACTGCCCAGGGCCTGCTTTGGGGTTTGGCCGGCTACGCGACCTTCGTGTTGGCGCCGACAATGGGCCTACCGCCTGAGCTGCCAGGCACTGCTGCCGCTGATCTCGCACAACGGCAGATCTGGTGGGTGGGCACCGCCGCCTCCACCGCTGCGGGCATAACGCTGATCGTGTTCGGCCGCAATTGGCTGCTCAAAGCGCTGGGCGTAGCGATTCTGGTCGTGCCACACGTGATCGGCGCGCCGCAGCCGGAAGTGCATTCGATGCTAGCCCCCGAAGCCTTGGAAGCGCAGTTCAAGATTGCTTCGCAGTTGACCAATGTCGCCTTCTGGCTGGCGCTGGGCCTGATCAGCGCCTGGCTGTTCCGCCGCAATCGTGATGATCAATACCCAGCATGATTTTAGTGGTCGGCCTGGGGTGCCAGCGGGGTTGTGACGTTCACACCCTGCGGGCCCTGCTCGACAGCGCCCTCGCCGAGGGCGGTATCGAGCTTCAACGGATCACCGCGCTGGCCAGTATCGACCGCAAGCGCGATGAACCTGGCCTTCAAGCCCTGGCCGATCTGTTGAACTTGCCATTCCAGTGTTTCGACGCTGATCAGTTGGCGGGTTATGCAGAACAGCTGAGCCACAAATCCGCGATCGCGTTTGCCCATACGGGCTGCTACGGCATTGCCGAAAGCGCCGCCCTGGCCCTGGCTGAATACCTCGCCAACGCCCCTGCCCGCCTGTTGATTAGCCGCAAGCAAACCGCCCAGGCCACCTTCGCATTGGCTTGCGCCGGCTGAAAACCTGATAATCGCCCGTTCCGATCATGAGCGTTGTTCATGCTCGTGCGTTTTTCCATAGGATATTCCCATGACCGTCTACTTCATCGGCGCAGGCCCCGGCGACCCGGAATTGATCACCGTCAAAGGCCAGCGGCTGATCCGCAGTTGCCCGGTGATCATCTATGCCGGCTCGCTGGTGCCGACGGCAGTGCTCGAAGGCCACCAGGCAGAACAGTTGGTCAACAGTGCCGAATTGCACCTTGAACAGATTATCGACCTGATCAAGACCGCCCATGCGAAAGGCCAGGACGTGGCACGCGTGCATTCTGGCGACCCAAGCCTGTATGGAGCGATTGGCGAGCAGATCCGCCATTTGCGTGAGCTGGGCATTCCATTCCAGATCATTCCCGGCGTCACCGCAGTGGCGGCTTGTGCAGCGTTGTTGGAAACCGAGCTGACCCTGCCGGACATCGCCCAGAGTGTGATCCTGACCCGTTATGCGGATAAAACCAGCATGCCCGCTGGCGAGGACTTTGACAGCCTGGCGCGACATGGCACCACCATGGCGATCCATCTGGGGGTCAATCACTTGGAGAAAATCGTCGCGCAACTGCTGCCGCACTATGGCGCAGATTGCCCGATTGCCGTGGTGCACCGCGCGACGTGGCCGGACCAGGATTGGGTCGTTGGGACGCTGAGCGATATTGCCGGGAAGGTGGCCGAGAAGGGATTTCGGCGGACGGCGTTGATTGTGGTGGGTCGGGTGTTGGGCAGTGACGGTTTTAGTGAGTCTTCGCTGTATCGCGCAGGGCATGCGCATCTTTACCGATCTTAACAAGCCAAATTAAATTACAGATACAACATATTGATTTATATGAATAAACACTATTAAAACTGTGGGAGCGGGCTTGCTCGCGAAAGCGGTATGCCATTCACAGAATGAGGTGATTGATATACCGCTTTCGCGAGCAAGCCCGCTCCCACAGTTGATTTGCTTTGTTAGATAGGCATCTCAAGACATTGAATTTAAACAATAAAAAAACGGCGCTCACGGGGCGCCGTTTTTTGTCCGCAGTGAACACCTTACTCAGTAGTAGGCGTTTTCTTTCTGCGTGTGGTCGGTCACGTCACGTACACCCTTGAGCTCTGGGACACGCTCCAGCAGGGTGCGCTCGATGCCTTCGCGCAGGGTCACGTCCGCCTGGCCGCAGCCTTGGCAGCCGCCGCCAAACTTGAGCACGGCAATGCCGTCATCCACCACGTCGATCAGACTGACCTGGCCGCCGTGGCTGGCCAGGCCCGGGTTGATCTCGGTTTGCAGGTAGTAGTTGATGCGCTCGTTCACCGGGCTGTCGGCGTTGACGTTCGGCACCTTGGCGTTCGGCGCCTTGATGGTCAGTTGGCCGCCCATGCGATCGGTGGCGTAGTCGACCACGGCGTCGTCGAGGAAGGCTTCGCTGAAGGCGTCGATGTACGCGGTGAAGCTTTTCAGCCCCAGGGCGGTGTCTTCAGGCTTCTCTTCCCCTGGCTTGCAGTAGGCAATGCAAGTCTCGGCGTATTGGGTGCCGGGTTGGGTGATAAAGACGCGAATACCGATACCTGGGGTGTTCTGCTTGGACAGCAGGTCAGCCAGGTAATCGTGGGCGGCGTCGGTAATGGTTATGGCAGTCATGGAAACTCCTCACAGGCTTGCCGGCAGTTTACGCCAAATTATTACAGAGGTACAAAGTCCTAGTATTTTTGTCGGGAAAGGACTGCCGATTCCTCAATGCCGAACCAACGCTTGAGCGTGCGATAGGTCGACTTTTCCAGCCATTGGTAGCTCGCGAAGGCGCAAACCGCCGTGAATACGATGCAAACAGGCAGCATCGCATAGGGATCTATTCCCGTACGCTTGACCACCCATAGCCCAGCGCACAGAACCAGCACGTGGATCAGATACACCGAGTAAGAGCAGTCCCCCATCAGTTTCAACACGCGTGAGCCTTGGAAGTAAGGCTCCAGTGCCACGCAACTGATGACCAGGATCGCGCTGGGCACGCCCCATTCCAACGCACGGGGCACATCCGCCCCGTGATAAAGCGCCACTGATGCCACCACCATCCCTAACAACGGCACCCACGCCCTGACCCGGCAAAGGCCGCGGCGATACAGCATGCCGATGACGATACCCATCAGAAACTCCAGGACAATATCATTGCTGTAAAAACCGTCGGCCAAGTCCAGGGCGGGACCGATGAGGTAGCACACCAGGTACAACAGCACGGCCACCACCCACAACCGATAGTCCCCACGAACCCACAAGGCGACGGCGAACAGGCCATAGAACAGCATCTCGAAGTTCAGGGTCCAGCCGACATCCAGCAGCGGATAGACGCCGTAGCCTGCCGGGTGTTGGGCAGGGATAAAGAGCAACGACAGGAGCACATGGCCCAGCGCGAGTTGAACATCGGGGAACATCGAGGGCACAGCCAGGGTGAGCAGGGCCAGCAGCAAGGTATAGAACCAATACGCCGGCGCGATCCGTGCCACGCGCATGAGCATGAAACGCCAAGGTGTCAGGGCTTTGTCTGCGGTCGCAAGGAAGATCACCAGGCCGCTGATGACAAAGAACACATCCACCCCTGCGCCGCCTTTTTCGACGAACAGGTACTCCAGCGCGTTGTGCACCTCAAAGTTGAAAAACAGCTGCATAAAGTGATGACCCACCACCAGCCACGCAGCCAAGGCGCGAAGAAACTGCACTGAAATCAACATCATCGGACTACCTTTTAGAACCCCGCACAGTAGATATCCGATTGCTTCAACGCCCGCCTGGAGAGATGACTGGATCAGTGCCTGTAGTTATAGGTTCTCATAACGGTTCATGTCCAACACACCCTCTTCCACGGGCGCGACTTCGTGGAGGTACTGCGACAGATCGTGGAAGTACTGCCAGAACAACGGATGACTGCGCCGCACGCCCCAGCGGTCGACGATCTTTTCGAAACGATTGGCATCTTTGGCCCGCTCCATTTCAGCCACGAACTCGGGCACTTCCTGGGCGGGGATATTGAACATGAAGTTCGGGTAACTGCTGAGTACGCCGGGGTAAAGGGTCAAGGTGTCGAGTCCCGGCTGGTAGCGATAGGCTTCGCCCAGCAAAAACGCGACATTACTGTGGGCACGGTTGCGCAGCAGGCTGTAGATCTCGCGCTTGCCGCTGGCAGTTTGAATGCGCAACATCGTGGCTTCGGGCAATTGATCGATCACCTTGAGCCCGGCGGCCGGGCGTGAGGTCAAGCGGCTCAACGCCTGCTCCGCATCCTGCAAGACCGGATCAATACCGCTGCGCGAGCAATACGCACTCACACATCGGTTAAACGGGTCCGGGCTGGCGTTCAAGCTGGCATAACGGGTCAACAACTGGTTGGCAAAGTCGCGCTTCGGGTCGTTTTCGTTCAGGTGCAAACCCGTGGGCTTGTCATCATCAATGGCCTCATAGTCCAGCCAGAGCTTGATCTTGCCGCTGTTCTGGTACCAGTCGTCGAGGAAGTCTTCGCGGGTATCGGCGGGCATCAGGCGCAGGAAGTTCTGCTCGGCGCCGTTACGGATCAGGTCGAAGTACAACCGTGTCTGGGCCTGGTGCGAGACATTGCCGAACACGTCGAAATTCACCGCCAATTGGTAATACGTGCGCTCCAGCAGCGGATAGTCGAACAGCCACATCGTCTGCGGCACATCGCCGATCAGGCCTTTGGTCACCGAGGCGCTGTCGAAGTGGCGGAAAATGCTCAGCAAGGCATCATCATTGCCCGCCCACAGGCTCGACCAGCTTGGCGGCGGCAGGTCAGCATAGCTGTCACGGCGCAGGGCCTCGTATTCATTGCGTTTGTCGCGGTAGGCCCGCCACAGGCTGAGCACGCTGCCCACATCGTCATTCTGTCCCGGCATGGCCAGTAATGGCGTGGCCTGGCCGCGATAACGCGCATCGGTGATGTAGAGGTCGTGGTCCGGGTCCTGGAACAGGGTCCAGAAGTTATCGCGGATCACATCCGTGGCAATCTGCCCACGGCACACCGGCCCACGAATGAACGTGCGCACGAAGTATTCGGCGTTATCCAGCATGAACTGGTAACGCGCCTTGGCGGGGATGGCCTCGAAGGTTTCGAATGGATTGGCGCGACGGGCTGGGCCGTAGCCCGGCAAGGCGCTGACCTGCCAGTCGCCGGCGTAGAACAGCGCCTTGATGCGCGCCATTTTCGCAGCACTGAAGGGGTAAGTGATGTGGGTTTTGTGCACGATCACGCCCTGCACTGGCCACAGGCGGTAATACACCTGGGTACCGGGGTCATCGTTGGGGCGACGGGTATTGATCAGATCAATCGGCTGCCCGCTCGGGGTGCGCGACCGCACCCACTGGAAGAAATGCCCCGGCTCGCCATGCTCGAAGTAAATATGCGCCAGGTACAAATGCTCGAATAACCAGCGTGCCACCAAGCTTTCGCGGGCGCCCGGTTTGTTGAACAGGTTCTCCCACTGCTGCACCTGCAAGGCTTCGCTGGCACTCGGCGCCAGGCTTTGTTCATCAATAGGCGCGCCGGACGCGAGCCAGCGTTGCAGCGTCTGGTACTGCTGCTCGGTCAGGCCGGTGACGGCCAGTGGCATGCCTTCCTTGGGGTGGGCGCCGGCGTAGGCGTTGAATTCGCCGGGCATTGCGCACATGTTCGCGCGGTTCAGGCCCAGGACGATGTCTTCAGGCAACTTGGCATTGGGTGCCAGTGCAGCGTTGTGCCCCAGTTCGAGCATGCGCGCCATCAATGCAGCCTGGCTGCCCTGCGCGTCCAGCACCGAGTAAAAGCCCTTCTGTTGCCAGGCCGCCTTGCCAGAGGCATCTATAAACAGGCGGGTGGTCGGCGCCGCCTGGCTGCGCTCGCCGTCATATACCGGCATTTTGCTCGCACCGCGCACCGCGCCTTCGGCACTGCCCAGGTTGAGCTGGCAGGCAGAGTCGTAGCAGGCATGGCAGGCCACGCACTTCTCGGTGAAGATCGGTTGAATGTCGCGGGTATACGAAATCGCCGGGGCGGGTCCGTCGGCCTGAGCAGTGCAGGCAACCAGTGCCAGGACGGCGCTAGTGATGAGGCGAAATGACATGGATCCGGTCCCAATTCAATGCGTGCGGCGAAAAGTGGCGGTGATTCTACCGGGCCATCCCCCCCAGCCAACATGAACGATATTCATGTAAAACCCGTGCATGCTCCAAATCGGCACAGGTTTGCTATGATTCACGCCCTCCGAAATGCCTGACCAGAGTAGTCCCATGTCCGATCGTAGCGCTCGTCTGCAAGCCCTTCACCAAGCCCTCAAGGAACGTATCCTGATCCTCGATGGCGGTATGGGCACGATGATCCAGAGCTACAAGCTGGAAGAACAGGACTACCGTGGCAAACGCTTCGCGGACTGGCCAAGTGACGTCAAGGGAAACAACGATTTGCTGGTGATCACCCGTCCGGACGTGATCGGCGGTATTGAAAAAGCCTACCTGGATGCCGGTGCCGACATCCTCGAAACCAACACCTTCAATGCCACCCGCGTTTCCATGGCCGATTACGGCATGGAAGACCTGGCCTACGAGCTCAACGTAGAAGGCGCACGCCTGGCGCGCAAGGTCGCTGATGCCAAGACCCTGGAAACCCCGGCCAAGCCGCGTTTCGTGGCTGGCGTGCTCGGCCCGACCAGCCGTACGTGCTCGCTGTCGCCCGACGTGAACAACCCCGGCTACCGCAACGTGACCTTTGATGAACTGGTGGAAAACTACACCGAAGCCACCAAAGGCCTGATCGAGGGCGGCGCCGACCTGATCCTGATCGAGACCATCTTCGACACCCTCAATGCCAAGGCGGCGATCTTCGCCGTGCAGGGTGTGTTTGAAGAGCTGAATATCGAACTGCCGATCATGATCTCCGGCACCATCACCGACGCCTCCGGCCGCACCCTGTCGGGTCAGACCACTGAAGCGTTCTGGAACTCCGTCAGCCACGCCAAGCCGATTTCCGTGGGCCTCAACTGCGCCCTGGGCGCCAGCGAACTGCGCCCGTATCTGGAAGAGTTGTCGAACAAAGCCAGCACCCATGTGTCCGCGCACCCCAACGCCGGCCTGCCCAACGAATTCGGTGAGTACGACGAACTGCCGTCGGAAACCGCCAAGGTCATCGAAGAGTTCGCCCAAAGCGGCTTCCTCAACATTGTCGGCGGCTGCTGCGGCACCACACCCGGCCACATCGAAGCGATTGCCAAAGCCGTGGCCGGTTATGCGCCGCGCCAGATCCCGGACATCCCCAAGGCCTGCCGCCTGTCGGGCCTGGAGCCGTTCACGATTGATCGCAGCTCGTTGTTCGTCAACGTCGGCGAGCGCACCAACATCACCGGTTCCGCACGTTTCGCCCGCCTGATCCGTGAAGACAACTACACCGAAGCACTGGAAGTCGCCCTGCAGCAGGTGGAAGCCGGCGCCCAGGTGATCGACATCAACATGGACGAAGGCATGCTCGATTCGAAGAAGGCCATGGTGACCTTCCTCAATCTGATTGCCGGCGAGCCGGACATCTCTCGCGTGCCGATCATGATCGACTCCTCCAAGTGGGAAGTGATCGAGGCCGGCCTGAAGTGCATCCAGGGCAAGGGCATCGTCAACTCCATCAGCATGAAGGAAGGCGTCGAGCAGTTCATTCACCACGCCAAGCTGTGCAAGCGCTATGGCGCCGCCGTGGTGGTGATGGCGTTCGACGAAGCCGGCCAGGCCGACACCGAAGCGCGCAAGAAAGAGATCTGCAAACGCTCCTACGACATCCTGGTGAATGAAGTCGGCTTCCCGCCGGAAGACATCATCTTCGACCCGAACATCTTCGCGGTCGCCACCGGTATCGAAGAGCACAACAACTACGCCGTCGACTTTATCAACGCCTGTGCCTATATCCGTGACGAGCTGCCGTATGCGCTGACCTCCGGCGGCGTGTCCAACGTGTCGTTCTCGTTCCGTGGCAACAACCCGGTGCGTGAGGCGATCCACTCGGTGTTCCTGCTGTACGCGATCCGCAACGGCCTGACCATGGGTATCGTCAACGCCGGCCAGTTGGAGATCTACGACCAGATCCCGGCCGAGCTGCGTGACGCCGTGGAAGACGTGGTGCTCAACCGCACCCCGGAAGGTACCGACGCGCTCCTCGCCATCGCCGACAAGTACAAAGGCGACGGCAGCGTCAAGGAAGCCGAGACCGAAGAATGGCGCGGCTGGCCGGTCAACAAACGTCTGGAACATGCGCTGGTCAAGGGCATCACCACCCACATCGTCGACGACACCGAGGAATCCCGGCAGTCATTCGCGCGCCCGATCGAAGTGATCGAAGGCCCGTTGATGTCCGGCATGAACATCGTCGGCGACCTGTTCGGCGCCGGCAAAATGTTCCTGCCCCAGGTGGTGAAATCCGCCCGTGTGATGAAGCAGGCCGTGGCCCACTTGATTCCGTTCATTGAACTGGAAAAAGGCGACAAGCCGGAAGCCAAGGGCAAGATCCTGATGGCCACCGTGAAAGGCGACGTGCACGACATCGGCAAGAACATCGTCGGCGTGGTGCTGGGGTGCAACGGCTATGACATCGTCGACCTCGGCGTGATGGTGCCGGCGGAGAAGATCCTGCAGGTGGCCAAGGAGCAGAAATGCGACATCATCGGGCTGTCAGGCCTGATCACGCCGTCCCTGGACGAGATGGTGCATGTCGCCCGTGAGATGCAGCGCCAGGACTTCCACCTGCCGCTGATGATCGGTGGCGCCACCACCTCCAAGGCGCACACGGCGGTGAAAATCGAGCCCAAGTACAGCAACGACGCGGTGATCTACGTGACCGACGCCTCGCGCGCCGTGGGCGTGGCCACGCAATTGCTGTCCAAGGAACTCAAGGCCGGTTTCGTCGAGAAAACCCGCCTGGAATACATCGACGTGCGTGAGCGCACCTCGAACCGCAGCGCGCGGACCGAACGCCTGAGCTACCCGGCGGCCATCGCCAAGAAGCCACAGTTCGACTGGAGCAACTACACCCCGGTCAAACCGACGTTCACCGGCTCCAGGGTGCTGGACAATATCGACCTCAAGGTGCTGGCCGAGTACATCGATTGGACCCCGTTCTTTATCTCCTGGGACTTGGCCGGCAAATTCCCACGCATCCTTACCGATGAAGTCGTGGGTGAAGCGGCCACCGCGCTGTACGCCGACGCCCAGGAAATGCTCGCCAAGCTGATCGACGAAAAGCTCATCAGCGCCCGCGCGGTATTCGGCTTCTGGCCGACCAACCAGGTGCAGGATGATGACCTGGAAGTCTACGGCGACGACGGCCAGCCGATTGCCCAACTGCATCACCTGCGTCAACAGATCATCAAGACCGACGGCAAGCCGAACTTCTCCCTAGCCGACTTCGTGGCGCCAAAAGACAGCGGTGTAACCGACTACATCGGTGGTTTCATCACCACCGCCGGCATCGGTGCCGAAGAAGTCGCCAAGGCCTACCAGGACGCTGGCGACGACTACAACTCAATCATGGTCAAGGCCCTGGCCGACCGCCTGGCCGAAGCCTGCGCCGAGTGGCTGCACCAACAAGTCCGTAAGGACTACTGGGGTTACGCCAGGGACGAGCAACTGGATAACGAAGCGCTGATCAAGGAGCAATACAGCGGCATCCGCCCTGCCCCGGGCTACCCCGCGTGCCCGGATCACACCGAGAAAGCCCAACTGTTCCAACTGCTCGATCCCGAGGCCCGCGAAATGCAGGCCGGCCGCAGCGGCGTATTCCTCACCGAGCACTACGCGATGTTTCCGGCGGCAGCCGTCAGCGGCTGGTACTTCGCCCATCCGCAGGCGCAGTACTTTGCCGTGGGTAAGGTCGACAAGGACCAGGTGACGAGCTACACCGCACGCAAAGGCCAGGAGCTTGCTGTGACTGAACGCTGGCTGGCGCCGAACCTGGGTTACGACAACTGATTGACCGCCCCCCAGGTTCTGTAGTGAGCGGGCTTGCCCCGCGCCGGGTGGCGAAGCCGCCCCAACATAGCCACCGCGTTCTTTCAGGTAAAACGAGATGGCTGGATTGGGGCGGCTTCGCCACCCGGCGCGGGGCAAGCCCGCTCACTACAGATCTAAACATCGTCAGCTATGCTGTCCCTCACACACCTTGTGTCGAGGGATTTATGGACGATCCAGTCAACAACAAGCCCCCTACTTTCTGGCAGATGCTGCACAGCGTCATGGCGGCCGCCTTTGGCGTGCAGAGTGGCAAGAACCGCGCCCGCGACTTTACCCACGGCAAGCCCAGCCACTTTGTGGTGCTGGGCATTCTGTTCACAGCGGTGTTTGCCTTAGCGTTGTTCGGCATCGTCAAGCTGGTGCTGCTCCTGGCCGGGGTCTAGCGCAGCAGCAGTTGCAGGCTGAAGGGGTAACGGTAGGGCACCGGCTTGCCGACGGCAGACAGTGCGTGGAAATCAACTCGCGCTGTGGGCCCCAATAAGCGCTGCGCTTGGGCGGCATCAATCAGCTGGAATAACGCCTCCTGGCGGTCGCGCCCACCGTATGCACCGATATTCACGCCCTTGGCATCATCATGAATCAACACCATCGCCCACCCGCCCAGGGTGAAATGCCCGGCCACCAGCGTACTCAGTCGGCCGTCCAACCGCGCCTGCAAGATCTCCGGCGAGTTGTTGGCCGCACTGAACAACACGTGCTTGCCCGGCATTTGCCCGCGGCCCTGCAGCGCCTGCATGGCACCCAGTGCCATCTCATCGTTGGCCGACCACACCAGCGCGGTCTTCGGGTAGCGCTTGAACAGTTGCGTGGCTTGCTCGAACGCGCGCTTACGGCTCCATTCGCCATAGACCAACTGGCGCAGCCGCACCTCGGGGTGCTCGGCCAAGGCGCGATGCAGGCCCTGTTCACGCAGCTGCGCGGCCGGGGTGTTCTTGACGCCGGAGAAGGCCAACAACTCAATGCTCTCGCCTGGTGCGACAGGGCCGTGCTGGCGCAGTAGATCAATGAGCATCAGGTAACCGGCCTGCTCGTTGTCGGGAACGATGCTGCCGAGCCAATCGACGTCGTGGCCGAGCATTTGCACCTGGTCGGCAGTCAGCGCGTTATTCACCATCAGCAGCTTGACCCCACTGCCCTGGGCCATGCGCAGAATCTGCGGGGCAACGTATTGTTCATTCACCAGCACCAGGTAATCCGGCCGCTCGTTGCCTTGCAGCGCCTCGCGGGCCTGGATCAGCGTGTTTTGGGTATCGCGCTCGGAATAGCGCACGCGTAAATGCAGGCCGAGGTCCTTGGCACCGGCCTGCATGAATTGCGTGTAGCTGACCCAGAAGGTTTCCGTCGACATGCCCGGGTTAAGAAACACAACCGACGTGGCATGGGCCGTTGCCCCATACGCCGATCCCAGCCACCAGACACACGCAATCAGCACCTTCAACATGGTTATCAAACCTAGAACATTGACCGCCATGATAGTGTCAATGCGACAGTCAATCGAGGCCGTTTACTGGTGGCTCACCCAGAACACGGCAGTTCCCACCACCAGGATGATCAAAAACAGAATGGCCCAGGCATCAACGGTACTGTCGGGTTTACGGGCTTTTGTAGGATTGCTCATCGCATCGCCTCTTGTCGGTTTTATAGGTGATTGCAGTCAAACACGCTCACAGTAAAGTTGATGATTGCCCGCATGACAAATGTGGGTATCTCGATAATGGCCCTCATTAGGCGATCTGGTTATTTGCATATACTCAAACATCACTTTTGCGCATAAACGCAAACTGGTATCGTGCGCCGGCTCCGTTGGGAGTGCGCGGCCGTGCGCGCAGATTTGCCGAGAACAGGACCTATATGTACGTATACGACGAATACGATCAGCGCATCATCGAGGACCGCGTCAAGCAGTTCCGTGATCAGACCCGACGCTACTTAGCAGGTGAACTGAGCGAAGAAGAGTTCCGCCCTCTGCGCCTGCAAAATGGCCTCTATGTGCAGCGCTTTGCGCCGATGCTGCGGGTGGCCGTGCCCTATGGCCAACTGACGTCGCGCCAGACGCGCATGATGGCCAAGATTGCCCGCGACTTCGACAAAGGCTACGCCCACATCAGTACCCGCCAGAACGTCCAGTTCAACTGGCCGGCGCTGGAAGATGTGCCGGACATCCTGGCTGAATTGGCGACCGTGCAGATGCACGCGATTCAGACCAGCGGTAACTGCCTGCGTAACGTGACCACCGACCAATTCGCCGGCGTTGCAGCCGATGAACTGATCGACCCACGCCCCTGGTGCGAAATCATCCGTCAGTGGACCACTTTCCACCCTGAATTCGCCTACTTGCCGCGCAAGTTCAAGATCGCCCTCAACGGCTCGACTTCGGACCGCGCGGCCATCGAAGTGCACGATATCGGCCTGGAGCCGGTGCACAACGCGGCCGGTGAGCTGGGCTTCCGCGTACTGGTGGGTGGTGGCCTTGGCCGGACCCCGGTGGTCGGCGCGTTTATCAACGAGTTCCTGCCGTGGCAGGACCTGTTGAGCTACCTCGACGCCATCCTGCGGGTCTACAACCGCTATGGCCGTCGTGACAACAAATACAAGGCCCGGATCAAGATCCTGGTCAAGGCGCTGACCCCTGAGGTGTTTGCCCAGAAAGTCGACGCCGAGATGGAACACCTTCGCGGCGGCCAGACCACCCTGACCGAAGCCGAAGTGCACCGCGTAGCCAAACACTTCGTTGATCCCGAGTACAAGGCCCTGACGCATCAGGACGCCGAGCTCGCGGCACTCGACCAGCAGCACCCAGGTTTCGCCCGTTGGCGTACCCGCAACACCCTGGCGCACAAGAAGCCGGGTTATGTCGCGGTGACCCTGTCGCTGAAACCTACCGGCGTTGCACCGGGCGATATCACCGACAAGCAGCTGGACGCCGTCGCCGACCTGGCCGAGCGCTACAGCTTTGGCCAACTGCGCACCTCCCACGAGCAGAACATCATTCTCGCGGACGTTGAGCAGCGCCAATTGTTCACCCTGTGGGGCGAGCTGCGCGAAGGTGGTTTCGCCACGCCGAACATCGGCCTGCTGACCGACATCATCTGCTGCCCGGGTGGCGATTTCTGCTCCCTGGCCAACGCCAAGTCGATCCCGATCGCCGAATCGATCCAACGTCGTTTCGACGACCTGGACTACCTGTTCGACATCGGCGAGCTGGACCTGAACATCTCCGGTTGCATGAACGCCTGTGGTCACCACCACGTCGGCCACATCGGCATCCTGGGCGTGGACAAGAAAGGCGAAGAATTCTACCAAGTGTCCCTGGGTGGCAGCGCCAGCCGCGATGCGAGCCTGGGCAAGATCCTCGGCCCGTCTTTCGCCCAGGAAGCCATGCCCGAGGTGATCGGCAAACTGATCGATGTGTACATCGAACAGCGCACCGAAGATGAGCGTTTCATCGACACCTACCAGCGCATCGGCATTGACCTGTTCAAGGAGCGCGTCTATGCAGCGAATCATTAAGAACAACGAGGTCCTCGACGAAACCTGGCACCTGCTGCCCAAGGACGCGAGCTTCGACGGCATCTCCAATTGCGACGACCTGATCGTGCCGTTGGCGCTGTGGCGCGAACACGGCCACGCCCTCAAGGCCCGCGACGGCGGCCTGGGTGTGTGGCTGGACGCCGATGAAGAAGCCGAAGAGATCGGCGACGACGTGGAACACTTCCAAGTCATCGCCCTGAACTTCCCGGCCTTCACCGACGGTCGCAACTACTCCAACGCGCGCCTGTTGCGTGACCGTTACGGTTACAAGGGCGAGTTGCGCGCCATTGGCGACGTACTGCGCGACCAACTGTTCTACCTGCGTCGCTGCGGGTTCGATGCCTTCGCCCTGCGCGCCGACAAAGACCCGTACGAAGCGCTGGAAAGCCTCAAGGACTTCTCCGTGACGTACCAGGCAGCAACGGATGAACCGTTGCCGTTGTTTCGTCGTCGCTGAGTCTTAGCGAAAGAAGAAGCCCTGGCATGCCAGGGCTTTTTTATGGGCACTGGCGATGAGGTTCATCAACGAATCCTCGCCGCCTGCCCCACCGCTATCGCGGCCTCGCTGAAGCTCGACGGCTCCCACAGGGGATCGGCGGTGAAGTCCCTCTCTGACGCAATCTTCACATTAAAGGCGGAGCATTCGCCGTGATCGAACTGTCCCCTATTGATCAGCAGTTTTTAACCTCACTGACGATTGGAGTTCTTCATGGCGAAAATCAACCTGGCCCAGCAATTGGCGACCACCCTTGAACAGGCGGGCATCAAGCGCATCTGGGGCCTGACCGGCGACAGCCTCAACGGCCTCACCGACGCCCTGCGCAGCATGGACAGCATCGAGTGGATGCACGTGCGCCACGAAGAAGTGGCCGCGTTCGCCGCCGGTGCCGAAGCCGCGGCCACGGGTGAGCTGACGGTCTGCGCCGGCAGCTGCGGGCCGGGCAACCTGCACTTGATCAATGGCCTGTTTGACTGCCATCGCAACCATGTGCCGGTACTGGCGATTGCCGCGCAGATTCCGTCTTCGGAGATCGGCCTTAACTACTTCCAGGAAACCCATCCTCAGGAACTGTTCAAGGAGTGCAGCCACTTTATCGAGCTGGTAACCAACCCCGAGCAAATGCCCCACGTGCTGCACCGTGCCATGCGCTCGGCGATCCTCAATCGCGGCGTCGCGGTGGTAGTGATTCCGGGCGACGTTTCGCTGCTGGAAGTGGAAGACACGCTCAAACCCTGGCCCGCTCTGCACGCGCCACGCACGTTGCCGGCTGAACAGGACCTGCAACGCCTTACCGAAATCCTTGAAAGCAGCCATAAAACCACCCTGCTCTGCGGCAGCGGCTGTGCCGGCGCACATGACCAAGTGGTCGCCCTGGCCGACGCACTCGGCGCCCCCGTGGTGCATGCGCTGCGCGGCAAGGAGCACGTGGAGTGGGACAATCCGTTCGACGTGGGCATGACCGGCCTGATCGGCTTCAGCTCCGGTTACCACGCGATGCTCGACTGCGACACCTTGATCATGCTCGGCACCGACTTTCCGTACCGTCAGTTCTACCCGACTGACGCGAAGATCATCCAGGTTGACCGCAACCCGCAGGCGCTGGGCCGTCGTGCCACGCTGGACTTGGGCATCGCCGCTGACGTCAGTGAAACCATTGGCGCGTTGCTACCGCGCCTGACACGCAAGACCGATCGCAGCTTTCTCGAAACGTCCTTGAAGCATTACGAAAAGGCCCGCCAGGGGCTGGACGATCTTGCTCAACCGTCGAAAGCCAATCGGCCAATCCACCCGCAGTACGTGGCGCGCCTGCTCAGCGAGCTGGCTGATGATGATGCGATCTTCACTGCCGACGTCGGCTCGCCAACTGTCTGGGCGGCACGCTATTTGAAGATGAACGGCAAACGCCGCCTGATCGGTTCGTTCAACCACGGTTCGATGGCGAATGCCATGCCCCAGGCCATTGGTGCGCAGGCAGCCTTCCCGGGTCGCCAGGTGATTTCAATGTCCGGTGACGGCGGTTTCGCCATGCTGATGGGCGACTTCATCTCGTTGGCGCAGTTGAATCTGCCGGTCAAAGTCATCGTGTTCGATAACTCGTCCCTGGGCTTTGTCGCCATGGAAATGAAGGCGGCGGGTTACCTGGATGCCGGCACCGAACTGAAAAACCCGGACTTTGCCGCCATGTCCAACGCGATGGGCATTCTAGGCATTCGCGTGGAGCAATCCGAAGACCTCGAACCGGCGTTGCGCCGCGCCCTGGCCCATGACGGCCCGGTGTTGGTGGATGTGGTCACGGCGACGCAGGAGTTGGTGATGCCACCGACGATCAAGCTGGAACAGGCCAAGGGGTTCAGCCTGTATATGCTCAAGGCGGTGATGAGCGGGCGCGGTGATGAAGTGATTGAACTGGCGCGGACTAACTGGCTACGCTGATCAAAAGGTCGGCACAGTCCGAATGTGGGAGCTGGCTTGCCTGCGATAGCATCACCGCGATCTGACTGCTGCATCGCGCTGACGCTATCGCGGGCAAGCCCGGCTCCCACATTGGATCTTCAGCGTTCTCAGCCCTTCTGTTTTTCCACCCACTTGCCGTAGGCATCAATGAACGCCTGCAAAAACGGCTTGGTCTTCTCCGACACTTTGCCCGCCTCATCAAACACACTGCCAGCGCCACCCAAGTAGGCCTCCGGCTGCTGCATGCACCACACATCCAGGAACACCAGGGACTGGCGCAGATGATGATTGGCGCCAAAGCCACCAATGGCCCCCGGCGACACGCTGATGATCGCACCCGGCTTGCCGCTCCAGGCACTCTGCCCGTACGGCCGAGAACCCACGTCGATGGCATTCTTCAACGGAGCGGGCACGGAGCGGTTGTATTCCGGGGTCACAAACAGCACCGCGTCGGATGAGCTCACCTGTTGGCGGAAAGTGCTGTAGGCTGCGGGCGGTGCAGCGCCGTCGATGTCTTCGTTGTAGAGCGGCAAATCGCCAATTTCCACGATGTTCAACTTCAGGTTGGCAGGGGCCAGTTCGGCCAATGCCAGGGCAACCTTGCGGTTAATCGAGTCTTTTCTCAAGCTGCCAACCAGGACGGCTACCGTGTAGACCTTGCTCATTGGGGTTTCTCGACGTCTGACTAAAGGAACTTGTAGTTATAAAGTCTTCGCGGCATGTTCACCAGAAGGTTTTGCTCCTCCTCCGGACGTTTGCATCGCCCTACAACGTGTAGGAAGCGTCCAAAAAGATCAGCGAATAGTATTTTTATTCCGTAAGTAAACTACCCCGCTCCATAACGGTCTACAGAACCGCAAATCGAGTGTTTATCTCCAGAGGTTCTAAACAGATGGCAGCAGTACTAGTCGGACAGTTTCATGCCAGAGACGCAGAAGGACGCGTGTATTCGGTGCATGAGTTCCAGGAATCCAACCCGGCGCAAGGCGACCTGGCTGGCTCGGCACCTACCACCACCTACAAGCTGGCCATTGGCGACCGTGTAGAGAAACTGGAAGGCGACGAATTCAAGTTGATTCAGTCGGGCACCATTCTCGTGCGCGAATCGCAAACCACCCTCGCTTCATAAGATCTCGCCCTATCCACCTGCTCAGTCCTGGCCATTGATGGCATTGACTGGGCTGGGGTGATCACGGGCGGCGGATCTCCGTGACTTCAATGCCCTGCTCCCCCTCGACCTTTTTCAACGTCACCACTACCCGCCCACGCTCGCCTTCCACCGCAAACATCGAACGCTGGTAGCCCGCCGAGTTGTAACCGGGATGCGCGTCCACCTGCCTGACCAACTCAATGCCAAGGACTGCCCCCACCTGTTCGGCCACCTGTTCCTGGGAACGGATAAACGTTTCAAGTGCCAGGTTTTCCGGCGTGGTTTCGCTTTGGGTATTGAAGAGATAAGCAGCCACGCACCCTACGGTCACCAGAACCAGCAGTTGCTTGGCCGTTACCCCGAGGAATATCGAGGGTAGAGGCATTTGAGACCAGACCTGTTTTTGTTGTTAATGCCGGTAGCCGGCTGTGGTCATTGATGATCAGTGTAGCCATTCTATTGAATACGCGGCGCGCTGCACATAGACTCCGGCGATGCGTTTACGTCATATCGAAGTGATTCAGGCCATCTTGCAGACCGGACACCCAGGCTTGGCCGCCGAGTGGTTGCAACTCCCCGTGGGCGACGTGGACGCGGCGCTCAAGGAAGCCGAGGCGCAATTGGGCTTTATGCTGTTCGCCAGCGTCCGTGGGCGATTGCAGGCGACGCGGGAAACCCTGGAGCTGCAGGCGGAAATCGCCCATGTGTACGAGGCGCTGGAGCCGGTGCAACGCCTGGCCAGTCGCTTGAAACACCATCGCGCCCCGACCCTCCGCGCCCTGTGCACGCCGCCCCTGGCCAACCAACTGTTGCCGCACAGTATTGCGGTGCTGCGCCGACGCTTCCAGGACACACCGTGCAACCTGTCGAGCCAGCCGACACGGGAGATCGTCAGGAGCCTGCTGCTGCACGAGGCTGACGTCGGTTTAAGCCTGCATGACCCGGAACACCCACAGATCCACAGCACCGTACTGGCCCAGGGCAAGCTGCAATTGCTCGCCCCCCATGGCTGGCTCAAACCCAAGCAAAAGTACATCGCGCTGCAGGACCTGGCGGGGCAATCGATGATTGGCCTGGAGGGCCAGGACCCGCTCAGCCGCCAGCTGGACGCCAAGCTGCAAGCGTTGCGCCCGCTGCCGGTGGTGCAGACGCGCGTACAGACCTATCAAATGATGCGCAGCATGGTGGAAGCGGGAGAAGGCTTGGCGGTGGTTGACCCGTTCACCGCGTTTGGCGCGCGTGAAGCCGGGCTGGATGCGTGCCCGGTGTCGCCGCCGATCATGGTCAACCTGTATGCGCTGACCCTCAAGGATGGCGTGACTTCCCCGGCGCTGAATGCACTGCTGGAGATCGTGACGCAGAAGGCTGAAGGCCTGTTGGTGGGCTAAGCCTATTTGACTTCGCTTTTGAATAACCGATACCAGAAGATCGCCACTTCGCGGGTTTGCGGATCGATGCCGCGATAGCGCAGGTGGTCAATGCCCCCCATTACGTAGCCACAACGTTCATACAAACGGCAGGCGCCGAGGTTGTTGTTCTGGGTTTCCAGCATCATGCCGGGCAGGTTTTTCTTGCGGCTCCAGAACTGCGCCACATCCAGCAATGCCTTGGCCACCCCATGACGCCGTGCGGGCAAGACCACCGCCAGTTCATCGACATGGGCATAGCCGTTCCAATTGGTACTGACCACGATATGCCCGACCGGGCGGTCGTCCAGGTAGGCCATGAAGATCGCGCTGTCGGGCGCATCGCGAAAACTGGCGAACTCCTCCGGATCAATGCCATAGCACTTGCGGTACGGCACGATGCGCTCCACGGGCCATTGATCGACCCGCGCGCCCATCTGCGGCTGCCCATAGGCGCTGACCTCAAAGCTGAAGTCATTGCCCCACACGTAGGCATCAAAACCTTCGTCAGCGACCCGTACACTGAGCCCCGGATACTTCGGGTTCATTACAGCTTGCATAAACATTCTTAACCCTTGATGCAATCGACGGTGTAACAACGACCACTGCCGTCATCTTCGTGTTGTAACCCATGAACATCGGCGACAAAACCGGGAAAACTGCTATCGAACGTCCGGGCAAAGGCCAGGTAGTCGATGATCGAGCGCGTAGAATCGGTAAACCGCTCGCCCGGCATAATCAATGGAATGCCAGGTGGATACGGCACCAGCATTACTGCTGCGATGCGCCCTGGCAAGGCGTCAATCGATACCGCTTCGACTTCACCTCTTACCAATTGGTCGTAGGCGTCGGCCGGTTTCATCGCAATTTCCGGTAACACCGTGTACATGCGCTTGAGGTGTTTGGCGGTGGCATTGCTGCGATAACAGCTGTGCAATTGATCGCACAGGTCGCGCAAACCCAGGCCCTGATAGCGCGCCGGCCCTTGTGCAAAGACCGATGGCAAACAATTGGCCAGGCTGACATTGGCGTCGTAACTGCGCTTGAACTCCAGCAATTCGGTGAGCAGGGTACTCCATTTGCCTTTGGTAATACCCATGGAGAACAGCACGAGGAAGGAATACAACCCGGTTTTTTCCACTACCAGGCCACGCTCCCACAGGAATTTGCTGACCACCGCAGCAGGAATCCCGCAGTCGCTCAGAGCGCCGCCGGCGGTCAGGCCGGGCATCACCAGTGTCACTTTTATCGGGTCCAGCAGCACGTAGTCCTCGGCCACATCACCAAAGCCATGCCAATCGTCCTGAGGATGCAACAGCCAATCGGCGGTCACCACCCGATCGATACCCGCCACCGACGGCGGCTGCCAGATGGAAAACCACCAGTCCTCGGCGGCAATGTGTTGGCGCAGGTTGGCCAGGGCACGGCGGAAACTCAAGGCTTCGTCGAACATTTCCTGCAACAGCGAGCGCCCGGCCGGGCCTTCCATCATCGCTGAAGCCACGTCCAACGAAGCGATAATGCTGTATTGCGGCGAGGTTGAGATATGCATCATGAACGCTTCGTTGAAACGATCACGGTCCAGCTGGCGCGCACCGCCGTCCTGCACGTGGATCATCGAGGCCTGGCTGAAGGCTGCCAGCAGTTTGTGGGTGGAGTGAGTGGTGAACACCAACGGACTGTCCGGCGTGCGCGACGTACCCATGCCGTAGCGCCCGGCAAAGAACTCGTGAAACGCCGCATAGGCATACCAGGCTTCGTCAAAGTGCAGCACCTCGACGCTGTTGCCCAATTGCTGCTTGATCAGCTCGGCGTTGTAACACAGGCCGTCGTAGGTGGAATTGGTGACCACCGCAAGCTTGACCTTCGGCGCTCGGCCACGGGTCAGCGGGCTGGCGTCGATCTTGGCGCGGATCGACTCGGGGCTGAATTCGCTCAGGGGAATCGGCCCGATGATCCCCAGTTCGTTGCGCTCCGGGCACAGGTACAACGGGATCGCGCCGGTCATGATGATCGAGTGCAACACCGACTTGTGGCAGTTGCGGTCTACCAGCACCAAGTCATCGCGGCCGACCATGGAATGCCAGACGATTTTGTTGGCGGTGGACGTGCCGTTGATCACGAAGAAGGTGTGGTCGGCGCCAAAATTGCGTGCCGCGCGGGCTTCGGCTTCGGCCAGCGGGCCGGTGTGATCCAGCAGCGAGCCCAGTTCCGGCACCGAGACGGACAGGTCCGAGCGCAGGGTATTTTCCCCAAAAAACTGATGAAACGCCTGCCCCACCGGACTTTTTCGATAGGCCACGCCACCGCCATGGCCGGGGGTGTGCCAGGAATAGTTGGAGTCGGCGGTGTGTTGCACCAACGCTTTGAAGAACGGCGGCAACAGGCCATCCAGGTAAGTGCGGGCCGCGCGGGCGACTTGCCGGGCAAGGAACGGCACGGTGTCTTCGAACAGGTAGAGAATGCCGCGCAGTTGGTTGAGTTCGCTCATGGCGTCGGCCGGCGCGTTTTCCAGGGTGACTTGCTCGCCCAAGGCAAAGATCGGCAGGTTCGGCGCCCGTAACCGCGCCAGGCGGATCAGTTCGACCATGTTTTGCAGCAGGTGGGTGTTCTCGCCAGCACCTTCGGCGGCGATCAGCATGCAGGCCAAGCCATGATGGGTAGAAGCCACCAGCCGGCCTTCGGCGTAGTCCACGGCGGAAAAGATACTGAAGCCCTCTTGTTCCAACTCCCGGGCGATACCTCGGACCCGGTCACCGGCGACGGTGTCGGCCTTGATGTCGCGGTGCACGATGAGGATGGGGAACTTCAGGTCTTTGTACATGGGGGCGTGGAGTCCTGAGGGCTATGCACTCAAGGGTAGAAGCTTGGGGGCGATGACGCGAATGAAGATTTTGAAAGCAATGGAGATCAAGCGTGGGAGCTGACTTGCCTGCGATGGCGGTGTATCAGCAACAGTCAGGCCAGCTGGCCCACCGCTATCGCAGCATAGGTATCTACACATTCTAAATGTGATATTGCGTAGCAGCTGTCGAGCCTTGGCGAGGCTGCGTTTGCGGTCTGTCTGACACACCGCTGACGCAGCCTCGCCAAGGCTCGACAGCTGCTACGCCGAGGCTCTGCGCTAGATGTGTAGATACCTATGGCTATCGCAGGCAAGCCAGCTCCCACATTGGACCGTGTTCAGTCTTGGGGTTATTGCTGGGTCAGCTGGGTCCACAACGCCGGCGCACCCGCCGACTTGGCAATCGCTTCCAACCGCGCCGCGTGCTCGGCCAGGTCCTGCTCACTGGCGCGGATAATCGGGGTCGGCTTGCGATCCGCCGGCAAGCGGCGGATTTCCGAAGGGCGGTTGCCCGAACCTTCCGCCGAACCATTGCCATCGGACGCATTGCCGGCCAGGGACAGGCTGGTCTGCCCGCCGGTCATGGTCAGGTAAACGTCGGCGAGGATCTCGGAGTCGAGCAAGGCGCCGTGGAGTTCACGGCCGGAGTTATCGACGCCATAACGTTTGCACAAGGCATCGAGGCTGTTGCGTTGGCCCGGGTGACGCTCACGGGCCATCATCAGGGTGTCGAGGATCGAGCAGTGCTTGGAGATGTCGGCGCGATCCGTCTGCCCCATCAGGGCAAACTCGTTATTGATGAAGCCGACGTCGAACGCTGCGTTATGGATGATCAGCTGGGCGCCATTGATGAAATCGAAAAACTCATCGGCGACTTCGGCAAAGCGCGGCTTGCCCTTGAGGAATTCGTCAGTGATGCCGTGGACGCCGATCGCGCCTTCGTCACTGTCCCGGTCCGGTTGCAGGTAGACGTGGAAGTGACGCCCGGTGAGGCGGCGGCCCATCAGTTCGACACAGCCGATTTCAATGATCCGGTGGCCGTCAGTCACCGGCATGCCGGTGGTTTCGGTATCGAGTACAACAGATCGGATGGCCATCAGGGTTCAGCTCTCAACGGTGTGGTGTGAATCAAAGGGCGCGATGTTAACACGTGAGCCGGCATCAGCTCTGCTTGTAGCCGCGCACTTCGTCCACGCCACGGTTGGCCAGTTGGTCGGCACGTTCGTTGCCAGGGTGGCCAATGTGACCACGCACCCACTTCCAGGTGATGTCGTGGCGATTGCATTGCTCATCGAGCAGTTGCCACAGGTCAGCATTTTTAACCGGTTCCTTGGCCGCGGTCTTCCAACCACGCTTCTTCCAGTTGACCATCCACTCGTTGATGCCCTTCATCACGTACTGCGAGTCGGTCACCAGCAGCACGTTGCAGCGGCGCTTGAGTTCTTCCAGGCCACGAATGGCGCCCATCAGCTCCATGCGGTTGTTGGTGGTGTTGGGTTCACCGCCCCACAATTCCTTCTCCACGCCCTTGCACACCAGCAGTGCGCCCCAGCCGCCAGGGCCCGGGTTGCCCTTGCAGGCGCCATCGGTGAAGAGTTCTACGCTATCGGTCATCGGTTGCTCGGTCTGAATTCAAAAAAGAAGTTACGTATCGCTTTGCTCACGGCTGACCTTGGCCAGCGGCATCGGCACCAGCTTGCCGATAGGCTCGCGACGTACCTGACGCACCGGCCGCAGCCCGACCACGATCTTGCGTGCGACCAATAAATAGAAGCCGCCGCCCGACAGCTGCCAGGCACCTGCGCGGCGCTCCCAGCCAGCCAGGCGGCCTTGCCACTTGGTCGAAGCAAGCGGCGGACGATAGCACCCGAAGCGGCGTTTCTCCAGCGCGAAGCCCAGCAGGTTCAGCCAGTCCCCCACCCGTTGCGGCGAGATGCAGCGCGCCTGGCGCAGGCCGTCATGGGCAAACACATGGCGCAGGCCCCAACTGCTCCAGGGGTTGATGCCCACAATCAGCAAATGGCCACCGGGGCGCACACTGCTCGCTGCTTCGCGCAACAAACCGTGGGGTGACAGGCAGAAATCCAGGCCATGCTGCAACACCACCACGTCGGCGGCGTGCTCGCTCAACGGCCAGGCCTGTTCCTCGCACACAATCTCCACCCCCGGCAGCGGTGCGCCCAGGCGCACATTGCGTTGCACCTGGGGCGCGGTGGGTGGCGTTTCGGCTGATGGTCCGTAATGCACCAGGTAGCCACCAAAGAACCGGCCCAACTCGTCTTCGAGCATGCGCCGTTCTTCGTCCAGCAGAAATTGCCCGATGGGTCCGGACAGCCATTCACGGGCTGCGCTGATCAGGGCCAGCCACTCAGGATCGGCCTGGGCGAACGCTTTATCAGTCATTGCATTCTCCAACTCGCCTAGACGTTCTAAGATGCACCAATGTGTTCAGCTTGGCGAATCGAAGAATGATACAGATCACTGCCCTGCCCGCCTTCACCGATAACTACATCTGGTTGTTACAAGACCCCCGCACCCAGCGCTGCGCCGTGGTCGACCCCGGCGACGCCGCGCCCGTACTGGCCTGGCTCGAGCAAAACCCTGGCTGGGCCCTCAGCGACATCCTGATTACCCATCATCACCATGATCATGTCGGCGGTGTCGAACAGCTCAAAGGTGCTACCGACGCCAAGGTCTACGGCCCGGCCAACGAGATGATCCCGGCGCGGGACGTAGCGTTGAACGACAATGACCGCATCACGGTGCTCGGCTGGGACTTCGACATTTATACAGTGCCTGGCCATACGCTGGGCCATATCGCCTTTTATCACCCAGGCGTGCTGTTTTGTGGCGACACCCTGTTCGCCGCCGGTTGCGGGCGCCTGTTCGAAGGCACGCCAGAACAGATGTATACCTCTCTTGAGCGTCTGGCCGCGCTGCCTGCCGATACCTTGGTGTACTGCACCCACGAATACACACAAAGTAACCTCAAGTTTGCCCAGGCGGTGGAACCCCACAACGCCGATATCGCCGAACGCGTGGAAAACGTCCTTCAACTGCGGGCCCGCGGCGAGATCACGTTGCCTTCCAACCTGGCCCTGGAAAGGCGCACCAACCCCTTTCTGCGCACCTCTGAAACATCCGTTAAACAAAAAGCGGACGAACGGAATGGGCGCGACAACCGCTCTGGGGCCGAGGTGTTTGCTAGCTTGAGGGCCTGGAAAGATAAGTTCTAACAGGAAGCAATCTGATACGTAATTTCTGAATGGTTGACCGGAACCAAAGCGCTTTCTAGAATCGCCCGACATTTTTGCCCGGAACTTACTTCCAGCCAATGTCGTCATCTATTCGTAAATCCAACCATTCAGACGCATTGACCCGCCTGGCTCAAGCTGTGGCGGTGGCTGTGTCCGCCACGCTGGCGGGCTGCCAATCAAACAATTTCACCGCACAATCCACCGTGCAACCCAAGCCAAACCTTACCGCCAAGATCAAACAGAAACCCGTCATCTGGCTTTCAGAGAAGCCTGCTCCCGAAGTCCCACAAGACGTCTGGGAACGCATGCGACGCGGCTTTCAATTGCAGGACGGCGTAGGCGTCAACCCGCGCATCGAGCAACAGCGCCTGTGGTTCGCCAGCAACCCCTCCTTCCTGGAAAACGCCGGCGAACGCGGCAGCCTCTACATTCATTACATCGTCGAACGCCTTGAAGAACGCAACATGCCCCTGGAGCTGGCGCTGCTGCCAGTGATTGAAAGTGCCTATAACCCAATGGCCTACTCGCGCAGCGATGCGGTCGGCCTGTGGCAGTTCATTCCCTCCACCGGGCGCTACTTCAACCTGCGCCAGACCCGCGCCTACGACGGCCGCCGCGATATCACTGCTTCCACCACCGCCGCCCTGGACTACCTGACCCGCCTTCACGACATGTTCAACGGTGACTGGTTGCTGGCCCTGGCTGCCTATAACGCCGGCGAAGGTACGGTGAGCCGGGCGATCGAGCGC
Source organism: Pseudomonas sp. LAP_36 (assembly GCF_019456785.1). Lineage (NCBI taxonomy): Bacteria > Pseudomonadati > Pseudomonadota > Gammaproteobacteria > Pseudomonadales > Pseudomonadaceae > Pseudomonas > Pseudomonas sp. LAP_36. The sequence continues at coordinate 155,790 of NZ_JAHZMS010000007.1, forward strand.
AACGAGAAGCTCGGCCTGCCGACCGACTACTGGAACTTGCCGCTGCCCCAGGAAACCAAGGACTACGTGCCCAAGTTCCTGGCGCTGTCCCAGGTAGTGTTGGCGCCGGAAGCCTACGGCGTCAACCTGAACCCGATTGCCAACACACCGTACTTCGAAGTGGTTGAAGTCAAACAAAGCATGGACCTGTCACGGGTTGCCGCGCTGGCCGAGATCGACGAAGACGAATTGTTCCAGCTCAACCCGGCCCTGAAACAGCGCACCACCCTGGACGGCCCGCAGCATCTGCTGGTGCCAAGTTCCAAGGCGCAACTGCTCACCAGCACCCTTTCGACGATGAAGCCGGAAGAATTACTGGCGATGCGTCCGAAAAAGCAGGTGTTCGACGAAGTTGAGACCGCACGGGTTGCCGGGCGTACCCGCAGCTACAAGGTGCGTACGGGTGACAATCTGACGCTGATTGCCAAGGCCAACAAGGTCGACGTGCATGACCTGCAACGTTGGAACCAGCTCAACGGCCAGGCCCTCAAGGTCGGCCAGACCCTGGTGATGCAGGACACCCGCCGCGCGGTAGCCAGTAGCAAGAAGCCGGTGCAATACAAGGTCAAGAAAGGCGACTCGCTGTATATCGTCGCCAAGCGCTTCAACGTCGAGATGCAACATCTCAAGCGTTGGAACCCACGCACTGGCCAGGCGCTCAAGCCGGGGCAGATGCTGGTGGTTTCCGGACCAAGATAAGCCGCATGAGAGCTGGCTTGTGTGGGAGCTGGCTTGCCTGCGATGCAGACACCGCGGTGTATCAATGACACCCAGGTGATGTTATCGCAGGCGAGCCAGCTCCCACATTTGATCTTCACACCATTCAATACCGCGCCAGCCCTCAAAGGGCCTTCCCAACGGCCTTTTTCCAACCGGAACAAGCTGTTACTGTACCGATCATAAAGCCCAAGCCGCCTGGATCGGATCTCTGACTTGAAGCGTCCCCTCCTTCTACTAATAAGTCTGGCCTTGAGCTTTGGTGCGAACGCGACGATTACCGAGAGCCACGGGTATACGCAGTTCGGCAGGCTCAAGTACCCGGCCAAATTCACCCACTTCGACTGGGTAAACCCTGCAGCGCCGAAAGGCGGGACATTGCGGGTAATGGCCTTTGGCACCTTCGATACGCTCAACCCCTATACCTTCAAGGGCTCCAGCCCGGTTTCCACCCCCAATTTCCTGCAATACGGCATAAATGAGCTGAACGAGCCGTTGATGGTCGGTACCGGCCAGTACGCGCCCTCCGGCGACGAACCCACCTCCAGCTACGGGCTGATCGCCCAGTCGGTGGAGTACAGCGAGGACCGCAGTTGGGTGGTGTTCAACCTGCGCCCGGAAGCACGCTTCCACGATGGCAAGCCGATCACCGCCTATGATGTGGCGTTTTCCTATCGCACCCTGCTCACCGAAGGCCACCCGCAATACCGCACCAACCTGCAGGAAGTGGCGCGGGTGGACATCCTCAATCGTCACCGCATCCGCTTTGTGTTCAAGCGCGCCGGCAACCCGCTGCTGATCCTGCGCCTGGGCGAGTTGCCGGTATTGCCCCAGCACTACTGGAAAAATCGCGATTTCAAGGCCACCACCTTCGAACCGCCGTTGGGCAGCGGGCCATACCGCATCAGCAAAGTCAGCCCAGGCCGGCAACTGGTGTTCGAACGGGTCAAGGATTACTGGGGCAAAGACCTGCCGGTCAACCAGGGCTTCTATAACTACGACAAGGTCGAAGTGGAGTTCTATCGCGACAGCGATGTGGCCTTCGAAGCCTTCAAGGCCGGCGAATTCGATATCTATATCGAACACCAGGCCAAGAACTGGGCCAATGGCTACAACTTCCCGGCGGTGAACCGTGGCGATGTGATCAAAGCGCAGATTGCCCACCAGATCCCGACCCAGAGCCAGGGCCTGTTCATGAACACCCGTCGGCCAACCTTCAGCCAGACCAAGGTGCGCGAAGCACTGGGGCTGATGTTCGACTTTGAATGGACCAACCGCACCCTCTTCAGCAATGCCTATAAACGCACCTTGAGCTACTACCCCAACAGCGAATTCGCCGCTACCGGTGTTCCAACCGGCCGTGAGTGGCTGATGCTCTCACCGTACCGCGAGCAGTTGCCGGCCAGCCTGCTTACCCAGCCGTTCAGCCTGCCGCAGACCGATGGTCGCGGCATCCCCCGCGAGACGATGCGCCATGCGCTCACCCTGCTCGGTGAAGCCGGCTGGAAGCTATCGGGTCAGCGCCTGCTGAACAAGGATGGGCAACCGCTGCGCTTCGAAATCCTGCTGGTCAACCCGAACCTTGAGCGCATCCTGCAGCCCTATGTCGAGAACCTGATCAGCATTGGCATCGACGCGCGCCTGCGCACCGTCGACCGCGCCCAGTACAAGCAGCGCCTGGATCAATTCGACTTCGACATGATCCTGATCACCCTCAACCAGACCCTGAGCCCGGGCCTTGAGCAGTGGCAGTACTTCCATTCCAGCCAGGCCGCGATCAAGGGCAGCAAGAATTACGCCGGCATCAACAACCCCATTGTCGATCACTTGCTGGAACAACTGCTGGCGGCGCAGACCCGCGAAGAGCAACTGGCCGCCGGCCGTGCCCTGGACCGCGTGTTGCTGTGGCAGCACTACAGCATTCCCAATTGGTACCTCAACTATCATCGCCTGGCCTACCGCAACCGGTTCGCCTTTGTCACCACGCCGCCCTATACCCTGGGCCTGAGCGCATGGTGGCTGAAAGCTTCGGAGAAAGCCCAATGATGTATTTGCGCAACGCACTGCTCGGCAGCCTGCTGCTGTGCACCGCCGCCCATGCCGCTCCGCAACATGCACTGACGCTTTACAACGAACCGCCGAAGTACCCGGCCGACTTCAAGCACTTCGACTACGTCAACCCGCAAGCGCCCAAGGGCGGCACGTTCCGCGAGTCGGCAATGGGCGGTTTCGACAGCCTCAACCCCTACATCAGCAAGGGCGTGCCGGCCGACAACCTGGGCCTGATCTACGACACCCTGGCCATGCAAAGCCTGGATGAGCCGATCACCGAATATGGACTGGTCGCCGGCAAGATCGAAAAAGCCCCGGACAACAGCTGGGTGCGTTTCTACCTGCGCCCCGAGGCACGCTTCCACGACGGCCACCCGATCCGCGCCGAAGACGTGGTGTTTACCTTTCAGGAGTTGATCAAGGACGGCTCGCCGATCTACCGCACCTATTACGCCGACGTCGACGAAGTGATCGCCGAAGACCCACTGAAGGTGTTGTTCAAGTTCAAGCGCACCAACAACCGCGAGTTGCCGCTGATCCTCGGGCAATTGCCGGTATTGCCCAAGCATTGGTGGGCGACCCGCGACTTTGCCAAGGGCAACCTCGAGATACCACTGGGCAGCGGGCCGTACAAAGTGGCCGAGGTCAAGGCCGGGCGCATGATCCGCTACGAGCGGGTCAAAGACTACTGGGCCAAGGACCTGCCGGTCGCCAAAGGTTTCTACAACTTCGATAACCGCATCACCGACTACTACCGCGACAGCACCGTGTCCCTGGAGGCCTTGAAGGCCGGGCAGTTCGACTACTGGCTGGAATTCAGCGCGAAGAACTGGGCCAACGCCTACAACATCCCGGCAGTCAAAGAAGGCCGTTTGATCAAGGAAGAGATCCCCAACGGCAACCCTACCGGCATGCAAGGTTTTGTGTTCAACATGCGCAAGCCGATGTTCCAGGACGTGCGCGTGCGCAAGGCCATCAGCCTGCTGCTGGATTTCGAGTGGAGCAACAAACAGCTGTTCAACGGCGCCTACACGCGCACCCGCAGCTACTTTGAAAACTCGGAGATGGCGGCCACCGGCCTGCCCGGCCCGGATGAGCTGAAAATCCTCGAGCCCCTGCGCGATAAGATCCCGCCCGAAGTTTTCACCCAGGCGTTTGAACCGTCCAAAACCGACGGCAGCGGCATGATCCGTACACAGCAGCGCGAAGCCTACCAACTGTTGCAGGAAGCCGGCTGGCGCATTGTCGATGACAAGATGGTCGACACCACCGGCAAACCGGTGACCATTGAGTTCCTGCTTGCGCAGACCGAGTTCGAACGTATCCTGCTGCCGTTCAAGCGCAACCTGGCCGACCTGGGCATCGACCTGGTGATCCGCCGGGTTGACGTCTCGCAATTCGTCAACCGCATTCGCTCGCGGGACTTCGACATGCTGGTGGGCAGCTTTCCGCAATCCACCTCGCCGGGTAACGAACAACGGGAATTCTGGAAGTCTTCAAGCGCCGACAAACCCGGCAGCCGTAACTACATGGGCCTCAAGGACCCGGCCGTCGACCAACTGGTGGAAGAGCTGATCGACGCCGATTCGCGCAAAAGCCTGGTGGCCCATGCCAAGGCCCTGGACCGCGTACTGCAGTTCGGCTACTACGTGATTCCCAACTGGCACATCAAGACCTTCCGCGTGGCGTACTGGGACCATCTGGGTCACCCCAAAGTCCCGCCGCGCTACGACGTCGGCACCGCCACCTGGTGGGCAAAACCCGACGTCAAACCGGCTGTCACCCTAGACACAAGCACAAACACGAGCGCCGATTCGGCGAGCGGAGGCGATTAAATGCTGGCCTATATCTTTCGTCGCCTGTTGCTGATCATCCCCACGCTGTTCGGAATTCTGCTGATCAACTTCGTCATCATCCAGGCCGCTCCCGGTGGGCCGGTGGAACAGATGATCGCCAAGCTTGAAGGCTTTGAAGGCGCCACCAGCCGCATAGCCGGTGGCGGCGCCGAGGTCTCGGTGGCCGGCTCCAGCAGCTACCGCGGCGCGCAGGGCCTGGACCCAGCGCTGATCAAGGAAATCGAAAAGATGTACGGCTTCGACAAATCGGCGCCGGAACGCTTGTGGATCATGGTCAAGAACTACGCCACGCTGGATTTTGGCGATAGTTTCTTCCGTGACGCCAAGGTCATCGACCTGATCAAGGAAAAGATGCCGGTGTCGATTTCCCTTGGGTTATGGAGCACGCTGATCATGTACCTGGTGTCGATCCCCCTGGGGATCGCCAAGGCCACACGGCACGGCAGCCATTTTGACGTATGGACCAGTTCGGCAATCATCGTTGGCTATGCAATCCCGGCGTTCCTGTTTGCAATCCTGTTGATCGTGGTGTTTGCCGGGGGCAGTTATTTCGACTGGTTCCCGTTGCGCGGGCTCACGTCGAACAACTTCGACGAACTGAGCTGGGGCGGCAAGATCCTCGATTACTTCTGGCACCTGGCGCTGCCGATTACCGCACTGGTGATCGGCAACTTCGCCACCATGACCCTGCTGACCAAGAACAGCTTTCTCGACGAAATCAACAAGCAGTACGTGGTCACCGCCAAAGCCAAGGGCCTGACCAACCACCGCGTGCTGTACGGCCATGTATTCCGCAACGCAATGTTGCTGGTGATCGCCGGTTTCCCGTCGGCGTTTATCGGCATTTTCTTTACCGGATCCTTGCTCGTGGAGGTGATCTTCTCCCTCGACGGCCTGGGCCTGATGAGCTTTGAAGCGGCGATCAACCGCGACTACCCGGTGGTGTTCGGCACGCTGTTTATCTTCACCTTGCTGGGGCTGATCGTGAAACTGATCGGCGACCTCACCTACACCCTGGTCGATCCGCGTATCGACTTTGCCAGCCGGGAGCATTGAGATGAACCTGTCCCCCCTCAATCGCCGCCGGTTCGAGCGGTTCAAGGCCAACAAGCGTGGCTGGTGGTCGCTGTGGCTGTTCCTGGTGCTGTTCGTGCTGAGTCTGGGCGCGGAGCTGATTGCCAACGACAAGCCGCTGGCCGTGCACTATGACGGCGGCTGGTACTTCCCGGCGCTCAAGCGTTACCCGGAAACGACGTTCGGCGGTGAATTCCCGCTGGAGGCCAACTACAAGAGCCCGTACATCCAGGAACTGCTCAAGGCCAAGGATGCCTGGACCTTGTGGGCGCCGATCCCGTTCAGCTACCAGAGCATCAACTACGACCTGAAAGTGCCAGCTCCGGCGCCACCCTCTAGCGTCAACCTGCTCGGCACCGACGACCAGGGCCGCGATGTGTTGGCGCGGGTGATCTACGGCTTTCGTGTGTCGGTGCTGTTTGCCCTGACACTCACCGTGCTCAGCTCGATCATCGGCGTGATCGCCGGCGCGTTGCAGGGCTTCTACGGCGGCTGGGTCGACCTGGCCGGGCAACGCTTCCTGGAGATCTGGTCCGGGTTGCCGGTGCTGTACCTGTTGATCATCCTCGCCAGTTTCGTGCAGCCCAACTTCTGGTGGTTGCTGGGGATCATGCTGCTGTTTTCCTGGATGAGCCTGGTGGACGTGGTGCGCGCCGAGTTCCTGCGCGGACGCAACCTGGAATACGTGCGCGCGGCCAGGGCCTTGGGCATGCAGAACGGCGCGATCATGTTCCGGCATATCCTGCCCAACGCCATGGTGTCGACCATGACCTTCATGCCGTTCATTCTTACCGGCGCCATCGGCACCCTCACCGCGCTGGACTTCCTTGGCTTTGGCTTGCCGGCCGGTTCGCCGTCGCTGGGTGAACTGGTGGCCCAGGGCAAATCCAACCTGCAAGCGCCGTGGCTGGGCATGAGTGCCTTTGCCGTGCTGGCGATCATGTTGAGTTTGCTGGTGTTTATCGGCGAGTCTGCTCGCGATGCCTTCGACCCGAGGAAATGAGATGAATCAGGACAATCTGATCGAAATCCGCGACCTCTCTGTCGAGTTCGTCACGGGCGAACATCACCACCGTGTGGTGAACAACGTCAGCTTTGATATCAAGCGCGGCGAAACCCTGGCCCTGGTCGGCGAAAGTGGCTCGGGCAAATCGGTGACCGCCCACTCGATCCTGCGCTTGCTGCCCTACCCGCTGGCGCGGCACCCATCCGGCACCATCAACTACGCCGGGCAAGACCTGCTGACGCTCCAGGAAAAAAGCCTGCGGCACATTCGCGGCAACCGCATTGCGATGATCTTCCAGGAGCCAATGACCTCGTTGAACCCGCTGCACAACATCGAAAAGCAGATCAACGAAGTGCTCGGCCTGCACAAGGGGCTCACCGGCAAGGCCGCCACCCTGCGCACCCTGGAACTGCTGGAGCTGGTGGGTATTCCCGAACCGCACAAGCGCCTCAAGGCCCTGCCCCACGAGCTGTCTGGCGGCCAGCGCCAGCGGGTGATGATCGCCATGGCCCTGGCCAACGAGCCGGAGTTGCTGATCGCGGACGAGCCGACCACCGCCCTCGACGTCACGGTGCAATTGAAGATCCTCGAATTGCTCAAAGCGTTGCAGGCACGCCTGGGCATGGCGCTGTTGCTGATCAGCCATGACTTGAACCTGGTGCGGCGTATCGCCCATCGCGTGTGCGTGATGCAAAAGGGTTGCATCGTTGAGCAGGCCGATTGCGAGACGCTGTTCCAATCACCTCAGCATCCGTACACCCAGGAACTGCTCGCGGCTGAACCCAGCGGCGGGCCGGCGACCAATGAAGTCGGCCCGCCGTTGCTGGAAGTCGATGACCTGAAAGTGTGGTTCCCGATCAAGAAGGGCTTTTTGCGCAACACCGTCGATTACGTCAAGGCGGTGGACGGCATTAACTTCAGCCTGCCCCAGGGGCAAACCCTGGGCATCGTCGGCGAAAGTGGCTCGGGCAAATCCACCCTGGGCCTGGCGATTCTGCGGTTGATCGCCAGCAAGGGCGGGATTCGCTTCGAAGGCCAGCAACTGGATCAACTGACCCAGCAACAGGTGCGCCCGTTGCGCCGGGAAATGCAGGTGGTGTTTCAGGACCCATTCGGCAGCCTGAGCCCACGCATGTGCGTCAGCGAGATCGTCGGCGAAGGCCTGCGCATCCACAAGATGGGCACAGCCGCCGAGCAGGAAGCGGCGATCATCGCAGCGCTCAAGGAAGTGGGCCTCGACCCGGATTCCCGGCACCGCTACCCCCACGAGTTCTCCGGCGGCCAGCGCCAGCGCATTGCCATCGCCCGCGCGCTGGTGCTCAAGCCTCGCCTGATCCTGCTTGACGAACCCACCTCCGCGCTGGACCGCACGGTGCAACGCCAAGTGGTGGAACTGCTGCGCAGTTTGCAGGCCAAGTACAACCTGACCTACCTGTTTATCAGCCATGACCTGGCGGTGGTGAAGGCGTTGAGTCACCAGTTGATGGTGGTCAAGCACGGGCAGGTGGTGGAGCAAGGCGATGCGCGGGCGATTTTTGCCGATCCGCAGCATGCCTATACTCGACAACTGTTGGAAGCCGCCTTCCTCGTACCCACCTGACGCACACAGATAGACATGTGGGAGCGGCGGTTCGACGCTTCGACTTGCTCGCGAACTCGGTGTGTCAGCCAACGATGTATTCACTGATCGAACGCATTCGCGAGCAAGCCCGCTCCCACATTTTTGACCGATTTGCGGGCTGACGACCCTGGCGGTCTGTGCAATGATCTTGCCTCGATTTCAAGGGATGGAACCACCGCCATGTCGCTGAACACCACCGCTCACCCCGCACACGCACCACGCTTTTGGCGTGATGAGCGCTTGCCGTTCATTGAAGCGCGGACCATCGACGACGGGCGCAAGGTCACCTACACCCGTCATGCTCATGAGCACTTTTCCATTGGTGCGATCACCACCGGAAGGAGCTACTACCACTACGGCGCGCAAACCTTTGAGATCAGCGCCGGCACCGTGGTGTTGATGAACCCCGGTGATGTCCACGCGTGCAATCCCATCGAGAATGAACCGTGGTCCTACCAGATGGTGTACCTCGACACGCCTTGGCTGACCGACCTGCAGCACCAACTGGGTTTCAGCACGGACCAGGGTTACCGGCCCTTTGATACGCCTTACACGCGTGACTCGCTGCTGTACAACGGCCTGCTGGCGTTGTATCGAATACTGGTGGACGAACAGGCTGAACACCTGCAAAAACAGAGCGCGCTGGTGAGTTACTTCACCGAGGTGCAACAGCGCCTCAACCCCTCCGACACCCCGGTACGCGAGGTCAACCACAAGCTGGAGCGCGCCGCCGAGTACATCCGCGAACACTGCACCCTGGCGTTGAAACTGGAAGATATCTGCGCGGCGGCCGAGTTGTCGCCGTCTTACCTGATCCGCGCCTTCAAGCAGTATTACGGGCTGACGCCCCATGCCTTCCTGGTCAACCAGCGTATCCAGTTCGCCCGTACGCAATTGCGCCAGGGCGAGCTGATCGCCGATGTGGCCCTGGCCGCAGGTTTTGCCGACCAGGCGCATTTCCAGCGCGCGTTCAAACAGCATTTCGCCGCCACGCCGGGGCAGTACCGTGACCGCCTCAAGCCATCAGCAAATAACCCACACTGGCCACCAGCAACGCGGCCATCGAGCGGTTGAACAGCCGCACGCCCTGGGGGTTGCTGAGGTAGCGACGCAGGAACGTGCCGGCGTAGGCCCAGCAAGCGACCGACAGGTAACAGATCACCAGGTAAATCGCCGCAAACAGCCAGACCTGTGCGGTATCGCCATCCGCCACAAACAAGCCCATCCCCGCCACGCAGGCCAGCCAGGCCTTGGGATTGAGCCACTGCATGATCGCGCCATAGAGCATCGACGGCGCAGTGGCCGTGCCGTCGGCGTCCAGCCGGCCGTCGTCCACCGCCAGTTTCCAGGCCATGTACAGCAAAAACGCCACCCCTCCCCACTGGATCAACTGGGTCAGGATCGGCCAACGCAGCAGCACTTGATGCAAGCCGAGGCCAATCAACACCAACAGCAACGTAAAGCCCACGGCGGCGCCAAGCACGTGTTTCTGGCTGGCGGCAAAACCGAAGCGTGCGCCTGTACTAAGCGCGACGACATTCACCGGCCCCGGTGTGATGGAGGTCGCCAGGGCGAAGGCAGCCATGGAAATGATCAAGCTCATGGAGGTTCCCTTTTAGGGTGATGGGTGCAGATGGCATCACGGTAAAGGGCAAAACAGCGGCGGTATTGAAGAAAATGCCCCCCGCCGGCTTATTTGACAAACAACTCCCGATCCCGGGCTTTCACGTGCCCGGCGCGGTGCCAGTGCCGTCTGGGCGCCTCAACCGTCGATCAACGAGAAGTGCGCGCCCACGCCGGCACGCACGCCCTCGGCCACGGCCAGCGCGACGGAACCGGCGGCAAGGGAGACATCACCACCGGCAAACACACCGGGCACGGAGGTCTGGCGCATTTCATTGGTGTGCAGATAACGGCCGGTCGGGCCATCGACGCGCTCACAGCCCAGTTGCTCCGCCAATGGGCTGATGCGAGTGCGCGCCATGGTGAAGATGCCATCGAGGGCGAACACCCGGCCATCATCCAATTCCAGGTCGGCGCGCTCACCGCGGATGCGCCGTACAGCGCCGTGTTCGACGCTGACCCTACGTCGATCCAACTGCGCTTGCTGCTCGGCATCTGGGGTAAACACAGCATTGGTGAACAAGGTGGTGGTGCCCCAGTCGGGCAGCATCAGCGCGTGGTGCATGGCCAGGGGTGATGTGGCCAGTACGCCGATGCGGCCTTGGTCCAGCTCATAGCCATGGCAGTAAGGGCAGTGGAACACGTGCTTGCCCCAACGCTCTTCGAGGCCTTCGATGTCAGGCAAGTCGTCGACCACGCCGGTGGCAAGGATCAGGCGCTTACTGTGAAACGTAGCGTGATGTTCGGTGCGCACACTGAAACCTTCCGGCTGCGCCACCGCCTGCACCGCATTGCCCTGCACCCAGGTGACGGTCGAATACGCCATTAATTGGCTGCGCCCTTGCGCGGCGATGACCGCCGGCGCCTGGCCGTCCTGGCTGAGAAAACCGTGGGACGTGGCCGCAAAGCGATTGCGCCGCTGCCCTGCATCAATCACCAGCACCTGGCGTCGCGCCCGCGCCAATTGCAGGCCCGCCGACAGCCCGGCATAGCTGCCGCCCACGATAATCACGTCGTACATCATGAAAGTAACCCCAGGTGGTGCCCTCGGTTATCCGAGCGCTTTCACGACACACCATAAGTTACGTGAAAATACCCCGTCAAGGGTCTCGCAACTTTTCAGGTTACAAACGATACTTTCCGCCGAATTGATCAGAGATCCCTTGATGAGAAACGACACCCGCCTCTCGCGCATGCTCCACGTGTTGATCCATATGGGCCGCCATGAAGAGCGCGCCACCTCGGAGACCATCGCGCAGATGCTCGGCACCAACCCGGTGGTGGTGCGGCGCACGCTCGGGCTGCTCAAGGAAAAGGGTTACGTACGCTCGGAAAAAGGCCACCAGGGCGGCTGGTGCCTGGGCAAGCCCTTGAGTGAAATCACCCTGCTGGATATTCACAACGCCCTGGGCACGCCGTCGCTGTTTGCTATCGGCCTGTCCACCGATCATCCGGAGTGCCTGGTGGAACAGGCCGTCAATGCGGCACTCACGGGGGCTTTCGAGCAAGCCCAGGCGTTGCTGCTGGAACGCCTGGGCAAGGTCACGCTGGCGCAGTTGGCCGAGGATTTTGACGAGCGCTACCGCGTCGCGATGCTGCCCTAGCGCTGCGCGGGAATGCGGATATCGCCGGCGCGGCACTGGGTTTTGACGCTGCGCGGGCAGCCGGCGAAAGCCAGGTCCTTGGTCAGGCACACGCGCACTTCCGACAACACCTTGCCTTTGCAGATCACCGCCAGCCCATGGTTGCCCATGCGCGGGTTGCTCTCGCGAAACAGCGCCTCGATCTCACGGGCTTGCAGCGATGGCGGCGTATTGAACGGCTGCAGTTGCTGCGGAATCGTCACCACACCCAGCGCGTCGTCGGTTTTTTCCAGATACGCCAGCGGCTCCAGCCCGCTGCAGGTGCCATGCTTGGCCCATTCGTGTTTGAGCAGTGAACGGGTCGGGAACAGTGCAGCACCCTTTTCGATTTCTTCGCGACTCAACTGCGATTGCGCTGAGCACGAAGCCGGCCACCCTCCCCGTGCGTACTGCGGCCACAAGCCATGCAGCACAAAGCCGTAGCCCTTGCCCGAACACTGTTCATTGTCCGGGTGCGTGAGGCAGAAGGTTGGCGACCATGACAACGACAACACGTAGAAATCAAACTCCCCCGGCGTGCCTTGACTACGCGGGGACGCCACTGCACTTGTGGCGAGTACCAGCCACACCATCATCCAATATTTCATCGGTCTGTTCCTTGGAAAAAGAAAACCCTATCGCGACTACCCAGGATGATGGGGGTTACGTTGTAGCACCTTGTCCAGGATCCGATCGGTCTTCAACGCTTCGATGGCCAATGACGGATGCTCGGCTTCGCCACGGATATGCGCATTCATGGCCAATACGTGATGCCACTGGATATGCGCGTGGCAGGGTATTTCCAGCACCTCATGGGTCTCGCCCTCAAGGTGCAGGGGCTGGTCCTCGAACACCGAGAACCGGATGCGCCCACGACTGCCGATCATCTCGACCACATCTTCACGCCGGTCCGCGACGAAGTTCCAGCAGCCCATGCCCAACGCGCCGGAGCTGAAGGTCCAGCACGCCGTCACTGCATCCTCGGCCGCATAGCGCCCGGCCTGGCGCGCGGTGAAGCCCGAGACTTCGATGATGTCCCCGGCCAGGTACTGGAACAGGTCGAAGCCATGGCTGGCCAGGTCGGCGAAATAGCCGCCACCGGCAATCGTCGGGTCGGTACGCCAGTTGGCGGCGCTGGCGTCGTCGGCCCCCGCAGGTTTGCACAAGGTCCAGCTCAGGTGACGCAGCTCACCGATGCGTCCGTCCCGCAGCCAGTCACGCACTCGCTGGAAGCGCGGCAGCGAGCGGCGGTAGTAGGAGACAAACAGATGCAAACCGGCGCGTTCGAAGGTGCGCTGCATCAATGCGCTCTGCTCGGCATTCAGCGACATGGGCTTCTCGACGCAGCAATGTTTGCCGGCTGCGGCCACCATCAGGCTGTATTCGAGGTGGCTGTCGGGCGGCGTGGCGATGTAGACCGCGTCAACGTCGGGGTCGTTGATCAGTGCCTGGGCGTCGGTATAAAAGCGTGCAATACCGTGGCGTGCCGCATAATCACGCACAGCAGCTTCACGGCGCCCCATCACGGCCACCAGCGCAGAACCTGGCGCTTTGTAGAAAGCCGGTCCACTCTTCAATTCAGTGACACTGCCACAGCCGATCATGCCCCAGCGTACGGTGCTCATCTGCTCTCCTCGTCCGTTTTGATCAATCGGGCAGTATCCACATCCCCACACGTCAGCGCCATAACCACTTAGCATGACAATTGCATTACACTTTTATGACATCCATTGCGCTGCGGGGCTAAACGATGAAAATACGCGCCACGGTCATCTGCGAACACGAGGGGCATATCCTCTTCGTGCGTAAGGCCAGATCAAAATGGGCCTTGCCGGGCGGCAAGGTAGAACGCAACGAGCGCCCGGTCGGCGCCGCCGAACGCGAGCTGCAAGAAGAAACCGGATTGAACGTGGACGGCTTGCTCTACTTGCAGGAGCTGAAAGCCCGCGACACCGTTCACCACGTTTTCGAAGCATCCGTTGTGAACATCGCCGATGCAAAACCTTGCAACGAAATAATCGATTGCCAGTGGCATCCCTACGGCGCGATGGAAGAACTCGACACCACCGACGCCACCCGGCACATCGTTAAATCCTTCCTACGTCGCCTGTAGTTCAGCGCTCTGCCCGCTGGCGACCAATCCTCGCTTCACCCTGCCATTCTCTTTTTGCCGTTCGACAAAGGATCTGACGAACGCGGCAGCGGCTGCGTGCGCAATCGGTACGGCCATGGCCTGGCGGATGGTCATGAAGTCATCCTCTACCAGCCGCCACTGCTCGTTAACCCTGGTTTGCAGGAAATCCCGTACGCCCGCCGCTGCGTCCAGGCCTTGCTCGATACACACGTCTACCGCCGCAGATGAGGTGGGTGCCCGGACCAGTTCGGCATGCTGGACCGTGCGGCTCAAATACAGGTCATAGGCCGCACCCTGGCCGACGGCGATACGTCGACCCGGCGCATCCAATTGCGCAACCTGCGTGAAGGGTGAGTCCTTCGCCACCAGGTAGGTGCCCTTGATTGCCACATACGGCGCGCTGAAGGCAATCTCTTGCTCACGCACCGGCTCGATGGCCAGGAACGCCACGCGCCACACATCCTCGGCCAATGCGGCAAACACCTTGCCGGCCGCCTCGAAGGTGATCAGCTCCAACTCGACACCCAGTTCATCGGCCAGCGCCTTGGCCAGTGCGACGGACACACCCTCGGGTTCACCGCCCGCACCGCGTTGCGCCAGCACCGGGTTGCCGAAGTTGATGGCGGCGCGCAGTACGCCGTTGGGGGCCAGTTGTTGCAGTACCTGGGGGTCAATCATTGAGCGGTCCTTGCGAATCAGGTTTTAGAGGGTTGCCATGCGGCTCAGGTAATAACCGCGAACCGCTAAAGGAAGCAAGTTGAACGTGCTCTGCGATGCGGGTGTTGTGGTCTGGCAGTTGCTGCGCGGCGATGCCATCGTAGCCTCGCTGGCGCTCGACAACTCCCACATTTTGATCCTTGGTGTCGCCAAGACCAATGCTCAAGACCGAGGCTTTTTCCCGGCCATCTGCCCGCGCACATACAACGCCTCCACCAACGTCTGCCGCTCTTCCCGAGGCAACGTACTGGCAAACTGCGCCAATGTCGTATCCACCAACGCCCGCAGCGCCATATCCGCCTCACGCGCCTTGGCCAATTCAGTCACCAGCACATCCCGGTCCAACGCCGGCGCTTCCAACTGTTTGATCACCCCAAGCCGCGCCTCACGGCCAGCCATGACCAGCGGCTGGCTGTCAGCGCTGTTACGGCGCAACAGCTGACGCAACTCCCTGCGCCGCTCCGGCGGCAAGTTGACCATGGCCTGGCGCAGGCCGTGCTGGTTGACCATCGCTACGGCGGGCTTGGCGTTGACCCTCCAATGGTAGAGGCCTCCGCCTACGCCGCCGATCAAAAATACATTGAGCAATACCGAGACAAGCAACCACGGTTTCAGGGATTTAGCGGTCATTGCTCGGTGTCCTCGGCGTTGACGGTAAAGATCACTTGCGCATCGCCCTGATCGAAGACACTGGGCAACACTTCGGATGACAACATGGGCAGCGGCACGCTCATCGACGCTACCAGCATCCCGGTAACGATGCCGGCAATGCCCACGCCCACCAAGCCCGCCGGCGATAACCAGTTGGCGTAGCGCGACCAGAACGACCTGCGGCGCGGCGCAGACTGGCGGATCTGCCTCGCCAGCGCCGGGTCGGTGAGCGCCAGTAGATAGCTGTTCAGCTGGACGTCGAGCCAACCAGCCTCCTCCAAGGCCTCGCGGGCACTGGGATGAGCACTTTCAAGCAGTGCCTGCGCTGCGCCTTGCTCCGCCAGAGGCCAGCGCTTTAAATCGGCCCCATAGGCGTCGGCCAGATACGCAAATCGTTCGGGTGTCATGTCTTTCCCCTTCCTGGGCGGGCAAGCCCGGGTGTGTCGGCAAGGCTGCTGCGCAACTGACGTCGGGCCCGCGACAGCAGGCTCTCCAGTGCCTCGACGCTGATATTCATCAGGGCCGCGGCGTCGATGTTCGACAGCTCCTGGTAGTACTGCAACACAATGGCTTCGCGCTGGCGCTCGGGCAATGCCGCCAAGGCGGCGGCCATGCATTCGCTGCGGTCGGCGGTCTCCAACTGTTCATCCAAGGACGGTGCGCTGTCGGCCAGCTCCAGCGCTTGCGCGTCGCTCAGAGGGCGCTCCTTGCGCCGGCGCAGGCGGTCATGGCAAAGGTTCAGCGCGACCCGATGCAACCAGGTGTCGAAGCGCGCTTCGCCACTGCGCCAACTCGCCGCCTGGCGCCAGATGCGCAGGAAACTTTCCTGGGCCACGTCCCTGGCTTCGTCGGCATCCCCCAGGATCCGGCTGGCAAGCGCCAGCAGACGCGGCAGTTTGCGCGTCACCATTTCGTTGACGGCCGCGGGTTCGTTGTTGCCGATGCGTGCCAGCAGTTCAACATCCGGATCAGTGTCTTTCAATCGGGCAACTCTCAGTCCGGGTGGCTGATTCAGCGGATCCAATGCCCCTCACGCCAGTACCAATTGGGGCCGTGGGCTTCCCAATGACCAGGTTCCCAGCGCGCATTGCGCATCACAGGCTGCCAGTGGCCGGGCTTCCAAGCGTAGCCGCGTCCCTCCCAGCGCCAGTGTCCACGGTCCCAGACGTAACCCGGGCGCTCCACGGGGATCATTTCCACGCGCTCCGGCGGCGGCGCCTGGCGGATGATGATTTCGGTCTGGGCAAACGTGGGGGTGCTGACAAACGCGGCGAGCGCCAGCGGAGCAAGCAAGGCAAAACGCAATTTGGCCAGGGGTCTCATGGCAACTCCTTCATTCAACGCGCGAAAGTGCGGGTTGCTGATGGGTTGAACGGTGGGTGCAAAAAAATCCGTCGCAGAATGTGCAGGTTATTTGCGCAGGCAGTATTGCCCGGGGGATGGCGGCGCTTGATGAAATGTTTGAAAGCTTCGCGACGGATTTACGCCGCTGGCAGCGTTGAAGGATTAACGCCTATCAACCCAAGAGGACACACCATGTACCGTCGACTTTCCATGCTGGTTGCCGCGTTGCTGATCGTCAGCCTCAGCGGCTGCGTGATCCTGCCGGAACACCGCCATTGTTGCTGGCGCTATTACGGCGCGCTCGATACACCGACCCACACCGTCAACGGCTAGCCTACTCCCGCAAACCCACGGCGCCCGGCCTTGATCTCGGTGCGCAACTCGACAATCAGGTTTGAGATGGAACGGATGCTGTCCAAACCCTCGGGGGACACGCCGGTCAGCAGCAGGTCGACCCGGCCGGACACCGTTCGAAGATGTCGATTCGCTGACGTCAAAAACCCCTGCCTGCAACCTCTCGTCTGCTGTTTCGGAGGGCACTTGACTCCACGCGTCGATCACAAGAGGCTCTTGGCCTTTCGCCATCACTCTGAGCCAAGCCCCCATGAGTATCGACCCTCCCAGCCAGCCCGACAGCGATGTGTACAAGACGTTATTGGAGTCGACCAAGGCCATCCCCTGGCGCATTGATTGGCAGAGCATGACCTTCAGTTATATCGGCCCGCAGATCGAGACCCTGCTCGGCTGGACCCCGCAAAGCTGGGTCAGCGTGGACGATTGGGTCGAACGCATGCACCCGGACGACCGTGAATACGTGGTGAATTTCTGCGTGTCGCAATCCCGCGCAGGCGTCGACCACGAGGCGGATTACCGGGCGCTGACCGCGAATGGCGACTACGTGTGGATTCGCGACGTGGTGCACGTGGTGCGCAAGGACGGCGAAGTCGACGCGCTGATCGGCTTTATGTTCGATATCAGCGAGCGCAAGAAGACCGAAGAACACTTGGTGCGCCTGCAAAAACAACTTGAGGAATATTCCTATCAGGATGGACTGACCGGCATCGCTAACCGTCGCATGTTCGACACGGTGCTGGAACGGGAATGGGCCAGCGCCCAGCGCAGCCAGTTGCCACTGTCGCTGATCATCCTGGATATCGATTTTTTCAAGCAGTACAACGACCACTATGGCCATATCAAGGGCGACGAATGCCTGCGCCAAGTCGCGCGCACCCTGTCACAGGCGGCCAACCGGCCACGGGATTTCATTGCGCGTATCGGCGGCGAAGAGTTTGTATGGTTGCTGCCGGAAACCGATGCAGCGTCGGCCAGGCAAGTGGCGCAACGCTGCCTGCACCTGATTAGCCAGCAGCAGATCGAACATGGTTTTTCGGCGGTATCGAATCTGTTGACCTTGAGCCTGGGCGTCGGCACGCACATCGTAAAACCCGATAGCCCGATGCTGGAGTTTGTCGAAAAGGTCGATAAGTTGCTGTACCAGGCCAAACGCAACGGGCGGATGCGTGCAGAGTTCGCCACCGGTGAAGTTTGACGTTGAGGTCAAATTGCAGGCAAAAAAAATCCCAAGTAGCTGATGGAAACTTGGGATTTAAAAATGCATAAACCGTGGGAGGTGAACGCCCGGCTATAGTAACGACTGTAAAAAGCTGTAACAAGATTATTTTAATCCTTTCGTCGGATTAAAAGCGCTGTAAGTCATTCAATAACCACACATTTTTTAAGGTGGCGGACGCTATGAGTGCCACTTTTTGGTGCAAGTACCACCCAAATTTCCACTTATAAAAAAGGGTTATTGAATTAAGGCAGCGTCGCACTTTTCGACATACGCCCGTTCAACGGCTCACATGTCTCGCGTGTATCAAGGCTATTAGGCAGTAATGAACGCGCGATACTTTCCACCTGCCGACAGAGTGCCAAGCGCTCGTTGGCGGCTTCCCGCTCGCGGTCAACCTGGGCGTTGAGCTGGACAAAATAAATCCCCAGCACTACTGCAACGCAGAGCACTCCGAGCACGAAGTAGCGCACGCTGTTAGAAGACGAAGGCTCGGGCGCGTTCATGAGACTACTGCGCCCTGATCTTCTCGTATCGCACATCATCGCCGTCGACCTGGCCGACCACGACCCAACCCAGCCGCTGATAAAAACCGTTGGCGCGTATTTCGTCGCGGCCATCGGTGATCAGATACAGTCGGTCATGGTGTTCAAACAGCGCGGCTTCGGCGACCGCCATCAGTTGACGGCCCAGGCCCAGGTTTTCGTGAGTGGGCCGTACGAACAGCGCAAATACCTCGCCTTCGGCCAGGTCGACCATGGCAAAGGCAACGGCGCGGCCATCCACTTCAGCGACCCACACGCAGGGCGCTGCTTCGATGCTCGAAGCCAGCACCTGCGGCGTGATGCCCAACTCAGCCATCTGTTCGACACTCAAATGGTTCTGCACCACCGACGTGCGGATGCTGAACAGCGTGTCGATATCGTCCTGCGTCGCCGTGCGGATTAGCGTTTGCATACTGGCCTCCCTGATAGAGGACGCAATTGTATGCAAATAGAAACACAGTGAATGTCGTGGATTTGTAAAGCGCCCTACAGGTGCGAGGACGAAGTTGGCCAGGCTTACGCGGCGTTTGCACTGGCCGGTGCTTGGACCGGCGCGGTCTGGTCCAGCAGGCGAAACAGCGGCAGGCACGCCGCCTGGATCACCAACATGCGGATCACCTGCATCGCTGTCACCAGTGTCACCGCCAGGCCCAAGGCCTCGGCGGTGAGGCTCATTTCCGGCGCACTGCCAGGCATCATGCCCAGGGCAAGCGACAGCCATGGCATGCCCAAGCCGGCGCCGAGCGCCCATGCGGCTATCGCCGTGGTGATCACCGAGCCCGTCAACAGCAGCAGCACCTTGCTTAGTAGTCCTGGGGCGCGGCGCAAGAAGCTGTGGTCAAACGCAACGCCCAATGCACAGCCGATCAACAACTGGCCGCAGCCACTCAGCCAGCCCGGCATGCTCATTGACAAGTTATTGCAGCCCACCCCCACCGCGCAGATCAGGAACGGCCCGAACGTCCAGGGATTGGGCAGCTTGCAGTGTTTGAAACCCAGCGCCGCGAGCCAGCCCATCGCCAGGATGAAAATCAGCCACGGCCAGATCACCGGCAACGGGGCATGGGCCACGACCTGCGGCATGCCAAAGGTTGCGACCGCAGGCACCGTCAACAGGATCAGCAGCAGGCGAATGCTGTGGGCGGCGGCGATAAAACTGGTGTCCGCCTGGCGTTGTCGGCCCAGGTGCACCATCTCGCTGGAGTTGGCTGGCATCAAGGCAAAGAACGCGGTGCCGAAGGGCACGCCCCAGCGATGCAGGACCAGCACCGAACACAACGCCAACACCAGCGTCAGTAACACTGCAAAGAGAATCAGCCCGAGATGGGCCGCCACCTGTTGCATCACTGGCAATGTGAAATGACAGCCAATGGCAACTGCCACGATAAGCTGCCCGACTTGGCGACCATGGGGGATTTCCGGTACGAGGCTGCCGGCGCAGCGAGTCAACATCACCGCGACCAACGCGCCAATCACCCAAGGCAACGGCCACCCCGCCCAATTGGCAATGCTGCCGCCCAAAGCGCCGACGATCAGGGTTACAAGCCAGTATTGGCGAAGATTGGGCATCAGGAAGCACTCGGCATGGAGAAGAATGCCGACAGGTTATAGACTCGTTCGCATCACAGAAAATATCCATTTGTGAAACCAGTCATCACTCTTTGTTATGCGAGCCCGTATGAACCTGAAAGCGCTGGAGTACTGCGTAGAGATCGCCCGCCAAGGCAGCTTCACAAAGGCGGCGCAGGCGTTGCATGTGGCGCAACCGGCACTGAGCATGGCCGTTGGCCGACTCGAGGAAGAATTGGGCGTGGCGCTGTTTAACCGCGCCACGCGACAAATCAGCGTGACCGCTGAAGGCCAGTTGTTCCTGACGCGCGCCGAAGCCTGCCTGGAGGGGCTGGCCGGTGCACGCCGTGAGCTGCAGGACCTGACGCAACTGCACAGCGGTGAAATCCGCGTCGGTGTGCCGCCGATGTATGGCATCCGCCACATCCCCGAACTGCTGATGCAATTTCGCGCGCGCTACCCCGGCATTGCGATGCATGTGGTGGAAGGCAGTGCCGATGACATCAGCGAGCGCCTGGCCACGCGGGATATTGACGTGGCGCTGCTGGAGTCGCGGCGGGTCGACCCGGACTGGGAGTCAGTGCTGCTCGGCAGCGACGAGATGGTGTTGTGCATGCATGAGCAGCATCCGCTGGCGGCCGCTTCATCTATCCCGGCTGCGCGGTTGCAAGACGAACCCATGCTGGTCTTCGACAACACCTTCCTGCAACGCCATTTGCTGGATGCGTTTTGCAGCAACGCCCGCGTGCGTTTCAACATCGCCCTGGAAAGCAACTTTGTCCCGCTGGTGATTACCGCTACCCGCAGCGGCATGGGCGTATCGACCCTGCTGCGTTCAGTGCAAGAGCAGGAGCCGGGGCTCGCGGGTGTGTCTTTCGAACCCGCGCAATTCATGCACTTCAACCTGTGCTGGCGCGCCAGTGAATACCTGTCACAGGCCAATAGACGGTTTATTGAAACGGCAAAGGTGTATTTCCAGGAAGATGCCAGCTCACCGCTGTCGCACTAAGCGGTCATTTGCGCGCAACTTTGTAGCGCACGCAGTCCTGATAGAAACTCTGGCGAATCGCCTCGGGTTTCAGCCGTGAGCCGCTGTCGTAGGTCTGTTCCGTGATGCCCATGGCCATCATGCGCATCCAGGATTTGTTGAACTTGATGGTCTGGATTTTCTGCCGAGCGGCGTACAGCGACACCCCCGACAATTTGAGTTCCTGGGCCCTGGCGGCGGTGCCTGCGCCCCAACTGCACATGTACTTGTCACCCTCGCGCAGCTCCCGTGCCTGCACGGCAGCTGCGCCGCCGGCCAGGGAGCAGGCGATCAGCATGATTCCAACAGTGCGCATTTGCATCCCCACCTAACCACCTGAAAATAAAAGCGATTCTGGCGAGGATTTTGTTACAAAGGGGCCATTAAATTGCCTTACTGAGTGCCATCACCATTGGTAAGTGGCGCTCGCCTGCACGGTGCGCTGCGAGCCATACCAGCACCACGAGTAGGAGAGGCAAGACGCCACATACTCTTTATTCGCCAGGTTGGTGGCATTTAAGGCCAGGCGCAGATTGTCCTTGGGGTTGGCGATGTTCGGGATGTCGTAGTGCACAGCCGCATCGAACAAGGTGTAGCCCGGCACTTTCAGGGTGTTGGCTGGATCGCCCCAGGACGAACCGACATACCGTGCACCGGCCCCCACGCCGAATCCTTTGAGCTGGCCGTCATGAAGGGTGTAGTCCGCCCAGGCCGAGGCCGTGTGACGGGGTAAACCGTAGGTGGTGGTGCCTTCGACCGGGATCGCCGGGCCTACGCCCCCGTCAGTGATCGGTGCGTATTGCACCGTGCTGTTGGACTTGCTCGCGCGGTTATCCAGGTAAGCGTACGCCGCCGTAATGTCCAGGTTGTCGTTGAGGCTGGCCTTGCCTTCCAGCTCAAAGCCACGGGACTGTTGTTCGCCGTCCTGAATGTTGCAACGGCCACTACCACATAGATGGTCCGGGTTCGGGTCCAGCGTCGGTACATTGGTTTGGCGCAGATCGAAAATGGCAGCCGTAATGAAGCTGTTGCTGCCCGGCGGCTGGTACTTGATGCCGATCTCATACTGCTTGCCTTCGGTCGGTTTGAACACCGAACCGCCATAACCGGTACCTGACTGCGGGTTGAACGACTCCGCATAGCTGGCATAAGGCGCCAAGCCATTATCGAACAGGTAAACCAGCCCTACACGTCCGGTAAACGCCTCGCTGTCCAGCGAAGACTTACTCTTGGCGCCCGTAGCAAGGGTTTTGGTGGTGCTATCGGTACTGGCCCAGTCATAACGACCGCCGAGCAACAACACCCACTTATCCCACTTCATTTGCTCCTGCAGGTAGACCCCGGTCTGCTCGCTACGCGAGGTAGCATCGGTGCTGAACGCCGGCGTCACCACGGGCGCGCCGTAGACCGGATCAAAGATATCCAGGCTCGGTCCCTTGCCGTAACCCGCCTTGGTGTCGGTGCTGGTGTTCTGGTAATCAAGGCCCATCAACAACGTGTGCTGTAACGGCCCGGTATCGAATCGGGCCTGAACCTGGTTGTCCAGGGTGTAGGCGTCCATGTCGACATCGGTGGCGATGGTCGAACGGTTCGACGTGCGGTAATCAGCCTGCAAATTGCTGTTATAGATGCTGCGGTAAATGCCCTCGGCGCGCAGGTAACGTGCGTTCTGGCGTAGGGTCCAGACATCGTTGAAGTGATGTTCGAAGGCATAGCCAATCGAGTAATACTCGCGATCACTTTTTTCGAAGTTCTTCTCGCCATCATAGAAATCCACATCGATGCTGCGCCCGGTCGGGCTGTGCAGCACCGAGCCCCAGGCCGGCACCGAGCCGTAAGACGCACCTTTGGGGTCCTTCTGGAAATGCCCGAGCAGGGTCAGCGAGGTGGCATCATCCGGGCGCCAGGTGAAAGCGCTGGAGAGCGATTGGCGACGCGTCTCGGTGTGTTCGACCTGGCCATCGGCATCATCGAAAAGGCCTGCCACGCGGTAGGAATAAACGCCTTGGTCATCGATTGGGCCGCTGAGGTCAAAGGTGGTGCGCTTCTTGTTGAAGGTGCCGTATTCCACACCCACTTCATGAAACGGCGCGTCCAACGGGCGCTTGCTGACCATGTTGATCACCCCGCTCGGCGTGCCCTGCCCATACAACACCGACGCTGGGCCGCGCAGCACTTCGACGCGTTCCAAGTCAAACGCATCCTTTTGCGGCAAGGCGTCACGGCTCGAAGGCATGCGCAAGCCATCGAGATAAGTGGCCGGGGCGAAACCGCGAATGGTCAACTGATCGAGACGCGACGCAGTGGCGCCACGGGTTTCCGGGATGACAGCGGCGCTGTAGCGCAGGATCTGGTTAAGGCTCTCGGCGTTTTGCGCACGCATCTGGTCTTTGGTGACGATGGAGATCGACTGCGGGGTTTCGATCAACGCGGTATCCGTCTTGGTGCCCGACAAACTGCGCGTGGCCACATAACCCGACACCGGCCCGGTCGGGCTTTCGGCCTGGTACGCACCGCTGATGGTGGTGGCCCGCAGCTCCATGGCCCCGCCGTTATCCGGGATAGCTTCCAGGCGGTAGCGATCGGCGGAGAGTTTCATCGCCTGCAGGCCGCTGCCGGCGAGCAGTTGGTTCAGCGCCACGTCGGTGTCGTATTGCCCGCTCACCCCGTTGCTGCGCTTGCCCCGGGTCAAGCTTGCATCGAAGGCCAACACCAGGCCCGCCTGCTCGGCCAGGCTATTGAGCGCCTGGCTCAGGTCACCGGCAGGAATCGAGAAACTGCGCACGGCGCTGCTGCTTTCTTCGGCGAAGACGGTTTGGGCAGTCAGCAACGGCACGGCGGCAAAAGCCATCGCCACTGACAGGGTCAGTGGATGCAAGGGACGAGCAAGGCGCGACATGGGAAATCCTGCGTAATGGAGGTTCTATTAACCATGACGGCCATGTCGGGGAATCGGGCAAGGATGAGAGCGATTTTTATTTGAGAGTGGTTGCTGCAATCAGTTTTATCGCCATTTTGTGTAGCTCTTGGGGTTGGTATTGCGCGGTTTTTTCCCCGTTGTAGTGGGCCTTTTCTGAATTTCTCAACCGTTCATCCAGGCGCTTTTTCCTGCGGCATGCTCCGACGCCTTGCCCTTTGCCGAGCCGTCACGGATGACCCACGCTTCCCACATCGCCCTTATCGAATTTGAGCTGGATGGCTTTCATCAGAGCTTGGAGATTTATCGCCAGCAGATGGGTGCCTGGTATTCGCGTGCGCTGGATTCGGTGAGCCATGGGTTGGACATGCCGTCGTTGCTGGGGATGGATCGGGTGTTGCGGGTCGGGGATTCGCAGCGGTCGGTGAGCATGGCTGATACGGACTTTGCGACCGTGGCCCAGTGCCCGCTGGGCGGTGAGCTGAAGATTCAGAGCCTGTTCGAGTCGGTGTATGACGTGCCGATCGGCGATATCCCGGTGGAGGTGATGGGGCTGGATGACGGCAGTTCCACCGTGATCTTGCTGGATGAACAAGGTAAAGGCTCACACCACTGCGCGGCTGGCGGGCGGTATCAGGTGCGGGTGCAGGGCGGCGTTTCCGAGGAACAGGTGGACGCGTTGTTTGCCTCTTACGCCGGGTTGATGGCGGATCTGGAGCAGTGGCTTCGGTCGCAGTGGGCCGGGTTTAAGCCGCATTGGGAGCGATCTACTGCCAGCGCAATTGGCAGCGGCCTATTGGCGGGCAGTTGGGCGGCGATCCGTGATGTGTGGGACAGCATCAAGCGGGTGCAGGCAATTCTTGAAGACCCACTGAAGTTCGTCGAGCAACTGGGAGATCAGGCCGCCCAGTTGGCGCAAATCGCCACAGACGCACCCAAGGTCATGGAGCAGGCAATGTTGCTGGCCAGTGATGAGGCGGCGCTGTTCCTGTTGGTGCGCACGGCGATGATCTGGCTGGACGCGTTGCCGCCCGGTGAAATGGCCGAGGTGGCGGCTGGGTTAGTGGTGGCGTTGCTGATTGACCTGGTGATTGGCGTGGTGTTGACCATCGCGTTGCCTGCGGCGGGCGTGGCGTATTTGAGTTTGCGCTTGGTCAAGTATGGCGCGCAGATCCTCGAGGCGGCGGTGGGCTTTGTCAGGGGGCTTCTGGTGATTCTGACGAAGTTTATGCAGGCCGTGGATCGCTATAAGGCGGTGGCCGTTCGCGGGGTGGTTGGCGGGCTGAAGCAAGGCACGATGCAGATGCGCTGGAAGGCGCGGCAGAACGCGGTGCTGAAGCAGACAGAGCATGTCGATGATGTGCCTGTTGGTTCGAAAAATCCCGCGGGAGATGCGGCGGCTGCTTCGGATAAGACCGCGACCAATGGCTGCCCGGTGTCGATGGTTACCGGGGAGGAACTGCTTACCCTGACCGATGGTGCGCTGGACGGGATTCTGCCGTTTGAGTGGACTCGGTTGTATCGCACCAGTGCGGTGGAAGTGGATTGCGGGTTGGGGTTTGGCTGGAGTCACTCGCTGGCGCATCGGCTCACGGTTTCCGGTGATTCGGTGGTGTGGACAGATCATGAAAATCGGTCGACTACCCTGCCCTTGCCATCTGTTTCTCGGCCCGCGATCACCAACAGCCTGGCCGAAGCCGCGATCTACCTGGGGTCTTTGCCTGATGAGTTGGTGCTGGCTCAGGCGTCGCGTTTCTACCATTTCCGCGACGGTGTGCTGACAGCGATCAGCGATGCGTATGACAACCGGCTGCGTATTTCCCGTAACTACCTGGGGCAGATTGAGCGGTTGGACAACGGTGTGGGGCGCTCGTTGTTTTTGCGCTATGCGTCGGGCCGCATTGTTGCGGTGGATTACCAGGTTGAGCGGGCTGTGGATGACGGTCCGTTTGTCTGGGTGACAGAGCAGAACGTTGTTTCCTACGCCTATGACGATGTCGGGCGGTTGGTTTCAGCGACCAATGCTGTAGGTGAAAGTGAGGTTTATCGGTACGACGAACAGCACGTCATTCTTGAGCGCGGACTGGCCGGTGGGGCGAGTTTCTTTTGGGCGTGGGAAAGGTCTGGCAAGGCGGCGCGGTGTGTCCGGCACTGGGCGAGCTTTTCGCAGATGGACACGCGGTATGTGTGGGAGGACAACGGGCAGGTCACGGTTCATAACGCCGATGGCAGCCAGGAAGTCTACGTGCATGACCAGCGAGCGCGGCTGGTGCGGCGGGTGGATCCGGATGGTGCTGAGCACTTCAAGTCCTACGATGACAAAGGCCGGCTGACGGTTGAGCAGGATCCTCTCGGCGCGATCACAGCCTACCAGTACGACGAAGCCGGACGCTTGGTGTCGTTGTTTCCGGGGGATGATGAGCCCACTTCCTACGAGCATGAGAATGGGTTCGTACGGGTTGTGCGGCGTGGTGAAGCGGTTTGGAAGTATGAGCGGAATGACCAGGGCGACGTTACGCGTAAGACCGATCCAGACGGCAATTCCACGGACTACAGCTACAACAAATACGGGCAGCTGATTGGGGTTTGGTATCCCGATAACAGCTGTCAGCGGCTGGTCTGGAATGAACGCGGACAACTGCTTGAAGAGCAATTGCCGAATGGCGGTATCAAGCGCTATCGCTATGACGATCTGGGGCGGCAGGTTGCGCGTGAGGATGAATATGGTGCGCTCACACAGTTCGAATGGAACAACGCTGGGCGCCTAGTCCAAATCGTCTTGCCGAGTGGTGACACGCGTAAATATACCTACAACGCTTACGGAAAAATCACCTCCGAACGCGATGAACTGGGGCACGTCACCCGTTACGAATATGCCGACGGCTTGCACCTGATCAGCCGCCGCATCAACGCCGATGGCACCCAGGTCAAATACCGTTACGACAACGTTCGTTTGTTGCTGACCGAGATCGAAAACGAAGTCGGCGAAACCTACCGGTTCCAGTATCACAGCAACGGCCTGATCCAACAAGAAACTGGTTTTGACGGCCAGCGCACCGCTTACGTTTATGACCTGAACGGCAACCTTCAGGAAAAGACCGAACACGGCGACGATGGCAGTCAGCTAGTCACCCGCTACGAGCGCGATCACGCCGGACGACTCGTAAGAAAAACCCTGCCCGACGGCAACATCGTCGATTACGCCTACGACCGCCAGGGCAATCTCCTAAGCGTCGACGACGGCCACTGGGCGCTGGCCTACGAATACGATCCGCAAAACCGCCTTACCGCTGAACACCAAGGCTGGGGCACGTTGCGCTATGGCTATGACGCCTGCGGTCAGCTGAAAAACCTGCGCCTGCCGGATAACAACCGTCTCACCTTCAACCACGATAAAGGCGGCCATCTAGCCACTGTCGACTTGAACGGTGAAACCCTCACCTCGCACCTGTTCAAAGCCGACCAGGAACAGCAACGCCAACAAGGCCAACTGATCAGCCACTACCACTATGACGATCAGCAACGCCTGCACGCCCACGCCGTCACCCAACAGGAACACTACCTTTACCAACGCCAATACGACTACGACAAATCCGGCAACCTCACCCGCCTCCTCGACACCCGCAAAGGCGAACACCACTACCACTACGATCCCCTCGCCCGCCTGACCCGAGCCGATCACTCCCAAGGCGAGCAGGAACGCTTCGGCCACGACCCGGCCGGCAACCTGCTCATGCAAGACCGCCCCGGCCCGGACATCGTCGCCGGCAACCGCCTGATGATCCAAGGCGACCGCCACTACGACTACGACGCCTTCGGCAATTTGATCCGTGAACGTCGCGGAAAGGGCCATCAACTCGTCACCGAATACCGCTACGACTGCCAGCACCGCCTCATCGGCCTCACCCAACCCAACGGCCAAACTGCCAGCTACCGCTACGACCCGTTTGGCCGCCGCATCAGCAAAACCGTTGACGGCAAAACTACCGAATTCTTCTGGCAAGGCGACAAACTCATCGCCGAACACCACGCGGATCGGCACCGCAGCTACCTCTATGAACCGGACAGCTTTCGTCCGCTGACCCTACTAGAAGGCTTCGGTCCAAAAGAAACCAAGCCCTACCACTACCAACTAGACCACCTCGGCACCCCACAGGAACTCACCGCCCCGGGAGGCAAAATCGTCTGGTCCGCGCACTACCGCGCCTACGGCGAAATCACCCGCCTCGACATAGGAAAAGTCGACAACCCGCTGCGCTTCCAAGGCCAATACTTCGACTCGGAAAGCGGGCTGCACTACAACCGCCATCGCTACTACAATCCGGATCTTGGTCGCTACCTGACACCTGACCCGGTGAAGCTGGCGGGTGGGATCAATGCATACCAGTACGTACCCAACCCGACAGGTTGGGTAGATCCGCTAGGCTTGAACTCTTGTCCAGGTGGCAAAAAGTGCAAACCGACGACCGAAGCTGAAGAACCAGAAACGGAGGCAAAAGCTAATTATGGGGAGCCACTCCCCCCCACCACCTCAAATATCCCGCCTGAAATGGGATATCACAAAGAAACCTATGCCAACAAACCAGTTAAACCGGAAGAAACCACCCGAAAGTGGGATGAATTTCTAGGGCCACGTCCCCACACGAACACCAACCCGCGAACTGGAAAACCTGATCGCGACAGGATAGTTTCTAGTGACGCAAAAAGAAGTATTCGCTATGGCGCGCACGAAATGAACAGCAAACCAAGCAAACATCACTACCATGAGGAGACATGGACTCTTGAGCTTAAAACCAACACCATGAATGTGGACAACACTGTTGTTAGAGTCCCACTACCGAAGAAGTGAAATGAAGATACGAATTACCGAAATACTTTCTACTACGGACACTTTACTCGTCAGGTTCCAATCATCTATCGGTAGTGGCGCCGCTCTATGGGCCGGGATCACTCCCAAAATCGGCGATGAACACGACGTAGAGTTCGATCTGGATGAAATCTTTTCTTGGGGGCGAAGCATTACTCCGTCCTCCGATACGACCCCGCAGATCATCGAGATAAAGGGTATCACTCAAATAACAGCCGAATTGACTCAAGTCGCGGACGAAGAATGTGCTGCATTACAACTTGGCGACTCTATAGTTCTTGTTGAACTCGACCGACCAATCACTCAAAAATCTGGTTACGTTGACGTGCGGGCAACCAGAATCGTCCTATACCCAACAAATATTTAACCCCCCTCACCCCCACGCCACCACCAACAACTCCACCCCCAACACCAAACACAACGGCGAATAAAAATACGTATCCAACCTCGCAAACCTTGACCCGCCGACTTTCTTGAAAAACCCCACCAATTCCGAATCCCCAATCGCCCTGGCAAACATCACCAACGCAATCGCACTGATCCCCCACTGCAACGCCCCATGGGACACCGCCGAAAAGTACAACCCCGCCCGCAGGCACACCATCAGCGCAATCCCCACCAATCCCAATGCGACCAGAAACGTGGCGAGCGCCGAGGGCTTGAACGCTGGCTTGGGTCCGCTGGCGAATTCTCCGGGCAGTTGGGGGATGGCGGCTAAGAAGCCGAGTTTGCCGCCGGCAGCCCAGTACAGATGCACCATGCTGATGAATGTAAAAACGCCGACAATCCATCGTGCGACTACAAAGCTCATGACTGGCTCTCCCTGAAAAGGTCCGAATCAGGATAGCCCCCCTGAGATTTTCTGCAGGCATTTCGTCGGCGGCTGATGGTAAAGTGCCGCCCCATGAAACTTGCCCGTGCCGACCGCTCGCTCATTGCCTGGATGCTCTATTGCTGCGTCCTGTTCAATGTGTTCGCCTGCAGTATCGGTCATGGGCAGATGGTCGGGATGCAGCTCAATGGCATCGGCGGCCAGTTCTGTACAGTGGACCCGCGCACCCAGGCGCCCAAGCCGTCCAACTCCACCGAAGAAAACCTGCCCACACTGTCAAAGGCGTTTGGCTGCCCGCTGTGCTCCACTGGCGGTATGGGCCCGGCGCTGAGTTCCAGCCTGAATGTAGCGGTGTTGCCCCAGCCCCATGCGCCACCGCCAGCTATTGTCCTGGCTGCTGACATCCCTGCCCACTTCACCTGGCCCACGGCTCATCCGCGCGCGCCGCCTGCTTTCGCCTGATCCCTTCGCTTTCTGATCTGCACTGACCGCCGTTTCCGCAAGGAAATACAGGCGGCTGCGCGTTGTTTTCAAGCCAAGTTTTTCAGGATTCAACCATGAAACATCTACCCCTGTTGGCGGGCCTGTTCGGCTGCCTGCCTGTCTGCGCCTGGGCCCTTGAGTTGGCCCCGACGACCATTGATGGCGAACAAACCGCCGAGCCCGGCCTGGCCCTGGACCAACCCAGCGGCGTGGCGTCGCGGTTGGGATTGAGCGTACGGGAAACCCCGGCGTCGGTGGCCATCGCTAAGCGCAGTGACATCGAGCGCCACGGCGCCAAGACTTTCCGCGATGCGGCCAACACCCTGCCCGGCGTCAACGCCAGCGCCCCGCCGGGCTTTGGCGGGTTTGTCTCCTATCGGGGTTTTACCAGCAGCCAGATCACCCAGATGTTCAACGGGATCAACGTCGCCACAGGCCTGGCCCGGCCTGTGGATGCCTGGATCTATGATCGGGTGGAACTGGTCGGCGGCCCCTCCTCCCTGATCAACGGCGCAGGCTCCGTGGGCGGTTCGCTCAATTACGTGACCAAGCTGGCCACCCGTGAGGAACAGGCGGCCGAGGGCCAGCTCACCTATGGCAGCTATGACACCGCCGGTATGGCGTTCGGCGTCAATCACGCCCTGACCGAGCCCGGTGCCGACGTGCAGCACTACGCGCGCCTGGATGTGAGCCGCAACACCAATCACAGCTACATCGACCGCGACCAGCGCGAGGCCTGGAGCCTGGCGTTTTCCCTGCTCAGCGACCTCACGCCCAACCTGTCTCATACCCTGGCACTGGAATACCAGGATGAGCATGAAGACAGCCCCTACTGGGGCACGCCGGTGCTCAATCCCAAGGCCGGCGAGCTGAAGATCGACAAGCACAACCGGTTCAACAACTACAACGTCGCCGACGGCCGCTACGAGCAGCGCACGATCTGGGCGCGCTCGATCATCGACTACCGCATCAACGACAGCACCACCCTGAAAAACACCCTGTACCACTTGGACAGCCAACGTGATTACCGCAACCTGGAAACCTACCAGTACAGCGCCGACAACAGCGCGGTGAACCGCTCGACGGCTTACCAGGTACGCCATCAGGGCGAACAGAACGGCAACCAGTTCGAGCTGCGCCACGATGACAGCCTCTACGGCCTGTCGACCACCTGGTCCGGCGGCTTCGAGTACAAGGTCAACAGCACCACTAGCACGCCGTGGAATGTGCCGGGTAACAGTGCGGTGGATCCGAATACCTTCAACCCTGGGCACTTCTACGATATTCCGCGAACCCGGGAGAACTTCGGCAACGACAAGACCAACGAAGTCACCACCAAGGCGCTGTTCGTGGAGAATCGCCTGGGCCTCACCGACAAATTGTCGCTGTTGACCGGCCTGCGTTACGACGCCATCGACCTGGATGTCACCAACCACCGCGTGGTCACGGCCACCAACCCTCGGCACTTCAAACGCAGTTGGGAACCGGTGACCGGCCGCGTAGGCCTGACCTATCAATTCATCCCATCGGCCAATGTGTACGTGCAATACAGCACCGCCGCCGAGCAGCCAAGCACCACCACACAAGTGTTTGATGTCTCGACGGGTAAACAGTGGGAAGTGGGCAGCAAGTTCGACTATCTGGACGGCCGTGGCTCGGCCACCGTGGCCGCCTACAAGATCGAGCGCAAGGATTTTGCCGTGACCGATCCGCAGGATCCCACCAGCAGCATCCCGGTCGGCGCGCAGTCATCCAGGGGCATCGAGTTGGCCAGCTCATTGCGCATCACGCCAAGTCTGCTGGCGGAGGGCAACTTCGCCTGGGTCGACGCCGAGTACGAGGATTTCAATGAGAAAATTGCCAGTGGCGCGGTGGTCTCGCGCAAGGGCAACACGCCGACCAACGTACCCACGCGCGTGGGTAACCTGTGGCTGACTTATGATTTTGCCGAGGATTGGCAAGGTGGTGTGGATGCGCGGTATGTGGCTGAGGTGTATGCGGATAATGCCAATACGCAAACGGTGCCGGCCTATACGCTGTTCGGGACGTTCCTGCGCTATAAGGTGGACTCGCATACCTCGGTGACGGGGCGCGTGCGTAACTTGACGAATGAGGTGTATGCCGAATTTGCCCATGTGTCGCCGGCGTACTATCTGGGGGCGCCGAGGACCTTCGAGCTGGCAGTACAGACCCGGTTCTGACTTTGGAATACACACCAATGTGGGAGCTGGCTTGCCTGCGATAGCGGTGTGTCAGTTGATGAATCCTTGACTGATACAGCGCTATCGCAGGCAAGCCAGCTCCCACATTTTGAGCTCACTTGGCAGTGAGACCGGTGTTTATTTCAGGCTCGCCTCAACCTTCTCCGCCACATCCTCGGTCAACCACGCCTTCCACACTTGCGGATGTTCCTTGAGAAACGCCTGGGCCACATCCCGTGGCGCTGTGTGATTTTCACTCATGGTCGCCAAGGCCTTATTCAGCGGCTCGATCGGAAACTCAACTTTCTCAAAGAACTGCGCAATCTGCGGATGGGCCTTCTGGAACGGCGTAGACACCCCGATACTCAACTTGGACGCCAACGAGCGCGTGGGCTTCGGATCAGGATTATCCGCATCCGTCAGGGTCTTCCAGGCCTCGGCATCGAACGGCGGTTCCTCCAGTTGGATCAACTTGTAGCGCCCCATCAACGGCGTCGGCGACCAGTAGTAGAACAGCACCGGCTTGCCCCGGCGGATCGACGAGGCAATCTCGGCATCCAGTGCCGCGCCTGAGCCGCTGCGGAAGTTCACGTAGCTGTCATCCAGACCGTAGGCCTTGAGCTTCTGTTTGTTGACCACTTCCGAGGTCCAGCCGATAGGGCTGTTGAGAAAGCGGCCCTTGCCTGGGGATTCCGGGTCCTTGAACACATCCTTGTAGCGCGCCAGGTCCTTTACGCTCTTGAGGTCCGGCGCCAGTGGCTTGATGCCTTTGGCGGGATCACCCTTGATCACGTATTCCGGCACCCACCAGCCTTCGGTTGCGCCTTTGACCGTGTCCCCAAGACCCACCACCTTGCCTTCGGCCTCCGCCTTGACCCACACCGGGCTGCGGCCGGCCCATTCTTCGCCGATCACTTGGATGTCGTTCTTGGCCAGCGCGGTTTCCAAGGTGATGGTAGTGCCGGGCAAGGTGTCGGTGGGCAAGTCGTAGCCCTTCTCGACAATAACCCGCAGCACTTCGGTGATCAGGCTGCCGCTTTCCCAGTTCAGGTCGGCAAAATGTATCGGCGCCTCAGCGGCGCGCACCGGCAATGCGGCCATTGACAGCCCTAGGGTCGCCAGGGACGCAGCCAACAGCGTTCTCAATCCTTTCATGCCTCAGGCACCTCGCGATATCGCAACCAATAGCGGAAGGCTTTGCTGCGTATGCGCGAAGCCTCTGAACAATTAAGTCAACTCAACTGTAGTAGAGGTTCCGGGAGATAACGGGTGTTCGCGTTTTTTTGCTGATTATTCGCTGGCCTTGAACGTGACCAGCTCGCCCTTGCGCCACTTGGCAGCCTTGCCGGTCACGGCCTTGAGGGTTTTGGTCAGGCCATCCTGCAGTTGCTCATTGGCGGCAAACACCAGCATCACGCTGTGGCCTTCCTTGAACACGATGCCCTGGCCTTCGGCCGAGGACACGAAGGCGTAGTCGCCCAAGCCATAGACGGTCAACTTGATGTCGCGGAACTTCAATTCGAACTTGCCACCCTCACGACTGGGCAATACCGCCGCGCGGAAGTGATCGCCGACTTTGAGTTCCAGGCGAGGTTTGTCGTCCACCACCATCGCCGCCTCGGTGTCGATTTCGGCGATGTAGATACCTTCCGGCGTCTGCTCGGTGATGTAAACGAAACGGGATTGAAACTGCTTGACCAACTTTGCGCGCAAATCACCCAGCACGAACAACGCGTGCATATCCAGATTACTGACTGCCAAGGAAACGCCCCCACATCGAAAAGAGCGCTGTCCGCCAGAGCGGGCAGCACAAAAAAACGGCCATCACGGCACGATCACATCACTCATTCTTTGAAAAAAACTGAAGAAGATCCCACTGTCGCGTCACAAGACTAGTACAGACGTACGTGATGGACCTTGTGCAAGGTCATCAGGCACCACAGGAGATCACAGGTTCAACGGCCCGAGAATACGGCCCGACCAACTTCAGAGAATAACCCAATTAAAAATGCAGTTTTCCGACACACAAACACAAATAAACACACTGCCATGGAACCGGGCGCTGGCCGCCGACGACAATACTAAAACAGCAACACCGATCAAAACCACCTACAACACTGCAATCAAGTCATCCGGATCGATCGAAAGGAGCAGGCCATGCAACGATCAGCCTACAACGCGATGTCTTCGCACACCCGTCCATCCTGTCAGGACGAAGCTCAATACTACCGCTTGAACGGCTTTGAAGGGTACTCGGATTCGATTCTTTACCAAGTCGTACCTGCCGGCCGAAACTTTTTCCATATCCGCGAAGTGCTCAGCGGTCGAATCAAAGGCTTTCGCAGCGACCATGTCAAGGCCTGCGAACTGGCCAAGAAACTTGAAGCCATGTTACAAGCGGCCCCACGGAGCAATCGTTTCGTCAGCCCGCTAACTTAACTGCGCCGCCGACCCGCAACAACTGCCATACTGGCCCGTCCACTGAAGTTTGTGTCCACCCGGGCCAGGTTTCTCCAGTGCAGTTATCTCCAAGGGAAGGCTCTACGTGACGGAATTTGATATCGGCGAATTTTTTATCCATGGCGACGCAAGGGAAGTAGACGGTGAGTTCCAAGCCGTGATCATCATGCGGGCCAAGCCACCGCTGACCACTGTCACCACCCACCAGGTTGAAAAAGACCGCTGGTTCAAAACCGTCGACGCCGCCGCCATCGCAGCAAAGGACGCCGCCAAAGCGTTAAAAACCGCCGTAGATTCCGGCGCCCTGAATTCCTGACAATCCGATAGAACTCTACTGCGTCACAACCCTCCCATGCATAACGACCACCCTGCATGGAGAACGATATGGACGCGCCAATCCCTACCCTTGAAACCCTGTTTGACCAATTGGGCCTGGATTCAACCCCGGACGCTATCGACGCCTTTATCGCCGCGCACCCTTTGCCTGACGACGTGAAGTTGATCGATGCGCCTTTCTGGTCCGCACAACAGGCAAGTTTTCTCAAGGAAGAGCTGCGCGAAGACGCCGAATGGGCGATCGCGGTGGACGAACTGAACCAACGCCTGCATCAACCGCACTGACGGTAGATATCTACACAACGTTCAAAGGCTGAAAAATCTCCCTGTAGTGAGCGGGCTTGCCCCGCGCTGGGTGGCGAAGCCGCCCCAAACCAAGCGACCTAGTTCTATCTGGAACTCGGCGATGTCTTTATTGGGGCGGCTTCGCCACCCAGCGCGGGGCAAGCCCGCTCACTACAATATG
This sequence comes from Pseudomonas sp. LAP_36, assembly GCF_019456785.1. Taxonomy (NCBI): domain Bacteria; kingdom Pseudomonadati; phylum Pseudomonadota; class Gammaproteobacteria; order Pseudomonadales; family Pseudomonadaceae; genus Pseudomonas; species Pseudomonas sp. LAP_36. The sequence continues at coordinate 191,519 of NZ_JAHZMS010000007.1, forward strand.
TGTCGATAGCTATGCCCATTCCGGAAAAGCCCAATTCACGTCAACGCCTTACAGCCTCGGGTTTATAGCCCAGGCGCAAACCACCCCAATGCCGGCCCTTGACGATGATCGGCACCGACAGGTCGTGCATCAGCTCACCGGTATCGCGGGTGTAGGTCTGCAACAAAACCGCCTGTTGATGGCTGCCACAGCGGATCCCGGTGCGGTCTTCAAACTTGCGCTTGGTGCGGTTCTGTACAGCATCCACTTGCACATCGCCGGTCAACGCCTGGGAAAACGCCTTGTTGTGCGTCGGCACGTAACCCTGGGGCGTGCAGGCAATGGCGAACACCAACCCTTCATGCCTCGGCAGCAGATCTTCCTGGATCGCCGGCAACACCTGATCGGTATAGCCGTCAAACCGGGTGTGGTACTTGCTTGGGCTGGTATTGGCAATCGGCGTATAGCTGCGGTCGAACAGGTCATCCAGGCTGATGCGGTTCTGTAGCACGTCGGCCTCGAATTGCGCGGCAATTCGGCTAGCGCCTTCACGGGCCAAGTCGTAGATACGCTGATGATAGTCATCCAGGCCAACTTCCGCCAAGCGCTCACTGATGGTTTCGGCCTGGCCTTCCATCTGCACGGCGGCGTCGGCCAGTTGGCGGGTTTGCTGATCGCTGACGGCCAGGTCGCTGCGCATTTGTTCCACAGCATGGAACAGGCTGTCGAGCTGGGTGCGGTTGGTGTCGGTGCCCTGGGCAATTTCATTCACCTGGCCTTCGACATCCGCCGCCAGGCTGGCGATGCTATGCAGTTGCTCACCGGCGCGCTCCACTTGCTCCACGCCCGTGTGCAAGTCTGCCGAGAGCTGGCGAATCTGCTCCACCACCTGAGCGGTGCGTTGCTGGATATCGGCCACCATCACCCCAACCTCATCAGTGGCTGTGGCCGTACGGCCCGCCAGCCCGCGCACCTCATCCGCCACGACTGCAAACCCCCGACCATGCTCACCGGCTCGCGCCGCCTCAATCGCTGCATTGAGTGCCAACAGGTTGGTCTGGCTGGCGATGGACTGGATCACCAGGGTCACCCGCTGGATTTCCTCACTGCGCTGGCTCAAGGCTTCGATCAGTTCACGACTGGCATCGGCGCGCTGGCTGAGCTGGTGCATGCGGCTGATCGATTGGGCCAGTACTTCGCGGCCTTCGGTGCTGCGTTGATGGGCCTGGCTGGCTGCCCCCAGGGCCTCGCGGCTGAGTTGGGAGGTGACCTTTTCGGTGCCAATCATCACCTCGGCACTGCTGACAATCTGCTTGGCTGCACTCAACTGAGACTGCAAGCGAGCCGCCAGTTGCTTGACCGAATAGGCCACGCCGGCAGCGGACAGTGCGTTATGGCTGGTGGTATAGGACAGGTCGCGAGTCAACTCGCCAATCGCATCGACGGCGTCGCAAGACGCAACAACGGGCGTGCGACTTGTCAGGCGAGGCAGCCAGATCACCAGCACGGCCAGTGGCAGGCAGAGGTACAACGGCAGGATGGCAAATGCCAGGCCCAACAGTATCAGCACCAGGGCGATGCTCTGCGTAAGCTGCGTCAACCAGGCGGGCAACCCGCGCACCACCGATTGCGGTGCCACTGCTGCGCCCGTCAGAGATCCGTCTCCAGCCATCTTCGTCACCCCACTGCTTATCGTTATTGTCGCTGCATTAAACGCCACTATCGGGCCATTATCCATGGGCCTTTAGTGGGGTGGTTTGCAACAGATCAATAGACGGGGGTGTAACGAGTCTTTCCCTGGGGGACCGCTCAGCGATCCCCCAGCTTCACCACATCAGGCTTGGCGCTGGTGCTTGTCGATCTGCTCGTGGCGCTCTTGCGCTTCGATGCAGTACTTGGTGGTAGGGCTGATCAGCAAGCGCTTGAGGCCGATAGGCTCGCCGCTGTCATCGCACCAGCCAAAGGAATCTTCCTTGATGCGTTCCAGTGCACGCTCAAGCTGCGGCAACATGCGCTGGTCGCGGTCGATGGCGTTCACCAGCCAGGTGCGCTCTTCTTCAACGGAAGCGGCGTCGGCAGGGTCGGCCGGAGTGTCCAGGCTTTCAATGGCGATACGGTTCTGTTCGATGCGCTCGTGGTGCTCCACTTTCATGTCTTGCAGCAACTTCTCGAAAAAAGCGTGCTGTTCGGCATTCATGTAGTCATCCGCCGGCATGGCCAGCAACTTTTCCTTTGTCATTGATTTCTCTATAAAAAATACGTGCATTAAGGCGAATAAGGGAGCGTTCCGGCCGACCTCTGCAGGTCTCGGAAGGGCGCCGTCCATTTCAAGCGCCACCCGGCACTCAATTTACGAGGGGCGGCAGTCTAAGGCCGACTTGAGGGCACAGCAACTGAAAAGACAGGCAATTTTTCCGAGATAACCCCCAAAAGCACCAGGACGGGCTCGGCGAATGGTTATCGGAGTGCGTTTATAGCAAGAAATTCAGTGTTGTGGAGCTATATAGAAGACAAACGGTTAGAACTGCCTGATAAAGATGCAAGTGTGGGCGTCGGGCTTGCCCGCGATCCAGGCGACTCGGTCCGTCAGGGCTACCGAGTTGATGCAATCGCAGGCAAGCCAGCTCCCGCACTTGATTTGTGTTGGTCGTAAGACGATCTCAGCGTTTGAGTTTGCGCTTGTTGCGGTACTGGTCGATCACCACTGCCACCACAATGATCAGGCCCTTGATGATGTCCTGAATGTACGCATCCACCCCGACAAACGTAAACCCGCTGGCCATCACCCCCAGAATCAGTGCGCCGATCACAGTCCCCGTGATGCGCCCTACCCCGCCCGCCAGGCTGGTGCCGCCGATCACCGCAGCCGCAATCGCATCCAGCTCATAAGACATGCCCATGCCGGCCTGCCCGGTTGCAGCACGTGCCGAAGCGACCACACCGGCCAGACCAGCCAGCAAGCCGGCGATGCTGTAGACGATGATCAAGTGGCGCTTGACGTTGATCCCCGACGTACGCGCCGCCTGCATGTTGCCGCCGATGGCGTAGGTGTATTTGCCGTACTTGGTGTAGCGCAGGGCGATATGGAAGATCACGGCCACCACCAGGAAGATGATCACCGGCATCGCGCCATGGCCGATGGCCGTGTACGAATCCGAGAGCATGCTCACCGGTTGGCCTTCGGTGTAGTAACGCGCCAGGCCACGGGCCGAGACCATCATACCGAGGGTGGCAATAAAGGGTGGGATACCGGTGACGGCGATGATGCTGCCGTTGATCGCCCCTGCCAGCAGCCCGACGCCAAGCCCCATCGCCACCGGAATCCACACTGGCAAATCGGTCAGGCTGGGAAACACGGCTCGGGAAAAATCAGAGGTTTGCGCCAAACTGGCAGCGATCATCGCCGACAACGCCAATACAGAGCCCGAGGACAGGTCGATACCGGTGGTAATGATCACCTGGGTCACACCGATGGCGAGCAGGCCGATGATCGACACTTGCAGGATCATCAGCACCAATCGCTGGGAGTTCATCAGGAAGCTCTGGTCACGCACGATCCAGCCGAACACTTCAAACACCAGGCCGATGCCGATCAGCACCAGGAAGATGCTCAGCTCGGTGGGCATGCGTCGGCGACTTTTGGTTGGCACCGTCGCGGGTTTGTTATCCGTTATTGCATTCATAGCCCATCACCTTTTTATTCTGTACGTCAGTGGACTGCCGTCATCCCGGAGGCCAACTGCATGACTTTTTCCTGGGTCGCGTCGCTGCGGTCCAAGGTGCCCATCAATTCACCTTCGTGCATCACCATGACTCGGTCGCTCATGCCCAGTACTTCGGGCAGCTCGGAAGAAATCATGATCACCGCCATGCCTTCGCTGGCGAGGAAGGCGATCAACCGGTAGATCTCGGCCTTGGCGCCCACATCAATGCCCCGCGTGGGTTCATCAAGGATCAGCAGGCGCGGGTTGGTCATCAGCCAGCGCGCCAGCAAGGCCTTCTGCTGGTTGCCGCCGGACAAGGTGTCGATGCATTGCTCAAGGGACGGGGTTTTCACCCGCAGCTTCTTGCACATGTCTTCGCACAGCGCACGCAGGGCTTTCTGCTGGATAAAACCGTTGCCCGAGTAGTGCGGCAGCACGGCCATTTCCATGTTTTCCAACACGGAAAGGCAGGGGAACAGGCCACTGAGCTTGCGGTCTTCGGTCAACAGAGCAAAGCCCTTCTCAATGGCCATGTGTGGATCGGTAATGCGCACCGCCTTGCCGTCCAGACTGATCTGGCCGCTGCTGCTAGGGGTGATGCCAAAAATGGTTTCGGCCACGTTGGTGCGGCCCGAGCCCATCAACCCGGCAATACCGAGGATCTCGCCGGCATGCAGGTCAAACGATACGTCCTTGAATACGCCGTCCAGCGTCAGGTTGCGTACCGACAGCAACAGGTCACCGATGGGCGTCTCGCGCACCGGGAACAGCTGGCTCAGCTCACGGCCGACCATCATCGAAATCAGGCTGTCGCTGTTCATGCTGTCCGCGCGTTGCAAGCCGATGTACTGGCCGTCGCGGAACACCGCCACTTCATCGGCGATGGCGAATACTTCATTCATTTTATGGGTGATGTAGACGATGCCTTTGCCCTGGGACTTGAGGTCGGCAATGATCGAAAACAGGTGGGCCACTTCCTTGTCGGTAATGGCCGATGTCGGTTCATCCATAATCAGGATGTCGGAGTCGTAGGACACGGCCTTGGCAATCTCGACCATCTGCCGCTCGGCGATGCTCAGGTTGCCCACGTGTTCCTCGGGGTCGAGGTTGATGCGCAAGCGCGCCAGCAACTCGGCGGTGCAGCGGTGCATTTCACGGTGGTTGACCATGTGCAGGCTGTTGAGCTGCTCGCGGCCGATCCAGATATTCTCGGCGATGCTCATGTGCGGCATCAGGTTGAGTTCCTGGTGGATCATCGCGATCCCGGCCTTTTGGGCCGCCAGGGGTGTTTCAAACACGATCGGCTTGCCGCGCAGGCGAATTTCACCGGCGTCGGGCTGGTAGATGCCGGCGATGATTTTCATCAATGTCGACTTGCCTGCACCGTTCTCGCCCATCAGCGCCAGCACGGTACCGGGGCGCACGCGCAGCTGTACATCGGCCAGGGCCACGACACCGGGAAAGCCTTTGCTGATATTGACGATTTCCAGCAGGTAGGGTTCTTCCAACAGCTGGGGTTGGATACCGGGAGGCTGCGAGACAGTGGCTTGAGCGAGCATAAGGAGGTACTCCATCGGCAAGGCGGGCACGACCGCCCTGCCGGTTTATTGTTGTTATGTCAGGGCTACTTGAACTTGGCGACGTTTTCCGGAGTGATCAGTTGGAACGGAATAATCACGTTCTGCTCGACCGGCTCCTTCTTGGCCATTTTGCGCGCCGCTTCCACCGAGCCCACCGCCTGACCCTTGGCGTCCTGGAACGCCGACGCGGCCATGTCACCCTTGGTGATCGCGTTCAGACCGTCCGGGGTGCCGTCGACACCCGCGATCAGCACGCTGCCCGGCTTGGTACCCGCCGACTTCAGGGCCATCGACGCGCCGATGGCCATCTCATCGTTGTTGGCCAGCACCGCGTTGAATTCGCGACCTTGGGTCAGCCAGTCGTTGACCAGGGTCATACCCTTGTCACGCAGCCAGATGCCGGTCTGTTCCTGTTCGATCTTGATATCCGGGTATTTGGCCAGCACCTCCTTCACGCCCTTGGTGCGATTGGTGGTGGAGTTGTTCGCCAGGTCACCCAGCAGGATCACAATCTTGCCTTTGCCGCCGAGCTTTTCAGCGATGTATTGCATTTGCAGGCGACCAGCCTCGATGTCATCGGAGGTCACAGCGACCACATCCTTGGGCAAGTCTTTCTGGTCGGGACGGCGGTTGACGAAGACCAGCGGGATGCCCGCCTTGGTGGCGGCGCTGATGATGTTCTTGGTCGACGCGGTATCCACCGGGTTGACGATGATGGCGTCGACTTTCTGGCTGATAAAGTTCTCGACCTGGCTCAACTGCTTGACCACGTCGGCACGCGCGTCTTCGAACTGCAATTGCACACCGTCACCCTTGGGGTAGGACTTGGCTTGCTTGTCCATGTCCTCGCGCAGGTAAGTCAGGAAGGTATCGTCGAAGGCGGACATGCTCACGCCCACCTTGATATCGGCGGCACTGGCAAAACCACTGGCCAGCAGCATGGACAAGGCCAGCGCGGTAAAACGGATCGGGGTCTTCATGAACGGTCTGTCTCCACATTCTTGTTGGTTTTGTTGGACGTTACGTTGATCAGAGCGGGACTTGCGAATTGGACAGTCGAACCACCGGCGCGCCTGGAATGCAGCAGACCAGCGCGCCTTTGTTTTCGACGCACAGCACATTAAGGAAGGAGAAGTAGAACGGCCGGGCGCGGGGCAGACCGCGTGGCGCTAGGACAGGGCGTAAAACTCGCAGTACAGCGTTGAAGATTTTCATCTGACGGTACCTGGTTGTTTTTGATCTTGTTTTTGTTGAGTCGTGCAGATCGAGTCCGAACGTACTTTATGCAACCTGGAAAAGACTTTATTGGAAAATAATTTCCATATCAACCTGTTTTAGAATTTTATTCTATTTTTGTTGAAACCACCTGCTGGCGCTCCGCGCTCAGGCGTGCGGCGTCCAATATACGGGTGGTTTCCAGCGCATCATAGGCATCCACCGGCAGCGGCCCCTGCCCTTGCACGGCCAATTGCAACTGTCGATAGAACTGCGTCCAACAGCCCTTTTCCGACGGCACCCGCTCGCGGTCCGGGCCTTGTTCGAACCAGCCCCAGCGGCGGTGTTCTTCAGAGCCCCAATGCTCACCTTCAGTCTTCGGCGACTTGCCGGCCATCAGCGCTTCTTCCTGGCCGTCCAAGCCTTCGACGGTGTAGCAGCCAGAGGTGCCACTGACGCGAAAGCGCGGCGCCTGGCTGTTTTGCAGGGCATTGCCCCACAGATGGGAAATCACACCGTTGGCGTGGGTCAGGGACACAAAAAAACCATGGTCCACCGTGGGATGTTCGGCGGTGTATTGCAGTTGCGCGAACACCCGATCTACCGGGCCGAACAGTTGCAGGGCCTGGTCGACCAAGTGGCTGCCCAGGTCGCGCAGCCAACCACCGCCGCTGGCGTTACCTACGGCTTGCGGGCTGTAGCGTTCCACGCGGGATTCGAAACGCGTGATCGTGCCCAAGGCGCCGGCGTCGATGAGTTTGCGCAGGGTCAGGTAATCCGAGTCCCAGCGTCGGTTCTGGTAGACGCTGAGCAGCGAGCCTTGGCGTTCGGCCGCGGTGATCAGCGCCTGGGCCTGTTCGGCGTTGGCGGCGAAGGGCTTGTCGCTGACCACGGCAACGCCATGTTCGATGGCTTCCAGCACCAGGGCCGGGCGGCCCTTGAGGGTGGTGGAGATAACCAGGGCATCGACGCCGGCTTCGACGATTTGGCCGATGTTGTCAAAAGCCCTGACGCCGGGGTGGTCGATTGCCAGTTGCTGGCGGCGCTCGGGGGACCGAGTTACTACGCCGACCAATGTCGCACCTGGCAGGGTTGCAATCAGCGGCGCATGAAAGAAGCGCCCTCCGTGGCCGTAGCCGACTAGACCGATTCGCATGCATACACTCCTTACTTGAAGTGGAAACCCAATTCAAATGTGGGATCGCGGTCAGCCGTAGAAGTGCGGACGCTGCGGCAAGCTCACCTTCACAATCTGCTCGCTATTCTGCGCTTCAATACACGCATCCGCCGCCACCGCCGCCGCAAAGCCATCCCACGCCGACGGCCCGCCGACCTGCCCGGCGCGTACGCTGTCGATAAACGCCTGCAACTCCACGTCATACGCACCAATAAACCGATCCTTCCAGTCCATCAGAATCGCATTCGACAACTTCGCGCCACTGCGCATTTGCACCTGGGACGGCTCCGGCAGTTTGGCAATACCGGTCTCCCCCACCACTTCGCACTGGATGTCATAGCCGTACTGGCAGTTCACGAACACTTCGACATCGATACGCGTGCCCTTGGCGGTTTCCAGCAGCACGATCTGCGGGTCACGCAAGTGGGCCAGGGCCTTGCTGGATTTGCGTGGGAACACCACTTGCACCGAGACGTAGTCGTCGTTGAGCAGCCAACGCAACACATCCAGCTCGTGGATCAGGGTGTCGGTGATCGCCATGTCGGTCTTGTAGTTCTCGCCCACCGTCGGGTTGCGGTGCGCGCAGTGCAGCATCAGGGGTTCGCCGATCTGGCCGCTGTCGATCACCGCTTTCAATGCGCGATAACCCTCGTCGTACGGGCGCATGAAGCCGACTTGCACCAGGCGCTTGCCGTAGGCCACTTCGGCGTCGACGATCTTGCGGCAGCCGTCAGCCGTCACGGCCAAGGGTTTTTCGCAGAACACCGGTTTGCCGGCGGCGATGGCGGCGAGCACGAACTCTTCGTGGCTCGGGCCCCATGAAGTGACCAGAATGGCCTCGACCTGTGGCGAATTGATCAGCGCATGGCCGTCGGCGTACACCTCGGCGTCCAGCTTCAACTCTGCGACAACCTTGGCGGCTTGCTCAAGATTGATGTCGGTTACCGCCACCACCTGGCTGTTGAGCAAGGTCTGGCTGCAACGACGAATATGGTCACGGCCGATGGCGCCGGTACCGATAACACCCAACTTCAAAGACATACATTCACTCCTTTTGTTATTAGTACTGCCGGGCCTTCGCCAGGTGTTCGTTGAGTTTTTTCGCGGCGGCATTCGTACGTTCGCTGGTGGACACCTGCGCCACACCCACCCGCCACCACGACAGGTAGCCGTGGATCATGGTCTTGGGCAGCACCTTGATATCGATCAGCGTCGAAACCGTTTGAGTTCGTGCATCGGCCAGCGCCGCTTCGAGTTGCTCCACAGTGCTGACCTTGTAGGTCTTGCAACCATAGGCCGCCGCGCTCATGGCGAAATCCACCGGCACCAGGCCGCCGTCGAGCTTGCCGCTCTCGGGGTTGCGGTAGCGGAACTCGGTGCCGAAGCTGTCCATGCCATTGCCGATCTGCAGGTTGTTGATGCAGCCGAAAGCCATGTTGTCGAGCAGCACCACGTTGATCTTGCGGCGCTCCTGGATCGAGGTGGCCAGCTCCGAATGCAGCATCATGTAGGAACCATCGCCGACCAGGGCGTAGACCTCTTTGGTCGGCTCGGCGAGTTTCACGCCGAGGGCGGCGTTGATCTCATAGCCCATGCACGAATAGCCGTACTCGACGTGGTAGGTGTTGACGCCCTTGCTGCGCCAGGCGCGCTGCAGGTCACCGGGCAGGCTGCCGGCGGCTGCGACGATGATTGCGTCATCGGCCAGGGTTTGGTTGAGCACGCCAAGCACACGGCTTTGGGTGAGGCACGAACCGGTCAGCTCGATGAATTCACGCAGCACCGAGCGGTCCAGGTGGTCGTCGACCTCCGGCACGAAGCCGTCACCGTCATATTCCACCTGATGCACACGGTCCACTTCGGTGTCCAACTGCGCCTTGGCTTCACGGATCTGCTCGCCCCAGCCCGAACGATAATCGCCTAGGGCATCGGCCAGTGCTTCAAGGGCGACTTGTGCGTCAGCCAACACCTGCACGCCGTCCAGTTTCAAGGCGTCGCAGGGGCTGATGTTGAGGTTGAGAAACTTCACCTCGGCGTGCTTGAACAGTGATTTGGACGAGGTGGTGAAGTCGGTATAACGCGTGCCGATACCGATGATCAGGTCGGCTTCGGGCGCCAGCAGATTCGCCGCCAGGCAGCCAGTTTCTCCGATCCCACCGACGTTCAGCGGATGGCTGGAGACCACGGCGCTCTTGCCCGCCTGGGTTTCGGCGAAGGGGATATCAAACCGTTCGGCAAACGCCTGCAGTGCAGCGTTGGCACCGGAATACTTCACACCGCCGCCGCAGATGATCAGCGGCTTGCGCTTGCCGCGAAAGGCCGCCAGCGCATCACTGATCATCGCGGCGGTGGCCGGGCGACGTTCGATACGGTGCACGCGTTTTTGCAGGAAGTAGTCGGGATAGTCCCAGGCCTCGGCCTGCACGTCCTGGGGCAACGCCAGGGTCACGGCACCGGTTTCAGCCGGATCGGTAAGCACGCGCATGGCGTGGATTGCGGCGGTCATCAACTGCTCGGGGCGGTTGATGCGGTCCCAGTATTTGCTCACGGAGCGGAAGGCATCGTTGGTGCTGATGCTCAGGTCGTGGAACTGTTCGATCTGTTGCAACACCGGGTCGGGCTGGCGACTGGCATACACATCGCCGGGCAACAGCAGCAGCGGGATACGGTTGGCGGTCGCGGTCGCGGCGGCGGTGAGCATGTTGGCAGCGCCGGGGCCCACAGAAGCTGTGCACGCGTAGATCTTGCGGCGCAGGTGCTGCTTGGCAAAACCGATGGCGGCGTGGGCCATGCCCTGTTCGTTGCGGCCCTGGTGCACCACCAGGTCACCGCTGTCTTGCTCCAGGGCCTGGCCCAGGCCCAGCACGTTGCCGTGGCCGAAAATCGTGAACACCCCGGCGACAAACTTGCTCTGCACGCCATCGACTTCGATGTATTGGTTATCCAGGAACTTCACCAGGGCTTGGGCCATGGTCAGTCTTGTTGTGGTCATGTTCGCACCTTGAATGAATGCAAATCTTTCGATCAACAGTGATCCCATGTGGGAGCGGGCTTGCTCGCGAATGCGGTGTGTCAGTCACCGGATTTACTTACTGGTCCACCGCCTTCGCGAGCAAGCCCGCTCCCACACGTTATCCGCTGTCAGTTCCGGGATTTGTTCAGATGGGCAATGCTCGCGCCCAACGCCTGTTGTATATCCGCCAGTTCATGCACGCTCTCGGCAAACGGCTCAAACGACAAATAGCCGCTGTATCCCGTGCTGAGCAGCGTGTCGATCTGCGCCGCGTTACCAAGGATGTCACCCTCGCCCACCAACACGCGGTGGCCGTCACGAATCGAATTGAGCGGCGCCTCGGCATCTTCCACGCCGGAGATATGCACCAGCCCGGTCAATTCGGGGAAGAACTCATGTTCGCTGGCCAAGTGATGATGGAAGGTGTCGTGCACCAGGCGGAACACATCCAGGCCGCCAATGGACTGGATCGCATCCACCGCCACGCGCTTGCGGCGTAGCGCACATTCCTCAAAGCCTAGGGGTTCGATAAAACCGAGAATCCCGTATTCACGCAGGATCGGCGCCAGCTCGCTCAAGGCCGTGCGCAACCCGGCGGCACGCTGCGCTTCGTTGCGCGTATCGCCTCGCTCGTTGAACGGGCACATCACCAGGCCCTGGGCGCCGCACTCACGGGCATAGGTGGCGAGCTGGATCGCTTGAGCGCGACGCTCCTCGTTCCACACGTCAAAGGGGTACAGCGCGTTGATCGACAGCACCTGGATGCCCTGCGCTGCGCACAACTCGCGCACGCGGCCGGCCGGGGTGCCGAATTCGATTTGCTTGTCCGCAAGGTCATTGCGGATCTCGATGGCATCGCACTTGAGCGCTGCGGCCAACTGGATGAAGTCCGGCAGGGACAGGTTGGGGGCGACCATGCGGTTAAGGGCAAAACGTAAAGGCGACTTCATTGTTGTTCTCCGTCCAAAACCGCTTAGAGGTCCAGCAGCCAGCTGTGCTGCGGGTCGTTATGGAAATGCCAGGCGCGCTGGGGGCCAGCCATCACATTCAGGTAATACGATTCGTAGCCATACGGCACGCTGACTGGGTGGTAGCCCTTGGGCACCACCACCAGGTCGCTGTTTTCCACGGCCATGGCCTGGTCAATGCTGCGATCGTCGGTGTAGACGCGCTGGAACACAAAGCCCTGGGGCGGGTTGATCTGGTGGTAGTAGGTCTCTTCGAGAAAGCTCTGGTGCGGCAGGTCGTCGGTGTCGTGCTTGTGCGGCGGGTAGCTCGACGAATGCCCGGACGGCGTGCGTACCTCTACCACCAGCAGTGAATGGGCCGGCTCGCTGTCGGGCAGGATGTCGCACACATAGCGGGTGTTGGCCCCTTTGCCGCGCACGCTGCGTTTGCAGTCTTCCGGGCGGATCAGGCGCGGCTCGTAGCCGTCCGCCCCCGGCGCGGCGCAGACGGCAATCTGTACATCGCTCAACGCGGTGACCTGGGCATCGGTACCCGGTGGCAGGTAGGCGGCGAAGGGGGATTTGTCTTCAAACACCGACTGGCGATCCCCCAGGTTCTGCCAGTTGAAGCCTTCGCCTTCAATGTTCACGCGACCGCTGAGCAGTACCAAGCACAGCTCTTGATCACCGGCGCTGACCGGCAGGGTTTCGCCCAGGCTCAGGCGGTAAGCGGAAAAGCCCACGTACTCCAGGCGCCCCGCTTCCAGCGCGACCATGGTTTGTCCGCGTTTGCTGCTCTTGACCAACAAGCTCATTTTGCAGTCCTCTCATTCAGCAGGGCATCATTCAGCAGAGCACGTAGGGTGTCGTAACCTTTTTTCGCATAGATATAGCTGGGCGCCACAGCCGGGTCCTGCTCGGCTTCCACAACCAGCCAGCCTTCATAGTTCGCGGCCAGCAACTCATCAAGCAATTCGGCGAAGTCGATGTCACCGTCGCCGGGCACGGTGAAGGTGCCGTTGACGATGCAGTCGGGAAAACTCCACATCTGGTTACGCGCCAGTTGCACCACAGGCTTGCGCACGTCCTTGAAATGCACGTGGCAGATGCGGTCGATGTGTTTACGCAGCACCTCCACTGGTTCGCCGCCGCCCATGTAGCAGTGGCCCGAATCGAACAGCAGGCCGACTTCCGGGCCCGTTCGCTTCATCAACTGGTCGATGTCTTCCGCGGATTCGACGTAGGCGCCCATATGGTGGTGGTACGCCAGGCGCACGCCTTGGGACAGGGTGAAGCGCGCCAGTTCGGTGAGCTTGTCGGCATAATCCTGCCAGGCCTGTTCGCTGTGAAAGCGCGGGCGCTCGATCAGGCGGATGCGCGAACCCTGGATCGAATCGGCGACTTCGCCGTAGACCAATACACTGGCACCGTTTTGCTTGAGCAACTCGACATGGCCGGCGATGGCCTCGATTTCTTCGGCCACTGAACGCCGGGCCAGCCGGCTCGAGTACCAGCCGGAGACCAGTGCCAGGTCATAAGGACGCAGCACATCGCCGACGCCTTTGGCGTCCTTGGGGAATTTGCCGTTGAGTTCGAAGCCTTCGTAACCGATTTCCTTGCCTTCGCTCAAGGCGGTGCTCAGGGGCGTTTCGCCGCCCAGGGCTGGGAGGTCGTCGTTGCTCCAGGAAATCGGGTTGATGCCAATTCGGATTGCGGGCATGGCTGCACCTTTTGTTTTTATCTAGAGATCACCGGGATCTGCTTTATGTGGGAGCGGGCTTGCTCGCGAATGCGGTCTGTCAGGCAACACTTCTGTAACTGAACCACCGCATTCGCGAGCAAGCCCGCTCCCACATTTGACTGCATTCCACATTCGAGAAGCGTGTTTAGGTTCGGGCACTTCGCCAGGCATTGATCAGCTGTTCAAACGTGGCCTGTACTTGCTGAATCAAAACCTCATCATCAATCTCCCCCGCCATCCACGCCCGGCTCGGCTCCTGGAAGATCGTGCGGCCCACGGCAAAACCTCGGCAGGTAGTGCTCAGGCGGGCTTGCTGGAAGCCATCGGCGAGAAACTCGGCCGAGGCATTCAGGCCCAGCAGCACCACGCCACGGCAGTACGGGTCGCGGTCCTGGATCAGTTCGTCAAGCTTCTTCCAGTCCTCGGCCGACTGCGCCTCGATCTTCCACCACGCCGGGTAGATACCCAGGTTGTACAAGCGCTTGAGGCTGCGATAGAGCACGTCCGGGTAAGTGGACGGGTGGTCCTTGGGCGGGATGACTTCCAGCAACAATTCATGGCCACTGACAATAGATGCCTCGTACACCGCCTTGAGTTGCGCTTCCTGTTCCAGGCGCAGCAACGGCTCGTCGTCGGGGTGGAATTGCACGAGGCACTTGATGATCTGCTCCTGGGGCCAGGCGATCAGGTTGCTGCCAATCGAGCGGCCGTGCTCGAACGCCAGTGGGCGCGAGTTCTGCACCTCCACCGGGCGTGCGATCCACCAGCCACGGCCGCTGGCCGCATTAAGGGCGTCCTGGCCGAAGCGTTGGTCGGCCAGCAGGCCCACATCGGCATCTATGCCTTGCTCGGCGAGCTTTTTCTCGACGCGTTCGATGGCCTGGATAAACAGCTGCTTGATATCGCTGATGCGCGTTGGGTCCTGGCCACCTTTTTGCGCCAGGTCCACCAACTGCCAGCGGTGGTCGAAAGCAAACACGAACAGTTGCTTCCAGGGCTTGCGCGGCACCGAGACGCGGTGCAGGCGTTGCAAGGTGACGTCTTGATCCGGCCGGGTGATCGGCACCGGGCTGTTGAACAGGTACTCAAGCTCGGCAGGCGTCGGCATGGCCGGTGCGCAGGCGTGGCGCGATACCACAAGCCCGCCGCAGGCATTGGCCAACTGACTGCAGCGCTCATCGCTGGCGTCATTGATCCAGCCGCTGAGGAAGCCCGACATAAATGCATCGCCAGCACCAAGCACGTTGAGCACTTCAACGCGCACACCGGGGTAGATGGCGCCGTCTTCCAGTCGCGCGGGGATGGCGCCGTGAATCACCGTGCAACCCTGCGGGCCGAGCTTGACCACCAGGGTCGCCGGTGTCAGCTCGCGGACTTTACGCAGTGCGGTGAGCAAATCTTCACTGCCACCCGCGATGAGGAATTCTTCTTCGGTACCGACGATCAAGTCAAAGCGCGGCAGGATTTTCTGCACATGCTGGCTGACGTTCTGGTCGGCGACAAACCGCGTCTCTCCATCCGCCTTGCCCGCCAGGCCCCACAGCACTGGGCGGTAGTCGATATCCAGCACGCGCTTGACGTTGTGCTTGGCCGCGTAGTCCAGCGCCTGGATGCTGGCCTTGTACACGCCGTCGGTGGAGAAATGCGTGCCGGTGATCAACAGCGCCTTGCTGGAGGCAATAAAGGCTTCACTGATGTCCTCGGCGCGCAGGGCCATGTCGGCGCAGTTTTCGCGGTAGAACACCAGGGGGAAAGTTTCGCGGTCCTTGAGGCCGAGTAGCACCAGGGCGGTCAGGCGCTCAGGGTCGACCTTGATGGCGCTGACATCGCAACCTTCGCGGGCCAGGGATTCCAGCAGGAAACGGCCCATGTGGTCATCGCCCACCCGGCTCAACATCGCCGATTTGAGGCCCAACCGTGCGGTGCCAAAGGCGATATTGGCAGAAGAACCGCCGAGGTATTTGGCAAAGCTGGACACGTCCTCAAGCCGTGCACCGACTTGTTGTGCATAGAGGTCGACGCCCAGGCGCCCGAGGCAAATCAAATCCAATTGACGCCCACTGGCAAAACGAGTCTGGCCCATGCTGGCTCCTGTTATTTTTATCAGCCTGCGTTGTGCCGTCGTGGTGGCGGCAAACGCTCTTGGTGGGAGCAGACTAGAACGTCCGGCGACGCCAATCAATATTTATTCTAGATATTTTTTCATTGGAATATTTTTTCCATTAAGCTTGCACAGGGGCAGCCCAGCGAGACTGCCTCGTTTAAGCAGGCCACGGTGGCCGTGATGCGCAGGTATTTTTTTGCGCCTACCCTGTAGACTTGCGCCACTTATCAGCGCATCAGAAGAACCGTCAGAAGGATTGCCCATGTCCCGCACCGATCATGAGACCCCCCTGGAAGAAACGCCCGCCAGCCCTCCGATCAATGCCGAACGCCTGTTGCAGCTGATCACCGACGAATACGAAAGCCTGCCACGCCAACTCAAACGCATCGCCAGCTACATGAGCCAGCAAAGCGACCGGATCATGGTCGACCGCATCAGCGACATCGCCCGCGAGTGCGAAGTGCACCCGTCGGCGATCGTGCGGTTTTCCCAGCGTTTCGGTTTCAGCGGTTTCAGTGAGATGCAGGCGCTGTTTCGCGAGGCCTACACCCACAAGACCACCCCGGTGCAGAACTACCAGCAGCGCATCCGCAGCATGATCGCCAACAAGTCGCAGAAGGCCAGCGGCGGCGACCTGGCGCGTGAGTGCGTCAACGCTACCCTGTCCGGCATCGAGCGCCTGGGGCTGGAACTCGATGACGTGGCATTCGACAAGGCCGTGGACCTGGTGGTCAACGCCGACAACATCTACGTGGTCGGCGTGCGCCGCTCGTTTGCGGTGGCCGATTACCTGGTCTACAACCTGCAGCACACCAACAAGCGCATCCACCTGATCTCGGGCCTGGGCGGCAGCTACCGCGAGCAGATGCGCAGCGTACGCGCCAATGACCTGGTGATTGCAATCAGCTTCTCGCCCTACGGCAAAGAGACCCAGCATTGCCTGCGGATTGCCCAGCATCATCAGGCCAAGACGTTGATTATCACCGACAGCAACCTGTCGCCCCTGGCCAAGCGGGCGAACGCGGTGCTGTTGGTGAATGAGGGCTCGTCGTTTGCGTTTCGTTCGTTGAGCGCCACGTTGTGCCTGTGCCAGGCATTGTTTATTGCGGTGGCGTATCGCTTGGAATTGAAGGTGGACGAGATACATGAGCAGGTCGGCTTCGACGACTGACCGCGCCTACAACAACTGCGCCAACGCGCGGCCGTGAAAGCGGATCTGCGCCAGGGTCAACGCGGTGTAGCCGATGATCACCGCCGGCGGCAATGTCAGCGCATGACAGAACTTGCCCAGCGGCTGTAGCGTCAACCCGACTGCAGCGGCACGGCGACAGAAATCCCCCTCTTCGACACCGTCCGGCAGCCACAACACAAAGTGCAATCCTGCCTGCTGCCCGCTGACGGTGCAGCGCCCACCCAGGCATTCCAGCAGCGCATCGCGCCGTGCCTGATAAGCCTGCCGCGAGGCACGCAGGTGACGCACAAACGCGCCACTGCGCAGAAACTCCACCAACCCCAGTTGATCACTGGCCCCCACCGAGTGCCCGGTGAGTTGCAAGGTACGCAACAACGAGCGGCGCAGCACGTTGGGCACCACCATGAAGCCCACGCGCAAACCGGGGAACAGGTTCTTGTTGAAGCTGCCGCAATAGATCACACGGTCGCCCGAATCCAGGGATTTAAGCGCGGCCAGCGGCGCGGTGTTGTAGTTGTATTCACTGTCGTAATCGTCTTCGACCACCCAGGCGTCGGCGCGGGCGGCCCAGTCCAACAGCGCCAGGCGACGGGACACCGACAACGTCATGCCCAATGGCGCCTGGTGGGCGGGCGTGACATAGGCCAGACGCGCCGTCTCGGGCAGTTGGGCAGTGTCGAGGCCGTCGGCAGTGACGGGAATTGCGTGGATGTGCGCCCCCGCCAGGGCGAACAAACGGCGTGCCGGCAGATAACCGGGGTCTTCGACACAGGCCGTGTCACCCGGCTTGAGCACGCTGCGCGCAATCAGGTCGAGGGCATGGCGGATGCCGGTGGTGACGATCACTTCATCGGCCTCGCATTGCAGGCCGCGATAGCTGCGCAGGTAATCGGCAATCTGCGCGCGCAACTCGGGCAGACCGGCCGGGTGCGCCGCTTCCAGCACACCCGGGCCTACCGTCAGCAACCCACGGGAGATGCAGCGGGCCCAGGTTTTCAGATCAAACAGGCTGGCATCCGGACGCCGCGCAACGAAGGGCACATGGCTCTGCACGCCGGCATCCGGCTGGTCAGGCTCCACGGGGCGCCGTGGGATTTCCCTGGCTGAAGGTGCCGCGATGAATTGTTCCGGGATCACCGCGCACACTCGCGTACCGGACCCGGCCACCCGCATCACGTAGCCTTCGCTGTGCAGGCGGTCAAACGCCGCCTCCAGCGTGCCACGGGATACCAACCAGCGCTCGGCCAGGCTGCGCGTGGAGGGCAAGCGGCTCCCGGCGGGCAACTGCCGGTTCAGGATCGCCCCGCGCAGGGCCTCGTAGGCGCCTTGCTGCTTGCCCGCATCCAGCGTATCCGGGCGCGGCAGGTCGAGGGCGGATGCGGTTTTTCCTCGGCTCATAGTGGTCCTATCCATCAAGGCATTAGTGGCCCTGAGGATTAAACCACAAAGCCGCTAGAGTCCGGGCTCTACCTCTTGCATCGAGACGTCCCATGACTCAACGCGCCCTCTCTACCGGGTTCTGGCTGGTGCTGCTGACCGTCCTCATCGCCCTGCCCCGTATCACGCTGGACATGCACCTGCCAGCCTTGCCCGCCATGGCCGACTACTTCCAGACCAGCGACAGCCAGTTACAACTGACCCTGACGCTCTACACGCTGGGCTCGGCGATTTCCCTGCTGGTCAGCGGCCCGCTCACCGACCGCTTCGGCAGGCGTCCGGTGCTATTGGCCGGGCTGTTTTTGTACGTCGTGGCCACAGTGGCTTGCGCCCTGGCTGACAGCATCACCCTGCTGATCATCGCCCGCCTGTTCCAGGCATTGGGTGGCTGCTGCACCACGGTGATCGGCCGGGTGATCGTGCGCGATTACTTCGACCGCGACGAACAGGCGCGCTTGCTCGGTTTGATCTCCATGGCCATGGCCGTTTCGCCGATGGCCGCGCCGGTGCTGGGCAGCGTGCTGTTGCCCGTCGTCAACTGGCGCGGGCTATTTGTGTTGCTGGCGATGATTGGCGCACTGCTGTACGTAGTGGTGTATCGCCGCCTGCCTGAAACCCGTCCGCCGCAAGTCGCCGCGGCACCACCGAGTGGTTTGCTGCGCCTCTACGGGCAGCTTTTGCGCGACCGTCATTTCCTGCGTTATTCCCTGGCGATTGGCTGCGTCTACAGCACGTACTTTCCGTTTATCAGTGAGTCTTCGGCGCTGTTGCAACGGGGCTTCCAGTTGTCTGCCACAGCTTATGCACTGGTATTCGCTGCCACGATCAGCGGCTACATGCTGGGCGCGAATCTGTTTCGGCGCCTCGTGCTGCGCTTTGAACCAGACCGTTTGATTGCCGCAGCGATAGGCCTGAACGTGCTTGGCAGTGTCGTGCTCGCGGTCGCTACAACCACACTGCCAGGGGAATGGCTGGCGATTGTGCTGCCGATGGTGGTGATCATGGTGTCGGTGGGGATGGTGATTCCGGCCTGTCAGCTCTCGGTTTTGCAGCCGTATGGCGCGATTGCCGGGACAGCATCGGGGCTGTTCTTTTTTACCCAGATGTTCCTGACAGCGGTAAGCAGTTGGGCAACTGGCTTGTTGTCAGATGGTACGTCAGGACCTTTGGTGATCATGACAGCGGTGGCGAGCGTGTTGCTGGTGGCAAGCTGGCTGACACTGCGCACAACCAAATGTGGGAGCGGGCTTGCTCGCGAAGGCGGTGTATCAGTCACCCCATGAGTAGCTGACACACCGTCTTCGCGAGCAAGCCCGCTCCCACAGGGGGACCGAGCCAGGCTCAGTATCAGTGCACGAAGATCGCAATCAGGATAATGATCGGGATTGGAATGCCGAGGAACCACAGAAGTAATGAGCGCATGATGTTCTCCTTGAATTAATTAACGGACGAAGTGTTCGGTTTCGACATACACCACGGCATCGCGACGACGACCGCCATAGGTTGCAGCGAAACTGGCAAAGAAGGCGCCGATCAGCAGGGCAATGAAGGTCCACAGCGACGTATAGGCAGCGACTTTCGCAGCGGCATCAGCGGCTTGCTTGGCCTTGAGCTTGGCGTCTTCAACGGCTTTACGGGCATCGCCATAGACCTTGTCGATACGGGCTTCAGCATCAGCCTGACTGAGGTTGGTACGCTGGCTGATCAACTGGGCCAGGTAAGCACGGTCTTCAGCGGCGAGTTGACCGTCATTGCTCAGGGTGCGGGTGAAGATGCGCGCGACCACGCCATGTGCAGCGTCGTCACCGACGGCCACCGGGCGATCATCGCGAAACAGGCTGTCGACGTAGTAGTCGAAATCACCGCCGCTGACGCCTTTGGCTGCACTGCCGGCGGCCTGCGTCATGCCACTGGCCGCGCCGGCTGCAACGCTGGCACCGGCTTTCACGCCACCGCTCACCACACTGCTGACCGAGCCGACCACCAGTACTGCGGTAATCAGCGTGGCAACAGCCCAGGCCAGGAAGCCATGGGCGGTGTCGCGAAAGTACACCTCATCGCCGTGCATATTCGCCCACTTCACACGCAACCGGCCGGCGATATAGCCGCCCAGCCCGGACGCGACGATCTGGGTAAAGGCCAGCCAGATAATCGTGGAAATGCCAAGGCCCTTGGCGCTGATGCCACTGTCAGCCCACGGCGACACCGCCGAAAAGCCCAGGCCGAAACCCAGCAGTACCAGGATCAGCGACAGTGCAGCCGCCGCCGCCGCCCCAGCAAAAATCGCCCCCCAGGAAACCCCGGAGAGCGTGCTCGACTCTTGTAGCGTGGATGAGGATGTGATCATTGTTTTTTTGCTCCCGGCAGGAAAAATGGTGTTACAAGTCTCAAAAAGGACAGTGCAGGCAGCGTGCCAGTCGCTATTAAATTTAATATCGTTGCAGATCAATAAGTTAAGTAATTTGAACTTACAAAAACCATGCAAGTTGCAAGAATTGATCGTTTGAGGCGGGCGTTATGCATTCCACGTAGTGAGCGGGCTTGCCCCGCGCTGGGCTGCGAAGCGGCCCCAACCCAGACACCCAGTTTCTCCAGTTGGAGCGAGATGTCAGGTTTTAGGGCGGCTTCGCCACCCAGCGCGGGGCAAGCCCGCTCACTACAATCCTTCGCAGCCATGAAATCTGTGTCAGTTTCGCCAAGATGACGTTTTATTTAGGAAGCGTTCAGCCATTTCTTGGCAAAATGCCCACACTTCTAGTGTGAATCGCTCACCAGGTAATCCTATGACCCGTATTTTGACCATCGAGGATGACGCCGTAACAGCCCGCGAGATCGTCGCCGAGCTGAGTAGCCATGGACTGGATGTAGATTGGGTGGACAACGGCCGCGAAGGCCTGGTCCGTGCCGTGAGTGGGGATTACGACCTGATCACCCTCGACCGCATGCTGCCGGAACTCGATGGCCTGGCCATCGTCACCACGTTGCGCACTATCGGGGTGTCGACGCCGATCCTGATGATCAGCGCTCTGTCCGACGTCGACGAGCGTGTGCGCGGCCTGCGCGCCGGGGGTGATGACTATCTCACCAAGCCGTTCGCGTCCGACGAAATGGCGGCGCGCGTCGAAGTGTTGCTGCGGCGAAAAAGCACGGTCAAGGAATTCGAAACCGCCCTGCGCGTGGCCGACCTGGAACTGAACCTGATCAGCCGCGAAGCCAGCCGCGCCGACCAACCGCTGAGCTTGCTGCCCACCGAATACAAACTGCTCGAATTCCTGATGCGCAACACCGGGCAGATCCTGTCGCGGATGATGATCTTTGAAGAAGTCTGGGGCTATCACTTCGACCCGGGCACCAACCTGATCGACGTGCACATCGGCCGCCTGCGCAAGAAGATCGACCCACCGGGCCTCACGCCGCTGATCCGCACGGTACGAGGTTCCGGTTATGTCATTGCTGAACCCATCTAAGGGCTGGCGCTCTTCCAGCAGCCGCCTGCTGGCGCTGTACAGTTCGTTGTTCGTGGCCTGGAGCTGCATCCTGATGGGGGTGCTGTATTACGAGGTGTCGGGTTACCTGAGCGACCTGTCGCGCCACTCCCTGATGCAGCGCCAACACTTATTCCAGCGCTTCGACGGCGAAGAACTGGTGGAAGCCCTGACCACCAGCATGACCTTCGACATGAAGGGCGTGGACGCCTACGGCCTGTTCGATGAGCACTTCCGCCCTCTCAGTGGACCGATCCGCGCAGTGCCGCCGGACCTGC
The DNA here is from genome assembly GCF_019456785.1 of Pseudomonas sp. LAP_36. Classification (NCBI taxonomy): domain Bacteria; kingdom Pseudomonadati; phylum Pseudomonadota; class Gammaproteobacteria; order Pseudomonadales; family Pseudomonadaceae; genus Pseudomonas; species Pseudomonas sp. LAP_36. The sequence continues at coordinate 213,371 of NZ_JAHZMS010000007.1, forward strand.
CCCTGGATGGCAAGATCCACGCCCTGGCCAATTGCGTCGACTCCGACGACCCCAAGCTGCCCAAGGACAGCTGCGACGCCGTGGCCACCCACACCGAAGACGGCCGTTGGCTGGTGCTGGTGCGCGCCAACGGTTCGCTGTTTGGCGTGACCCGGATCATCTGGCATGCCCTGCTCTGGGCCCTGTCGTTGACCATTATCCCAGGCGCGGCTGGCTGGCACTTGCTGCGTCGGCGCCCGTTGCGTCGGATTCGCGGGATCCAGGCCAGCGCCGAAGCCATCGTCGCCGGCGACCTCACCCACCGTTTGCCGCTGTCCAACCGGCGCGACGAACTGGACATGCTCGCCGCCATCGTCAATGCCATGCTCGACCGCATCGAGAAGCTGATGAACGAGGTCAAGGGTGTGTGCGACAACATCGCCCACGACCTGCGCACGCCACTGACGCGGCTGCGCGCACAGCTGTATCGCATCAAGCAGGAGGCTGAAGCCGAGTCGGGCTACGCGGTGAAACTCGACGACGCGATTGCCGAGACCGACACGCTGATGGCGCGCTTTCGCGGGTTGCTGCGCATCTCCGAGCTGGAAGACCACCAGCGCCGCTCCGGCTTTCTGGTGATGGACCCACTGCCCCTGCTGCGTGAACTGCACGACTTCTACCTGCCCCTGGCCGAGGAAGGCGAATTGCAGTTGGTGCTCGACACCCCAGAGTCCCTGCCCTGGATCACCGGCGACCGCGCGCTGCTGTTCGAAGCCTTGTCCAACTTGCTGAGCAATTCGATCAAGTTCTCCCCGCCGGGCGGCGAAGTGATCTTGCGCGCGGTGAATGACGCTGGCAGCACACGCATCGAAGTCCACGACTCCGGGCCGGGCATACCACTGGCAGAACGTGCAGCGGTATTCCAACGCTTCTATCGCGTGGATGAAAGTGACCAACAAGGCGGGTTCGGGTTGGGTTTGTCGATTGTGGCGGCGATCATCAACTTGCACGGGTTCAAGTTGGAAGTGGGTACAAGCGAGCAAGGCGGTGCCAGATTGGTGCTGGAATGCCGCCAGCAGCTCATGCCCAAGTAGCCCAAACACCACAAAACCCTGTGAGAGCTGGCTTGCCAGCTCCCACATGGGCCTGCTCTACGTCTGAAAGTCAGGCCGGAAAGTTGGCCCGCAACGCCTCAAGCCCGCCGCTGTAAACACCAGCGAACAGTTCTTCCACCGCCGCATCCGTGGTGCCTGCCGCCGGCGTAAACACACCGGACCAGGTCACTTTCGCCGACGACTCGCTCAACGCCTCAACCTGCAACGTCGCCAGGTACGCACTCACCGGAAACGGCGATTGCTCAATGGTGTAGCTGTACGTGCGCCCCACGTTATCAAACGTCTGCAAACGCTCCACGATTTCGCCACCGTCAGCGGTTTGCAGGTGACGCACGCGGCCGCCCTCGCTCGGTTCGCTCTTGACGATAAACGGCAGCCAGTCCGGCAGGCTGTTGAAGCCACCGATCAATTGCCAGACCTGATCGGCCGATACCGGGATTTCAATCACAGAAGAGGCTGTTGCCACAATAAATACTCCAGAAATGAAAAAAATCAGATCGCCATGCTGTCGACCACACCACCGTCGACCCGCAACGCGGCACCGGTGGTGGCAGACGACAGGGGTGAAGCAATGTACGCCACCAGGTTGGCGACTTCATCCACATTCGCCGCACGCTGGATGATCGAGGTCGGCCGCGCGTTACGCACAAATACGTCCGCCTCGTCCCGCGCACTGCGCCCGGACTTTTGCGTCGCGTCCTTGAGCATCTGCTCCAGCCCGTCGGTGAAGGTCGGGCCCGGCAGCACAGCGTTGACCGTCACACCGGTGCCCGCGAGGCGCTTGGCCAAGCCATGGGACACCGCCAGGTTGGCGCTTTTGGTCACGCCGTAATTGATCATATCCGCGGGCGTCGCCACGCCGGACTCCGACGACAGGAAGATCACCCGCCCCCAGCCCTGCCCGACCATGCCCGGCACATAATGCCGCGCCAGGCGTACGCCGGAAATCACATTGACCTCATAGAAACGCGTCCACTCGCTGTCTGGCGTTTCGAAGAAATCCACATCGTTGAAGATGCCCAGGTTGTTGACCAGGATGTCGGCACGCGGTTCGGCGGCAAACAGTTTTTCTGCGCCTTCAGCCGTGCCCAGGTCCGCCACCAATCCGCGCAAGTCAGCGCCGGGGACGGCCTGGCGAATGCTCGCCAAAGCCTCATCCACCTTGCCGGCTTCACGCCCGATCACCACCACGGTAGCGCCGGACTGCGCCAGCGCCTGGCTGATGCCCAGGCCAATGCCGGCGGTGCTGCCGCTGACGATGGCGACTTTGCCACTTACATCAATTTTCATGGTTATTACTCCTGAAGTTAGAGCGGCAGTGGTGCGCGGTCCGAGATCAATCGGGCATCGCGCAGGGCCTGCCAGAAGGCTGCCGGGATCTTCTCTGACAACGCTGCGACGTCTTCGGCAATCCGCCCCGGACGACTGGCACCTGGAATCACCGCGGCCACTGCCGGATGCGCCAGCGAGAATTGCAGCGCCGCAGCTTTTACGCTGATGCCGAATGCCTGGGCAATTGCCTTGATCTGTTCGACCTTGCTGATGATCGCCGGGCTGGCTTTCTGGTATTCGAAGTGCGCACCACCGGCGAGGATGCCGGAGCTGTAGGGGCCACCGACGACGATCTCGACGTTCTGCGCCAGGGCCGCGTCCATCAAGCGTTGCAGGGCACGATCGTGGTCCAGCAGCGTGTAGCGGCCGGCCAGCAAAAAGCCGTCGGGTTGCGCTTCAGTCAGGTCCAGGGTCAGTTCGCACGGTTCGACGCGGTTCACACCCAGGCCCCAGGCCTTGATCACGCCCTCTTCGCGCAGGCGGGTCAGGACCTTGAAGGCGCCCGTGCGAGCCTGATTGAAGTACTCCAGCCATTGGTCGCCGTAGAAGTCCTGGGCGATGTCATGAACCCACACGATGTCCAGGCGATCGGTTTTCAAGCGAGTCAGGCTGTCTTCAATCGAACGCATCGTCGCGTCGGCGCTGTAGTCGTTGACCATTTTGTTCGGGCGACCGTGTTCGAACACGCCGCTCTTTTCGCCAAGGTCACGGGCACTTTCTTCGACTTCGTCGAGAATCACCCGGCCGACTTTGGTGCTGAGCACGAAGTCATCGCGGTTGTACTTCGACAGGGCTTGGCCCAGGCGAATTTCCGACAGCCCCGAGCCGTAGAACGGCGCGGTGTCGAAGTAGCGCACTCCGGCGTTCCAGGCGGCCTCGACGGTCGCCTGGGCTTCGTCTTCAGGAATGGCGCGGAACATGTTGCCCAGGGGTGCGGTGCCAAAGCCGAGTTGGCCTGGGAGTTTGTCTTTCAAGCTCATGGTGGATCCTCAATTGGGTAAGAGGTCGCTGTGACCGTTGAGCAAATCCTAGATTGCCTAGATCGGACCGTCCAAGACATACTGCGACGAACTTGAGTCCTCTCAGGTCTTAAAAGAAGAGGTCTGACATGATTGATCTACGCCAACTGCGTTACTTCGAAGTGGTCGCTGAAGAAGAACACGTCGGCCGCGCGGCCGAGCGCCTGCACATTTCCCAGTCGCCGCTGAGTCGGCAGATCGCCCAGCTCGAAGAACGCCTGGGCCTGACCCTGTTCGAACGCAGCCAGCAACGCATCCGCCTGACCCGCGACGGCCAGACCTTTCTCGCCGAAACCAAGGCGCTGCTGACCCATGCCAATCGCCTGGAATCCCTGGGCAAGCGCCTGGGTCGTGGCGAGGAAGGCGGCCTGTGCATCGGCTATATCGAAAACGCGATGCATGCCGGCGTGCTGCCGAACGCCCTGCGCGTCCTACGCGACGACCGGCCCAACGTGCATATCAAGCTGTATAACCTGCCCTCCCTGGAACAACTCGAAGGCCTGCGCCAACGCAGCCTGGACATCGCCCTGGTCGGCGAGCCGCCAGCCGCCGACGATCCCGATCTGACCGCGCTGCAAGTGCTGGACGACCCGATGCTGCTGGCCTTGCCGGAGCATCATCCGCTGGCCCGAGAAAACCACTTGCTGCCCGAACACTTGGCGGACGAACAGTGGATCGGCGTGCAGCGCAAACCCAGCGCCAACCCTGCCGATGACTTTGTCGCCGCCTGCATCCGCGCCGGTTTTACCCCGCAGATACCCATGGAAGCCAGCGAGCCGTTCACCGCATTGGGTTTGGTGGCCTCAGGGCTGGGCGTGGCGATGGTGCAAAAAGGCCTGAGCCGCAATGCACCGCCCGGCGTGGTGCTGCGGGAATTGCCATGGTTGACCTACACCACCCCGTTATGGGCGGCGTGGCATCGGATCAACCTGCGGCCATTGGTGGAAACCTTTCGCAAAGTGCTCACCGAACCCAAGGGCTGATGCTCCCACGTTTGGATTGCGGCGCCTGCTAGACGAGCTCCCGCAGGCGATACCACATCATCCCCAACGCCAGCAGCGGCGAGCGCAACGCTTTGCCGCCGGGGAAAGTCATGTGTGGCACTTGGCTGAAAATATCCAGGCCCTGGCCCGCGCCTGCATGAATCCCTTCAGCCAACAACCGCGCGCACCAGTGGGTCACGTTCAGCCCATGCCCGGAATACCCCTGGGCGTAGAACACATTGGGGTATTGCTTCAAGCGCCCGACCTGGGGGAAGCGGTTGGCGGTGATGCCGATCTTGCCGCCCCACTGGAACTCAATCGCGGTATTGGCCAACTGCGGGAACACCTTGAGCATTTTCGGCTGCATATAGCCGGCGATGTCCGCCGGATCGCGTCCGGAGTAATGGCAGGCACCACCGAACAACAGGCGACGGTCGGCGGACAGCCGGTAGTAATCCAGACCGACTTTCTGGTCGCACAGCGCCAGGTTTTGCGGGATCAGTTGGTTGGCCATTTCTCCCGACAGCGGCTCGGTGGCAATGATGTAGCTGCCGGCCGGGAGCACTTTGCCGCTCAAGCGCGGTTCGAGTTCTTCCAGATGCGCATTACACGCCAGCACCAGATGGGCGGCGCGCACCGTGCCCCCTGCGCAGCGCACCTGAACCGTGTCGCCATGGGTCAGTTCCAACACCTCGGTATGCTCGAAAATTCGCACCCCGAGGGATTCGGCGACCTGCGCTTCACCCGACACCAGATTCAGCGGGTGCAAGTGCCCCGAGCCCATGTCCACCAGGCCACCGGCATACACCGTCGAGCCCACCACTTGCTGTATGTCCTGCGGGCCAACCAGCCGGGTTTCATGGGTGTACCCCAGCTTCGCCAGGTGCTCCTGTTCAGCGTTGAACGCCGAAAACTGCGCCGGCGTATTGGCCAGTTCGCAAAAGCCCCAGCGCAGGTCGCACTGGATGTTGTGCTCACGAATCCGTTCGCCCACCAGCGCCACCGAATCGATACCGGCGCGCTCCAGGTAACGCACGCCCTCCTCGCCCACATACTTGGCAAACCCCGACACATCGTGGCCGATACCGCGAATCAACTGCCCGCCATTGCGCCCACTGGCGCCCCAGCCGATGCGCCGGGCCTCCAGCAGGATCACCGAGAGCCCGCGCTGCGCCAGTTCGATAGCGGTATTCACGCCGGTGAACCCGCCGCCGATCACGCACACATCGGCATTCAAGTCTGCGCCGAGTGACGGGCGCTCCGGCAGGGCATTGGCCGAAGCACGGTAATAGGATCGGGCGTGGTCACTGGATGGGGTCATTTGTTGGTCTTCACTTTGCTCCAGGCGCGGGTCATCAGGCGCATGGTCGCCGGGGTTGGCGTGGTGGAAATGTAGAGTTTGTCGAGCACTTCCTGCGGCGGGTACACCTCAGGGTTGTTCACCAGCTCCGGGGCCATGAAGGCCTTGGCCGCCGGGTTGGCATTGGCGTAACCGACCGAGGCGCTGACCTTGGCGATCACTTCAGGGTCGAGCAGGTAGTTGATGAACGCGTGAGCTTGTTTCGGATTGCTCGCGTCGGCGGGAATCGCCAGCAGGTCGAACCACAGGTTGGAGCCTTCCTTGGGAATCGAATAGGCGATGTTCACCCCGTTCTTGGCTTCCTTGGCACGGTTGGCCGCCTGGAACACGTCCCCGGAATAACCGAAGGCCACACAGATATCACCGTTGGCCAGGTCCGAAATGTACTTGGAGGAATGGAAGTAGGTGACGTACGGCCGCAGCGTCAGCAGCTTGGCCTCGGCCTGCTTATAGTCCTCGGGATTCTCGCTGCGTGGGTCCTTGCCCATGTAGTTGAGGATCGCCGGGAACAGCTCATCTGCCGAATCGAGGAAGGCCACGCCGCACTGATTGAGCTTTTTGATGTTCTCTGGCTCGAACAGCACCGCCCACGAGTCGATATGGTCGACGCCCAGCACCTGCTTGACCTTGTCGACGTTGTAGCCGATGCCATTGGTGCCCCACAGGTACGGCACCGAGTGTGCGTTGCCCGGGTCGTTTTTTGCCAGCAGCGCGAGCAATTTGGGGTCGAGGTTCTTGAAATTGGGCAATTGCGCGCGGTCCAGCTTGAGGAATGCGCCGGCCTTTATCTGGCGCGCCAGGAAGTGGTTGGACGGCACCACCACGTCATAACCGGTGCGCCCGGCGAGCAATTTGCCCTCCAGGGTTTCGTTGGAATCGAACACGTCGTAGACCACATTGATCCCGGTCTTGGCCTGGAAGTCAGCCAAGGTGGTCTCGCCGATATAGTCGGTCCAGTTGTAGACGCTCACGGTTTGTGCCGCTTCGCTGGTGGTACTGAGGGCGGCGACCAAGGCCAGGGGGATAAGCTTGTTCACAAGACGCATATCGGAAACCTCGCAGAGGGGATGCCGCGCCGGGTTGAACTGCCCGCGCATTGAGGTCTATCTTGAGCCGTATGTCGAACCACCTCTATCCACTTTGCACGCACCACAACGCACCAATAGAGTGCGCACGGATCACCCATGACACAGGCAACCGCTTTGCGCGTACAGGCCTTCACCACCGGTGATGTGGCCGCCCAATGCAGTGCGACACCCGGCTGGGTGCAACAGTACCAGCAGATGTCCCCGGGGCATTTTGCGGGGCAGATCCGCTACCTCGACCTGCAAGGCGTGGAGGTCTACGAAGAGTGCATGAACACGCGGGTGGAACAACATTTCAACGCGCCAACCGGCGCCCTCGCGTTCTGTTTCGACGGCAGCGATAACGCGCTGTACCTGCTCAATGGCGAAAGCCGCAACACCTGGATCACCCCGGAAAACTACCGCGAAGTGGCGGTGGTGTTCGGGCCGCAGTTCGTGCAGCGCCATGGCTTGGACGTGGCAAAGCTGGAAGGTTTGTTCATGGCGCCGCTGACCTGCCAGCAGAACGCACTGTTCACCCGCTGGCTGAGTGGCACCCTCACCCGCTTGTCCGCCGTGATCGACCCTGCCAGCCGTGACGCACTCAGCCAGCAATTACTCGACGATTGCCTGTTCATCCTCGACAACGCCTGTGTGTGCCTGGACCGCAGTTCATTGCAACGACGCGGCGAAGCGCGCCTGCTGATGGCGCGCATTGGCGAATGGGCGGCGGATGCGCCGGATGAAGCCGTCAACCTGCTGGAACTGGCACAGATTGCCTGCGTGCCGTTGCGTCAGTTGCAGCAAGGGTTCAAGACCTATACGGGGATGAGCCCGGCGCAGTGGTTGCGGTTGCGCCGGTTGAACGGGGCGCGGCGGGAGTTGCTGGGTTCACCTGACTCAACCGTGGCCGAAGTGGCGATGAACTGGTCGTTCTGGCATTTGGGGCGGTTTTCCAATAGTTATCGGGCGTTGTTCAAGGAGTTGCCCAGCGAAACCCTGAAGCGCCATGGTTGAAATGCGCCCAAAACTGTGGGAGCTGGCAGGCAAGCCAGCTCCCACATTTGGATCTCTATCAGGCTTGGGATTTGAGGAAGGTCGCCATTAGCTGGTTGACGTACTCTGCTGCCTCCAACTGCACCATATGCCCCTGCCCTGGCAAAACTTCCACCTGGGCGTCCAAGCCCTCGGCATGCCTGGCCGGGATGATTGCATCCTCACTCCCCCAGATCACCAAGCTCGGCTGTCGGCCCACCACATTGCGCACATCAATCATCTGCCGCCCGCCCTCAAACAGCTTTTGATTGAGCTGCCGCAATGCCTGGTCCACGCCTTCCAGCCGCTTGAACTTGAGCATGTCCTCCAGCATCTGCCGCGTCACCAACGCCGGGTCGCTGAACAGTTGGGTCAACTGTGGCTTGAGCGCATTGCGGTTATTGGCCTCGGCAAACCCTTGCAGGTAATCACCGTTAATATCCGGGCCCAGGCCGGCGCTGGCGATCAGGGTCAGCGAAGCGACACGCTCGGGTGCCTGGCCAGCGACTGTCAGCGAAACCAGCCCACCCATGGAGTGCCCGGCCAGGTGCACGCGGTCAAGATCGAGGTGGTCAAGCAAGTCCAACACCGCCAGGCTCAACTCCTGCGCATCGCCGTTTTGCAGGTGCTTGCCCGACTCGCCGTGCCCCGGCAGGTCCAGGGCGATCACGCGGCGCTCGGCGGCCAATGCCGGTTGGTTGAACAGCCAGTTGTTCAAGTCACCGCCAAACCCATGCACCAGTACCAACGGCGTGCCGCCTTCGCCCAGGTCGAGATAGCGCAGCAAGCGCCCGCCTATTTCGACCTTCTGCGCACTCGGCCCAGTTGCTTCGGCCTCGGCGCTGCTTGAGACAAACCCAGCGTTGAAGCTTTCGATCACCGCATCGATCTGGGCCTCGGTGGCCTCGCCTTCCACCACAATCCCCAGCAATGCACCTACCGGCAAGGTCTCGTCGCTCAGCGCCAGCACCCGGCGCAACACACCACTGAAGGGCGCTTCGACACTGCTGGAGAGCTTGTCGGTCTCCACGTCCAGCACCTCCTCGCCCTTCTCCACCCGATCGCCGGGCTGCTTGAGCCAGACGTCGATGCGGCCCTCGGTCATCGACAGCCCCCACTTGGGCATGGTCAGGGTATGGATCATGCGGCATTCCTCTTGTCAGCGATCTTCAGCACGGCGGCCTCGATCTTCGCGGCGTTGGGGATGTACAAGTCTTCCAGCGCATCGGAAAACGGCACCGGCGTGTGCGGCGCGGTGACCATCTCAATCGGTGCGCGCAGGGAGGCAAACGCCCGCTGGGCGACCAAGGCACTGATATCGGTAGCAATGGAACAGCGTGGGTTGGACTCGTCGATCACCACCAGCCGCCCGGTTTTTTCCACGCTTTCGAGGATGCTGTCTTCATCGAGCGGGCTGGTGGTGCGCAGGTCCAGCACTTCGCAGTCGATGCCCTGGCGGGCCAGGTTGGCGGCGGCCTCCAGGGCGATATGCACCATGCGCCCGTAGGTCACCAGGGTCACGTCTTTGCCTTCGCGCACGAAGTTGGCTTCGCCGAAAGGCACCGTATACAGCTCCTCCGGCACCTCACCTTGCAGGCTGTAAAGCATCTTGTGCTCGAGGAAGATCACCGGGTCATTGTCGCGGATCGCCTGGATCAACATGCCCTTGGCGTCATAGGGCGTGGCCGGGCACACCACCTTGAGGCCGGGAATGTGGGTCCACATCGAAGTGAGCATCTGTGAATGCTGGGCCGCCGCACGCAGGCCGGCGCCGTACATCGCGCGGACCACCAGCGGCGTAGTGGTCTTGCCGCCGAACATGTAGCGGAACTTGGCGGCTTGGTTGAGCAACTGGTCAAGGCAGCAGCCGATAAAGTCGACGAACATCAATTCGCACACTGGGCGCATGCCACGGGTGGCGGCGCCGACGGCCATGCCGACGTAGCCGACTTCGGACAGTGGCGCGTCGAGTACACGGTCGGGAAACTCCGGGTACAGGCCTTTGGTCACGCCGAGTACACCGCCCCAGGCATCCTGTTCGCCAGGGGAACCGGTGCCGCCGGACACATCCTGGCCGATGATGAACACACTCTGGTCACGGCGCATTTCCTGGGCCAGGGCTTCGTTGATCGCCTGCTGATAGCTGATTTTGCGAGCCATAAAGTTCTCTCCACGTAGTTGTTGTTATTAGCGGTAGGCGACGTAGACATCGCTGAGCAGGTCGGCGGCCTGCGGCTTGGGATCGGATTTGGCCAGGCGGACGGCGTCTTCGATCAACTGTGCAACCTCGCCGTCGATGCGTTCGAATTGCGCCGCATCCAGCCAGCCTTCGGCGCTGCAGCGTTGGCGGAACAGCGCCAGGCAATCCGCACTTTCCCGCAGCTTTTTCACTTCATCCGGGCCGCGATAGGTTTGCGCATCACCTTCAAAGTGGCCGTAGAAGCGGCTCAATTTCACTTCAACCAGCGTCGGCCCATCGCCTTTGCGCGCTCGCGCCACGGCGACGCCAAGCGCCTCATGTACGGCGAAGAAATCATTGCCATCGACGATCACGCCCGGCATGCCAAACCCCACGGCGCGTTCGGCAATGTCCTTGCACGCCACCGACCAGCCGGAGCCGGTGGCCTCGGCATAGCCATTGTTTTCGGCGACGAACAGGCACGGCAGTTTCATGATCGAGGCCAGGTTCATCGCTTCGAACACCGCGCCCTCGTTGGAACCACCGTCGCCAAAAAACGCCACGGCCACGCCCTGGCTGCCCTTGAGTTTGGAGGCCAGCGCCGCCCCAGCGGCCAACGGCGCGCCGGCGCCGACAATGCCATTGGCGCCGAGCATGCCCTTCTCCTGGTCGGCGATGTGCATGGAGCCGCCTTTGCCACCGCACACGCCAGTTTTCTTGCCATAGATCTCGGCCATCATGCCGAACACATCCACGCCCTTAGCGATGCAATGGCCGTGGCCACGGTGGTTGGAGGCGATGCAATCTTCATCGTTGAGGTGGGCCATGACCCCGGCGGCGCTGGCTTCCTGGCCGGCGTAGAGGTGCACGAACCCGGGAATCTCGCCGGTGGCGAATTCCACGTGCAGGCGTTCTTCGAAATCACGGATGGTGCGCATCACGGTGTAGGCATGCAGCAGTTGATCGGTGGACAGGTGAGTGGACATCTTGTTGTTCTCCAGGTTGTCTCGACACACAAAAGGCTGGCTGCGGCCAGCTACAAGGGCATTCAGCACAGGCTGTGCCAAGCCTCCGAAAAACCTTGCAAAGCATTGATCCAGAGCAGTGCCTTGGCGTTGTGCGGGTACGACTTGCCAGCGCAGAATGAGACGGCGCATTGCACAGTGCACGCCGTGTCTCAAGCTGTTTGAGACGCTGCGTCTCAGCCCTGGCAGTTGGTCAGTCCCTGCTTGTCCCACCCGACGCATGCGCGCTTAATGGCGGGCATAACAACAAAGACCGAGAACCGGAGGCCTTATGCTCGCCGCGAACTCCAGGGAGCACGTCGACTGCGTCAGTCGCGTGGTCCGCAATGCCGATCGCCTGCCCCAGGCGCCGGTGCCGTCGCTGATTTTCGATTCGTGGCGGCGGTCCATGGAACAACACCATTTGGACCCCGGCTCCCTGCAGGGCCCGCGCATCCTCAGCGAGCCCTTGCTCAAGGAATGCCGCGAGCGCGCCGAACTGTTCATGCGCATCGCCAGCGAAGAAGTCGGGCAACTGCACCACCGCGTGCGCCAGGCCGACTACTGCGTGATGCTCACCGACGCCCAGGGCCAGACCATCGACCACCGCGTGGACACCTCGATACGCACCGACTGCCGCAAGGCCGGCCTGTACCTGGGCACCTGCTGGTCGGAAGCTGAAGAAGGCACGTGCGGCGTGGCCACGGTGCTCACCAGCAAGTCGGCGGTGACGGTGCACAAGCGCGACCACTTTCGTGCGGCATTTATCGGCCTCACCTGCTCCGCCGCGCCGATCTTCGACCCTCAGGGCAACCTGCTCGGGGTGATGGACGCCTCCGCGTTCAAATCCCCGGATGACCGCCGCAGCCAGCATTTGGTGCGGCAGATGGTGGCGCAGAGTGCCCAGGCCATCGAAAACGCGTTTTTCATGCACAGCGCCCGCGAGCATTGGGTGCTGCAAGCCCACAGCACGCCCGGCTATGTGGACAGCCAGCCCGACCTGCTGCTGGCCTGGGACCGAGACGGTCGCTTGCATGCCCTCAATAGCAAAGCGCGCCAGGCCCTGCGCCTGCGCTTTGGCCAGGTGCCGGAGCATATCGGTGAAGTGTTCGACCTGGATGCATTGCGCGCAGTGACCGACCAATCGGCCCAGCAACTGCACTGGATTGGCGAGCCTGGCGCCCTGCATGTACGCGTCAATGCACCGCGCCGCAAACCGGCGCGTGCGGCGTTGATCCCGCTGGTCGATGCGCGCGTGGAAGAGCACCTGCGCCTGGCCGTGCGGGTCAAGGACCGCAACCTGCCCGTGCTGGTGCAGGGTGAAACCGGTGCCGGCAAGGAAGTCTTCGCCCGCCAACTGCATGCGCGCAGTGCCCGTCGCGATGGGCCGTTTGTGGCGGTGAACTGTGCGGCGATTCCAGAGAACCTGATTGAAAGCGAGCTGTTCGGCTACGTCGCCGGCGCGTTCACCGGCGCCTCCAGCAAAGGCATGCCGGGGCTGTTGATACAGGCCGATGGCGGCACGTTGTTCCTGGATGAAATCGGCGACATGCCCCTGGCCTTGCAGACGCGCCTGCTGCGGGTGATGGCCGAAGGGGAAGTTGCGCCGCTGGGCGCGGCGAAAACCCGCGCGGTGGATATCCAGGTGATCTGCGCCAGCCACCGAGATTTATCGGTGTTGGTCGCTGAGGGCCGTTTTCGTGAAGACCTGTACTTTCGCCTCGGCTGCGCGCGTTTCTGCCTGCCGCCGTTGCGCGAGCGTACCGACAAACTGGCCTTGATCAATCGACTACTGGAGCAGGAAGCGCGCAACAGCGGCGTCGCGGTGGGCATCGGCCAGGCAGCGCTGGAACTGCTGCTGGGTTACGCCTGGCCGGGCAACGTGCGGCAATTGCGGCATGTGCTGGCGTATGCGTGTGCGGTATGTGAAGGCGGGACGCTGCAGGTGGCGGATCTGCCGGTGGAGGTGCGAGGGGATCAGGTTGAGGCGCGGGTGGAAGATAACGTGAGTCCGGAGCGGCAGGTGGTGCTGGATGCGTTGATTCGGCATCGTTGGAAGCCGTTGCCAACGGCGCAGGCGTTGGGCATCTCAAGGGCAACGCTATATCGCCGAGTTAACCAGCTAGGTATCGACATGCCCGGCAAAACCACCTGACACAGTGAGACCAAAAATGTGGGAGCTGGCTTGCCTGCTCCCACATTCAACCGAGTAGGCCTTGGGGGATCAGCGGTAGACCAGGCCGCCGTCAATCAGCGGAGCTTGCCCGGTCATATAGTCGGAGTCCGGCCCTGCCAGATAAGACACCAACCCCGCCACATCCTCCGGCGTTTCTGCGCGACCCAGGGCAATCCCATCCACATACTTTTTGTACGTCGCCCCCACTTCAGCCCCGGTAATCTCGGCCATGCGCTTGTCGATCTCGACCCACATATCGGTGCCCACCACACCCGGGCAGTAGGCATTCACCGTAATCCCGGCGCTGGCCAGTTCCTTGGCCGCCGCCTGGGTCAAGGCGCGCACGGCAAATTTGGTCGCCGAGTACACGCCGAGCAGCGCAAAGCCTTCGTGGCCCGCGATGGAGCAGGCATTGATGATCTTGCCCTTCTGCCCCAGCGCCTTGAATTTCTTGCCGGCAGCCTGGATGCCCCAGAGCACGCCTTGCACGTTGATGCCCAGGGTGCGCTCGACCTGTTCCGGGCTGACGTCCAGCAGTGAGTCGATCTGCGCGACCCCGGCGTTGTTGACGATGATGTCGAAGCCACCCAAGGTCTGGTGCGCGTGCTCCACCGCCGCCACGACTTGCTCACGCTTGGACACGTCGGCGACAAACACCGAGGCCTGGCGTCCCAACGCCACGACTTCGGCAGCCACCGCTTCGAGCTTGGCGCCATTGATGTCCACCAGGGCGATGTCGGCACCGTCCTGTGCCAGGCGCAGGGCGATGGCCCGGCCAATGCCCTGCCCGGCGCCGGTTACCAGCGCAACTTTTCCAGCGATACTCATGGCTATCTCCTGCGAGTGATGAAGGAAGCCTTGTCTATCACAGGTGCACCTTGGCCTGTCGAGGCGCAGTGGGATCGGTGGGAAGGTTGAGACGGGTTGTCTCAAGCCGCGAACCATTCTCGAAAACTTGTAAAAGTGCGCGGTTATGCCTAGTTTATGCGCCCCCCGCCCTGCGCTTTAAGGCCTTGCCCCCATGGTTTTGCGTTTTCGTCCCGTCGTCACCTCACGTTTCGCCCTCGGTTTGCTACTCAGCGGCGGCATCGGTAGCAGCCTGGCGGCTGAAATTGAACTGCCGGCGGTGAAGGTCCAGGGCCAGGATGAGTCCGGCTACCGCAGTGAAACCGCCTCGGTGGGCGGCTTCGATGACGCGCCGCTGCTGGACACCCCGGCGTCGATCAGCGTGATCAATGCCGCGCTGATCAAAGACCAGCAAGCGCGCCTGCTCAGTGAAGTGCTGCGCAACGACGCCTCGGTGGGCGACAGCTATGCGCCCATCGGTTATTACGAAAACTTCGTGGTGCGCGGCTTCTCGCTGAACGCGGCCAGCAGCTACAAGATCAACGGGCGCACCATCACCGGCGAGCAAAACGTCGCCCTGGAAAACAAGCAGCAAGTGGAAGTGCTCAAGGGCCTGGCGGGCCTGCAGAGCGGGATCTCCGAGCCAAGCGGTGTGATCAACTACGTGACCAAGCGCCCGGAAGATGTGCGCTCGGTGACCGTCTCCACCGACGATCGCGGCAGCGGCTACATCGCTACCGACGTCGGCGGTTGGTTTGGCAGCGAGCAGCAATTCGGCCTGCGCGCCAACGTGGCCCATGAAGACCTCAATGCCTATGTCGAACACGCCAATGGCCAGCGCGATTTCGTCTCCTTGGCCTTCGACTGGAACATCAGCCCTGATGCGGTGCTGCAACTGGATGCCGAATACCAGGACAAGCAACAGCGCTCGGTGCCGGGTTACCAGTTGTTGGGCGGCACTGAGGTTCCACACGACGCCTCGCCGAAAAAACTGCTGGGGCACCAAAGCGGCTCCAGGCAGGTGGGCATTGAATCACTGAACCTCAACGGCAAGTTTGAATACCGTTTCAGCGACCAATGGAAAGGCAGTGTCAGTGCCGCCCGCAGCAAGGTGGTGATCGATGATTACAGTTCGTTTGCCTGGGGTGGCGCCACCAGCGGCGTAGGCAACACCTTCACGCCCGAAGGCAACTACGACATCTACGACTACCGCAGCCCGGACGACACCCGTCGCGACGATGAAGTACAAGCGGCAATGACCGGGCTGTTCGACACCGCCGGCCTGGGCCATGAACTGACTTTCGGTACCAGCGCGTTTCGCCGCGTGATCGACAAGCGCACGCCAGTCAACGAGTGGATCGGCAGCGGCAATATCAACGCCGACGCCCCGACTTTTACACCGACTGACGTCCCATTGAATGACAGCCATCGCAACCTCGACAGCCGCCAATACGGCCTGTTTGCCAGCGACCGCATTCGCTTCAACGAGCACTGGCAAACCCTTCTTGGCGGCCGTGAAGTGCGCCTGGATGAGCGCGCCTTTGACGATAACGGCAATGAAGCCCGCCACACTCAACGGTATGTGTTCCTGCCCCAGGCATCGATTATCTACAAGCCGGTGGACAACCTCTCGCTTTACACCAGCTACAGCAAGGGCCTGTCCCTGGGCGGCACCGCCCCCTGGTACGCCAGAAACGCCAATGAAACCCTGGCCCCGACCACCTCACGGCAAATCGAAGCCGGGGTGAAGTACGACTGGCGCCGCATCAGCTTCGCCGCCGCCGTGTTCCAGACCCGCCAGGCCTACCAGTACGCCCAGCCCGACGGCGCGGGCAACTTCACCTATGTGCAACAAGGCGAGCAGAAAAACACCGGGCTGGAGTTGTCGGCCAACGGCTGGGCCACCGACCGCCTACAAATTGCAACCAGCGTGGCGGCGATTCGTGCGCGGGTCACCGGCAGCGGCACGCCGGAGTACGAAGGTCACCAGGCGATCAACGTGCCCAAGCTGCGTGCCAGCGTGTATGCCGACTATGCCTTGCCGTGGGTGAATGGCCTCGCGGTGCTGGGTGGCGTGCAATACAGCGCCAAGAAGTCCGCCAACCGCACCGGCAAGGTGGAAGTGGGCGATTACGCGGTGGTGAATGTGGGTAGCCGCTACACCACCAAGGTGGACGGCTATGAGACGGTGTTCCGCCTGAGCGTCGACAACCTGTTCGACAAGCGCTACTGGCGCGACGCGGGCGAGTACATGGGCGATGACTACCTGTTCCAAGGCGCGCCATTGACGGCGCGCCTGAGTGCGTCGGTCAATTTCTGACGGGTTACTTCGGCATCTTGCGAAAACCTACCGCCAGGCGGTTCCAGCTGTTGATGGTGGCGATGGCCACGCTCAAGTCGACTTGCTCCTGGGCGCTGAATTCGGCGGCCAGCGCGTTGAAGTCCTCATCCGGGGCGTGGGTCTGGCTCAGCAGGGTCAAGCTCTCGGCCCAGGCCAGCGCGGCGCGCTCACGCGGAGTGAAGAACGGCGTTTCACGCCAGGCCGACACGGTGTACAGGCGCCGCTCGGTCTCGCCCCCTTTGCGCGCATCAGCGGTGTGCATGTCGAGGCAGAAGGCACAACCGTTGATCTGCGACACACGCAGGCGGATCAGCTCCAGCAATGGCAGCTCGATGGACAGTTTGCCGACGGCGGCCTCCAAGGCGAGCATGGCTTTCATCGCGTCTGGGGAGGCGGTGTAGAAATCGGTACGGGTTTGCATGGTATTGCTCCGGAACGGTGGGGTTGGCGACTAGGTTAGTCACCGGGGCGTTGGGGAGGAATATCCAATTTTGGGGAAGAATGGGTGACCAATTTTCTTCGGGGTGGGGGTGAGTACATATCCGTTATTGGGGTAACGGCGGCTTATGGTTCCGCCCTTACGGCGGGTCACTTTTGGAAAAGAGCCCCAAAAGTAACCAAAAGGGCTCTTGCCCCACCACTCGGTGTCTCGCCTAGGCTCGACATGCCCTCACTCCGGCCCACGCTCCAAAGCCGGAGTGAGGGCACACCGAGCCTAGGCGAGGTGCCGAGTGTTGGGGCAAGAGCGCTTTGGTTACTTTCGCGCTTTTCGAAAGTGACCCGCCGTAAGGGCGGAACCATAAGCCGCCGTTACGCAAATAACGGATATGTACCCAGAAGGTCAAACCACCCGCGCCATATGCTCCCCAATCCTCCCCCTCAACCACCGCTCCGCCGGGTCATTGTCATGCACCCCGCTCCACACCATCGACAACTCCGCCGCCTCGATCGCAAACGGCGGATCCTCCGCCCGTAACGCCGTGCCCTCGGTCAACGCACACGCCGCGTAATCCGGCACCGTCGCGATAATCTGCGTGCCCGCCAGCAACGCGCGCAAGCCGCTGAACTGCGGCACCGCCAGCACCACCCGTCGCGCCCTGCCAATGCGCGCCAAGTCCAGGTCAATATTGCCGCTCAAGTCCCCGGAAAACGACACCATCGCATGGGGCCGCTCACAGTAGTCATCCAGGGTCAGCGGCTCGGCGCCGTCGTCCCCACGCAGGACCTTGCATGGGATGTCCCGCAGCTTCTTGCGCTTGGCATTCGCCGGCAGTTCGGTGGTGTAGCTCACGCCAACGGATATCTCACCACTGGCCAGCAACGATGACATCAGCAAGTAATTAGCCCGACGCACCACCACGATGATGCCTGGGGCCTCTTCGCGCAGTTGGCTGAGCAGTGGCGGGAACAGGCCGAACTCGGCGTCGTCGGAAAGGCCGATGCGGAACACCGCACAGCTGGTGGAAGGATCAAAATCCTTGGCTCGGCTGACCGCGCCGGAAATGGTGTCCATCGCCGGTTGCAACTCCTTGAGTATCGCCAGCGCGCGTGGCGTGGGCTCCATGCCCCGCCCGTTGCGCAGCAGCAAAGGGTCGTCGAACAAATCGCGCAGACGCCCCAGCGCCGCGCTGACCGCGGGTTGGCCCATGAAGAGTTTTTCGGCGACCCGGGTCAGGTTCTTCTCGAACATCAGCGCTTCGAAAATCACCAGCAGGTTCATGTCGACGCGGCGCAGGTCGTTGCGGTTCATGGTGGTATCCAAACGATTGGAGAGCCTACAGATAAACACACGAAGCGCAGTTGGGATTGCATGGCTGTGCTGTCTTTTCCAGGCCGGCACCTGACGAAATTAACAACGATTAACTCGTCAGCCGGGCGGTCCGGCAACAAGATTAGCGGCGTCTACACTGCATCCATTCAACGGGAACGCTCCCATCGACTGCGGATATTTGTCATGGCCCGACTCGAGCAATATGCCCCTCGTTTATCCGCCACCGGTGGCCTATGCCCCCGGCGCGAGCGTATCGCCAAGCAATTGATCCTGGCCAATCTCGGCGAAAGCCTGGCCATTGCCGACCTGGCCCAGGCCTGTGCGTTGTCGCGCAGCCATTTCTCACGCGCCTTCAAGTGCAGCACCGGGCTGTCGCCGCAGGAGTGGATCCGCCAACAGCGCATCCAGAGAGCCAAGGAATTGATCACCAGTTCCTCCTTGAGCCTCACGCAAATCAGCCTGGAGTGCGGGTTTTGCGACCAGGCGCACTTCTGCCATATGTTCACCCGCAGCGAGGGCGTCAACCCGATGACCTGGCGAAATCACCACTCGCGCCACAAGCCTCAAGTGATTGCTGCCTAGTGGTCTGTACGGACCTGGAATATGCTGGCCGCTCCCCCCTCCCGAGCATGGCCACCCATGAGTGACCTCAGCGATCAGGCCGTGCATTTCGGCCCTTACCGCATCCACCCGCGCCAACGCCTGGTGCTGGAGGCGGGTCGCCCGTTGCGCCTGGGACGGCGGGCAGTGGATATCCTGCTGATCCTGCTGGAGCAGGCCGGCAATGTGGTGAGCAAGCAGGAACTGATCGCCCGGGTCTGGCCGAAAAGCGTGGTCGAGGACGGCAACCTGCGCGTGCACATGGCGGCGTTGCGCAAGGCCTTGGGCGACGGCCAGGCCGGGCAGCGCTATATCGTCACCGTGGCCCAGCGCGGCTACAGTTTTGTTGCGCCACTGAGCATCGAACCGATGACGCTACCCACCGACGGCGCTCCCCAAAGCCCGTGCCACAACCTGCCCTTGCGCCGCACCCGGATGATCGGCCGCCAGGCCCTGATCGACAGCCTGGTGCAACAACTGCCCGAACAACGCTTCATCACCCTGACCGGCGCCGGCGGCATCGGCAAGACCACCGTCGCGTTGCGCGTGGCGGAATTGCTGATCGGGCATTACCGCGACGGTATTCGCTTGCTCGACCTGGCGCCGCTGAGCGCGCCATCGATGATCCTGCCCAATCTCGCCGCCCTGCTCGACCTGACCCACGTCGAGCACGAACCATTGGCCACATTCGCCCGCAGTTTGCAGGAGCGCCAGTTGCTGCTGGTGATCGACAACTGCGAACACCTGCTCGATGACATCGCCCTGATCAGCGAAACCTTGCTGCGCCACGCGCCCAGGCTGAACATCCTGGCCACCAGCCGCGAGGCATTGCGCGCCGAGGGCGAGTACGTGCAGCGCCTGGAACCCCTGGCCTGCCCGCCTGCCACCGGTAACCGCGCCCAGGCATTGGGCTACCCGGCCCTGCAATTGTTGATCGAGCGGGCCATGTCCCATCAGGACAGTTTTGAACTGAGTGAAACCGAACTGCCGCTGGCGATTGATATCTGTCAGCGCCTGGACGGCATCCCCCTGGCGATCGAGTTGGTGGCGGCGCAAATCGAACGCTTCGGCCTGCCCGGGCTACTGGTGCAGATGGAAGACAACTTCCGCCTGCTCACCCGTGGCCGACGCAGTGCGCTGCCGCGGCATCAGACCCTGCGCGCCACGCTGGACTGGAGCTTTGAGCTGCTGACCGCCTGCGAGCAAGTCTGCCTGCGGCGCCTGGCGGTGTTCCGAGGTGGGTTCAGCCTGGCGAGCGCCGCAGCGGTGATTGCCGGGGAACAGGTGGCGCCGGCTGAGGTGCTGGGTTCGATCACGCAATTGGTGGCCAAATCCTTGCTCAATGTGGAGGCCGGTGATGACGAGATGGGCTATCGGCTGCTGGACATCACGCGCACCTACGCCCTGGAAAAACTCAGCGTTGCCCATGAGCTCGACGCCACCCGCGAGCGCCATGCAGCACGCTGCCTGGCACTGATGGAGCAGGCGCGCGGCGATTGGGAGCTGATCGCGACCCAGCCCTGGATCGACCGCTACGCACCGCTGCGCGAAGACGTCCGCGCCGCGCTCGACTGGGGACTTGGACAGGGCGGTGAACACCTGTTGGCTGTCCGCTTGACGGTCAGCGCAATGCCGCTCTGGCAAGAGTTGTCGTTGCTCCGGGAACACGGCTTGTATGTGGGCAAGGCGCTGGCGTTGATTGAGCAGGTCCGTACGCCCTGCACTCAACTGACAATGCAACTGCAATTGGCGCTGGGCAGCCTGTCTTACCACGCCATGGGGGCTGCTCCCCAGACCATCGCGGCCTTTGTCGGGGCTCAACGCCTGGCTGAGGAGCGCCAGGATGTCGCTGGCCAAATGCGCGCCATCTCCGGTCATCTGGCGGTGAACTTGTGCGCAGGCCGCTATCGCCAGGCGTTGGCGCAGAGCATGCAATTTGATCGCCTCGACCCACGCACTGACCCGCTACTGGACTTGAGCGCCCAACGCCTGCGGGTATTGGCGCAGCACTACAACGGCAATCAGGCACTCGCCCGGCATAACGCCGAACAATTGATCCAACGCATGGCGCACAGCGGCCACCTCAACCGGTTCGCCCACGGGATTGGCGTGCAATACGACCAAAACGTTGCCTCCCTGACCGTATTGGCGCGAATCCTCTGGCTGCAAGGTTTCCCCGAGCAAGCCTGGCGTACCGCCAGCCAGGCGTTGGAACTGGCGCTGCAAATCAATCATGGCACTTCCATCTGCTACACCCTGGCCCTGGCAGGCGTGGTGATCGCCCGCTACAACGGTGAAGAGGACAGCGCTCAGACGCTGCAGGCATTGTTGCTGGAACACGCGCACAAGCATTCGGTGCAACTGTTCCAGACGTGGGCGGGGCACTACGCCGGCATCCTCGGGCATAAAGACTGGCAAGGCTTGGGGCTGATCGAGGACATCCTGATCACGCTCGATGCACACACGGTCGATGAGCCTGCCTTCGACCGCGCACGCACAGGCGACGCGGGCTGGTGTGCGCCGGAAATTCTGCGGGTACGCGCCAACAGCATGGCGGATATCCACGCGGCCGAAGCACTGCTGCACGATGCCCTGGCGCTGGCGCACCAGCAAGGCGCGCTCGCCTGGGAGCTGCGTTGCGCGACATCATTGGCGCGGCTGTGGCTGTCCCAAGGTCGCGAGCAAGCTGCACGCGACCTGTTGAGTTCAATCTACGCGCGATTCACCGAAGGCTTCGCCACCCAGGACCTAGTTCGCGTACGCAGCCTGCTCGACGAGCTTGAGGACAAACGGCCGGCCTGAAAACGGTCCCAGGTAATGTCCATAACCCTGCTGCAAACGCGCCACCTGCTCCGGATCGCGCAGTTGTGCCAGGGCATAGCTGCGCACGCAATTGAGCAGACGGTAACGCGGGTTGCCGGGGCCGGGCTCGAGGGTCAGCAACGACACGCCGACAAGACGCCTCAGCAGGTAGGACAGATCGGCGTGTTCCAGCTCGGTGCCGGCGACCAGTTCACTCAAGGTGGGCAAGGTTACCGCCATCTTGAACAACCCCAATTGCAGGAACAGCCAGCGCTCCGGCAGGCTCAGGCGCTCGCAGGTCCAGTCCAGGGCGGCGGTCAGGGATTGGTGACGTTCCACTGCCGTACGGCGGCCGCGGGTCAGCACCTGCAAGCCCTTGCACAGTTGCTGCTGCAGCCCGCGCACACCCAGGGCATCCACTTGAGCGGCCGCCAGTTCCAGTGCAAGGGGAATGCCATCCAGGCGTCGGCAGATATCCCGCAGCGGCGCCAAGTCCTGGGGCCGCAACACGAAGCCCTGCTGACTGGCACGCCCGCGGGCAACGAACAATTGCACGGCCGGATAGGCCATCGCCTGTTCAACACTGCTCAGTGCCGACGGTGCAGGCACCGCCAGCCGGGGCACGCGCTGCACCCATTCGCCGTGGACTTTCAGGGCCTCACGACTACTCACCAGCACACTGACTTGAGGCGCTGTTTTGCCAAGCACCCGCACCAGGTGACGGCAGGCGCCGAGCAGAAGGTCGGCGCCGTCGAGCACCAGCAACAGCTGGCGGGAGGTCAATTGACGGCTTAACTCGGTAGCGCTGGCGCTCGGTTCAAGGTTCAGCGCGGTGGCCAGGTGGCACAGCATACTCATCGGCGCTTCCACGGTGGCCAGATCGACCCACCACACACCGTCCCGATAACGCGGCAACACGCGCTCGGCCAGCGCCAGGGCCAAGGTGCTCTTGCCTACGCCGGCGCACCCGGTGAGCGTCATCAGGCGCTGCCCCGACAGGCGCCGCACCAGCACACCCAACAGTTCATCGCAGCCAATCACAGGGCTGAGCCGCGCTGCCAGATTGTGCCGGGGCAGCATGACGTGTACCGCGTCCTGTACAGGTGCTGTGAAACAGTAGCCGCGCTGCGGGTCGTTGAGAATGAAGCGTTGCCCATCGAGGGCGCGGCGCAGTGCAGCGATGTGCACGCGCAGGTTGTTTTCTTCCACCACGCTGTTCGGCCAGACCCGCTCGATCAAGGTGGCCTTGCTGATGTACTGCCCAGGCGCTTCGAGCAGCGCCGTGAGGATATCCAGCGCACGTCCGCCCAAGGGTACGGGCCAGCCGGCCTTGCTGACCAACCGCTGTTGCCGGTGAAAGACATAGGCGCCGAAGCGGACCGTGCCATCAGCGTCAATCGCCTGAGGGTTATTCATGTGGGTCATCGCGCTGAAACACCCGGCCTTGGGCGTTTGCGCATCCTTTTCCATGGGCTTGACGCTATCTTGCCAGTTGGCGATGACAGGACAATGCTGGAACGGGGAGCGACACGGACAATCGGGTGCGCGAGACGGACATTCTGTCGTTAACTGAACTGCTGTCGGTATTGGGTCGGGTTGAGGCCCAGCTTCTCACTGAACAAAAAGCGCATATGCCGCACGCTGCCGAAGCCTGCGTGGAAAGCCACGGTCTTGAGCGGCAGGTCGGTGGATTCCAGCAACTGCCGGGCGCGGTCGATGCGCGCACCTTGCAGGAACGCCATAGGCGTCATTTGCACATCCTTGGCAAACAGCCTCGCAAAATGGCGTGCGCTCATGCCGGCCAGCTCGGCCATGGATTCGATGGTGAAAGGCTGCTCCAAATGCGCCAGGACATAGTTCTGCACGCGGGTAATCGCGGTTTCCTGGGGCGCAACCGCTGCTGTCATCGGGCTGAACTGAGCTTGGCCGCCCTGGCGCTTCATCACCACCAGCAGCACCTTGGCCACGTCCACCGCGACTTGCTTGCCATGGTCCTGGGCCACCACCGACAACGCCAGGTCGATACCGGCCGTGACGCCACCCGAAGTGATCAAGCGCCCGTCCTGCAAGTAGATTTGATCCGTCTCGACAATCGCCTTGGGAAACGCCTTGATCAGCCGTTCGGTGTAGTGCCAATGGGTTGTTACACGGTGCTCGTCGAGCAGGCCTGCATGCCCCAGCACGAACGCACCGGTGCAGATCGAGCCGAAGCGCCGCGCCCGTGGGGCCGCAGCCTTGAGCCAGGGCAACAGCGCGGGGTGGCATTCGTTATAGGCACCGGGCCCGCCGGGCACCAGCAGCAAGTCGTAGGCATCCAGGGCCTGGTCCAGCAGCAGATCGGTCTGCACCATCACGCCGTTGGAAGCACGCAACGGGCCGGGCTCGGTGCCGATAGTGAGGATCTGGTAGTGCGCGGCCGCCGGCAGGTAGCGGTTGGCAATGGAGAACACTTCGAGCGGCCCGGCCATGTCGAGCAGGAGGAAGTCCGGAAACAGCGCCATGGCCACGGTTTTCATACAGGGAAAGGTCCATCAAAAAAGGAAAACGGCGGACAGTATGCCATGCCTGAAACTGTCAACTCATAAGCGACAGTTATTCAGAATCCACCTTCTTAATCAATCTTCCAGTAACCATTAACCTCTTTCTCAACGACGGAGCCCTGCATGTCGCAGCCCGCTCCCACTTGAGGACAAGACCATGCTGACCCTTCGCAAAGCTTCCGAACGCGGCGCCGCCAATCACGGTTGGTTGAAGTCGTTCCACACCTTCTCGTTCGCCAACTACTGGAACCCGAATGAACAAGGGTTTTCCGACCTGCTGGTGATCAACGATGACCGCGTCGCCGCTGGCAAAGGCTTCGGCCAGCATCCACACCGCGACATGGAGATTTTCTCCTATGTGCTCGAAGGCGCCCTGGAACACAAGGACACCCTGGGCACCGGCTCGGTGATCCGCCCTGGCGACGTGCAACTGATGAGCGCCGGCAGCGGTGTAGCCCACAGCGAGTTCAACCACAGCCAAAGCCGTGGCGTGCACTTCCTGCAAATCTGGATCGTGCCCGCGGTGGCCGGCGCCGAGCCGCGCTACCAGCAGGAGCACTTCAGCGAGGCTCAGAAACGTGGGCGCCTGCAGTTGATCATCTCGCCAGAGGGCAATGACGGCGCCCTCAGCGTGCGTCAGGACGCACGGGTGTATGCCGGGCTGTTCAACGGTGACGAAGCCGCAACCCTGGACCTGCCGCCGGACCGCCACGTGTACATCCACGTGGCCCGGGGCAGCGTTGAAGTGAACGGCCAGCGCTTGCAGGAAGGCGATGGCGCTCGGGTACGGGATGAGCGGCAGATCCGCTTGAGCCAGGGTGAAGACGCCGAAGTGCTGGTGTTCGACCTGCGCCCACAGGAATTGCCGCAGATGCCATGACCGGCCCCGCGATGGCCCGCCAACACGAGCCATCGCTGGCGTCGATAGTCACCATCAGCCCAATGAAGTTCTCTTAAAAAATGCAACGCGTACCATCAAACCCATACCAGGCAACACCCAAACTAAAACACTCGGAGCACACCATCATGAAACGCCAAATCTTGCTTAGCCTCGCTTTCTCGGTACTTGCTGCAAATGCATTTGCTCACCCAGTGGTTGCTGAAGGCGGTTCGGATCGCCTGATCGAAAGTCGTGTTGCAGAGGGTGGTTCGGACCGCCTGCTGGACCGCCGTGTCGCCGAAGGCGGTGCTGATCGCTTGCAAGAACGCGGTCTGGCTGAAGGCGGTGCTGATCGCCTGCAAGAACGCGGTCTGGCTGAAGGCGGTGCTGATCGCCTGCAAGAACGCGGTCTGGCTGAAGGTGGTGCTGATCGCCTGCAAGAACGCGGTCTGGCTGAAGGTGGTGCTGATCGTCTGCAAGAACGCGGTCTGGCTGAAGGCGGTGCTGATCGTCTGCAAGAACGCGGTCTGGCTGAAGGCGGTGCTGATCGTCTGCAAGAACGCGGTCTGGCTGAAGGCGGTGCTGATCGTCTGCAAGGCAACAACGCTTAACCTCCCGCTGCTTGCGGGAACCCCAAACCGGCCTGATCAGCCGGTTTTTTTTCGCCCGCTATTAATGCAACTCACGGTCCACCCACAGCACCGCCTTGCCGACCTGTTGCCGCGCTTCGATGCGTTCGTGCACCCGCTGCACGGTCTCCAGCGTGTAATGCCCCTCGATATCCACCGTCAAAGCCCCTTCGAGCATCGCCGCAAAGACCGCATTGGCGCGTCGCTGCACGGTGGCCCCATCGGCCATGTGGTCGGCCAGCCGTGGCCGCGTCAAAAATAACGACCCGGCTTCGCCCAGTTCAATCGGGTCGAGGTCCGTCAGCGAGCCCGAAACATTGCCATAGTTAACGATCAAACCGCGTGTGCGGCAGGCGCGAAAACTGTCGCGCAAGGTACTTTTGCCCAGGGAATCGAAGACCACATCCACGCCCTTCCCGCCTGTTGCCTGCAACACATGGTCGGCGAATCGGCCATCGTCGTAATTAAAGGTAGTGATGGAGTTCCTGGTGGCCTGCATCGAGGGCGAACCGCAGTTACGGCGCTGAATCAACCTGGATGGGCGAGGAACTTCTTGCGATACGCCGCCGGCAACAGGCCCACCCGTTGCTGGAAAAGGCGGCGGAAAGAATTGCTGTCTTCGTAACCCACCGCGTAGGTGATGCTTTCCAGGGTCATGCGGGTCGATTCCAGCATTTGCTTGGCCCGCTCCAGGCGCAGGGTTTGCAGGTAGGCAATCGGGGTGTACTCGGTAGCGTCCTTAAAACGCCGCTTGAAATTGCGCACGCCAAACCCAAAGCGCCGGGCCACATCGTCAATGACCAAGGCCTCGGCAAAGTGCTGCTCCAGCCAGTGCTGCACGCGCAGGATCTCGCCATCGCCATGGCTTTTGGGCAGCGACCACATGGCATATACCGACTGTTCGCTACGCACATTATCGATCAGCAAGTATTTACCACAGGTGTGGGCCAGTTCCGGAGAGCCGAAACGACGGATCAGATGCAACATCAAGTCCATCGCCGCGCTTGCCCCACCGCTGGTGATCACACGGTTTTCTTCGCAGAGGATCTGCGCGTCATCCAGGTTCACGTCCGCGTAGCGTCGTCGAAACAGGTCGGCAAACGCCCAGTGAGTCGTGGCGCGCAGGTTTTGTAGAACGCCGCACTCAGCCAGCAAAAACGCTGCGGTGCACATCGAAGCCAACACCGCGCCGCGTGCATGCTGTTCGCGCAACCAGGCTGCGTAGGCAGGAAAGTTCGGCAGGGCCTCCTTCAATGTGAACAAAAAACCTGGGATCAGCACCAGGTCGGTCTGCGCGATCTGCGCCACCGCGCGGTCCACCTGCAAGCACTGCCCGCCCCAAGCCTCCACGGCCTGGCCGTCCAAGGAGGCAACGACCACGTCGAAGGGTGGGCTGTCGGCGAACAGGTTGGCGGCGCTGAGCATCTCCAGCGCCAAGGTGGCACTGGCGGCAGAACAACGATCGGCCAGGAGCAAGGTAATGTGCATGAAAGGAGCCCTGTTGCGCTTTTCGCAGGTAATAAGTCATTTGTGCACCTACCTTAGCCGATTCCACATCTTTACAGTGCTGCCACTGATCAACTGTCTGGTGCCTTGATGAATCTCTGGTTTCGCTTGCTCTTCATGCTGTCCCGGCGCCCCTGGCGCAAACCTGTCCATGGCCTGGCCACCACCGTGGTGCGCATGCGCGTCTGGCCGCTGGACCTGGATATCAACCGGCACGTCACCAATGGCCGCTACTTTTCCCTGGCGGACGTCGCAAGGATGGATTTTGTGTTGCGCACCGGCGCCTTTCGCGTGGCGCTGCGCAACAAAGCGCTGCCGATCGTGGGCGATACCTGGGGCAAGTTCCGCCGGGAGTTGAAGCTGTTCGACGTGTTTGAGGTGCACACCCGCATGCTCGGCTGGGACCACAAATGGAGCCTGATGGAACACCGTTTTGTCCGTAAGGGCCGGGTGGTCGGCGTGGTGGTGATGCGCGGGTTGTTCCGCTCGGCCAAGGGCACCCTGCCCCCAGCGGATTTTTTACGTGAACTGGGGCTGGATGAAGCGTCACCGCCAATGCCGCAATGGCTCAGCGACTGGGCGCAAAGTTGTGATGACATGAGTGTGCAGTTGCGGGAGGAGGAGCAGGTTTGAGTGTTGGCAACCTGCACAACAGCCCCTCCCCGGCGTCGGTTGCACCTGGTCTGGGCCAGCCGTAGATCGCCCTGGCCGACGTTGCTGGCTAACGTGTGGGCATGACCGCGCAGCCCCGCAATCGATGAGTTCGCCGAAGCGTCGCAGGCTTAATCCAGTCCCCCCTTGCCACTAGCGATGCAAGGGTTTACCCGATTCCACCAAAAAAGCGTTTGGTCTAAAATACTTATCGAGCATTAAGAATTTGCACTAGCATATGTGTACGTTCGTACAAACACCCTCGCAATAGCCGCGCATTACCCCTTCCCTCTCTGAAAAACAAAGTGGCGAATGTTAAAATTTGTCACGTTTTGCCGTATTCAATTCGATTAGTATCTAAACGCTAGCAGCGATTGAACTGACGGCCTTGCATGCCGGAAAAGGGAGTAGGTGATGCATTTTTCCAATGTCCTCGCTATTGCACGGACTCAATCTAAATCGGAGGACTTTCGAGCGCTCATAGTTCGCACTGTAACGGATGATTTAAAAGTCGATACACGTTACTACGAACAACTAGTTGACCCCCACGAAAGCCACGGAAACTACCGTGCCATCATTATAGAAATCGACACCCCCTCGGCCAGCAATCAAACGCTGGAGATAATAAGAAAAACCCGAGATAAAAACCCTGGCTGCACGATATTCGTCGTTATCACTTTTGCCTCGACCTTGAGTAAAACCAAATACTATCTGGCCGGTGCGGACTACTGCATCAAAGTGATAGAAACATCCCCTGAAAAAAAATCGAGCCTGTTTGAAGACTTACTCAGCGAGACGGCACGACTGAATCGTTGCGCCCTAGTGCTCGATCAGGACCGCATGTGCATTCACGGTGACGGCAAAAAACTGGAAATCTCTTTTGTTGAAATGAAAGTATTGGAAGCGCTTATCCAGCGTCGACTACTCAGTCACAATGAGATCGCCGCCGTCATGGGACTTAATACCAAATACTATGACTCCCGCGCGCTGGAAAAATCCATCAGCCGATTGCGCAGTAAAATCAAGGCACACTACGGTGACAATATCATTCAGAATATCCGCGGTTATGGATACAAACTAAGCCGCGGTCTTATTTGCGCCAGCCATTTGCAAACCGCCCAAGAGAGGTCGAATCGTGAATAGCGAGAGAATATCCCCTGCGCACAGTGTGGACTTCAACCTTGTCAGGCAAGCCATTGTTGACCGCAACCATACACTCTGGGGCAATGAAATCAGCCTGACGTCCAAGGACACTCAGGCATTACCTCAAAGTGCCTACAGCGAGGCACTTCAGCGTATCAGCGCACGGCGCAATGCCTTGAACCCAACGGTAAGCCACACGTTCCTGCGGATTAATCAAGCCGTATTAATGAACGAAGACTTTCATACGTGCATTATTCAGACTGCCCAGTCACTGGAAAAGCACAAACTTCCCTTCACCCTCAGTATCGATAACCCGTTGGATGCCCTGCCCGGTCCGGTTGAACGCAGGGCGATGGTGCGCCAGCTATATAAACTAAAAGACCAATGCAGCCTCACACTTGCCTACAATAATTACAGACTCGATACAAAGCCGGCAGATCTGTTGATCGACCTCAAGCTTTACGACTATATAAAAATGCCCTTCCCGGATTCCGCGCTCCGGCTGAGTCTCAACACACGCTCCGATCTGTTCGATCGGCTCTACGACCGCATGCTAGAGCTGATCAGTGCGACCCGGGTATGTTTCATTGCTGACACGGTTGAATTTGCCGACAGCGCCGTTCTGGCTAAAAACCTGCCTTTCGAATACTTTCAGGGCGGTTATTACTCTCCTGCTGACCGCTTATAACAACTGCATCTTCCTGATACCGGTGAACACCATGAGTTCTCTCAAGAAATACGCCTTTACACCGACAGTTCCCGCTATCGCACTGCGGGACTTCACGCCCAATGCAGAGCTGTTTCATTATGATATTGGTGAGCCAGCAACCACGCAGGTCGCCGACAAAAAACGCGGAGTTAGCCATCGACATTCCAGCCCCAGTGAACACCCACGGCTGAACACCTATGTCATTACCCATACCATAACGCTACCCTTACATTCTTCTACCGCCGTGCGACAAGAATCCAGAATGCCCACGCCAAAGGATCATGACAGCACGCCAAAAAACCATACTCGTCCTGCGGAAATAACCCCTGAGCGAACTCAACTGTCTCAGGATTTCTGGCTGCTGACCCAGCATGACCGAACCCTGGTCAAGGGCGGCTTGCGCATCTCCTTGACCACCATTGAATCCGCATTGATTAAAAAAATGTTGCATCATGAAGAGCGCGTCGTGAGCAAGGAAGAGTTGATCCGTAATATCGGGCGCGAGCCCGAGTTATATCGCGGATTGGAAATGTGCCTGAGTCGACTGCAAGAAAAGTTCAAGCGGGCCAACGACGGCGAACGTTTGTTTCGTGCAGTCAGAAACCGTGGTTATTGCCTCACCCAAAAAATCAAAAAGCCGCTCGAGCTGACTCAGTCACGCCGATAACTATAAGACAACTGACACTTTATCACTCACCCTGCCTATTGATACCTGCCTTTTTATAACACCCTCTAATAAGATCTCGCTGGCCTTGTTATAAGTCGTCAGCCAATGCTCCCTGCCGTTCATTACTATCCACGGGTACGCGCTTGCGCGTGCCTGTCGTTTTAGTGCGGTATTGCACCGCGTGATTAAACCCTGCCACCACGCACGTGGTCACCACCGGGAGCAGAACTATGCTGAACAACACTAGAATGCATCGCAACCTGACGCCCAAGGGTTTGACGTTCTGGGGCCAGTGGACGCTCGCATCGGGTTTGGTCGTGACACTGTTGTTTATGTTGGTGTTCTTGAAAACCGGTCAACTTGAATATAACTATCGTGTCTTGGCCGCCTTTACCATACTGGCGTCGCTGCCTGCGTATAGCCTGTGTGATGTGTATAGTAAGAAAGACGATTATGGCGTGGGCCTAGGTCGACTATTCATGGGTTGGTTGCTGACCATAGGTATATTGTTTGCCGTGGGCATTGCCTGTAATGCCAGTTCATTGTTTCCTCTGGAAATTTTACTGTTGTGGGCGGCAGTCAGTTACCCACTGTTGGCACTGTGTTATATCCCGTTGCACAGCCTGTCCAGGTATTACCATCGCCAACTTCACCAGCGGCACAAGTCATTGATCGTGGGCACCGGCAAACTGGCGGTCGACTTGGCCAAAACGCTGTCGCGCCAGAAGCGTTCACCTTTGGTTGGACTGGTCGGTAGCCACGCCGATGCGGCGTCGGAGGCGCAATCGCAGATACTCGGCGAACTGCCGCAATTACCGCAACTGATCCGGCAGCACGGCATTCGCCGGCTCTACATCACTCACTCGTTGCAGGATGCCACCCACATCGAGGCGCTGTACCTCAACTTGCTGGAAATCAGCGTCGATGTGATCTGGGTGCCCGACCTCAACAACATGCTGCTACTCAATCATTGCGTGGCCGAAGTGGATGGGTTGCCGGCGATCTTCCTCAACGAAAGCCCGCTGACCAGCCGCCCCACCGCTGCCCTGAGCAAGTCATTGCTGGACAAGAGCCTGGCCTTGCTGGCGATCCTGGTGCTGAGCCCGTTATTGTTGGTGTTCGCCCTGCTGATCAAGCTCACCTCTCCCGGCCCGGTGATTTTCAAACAGGACCGCCATGGCTGGAATGGCGAGGTGATCAAGGTATGGAAGTTCCGCTCGATGCGCATGCATGACGACCAAGAGGTACGCCAGGCCAGCCGCAACGACTCGCGCATCACCCCGGTCGGCCGGTTTATCCGGCGTACCTCCATCGATGAATTGCCACAGCTGTTCAACGTGCTGCAAGGGCACATGGCCCTGGTCGGCCCGCGGCCCCATGCCGTTGCGCATAACGACTATTACTCGGGGAAGATTCACGCGTACATGGCGCGTCATCGCATCAAGCCCGGTATCACGGGGCTGGCGCAGATCAATGGTTGCCGGGGTGAGACCGAGACACTGGAGAAGATGCAAAAACGCGTCGATATCGACCTGCTCTACATCAATACCTGGTCGCTGTGGCTAGATATCAAGATCCTGGTGAAGACGCCATTTACGCTGCTGTCCAAGGATATCTACTGACAGAAAAGCTGGACGTTCAAGTCTGATACCCGTCAGTTAAACCGCCGCTAAGGCGAAAGGTACTTGCTCCCTCGCCACAGGTACGGTGTTAGCCTTTGGCGGACTGGGATTAGACCTTCAAGCCCCCCTTCCCGCCTCACTCCGTCATCTTGTCGATGTTCTTGTAGAACAAGTCACTGTCCCGTCCATCCGTCATCGAATGCAATGAATAGGCGCGATTCAACCGCGCGCCGCCGTCACGCGTCAGCGGTGCCCACACCAGGTTGGCACGGCGCATGGTCGACAGGCTCATCAACTCATCGAACGGAATGGACAGGTAGAGGCCTTTGTCGAAGCTGCCTTCACCAAACTCTTCCTTGGACACGTTGGTACGGGTGATCCACGCACCGATACGCACGCCATTGTTGAATTCCCGCGACAGGTCCAGCGTCGCCCCCCAGTCCCTGGCCAGGTATCGACCGACGCTCAAGGCGCCCTGCAGGTTGAACGGCAGGTCGGTGTAGCCGGTGATATGCCCGGTCACCGTGCGGTAATCACGCAGGCTGAAATCCTGCTCGAAGCCGCGCTGGCGCACGTAGTTCAGGTCGGCCCCCACGGCCCAGCCCTGGCCCATCGGCCGGTACAGCAGTTCGCTGCCGACACCGGCGTACATCGACTCGAGCAAACCGCCGTAGACCATGCCGTACAGGTCCTGGTCCAGGCGCTGCGCATGGTTGAGCTGGAAGGTCGGGAGGGTGACGTCAGCGCTGGTCATGTACTTGCGCAGGTCGGTACGAACCCGGGGCAAACCCGTGGGCGCGTCATAGGTAAAACCGTCGTAGTTGTTCAGCAGGTTGACGCTCAACAAGCCGCTCCACCACGTGTTGCGGGTAAAGCGGTATTCGGCGTCGAGATCGGCGGAAACCTGGTAGAGCAAGCCATCCGGCCCGCCGACGTTCTGCTTATAGCCAAGGCCGATGCCATAGCTGAACGGCTTGGGCGGTTGGGTATAGAGCAGCGTCTGCGTGCGTTCACTGGCGCGATTGACTTCGACCTGACGGTGCAGGTCCTGCAAGTCTTCGCGGTTGTTGACCACCTCGCGGAAGGTCTCGCGGGGTACGCTGGTTTCCTCGATCGGCATGGCATAACGTTCGCTGACCAACGTGAACCAATCAATCTGGTCGTTCACGCTGTTGTCCAGGATACGGCTGGCACGCCCTACCGCCTTGGCGCTGTGGAAGTAGCGCTGCTGTTCGCCATACACCACCAGCTCCGGCCCGCGTTGAGTGATGCGCTGCACGTTGTAGCCGGCATTGTCATGCAGACGCTGGGAGACTGCCGCCCAGTCCACCTGGTCGGGCGGTGTGCTCGGTGCCTTGGCCGGCAATGGGGGGGCCGGTGGGTCGTAGGTTTTTGCCGGTGCCTTGCGGCTGGCAAAATTGGTGTGCAGGGTGATGCCGAACATCGCGGTGTTGCCGCGTTCCCAGGCAGCACTCACGTCGATGGAGTCGGCGAGCTTGTAGACCAGGCCCAGGTTGAACGGCGAGTCCTGGCGAAACGAGTTGTCCCGGGGTTCGTCCTTGTAGTCGTTACCTTCAACCTCGAGCTTGAGGCTCAACGGCGCCCAGGGCGTTTGGTAAGCGATCCCGCCAAACAACGCGGGCCGGCCGCGAAAATAGCCGTTGGAAAAACTGCCGGAACCTTCGGCGGTGGGCCGCCTGTTGTAACGATCATCCAACACGCCCAACGGGTTGCCGAAATCACCGCGACTGCCCATGTAACCCCAGGCGATGCCGGCGCTGAAATCCACATCGCCATAACGCTTGTTGGCCACCAGGTACTCGCTGGAAAACAAGCCGGTGCCGCCCAGGTCCATGAACCCCAGCGCCACTTCCGGCAGCCAATGGCTTTCCTGGTACAGGCGCACTTTGGCGTCGACGGCCTTGTCCTTGTAGCTCTGGCCGCCGCTGAACGACTCGGCGCCATACAGGCGGTTGGTGATCGCGGTGTAGCGAAAGGTGCCTTCCAGCCAGTCCAGCGGCTGCGCCGAAAAACTGTAGCGGCTATAGGGCTCGGTGCGGTTGGCGTTGATGCTCAGCTCGCCGGCGGGCGCCATGCGCGCGGTGGGGGTTTGCAGCAATCCCACCCCGCCAAAATCGCTTTGAGTGTAACGGGGATCGCCATGCGCGACGCCACAGGGCACCAGCAGCACGGCCGCAATACATAATTTCAAGGCGTGACCTCGGCCAGGGGTTGGGTGGCGAGAAACTCGGCCAATTGCTGATTCAGTTCAGGGGTGAGCGGGTCCAGGTCATCGCTGCGAATCGGCACCAACAATGTGCTGCCGGGCGCAGGGGCGGCGCCGTCTTTGCGGTTCCAGGGGGCAATGCCCAAACGCGTGACCTGCCCGTCGGGCTGGATCAGCCACAGGTAATCGGCGTCCGCTTCCACGGATGGCGGGCACGCGGCGAGGTAGTCGCGCGCCTGCTGTTGTGGCTGAAATACCAAGGTGCACGCCGCGGCCACCGCGCCCAGCACACGCACGCTGTCAGGCCTCGGCGGGTACACCAGGCGGTCGCCCTCGCTGACCGGCAGGTTCGGCGCAAAACCGACCTCCACCGCCACCGGGTCCAGCACCGCCAACTGGCGGCCGGTCACCGGTAAGGCCTGCACCTGTTGATACACCTGCGCGGCAACAGCGGCACGACCTACGTGCCCCGCCGCCAACGCGGCCTGGTGCAGGGTTTGCAGGTCAAACAACACGCCGGCCTTGAGCCGCGCCTGACCTTCAAGCAACGGTTGATGCAGCCAGGCAGCGCCCAGCCAATAGCCTTCGGCATCCGGTTGCGCCGCCGTGATCACCTCCAACAAGCGTGCCCCGGTTTGCAGCGCAATGGGGCCTGGGTTGCGTACCTGGCCGCTGACCGTCATGGCGGCCTGGCTCACACTGGCACAGCTGCACAACAGGACCAGCGCCGTGAGGGTTCGACGGGTCATCGGGCGTCCTTACGGGTGGGTTGCAACTGGGTGATGGTCAGGGTCAGGCTGGGCGAAAGGTGCTGCTCGCTCTGCACAATAAAACCGTCGGCGGGGTCGACCCAGTAACGGTTGCGCGCCTTAAAACCAGCGCCTTCAACGTCTTCGTCGATCCGTAACAAGGCATAGGGTTTGTCGAGAATCTCGATGGTTTCGATGCCCTTGCGCGTCATGCGACTGGTCAGTGGGATACCCATGCGATAGCCACCCACCCAATCGATTTGCCGCGTACTGCGATAGCCATCCGGCACACGGTGCAACCCCAGCTGAAACGGTGATTGCCCCTGCCAGTGCGTGCCATCCAGCTCGGCACCGAGGCCAACCGTGCGCACCACCAGGCCGTCACGCATCAGCAGCACCTGCTTGCCCGACGCCACCCAGAACTGCAGGTCGCCGCGCTGGCGAATCAGCGCCATCACCCCTTGGCTGGACACTGTGGTGACCTTGATCTGCGGGAACGGCACGGCATCCACCTGCGCCTGGGTCAACACCAGCGGCGCGGGCCCGGCCACGGCCGCCCTGAACGTGTCGAGGGAGGCGGTCATCAGCGGATTGCAGCCACCCAGCAGCCACGCCAACCCCATGTAAGTAGCGATTTTAAGAGTGTTCACGCAGGTTCCACCCTATCGGTTGCTGACTTCGCTCAGGTTGTTCTGAGTGGACGCGCCGATGCCGACGATCGTGGCGGAAGGGATCAACTGGCTGATAAAGCGGTTCCAGCGCGTGATATTGGCGGGGCCGACAAACACGACATCCTGAGGCTGCACCTCAAAGCGCGTGGCCAGGGCCATGGCCGAAGGAGAAGCCGCTTCCAGCTGGAACACCTTGGCCGGCTCTGCCGCGATATTCTGCGCGCCGCGGATCACATAGATGGCGTCGGCGTTGGAGGTGTTCTGGTTGACCCCACCCACCGAGCCGAGCACGTCGGAAAGGTTCATGCTGCGGGTCTTGAAGCTCAGCGCACGCGGCTGCATGACCTCGCCCATCACATAGATGCGTTTGCGGTCGTTGTAGGCCAGGTACAGCTGGTCGCCGTCCTTGAGGTAAATGTCGTTCAAGCGCGACTGCTCCAGGTTGAGCGTGTCGAGGTCCAGGGTGTAGCGCTTGCCGCCACGGGTGAGCGTCAGGTTCGACAGGTCGGCATTCAGCGGGTCGATCCCCGACGTGGAGACAGCCTCCATCACACTCATCGGGATGGTGGTGATCGGCAGCGGCCCCGCCTTGGCGACAGCGCCAGTCACCACCACGCGCTGGCTGGCAAAACGCAGCACGCTGACGTCTACCTGTGGGCTGTCGATGTATTGGCGCAACTTGTCAGTGATCTCATTGCGCAGCGCTTCAATCGAACGCCCCTTGGCGACCAGCGGACCCACATAGGGGTAAAACAGTTTGCCGTCGGGGTTGACCAGCCGCCCGTTGGCGTCGATCTGCTGCTGTGGACCGGAAGGTGCGGTGAGTTCAGGGTGATCCCACACGGTGATATACAGCGCGTCATTGGCGCCGATCAAATAGGGGCCAGGCTTATAACTTAATAGTTCCGCTGGTATGGAATAAGGCACTTGGGTTGCCGCGTCCATGGCGAGCAACTTTGGCGTGATAGGAATTAAATCCACCCGACTGTTTTCAGCCCCGCCCTCCTCGGTCAACGCCGCGGTATCCATATATTGGCCTGGGGCAAACATGCAGCCTTGCAACAATGCAGCGGCCACGGCCGCAACAGAAAAAATACGCATCATAGTGCTAGGACACTCGCGATAAACGACAAGAAAAAAAGACCACTTGGGCGGGGAATCCAAGCGGTCCAAAAGCGGAAGGCTTACAACTAGTTGCCGGTACCTGTGGTGCCGGTCGTGCCAGTGGTACCCGTGGTGGTGCCGCCGTTGGAACTGCCGCCGCTGCTGGATGCAGCGGCAACGCCGGCAACAAGGGCGCTGCCGACCAGCAGGGTTTCCCCTACTGTCACAGACCCCACCACGGCGGTGTCGAGCCCCAACGGCAACTCGGCAGCCAACGCGGACGTACTCAAGACACTGAGCATAATAATAGCCAGTGATTTCCTCATAACAGACTCCTTATCGTCAGTGAGTAGTCAGGCCGATAGTGCCACCCAACTAAACAGCACACCAGACAGGTAAGATTTAACGTGATTAGTTGAAAATAACGTTTTCCCGGCGAAGTGCCCGGCCGCCCCTGCATTGAGTGCTATTGAAGTTGTATAAAACGTTATTAATTGTCGGAAACTTCAGGTCCGTCCGTACTTATCTTCAAAACGCACAATGTCGTCTTCACCCAGGTAGGAGCCCGACTGCACTTCAATCAACTCCAACGGGATCACCCCCGGATTTTCCAGCGCGTGCACCTGGCCAATGGGGATATAGGTCGACTGGTTTTCCGAGACCAGGTAAGTCTGCTCGCCATTGGTAACCCGAGCCGTGCCGCTGACCACGATCCAGTGCTCAGCACGGTGGTGATGCATCTGCACCGACAGCTTGGCCCCCGGCTTCACGGTGATGCGCTTGACCTGGTAACGCTGGCCGTTATCCACCGAGTCATACATGCCCCACGGCCGATACACCTCACGGTGGTTGAGGTGTTCATGCCGCCCGGCCAGCTTGAGCTGGTCGACGATGCCTTTGACCTGCTGCACCTGGTCCTTGTGGGCCACCAGCACGGCATCCTTGGTCTCGACGATGATCAGGTCCTGCACGCCAACCGTGGCGACCAATCGACTGTCGGCGTGGACATAGGTGTTGTGGCTATCCAGCAGCAACCCATCGCCGCGCAACACATTGCCGCAGGCGTCTTTTGCACTGGCCTCCCACAACGCCGACCATGAGCCAATATCGCTCCAGCCCGCCTGCAACGGCACCATCACCGCGTCACTGGTTTTTTCCATGACGGCGTAGTCGATGGAGTCGTCCGGGCACGTGGCAAAGGTCGCGGCATGCACACGGGTAAACGGCAGGTCCTGGCTACCGCCCTCCAGTGCCACGCGGCAGGCTTCGAGAATCGCCGGCTGGAAGTGTTCGAGCTCCTCTAGGTAGCGGCTGGCGCGAAACATGAACATGCCGCTGTTCCAGTAATGCTCACCGCCGGCCACATACTGCGCCGCCGTGGCCGCGTCCGGCTTCTCGACGAAGCGCTTGACCCGATAACCGCCCTCGCCCACCCCAGCACCTTGCTCGATATAGCCGTAGCCGGTATGCGCGCTGGTGGGCGTGATGCCGAAGGTCACCAGCTTGCCGTCCCTGGCCAGCGGCAGTGCCACTTCCAGGCTGGCATGAAACGCCGGGATGTCTTCGATCAAATGGTCTGCCGCCAGCACGAGCAGGATCGGGTCCTCGGCCTCGGCGACGGCCTTGCACGCCGCCAGGGCGATGGCTGGCGCCGTGTTTCGCCCCACGGGCTCGAGCAGGATGCTCGCCTGTTCCATGCCCAGCTGGCGCAATTGCTCGGCCACCAGAAAGCGGTGTTGTTCGTTGCAGATCAGCTGCGGCAACGCCACGTTGGCACCAGCAAGTCGCGTGATGGTCTGCTGCAGCATCGACAGGTGCGCGTCGGTCAGGCGCAGGAACTGCTTGGGGTTCAGTTGCCGCGAGAGCGGCCACAGGCGCGACCCCGAACCGCCTGCCATGATCACGGGTATTAACATGAGAGCATCCTTGGGACAGAGATTCAGAAGTAGGCACGGGTGTGTTTATGCACTCGCGGACTGAAGCGCAGCTCATCCTGCGGCCACCAGCGGTAATGCTGGTGTTGCT
This sequence comes from Pseudomonas sp. LAP_36, assembly GCF_019456785.1. Taxonomy (NCBI): domain Bacteria; kingdom Pseudomonadati; phylum Pseudomonadota; class Gammaproteobacteria; order Pseudomonadales; family Pseudomonadaceae; genus Pseudomonas; species Pseudomonas sp. LAP_36. The sequence continues at coordinate 252,100 of NZ_JAHZMS010000007.1, forward strand.
CGACAGGTGGCTGCAGCGTTGGGTCGTCGTCAAGCTCCAGGCAATAGCTGAGCACCACGTAGTGGGTGTCCGGCCCGGCCCCGGCGTTGGCGAAGACACTGTCATCGTAAAAGTGCTCGAACACCCCCAGCAGCCGTGCACTGGCGCGCTCGAATGTGCGCCCCAACTCATCCAGGGTGATGCGCCGGAAAGCGCTGTCCAGGCTTTCGTTTTTCTGGATGCGCCCACCGGGCACGAACCAGAAACCATAGGCCGGCCGGTTGACGCGCAGGCCGAGAAAAACATCGCCACGGCGGTTTCTCACCACCAGGTCGATCGCCACTAATGGCGTCGATGCCACGACCGTTTGGAAGGTCGATAAATCAAGCCACATACCATCAAACCTGTGCCAGAAAGCGTTGCAGAATGCGTTCCTTGTCGAGGAACTCCTTGGCGTAGTTCAACGCCACCTCATTGCGCGCGGGCAAGGCCAGCACCCGCTCGATTCCTGCGTTCAGCGCCGCGACGGATTCCGGCTCGATCAACACCGCAATGCCCGTGTGTTCCTGGCACAGGCGGCCGAGTGTGGTGTCTGGGTCGGCGGTGATAATTGCATTGCCACCCACCGCCAGGATGTTGGTGAGCTTGGACGGCAACACCGCGTCCGCCACTCCGCGCTTCTGGATCACCAGGTGCGCATCGGCCGAGGCCAGCAGCGCCGGTAAATCCTCGTAGGCCTGCAACGGCGCGAACAGCACATTGCGCAGGCCATCGCGCTGCACCCGTTCGAGCAAGCGCGCCTTGCCGGTGCCCTGGCCGACGACCAGAAATACCAGCTCCGGGCGATCGGCATGGGCCTGGGCGGCGTCAAGGATCAGCTCCAAGCCCTGCTTCTCACCGATGTTGCCGGAGTACAACAACACCCGTGCTCCCGGCGGCACACCCAGGCGCTCAACCAAAGCGTGGCTGTGCGCTACTTGGCGAAAACGCGAGGTTTCCGACCAATTGGGAAAAAACAGCAGGCGCTTGCTGTTCACACCTTTGCCACGGGCCTTGTCGAGCATGCCGCTGGAAATCGTCGAGACCCGATCAAAACGTCGCAGCAACCAGCGCTCGATCCCAAACGCCAGGCGCCGCAACAAGGAACCGCCGCCGATGCCCAGGCCGAACATCGCATCCACTTCATAATCCTGGATATGCAACACCGACCGTGCACCGCTGAGCTTGGCCAGCAATAACGCTTGGGGCGCGCACAACAGCGTGGGCACCACCAGCATCACCAGGTCGGGTTTCCAGCGCAGTTGCCCCAGCACCGCCAGAAACGAGCTGGCGGAAAAGCTCAGCAGGTGCAGCAGGCGGGTCAACGCGGTGGGCTGGCGCGGCACATACAGTGGGCAGCGAATCACCGTCACGCCCGCGTCCTGCTCGGTGCGAAAGCGCCACGGCGAATACCCTTCGCCCACCTGCCACTGTGGGTAATACGGTGGCGCCGTCACCACTCGCACCTCATGCCCCTGCTCGGCCAACCAGCGTGCCTGTTCACCGCTGTACTTGCCGATACCGGTGAGTTCCGGGCTGTAATTGATGCCATACAGAAGGATTTTCATCACTGGCCCCGAGGCTGTTCGAGGGCCGCGAGATAAGCGTTGTAGGCGTCGCGCAAGCCCTCCTCCAGCGGCACGTAGGCCTTCCAGCCAAGGGCATTGATACGGCTCACATCCAGCAACTTGCGTGGCGCGCCATCGGGCTTGCTGGCGTCGAAGCGCAAACGCCCCTGGAAGCCGGTCACGCGTACCAGGGCCTGGGCCAGTTCGGCGATGGTGCAATCCATTCCGGTGCCGACGTTCAGGTGCGAGCACATTGGCTGGGTCTGCTCGCGGTAACGCGCGGCGTCGAGTTCCATGACATGCACGCTGGCCGCCGCCATGTCATCCACATGTAAAAACTCACGTCGCGGCCGGCCACTGCCCCAGATCACCACCTCCTCATCACCGCGCTGGGTCGCCTCATGGAAACGCCGCAACAAGGCTGCGATGACATGGCTGTTTTCCGGGTGATAGTTATCGCCCGGCCCGTACAGGTTGGTCGGCATCACACTGCGGTAATCGCGGCCATGCTGGCGGTTGTAGCTCTCGCACAGCTTGATCCCGGCAATCTTGGCCACCGCATAAGGCTCGTTGGTGGGTTCCAGCGCGCCATCTAACAACACCGCCTCGATCATCGGTTGCGGCGCATGCACCGGGTAAATGCACGACGAACCGAGGAACAACAGGTGCTGCACGCCATGGCTGTGGGCGGCATGGATCACGTTGGCCTGGATCATCAGGTTCTGGTAGATGAAATCCGCCGGGTAAGTCGCGTTGGCATGAATCCCGCCCACCTTGGCAGCCGCCAGGTACACCTGGTCCACACGCTGCTTGGCGAAATACGCCTGCACCGCCGCCGGGTCGAGCAGGTCCAGCTCATTGCGGCCGGCGGTGAGGATCTGCGTATACCCCAGCGCCCACAGCCGGCGCACGATGGCCGAGCCGACCATGCCACGATGGCCGGCGACAAAGATCCGCGCATCAAGATCACGTGCCATGCTCAGTTCTCCACGGCAATCGGTGCGTCATGCCCGTGCAGGCGCAACAAGGCGTGGCGCCGGGCGATCTTCAGGTCTTCGCGGACCATCTCCGCGCACATTTCCTGCGCCGTGATCTCAGGCACCCAACCGAGCGAGCGTTTGGCCTTGGACGGGTCACCGAGCAGCGTCTCGACTTCTGCCGGGCGGAAGTAACGCGGGTCGACGCGCACAATCACATCGCCCACCAGGATGCCCGGCGCCAGGTCGCCGGCAATGTGCTCGACCACCGCCACCTCGTCCACGCCCTCACCGACAAAGCGCAAGCCCAGTCCCAGTTCCGCCGCCGACCAGCGAATAAAATCACGCACCGAATACTGCACGCCGGTGGCGATCACAAAGTCCTCGGGGCTGTCCTGTTGCAGCATCATCCACTGCATGCGCACGTAATCCTTGGCATGCCCCCAATCCCGCAGGGCATCCATGTTGCCCATGTACAGGCACGGCTCCAGGCCCAGGGCGATGTTGGCCAGGGCGCGGGTGATCTTGCGTGTCACGAAGGTCTCACCGCGACGCGGCGACTCGTGGTTGAACAGGATCCCGTTGCACGCATACAGCCCATAGGCCTCGCGGAAATTCACGGTGATCCAGTAGGCGTACAGCTTGGCCACGGCATAGGGCGAACGCGGGTAGAACGGCGTGGTTTCCTTCTGCGGGGTCTCCTGCACCAGCCCGTATAATTCGGAGGTCGAGGCCTGGTAGAAACGGGTCTTCTTTTCCAGGCCCAGCAGACGGATCGCTTCGAGAATGCGCAAGGTGCCCAGGGCATCCACATCGGCGGTGTATTCCGGCGAATCAAAGCTCACCGCCACGTGGGATTGCGCGCCGAGGTTGTAGATTTCGTCGGGCTGGATCTGCTGGATGATGCGCGTCAGGTTCGACGAATCCGCCAGGTCGCCATAGTGCAGGATCAGGTTTTTATGCAGGGCCTGCGGGTCCTGGTAAATGTGATCGATACGCTGCGTATTGAACGACGAAGAACGTCGCTTGAGGCCGTGCACGGTATAGCCTTTTTCCAGCAGCAGTTCCGCCAGATACGAGCCATCCTGACCGGTAATTCCGGTGATAAGCGCGACTTTATTCATGTCTGTCTCCCAATTGATAGGCGAGCGAAGGCCGACACCCAAACTTGGGTGTTTGTTAAAAACGGTCAGTTACTTCGGTGTGGGCAGGTTCAAGTTATGTCCGGTCAACTTTGAAAGTTCCCGGACAATGGCGTCCTTATCGTTTAAATGAGCAATCGCGGTTTCCAGTTCGAGCACCTTGGCGCCCACCAGGAAGCGGTACCAATAGCCCTGCAGCAAGTGATAGACCAAGCCGCTGCGGCCATCGAGAAACCCCAGTTGGATGATGTAGCGCCACAAGAAATACGCCGTCGAACTCAGGGTGAACGGCACGCGGTTATACACACGGTTCTTGACCAGGCGCTTGGCCTTGGCCTGGAACGAACTCTGCCCCGTATGCAGCTCATCGCGGATCGCGAACAACCCGAGCCGTGCGTTAAGCACTTCAATCGCTTCACGGGTGGCGTAGCCGTTGTGCTTGTGGGTGAAGAACGTCAAGTCATGCAGGTTATGGTCGGCAAACCCACCCTCCAGGGTGATCGTGCGGCCCTCAGCCACCGAAATGTGCTCGTCCATCCAGCGGTCTTCCATGCGACCGAGGCCGGTGCGCCACAACCGCAGCATCTTCAGAGGGTAGCGCCCGCCATGGCGTACCCAGCGGCCCATGAAAATATGCTTGCGCTTGAAGTTGATGCCGGTGATATCACTGGCCAACGTCGGCAGCCGCGTGTTGATCTCGGCGGCAAGGTCAGCCTCAATGATTTCATCGGCGTCCAGGCGCAAGGTCCAATTACCGGTTATGGGCAAATGGTCCAGCGCCCACTGGAACTGCTTGGCCTGGTTGACGAAGGGGTGCTGCACCACCAGCGCGCCGTGGCGACGCGCGATGTCGCAGGTGTCGTCGGTGGAGAACGAATCCACCACCAGCACTTCATCACTGAAGGCCCGCACCGAATCGATGGCCCGGGCGATGTGCAGGCTTTCGTTGTAGGTGAGGATGATCACGCTGATGGTTTCGCGCTTCATATCAACCTCCGTGCAGTTGCAGGACTTCGGTGGTCAGCCTGCGTGGTGAACGCGCGGCGCGGAAATGGCTCTCCAGGGGTAGGCCCACGGCGATCATCATGATCAGCCGCTCGCTGGCAGGAATGGCGCCGATGCTGCGGATTTTCTTTTCCACCGAATTGAGGATCGCCAGGTTCAGCGGACACGCACCCAGACCGTTGGCGTGGCACGCCAACAAAAGCCCCATAGAAAACAGGGCGCCGTCGACGTAAAGCTGGTTGCGTTGGCCCGCACCGCCCCAGGCGGTGACTTCCGAAGTGACCACAAACAGGTTGTCCACCGACTGGGCAAAGCCGCGCGATCCACCTTGCAGCTCAAGCAATTGCGCGATCACTGCACGGTCCTGGTACACATGAACTCGCGATGATTGGCGATTGCACTGTGAGGGTGATGACTGCGCCAGCTCCACCAGCGAAGTCAGCAGGTGGCTGTCGATCTTGCCGGCCTGGAACATGCGGCAACTGGAGCGTGATTGCAGGAATGCCTTGGCATCAAGCCCATCACTGCCCGGCCACGGCGCGGCACGCTTGATGCCGCCCGTGCCAGGGGTACCGTCGCGTTTGAGGTGCTCTACATAGGCATCCAGGTAAAACACGAATTCGTCGCTCACGCCTAGAGTGCGGTGCAAGTCGAGGTAGCCCTGGAAAGCGCCAAGGGCCATCTCAAATGGCAACGCCGAATAGGTGCGATCGTATTCGTTGAGCATATGGATGATGCCGTTGATCTTGTCCTTACCGAATAGCGGTTTGGGCTCCTTGAGGGACAAGCCTTTTTCCACGGTGTGGGTTTCGATCAGGATCTTGTAGAACAGCTTCTTGTTGCGGCTCTCCAGCGGCGAGTAACCGTTGTGGCGAATAAACATGAGCATGTCGCGAAAGAATTCGCTGACGAAAAACATCAACTTCCACGCCTTATCCATCATGCGTTTCAACTGTTTCATAGTGTGATGTCTCTCGGTTTGAGGGGTCGGCACGGCGCACCAACGCAAATCATCCAGGCCGGCAGGTTGGCGATGACTACTGATCGCGCGCCCACCACGCAGCCCTCCTCCAGCACGCAGCCGGGATGGATAAAGGATTCGGCAGCCACCCACACGTGGTCCTTGATCAGGATTTCGCGCGTCACCAAGGGCCGCAGCAGGCTGCGGGTATCGTGGGTGCCTGTGCACAGGAAGCTGCGCTGGCTGATGGCGACCTTCGAACCCAGGGTGATCCTGGCCATGGCGTACACATCCACGCCGTCAGCAATGGCGGTGTAATCGCCGATCTCCAGATTCCACGGGGCCCAGATGCTGCACGTAGGCGCAATCCGGCAACCCACGCCGACCTTGGCGCCAAAGCGACGCAGTAACCAACTGCGCCAGCCGTGCAGCATCCAGCGCGGTGTGGGGCGAAACAGCAGTTGATAGACGACGCCCCACAACAGGCGCCGGGCCTTGTTGCTACGGGGCAAGGTGTCGACATACTTGAGTTGGGCAAAATCGCTCATGAGTGCAGCGCCGCCAGTTGTTCCAACAGGTAGCGCTCGCCGACTTGCTGCAAGGCCTGGCGCCGTGCACGCACCGCCACCCAATCAATCGGCACCGTGATCAGGGCCTGAACCTGGTCGACGTTGTCCGCCGGTAGAAAGCGTTGCGACAGTTCCAGCTTCTCCAGCAAGTTACGCACCCGGGCATTCAGCGAGGCTTTGTTACCCGGCAACCCCACAGCAATAAAGGGCTTCTCAAAAATGATCGAGAACACCGTCGCATGAAAGGAATTGGTCACCACGTAGGCCGACTCCTTGAGCAACTTGAGCCAATCCTGGGGGCCGACCTGCACGGTCTCGCCGATCTGCCGCCAACGGCGGTGCGCGTTGTACGGCGAAACGATCGGCCCGGCTACATGCTGGGACAGCGCATGGGCCACTTCGCGCACGCCCACGCCCGTGCGCAGGGCGTAGCAGAACACGTGGCCAGTGCGGGTCTGAGTGGCCGTGGCGAGCAGCGCTGAATAATCACGGTGCAGCAATGTCGGGTCGGGTACGCATTGGGCGGTGAGCCCGCTGACCTGTTGCACAATGCCCACCCCGCTCTCTTCGCGCACGCTGATCGCTGACAGTTGTTTGAGCAGGCCTTCGGCCCGGGCGTGGTACTCGGGCTCCAAGTACTCCTTGCCGAAACTGGCGGCGTAGGAGATGCGCCGAATCGTCTTGTCGCAATCGAACGCCAGGAAGTACGCCGGATCCAGACCAGTCTGGCCCGAGGGGTTCCAGATCTGGTCACTGCCCGCCACCAGCAACTGCTGACCGGCGACGGCCTGGTTGAGCTGGTCGGCATGGGCGTAGCGCGGCTCCTGGATATTCAGGAAACGCGCTTTGAACGCCTGGAATTGGCGGGATTGGGCATTCGGCCCCAGCACCTGGGTTTTCAAGGCCAGGGCCTTGAGGTAAACCGCCTTGAGATTGGCTTTGAGCTGGCGCGGGTTGAACAGCTGCCGGATCTCGCTGCCATCCTCGACATAGGCCGGATGGTAGTTGATCAGGCTCACCTGCAGGCCCTGTTGCTGTAGCCAGCGCTGCAAGGCATAGGCTTGCAGCACGGCGCCGAAGTTCTCGCTGAAATGGTAGGTCAGTATCCCGGCCCTGACGGGGCGTGCAGATGCGCTCATGATCCAGCCTGTCTTAATAAGGAATGTGTAGGGTGTGCCGGCAGGACAAAGGCCTGGCGCGCAGGCGCGGCTTTGTTGAGCAAGCCGATGAACATCGACCACACCAGCAAATAGCTGCCATCAAAGGTGGTGAAGAACTGGTAGCTGGTCTTGAACGAAAAAATCAGCAGGATCGCCACCACCGCCAGCGACACTGGGTTGCGCGGCAGGGTGCTGAACAGCAGGCAGAACAACGCCACACCGATCACCCCGAGCTTGGCGATTACCCCCCAATAACCGTTCTCAATGTCGAACTTGGAGTTCTCGAACCAGCGTTCATCGTTGGTGGGCACCCCTGGCGTCAACTGCTTGGCCAGGCCATTGCCGAGAAACACCGTGGCCGGGTTTTCCAGGAACGACTCCTTGGCATGGGCGATCTCGAACGCGCGGGTCACGTCCTCACCCTTCTCTTCAAACAGGTAAGTGGCAAAGCGCGACACCGCCAGGGGGCTGGCATAGAACGTCAAGGTGCCCAGGGCGCCGATGGCGACCACCAGCACCGCGAGGGATTTGAGCTTGCGTTGGGTAATGGCCGACAGCAGTATCATCACCGCCATCGCCGCGAGGATTGTCTTGGATCCAGCGGCCAGCAGCGTGACGGCAAGGATCAGCATCAAGCCGATCTTCCGCTGGCAGCAGGCATAGAAAAACAGCAACACCGCCGAGCTGGTGGGGAACAGCATGATGCGGCCCACCTCGTCGCTGGACTTGGAGGCGGCGTTGGTCAGGTCAATGCCAACCCCGTACAGGCTGACCTGCAGCAATTGGCCGAAGGCAAAGATATAGATGACCCGCTCGATGATCTGGCGGTAGTTGGAACGATGAGCCCGGGCAATTTTTTCTACATTGGCCAACACATAGCTGTAGCCGGCCAACAGCAGTACAAAATAGAAAAACGGAATGCCCGAACGCAGGAACTGATACAGGGAAATTTTCGCGCCGCTGCTGACCAATACCTGCAACACGCTGGAACCAATCACCAGTGTCAATAACGGCAACGCACGGGTAAAACCACGCGTCGCATAGACCACGAACGGCAGTAACAGCAGCAGCGCCAAGGGCTGCGACAGGTTGTTACTAAGCGCCAACGGCAAAGCGAAAAACGTCAGCGGTAGGTAAAGGGTCAGGCGCGCCTGGGATAGCATCATGGCCCTACCTTCCCTGCACGCAGCACCCGCAGGTAAACCAGCACCACCAGTTCCGGCAGAGAGAGCAGCAAAGAGGCGCCCAGCAGCGGATCAATGCGCTCCTTGCACGCCAGCCACAGCAGCAAGGCCACCGCGCTGCTCACCGCATAGATCAGCGAAGTGCGGGTGTGACGATTGGTCGAAATGAGCATGGCCGCGAGGATGAACCACGCCACATTCAAGATCGTGTGGGAGCCGATCAGCGCCAGGGACACGCGGTCGACCTGCACCAGTCCATGGCTCCACAGCAGGATGATCTGCGGCCCGGCCCAGATAACAGCGGCATACACCAGCACGCACAGGCCCAGCACCAATGAACTGGCGCGCTGGGTGAAACGCCGCGCCTGCTCGAACTGACCGCGCCCGGCCAGCCGCGAGATTTCCGGTGTAAGGGCATTGCTGCAGGTGATGCCCAGCTGAATGATCAGGCGCATCAGGGTGCGTGCCATGGTGTAACCCACCACCACGGCCGGGCCGGCGATCTGGTTGAGCACTTGCAGACCGCCTTGCAGGGTGATCGCCTGGGCCAGCGGGATCGCCGCGCTGCCCAGCGCCGGTTTCCAGATTCCCCGAAACTCGGCCCAGGAGGCCGACGCCAGGCCCAATAGCGGCCAAGGTGAAATATGCCGGACAAACAGGGTCACCAACACTAGGAACAGCACTTGGCTGAAAAACATGCCCTGCGCCAGTTGCAGCTCCGAGCCGCCGAGCAGCAGCACAACGATGGACAGCACAATATCCAAGGTCCTGCGGTTGGCCATGATAAAGACCCCGCCGACAGTCTTGTCGATAGTCCGGAACCAGGCGTCAATCGGCCCACCCAGCAGACGCGTGCACAGGTAGCCGGACATGAACAGCACCACCAGACTGGCCTGTTCGGGGACCAGGGTCTTAAGCTTGAGCAGCCCCACCCAGTCGACCCACTGCCCCACGGTCAGGGCGAACACCAGCACCCACGCGACCACCACCAGGGTAAACGCCAATGCGGTCTGCACACTGCGCCGCGCACCGGGCACATCGCCTTGGCTGGCGCGCAAGGTGGCGCTGGTGGCCGAGGCCTGGGCCACCCCCAAGTCGAGCAGGCTGAGCATCGACGGGATACCGGTGAGCACCAGCCAGTCGGCATAGCGCCCCGTGCCCCAGGCATGCAGGAAAAACGGTACCAGCACCAGTTGCGCCGCCAACGTCACCAATTGGGTGTAGCCATAACTCAGCACGTTGAGGCGAAAACGACGCGACAACGAACGGGGCATTTCAAGCACTTTGTTCATAGCTCATCAGGCCTTGTCGGACTGATAGGCATAGCTGTAATAGCCGTAGTCGCCGTAGCCGTAGCTGGCGGAACGACGTTTTTCCACGCCATTGAAGATCGCCCCTTTGAGCTCAATGCCGTTCTGGTGGAAGCGCCGCAGGGTCAGCTCGATTTCCTTCGCCGAGTTCACTCCAAATCGCGTCACCAACAGGCTGGTGCCCGCCTGGCGTCCGACAATCGCGGCGTCGGTTACGGCCAGCAGCGGCGGCGTATCGATGATCACCAACTCATAGTGTTCGCTGACCTCAGCCAGCAGAGCGGCAAAATTGGGGTGCATCAGTAGCTCGGACGGGTTCGGCGGAATCTGCCCACGTCCGATAAAGTCAAAACGCTCCACAGCCGTCGGATGAATCGCCTGCTGCAAATCGCACCGTTTGGCCAGCAGGTCGGACAAACCCTCTTCCACTGCCTTGCCAAGCATCTTATGCAAGTAGCCCTTGCGCATATCGGCGTCGATCAGCAGCACGCGCTGGCCCGACTGCGCGACAATCGCCGCCAGGTTGGCCGAGACAAATGTCTTGCCCACTTCGGGGCTGGGACCGGTGATCATCAATCGGTTGTTCTTGGCCTCGATCATGGCGAAGTGCAGGCTGGTGCGAAGGCTGCGCATGGCCTCCATCACCAAGTCGTGAGGGTGATTGAGCGCCAGCAACGACGGTGCGGCCGAGCGGCCTTTGGCTGCGTTGGTTTCCTCGGCCTTCTGCAACAGGCTGAAAGGAATCGAGGCGTACACAGGTAGCCCGAGTTTCTCGATGTCATCCGGGTTTTCCAGGCCTCGGTTGAGCAGGCTGCGCACCAGTACGAGGCCGACCGACAACATGCCGCCCAACACCATGGCGAGCAGCACCACGATGACTTTTCGCGGTTCTACGGGCTTGGCAAGGTTGGCGTCGGCGCTGTCGATCAAACGCACGTTGCCCACAGTCCCGGCACGCATCACGTCCAGCTCTTGGGAGCGGTTGAGCAACTGGGTGTAGATCTCTGTACCCACCTGCACATCCCGGGTCAGGCTGAGCAGTTCCTGCTGGGTGCTGGGCAAGCCTTCGACGCGCTTGGTCATCTGCGCTTGCTTGGCGTTGAGTTCAGCGAGCTTGGCGATCAACGCGCGATAGGCCGGGTGTTGCGGAGTGAACTTGCGGTCCATCTCGGCCTGTTGCAGCTTGAGCTCGGAGATGCCGGTGTCCAGGGCCACCACTTGGTCCAGCACGGCCTTGGCTTCGAGACTGATATCGATGGATTTGCTGCGAGTCTGAAAGCGGTTCAAGGCGTTTTCGGCCTTTTCCAAGTCGCGACGCACCTGGGGCAGTTGGTCGTTGAGGAACGACAGGCTTTGCGCCGCTTCGGCCGAGGTGCGGTCGACGTTTTGCTTCACATAGAGATTAGAGATTTCATTCAACGTGCGAATCGCCAACGCCGGACGCGTGCTCTCCAGGGACAGGCTGATGATCCCAGATTCCTTGCCGCGCTCAATCACTGTGAGCAGGTCCTGGTAGTCGGCCACGGTATCCAGCCGTGGCTTGCGCACAATTTTGAAGTGCGTGCCGGGGTTGGCGCGTAGCTCCTTGATCAGGACCTCGACACCGTCGGCGGCAAATGGCACACCGACGCGGCCTGCGGCGATCTGGTTGCCGTCCTCATCAAACAGCGTGTAGGCCTGGTCAGCGCCGGCGACCAGTATCAACTGGGTGCCCAGCAGCCCGGCAGGCAGGTTCAACGTGGTCAGCAACAGTTGCTCGCCACCGGCCGAGTAGCGGCTGAACCCAAACAGCGGCGGAGCAATATCGCCTTTGTGCTCCGGTGCGTAACGTCGTGCCAGGAAGCCGCCAATCAACGGAAAATGCTGCGCGGTGATGGTGATATCCAGCGCCAGGGTGTCCACGGTCTTACCGATGATGGTGCGCGACTTGATCAGCTCGATCTCGGTCACCGCCGGCGACTCTTTCCCCAGCAGGCTGCTGACATCGGAGAAACCGAGCATGTCGTTTTTTTTCGGTTCCACCTGGATCAACGCATTCGCCTGGTACACCGGCGCCGCCAGGATGGCGTAGGCCGCGCCGATCAGCATGCACGTGCCAGTAATCCCCGCGATCAGCCACTTATGATCGATCAGGGTGCCAAGCATGCCGAGCACATCGATCTCGTCACGGTGGGGGGTGTCCGGGGAGGCGTTCTGGGGTGAATACATAAATCGCGTCTTCGTCCTTGCAATCATTTAAAGAGGGAGCATCAGCGCGCCAAGCGCTGGGCCCAGGCCTGCGCGGCCTGTTCGATCAATGCATAGGCCTGCACAAAGGCAGGCTTGCCCTGGCGATAGGGGTCGGTGATCTCGCGGTCGTGCTGCCATTTGCCCAGCAGGAACACCTTGCCCCGTGCTTCAGGGGCCAGGTTGAGCACACCGTCAATGTGCCGTTGCTCCATCACAAGGATCAGGTCGGCTTCGCTCACCGCTTCAACGCTGAGTTGCCGCGCCTTGTGCACCAGGGGCACATGCCCATGCTCTTGCAACACTTGCCCCGCCAGCGGCTCCAGTGGGTGATCACGCAGTGCCGCCAGGCCGGCCGAGCTCACCCGGATCCCGGAAGGTGCAAGCGCGACGCCCAGCAAGTGTTCCGCCGTGGGGCTGCGGCAAATGTTGCCGATGCACACGATTAATATCTTTTTGAACAAGGCAACCTCCCACGCACCGCATGCTTATTCTTCGGCAAAAGAGACGACCTTATTAACTAACCAACAACTAACTTCCGAGTAATTATGACCACAGCTGATAAAGGGCGACCATCTATCGCGCAAGACAAAAAATAACAACAGTTGTATTAACCGACGAAAAATAACATTCCAGTACTTTTCCCCCTCTACATAATAAAGTGCCGCCTGACTGCAACAACGAAGGGACGGCCATGAACACTTCAAAGTTATTGGTAGAGCGTATTGGCCTATTTCCTTCTTCGGGAAATATTCATGTTGACGTGAATAACTCAACGCGCGTCGTCGAGCGCATGCAGCTGCTATATGGCGACAACTCGCTGGACAGCGATGAGTCCTGTTCCGGACTGTCCATGGTCTTTGCCGATTGGCGCTTCAAGTTGCAGGTCAGTGACGCATTGTCGGTGTGCCTGTGCGTGGAAAGCCGCGGCGACAGCCAGTTCATGCAGGTCAAGACCGCCGAGTTGCTGGCGAACATCTCCGGCACCGAGGAGCGGCCATGAGCCTGCTGGATGATGTGATCCGCAGCTATGCGCTGAGGAAACTCACGGGGATGTTCGAAGGCTTTGCCGAGCCGGCGATGGGCGCGCAGTATCGGCGCAATACCCAGGCCATCGGGCGCTGGCTTGAACAACTGCACGGCAGTTCCCCGCAGGAAGTCACCCATACGCTGTTCAAGCAGATGAAAGAGGCGCGGCGGCGCGGCGATGTGCGGCGCTTCAACGCGCAGACGGTGTTGCTGGAGCTTATGGTGGAAAGCAACCGGGCCTTGGACCTGGTGACTTACTCGGCCTTCCTGTGCGCCGCATCCGACCGCCAGGAAGGTTCTTGATGGGCGTGCTCGGCCCCCGACAGCGTGATTGCGACACGATTGAGCAGCAACTCGGCGTTGTACTTGGGCAACAGCGCACAGGCCAACAAGACCACCAACCCACCGCCGATAAACGAGGGGGATACCTCGACAGGGGTGGCTTCAATCCGCCAAAGAAACACGAGAGCCGCGCCCACACCCAGCACCGCGCCAGCCAAGGCTTCATTCAACGGATGGATATAAGGCGCGACGCAATAGGCACTGAACCACAGACTGGCCAATAACCCCGCCAGCGCCGCCGGCCAACGTAAAGCCGGGTTGAACTGGCGCTCCACCAGACTCGCGCCCACCGTGACCATCAGGCACGTGTTCATTGCATGGCCGCTTAATACGGCGATGTCCAAGTGTTGAAACGATAAGCCCCACCCCTTGAACAGCAACTTGCTGAGTGCAACCAGTGAGTAAGTGGCGCCGACGGTCAGCACCCAGGTCCGAAGTGCCCGAGGATTGGAATACCAGAGCCACACAGCAATGATTATCGCGGCCGGAACCATGACGGTGATGCCGCCATATTGCGCAAGTTCTGCCCGCATAAATCTCCTACCGTTGACGTGCCTGATTCGGCGCCTATCAGACCTCAGCCCAAGGCGAAATACAACGTTATCAATGGTCAGCCTTGCACTGCGCACCCTGCATAAAATGCGATTTACTGATAAAAATACAAAAACATGATTCTGTATTTTAATAATTAGAATAGAACCAAACGGCATTTTACATAGGCTGTTGCTGACCCTACCTTGGACGAGCATGACCGACCCCTACTCGGCGGAGGTGTTGATCCCTACTCGACAAGGACAGACCATGAGCATCGAATTCATCGGCTACATTGGCGGCCATCACGCTTCCGAGATTCACCCGCGCAGCGGCCCTACCCTGCAACCCGACTATGTCGAGACCGTGGCCCGCGCCCACGAAGACGCTGGCTTTGACCGCGCACTGGTAGCCTTCCATTCCAACAGCCCGGACAGCACGCTGATCGCCGCCCATGCCGCCAGCGTCACGAAGAAACTGCAGTTTCTCATCGCTCACCGCCCGGGCTTTGCCCAGCCGACCCTGGCGGCACGTCAATTCACCACGCTGGATGTGTTCAACGGCGGGCGCACGGCGGTGCACATCATCACGGGTGGCGACGACCGCGAACTGCGTGCCGATGGCAGCCATATCGGCAAGGACGAACGCTACGCACGTACCGACGAATACCTGAGCGTGGTGCGCCAGGAATGGACCAGCGAACAGCCCTTTGACTTTGAGGGCACCTACTATCAGGTCGAAGGCGCGCACTCCACAGTGAAGTCGCCGCAACAGCCGCATATTCCGCTGTATTTCGGCGGTTCTTCTGCAGCCGCGATTGCTGTCGCGGGCAAGCATGCCGATGTGTATGCGCTGTGGGGCGAAACCTACGAGCAGGTGCGCGAGACCGTGACCCAGGTTCGCGCTGAAGCGGCCAAGCATGGGCGCACGATTCGTTTCAGTTTGTCGTTGCGGCCGATTCTCGCCGAAACCGAAGCGCTGGCGTGGGCACGCGCCAACAGCATCTTGCAGCAGGCGACCGAGCTGGCAGAAAAAAATGGCTTTGTGCGGCGTGAACCGCCGAATGAAGGCTCACGCCGGTTGCTCGCGGCAGCCGCGCAGGGGTCACGCCTGGACAAGCGCTTGTGGACCGGGATTGCCGGGTTGCTGGGGGCGCAGGGCAACTCGACTTCGTTGGTGGGCACGGCCGAACAGGTCGCAGAAGCGCTGCTGGATTACTACGACCTGGGGATTACCACGTTCCTGATTCGCGGGTTTGATCCGCTCAACGATGCGATTGACTATGGCAAGCGCCTGATCCCCCTCACCCGCCAACTGATCGCAGAGCGCGAGCAGGCCCAGCAAGTCGCTTAATCAACACCACCACAAAACAGTGTGGGAACTGGCTTGCCTGCGATGCATACACCTCGGTGTTTCAGCGGTACCGAGTTGATGCTATCGCAGGCAAGCCAGCTCCCACATTGTTAGATCTTCAGTGGCTTGAAGATCAGTTTTTGTAGTCGGTATCGCTGCGCTCCAACTGCCGAATCAACGCATTCCAATGCCGCGCCACCCCCGGTCCTTCGCCATTGGCAAACACCTTGGCCTGTTGCTCGACCTTCTCCACCACGTCCGATGGCGGAAAGATCAATTCCGCATTCCCCGCCGCCTGCGCCGCGACCTGGATGTTGCACGCACGCTCCAACTGCTGCAGCTGCTGGAAGGCGTGTTCCACGCTGCCCCCCGCCGTCAACAACCCATGGTTACGCAGGATCATCACACTCTTGTCACCCAAGTCCGCCACCAACCGCTCGCGCTCGTCCAAATCCAGGGCAATGCCCTCATAGCCGTGGTACGCCACGCGCCCGGAGAAACCAATGGAATGCTGGGAGATCGGCAACAACCCGCTTTTTTGCGCCGACACCGCAATGCCGTCACGGGTGTGGGTGTGCAGCACCGCTTGCAGGTCGTGGCGTGCGCCATGAATGGCGCTGTGAATCACGTAGCCGGCGTAGTTGATGCCCAGGCCGGTCGGGTCGTCGACGAGGGTGCCGTCGAGGTCGACCTTGACCAGGTTGGAGGCGCTGATCTCATCGAACAACAGCCCGAAGGCGTTGATCAGGAAATGCTCCTCCGGGCCCGGAACACGGGCGGAGAAGTGGGTGTAGATGTGGTCGGTCCACTTGTACAAGGCCGCCAGGCGATAGGCGGCGGCCAGTTTGACGCGCACGTCCCATTCTTCCGGGGTGACGCGGCTGCGAACAGTGTTGGAAACACTGGAAATCGAGGTGACGCTGCTCATGGCAAAACTTCCTGGATGGCCTTAAGGACTTCCAGGCAGCCTATGGGATGCAAAAAAATAATAAAAAGCACATTTTAATCTAAGCTAATTATTATTTTTTTTCATAACTACATTGGTCACGGCACAGATCAAATGTGGGAGCTGGCTTGTCGAATCGTCGAACCGCTGCGATGGCCATAGGTATCTACACAACTTGAGGGAGCCTTCTGCGTAGCAGCTGTCGAGCCCCGGCGAGGCTGCGTTTGCGGGCTGTCTGACACACCGCTGACGCAGCCTCGCCGGGGCTCGACAGCTGCTACGCAATTTCACGTTGAAGATGTGTAGATACTTATGGCCATCGCAGCGGTTCGACAAGCCAGCTCCCACAATGTCAGGCGGCGTTGCGGATTTTGTGCAGGGAAGCGGCGACCAACTTGCCAAACGCATCCACCGGCCCTTGCAGGTTGCCGAGGAAGTGCGGATAGATCAGCCACAAATCCATCACCGGCTTGAAGTCCTTGAGCGGCATCACCGCCAACTGCTCAAAGTGGGCGCTGCGTTCCAACAGCGGGCGCGGCACCAGACCAAGCCCCAAACCGTCCGCCACCAATCCCAACTGCAACTCGGTACCGAACGTTTCCAGGTTCACCCGCAGTGACAGGCCCTGATCCGACAACGTGCGCTGCAAACCGGCGCGGAAACCGCAGCCGTCCGGGTTGAGAATCCAGCCATTCTGATACACATCCGCCAATTTGCAGGGCTTCTTCGGCAGCTGGGATTTGGCACACACCACCACCAATTCCATCTTGCCGATCGACTCACCGACGATGTTGTCCGGGAAAATCTTGCCGGCCGGGAACAACGCCGCCGCTGCGTCCAGCTCGCCGCGTTCGATCTTGCCCACCAACTGGCTGCCCCAGCCTGTGGCGACCTGTGCACGCAGGTCCGGGTATTCGGTACGCAGGTGCTTGAGCGCGTCCAGCAGCACCACGTCGCCGATGGTCTGCGGCACGCCCAGGCGCAGCAGGCCGGTGGGCGGTGCGTCGGTGGCGACCAATTCGCGCAGGGCATCCATCTCGCGCAGGATCAGCCGGCACTGCTCGTAGACGCGGGTGCCGATCAGTGTCGGCTTGAGAGGCTTGGTATTGCGGTCGAACAGCTCCACACCCAACGCCTGCTCGAAGTTCTGCACGCGGCGGGTGATAGCCGGCTGGGTCAGTTGCAATGACTCGGCGGCATGGCTGATGGACTGGCAACGAATCACTTCGACAAAGGCATCGATATCGTCAATTTTCATTTGGGCCGCACATAGAGAACAGTCATTAAGATGTGTGCGAAGCATAGTTGCAGGCGGGCTATCTGGATAGCCCGCCCTGTGATCGATAACGTCTAACGCTATTCAAGCCGGTTCTAAATTACCTTCAGCTATAAGCTAATCATTAAAAAATAGCATATTAAATATAAACATTATGCTTAGATAAACCCATCGCAACCGACCACACGATGGAGCTGCCATGACCCAGGCCCGACACCCCGAGAGACTTCGAGCCTTTATAGGCGCCCTGGCGGAGTTGATTGACGGCAATCCACGCGAAGGTGACCTGCTGCACCGTGGCGGCAAGCTGCTGGCGCAACTGGTCAGCCATGATGACTGGCTCCCCGACGAATTTGCCCAACCTGACCCCGAGCGCTACCAGCAGTTCTTGCTGCATGCCGACTCGCGCCAGCGCTTCAGCATCGTCAGTTTTGTGTGGGGGCCGGGGCAAAGCACGCCGATCCATGATCATCGCGTGTGGGGGTTAATCGGAATGCTGCGCGGGGCAGAGTTTTCCCAGGGTTTTGAACGCGCACCCGATGGCAGCCTGGCCGCCGAAGGCAAGCCGATCAAGTTGGTGCCGGGCCAGGTTGAAGCCGTGTCGCCCAAAGTCGGCGACATCCATCAAGTGAGCAATGCCCACGGCGACCAGGTGTCGATCAGCATTCATGTGTACGGCGCCAATATCGGTGCGGTGCGCCGTGCGGTGTACCAGCCCGATGGCAGCGAGAAACTGTTCATCTCGGGCTATTCCAACGCCTTTCTCCCGAATATCTGGGATTTGTCCGAAGAAAAGAGCCCTGCCCTATGACCACCGTATCTACACGCAGCTTTGCCCAGATTCGCCAGGCCCTGTTGGACCGTCAGGAAGTCGCCCTGGTCGACGTGCGCGAAGAAGCGCCGTTTGCCGAATCCCACCCGCTGTTTGCCGCGAACATCCCGCTGTCCAAGCTGGAGCTGGAGGTGTACTCGCGCATTCCACGGCGCGATACCCAGGTCACCGTGTATGACAATGGCGAAGGCCTCGCCGCCCGCGCCGCCGAGCGTCTTATGGCATTGGGCTACAGCCAGGTCAGCCTGCTTGAAGGTGGCCTGCAGGGGTGGCGCAAGGCCGGTGGCGAGCTGTTTATCGACGTCAATGTGCCAAGCAAAGCCTTTGGCGAGCTGGTGGAAAGCGAGCGGCACACGCCGTCCCTGGCGGCTGAAGAGGTGCAAGCGCTGCTCGACAGCCAGGCCGATGTGGTGGTGCTCGACGCCCGCCGCTTCGACGAATACCAGACCATGAGCATCCCCACCGGCATCAGCGTGCCCGGTGCCGAGTTGGTGTTGCGTGCCCGCGAACTGGCGCCGGACCCGACCACCCGCATCATCGTCAATTGCGCCGGGCGTACCCGCAGCATTATCGGCACGCAGTCGCTGATCAACGCCGGCGTGGCCAACCCGGTGTCGGCCCTGCGCAACGGCACCATCGGCTGGACCCTCGCCGGGCAGAAACTCGCCCACGGCCAATCGCGCCGTTTTGCACCAACCTCGGAAGAACATCGGCAAATCGCCGCCGTCGATGCGCGCCGCGTCGCCGACAAGGCCCGTGTGGGTCGCGCTACCCTCGCCGATCTGCAAGCCTGGCGGCAGGACGCGGCCCGCACGACCTACCTGTTCGATGTTCGCACCCCGGAAGAATTCGAAGTCGGTCACCTGCCGGGCGCGCGCTCCACGCCAGGCGGCCAGTTGGTTCAGGAAACCGACCACGTCGCCAGCGTGCGCGGCGCCCGCCTGGTGCTGGGGGATGACGACGGCGTGCGCGCGAATATGTCGGCGTCCTGGCTGGCCCAACTGGGCTGGGAAGTGCATGTGCTGGATGACCTGCAACCGGCGGACTTCAGCGAAAAAGGCGCTTGGATCGCCCCCGTACCGACGCCGCCACAAGCCGAACTGATCAGCCCCCACACCCTCGCCGACTGGCTGGAGCATGGCGACACCGTGGTGCTGGATTTCACCGCCAGCGCCAACTACGTGAAGCGCCATATCCCCGGTGCCTGGTGGGCCTTGCGTGCACAACTGCCCCAAGCCCTGGCCAAGGTGCCCGCCGCCCAGCGTTATGTGCTGACCTGTGGCAGCAGCCAGCTGGCGCGCCTGGCGGTGGCCGAAGTCGAAGCCATCACCGGCAAGCAAGTGTTCCTGCTGCAAGACGGCACCACCGGCTGGATCAACGCGCAACTGCCGTTGGAAGAAGGTGAAACCCACCTGGCCTCGCCGCGTATCGACCGTTATCGCCGCCCATATGAAGGCACCGATAACCCCAAGGAAGCCATGCAGGCCTATCTGGATTGGGAGTTCGGCCTGGTCGATCAGTTGGCTCGCGACGGCACCCACGGTTTCCACGTTATCTGACCACCCCCTGCACCACGCTCGGCACCGACCCCTTCTCCAGGCGGAGGTATGCCTTCAAGTCCAATAAACGCCTGGAGTTTGCCCATGCTTTACACCCAACCCTTCAAGCGCCTGTTCCTGGGCACAGCCCTGGCGCTCGGCCTGATGTCCAGCGCCCATGCCGCCGACCTGCAACCGCTGCGGGTAGCCAATCAGAAATCGACGATCAAGGCGCTGCTGGAAGTCTCCGGCGAAACCAAAAACGTGCCCTATGCAATCCAGTGGTCGGAATTCCCGTCCGCCTCGCCGCTGGGCGAAGCCTTGAATGCCAATGCGGTGGACATCGGCGCCCTGGGCGATGCGCCTTACGTGTTTGCCCTCGGCGCCGGTGGGTCGCTCAAGGTGGTCAGCATCATCCACGCCAAAGGGCGCAACACCACCGCCCTGCTGGTGCCCAAGGACTCGCCGATCAAGAGCGTCGCCGATCTCAAGGGCAAAAAAATCGTCACCGGGCGCGGTTCCATCGGGCATTACCTGGCAATCAAGGCGCTCGCCAGCGCCGGCCTTACCACCAAGGACGTGCAGTTCATTTTCCTGCTGCCCAGCGAATCACGCCTGGTGCTGGATAACGGCAGCGTCGACGCGTGGTCCACCTGGGACCCTTACACCACCGTAGTCACCTCGCAAAGCCAGGCCCGCGTACTGGTCAGCGGCCGCCAGCTGTTGAGCAATCACCTGTACCTCGCGGCTACCAGCCAAGCCATCGCCGACAAGCGCCCGCAACTCGACGACTTTGTCGCCCGCGTCGACCGTGCCTACGCCTGGGCCAATACCCACCCCGACGAATACGCTGCCGCCCAGGCCAAGATCACCGGCCTGCCGCTGGAAGTGCATGTAGAAGTGGCCAAGGACACCCACCTGACGCCGGTCGCTATCGACGACTCGGTCATCCGCGGCTTGCAAGCGACCGCCGACACCTATCAACAAGAAGGCCTGCTGACCAAGCACATCGATGTGTCGCAGGGCTTCGACAAGAGCTTTAACGCCAAGCGTGTCCCACTTTCCCAAGCATCGCGCTAGAAGGAGCAGAACATGAGCAAGCCACGTCAATTGAAACTCGGTGCCATGGTCCACGGAGTCGGTCACGGTTGGGGCGAATGGCGCCACCCGCAGGCCCAACCGAATGCCAGCACCGACTTTGGTTTCTACCAGCAGCAGACTGAATTGGCCGAAGCCGCCAAGTTCGACTTCGTGTTTATCGCCGACAGCCTGCATATCCACGCCAAATCCAGCCCGCATTACCTCAATCGGTTTGAGCCGCTGACCATCCTTTCGGCGCTGGCCGCGATCACGACGAATATCGGACTGGTTGCCACCGTGACCGTCAGCTACACCGAGCCCTACCAGGTGGCGCGGCAGTTTTCGTCCCTGGACCATATCAGCGGCGGCCGCGCCGGGTGGAACGTCGTCACCTCGTGGCTCAGCGGCACTGCGGACAACTTCGGCAAAGCGGAACATCCGCCGCATGCCGTGCGCTACCGCATTGCCAAGGAACACCTGAACACGGTCAAGGGCCTGTGGGACTCCTGGGAAGACGACGCGTTTGCCTACAACAAGCAGACCGGCGAATTTTTCACCCCCGGCAAACTGCATGCGCTGAACCACAAGGGCGAGTTTTTCTCGGTCAAAGGCCCGCTGAATATCGCGCGCTCGCGCCAGGGGCAGCCGGTGATTTTCCAGGCAGGCACGTCGGAAGACGGGCGCAACTTTGCCGCGCAACACTCCGATGCGATCTTTGTGCATGTGGAGAGCATCGAGGAAGGCCGGGCCTATACCCAAGACCTCAAACGCCGCGCTAAAAGCTTTGGCCGTGACGCGGGCAGCCTGTCGATCCTGCCGGGTATCCGCCCGATTGTCGGCCGTGATCAAGCAGAAGTGGAAAGCCGCTACCAGCAGGCCGTGGACCTGGTCACCGTGGAAGACGCCATCGTCGCCCTCGGCCGCCCCTTCAACGACCATGACTTCAGTCAATACCCGCTGGACGCGCCCTTTCCGGAACTCGGCGACCTCGGTTCCAACAGCCAGAAAGGCGGCTCCGACCGCATCAAGCAACTGGCCAAGGACGAAGGCCTGACCCTGCGCGAAGTGGCCCTGCGCTTCTCGCGGCCAAAACGTGATTTTGTCGGCACGCCGGAACACGTCGCCGATGCCATCCAGACCTGGTTCGAAAGCGGCGCCAGCGATGGTTTCATCATCAACTCGGTGCTGCCGGATGGCTTGCAATACTTCACAGAACTAGTGGTGCCGGTGCTGCAACAGCGCGGTCTGTTCCGCACCGACTACAGCGGGCATACCCTGCGCGACAACCTCGGCCTGGACGTGCCGGCCAATCGCTACAGTGTCGCCGCCGAGCTTGAAGAAAAACAAGAGGCGCTGGCATGACCGCCACCCGCAGCCAGAACCTGTAGTGAGCGGGCTTGCCCCGCGCTGGGCTGCGAAGCAGCCCCACTAAAGACACTGCGATTTCCAGATAGACCCGATTCGCCTGGTTTGGGGCTGCTTCGCAACCCAGCGCGGGGCAAGCCCGCTCACTACACGCCTATGCCCCACGACCAGCGCACACAAGCCGCTCTCCCATTGTTGACCGAGTACATGCTTATGACCCAACCGTCTCTCCGCTCCGTGGAAGTCGCCAACTTCGACGCCCTGCTCGAACGCCTCAGCGCCGAGCTGGCAGGCACCGCGCACGTCTATGACGAGAGCGGCGTCTTCCCCCACGCCAACTTCACGTTGCTGCACGAGCACGGCTTGGTCGCCCTCACCGTGCCCAGATCCTTGGGCGGCGGCGGCGCCAGCCTGCCCCAGGCGCGCAAGGCAATCCGTGCGATTGCCAAGGGTGAGCCTTCCACCGCGCTGATCCTGGTGATGCAGTACCTGCAGCACACGCGCCTGCAAGGCAGTAAGACCTGGCCGCCCCACCTGCGCAAGCAAGTGGCCGAAGACGCGGTGCGCAACGGCGCCTTGATCAACGCCCTGCGCGTCGAACCCGACCTCGGCACCCCGGCCCGTGGCGGCCTTCCGGCGACCACCGCCGTGCGCACCGCCGAAGGCTGGCGCATCAGCGGGCGAAAGATCTACTCCACCGGCAGCCATGGCTTGAGCTGGTTCAGCGTGTGGGCGCGCAGCGATGACGCCGACCCGCTGGTTGGCGCTTGGCTGGTGCGAAAAGACAGCCCCGGCGTCAGCATCATCGACACGTGGGATCACCTTGGCATGCGTGCTACTTGCAGCCATGAAGTGGTGCTCGACAATGTGCTGGTGCCACTGGACCACGCCGTCAGCGTCAGCCCGTGGAGCGCGCCGACGCCGGAGCTGGATGGCGAAGGTTTCCTGTGGATGTCGGTGTTGCTGTCCTCGGTGTATGACGCCGTGGCCCAGGCCGCGCGGGACTGGTTGGTGACGTGGCTGGAAGCGCGCGCACCGTCCAACCTCGGCGCCGCGCTGTCGACCTTGCCGCGCTTCCAGGAAACCGTCGGTCATATCGACACCCTGCTGTTTGCCAACCGCAGCCTGCTCGACGCCGCCGCCGAGGGCCACACCCCAGCGGCCAATGCGGCGCAGTTGAAGTACCTGGTGACCCACAACGCCATCCGCGCCGTGGAGCTGGCCATCGAGGCGTCGGGCAACCCTGGCCTGTCACGTCATAGCCCGTTGCAGCGGCATTACCGCGACGTGCTGTGCAGTCGCGTGCATACCCCACAGAACGACGCCGTCCTGCAAGGCGTCGGCAAAGCCGTTTTCGCCCAACGCCAGAAGGAACGCTCATGAGTCAGGTGATGATTGCCAGCCAGTTGGACGAAGACTACAACGACGTGATCCGCGAGCGCGAATATCCTGCTGCTGCGCCCGATCAACGTGCGCGGCTACACCGCCCCGGACACCCTGCCTCCGGGTTGGCCTTACGGCGCACAGTGGGTGCACCTGGTGTCGTCAGGCATCGACTTTTATCCGCAATGGCTGTTCAACGGCCCCCGGTGACCACCTCGCGGGGCAGCGCCGCTGACCGAGGCCACGCGGCATATCATGAACCGTGATGTGCTGGGCAGTGCCAAGCCGGGGCTGCATCTGATCAACATTGCCCGAGGTGGTTTGCTGGATCAGGAGGCGCTGCTGGAAGCGCTGGACAATGGGCAGATAGGGCTGGCGTCGCTGGATGTGGCCGAGCCTTAGCCAACCGTGCAGGCGGGAAATCGTTACATCAGCCCCCATTGTCACCACGTCAAAGGGTTCGCTTGCGGCCTTCACAAACAAGATCCAGGAACCCATACAAGCCCTGGACATCTGCACTTGGTTAACCATCATTCGCCAGGCGCTCACGCAGGAACTCCACCAGCGCCTGCACCGGTCGCGAGCTCTGCCGGTGTTGCGGGTACACGGCCGACAGGGTCAGGGCTTCGGGGGCGAACTCGTCCAGTAGGCTGACCAGGCGGCCGTCCTTCAACGCATCGCCGACGATAAAGGTCGGCAGGTACGTCACGCCCAGCCCAGCAATGGCGGTATCGCGCAGCAGGTCGCCGTTATTGACGCGCATGCGCCCGCTGACATTCAGCGCCTGCACCTTGCCCTTGAAGCGCCATTGCACCTGGCGGCCATGGCCATAAGGCAGGCAATCGTGCTGGGCCAGGTCCTCGGGCTGCAACGGCGTACCGCGCAGGGCCAGGTACTCGGGGCTGGCGCAGTACACCCGTGGGATGCTGGCAATACGGCGGGCGATCAGGGTGGAATCTTCCAAGGTGCCAATGCGCAGCACCAGATCGTAGCCCTCGCCGATCAGGTCCACGGGGCGATCGCTTAAGTCGACTTCCACCGACACCTGCGGATGGCGCTGCAAAAACTGCGGCAACAGGCAGCCCAAATGGGCCATGGCAAACGACAACGGCGCGCTGAGGCGAATGGTGCCGCGTGGCTCGCTGTTCTGCCCGGCAATGCCCTGCTCCACTTGCTCGACTTCACTGAGCAGGCGCAAGGCGGATTCGTAATAACTCTGGCCGAGTGGCGTGACATCCAGGCGGCGTGTGGAGCGGTTGAGCAGGCGCACGCCCAGGCGATCTTCCAGTTGGATCAGGCGGCGGCTGACGAACTGCTTGGACAGGCCCAGCTGTTCGGCGGCGGCGGTAAAACTGCCGGATTCCATGACTTGGCAGAACAGGCGCATGTCTTCAAAGGGGTTCATTGTCGCTTCTCGGTGGACATTTAGCGGACTTATAGCCTGTGAGTGGCCACACCACAAAACAAAATGTGGGAGCTGGCTTGCCTGCGATGGCGGTGTGTCAGCCAACATTGCTGTCAGCTGACACACCGCCCTCGCGGGCAAGCCCGGCTCCCACAGGGTTCAGCAGTGCGGTGTTTATACAGTTACTTGGCCGTAAACGCCGAGTAGCTGTTCATCAGGTTGCGGTAGTTAGGGATGCGTGGCGACAGCAGGTTGGCCAGGCCTTCCATGTCGTTGCGCCAGTCAACTTGCAGCTCACAGGCCACCGAGAACCAGTTCACCAGTTGGGCACCGGCGGCGGTCATGCGCGCCCAGGCAGCCTGTTGCACGGTTTCGTTGAAGGTGCCGGAAGCGTCGGTGACCACGAACACTTCGAAGCCTTCATCCAGGGCGCACAGGGTTGGGAACGCCACGCAGACATCAGTCACCACGCCGGCGATGATGATCTGCTTGCGGCCGGTTGCCTTGACGGCCTTGACGAAATCTTCGTTGTCCCAGGCGTTGATCTGGCCAGGGCGCGGGATGTACGGCGCGTCCGGGAACATGGCTTTGAGCTCTGGAACCAGCGGACCGTTAGGGCCGCTTTCAAAGCTTGTAGTGAGGATGGTCGGCAGGTTGAAGAACTTCGCGACGTCGGCCAGGGCCAGTACGTTGTTCTTGAATTCGTTCGGAGAGAAGTCCTGTACCAGCGAGATCAGGCCGGTCTGGTGATCGACCAACAGGACAACGGCGTCATCTTTGTTCAAGCGCTTGTAAGTCATGGGGTAACTCCTGTGGGATGTAGGGGATTCAGAAAGCAAAGCACGAGCAGCCAAACGCCCCCCAGAAACCCTGGAAGTCGCTGACCGGCACGCTGGAAAGACGCGCCTTTTCATGGCTGTGGGAATGCACGCCGCACGGGCCGCTGCAGTGGTGAACCTGAGCTTGCAAAGGCGAACTTGGACGCCAGTGACCCGGCACCTTGACCACCGGCGACCAGTCCGGCAGCACCGGAACCCGTGGCGGTGCGTAATCTTCGAAATCGCCAGCACCGTAGACCACGTTGCCGCCGACCACGGTCAGTACCGATTCGATCCACTTGATGGCTTCTTCATCGACACTGAAAAAGTCCGCCGACAGCGCGGCCACATCCGCCAATTGCCCAACCTTGATCTGGCCCTTCTTGCCCTGTTCGGACGAGAACCAGGCGCTGCCATGGGTGAACAGTTCCAGCGCGGTGAGGCGCGGCAGGCCTTCGGCGTGCAGCTCCAGGCCGCCGACGGTGCGCCCGCTGACCATCCAGTACAACGAGGTCCATGGGTTGTAGCTCGACACCCGCGTGGCGTCAGTGCCCGCCCCTACCGGTACGCCTTCGGCCAACATGCGTTTGATCGGCGGCGTGGCTTCGGCTGCTTTGGCGCCGTAACGCTCGACGAAGTACTCGCCCTGGAACGCCATGCGGTCCTGAATCGCAATCCCGCCGCCGAGGGCACGTACGCGCTCGATGTTTTTCGGGGTGATGGTTTCGGCGTGATCGAAGAACCACGGCAAACCGTTGAACGGGATATCGCGGTTGACCTTCTCAAACACGTCGAGCATGCGCGAGATGGATTCGTCATAAGTCGCGTGCAGACGGAACGGCCAGCGCTGCTCCACCAGATGGCGCACCACCGGCTCCAGCTCCTGCTCCATGGTCAGCGGCAAGTCGGGGCGCGGCTCAAGGAAGTCTTCGAAGTCCGCCGCCGAGAACACCAGCATCTCGCCCGCGCCGTTGTGGCGCAGGTAGTCATCGCCCTGGTGCAGGGTGACGCTGCCGGTCCAGTTCTTGAAGTCGCTGAGTTCTTCCTTGGGCTTCTGGGTGAACAGGTTGTAGGCGATGCGCACCGTCAACTGTTCGTCTTTGGCCAGTTGCTCGATCACCGCGTAGTCATCGGGGTAGTTCTGGAAACCACCGCCGGCATCAATGGCGCTGGTGAGCCCCAGGCGATTGAGCTCGCGCATGAACTGGCGGGTCGAGTTGACCTGGTATTCCAGCGGCAGTTTCGGGCCCTTGGCCAGGGTCGAATACAGGATCATAGCGTTAGGCCGCGCCACCAGCATGCCAGTGGGGTTGCCATTGCTGTCACGCACGATCTCGCCACCCGGAGGGTTTGGCGTGTCCTTGGTGTAGCCGGCCACACGCAGCGCGGCACGGTTGAGCAAGGCACGGTCGTAAAGGTGCAGCACGAAGACCGGGGTATCCGGCGCGGCCTGGTTCAACTCTTCCAGGGTTGGCATGCGCTTTTCCGCGAACTGGAATTCGTTCCAGCCACCGACCACACGCACCCATTGCGGCGTCGGGGTTCGATCAGCCTGGTCCTTGAGCATGCGCAAGGCATCGGCCAGGGACGGCACGCCTTCCCAGCGCAGTTCAAGGTTGTAGTTCAGGCCGCCACGGATCAGGTGCAGGTGCGAGTCGTTGAGGCCGGGGATGACGGTGCGGCCCTTGAGGTCGATTACCTTCGTGCCGCTGCCACGTCGCGCCATGGCTTCACCGTCGGTGCCTACGGCAACAAATCGCCCCTGGCTGATGGCGACGGCGGTTGCACGTGGGTTTTCACGGTCCACGGTGTGGAACTGGCCATTGAACAGAATCAGATCGGCGTTCATAGGGTTTCCTTTACAGAGGCTTCAAGCCAGGGAGCGAACAGGCGGGTAGCCGCCGGCATCAGCAGGTAGACCACCAGCAGGACGATGGTCAGGGTGACCAGAAAGGTGGAGACCACGTAGTTGGACAAGAACGGGTGCAGACGCAGGATCGGCCCCCAGATGAACGGCAACAGCAAGGTCTGCGGCAGAATCACGAACAGGCTGACCACCGCCTGCTTCCAGCGCGGCGGCTTGGCGGCGCTGTCGGCCAGGGGCGCGAACCAGAATTCGTTGGCGGCGCCGATTTCGGTCTTGTCGCCGTCGGCCAGCATGGGTGTGGCTTCGGCGATCAGGGTTTTGCGCTCTGGGGAGTCGAGCCAGGTTTTCAGGTCATCGGTGGAGCGGTAGCGCAATACGCAGGTGAACAACGCCAGCTTGCCCTGCTTACCGCGCACCACATCGACGCCCAGATGGCCAGGACGGTCGCCGGCGATGCGCACGATGCGGCGTAGCCAGGCTTCGTAATCGGCTTCACTGCCTTGTTTGATCAGGTGTTTGACCACCAGGGTGACGACTTCGTCGGAGCCTGGTTTTGGTGCTGGGTCCATGGGGTGTCCCTCTGCCTTGATGTTTCAGCGATGAGGGTAGTTTGCAGGGGGTTGGGGTGGGGAAAATTGGATGTACGTGCTGTTTGGGGGGGTACATATCCGTTATTTGGGTAACGGCAACTTAGCGTTCCGCCCTTACGGCGGCTCACTTTGGAAAAGCCGGAATGCCGGCCCAGCCCAAAGTAAGCAAAGGGCTCTTGCCCCACCACTCGGCACCTCGCTTAGGCTCGGCGTGCCCTCAGGGCCGCCTCAGATCAAGATCACAAGCCAGATCAAAAGCAGAGCAGATCAAAAGCAGTTTTGGGGTACTCCGCAGGTCTGCTTTCCTGTGGGAGCTGGCTAAGTGCGCGCGCGCCGCGTCGTACTCAGCTTGTGAGTGCTTGAGCCGATCTTTTCAGATTGGATCCCCTTCCCGCCGCCAGGCTGTACTAGCATAGGTCCCGGCGGGAAGGACTATCACGGCAGGTTGTTCGCATTGGCTAGCCTCTCAATCCCCGCCGCTATAAAGCCGAGCACCTGCACGCCTCATGGACGAATTGATGAACGCACACTTGTTTCCTCATATTGGCAAGGTCATCGCCAGCACCGGCAGTCGCCATTTCCCACGCATGCTGCATGACCTTATCCTCACCCAACTGGCAGTGGACGCCACCCATATCACCCAATTGCAGGTCAGTACCGACGGGCACACCCGCCGCAAGATCAGCCCGGTCTATACCGACTCGGTGGCAACCCTGGACGGGGAACAGCACGCCGCGCAATTGCACCTCACCCGCCACAAGGACGACGTACGCTACGTGCTGTCGGTGTATCGCTCACACCCTTCAGACAGCTTCTCGCCGCAGGAACGCAGCATGCTGCAGGACTTCTCCACGCTGCTGTTGCCCATGGTGGAAAAGCACATCGCGGCAATCCACCCGTGCCGCCAGGACAGCGACCCGGTGATGCCGCAAAACCAGGGTATCGAAACCCTGCGCCGGCGCATTGAAGAGCGGTTGGTACAGTCAGGGCTAACGTTGTCCAACCGTGAGCTCGAGGTGTGCCTGGGGCTGCTGGCCGGGCGCACGGCGCCGGAGCTGGCAGAGCAGTTGGCATTGAAGGTCAATACCATCGAGAGTTACTTGAAACGCGCAGCGATCAAGCTGGGGATCAGTGGGCGGCATTCGTTGTTGCGGTGGCTGTATTCGACGGAGGATGACACGGCTGCACATCCATGAAGCACCACCGCCCTGTGGCGCTGGCTTGTCGGGTCGCAGCCGGGCACTCAAACCTCGCGCGGCTTCAGCTTCAGGTGCCGCGCATACCAGGGCCGCTTCGGCACTCGCTTGAACAGCCCCTGCAACATGCCTTCGTCTTCGCCAAAGGTGATCCGCAGCGCCAGTTTCATGGTCTCCGGGTCCATTTCCATCGACCGCCCCATCTGCAACCCCGGCGTCGTACTGCAGC
The DNA here is from genome assembly GCF_019456785.1 of Pseudomonas sp. LAP_36. Classification (NCBI taxonomy): domain Bacteria; kingdom Pseudomonadati; phylum Pseudomonadota; class Gammaproteobacteria; order Pseudomonadales; family Pseudomonadaceae; genus Pseudomonas; species Pseudomonas sp. LAP_36. Next base: position 282,000 of record NZ_JAHZMS010000007.1, read on the forward strand.
CATGCGTATCCGGGCCCAGCCACGGGTCTCCCACCTCGACCCAGCGGCCCGGCGCGAACCAGGCCACGCCGTTGACTTGCATGCGGCGGACTTCACCCGGATTGAAGCGCTCATGGGCGCGAAACCAGTCTTCGATACGGTCGTCGATCCAGCCGTGAAAGTGCCAGAACACTGGGTTCACATGGGAGGAAAACGGGTCGCCGAGAAAGTCGTTCTCCGCCGTGTACCAGCGTGGGGCGAAGTCGGACGGGTCACGGGCGAACGGCACCGGCGCACCGTTGGAGGGGTCACGCGGCACCGAGGCCCAGCGCATGTGCAGCCAGTCGTGCAGGCCCAACTCCATCTCTGAACCCAACTGCCCGAGTGTCAGTTTGGACAAATAACGGGGGTCGCGGTATTGGGATTCCCACACCTGAAAGTTGCTGTGATAGGTCTCGGCGGCCTTGATGTCGCTGACCCACTGGGTGTAGGCGCTGTCATCCGGCGCCGACCACGTGGGCGGCAGCGCGAAGCCGTCGTGGTTGTCGAAGTAACGCAGGAAGCCCAGTCGATCACGTTCCAACGCCGGCTGCGGTTCGGGGAATTGCGGCCACGAGGGCAAATCCTGCAGGGAGCGCGCGGTGCCGAGCATGTGCCGGTGCATGAAGAAGAAGTCGATGCCCGAGCCGTTGCGGTCTTTGCGCTTGCCCCGGGCGTCGCGCTCCTGGCCCCGCGGGCCGGGTTGCCAGCCGATGCCGCGCAGAGCGTCGCGTTTTTCTTCGGAGAGTTTGTGCCATTGGTCGCGGGTGGCGTGCCACAGTTGGTGGAACAAGCGGTGCTCGGGAGCAATCAGCCAGGCCAACAGGGCCGGGTTGAGGCCGATGCGTTCGCGCGCTTCAGGAAACGCTTGCTTGTGGGCGATAAAACGATTGTCGCGCTCAACCAGCGCAAGCGGCCGGTCCAGCTCAAGAATCTGCCCGCTGAGGGTAGCGCTGCCGGCATTGGCGAAGTTGGCCCAGACTTCATCAAGGGTCATCTTGAATTCGTAGGCGGGTATGCCGTCGGCCGAGTCGCGGTCGATCAATCGCCAATACAGCACGGCACCCTCGCCCGTCAGCAGGTCCCCGAGCACCCGGTAACGAGGCTCACCCTCGGCGCGCAGGTTGGCGGCAGTGTCCAGGTAGCCGCGCAGGCCGCGCCCACGGGGGGCAATGTCGAGCAGCAACATCAGGCCTTGCAACGGTAAGCCCTTGAGGCCCGCGTCGCGACCTTCCAGGCGCAGGTTCCACACCCCTCGCAGGGTGTTCGCCAGGTGCTGGCCGTCGGTATCCGCCAAGTCCACGGTGGCTTCGCCAGGGGTGATGGGAAACTCTTCACGCGTCAACTCGCGATGGGCATACAAGGCCGCGGGCACAGCCGCGCCAGTCAGCGCCAGGCCTGCGATGAACCCACGTCGAGAGATCGTCATTGTCTACCTTAGGAAACGGCTTAATCAGAGCTAGAACGTTTGCAGGCCGGGGAAATTTACCGCGACCTGCCCGCCGCCTAAATTTCTGTGCCCGACGCTCGTTCTTCCCTGATAGCAAAGGCCTCAACTGACTGAGATGGCAATGACAAAACCACGTTCGAAAAAGGCGTTGTATATCGGCCTGCCGCTGGCACTCGCCATTGGCGCCGGAGCCGGCTTCCTGGCCTGGGATCACTGGTTCAGGGGCAATGCCGGCTACCCGCTGGAAGTGATCAAGCAAGCCAATGAAATGCAGGATCGCCTGTTGTCATTCGACAGCCATATCACCGTGCCCCTGGATTTCGGCGGCATCGACAACGAGGCCGACAAGGATGGCAACGGCCAATTCGACCTGGCCAAGGCGGCTCGTGGCCGCTTGTCCGGCGCGGCCCTGACGATTTTTGGCTGGCCGGAAATCTGGAACGGCCCCAACGCCCCGCACAAGCCCACCGACGGTTTTGTCGAAGAGGCGCGCCATGAGCAAGAGGTGCGCTTCAAGATCATCTCCGGCATGGTCCGCGACTTTCCCAACCAGGTGGGCATTGCCTACACCCCGGACGACTTCCGGCGCCTGCATGGCGAGGGCAAGTTCGCGATCTTTATCAGCATGCTCAATGCCTACCCCCTGGGCAACGACTTGAACCAGTTGGACCTGTGGGCCGCACGCGGCATGCGCATGTTCGGGTTCAGCTATATCGGCAATAACGCCTGGTCCGATTCTTCGCGCCCACTGCCGTTTTTCAATGACTCCGCCGACGCACTCGAAGGCTTGTCGCCGATTGGCCAACAAGCCGTGCACCGCCTCAACGACCTGGGCGTGATCATCGACGTGTCGCAGATGTCGACCAAGGCCCTCGAGCAAGTGGCGCAGCTGAGCCGCACACCGATGGTGGCCTCCCATTCAGCGCCACGCGCGTCGGTGGATATCCCGCGCAACCTCAGTGACAAGGAACTGCAACTGATCAAGAACAGCGGCGGCGTGGTTCAGGTCGTGGGGTTCCCGGCGTATCTACGCCCCTTGAGCCAGCCGACCCAGGACAAGCTCAATGCCCTGCGCGCACGTTTCGACCTGCCTCCCCTGCCCAACCTGGCCATGGCCTTGATGCCGGGCGACGCGATCATTGCCGCCTGGCCCGAGCAGAAGTTCGGCCAATATGCCCAAGGCCTGTACGGCATTCTTGAAGAGGAGCCCAAGGCCACGCTCAAGGATTGGGGCGACGCCGTCGACTACACGGTGCGCAAGATCGGGATTGATCACGTCGGCATCTCCTCGGACTTCAACGACGGCGGCGGCATCCAGGGCTGGGAGAACGTCGGCGAGATACGCAACGTCACCGCCGAACTGATCCAGCGCGGCTATTCCGAAGCCGATATCGCCAAACTGTGGGGCGGTAACTTCCTGCGCGTGTGGGACCAAGTACAAAAAGCCGCCAAGCCATTGGCCAACCGCTAATCACTTAGAAGCACGTCCATGACCGACCGCCGTACGTTCCTCAAGCAGGCGGGTGTATTTGCCGCCAGCCTGCCACTGGGCGCCGCGCTGCTCCCGCAAGCAATCGCCGCCAACACCACAGATGCCCCATGGACGGGCCTCAAGCAGCTGTTCAACCAAGACCCGGATTACCTGCACTTCTCCAACTTCCTGGTGGCTTCGCACCCCAAGCCGGTACGCGAGGCCATCGAGCGTTACCGGGCGCAGATCGACCGCAACCCAGGGCTGGCGATGGACTGGGACCTGCAGGAAACCTGGAAGCGTGAAGGCCAGGTACGTGAGTGGGCCGGCCGCTATTTGCAGGCCACGCCTGCACAGATCGCCCTCACCGGCAGCACTTCGGAAGGGTTGGCGATGATCTACGGCGGGATCAAGGTACGGCCAGGCCAGGAAATCCTTACGACCGTCCACGAGCACTACGCCACCCAAAATGTGCTGGACTATCGCGCACTCAAGGAAGGCACGCAGGTGCGCCGGATCAAGTTATTCGAGAGCGCCCACCGCGTGTCCGCCGACGAGGTGCTGGGCAACATCCAGCGCCATATCCGCCCCAACACCCGCGTGCTTGGCATGACCTGGGTGCAGTCCGGCAGTGGCGTGAAACTGCCCATTGGCGAAATCGGCACGCTGGTGCACGAACACAATCGCAACCGCGACGACCAGGACCGCATCCTCTATGTGGTGGATGGCGTGCATGGTTTCGGCGTGGAAAACCTCGACTTCCCGGACATGCATTGCGACTTCTTTATCGCCGGCACCCACAAGTGGATGTTCGGCCCACGCGGCACCGGGCTTGTCTGCGCCCGCGACGCGGACAACCGATACGTGACACCGATGGTGCCAACCTTCTCCGAAGACAAAGACTTCGCCACCCGCATGACGCCGGGCGGCTACCACGCCTTCGAGCATCGCTGGGCGGCGGATGAGGCGTTCAAGCTGCACTTGCAACTGGGCAAGGCGCAGGTGCAGGCACGCATTCGTGCGCTGAATACCGAACTCAAGGAGCAGCTGTTGGCGCAGCGGCAGATCGAACTGGTCACGCCGCGCAGCCCCGAACTGTCGGCCGGCTTCACCTTCTTCCGCGTCAAAGGAAAGGACTGTGATGCCGTCGCGGCCAACATGATGAAACGCCGTGTGGTGATCGACGCGGTGAACCGGGATGTCGGCCCGGTGATTCGCACTGCCCCTGGCCTGCTCAATTCCTCCGATGAAATCCAGCGTTTCATGACCTTGCTTCGCCAGCAGGTGTGACGCCCACCCTTTTTCCTTTGAACGAGATGCCCACATGAATCCATCCCGACTCAAACCCCTCACGGCATTGGCACTGACCGCCCTGTGCGGCGCACTCCTGCCCAACCTGGCCCAAGCCGCCGCGCCGCAACCCGGCAAAGTGTTCAAGGACTGCAAGGACTGCCCGGAAATGGTGGTGCTGCCCGCCGGCACCTTCACCATGGGCACGCCGGACGATGAAGTCGGCCGCGAGCCGGATGAAAGCCCGATGCATGAAGTGACCTTCGCCAAGCCGTTTGCCATGAGCCGTTTTCACATTACCGCTGGCGAATGGGACAGCTATGTCCGCCAGACCGGCGTGACCATCGCCGATGGCGACACCCGCCCCGGCCGCGAATGCATCGCCAGCAGGCCGCGCTACCCCCAGGGCCCACGCCAGCCGGCGGTGTGCATGGACATGGATGACATCAAAGGCTATGTGGCCTGGCTGTCGAAAAAGACTGGGCAGCCGTACCACATGGTCAGCGAATCGCAGCGTGAATATGCTGCACGCGCAGGCTCGACCGGGCCGTTCCCGTTCCCGTTCGATGAGGGCAAGGGCTACAGCATCGCCAAGCATGCCAACACCTACGGCCCTGCGGATGGGTACAGCTACTCGTCACCCGTCGGCAGCTACCCGCCGAATGCCTTTGGCATGTACGACATGCATGGCAACGTGTATGAGCGGGTCGCCGACTGCTACCACGCGGACTACAAGGGCGCCCCCACCGATGGCAGTGCCTGGGTGGAGCCGACCTGCGAGCTGTATCAGATTCGCGGCAACGACTGGGGCGAAGCGCCGGTGTTTTCGCGCTCGGGCAACCGCAATAACATCTACCCGCAGACGCGCGGGGACTGGATCGGGTTTCGGGTAGTGCGCGACCTGTAACACGGGCACCCTCCAGTGTGGGAGCTGGCTTGCCTGCGATGGCGGCAGGTCAGCTAACATCAATGTGTCTGACCCACCGCTATCGCAGGCAAGCCAGCTCCCACATTTGGACCGCAAGGCTCAAGAAGATTGCGGTCAGCCCTTCTGCGCCAACAACGCCAACCCTTCGTGCAACGCCGGGAACAGGCTGTTGTTGAAGTTATTCCAGCGCAATTCAAGGATGGTGTCATCCGGCGCGATCTCAGTCTTGAGCACGTCGTGGAACACTTCGCCCGAGTCAATGCCGTTGTCCACGTAGTGGAACGAAGCGCCGGTGAGGTACAGCGGCTCCGAGGGCCGGGTCTCCTTGGTCGCCCAATCCACCACCGTTTGCCCACGCGCACCGTACAGCGCGTTCCAGGTGGCGTAGGCGCCACGGCGCTCGTAGGGCGATTCGATGCGGGTAATCCCCGGGTGGATGTTCATGATGCGGCGGGCAAACGGCGCGCCCGGGCGCACCAGCTCGTCGAGGATCACCAACAAACCGTCCAGTACCACGATATCTGCCTTCAGCTCCACCAGCGTGTCGTGCAGGCGGCGTTCGAAATCCTGCTTGCCGGCGATGTGTTCCGCGCTACCGCGTGGCAGCCGCCGGTAGGTGGACGGCACGCTCAGCAGCAGATCATTGACCAGGCGCCCCTGCACCCGCAGGTCGGCCGGGTATAGCCATTGGCGACCCGGTTTGTAGGCAAACCCGTAATCGCGGACCAACTGCTGGTCCCGTGGGTTTTGCTCGTCGTCGTCATACACCACGCCCACCAGGTTGTAGGCCTCGCCCAGCGGCGTGTCGTTCAGTGCGCCCGCCAGGGATTCCAGCACCGACATCATGTAGCGCTCGTGGTCCTTGTAGGCCACTGGCTGCCCGGCCTTGTCAGCCGCGGCATTGCGCAGGGACCACACGTACACCAGATTCTTTTTCGTCATTGCTTCGCTCTCGCTGGATAGATCAGGCACGCGCCAATGCGCGTGCGCCTACACCACAAGAACGAACCAGCCGCCGCGCAATTTATCCGCCACCGCCACCGCCGAGCGCACCGAGCTAAATAGTCGCGCCAATCCTTCGTTTGTCATGGGTAAGGGTCTGTGTGCCCAGCCCCCTCTTTTTCACTTTCCGGGAAGTATTTATGACCGACCCCAAGCGCGGCGCCTTCAACGGTTTGCTCGCATTGCTCAGGCCCTTTCGCACCATCGTCAGCGTCTCCGTCGCCCTGGGCATGGCCGGCGGCCTGGCCATCACCTTTTTGCTGGCGACCATCAATAATGCCCTGCACTCCTCCACCGGCATGACTCAAGGCGTGGTGCTGACCTTCGCCGCCCTGTGCGTGCTGGCGCTGACCAGCTCGATTGTGTCGGACATCGGCACCAATTACGTGGGCCAGCGCATCATCGCGGCGTTGCGCAAGGAACTGGGTGAGAAGGTGCTGTCGGCGCCGATCGAGCAGATCGAGCGCTACCGCTCCCACCGCCTGATCCCGGTGCTGACCCACGACGTCGACACCATCAGTGACTTTTCCTTCGCATTCACCCCGCTGGCCATTGCCGCCACAGTGACCCTGGGTTGCCTGGGCTACCTGGCGTACCTGTCGGTGCCGATGTTTGTGATGATGATCGTGGCGATCATCATCGGCAGCAGTGTGCAGTTCATTGCAGGCGCCAAGGGCATTCGCGGTTTCGACGAAGCCCGCGACCTCGAAGACGAGCTGCAACGTTACTACTCGGCCATTGCCTCGGGCGCCAAGGAGCTGCGCATCCATCGCCCACGCCGCTATCGGATGAATACCCACCGCATCCAGGAAACCGCCGACCGGATCAGCGACATTCAGGTGCGCTCGGTCAACATCTACATCATCGCCAAGACGTTCGGTTCGATGCTGTTTTTCGTGGTTATCGGCATCGCCCTGGCGATGCAGGCCTACAGCCCCAACCCGGACCCGGCAGTGATCACCGGTTTCGTGCTGGTGCTGCTGTACATGAAAGGCCCGCTGGAGCATGTGGTGGGTTACTTGCCGATCATTGGCAAGGCGCGCATTGCCTTTACGCGCATTACCGAACTGTCCGAACGCTTCTCGTCACCGGAACCGCACCTGCTGATGGCCGATACCGAGGCGCCGCACCCTCTGGTGCACAGCCTGGAACTGCGCGGCGTGACGTACAGCCCGCCGCCGGTGGAAGGCAGCGAGCCCTTCCACCTGGGCCCGATCAACCTGAGCATCAAGCAGGGCGATATCGTGTTTATCGTCGGCGAAAACGGCTGCGGCAAGACCACCCTGATCAAGCTGCTGCTGGGCCTGTATCAACCCCAGGCCGGTGAAATCCGCCTCAACGGGGAAACCGTGACCGACCCGGTCCGCGACGACTATCGCCAGTTGTTCACCACGGTATTTGCTGACTACTACCTGTTCGATGACTTGGTACAGGGCAGTGCCACACAGTCGCTGGACAGCGCCGCCAACTACCTGGAGCGCCTGGAAATCGCGCACAAAGTCAGCGTCAAGGATGGCGTGTTCAGCACCACCGACCTGTCCACCGGCCAACGCAAGCGCCTGGCACTGGTCAATGCCTGGCTCGAAGAACGTCCGGTGCTGGTGTTCGATGAATGGGCCGCCGACCAGGACCCGGCCTTCCGCCGCATTTTCTATACCGAACTGCTGCCGGACCTCAAGCGACTGGGCAAGACCATCATCGTGATCAGCCACGACGACCGCTATTTCGACATCGCCGACCAGCTCGTGCGCCTGCGTGCCGGCCAGGTGGTACATGAAATGGAGCCTGCGTGAAATTTCTTTTCCGGTTTCTGCAAGTAGGAACGTCTCACTAGTGGGAATGAGAACCACACTCAATAAACACTTAGAATCTGCCAACTAAAACATAGAAGAGAAAGCATCCATGTCAGTACGACTCGGTCTGAGCCCCCTGAGCAAAGCGCTATCGATGCGACGGGCCCTGAACTTCAACCTGTTGCCAAGCGCGCTGGCCCTTGCGGTATCGATGCCCATTGCCGGGTACGTCCAGGCCCAAGAGATCGAGCTCGACATCCCTGCACAGCCGTTGGGGACGGCACTGCAAGCGTTTGGCCATCAGAGCAACCTGCAAGTGCTCTACAGCCCTACCGACGTGCAGGGCAAAACCAGCACCGCCGTCAAAGGCACGCAGGAGCCCAAGCAAGCCCTCGCCACCCTGCTCAAAGGCACCGGCATCAATTACACGCTGCAAGGCAACGCTGTGACCATCAGTGCGGTCGCGACCTCAGGGCTGGAACTGGGTGCCACCCAAGTGACGGCCAACCAATTGGGCACCGTGACCGAAGGCACCGGTTCGTACACCCCAGGCACCATCGCCACGGCGACGCGCCTGGTGCTGACGCCACGGGAAACGCCGCAATCGATTTCGGTGGTGACGCGTCAGGTGATGGATGATTTTGGGCTCAAATCCATTGACGATGTGATGCGCCATACACCGGGTATCACGGTGTCGACCTTCGACACCGAGCGTACCAACTACTACTCCCGTGGATTCTCCATCGAGAACTTCCAGTACGACGGCATTCCGACCCTGCGCAATGCCCAGTACTCGGCAGGCCAGACCATGACTGACATGGCGATCTATGACCGGGTTGAAGTCCTCAAGGGCGCCACCGGTTTGCTCACCGGAGCCGGCGCGCCTGGTGGCACCATCAACCTGATCCGTAAAAAGCCGACTTCCGAGTTCAAGAGCAGCATTGAACTGGGTGCTGGCTCCTGGGACAACTACCGTACACAGGTCGATGTCAGCGGCCCGCTGACCGAGAGCGGCAACGTACGTGGACGCGCGGTGGCGGCGTATCAAGACAAAAAGTCGTTCCTCGACCACTACTCCCGCAAGACCGGCGTTTACTACGGCATCCTTGAAGTCGACTTGACCCCGGACACCCTGTTGACCCTGGGCGCCGACTATCAGGACAGCAACCCCAAAGGCTCGAGCTGGACCGGCACCCATACGATTTTTGATGCCGTCGGCAATAAACTCGACGTGCCGCGCTCTTTCAACAATGGTCCTAAATGGGGTTCATGGGAACAATACAGCAGGACTGTATTTGCCACGCTGGAGCATAATTTCGACAACGGCTGGGTCACCAAGGGCCAATACAACCACCAGATCAACGGCTACAACGCCCCCCTGGGCTACATATCCCAGGACTCCGCCACCGCCAGTTCGATCTTTGCCAGCAAATACACCGGTGAAACCACCAGCGACAGCCTGGATGTCTACGCTTCAGGGCCGTTCGACCTGTTTGGTCGCGAACACGAGCTGGTGATTGGCCAGTCGCTTTCGACCTCCCGATGGAAAGGCAAGGATTACCGAAGCAACGTCACCTACTTCGACAACTCCTATGATTTCTATAACTGGCACGGCCAGGCCATCGAACCGCTGTGGGGCGCGCCCTCCAGGATCAGTGATGAGACCACTCGCCAGACCGGCACCTATATCACCGGACGCTTCAGCCTGACGGATGAGATGCACCTGTTGCTGGGCACTCGGATTGCCAATTACCAGGTCACCGGAACCAGCGACAGCCAGGAAAGCGGCAAGGTTGTGCCCTACGCGGGTGTGACGTACGACCTCAATGATAACTTCACCGCCTATGCCAGCTACTCCGAGATATTTAAACCGCAAACCGAATATCGCGATCGTACGCGCACGATGCTTGACCCTGATGAGGGTAAGAACTACGAGTTCGGCCTCAAGGGTGAGTTCTTCAACGGACGCTTGAATTCTAGCCTTGCCTATTTCGAAGTGCATGAGACTAACCGTCCGGTCCTCGATACTGCCTGGAACTCCCAACCAAACGTGGATACGTCCTACGTAGGAACCAAGTCCAAGACCAAGGGCTACGAAGCGGAAATCTCGGGCGAACTTACCCCTGGCTGGCAGCTTCAGGCAGGCTACACCCACAAGATCGCGCGAGATGATGACGGCAAGAAGGTCTCAACCTGGGAACCAGAAGACCAAGTCAGCTTCTACACCACCTACAAACTGCAAGGCAGCCTCGACAAGCTCACCGTCGGCGGCGGCGCACGCTGGCAGAGCGCAGGCTGGCAGACTGTCCGGAACTGGGGCTACCCCGGCGGCGGACGCTCTGAAAAATTCACCCAGGAACCCTACTGGCTGGTTGACCTGATGACCCGTTACCAAGTGACCGAGAACCTGTCGGCCACCCTCAACGTCAACAACCTGTTCGACAAGCACTACTACACCAATATCGGTTTCTATGACTCCGCCTACCCTGGCGACCCACGCAACTTCATGGTGACCACCCGCTACGACTTCTGACCCGCAACCCCCAAAGCCCCTGCTCACCACGTGACCAGGGGCTTTTTCATGGCCATAACAAAACGCCCCTGATCATGCTTGATGATCAGGGGCGTTTCTTACCTCAACCGCTTACTGCATGGCGGCCACAAAGCTGCGGATGAACTCAGCGTTATCCACGATCCGATGATGAGTCGTCTCGATCACCACCGAGCGCTGGATACCCGCCTGGCCGATCACCTCGCGCATGCCGCTTTCGATCAGCGCCTGGTGAATGCCACCCTCACTCAGCGCCGCCCACCAGCAGTTGACCGGTGCCTTGATCGCACGGTAGTCGGTGTCTTGCAGGCGCTCATCCAGCAGTTGCTTGATCGCCCAGGAGCGCTCGGTTTCGCCGCCCTCCTGCAACTCTTCCTTGAGTGCACGGAAGCTGTCGCCCAGGGTCGATTCCGCCCAGTCGGACAGGCACTGCCATTGTTCATCCTCGTTGCCGGGAGCCGCTTGCCAGACACGTTGGATCTGTTCGGCATACTGAGGGAACATCACCGCCAGCAGCTCGGCACGCCGCTCAGCAGCAGATATCACGCGGTCGTCCACCAGCGCGCCCTGATTCCAGAACGCAGTGAAGCGAGCCGGTGGCGGCGCGTCGATCCAGCCGACCGATTCGACCTGACGACCGGCCTGTTCCAGGTGATAGGCCACTTCCATGGCCAGGTTGCCGCCCAGTGACCAGCCCGCCAGGCAAAAGGCTCCCTGCGGCTGGGCACGCAGCAACTGCTGGGCGTAATCCTCGACCATTTGCGCCCAGCTCGGCACTTCGCCGCCCTCTTCCACCAAGGCGCGGCACATCACGCCCATCACCGGGCGCTGCTCACGCAACGCCAGGGCAATGGCTTTGTAGCAATGCACCGAGCCAAAACTTGGGTGGAATAAATACAGTGGCGTGCCTTCAGTCTGGCCGTTGAGCGGCACGATCAGCGACGTCGGGCCGTTACCCTCCATGCAGCGCGCCTGCCCGGCCACGGTGGGATGAAGCATCAATTGATTGACCGCCAGCGACACACCGCACGCCTTTTTGAGTCGGTCCTTGAGCATCAGCACCAACAGCGAGTGGCCGCCCAGTTCGAAGAAGTTGTCGTGCAAGCCCACGCGCTCGACGCCCAGCACCTGTGCCCAGATGTCGGCAATCTGCTGTTGCAACCGAGTGTGCGGCGCAACGTATTCGCGGCCCGTTGCGTCGGGCTTGGGCAACGCCTTGCGGTCCAGCTTGCCATTGGGGCTCAACGGCATCTGTTCCAGCACCACCCATTGTGCAGGCACCATATAGTCCGGCAGGTGATTCCCCAAATAGGCGCCCAGGCGGTCACGCCAGTCGTCGCCAGCCTGTTGCAGCACCACGTAACCCACCAAGTGCTGACCGTCCACCACCAGCACGGTGGCTTCGCGCACATCCGGGTGTTCGAGCAGACGCGCTTCGATTTCACCCAGCTCAATCCGCAGGCCGCGCAGCTTGACCTGATGATCCAGGCGCCCGAGGTACTCAATCACACCGTCAGCACGCTGGCGTACGCGGTCGCCGGTGCGATACAGGCGAGCACCGGCATGGAAGGGGCAAGGCACAAAACGTTCAGCGGTAAGGCCGGGGCGGCGATGGTAACTGCGCGCCAGGCCTTCGCCGCCCAGGTACAACTCGCCCGCCACGCCGACAGGTACCGGCGATAAACCGGCGTCCAGCACATGGGTGCGCAAGTTGGCGATCGGCTCTCCGATGGGCACGCTGGCCTGGCCTTCGTCGACGCACGTCCAGTGGGTCACGTCGATGGCAGCCTCCGTTGGGCCGTAAAGGTTGTAGAGCCCGGCCTGGGGCAGCTTGGCGAATACCTGTTGCTGGGCATCCACCGGCAGTGCTTCGCCGCTGCACACGATACGTTGCAGGCTTTGGCAGGTGGTGACCTGTGGATCCTGCAGGAACGCCTGGAGCATCGAGGGCACAAAGTGCAGCGTGGTGATGTGCTCGTGGTTGATCAGGCTGACCAACTTGGCCGGATCACGATGATCCCCAGGCGCTGCAACCACCAGGCGCGCACCGGTCATCAAGGGCCAGAAGAACTCCCACACCGAGACATCAAAACTGAACGGGGTCTTTTGCAGCACGCTGTCGCGGGCTGTCAGGCCATAGGCTTCCTGCATCCAGCACAACCGGTTGGTCAGCGCCGAATGTCGGTTGCCCGCCCCTTTGGGTTGCCCGGTGGAACCGGAGGTGTAGATCACATAGGCGAGGTTTTCGCCGTCCAGGGCGATGTCCGGGTTGTGTTCGGCATACCCTTCAAACCAGGACTCGCCGAGCACCAGGCTGTCCAAGCCTTGCGGGATCGGCAACTGTTCCAACAAATGCGCCTGGGTCAGCAGCAGCTTCACGCCGCTGTCCTGCAGCATGTAGGCCAGGCGTTCGCGCGGGTATTCCGGGTCCAGCGGCACATAAGCGCCACCGGCCTTGAGCACCGCCAGCAGCCCCACCACCATTTCGATGGAACGCTCTAGCGCCAGCCCCACAAGGACGTCCGGGCCTACACCGGCGCTGATCAAACGATGGGCCAAGCGGTTGGCGCGGCGATTCAACTCGGTGTAGCTCAGCTGTTGCCCGGCAAACGCCAACGCCGGCGCATCGGGTGTAAACGCAGCCTGATCTTCGATCCATTGGTGCACACAGCGTTGCAGTGGGTAGTCGCGGGTCGTGGCGTTCCAGCCGTGCACCGCCGTTTGCTGCTCACGGTGGTCAAGTAACGGCAACTGGCCGATACGCTGCTGCACATCACCCACCATGCCCTGCAGCAGGTTCAGCCAATGACGCGCCATGCGCGCCAGCGTAGCGGGTTCGAACAGGTCAGTGGCATAGGTGAGCGAGGCGGCAAGCCCTTCGGTGGATTCGTGGGTATTGAGGCTCAGATCGAACTGGGCGGTCTGGCTGTCCCACGCCAGCCCACTGACACTCAGGCCAGGTAGTGGCTGGCGCTCATCGCGGGCAGAGGCCTGCGTCTGATGATTGAAGAGCACCTGGAACAACGGGTTGAAACTCAGGTTGCGCTCAGGCTGCAAGGCTTCTACCAGTTGCTCGAAAGGCAAGTCCTGATGCGCCTGGGCATCCAGCGCACGTTGCTTGACCTGCGCCAGTAACTGGGCAACCGTCAGCTGCCCATCGATGTCGGCCTTGAGCACCTGGGTGTTGACGAAGAAACCGATCAGGCGCTCGGTTTCCACGCGGTTGCGGTTAGCGACGGGGACGCCGACGCGGATATCTCGCTGGCCACTGTAGCGGTGCAACAAGGTCTGGAACGACGCCAGCAACAGCATGAACAGCGTCACCCCTTGACGCTGGGCCTGCGTGCGCAATGCGCTGACCAGCGCCGAGGGAACGTTGATCTCCAGGCTCGCACCGCGATGGCTTTGCTGGGTCGGACGCGGGTGATCCAGTGGCAGCTCCAGGACCGGTTGCTCACCGCCAAGCAGGCCGCGCCAGTAATCGAGCTGACGTGTTTTTTCGCCGGCATCCATCCAATTGCGCTGCCACACCGCGTAGTCAGCGTATTGCACCGGCAGGTCCGGCAACTGCGGCGTTTGGCCCTGGCTGTACGCAACATACAAGTGCACCAGTTCATCAACCAGCACCTGCATCGACCCACCATCGGAAATGATGTGGTGCTGCACCAGCGCCAATACATGGTCATCGTCGGCGACGCGCAGCAGGCCCACACGCATGAGCGGCCCCTGGGTCAGGTCGAACGGTTGTGCAATGAACGCCTCCACATGAGTACGCAGTGCAGCCTCTTCTACGTCGCTACGGGTGATCGCTACCGATGTGTTCGCCGCAATAACCTGCACCGCACGCTCACCGTCTTGTTGCAGGTGGGTACGCAGGCTTTCATGACGCGCGACCAGTGTGTCGAAACTGCGCTGCAATGCGGCTTGGTCCAGTTGGCCCTTCAAACGCAAGACACCCGGCACGTGATACGCCGCGCTGTCCGGGTCCAGTTGCCAGAGGAACCATTGGCGCTCCTGGGCGTAGGACAAGGGCAAGGGTTGATCTCGCCCCACGGCCAACAGCGGCGGCGCCAGCGGTGTGCCGCTGTCGGTCGACAAGGCAGCAACAAACCCCTGCAAGCGCGGTTGTTCGAACAGGCTTCGCAGGGCGATTTCCCTGCCCAGCAGGTTGCGCAGGCGCGAGACGACCTGCATGGCCAATAACGAGTGGCCGCCCATTTCAAAAAAGTGGTCCGTCAGCCCTACTCGCTCGGCGCCCAGGATATCGGCCCAGACAGCGGCGACCTGTTGCTCCAGTTCGGTGACGGGCTCGACCCACAGCTGCTGCGATTGGCTGGCATCGGGCTTTGGCAGCGCCTGGCGATCCAGTTTGCCGTTCGGGTTCAGCGGCATGCGTTCAAGGAAGACCAGGTGCGCCGGCACCATGTAGTCCGGCAGTTGTTCACGCAGAGTCGACTTCAGTGCTTCGGCGTCGGTTTGCTCGCTGACCAGATAGGCCACCAACTGGTTGTCGGCAGCCAACACCAGGGTTTCACGTACGCCGTCCTGGGCCAGCAACAGCGCTTCGATTTCCCCCAGTTCGATACGGAAACCACGGATCTTCACCTGATGGTCGACCCGGCCGACGTACTCGATCACACCGTCAGCGCGGTAGCGCGCCAAGTCACCCGTGCGGTACAGGCGCTCGCCGGTTTCGCCGAACGGGTCCGGTACAAAGCGCTCGGCCGTCAGCAGCGCCCGGTTCAGATAGGCACGCGCCAAGCCGCAGCTGCTGCCGATGTACAACTCGCCCACGGCGCCCAGCGGCGCCAGGTTCAAGTCACGATCCAGCACATACAACGCCCGCCCTGGCAGTGAACGGCCAATCGGGCTGGCGGTGGCGCCGATCAGTTCGGTGCCTGATGTGCAGTCCAGCACGCTCGATACCACAGTGGCCTCCGTCGGGCCGTAGGTATTGAGCAAACGCACATGGCCGAGCCCGGCCTTGAGCCACTGCGCCGGGCCGTCCAGCGGCATGGCTTCGCCACCGATGTGGATCTGGCGAAGCGAACCGTAAGCACGCGGGCCAGCGGCCAGGCAGTCGAGCAGGAACAGGTTCCAGTAGGCGGTCGGCAAGTCGGCCAGGGTAATGCCCTGGGCGATGATTTCCTCGTACAGCCGCGCACTGTCCCATAGCTCGGGACCGCGCAGCACAACCGTGGCGCCATGGGTCAACGCCGGGTACAGCTGTTCAACAAAACCGTCAAAGTTCAGGGTGGCGAATTGAAGAACGCGGTCTTCCGAGGTCAACCGTGAATAGCCAGCTGCAATGCTGGAAAACTCAGTCAGCGCCGCATGGTTGATCGCCACGCCCTTGGGTTTGCCGGTGGAGCCGGAGGTGTAGATCACATAGGCCAGGTTCTGCGAAAAAACCGTTATCTGCGGATCGCTTTCAGGGCACAACGCCAGGTGCGCATCAGCCAGATCGACCGTCGCCATGCCTTCGGGCAATGGCATCGCCACATGAGACTGGGTCAGCACCAGGCGCACGCCGCTGTCTTCAAGCATATGCAACAGGCGTTCACGCGGGTATTGCGGGTCCAGCGGCACATAGGCGCCACCGGCCTTGAGCACCGCCAGCAGGCTGACCACCATGTCGAACGAACGCTCGACCGCCACGCCCACCAGCACTTCCGGGCCGATGCCCTGGCCGATCAGGTGATGCGCGAGGCGGTTGGCCTGACGGTTCAGTTCGGCGTAGCTGATGGACTGGTCCCCCAGACACAGGGCAATCGCGTCTGGGCGCTGCCGCACCTGGGCTTCAAACAAACGATGTACGCCCTGTTGAACAGGTGCCGCTGCGCCGCCAGCATTCCATTGGTGCAACAGGCGCTGCTGCTCAGCGCTGTCAAGCAACGCGAGTGCCGCAATCGGCTGTTGCGCATCGCTGGCCACGGCGGCCAACAGGTTCTGCCAATGCTGCGCCAAGCGCGCTACTGTCGCGGCTTCGAACAGGTCAGTGGCATAGCTCAACGAGGCCCACAGGCCTTCAGCGGACTCCTGGGTGTCCAGGCTCAGATCGAAATGCGCCGTGTGGCTGTCCCATTCCAACCCTTCCACGCGCAAGCCGGGCAACTGCTCGCCACGCGGCACGCGGGCCTCGGATTGATGGTTGAACATCACTTGGAACAGTGGGTTGAGGCTCAAGCTGCGTTCAGGTTGCAGCGCTTCCACCAGCTGCTCGAAAGGCAAGTCCTGATGGGCCTGGGCATCCAGGGCCCGTCGCTTGGCCTGCTGCAACAGTTGGGCAAAGGTCATTTGCCCGTCGATGTCGGCCTTGAGTACCTGGGTGTTGACGAAGAAGCCTATCAGACGCTCGGTTTCTACACGATTGCGGTTGGCGATCGGCACACCCACGCGGATATCCGACTGGCCGCTGTAGCGATGCAGCAAGGTCTGGAACGAGGCCAGCAACAGCATGAACAAGGTCACGCCTTCGCGCTGCGCCAGGTCTTTGAGGGCTGCGACGACGTCGGCCTCAAGACCGATATCCAGCCGCGCGCCACGGTAACTCTGAACAACCGGGCGTGGATGATCCAGCGGCAGCTCAAGTACTGGTTGCTCGCCGCCGAGCAGGTCGCGCCAGTACGTCATCTGACGCTGCTTCTCGCCGGCCTCCATCCAGTCGCGCTGCCACACGGCGTAATCGGCGTATTGCAGCGTCATCAGCGGCAGTGACGCCGACTGGCCCTGGCTGAACGCGGCATACAGCTGCACCAGCTCATCGACCATCACCTGCATCGACCAACCATCGGACACAATATGGTGCTGGACCACTACCAGTACATGCTCCAGCTCGCTCAGCTGCAACAGCGTGACCCGCAGCAGCGGGCCTTGACGCAGGTCGAAGGGTTTGGCGATCTCGGCTTCCACCCGCGCCTGCAACTGCTCGGGTGAGGTGTCCTCAAGCCGGGCGTAATCCAGCAACAGCGCAGACTCCGGCAGGACACGCTGTACGGTGCGCTCGCCCTCGCTGACAAACACCGTGCGCAAGGTTTCATGACGCGCCAGCAAGGCGTCGAAACTGCGTTGCAACGCGGGGCGATCCAACTGCCCGCTCAGGCGCAATGCAGTGGGCACATGATAGGCCGCGCTGTCGGGCTCCAATTGCCAGAGGAACCACTGGCGCTCCTGGGCATACGACAGCGGTAACGCGCGGTCACGTGCCAGCGCGCGCATCGGCGGCGCCAGCGGCGTTGCGTCCAGGGCCTGTAAAGCCAGCACAAAACCTTCCAGTTGCGGCTGTTCAAACAGGGTGCGCAGCGCGACTTCCCGCTCCAGCAACTGGCGCAGGCGCGAAATCACCTGCATGGCCAGCAATGAATGCCCGCCCAGCTCGAAGAAGTGATCCGCCAGGCCAACACGTTCAACCCCCAGCACATCGGCCCAGATCGCGGCGACTTGCTGCTGCAACGCGGTCACCGGTTCAACCCACACCCCTTGGGATTGAGCCGCCTCCGGCTGCGGCAGGCCCTTGCGGTCCAGCTTGCCATTGGGGGTCAGTGGCATCTGCGCCAGGAACATGAAGTGCGCTGGCACCATGTAGTCCGGCAGGCGGGTTTTCAGGGCGCGACGCAGCGCTTCGCGGAATTCGACCTGGGCCGGGGAGTTCTCGGCCAGCAGCGGGTCTGCCGGAACCACATAGGCGACCAGTTGCTTGCCCGTTGGGCTTTCCTGAGCGACTACGACGGTTTCACCGACGCTGTCCTGTTCACGCAGGCACGCTTCGATTTCACCCAGCTCGATACGGAAACCGCGAATTTTCACCTGATGGTCGACGCGACCAAGGTAATCCACCACGCCATCCGGACGGCCACGGGTCAAGTCGCCGCTGCGATACACGCGACTGCCAGGTTTGCCGAATGGATCCGGCACAAAACGTTCGGCGGTGAGTGCCGGACGTTCCAAGTAACCCCGGGCCACGCCCTCGCCGCCCAGGTACAACTCACCGGCCACACCGATAGGTTGCAGGTTGAGTTGCGAGTCCAATACGTAGCCACTGCGGTTGCCCAACAGCGTGCCGATTGGCGCGTAGACGGCGCCGCATGGGTTACCTTTTCGTGCTTTCCACAGCAACGGCGTGACCACGGTTTCGGTGGGGCCATAGCCATTGAACAGGTAGGTTGGCTTGAGTGCGCGCCAGGCCAGGTCATAGCTTGCCTGGGCGACCGCGTCACCGCCGAAGCAGTACACACGAACAGCCGGTGGGTTGCCGTCGCGTTCAGCGTGTT
>NZ_JAHZMS010000008.1:0-292561 GCF_019456785.1 Pseudomonas sp. LAP_36
TGTAGTGAGCGGGCTTGCCCCGCGCTGGGTGGCGAAGCCGCCCCAAACCAGGCGACTTGGTTTTATCTGGCACTCGGCGGTGTCTTTATTGGGGCGGCTTCGCCACCCAGCGCGGGGCAAGCCCGCTCACTACAGGTTGCTTCTGTGCTCTCAAAAGATGTGTGGCGACATGACATCGTCAATCAAACCACTCACGGCGGCCTTCGAAGGTGCTGATGATCAACGCCACAATCATCCGCACCGCCTCCGCATCCCCCACTTGCGCATTCACTGCCAGCCACACGTGGCGCTGCATGCTCTCGGCCAACAACCCCGGCAACGCCACAAGCCCCCGGTCAAAACTGCTCATGTAGTGCGGCAGCAACCCAATACAGGCGCCACAACGAATCATCTCCAGCATCAGCGAATACGCATGCACCTGCACCACCGCCGCCAAACGCTGCTCCACCACCCGATTCCACGGCTGCAGCGCGCCAACCTGCGCATCCGGCTGCCACTGCACCAGCATGTAGTCATTCAGGTCTTCCACGCTGTCCGGCCGTGTCGTCAGCCGTGAATAACGCTTGGCGATATGCGGCAAATATTGCAGCCGCGCCAGGGCCCGTGGCGGCTCAGTGACAAAGCTCGGGCCCGGCACCGGGCCGTCGGCGTCCGACAACCACAGCACCACGTCTACCTCCACTGCTTGCAGCGACAACTGGCTGTCGATGGAGATGATCTCCAGGCGCACGCTGGCGTTGCGTCGCAGCAAGGCAATCAGGTCGCGCCCAAGGATGTCGTGCAGGATCGGCTCAGCCACCGCTAGCCGAATCAGCGGTTGCTCCGTGACCGGCAGGCGCCGCTCATGGGCCAGGGCAATCAACTGAGCCTGCAACTGCTGACCATCGCGGCTAAGTACCAAGCCATTGCCCTGATAGGTGAACAGCGAATGGCGCAGATGCTCTTCCAACTGCGCCAAGCGCTTGCGCAACAGCGTCGCCTTGATATTCAAACTGCGCGCCGCCTGCATGAAACAGCCGCAACGCGCACTCACCAGAAAGTAGCGCGCCACCTCCGGGTCAATCTCATTGGCCAGGACCAGCCAGGTACTACGCCCCTCGCCAGGTGCGCGATAAGCGGACGGCCCCTGAAGGCCAGACGGTTCTAGAAATGCCATGGGAGACTCCCTGTCTTGTCTGTCTGTGCATCCAATGCGGGTTGAAACGCGTTACTCCAGCACCTTGTTCAGCTCTGCGCCGTCGATACTCAGGGTCGCGGTGTTAAGCATGCCTTCGAGGTAAGCCTTGGCGATCTGCTCCTGGCGCTGGGTGCGCAGGGCCTGGGTCAGGCGTTCGCGCAGCTCGTCCAGGGTCGCCGTGCGCGCCGGTTGCTGGCCGGTGAGCTTGAGCACATGGAACCCTGCCGCACTCTGCACCACATCCGATACGGCACCGACCTTGAGGCGCGACACCGCAGTGCGCACTTCCGGCACCAGTTGCTGCAATGGCTGCATCCCCGAGTCCCCACCTCGCGCGGCAGAGTCGGTGTCCTGGGAAAATTGCGTGGCCAGGGCGGCGAAATCACCCGGTGCCGCCTGGGCGCGGCGGCTCAATTCCTGGGCCTGGCGGCGTACTGTGTCGAGGGTTTGCGGGTCATTCACCGCGAGGAAAATCTGACTCACCCGATACAACGGCGGCGTCATCCATTGCGACTTGCCGCTGTCGTAGGCCTGTTGCAATTCAGCCGCGCTGGGGTAGTCGGCCGGCACCTGGCTGACCGAGAGCATGTAGTCGCGAAACACGATTTGCTCAGTGGCAGCTCGCGTTTGCTGTTCCACTTCCGGGCGCTGGCGCCAGCCTTGCGCGTCGGCCTGTTCGAGCACCGCCTTTTGTGCCAGACGTGAACGGATCCAGGTCTCCAACGCACCTCGGTTGCCGCGTAATTGCTCGCGAGACTCGGCCGGCAGGCTGGCAAGCACGCTTTTCAGTTCCGTCAGGTCGATCTGCTGATTACCCAGGCGAGCCACCGCTGGACCGCTCGGCGCAAGGTTGAGCACCGGTGCCGGTTGCTGAGCCGCCACCGGGTCGCTGCCCGGTCGCACGCTCAAACCCACCGCCACCACCAGCAGGGCCAGCGCACCCGCGCCCACCATCAAGGTTGGCTTTTTCACAATACGGGCGCCTCGACGTCGGCCTGGGCCTGCAACTGCGCCGCCTGCTGGCTGTATTCACGCAGGTAGACGATAAACTCCTGCAACAGGCGATCCCACAGTTCCAGCTGGCTGCGCAGGTGCGTGGCGCCAACACCGGCCACCACCACGTCCATTTCCATCAGCAGGAATTCGCCCTGCACCGATAACCGCGCAAAGCGCCGCGAGGCGTTCCACACCTGGGCCAGGCCTTCAGGCAACTCGCCCTGGATACGCAGCGCGCAGCTGTAGGTGAAATCCACGTAGTTGCCCTGCTCCGCCGCCGGGTTGCCGAAGCGCACGGCAAAGCCGATGCCCTGGCTGGCGCTGAGCAATTGCACGATACCGTTCTGCTCGGTCTGATTGACCCGGTAGCCGGATTCCTGCAACAGCTCGGTGAGGCTCTGGGTGGTGACGCTGGTGATCAATTCGCTCATGGAGATCTCTTCCCTGTCTATCAATGATTGGCAGTTGCCTGAGGCGCGTCGAAACGGCTCTTGTACAAATCATCGCCAAAGCCCTGGGCCAGTTCCTCGAACTTGACCCGCGCGCTGCTGGCGAACGGCTGGCGAATACTCATCACCTCGGCCACGTCGATTTTTTCGTAGGCCGCGAGCAGTTGCTGGGCCACGCCGTACATCTGTTGATTCTTGACTGAACATTGCTGCACTTGTGTGTCACGTTCGCTCAGTTGTGCCTGCAAGCGAGCGCGCTCGGCTTCTTTACCCTTGGCGAGCACCAGCAGTTCGTCATAAGCCTTCTTGAACTTGCCGATCTGCTCATTGCTCGCCGCGACCTGGGCTTGCGCCTGACTGTGCAGGCTCTGTTGCTGGCCGGCCATTTGCTCGGCCACGCCACGGGTCTTCTCCAGCTCAGCGGTCAGTTGCTTGATTTGCGCCTGGGCCTGCTTGGCCTGGGTTTCAGCGGCGATACGCGCCGCACTGGCCTGAGCCTGTTCGCTTTGCAGCGCCTGCAATTGCTGGGTGGTGCTGCGCAATTGCGTACGCAAGCGCTCCTCCATGCCTTCAGCCGAGGCCGCCGTGGCAACGAATACCAAGAGCAGCCCGCAGATTCGCGTGTTCATGTGGCATCTCCCTGCGCATCAAAAGCGCGTGTTGAGTTCCAGTTGCATCACATCGACTTCGAACGGCTGGCCATACACTTCGGACGCGCTCAACCAACGCGCACTGGCGTAGATGTTCTTTTCGATGCCGTAGTTGGCGCCGATGAAGTACCCCTTGGCGTTGGTGCCGCCCAGGTGGAACGAGGAATCGTTGAAGCCGTCGGGCAAGGCGTCGGGCTGGATGTATTTGTAACCGGCCAGCACATTCCAATCGCCGCGCTTGCGCATCTCCAACGCGCTGCCGAGGGTGAACGAGACCATCAGCGCATTGCCGCCACTTTCAAACTGGCCTTTGCTGTTGATGTTGTTGACGATCTCGCCCTCGCTGCGCTTGAGCATCTCGCCCTTGTCGTAAGCCAGGTTGTGGATGAAGTTAGCTTGGCTGCGCAGCTTGAAATCGCTCGGCAGCTCGCTGTCCCAGACCAGGTTGAGGTCCAGCACATCGAACTTGGACGCCAGGCCTACGAACTGCGGGTCGGGTGTTCTGGCAGGATCAGCCGGGTTGGTGGTGTTGTTACGCAAGTTGAACACGGTGTTGCCTTTTTGCATGAAGGCCACGCGCGTGCCGTCGGTGTCGCAACCCGCCGCGCCCGCCCATGGCGCGCAAGGGCTGGAGCGCTCGCCTTCGATGTCCTGGAACTGGTAGTAGGCAGCCGCCAGCTTGAGACGGTTGCTGCGATTGATCTTCCAGTCAGCGCCAATCTGCCCACCGAACAGCCATTTGGTCTCGCTGTCTTCCTTGTCGATACCGTTGGCGCTGGCAGTGTCGGAGGTGTATTCGACCGGGAAGGCGCCGAGCGTGCCGAACAGGCCCCATTCACTATTGAGGGCGTGGTTGAAGACTGCGGCCACACCGTCGAAGTTGAGGTCGTTGGAATACATCATGTCGGTGGAGTAGAAAGGGTTGCCGATGCGGCCGGCGGTCAACTTCATGTAGTCGGTGGTTGCCCAGGTGAGGTAACCCTGGTCAAGCCAGACGTCTTTTTTGCCGAAACCGCCGCCCAGGGTTTGGGTGGTGGACACCGGGTTATTGTCAGAGCCGGTGGCGATGCGTATGCCGGCTGTCCAATCCGGAGAGATCACCGCCTTCATGCCCAGGCGTGCGCGCAGGCGGAACAGGTTCTCACGGTCCTCGCGGGTGTTGAGCAAGGGTGGGAACTTGGTATTGGAGTTTTTGTTGACGTCGTAGGGGCCGGTGTCATTGAGCTTCGCGAAGTCAGTGATGTTGTTGCTGTTGTTACCCGAAAAATAGCGCGACTCGTCGCGCAAACGGATATCGCCATCAAAGCTGATGCGCGAGATCCAGTCCGGGAACGTATTGGGCTGCGCCCAGTTTTCCTGCTTGGCGGTGGCCATGACCTCGGCCTTGACCTGATCGCGGATCTGATCCTTGACCGCCTGCGGCACATATTGCACACGCACGTCGCCGGGCGCGGCGACCGGGCCTGCGGCAACCACCGACGCGGCATTGGCCTGGCGTGCCTGCTGGGCTTCCTTTTCGGCCTGGGCGATCAGCCCATTGGCGGTTTCCTGCTTGAGCACGCCTTGCTGCACCAACAGGCGGATCAGGTTGATAGTGACGTTTTCCGAGGGCGCGACCGGGGCTGCAGTCGCCTGGCCGACCAGGGTCGCGATGACCATGCCGACCGCCAGGGTCAGTCGATTCACGGGGGAAATCATGTGTACGCAACTCCTGTAAAAAACCGTTGAAAAAAGCATTCAATTAATCCGGGCGCCGGCCCTTCAGGGACAGGCGCATGGGCAGCGTCAGCGAGGCCGGCGGCTTCTGTGTGGAACGCGGTGCACGTATCAGCGCGAGCATCTGGGCATCGGTCTCGGCATCCCCGCTGGACTTGGCCACCAGCGCTTTAGTGACCTGGCCATCGGTGCCCAACCACAGGTCTATCTGTATCGAGAAAGCCTTCTTGCGTAATTCCGGGTCTTCGCGCATCAGCCGTTGATAGGTGCCGGCCAGGTACTGCTTGTACGTGCCGGTACCCAACCCGCCGCCGCCACCGCTGCCGGCCATGCCGCCGCCCTTACCAGCGCCGATGTTGAAACCGTCATTGCCGGACTGAGCGTCGCCATCGATCTGCATCGGGTTGGCCAGGTCTTCGTTGGGCGAAGGCGGCGCTTCCTCGGCCGGCTTGACCTCTTCGGGTTCGGGGCTTGGCACCGGCTCCGGGACTTTTTCTTCGACCTGGGGCTCGGGCTCCTTGGGTTTCTCTGGAGGCGGTGGCGGTGGTGGCGGCAACGGGATAATCGTCGGCACCTTGGGCGCTTCGCGGCGCACGCCACTCATGTCATTGGCCCACTGCCACAAAAACCAGGCCGCCACGGCGCCCAGCAACAGGCCCGCGCCCCACTTCAACGGGCGCAATGGCGGCTTCTTTTTCACGGGCAGTGGCGCGATTGGGATCTGTGCGGTCATGGCTCAGCCCTGGCTCGGCTTGCCGGTGACCAGCCCGACCTGGGACAGCTCCAGCCGGCGCAGCAAGTCGAGCACTTCGATCACCTTCTGGTACTGCACCATCGCATCGCCGCGCACGATCACCGGGAAATCCGGGTTCAGCGCTTTCTCGATACGCAGGCGCTCTTCGAGTTCGCCAAGGGTCACCGGGTACGCGTCAAGGAACACCTGGCCGCCGTCGTTCACGGAGATCGCCTTGGTCTTGGCCTCCGACAACGACACCGAAGCGCTGGCCTTGGGCAGGTGAATCTGGATACCCGAGACCTGGGCAGTGGCGGTGAGGATAAACATCACCAGCACCACCATCAGCACGTCCACCAGGGGCGTGATGTTGATGCTGTCGACGGCGGCATCATCGTCATCGTCGTGGGAGGCATTTACAGAAGCCATGGCAACTCTCCTCAGGCCGGAACCGGTGCGTGATGCGGTGCGCGGTGCGCGGCTTCACTGTGCTGGCTCTCGCCGTGCATCTCCGCCAGGCGGGTGATGAACTCATCGACAAACACGCGCATGTCCGCACTCACTTCCTTGTTGCGCGTGATCAGGCGGTTGTAGCCAAACAGCGCCGGGATCGCGACAAACAGGCCCATGGCCGTGGCCAGCAAGGCCGCCGCCATACCCGGCGCGATGGCATTGATGTTCACGTCACCGGCCATGGCGGTACCGAGGAACACCACCATGATCCCCAGCACCGTCCCGAGCAGGCCGATGTACGGGCCGCCGGCGATGGCGTTGGACAGGGTCGAGAGCTTGGAGCTGAGGGCCTGGTTTTCGCGGGTGCGCACGCCGTCCATGGAACAGCGGATGGCTTCGATGGTGGCAGCCGAGACCGACGAGGTGTCGGCGCCCTGGGCGCGACGGGTGCGGATTTCCTTGACCGCCACCAGGTACAGGCGCCACAGCGAAGAATGGGTCAGGCGCTCAGCCAATTGCGTGTCGTCGGCGTACATTTCCAGGCGGGTGCCGATCTGCGCGAAATGCTCGCGGAAGACCTCGTTGGCACTGCTGAGGCGGCTGACCTGACGGTTCTTGCGCAGCATGATGACCCACGACTGGAACATCATCGCCACCAGCACCAGGATGATCACCCAGGCGTCGACCGGTACGGCATTAAGCAAGAAGCCCAGGCTGCCGAAGCCCATGCCGGACTGTTCTTCATCCACGCCATAGGCCACCAGCTTCGACTCGGCGCCCTGGGCGCTGGCGTCGGCCAGCAACAGCGCGGCCGGGCGCGCCACCTTGGACAGGCGCAGCTCATCGATGGCCCCGGCGAATGGCTGGTGCGTGCTGCCCGCTTCCGGCAGGTCGGCACCAATGGCCAACTGGGAATTGAACGCTGGCAAGGCGACGGCGAGGGTCGCGGTTTCGCGGCCATTCACATACAACGAGACCTTTTCACCCTCGGCGGTGAACGCCAGGTGCTGCCATTGGCCGGGGTTCAGCGGTTGGGTCGACACGGCGCGCTGGCCGTCGATTTCCACAAACGGCATACCTTGGTTCAAGCCCAGCAGCAGGTTGTGAGAGCCGTCGCGACGGGCCAGCACCACTTGCTCGCCACTGGCCTGGTCCAGGCGCAGCCAGGCACTGAAGGTGAATGCGCCACCGGCTGCGTGCTGCAACGATGGGCTGGCCGGCAACATCAAGGGCTGGCCGCCGAACTGCAAGGCGCGGCCGATCACGCCGTCAATGCTCGCGCCAGTGGCGTTCAGTGCAGTGTTGGCGTAGGCCGTGGTGTCCCGGGGCGGTGTCGCATTGGCCCCATCAAAGTGGTAAAGCGCGGTGTAGTTCGGATCAAACGTCAGTTGGCCGTTGGCGGTGGCCGGGGCTTTCTGATTGCCGTAGTACATCCACAGGTCCTGGCGCTGGCCGCCTTCGACCTTGGGCACATCGACCCAGATCAGCGCCATGCCCATCAACGGGTCGAAGCTTTCGATCTGATGGTTGAACACGGTCTTGTCATCGGCGCTGACAAAACGCAGGTCGGCACCGTCTTCCTTCACCCCGTCAAAGGTGAAATTGCCCGTGTGCAGGCGCACCAGCAGCGCGGTGCGGCCCAGGGCCTGGTTGATCGCGGCGCCTTGGGCGGTGGTGTCTACCGAGATCTGTTTGCGGTAGTGCCAATCGTCCTGCCACCAGGCATGGGCGGTGGCCGGGAGCGCGAAGCCCAGGCAGATCAACAGGCTCAGGAATAGGCGTTGCATGGGTGAAGTCTCCGAAAGAAAAAGTCAGAAAGTCGCCTGCACACTGAAGTGCAGTCGCGAGTCCTGTTTCTGGGTGTTCGGTCCATCGAGCAGCGGGTAGCCCCAATCCAGGCTGCCGGACAACCATTTGCTCAAACTGGCGCGGGTGCCCAGGCCGACACTGGCCAGGCTGTATTCGTCTTCTTGCTCGGGCAGCGGGTCGTGCAGGCGCATGCGCGCGCCTTCGGCGAACGCATAAAAGCGCCATTCCTGCACATAACTGCCGAGAAACTTGGCCATGGACGGCGTGCTCAGTTCCTGGGAGAGCAAGTAACCCTCATCCCCGGTGCGCTCCGCCGCCAGGTAACCGCGCACCGAGGTGGCGCCGCCGGCGGAATACTGCTCGTTGGAGACCAGCGGCCCCGAAGCCAGCTGGAAGCCACTTTTGGTGGCTGACTGCCAATCGTTGGCGAAGGTGTAGGTGTAATTCAGGTCGCCCTTGAGCACGGCAAAACTGGCGCTGGCCTTGTAGCGCTTGTAGTCGAACTCCTCGGCGTCGCTGCCATAACCGAAGAACGCACGGGTGCCGACGACCAGGTTCAAGCCAAGCCCCAGCTGGGATTGCTCGGTGTAGCGATAGCCGTTGTAGCCCAACGTGAATGGCGCGTACTTGAGCGGCACTTGGTCGCTGCTGGAGCCAAATTTCATTTCCTCGTCGAAGTCCTTGAAGTCGACCCCGAACGAGAACGAGTTGGCCCAGTTACCGGCAGCGGGCAGGTTGTAGATCGCCGACACCCCATAGGAATGCCCCTTGCCCAACACGTTGCTGCCGCCGATGGTGGCGATGTTGCTGTCGGACTGGTAACCGGAGAACTGCAAGGTCCAGCGCTCGTTCAACGGGGCGGTATAGGAACCGGACCAGACCTTGGCATTCTCAGTGTCCTGGGGGGCGGTGAAGTACGTCAGCGAAATGCTGTGGCCCAGTTGCCAGAGGTTGTCGTAACCCAGGGTTGCCACCGAGCGCAGCTTCTCGGTGTCGGCGCTGTAGTCGTTGTTCAGGCCGAGGCTGGCGTGCCAGGGGTTCTGGTCTTCCACCTGCAAATCCACATCCATGGTGCCGGGGCGCTGGCCTTCGCGTACCAGCGGCGTGACCTGACGCCCGGCACTGCGGTTGAGGCCGGCCAACTGGGTTTGCACCGTGGCAAAGTCCGGCACCGCGCCCTCTTCCAGCGCCGGCACCTGCTCGCGGATTTCCACCGGCGAATAGTGCTTGGCGCCGACCACACGCACGCGTCCTACCTTGGTTTCGCTGACTTGCAGGTAGACGATACCGTCGTCGACCTTCTGCTCCGGCAGCTCGACAAACACCGACTGGTAGCCCCGCGACTGGTAGATCTTCTGCAGCGCATCGCGGGCGCCTTCGATATCGCCCAAGGTCTTTTGCGGACCGAGAAACGGGTACACAGCCTCCTCGATCGTCGCCGCATCGAGCACCGTGTTGCCGCGCACGAAGTACTCGTTGACGTCGACCTTGCGCGCCGCTTGCTCTTCCTCGGCCAACGCGATTTGCGTCACGCTCCCCAGCGTCACGCAACACAGCGCCAGCGTTAATTTGAACAGATGCTCCACACCGCCCCCTGACATTCTGATTTTTTGCGCCGCCACCGATTGCCCGGCATGCGGCCTGCTCAATTGCTGGTGATCGAGGTGTTGCCGTGGCGTGCCAGCCAGGTGTGCAACAGGGCGAAGTTCAGCGAGAACTCCGGCATGTGCAGCAAGGCGCCACAAAACACGTCACCGATGATTTTCTGGATGAGTTGCACCGCACGCGGGTTATTCAGCAGCGTGGCGATGTCGCGGGTGAGGACATGAAGGCTCCAGACCTTTTGGTTCAGGTCCAGGCCGACGAACCAGCGGAACAGCAGGTTGTAGTTCAGCTGTTCATGCAGTTGCTGCTCGCTGGGTACCGAATACAGCAGTTGCAGCAAGAGGACTTGCAGCACAGTGTGCGGGGCGATCGACATCGCGGATTCGGCCACCAGCCACTCACGGTGCTGGTCGAGCACTTCGTCGATCTGCGGGCGCAGCAACACCAGGGAATGGCCCGCCGGGATGTAGCTGGACACTTCCTTCAACGCGCCCTGCCAGTCGTCCTGAGAGACGATCCACACCCACGGCGCACCGTAGCGGTACACCGAAACCGGCTTCTTGCGCGCGGCTTCAACGATCTTCGACAGGCGCTGGTCGAGCTCCTGCATGCCTACTTTCGAGTAACGTTCCATAGTTCCCACTTGCCCCACTCCTGGCGTCTTGCTGACGGCTGGGGAGGCAGCTTGTGGCGGCCTCCAGCGCGTTACATAGGAGAGACGGGGGTGGCCGGGAGCTACCGAACTTTTGTCATGAAAGCTTCATTTGGGATTGGGAGGGGGGCAATTTTTTTGATGGTTGGTCGGGGTGTATATCCGTTATTTAAGTAACGGCGGGTTATGGTTCCGCCCTTACGGCGGCTCACTTTGGAAGAGCCCCAAAGTGACCCGCCGTAAGGGCGAAACCAATATCAGCCGTTACCGCAGCAATGGATATGTACCCCAACCAAAAACCCTCTAGCGCCTAACACATAGCCTTCGCAGGCAACCCAGCGCCCACCGCAGACCGAGAAACGCCAAAAAAAAGGGGCGATCATTGATCGCCCCGAACGGTACATCGAGAGGTCCTTTCCAAAGCCTTATAAGCTGATCTGCTTGCGCTCCTCATCCGTCAACCGCGCCCGCGCCTGTTCGCTCAGCGGCCCCGCGCCCAGCACTTGCACCGGGCTGTTGGGGTTGTAGGCGGAATTTTTCTGCTGCGGTTCCGGTTCACGCGGCAACGGCTCGCTGCCCAGGCTCAACACTTCCACCGTCATGATCGAAGGCCGGCCCTGCTTGGCCGCCGCCTGCTGGCTGCGTGCTGCGTCTTCGGCCGCCTGGGATGCCGCTGCCCCCGCCGCGCTGGCCGAGCTCATGGCCCCCGTGTTGACCGTGGCCGACACCGGCACCCCGGACGACTTGCCCTGACTCTGGATATTCGCCGCGTTCACCACGTGCAACGCGGCGATGTTGACGTTGCCGGATACGCGAATCCCCGCCTCCCCTGCGTCGATGGTGCCCAACGGTGCGATCAGGTCGATGTCCCCCGCCGGCACTTCCGGAATCGGGTTCAAGGTCGCGATCCCCGCGCCCGTGCTCGGCACCGACGGCGACAGGCCGACGTTGCCCCAGTTGTCATAGACACGCTTGGGCGGCGTGTACACCACGGTGGTCTTGGAGCCGCGACCGGCGTTGATGTCGCCCTCGCTGGTCCAGCCCATGATCGAACCGCCAAAGGTGGTCATGATGCGGCTCTGGCCGAGCAGGATGCTGCCCATGGAGTACAGCTGGATATCACCGGCACCCTGGGTGATCACACCCGCCGTCGACGGTGGCGCCGCGCCTTCGATGCCGAAGGTCTGGCTGCCGCCTGGGGTGAACATCTGAATCGAGCCACCGAAGTTGGTGTGCACGCCAGCGCCGCCGAACATCGTGATGTCGCCTTTGTAGGTGATCGGGTTGCCGGCCACGTCCTTGTCCGGGAACAGTGCGGCGATGGCTGAGCGGCCACGCAGGTAACTGCCCTGGCGCACACTGCCGACCTGGTTGTACTCGCGGCCGGCGGCCTTGAGTTCAGCGAAGTACACGTCGCGGGCGAACACCCGTTGTTGTTCGGCGGGCAGCGCCGCGTAGTAGGTGCGGGCCTGGTCGGGGCTGCCGATAAAACCGAAGCGCTCGGCGAGCCAGCCGACCAGTTCGTTTTCGTAGGTCTTGGCGACCTTGCCGCCCTGGATCGATTCGCCCGGTTGCGCCAGGTTGACGGGGTTCAGGTAGGCCTCGACGAAGCGCAGGTAATCCGGGCCGTTGGGGCCTACACCGGCTTGCATCGTGATGCTTGCGCCGGGGCGGTTGTCGCCTGCGGCCACGGCGCCCAGGCTGGTGATGCCGACCTTGTCATCCATCAGGATATTGCGGCCGGCGGTCACTTCGAGGTTGCCGGGGCCGGCGACGTTGAAGCTGCTGTAGAGGATGTCGCGGCCGGCACTGACAATAGAGATATTGGTGGGGCTGTTGTGGACGAACAGATTGCCGGCGATGGTGTATTCCCCACTCCCACCGTCACCGCCGCTGGCACCACTCAAGGTTGTGCCGCTGCTGACGACATCTCGCCCAGCCAACATCCACACCGCGCCTGCGCCTTCATGATAGGTCTGCCCAAAGCGCGGGTCGGTAGCGGTGGTAATAGTGATCGAACGCCCGCTGTTGACGCCCAGCAGATCGCCGGTTACAGCATAGAAACGCGCGGGGTCCAAGGCATCGCCCCATGACGTGCTGGCGGTATTCGGACCGAAGGCAAACAGGGGAGAGACGCGGCCCAGATCGGCCCGAACGGAATCCGTGGAAGTATTACTGCCAACCAGTTGATAATTTCCGCTCGTGGGGTCTTTGACATACCCTTGGAACGCTGGGCGCAGGATCGTCGCCAGGGTATCCGGTGCTGCGCTGGAGCGGCTGATGGTCAAGTCACCGCCATAGATCGAGTCCGCCGCCAGCAATTGCAACTGACCGTTGGCCGACGGCGCCAGCACCAGCGCTTTGAGCGGCGGTGGCGGGCTGTTGTTAAGTGCCGAAGCACGCCCGTAATACAGACTGCCGTTGGCCGCGACCGCACGTAATGTCGCGGGATATACCGCCGCCATATCCGACTCTGTGGTGTCTGTCAGTGGCGTGAGGTTGCCGCCGGCGGAGAACAGATCGATCGCAGTGCGTTCGGTCCACAAACTGAACCAGCTCTGACCAAAACCAAGATCCGCGCCTTTCACATAGGCCGAGGCATTCATTTGCGGCGCGCGGCCCGGATCGGCCACATCTTGCAATACCAGGTCCCCACGGGTGGCCACACTGAAGGTTGCGTCCCCAGGTAACAGGCTCCAGCCCCCGGCCGCCGTCGCGGAAGTCGAGCGCATCGAATCGTAGGCGCGGACTTCGCCAGGGCTCTGATCCGTTGACCGGTTGCCATAACGCAAGGTCAAGCTACCCAGGGCGCCGCCCGTCAATTGAACATGCCCGCGAAGATCTACCACCGCACCATTAAGGTGACCCGACGTGATTTGACTGCCAGGGTTAACCGCCCCGCCGACCCGCACATTCATATCGCCGCCGCCCGTGAGTTGCAGGCTGCCATCGGCCCCAACCCGACCGGTGCTGCCCACTGCCAACACCAGGCCTTGGCTACGGGCGTTAACGCTCGCAGGTAAGGCCCCGTTCAATGTCAGTGGCCTCAGGATCCCGGCATCCCCGCCGACGTCAACATTCAGGTTACCCCCGCCCAGCGTGCCAAAGCCGGTAAAGCCAACCATCTGGTCAGGTGCATTTTTTATTAAATAGTTAGGGGTATAGGCGCCAAAGTTGATCCACCAACTGGTCGCCTGGGCCTGGCTACCAGACAGGCCATTGCCTTGACGCCACAACCAAGCGCCTACGTTGGCGGAGTCATTACCCACGTCACCCGCGACCGGCCGATCATCAATGTCCGGGGCTTCACTGGTGATGTTCCCAGTCAGGTTGCCACCCGCCTTAACCAGCAAATTACCGCCGCCTTCCGGGAACCATTCGCCAGACGCGCTCGCGGCGGAGCTGCCGGCGGTATAGACGCCATAGAGCGAATCCATGCTCAAGTCGCCCCCGGCCAGCAGCTCGAGGTCTGCCGCACCGGTGCGGATCACGCTGAAACGCGGACTGCCCGCCCTAATATCATTGGCGGAGATAATCTTGACCGAGGAGTGGCTGTCCGCCAAACGGAGATTACCCGCCTCTGGATGCGGCTGCAGCAAGCGACTGTCGGCCGCCTGTGTGTCGGCCCCGGCCACCAGACGCATCGACCAGGACTGCGAGCCCTCGGCCAGCATCGGCGCCACAGCCCAGAGCTTGCCCTCGCCCCCCGTACGCAGGTTCACCCACGGCACGCCACCCTGCAGCTTGACGTCGGTGCCCACCGGCAACAAGGCCCCGCGCAGCAGCAGCTTGGGACCATTGAGGGTCACTATCGCGGTGCTGCCCAGTTTCCCAGGTAACGGCACGCCCGCCGGCCAGGTCATGGCCTTCACACTGGTGAGGCTCACCAACACCGTACCGGCATCCAGGATGCTGTCTTTCGGTAAGCTCACGCGCGCAGTCAATATCGTGCCTGCCGGGTACAACACGGTACCCGAGGCATTACGCACCGCACCCGCCAGGACCGTACCGGCCGGCAATGCCAAGGTCGAATTGAGGGTCACCGCCACCGGCAATCGCGTACCGGCAGTCAGGCTGCGGGCCTTGATCGGCAGGTCGAAATTGAGAATCGTGCCGCCAGGGAACGTGGTGCCGTCCGCCAGGGTCACGCCGTCACCGGGCACCGTTATCGTGCCGCCGGTGTAGTCAATGCCAGCGCGCAGCACCCAGCCGGTATCATCCGGGGTCGCCGCCGGCTCTGCAAAACCATCGTTGATGCTGCCGTAGATATTCAGATCACCACCGGCACGCAGGGTCAGGCTGCCGGCCTCGGTCACCGCTTGGGTCGGCGATTTCAGGCTCGCGTAGCGATAGCCGGACAGGTCCAGGTCTCCCTGCACCACCAAGTCGCCATCCGGGGTTTTGCTGATGATTTCCACGCCAGGGCGCAGGTGAAAGGTATCACCGTAGGTCGCGTTGTTCAGGCCGGCCAGCTTGTTCTGCACCAGGTTGGTATTTTTCAAGGCCGCATTGATGAACGTCGTGCTCAGGTCGTGCTTCTCTTTCAGGTAATCCTGGGTGATTTCCTGATACGGCCTGCCGCTGGCCGTCGGGCTGGTCCCGATCGGCGCGTCGTCGTAGGTGATCATCCCGTTCAGGGCGATCGATCGCGCGCCGTCGATGGTCAGGTGCCCACTGGCGTCGATGGCAATGTCATCCGCGCCCAACCGCGGCGCATTCAGCTCCAACGTGCCACGGTTGCGCCCGTCATTGCCAGTCGCAGTATCGGTGCCATGACGCAGGTCGATACGCGCACCGCCAGCCAGGGTCAACTGGCCGGTGCCGGAGCCGAGCACTACCACGGCGCGGTTCGGCGAATCAATGATCTTGCCGTAGCTGTCCACGCGCAATTGCGTGCCATGGGCGTCGAGTACAGCGCTGCCGTCCAGGGTCAGGCCGTTCTTGCCGGCCAGGTTGATACTGCCGACGCGCTCGCCGCTGGCGTCCACCAGGCCGGTCACGCGCAAGCTGCCGTTGTCCACCGAAACATTCACGGTGTTGGCTTTGACACCATTGCCGATGACCAGGTCGCCCTGTTTCAGTTGGAAGCTGCGCGTGCCATACACCTGGCCCTGGTTGAGGCGCTGGTTGAGCGCGGCAAACTGGTCGCTCAAGGTGCCGTTGCCGCCCAAGTGCTGCGCCTGGACCTCCACCGCACCTGCCAGGTACGGCACCAGGGTGCCGCCGGCATCGTAGTAGCCGCTGCTGCCGGCGAGAATCTTGCCCGCCAGGTCGACGGTGCCGGCCGCGCCGCCCACCGCCACGGCGCGCAGCTTGCCCGCCTGGTTGTAGTTGGCCGACAGGTCGATGGTCGAGCCCGCCCCCTGCAGTACATTGCCTGCGCGGCTTTCCAGCAGCACTTCACCGCCCGCGCTGTATTTGGTCAGGTCATTGAACACGATGGCGCGACCGGACACATCAATCGATGCGTTGTCGGTCAGCACCACGTCACCACGGGCGCCCAGGGTCACCTTGCCGCTGGGCAGTACCACCGCGCTGGCCAGGCGAATGCTGTCGCCCTGCAGCGACAACTCGCCGCCCAGGCCATCCATCTTGCCCACCGGGCCGGCCGACGCACTGATATCAATCGCACCCCCGGCGGTGATTTTGTTCACTGAGCCCGCCGCGCCGGTCATCAACGGTGTCAGGATATTCAGGTTGCCGCCACTGTAGGCAAAACCCTTGACCGGGTCATAGGCGCCCTGGTTCTGGTACACCGAGAGGCTGCCCTTATGGTTGGCGGTGATGCGGTCGCTGGCCTTGAGGTTGACGTTGGCAAAGCCCAGGGCCAGGCGGTTCAAGGTCGCTGTGGTGCTGGCCTGGGCAAACTCGCCGTAGCCGAACTCAATGCGCTCGGCATTGATATCCAGGCGCCCGCCGCCGGTGCCCGCGCCACCCGCCACCACCGTGCCAGGCGCCGCCTCGGCGCCCTGCCAGATCAGGTTGGCGGTGTGGATAGTCGCCACATCATTCGCACCGCCGGAACCGTAGATGGCCGGGGTGGAGAGCATCAGGTTGTTCAACAGAGACTTGCCGGTCACCGCATCGTAGGTGTCCAGGGTCGCGGTGCCGTAGAAGTTGAAGCTGTCGCGTGCCGACAGTTGCAGGGTTTCCAGGGCCGGTGCGCCGAACTGGGTATCGCCGCGCAGCAGGCGGTCGAGCACTGCCTGGGTGAGGGTCAGGCCCGCCGGCAGGCGATTGGCCGCCGCCGCATCGGCCAGGGCTTGCGGGCTGCCGACGTTGATGCTGGCCAGCCCCAGGTTGAGGTGGCGGGTGCCGTAGCGCACCTGATCGCTCATCTGCAAGGTGTTGTCAGTCAAGGCGACGATGCTGCCTTCTGAATACAGAGCAGTTTGCCCACTGCATGGCGCACTGTTGCAGACCCCTATCTGGATACCTTTACCCGCCTGCGGTTGCGTCTGGGCGACCACATTGAGCAAGCCATTAGACACTGCCAATACGTTGGCCAAGTTGTAGACAAAGCCATCGCGCGCATCATAACTGGCCTTGCCGCGCCCGATGGTATTGATGGAGGCGCCCTGTTCAACCACGATGGAGCCGGTCGAGGCCACCAGGAATACTTCCGGCGCGGCCAGGGTCGCGCCATCGCGCAGGGTGAGGACCCCCGTATTACCGCCACTGAGGGTGACGTAGTTGCCACCCTGACCATAATTGACCACCATCGTCCCGCCAATCACCAGGCGTGCAGCGCCCAGTGCATTGAGGTTTTGTGCCCCTACGGTAATACCGGCAAACCCACTGGTGGCGCCCTTGCCCGCCGCAATAATTTCGATGTCTCGCCCGGCGCCTCCACCTGAACTGTTCAGCGAAACGGTGCCGGCGTAACCGCCGTCGGCTGCCTCAAAGCGACCGATACCCTGGAACGAAAAGGAGTCCTCCCCTGCGCCTGCTCGCAGTATCAATTGCAGGGTTTTAGCGTCCACCGGCAGCAATGCGCGTGGCACACCCAGCCTGGCGGCGTCGGCTACGGCGAACTGTGCATAGCCAGTTTCGTTGTACTGCGAATAGCGGCGCAGGGTATCGGCAGAGGTCAGAATCACCTGGCTTGCAATACTGTTGCCAATCTCGGTATTGGCGATGGACAGGCGCCCCGACGTGGACCACGAGCCATTGCGCATGGCCTGGGTCGTGCTGTCGCTGCCAAGGCCGGCCAGGCCATTGATTTCCACCCGGAAAGCGCCCGGCATCAAGGCATAGGTGGACGGCATCAAGGTATAGGTGCCCGCCGCAAGCCCCGGTACGCCGGCGCCAATCGTGATTTGCTGGCCAATCAACGGATCGACTGCACCCCCTTCCGGCGCCACGGGGGCATAACCCGGTTGCGCACCCGGCACGATCGCATAGATCGGGTTGGTGCCCAGCCCCGGCAGCACAAACCCGCCATTCGCCCCGAATTGTACCAACGGGTTGTAGCGCGCATCCGTAGAACCACCGCGCCCGGAAATAAACCCGGCGCCGAGCAGTTCGCCGCCGCCGGACAGTTCCACCGTAGCGTCAGGCAGCACCGCAACCGACTGCCCCCCTAACGTCAACCCGACACTCAGGCCGTTGTTGTCTCGTCCGCCCAGACCGATAAACGTCACGGTCTTACCGTTGTATTTGTAGACTTGACCATCAACCGTGCCGCCGTATGGCAGCACCAGGCCCTTGCCGCTCACCGAGGTCAGGCTGCCGGGCAGCAACTCGACCCTGTTGCCTCCCATAACGCCAACCTCAATCAGCCCCAGGGGCGCGCGTATCACGCCGCCCTGCTTGATGGTGGCGGCTCCCAGTTGAAAGCGGCCGAACGCCGAGTAGGGCATCTGGGCATTGCTGTTGCCGGTGCGGGCGATAGTCAGGGTGCGGTCTGGATCGTAGTTGAAGCTGGTGCCATCACGTTCGCTCAGAAAGCCAGCCAGTACCCGCGCCCCAACCTCGGTCCCCGGATACAACTGCACCGCACGCAGGGTCATGTCCCCCCGGGTCATCAGTTGCGTACTGATACCCGTGGCGATCGCATCCGCCCCCGCCCCGGCCAGAAAGCGCAGGTCGCCCTGGCTGGTCAGTTGCACATCATCGAACCCTCGGCGGTCGACATTTACCAGGCTGGTGTCGCTCAGCGGCAGGTTGCTGTTATTGCCGAACTGCACGCTGCCGCGCACATCAATCAGGTTAGCGTTGGCTGCAAACAGCGCCTGGCTGGCGCGTTGAGACGTGCCGTTGGTCAATACCGGATGCAGGTACTGGTCCTTGGCTTCCAACGGTTCAAGGATGCCCGCCAGCAGCAGGTACGGCGCCGACAGGTTGATACGTGAATTGTCCGCAGCCTGCTCTGTAAGCCCCATGGCGCCGCTGTACAGGCGCAGGCTTTGGCCCATTTTCAGCGATACGTCACCGTCGAAACCCAGCACGCCGTCGCTCAACAAAGCGAGGTTGTCGAACCCGCCAGCGCTGACCTGGTCCACCCCAAGGCGACCATGACCATATTCCAGGCTGGCGGCCGCCGCGTCGGCGGTGTCCGGCAATGTGCTGCCCTGGTGGGTTTGACTCAGTACCAGTTCGCGAAGGTTGAGTACGCGGTCAGTGACGGCATTCTTGGCGTAGTAAGGACTTTCCAGGGCCACGGACAAACTGCCGCCCGCCGCGCCGACGCCACCGGCCCTGGCGACGAAGCTACCATCCAGGTACAGACCGTTGTTGGACGCGAAGCTGATGCTGCCGCCATTGCTGGCCACCTGCACCCGGCCCTGGCCCGGAATATCCAGGCCCGCCTGGGCGCCGGAAGCATCCAGGCGGGCGCCGTCGCGTACGACCACAAACAGGTCGCTGGCCTTGGCAATGCCGGTGGCCAGGTCGATGTCGCCACCGATGCTGATCTTGCCGCCATTACGCACCTGGCCGTAGACATCGCCACGGCTGCTCACCGCCGTGACCGCACGCGCAGCAACATCGATCAGCGCGTTCTCGCCCACCCAGATCGAGCGGCCATGGCCAGCGGCGTTAGCCTGTTCTGAAACCGTCACTGTCAAACCACCCAGGCTGACACTCCCGCCCCAGGCATTGAGGGTGCCGTTCAGGGTCAACTGGCCAACGCTGCGCAGGTTGATGCCCTGGCCAGGGTCAACGTTGATCACCGCGCCCCGGCCTACGGTCAACGCCGTGGTGGCCAGTTCGGCGGCCGTGGACTCCTGGTGGCCGGCGGTCAAGGTCAGGCTGGCGCCACGGCGCTGGGTCAGCACGCCTTTGGTCGCGTCTTCCTGATACAACGCTGACGTCCAACGCTCCAGGGCCGTGGCCGGGTCGCTGCCACTGGGCGCAGCGAAGGTCTGGTCGCCCAAGCGATAGACCGGCGTGGTGACATTTACCTGGGTGCCGTCCGTGACCAGCAGCCCTTCGTTGCCGGTGATGTCATAGGCCGAGAAGCCCTTGTTGAAGAAATCTGCGGCCAACTGCACGGTGCCCGCGTCAGGCACGGTGGCGCTGTCGCCGATCTGCACCTTGCGTGCCTGCAACGCCAGGGTGCCGCCACCGCTGACGCCATAGCCGCGAATCTCGCCGTCCAGCGCCAGGCTACTGAGGGAAGCCAAGGTCACATCGCCACCCTTGCCGCCGGTGAGTTTGCCATCCAGGCCGAGAATACCGCCAGAGGAAGCATCCACCACACTGCCGGCCGCCAGGCTCACGTTGCCGGTGCTGCGCAGCGATACCTTGCCGCCGTTCACATAGGCCACGCCGCTGTTGTTCGTCGGTTCCAGCAACAGGTTATTCCAGCGCCCCGTGGTGTCCAGCTTGACCCCGGAGGCAACATTGACACCGCCATTCCCCGGCACAATCGCATCAAGGACTGTGCCTTTAAGCGGATCGACCTGGTAAAGAATGTTGCCTGCATTAATGCTTCCGCCGTGGGCGGTGAGGTTGGCATTAATATTCACACCCGGCCCGAACAGGGTGATATCGCCACCGTCCGCCACCTTGAGCGCGCCGTTGACGGTAATCTGCTGCGTGGCACCGACCTTGATCGCGCCCAGTTGGTAGCCATTGAGCTGATCACTGTCGAGCACCATCTTGCCTTGGCGATCCGCCGGCAAGGCGGTGGTGAGGTCCAGGCCATCGGCGATTTTCTGTGTATTGCTGTCGATCAGTACCTGATCGGTGGTGCCCGTCAGGGCATAGCGCAGGGTGCCGGTGGTCTTGTTGTAGACCGGCGTGTACCCGCCAATGATCAACTGCGCGCGCTGGGCCATCGCCTTCTGCGATTGCTGGTAACCGTCGAGGTTGATGTTCGGCGCTTGGGTCTGGCGATCGCCCTGGAACACGTCGCTGATCACCTGACCTTCGAGCACCGCGCTGGTGGTGCCGATCACCAGCTTGCCGGCATCACGGCCCACGGTATAGCCGCTCTCGTAACGGCGTTGCTTGGCGATCATCGGGTTGTAGTAATAATCGGTCTGGCCCCAGCGCTTGCTGGTGTCCTCATAACCTTTGTAGAACCCGGAATAGAGAATGTCGCCCGGCGCGTTGGAGACCTCATACAAACGCCCATCCGGGCCCTTGAGCCAGGTCTGCTGGATATACCCGGCCTGCACATCCACGGTGCCGCCCGACAGGTTGATCTGCGCGCCCTTTTGGGTCACCACATCCTTGCCGGTAAAGGTCACGGTGCCGCCCTGGGCCATCCATTCGCCTACCGAGTGGCCTTGGGTACCGAGGTAACCGCCCACCTCCAGCAAGCCGCCGGCGGTGTACCAGCGATCCGTCGCGTAACCGTTGGTACCGGCCGGCACAAACACCAGCTCACGCAGGTCGACCCACACATCATTGTTGATCAACTGGCCGCCGTCACGGTTGACCGGCGCATCGCGCTGCTCGTTGCCCTGTACGTTGATCTTGATGTTGTTGGATTCCATCGACACCTTGACGCCGACAGCCCCGGATACATCAATCATCGCCCCATCACGCACCAGGCTGCGGCCGGCCGCGCTGACCGCCACCTGCCCGCCAGTGGCCAGGGTGATCGAGCCTTTCTGGAAGTCCACGGTGCCGCCGCTGACGATCTCGATACGCGACTGGTCGGTGCGGTCAGCCACGGCACTGAGGTTGTTGAACTGGCCGGTGATCAGGTTGGCAGGGGTGCCGTCGAGGTTGACCAGCCCGTTGCCCTTTTGGCTGTTCAGCGCGGTACTGCCGCTGCTGTCCAGCAGGATCGCAGTGGTGCTGCCTTCGCCC
This sequence comes from Pseudomonas sp. LAP_36, assembly GCF_019456785.1. NCBI lineage: Bacteria > Pseudomonadati > Pseudomonadota > Gammaproteobacteria > Pseudomonadales > Pseudomonadaceae > Pseudomonas > Pseudomonas sp. LAP_36. The sequence continues at coordinate 21,506 of NZ_JAHZMS010000008.1, forward strand.
AGGGTCACGCTGCCGGTGGCGTCGGTGGCGGAGTTGAGCAAGTGGATGGTGCCGCGGGTGTCCACCGAGGTACTGGCCAGCGCAACACCATTTTGCTGCACCTGATGCCCGGTCAGGGTGATGTCACCGGTAGAGGCCATGATCAGGCCGCTGTTGGTGACCTTGCCGGCGCTGCTGCCGGCGTTGAGGCTAGTTGCCACTTCGTTACCACGGGTGGTGGAACGATCGTTGCCGGTGGTGCCCACGCCCTTGCGGATGTAGAAGCTGTCGCCGGCTGCGAGGGTGGTCTGGCCCTTGGCGGTGATGATTGTACCGGCGTTCTCGACTTCCGAGCCGAGCAGCAAGGCATAGCCGCCGCCGTCGGTGGAGGTGGCGGGGTTGTGGGTCTGGATCAATGCACCGCGCTGCACCACGACCTTGCCCGCAGCGTCAGTGAAAGTCGGTTGGGAGCCGGTGGAGTCGACGTAGATACCGCGCTGCGTGAACTGCTCGTCGGTGATATTCCCTGCCGCTGCGACCAGGTTGCGCACATTGACCTGGCTGGTGCCACTGAAGACCACACCGTTGCGGTTCACGATCATCACCGTACCGGCGCCATTGATCTGGCCCTGGATCTCACTGGGCCGCGCGTTGGGGTCGTTGACGCGGTTGAGCACGGCCCAGCTGGACTGCTGCTGGAAATCCACCGTGGTGTTGCGCCCGACGTTGAAGGTCTCCCAGTTGAGGATCGCCTTGTCGGCGGTCTGTTCGATGGTCACCGTGGTCTTGCCGCCCGACTGGCTTTGCTTAGGCCCGTTGGCGTTGAGCCAACCCTGGGTGAGGCTGTTATCCACCTGCAGGCCGCCCTTGCCCAGTCCGTCGGGAATGTTCGAAACCTGGCCAAACGCCGCTTGCCGCCCCGCCGCCTGCGCCGCCTGCTGCGCTGCAATCGCCGCGACACTGGTGTTCAGCGTGCTGATGGAGCGCGCCAGTTGCTGATTGACCCGCGCCTGCTGATTCAGCGTCGGAATCCCCGGCACCTGCCCTGCACTGAGCCGTGCAGCAGTCGCCGCCTGGGTCGCGCCTTTGTCGGCAAACCAGCTGGAACTGAACGCTGTAGCCGCCTGCGCATTGCCTGCCACCATCAACAAGGCAATGGCGTGGGCCAGGGGCTTGAGGCGCAGCACGGTATCTTGGGCTTTCAGGTTAACCGGTGATTTGCAGCGGACCATCGGGAATCTTCCTTCTTTGTTATTACGCAGGGAGCAAGACAGGCTCACGTATGAGGGTTAGGCGGTTGGCGAGGGGCGCGACTGAACTTCTGTCATGGAAAGTTCACATGGGGCTGGTACGCAAAAAAAATCAGCAACGGCACAGGCCGTTGCTGATCAGGTGTTGCGGGTCGTTGAAAGCCTGGGTTACAGCGGACGACCTTTGCCGTTACAAATGTTGGTTTTGCCGATGCTCAGATCGCTGCCGGAAGTCACGAACGTTTCGGTGATGGCAGTTTTCCAGCTAGTTGGCAGTGGCACGAAACGGTTGGCCGAAATGGCGGCGTCGTTGTTGGCAGTTGCGCCGAAGTGCTTGGTGAAGAAACCACGTACTTGGTTGGTCTGGTCAGCGTTGATATAGCACTGGCTGAAGATCAGGTTGGTGAAGCCGAGGATTGGGTAGCCCGAGGTTGGGTAAGGTTGAACACCGGCTACACCATTCTTGCCGAATACAGGTACCCAGTTGTCCTGGTTGGCGCGGATGCTGGCAGGGGTGGCTGCAGGAACCGGTACCTGGCCGATAGCAGCGGAAACGTTGCCCGGAGCTGGCGACTTACCTTCAGCACCGGTCTCTTCATTCTTACCTACACGCGCAACCTTGGTAGCGTCGTCCAGACCTTCCAGGGTGGAAGCAGCGAAGTCAGGGCTCATGTAAGTGATGCGGCCGTCGCCAGCTGCCAGGGCAGTCATCACACCTTGGCTGCCAGTGGCCGGTACAGCACCTGCAGGCAGACCACCGGCGAAGCTGGAACCGAACGAAGTGGTGATAGCGAACTCGCCGTTTTCGGTGCACTTGGCGTTGAGGAAACGGGTGAACAGCTCGGTAGTGCCGCTGCTGTCAGTGCGGTAAACCACAGTGATCGGGCCGGTACGGTCGGCGCCAGAGATTTCGCTCCAATCGACGATACGGCCGGAGAACACGCCGCACAGCTCTTGAACGCTCAGGTCAACGTTTGCATCGCCAGCCTTGTTGAACGGAATGGCAACCGAAGTAGCGACTGAAGGCACCTGGATCAGCTTGCCCCAGGCAGGTTGTTTGGCGGAAGCGTAGGTCGACAGTTCAGACGAGCTCAGCTTCGAGTCGCTGCCAGCCCAGTGCACGTTCTTGGTGCCAGTGCCGAACTGGCTGTAGTCGTTGTTCAGGAACGCCAGTTTACCTTTGCCGCTGCCCACGCCGATGTAAGGGGCGAAACCGGTAGTGAGTACGCCGGCAGTCTGGTACAGCGGTTGTGGCAGGGTTGCACCGCCGCCGTTTACGTCAGCGAATGCAGCCTGTGCCGAGCACAGTGAAGCGAGGGTCATGGATACCGCGAGAACGTTGCGCTTAAACATGAAGAAGCTCCTTTCGTCGTGTTTGTACGTTGGGTAGATGGCTCTTGCATGACGCCATGGCTTCGGTCCCAAGCCATGTTGCGGGGGTGGCCAGGGGTGAAAACCATGGAGAGAAAGTCGCAGTTTCCGATGACGGTTATGGGAAAAAACCTCGGGAGGAACGCCTTGATTTTAAAAAGATTCTCGGGTGTTTTGGTCATGGTTTTGAGCGGTTTCGGGGCAGGTGACAGCGAGGTTTCAGTGCGGGGTTGCTGGAGGCGGTGTGGCGTGTGTCGAGGGGGGTGGGATGTGACGGAATGAGGAACCCGAGGTTGGGCGTGGCGGCCAGGATGTCGGCAAACCAACTGAATGGGCGCAGTTCAAATGTGGGTTTCGTCAGTCAGGTGACCAACTGGTTGATCTCGATGATCGGCAACAGCACCGCCATGACGATCACCAGTACCACGGCGCCCATCACCACGATCATCAGCGGTTCCAGCAACGCGGTCATGCCCATGGCGCGGCGTTCGATATCCCGCGACAGGGTCTGCGCCGCGCGCTCGAGCATCGGCGGCAGCGAGCCGGTTTTTTCGCCGCTGGCGATCAGGTGGATCAGCACCGGCGGGAACACCTTTTCCACCGCCAGCGCCGGGGCCAGGTTGACGCCTTCGCGCACTTTGGCGGTGGCGTCGTTGACGCACTGGCTCAGGCGGTCATTGGACAGGGTCTGCCGCGCCGCCTCCAAGGCCCTTAGCAACGGCACGCCGGCACCGCCAAGAATCGCCAGGGTCGAGGCAAACCGCGCGGTGTTCAGGCCCAGTACAAAGCGCCCGATCAGCGGCAGGCGCAAGACGCGGCTATGCCAATTCAAACGCGCCACCGGGTTGCGCAAATACAGGCGCCAACTCCAGAAACCGCCGACGATCCCGGCGAAACACAGCCAACCCCAGGCACGGATAAAGTCACTGGCGTTGAGCATCGCCAGGGTCAGCCCCGGCAAGTCCTGGCGCGCCTGGGAAAACGCACTGACCACCTGGGGCACCACGTAGCTCAGCAAAAAAATCACGATGCCTATGGACACCAACCCCACCACGCCAGGGTAGATGAACGCAGTGAGGATCTTGCCGCGCAGGTTGTTGCGCTCCTCGATGTAATCAGCCAGGCGCTCCATCACCTGGGCCAGGTCGCCGGACTCCTCCCCCGCCGCGATCAGCGCGCGGTAAATCGACGGAAAATCCCGTGGCCGCGCCGCCAACGCCTCCGCCAGGCGCATGCCGCCACGCACATCGGCGCGCACGCCGGCGAGGGTCTGGGCGATGTGTTTTTTCTCGGCCTGCTCCACCGTGGCGCTCAACGCCGCCTCCAACGGCAGGCTGGCGCCCAGCAGGCTAGCCAGTTGCCGCGTGGCCCAGGCCAAATCATTGTCTGAGAGTTTGGCAGTGAACAGGCTGCTGCCCGCCGCCGCGGGCTGGCCGCCTTCGATCTGCACCAGCAACGCGGTCAAACCCCGGCTGCGCAAACTGGCAAAGGCCGCGCTCTGGCTGTCGGCCTCCACATGCCCGGCCTCGACTTTGCCGCTGGCATCGGCAGCCTCGTAGCGATAGCGATTCATCAGGCGTCCCGTGTCACGCGCAGGATTTCTTCGGGCGCGGTGGCGCCGCTGCGCACCCAGCGTTCGCCGTCTTCACGCATGCTGAACATCCCGGCACGGCGCGCGGCCAGGCGCAGGTCCTGTTCGTTGGCGCCCTGGTGGATCAGGCTGCGCACGTCGTCATCGACGCAAAACAATTCATGGATACCGGTGCGGCCGCTGTAGCCGATCTGGTTGCACTGCGCGCAGCCCACCGGGCGCCACATGCCGGGCGCGGCAAAGTCTTCCTGCTTGCAATGCGGGCACAGGCGCCGCACCAGGCGCTGGGCCAACACGCCGAGCAACGACGACGCCAACAGGAACGGTTCAACCCCCATATCGATCAAACGATTGACCGCCGACACCGCGTCGTTGGTGTGCAAGGTGGCGAGCACCAAGTGGCCGGTAAGCGAAGCCTGCACGGCGATTTGTGCGGTTTCCAGGTCACGGATTTCGCCGATCATGATGATGTCCGGGTCCTGACGCAGAATCGCGCGCAAGGCCAGGCCAAAGGTCATGTCGATCTTGGCGTTGACCTGGATCTGGCTGATGCCCGGCAGGTCATATTCCACCGGATCCTCCACGGTGAGGATATTGCTGGTGCTCGCATCCAGCCGCGCCAGCGCGGCGTACAGGCTGGTGGTCTTGCCGCTGCCGGTGGGCCCGGTGACCAGCACAATGCCATGGGGCTGACGGATCAACGTGTCCAGGCGGGCGAGCAATTGTGGCTCCATGCCCAGGGTTTCCAACTGCAAACGCCCGGCCTGCTTGTCCAACAGCCGCATCACCACCCGCTCGCCATGCCCGGTGGGCACCGTGGACACCCGAATATCAATCGGCCGCCCCGCCACACGCAGCGCGATGCGGCCATCCTGGGGCAGGCGTTTCTCGGCGATATCGAGCTGGGCCATGATCTTGATGCGCGACACCAGCGCGCCATGCAACGCCTTGCGCGGCGACACTACGTCACGCAGGGTGCCATCGACGCGGTAGCGCACCACGGAATGGGTCTCATAAGGTTCGATATGAATATCACTGGCCTCGTCGCGCGCGGCCTGGGTGAGCAAGGCGTTGATCATGCGAATCACCGGCGCGCCGTCCTGGGTGTCGAGCAGGTCGGTGATTTCGGGCATGTCTTGCATCAGACGGTCGAGGTCGACCTCGTTTTCGGCGGCGCCCACTACAGCGGCGGCGCTGCCGGTGTCGGCGTAGGCGCTGGTGAGCAGGCCGTCGAGTTCGTCGTCGCGCACCTGTTCGAGGTGGGCCTGGCCGAACTGGCGGTGGACTTCGCTGATGGACCAGCCTGGGGTCGAGGGGCACACCGTCAGTAGCATGCCTTGCTCGCCGGGGCGCAGGAGGATGCGTTGGGATTTGGCCCAGGCGTAGGGCAGAAGGCTCATGGGGTTGGCCCTTTTTGAAGGTGTACATATCCGTTGCTGCGGTAACGGCTGATTATGGTTCCGCCCTTACGGCGGCTCACTTTGGAAAAGCCCCAAAGTAAGCAAAGGGCTCTTGCCCCAACACTCGGCACCTCGCCTAGGCTCGGTGTGCCCGTAATCCGACAGGGATTTGGGGGGCGCCTAAGATCAAAATCAAGATCAAAAGCGAAAGCACAGCGGCCTGACAGCCGGCTTGAGTGGTGTGGAGCAAAGGCAGTTTTTTGTGCACCGTAGGTTGCTTTTCTGTGGGAGCTGGCTTGTCGGATCGCCGCATTGCTGCGATGCGGACGCCCAGGTGAATCAGGCATATCCAGTTGATGCCTTCGCAGGCAAGCCAGCTCCCACAGGTGACCGAGATCGGCCTCAAAAACCCGGTCGGTTCTAAGGCCGCCGCGCTCTGCTTTTGCTCTTGATTTTGATCTTAGGCGCCCCGTAAAACCACGCTGGCCGAACGCAGGCTTTGGAGCGTGGGTAACCCGGCAGGACGCCGGGTTAGCCGCGCTGGGCCAAGGATGGCCCATCGCGGCGGCCCACGCTCCAAAGCCGGAGTGAGGGCACACCGAGCCTAGGCGAGGTGCCGAGTGGTGGGGCGAAGACCTTTTGGTTACTTTTGGGGCGTTTGCCAAAAGTGACCCGCTGTAAGAGCGGAACCCTAAACGGCCGTGACCGCAGCAACGGATATGTACACTCACTTAGGCACCGCCCGAATCACCGCCCGAGGCCCCTGCTGCCCAGGAATCGCCTTCTCCACCGAAGGCAACTGCGGCGCCTGCACATCCGGCATCGCCCAACTATGCTCCGGCTGCAACCCCCCCTGCGCCCGGCGCATAAACTCATACCGGTTCAACGTAATACTGCGCCCCGCCCCACTGTCCCGAATAATGTAAGGCCGCAAAAACACCATCAGGTTGGTCTTGTTCACACTGCGTTTCTCATTGCGAAACAACGCCCCCAACCCCGGAATATCCGACAACCACGGCACCGCGTCGTTACTCTGGCTATACCCATCCTGCAGCAACCCGCCGAGCACCATGATCTGCCCGTCATCCAACAAAATGCTGGTATCGATCGCACGCTTATTGGTCACCGTACCCGCCGTCCCCGAAGCCCGCTCATCCACGGTGCTGACTTCCTGGTAAATATCCAGCTTCACCGTGCCGCCCTCGGAAATCTGCGGCCGTACATTCAACTTGAGCCCCACCTCTTCACGCTGCACGGTTTGGAACGGGTTGTTGCTGGTGCCCCCACCCCCGGTCACATAACTGCCGGTGACAAACGGAATGGTCTGGCCCACAAAAATGCTCGCGGCTTCGTTATCCAGGGTCAGCAGGTTCGGCGTGGACAGCACATTGGTGCCGCCCTTGCTCTTCAATGCGCGGGCCAACACCTTGAGGTCGAGCACCTTGCCAATGCCGGGAATATCCACGGTGCCGTTGACCAACCCGATATTCAGGCCTTTGGGCAGCACATCAATACTGGTCGGGCTGGTGGGCGTGCCAATCACGCCGCTGCCGCCGAGATTCACGCCACCAAAAGCGCCCTTGCCCGCCAGGTTACCGGCCTGCCATTGCACGCCAAACTCAGTGGCGTCGTCCTCGTTCACTTCCACGATCAGGCTTTCGATCACCACCTGGGCGCGGCGCTGGTCGAGCATGTCGATCACTTCGCGCAGGTTGCGGTACAGCGGGTCCGGCGCGGAGATCAGCAAGGTGTTGGTGGTGGCGTCCGCCTGGATGGTCACGCCGCCGGCGCTGAACGCGCTGTCTGCATCGCCGGAGATGCCGCCATTAGCGGTGCTGCTGGTCGAACCGGCCGTTTGGCCGTAGCCCGACTGCACACCACTGCCAGTGGGTGTGCCGCTGCTGTTTTGCGCGTTACTCGCACCTTCGGTGTTCTTGCCATTGCCGCCCATGGCGCTGAGCTTGCCACGGGCATCGTCACTGACGCCGGAGTCGCTTTCACCGGTGAGCAACCCGCGCAGCGACTGCGCCAGCTTGCCCGCCTGGGCGTTGCGCAGGTACACCACGTGCATGTTGCTGGGGTTACTTTGTGCATTGTCGAGTTTGTAGATCAGGTTGCGCGCCAGCTCGGTACGCTCCGGGCTGCCGGAGCGGATGATGATCGAGTTGGAGCGCGGGTCACCGATCACGTTGATCTTCTGGGTCTGGTCGGCGCCCTGGGTTTCCAGCAGCTCGGCGACCATGGCGGCGATGTCCACGGCAATGCCGTTCTGTACCTTCACCACGTCGGTGTCGATGGCGCTGGGGGTGTCGATGCCGTTGATGATCTGCGCGACACGCGCGAGGTTTTCCGCGTAGTCGGTGATGACGATGCTGTTGTTGCCCGGGTAAGCATTGATCGGGTTGTTCGGCGACACGATGGGGCGCAGCACAGGGATCAGGTTCACCGCGTTTTCATATTGCAGACGGAAGGTGCGGGTTTGCATGCCGCTGCTGCCGGCCGTGTAGATCGGCCCGCCGAGTAACTTGGCATCGGCCTCGGGCACCACTTGGGCGACGCCGCCCACATCGACCACGCTGAAGCCCTGCATGCGCAGCGCCGCCAATAGCATGTCGTAGGCCTGATGCGCCGGCACCTGGCCTTCGCTGACCAGGGTGAGGTTGCCCTTTACACGTGGGTCGACCAGGAACTGCTGGCCGGTGGCGCGGGACAGCGCGCGCACTACCGCCTGGATATCGGCGTCGACAAAATTGAGCTGCACCGGCTGGTCGCCCAGTGGGTTGCGGGCCTTGACCACCGCCGGGGCGTGGCTGCGGGCGCTGTTGGTAACCCGGTGCTGGACGGGCGGTTGGGATGCGGGTTCACGCTGGCGATCCAACACCGTCTCACCGCTGCGGCGGGTGTCGGCCAAGGGTTGGCCAAGTTCACTGTCCACCAGCAATGGCGTGGTTGACTGACTGCTGCACGCACTCAGGGCCAGCACCAGCAGCGGCGCGACCATGCGAAAAGGGGGGACTGACCACTTCATGAAGCTTCCTTAGCGCCAAGCGCCTGATCCATGCGAACGGTCCCGGACACAGTGCCGGCCGAGTTATCGACGGTGTCGAGGGTGCGCTGCAAACGCGCCTCGGACACCTCCAGAGAAAACGCGCGGGCATTGCCCAGCAGCCACCCCACCACCGCATCGGCCGGGGCGTTGTCGAAGGTCAGGCGCCAGCCGCCGGGTTCCAGCGCCTGCAACTGGTAATGGCCTTGCAGGCCGGCGCCATCGAGGGCTTGGCGCAACGCAGTTTCATCGCCCTGGCGAGGCGCAGCGACATCCTGCAACAACACCTGCAAAGCGGCGGCCTGGGCACGTAACTTGGGGGTTTCGGCCTGCCAGTAGTCGATCTTCTTCAACGCGGGCTGCACCAGCACCAGCCAGGTCAGCAGGCTCGCCAGGACCAGGCCGGCGCCGCCGAGCATGCGTTTTTCGCGCAGGGCCAGGCCGCGCCAGAACACCTGGGCCTGGCTGCGCAGTCGCTGCACTTTATTCATCGCTGGCCCCTGGCTTTTCCGCTGCCGGCGCCGGGCCAATGGTCCAGGCATGGTCATCGCGGGTGGCCGTAAAGCCGGCCTGGGCCAACGCGGCCTGCCATTCACCCTCAGCCGTCGGGTTACGACTGTCGGCGAGTAATTCCACGTGCAAGCGGCCTTGTTCAAAGGTCAGGTTGTCGACGCTGCCGACCATGAACGGCAGGCTGCTGCCCGCCAGTTGCAGGAGGCTGGTGAAGCGTTGCCCTGGGTCTGCGGCCGCGCCGGTCTGTCGCGCAGCCAATTGCTGACGGGCCTGTTGCAAGGGGTTGAGCACCACCGGCAATTCGGGAAACGCCTGGCGCACCTGCTGGCTCATCAAGGCCTTGAGTCGCTGACCTTCATCCACTTGGCGCGCGGCGTACAGGTTGAGCCCAACGGTCCAGATGGCCGTCGCCAGCGCCACACACGCCAGCGCCCTGCCCCATCCGGCAGTCGAGGGTTGGCGCAGGCGACCGTGCAACCCCCATGTGGGCACTGGCCCACTCCAACGTTGCTGCGCATCCACCCGCTGCACGCCCAGCGCCTGCAAGCCCAACGGGTGCACCGCGCCTTGTTGCAGGCTGTCACGCGTCAACAGATAACCTTCGTCCAGCGCCGCAGTGCCCACCGGCAAGGCATAGGGCGCCGGGTACACGCCGCGCAGCTTGAGTGGCACCTGCGCCAACCGCTCCAAAGCAGCCTTGGGCACCCAAGCCACCTGCACGCGCCCATCGCTTTCACGCGGGCCGTGGGCCACCTGCATCTGTTCCACCGGGCCCAGGATCAACGCCTGCGCGGCGCAGGCTACGGCGGCCGCCGTTTTCGCGGCCGGCAACGGTGGCAGCTCCAGGCTGGTGAGCAAGCTGTCGCGCGGGTGCAGGAAACACTCCACGGCCTGGCGGGCCTTGCCCAACTGCGCCAGGCTTGCGTAGCCCTCTTCAATGACCACGCCACGGTCCAGCCAGGCAAATTTTACCTGGCTCTCAAGGGTCAGCTGATCCAGCGGCGGCAAGCCAATGCGCAAGCGTTTCATACACCCACCCGCGACCAGATCACCCGTGGCTCGCGGTCTTCGGGGCGATGCAACAACGCATCAATCGTCACCCGCCGCTGCTCACGGCGAGCCTGCCCCTGCAAGCGGAACCACTCACTGGTAATGCCCACTTGCACCGAGTCCACCTCGATGTGGGGCAGCCGCAAGCGGTTGACGAAATCCCCGCGGTTGATAAACCAGTGCCCACCGTCACGCTCGGCCACCAGCCCATGGGCCTGGGACACGCTGAGCTGTGGCACCACCGCGCTGAGCACTTCGGCGCTGGCGGTATTGCCGTTGACCCAGGTAGGGCCCGGCAACACGCTGATATACGCCTGCATGCGCTGCAACACGATAGGGTCGAGACCTTCGATCCCGCTCAAGTCATCCAGGCTGCGCAGCATCGGGTATTTGGCGGGGGGGACATAAGAGGCGATCACTCGCTGGCTGATACGCCGACTCACCGCCGGGTCGACGCCGATCAGGCGACACAGCCGCTCGAAGCTCTGCAACTGCTCGGTGTCCACCTGCTGGCGATTGACCAGGTTACGCAGGTTGAACTTGCCCTGCTCGTCCACAATCCGCCCCTCAAACACGCCACCTTGGGCACGGGCCCAGGGTTGATCGAGGCGGGTGAGCACGTCTTTTTGGCGCGCGTCCCAGAGCATCTGCCGGCTGCGCTCAAGGCCACCTTGCAACAGCCATTGGCCCTGGATGCGCAACTGCTCGGCTTCCAGGCTGCGGGTGAACACGGTCTGGCGCGTGAGCATGGCGCCGGCCAGTACCGCCACCACCGCGGCGATCAGCAACGCGCTGATAATCGCCATGCCGCGCTGCTTCGCCGCTGGGGGCGAATACCGTTTCATGGCGCGCCTTACAACTGCCAGGAGCCGATATCGGCATTCACGCCGTCACCATCCGGCTGGCCGTCGGCGCCAAGGGAGAACACGTCGACCTCGCCATTGGCGCCCGGGTTGAGGTAGTGATAAGGGTGGCCCCAAGGGTCATTGGGCAGGCGTTCCAGGTAGGCGCGCCAGTTGTTGTTCTTCGCATCCGCCGGGCGTTCCACCAGTACTTTCAAACCCTGGTTCATGCTCGGATAAGTGCCGTGGTCCAGGCGATAGAGTTTCAACGCCTGCATCAACCCGCCGATGTCCTGCTTCGCTGCGGTGGCCCGTGCCTGGTCCGGCCGATCGAGGACCTTGGGCACCACCATCGCGGCCAGGATCCCGAGGATGACCACCACCACCATGATCTCGATCAACGTGAAGCCACGCTGCCCGCGAGGGCCTGGCAATGGGGACGTTAGGCGCGCGATATCCATCTCGACATTCCTTGGCTTGAGTGCAATTCGTGGCGCAGTGTTGCAAGAACACATGTCAGTCGTATTGAAAATCCTCGGGAGGTTCGGTCGCCAATCGGTCAACTGCCGGCGCTAGTCTGCGGGCCTGTTTCCCGGCTTTGAGAGCGCCATGTACGGCCGACGCAAGGAGCAAGGTTTTACCCTGATCGAGGTGCTGGTGGCGCTGGCAATCATCGCCGTGGCCATGGCCGCCGCCGTGCGCGTGGCCGGGCTGATGACCCAGAGCAACGGCTTGTTGCGCGACAAGTCGATCGCGTTGCTGGCGGCGCAAAGTCGCCTGGCGGAGTTGCGCCTGGAGGGGCACCTGCGCAGCGGCAAGAAAAACTTCGAGTGCGACCAGGGCCGCTTGAAACTGCGTTGCGAGCAGACCATCAACGCCGATGGGCGCCTGTTTCAGGTCAACCTGCAGGTGCTCGACGCCAGCCGCGAAGCGCCGCCACTGGCCCGCCTGGACACCCAGGTCATGGCCGAGTGAGCATGGGCAACGCGGGCCCCTGCGGCAGCTTGTCGAGGTTGACGCGCAGTTTCTCGCCACCGCGTTCTATCTCCACACCATCGCCTTCGATGGCCGTCAGCCGCACGCCGGGGCTGAGGCGCTCACCCAGCAGAAAACTGCGCGGCGGGCCGTCATTCAGACTGAGGATGGCCACCGCACCACGAGCACCTGCCAGCACGCCGGTGACCTTCACCTGCAGCGCCGTCGGCGCATTGGAAAACCATTGCAGCGCCGGGTTATCGCTGAGCGCCGCCAATGCCTGGGGCGTGGCTTGGGGCGTATGGGATTCGGCACTGGTGAGCAGCAGCGGCGTCCAGACCGCCAGGCCAGCCAGTGCGGCCAACACACCCAGCGCCTGCACGCCATGGGCCAGGGTGAAACGATGGGCAAATGCCATGGGGTGGACCTCCTGTTTGTCCGTCGCACCAGCCTACAGGTCAATTCGCACGCTTTTATTTCACACACTCCCCAGTTTTCCAGGAAGCGCGCGATGAAACAGCAAGGCTTCACCCTGATCGAACTGATGGTCGTGCTGGTGATCATCGGCATCGCCAGCGCCGCCATCAGCCTCACGATCAAACCCGACCCACTGCACCTGCTGCGCAAAGACGCCGAGCGCCTGAGCCAACTGCTGCAAGTCGCCCAGGCCGAAGCCCACGCCGACGGCCGCCCCATCACCTGGCGGGCCGATGCCAAGGGCTTTCGCTTCAATCGTCAAAGGGATGATGGGACAGGTATCGAGACGTTTAAAAACGACGACCAACTGCGCCCACGGCTATGGGAAAGCACGCCAATGCAAATCAACATCGAACCCCGGCAAACCCTGGTGCTGAATGCCGAATGGATCAACCCACCGCTGCGGGTGGTGCTGTCCGATGGGCAACACAGCCTCAGCCTGCAACGCGACGCCGCCGGCTTGATGCGCGTGGTGAACCAGCCATGAACAACGCCCAGCAAGGCTTCACCCTGATCGAAGTGATGGTGGCGATCATGCTGATGGCGTTGGTCAGCGTGATCGCCTGGCGCGGCCTCGACAGCGTGACCCGCGCTGATCAGCATTTGCAGGCGAGCACCGAGCAAACAGAGGTGCTGCTGAGAGCGTTGAATCAGATGCAGCGGGATATCAGCTTGCGGGCCAGTGTTGAACTCGCCGTCCCCAGCGCGCCGGAAGATGGGGCGGCTAAAACAGAGGGGCTGGCTGCGGTGACGGTGCGCAGTTCCGACAGCAAGGGCTTTCGCCTGGACGTGATCCGCAGCGCCCCGGTGGCAGGTGACGGGCTGCAACGGGTTCGCTGGTGGCTCAAAGGCGACTCGTTGTATCGGGCAGCGGCGCCCGCGCGGGACCGCTATCCGCTGCCGGCAGCGAAGGATGGCGTGGTGGTGTTGACCGGCGTGAGCGATTTGCAGGTGCGGGTGTGGGAGGCGGATAAGGGATGGCGGCAGTTGAGTGGTAATCGCCGCGAGGACCCGCTGGGGCTGGAAATCAGCCTGGTGCGGCAGACGCCGCTAGGCGTGGAAAAATATCGCCAGGTGGTGGGGCCGTTGAGGTCGTTGAACTAACTCAACAACACCACTCCACCCGGCAATTCCGTACATTTGGCCCCATACGCATCGCGAATCAACAACGCCACCCCTGCCAACTGCTGCAAGCTGAACCGCGCCTGCACCCGGCGTTGGCCGAGTTCTCTGTTCAGCAACACCAGCATCCCCGGTCGATAGCGGTTGATCTCATCCACCACCGTCGCCAGCGTGGCGTTGTTGAACACCAGGACCTGTTCACGCCAGGCAACCACCGCCTGGGTGTCTACCGTGGTCACTTCGCTGACCCCGACGTTGCCATAGGTCAGTTGCCGGCCACCGTCCAGGCGCACGCTGCGCCCGGCGATGTCCACCATGAGCGAGCCCTCGATACAGGTCACGCACACGTTGTGGTCGGTGTTGCGCACATTGAAGCGGGCCTGCGCCGCACTGACCCAGCCTTCGCCGGCCTGGACCTTGAGCGGCTGCGCAATGTGGGCGAGCACCTCGACTTCACCCTCAAGCAATTCAATGCCCTGCCCCACTCGGCTGATGCGCGTCTGGGTATTGAGTTCCAGGCTTATTCCTTCGCTCAACATCACCTGGCGCTGCTCGCCGACTTCGGTGCGGTAGTCCGCCGTGAGTCCGGCGAAACCGCCCGGTACGCCGGCACGGACCATCACCACGGCCGCCGAGGCAGCAATCGCACCGCCCAGGAAGGCACGACGGCCAAAGCTGCGCGGTTGCGACACCTGTTCAAGGGCCGGGGCCAAGTCGCGCCATAACGCCTTGGCCTGTTCGAACGCTTGGGCATGTTCCGTGCTCTGCGCGCACCAGGCCTGCAGGGCCTTGGCGTCGGCCACGGTGGCGCGGCCCGAGGTCAGCAGGAGCAGCCAGTCGCGGGCTTCATCGTGCAGGGGGCTGGCGGCGGATTGCCGGGCGGTGGAGAGGCTAAAAATATTCAAGCGCGCACGTACTCACGGATTTATCAGGGACTCGACACTAAGACGGTTTTCCGGCCCCGGGACCGAACCGCTGAATCACTTTTCTTTCCAGGCGCTTGGCACAGTGGCCCAGGGCTGCCTTGATTTCCTTCTCGACCATGCGCGTGGAGATGCCGAAACGCTGGGAAATTTCCAGGTGCGGGGCTTCTTCCAGTCGCGCTGCGATGAGGATCTTGCGGCGGCGTGCCGGCAGTTCGTAGAGGGCCTTGACCAAGGATTGGATTTCTTTCTGGCCACCCACCACCCGCGACGGGTCCTGGGCTTCGTCGGCGCTTTGCAACAGTTCCTCCACTTCGCTGCCGGTGAGCAGACGCGCGTCGGCCTGGCGGCGGTCGGCGGCGATGTTCAAGGCCATGCGGTACAGATAAGCGTTGGGTTGTTGCAGGTTCGGCGGCACGTCCATGCGGTCGACCCGCAGGTAGGTTTCGTGCAGCACGTCGTTGGCCAGGTCCTCCGAGCCCAGGCGCTTGCGCAAACGCACCTTGAAGTCTTCGTAGGAGGCCAGGAACAAGCTGACCATCGGACTGTGCCCGGTATTTTTCATCCGCCCCAGGTTCCTTTCGCTACTGTGCATTCCATGCGCGTTCCTGTTGTGTCGGGCATCAAAAGTAAAGTCACCGGTTGGCGCAGTGAGCTCGGCGCCGGGCGTTCGACCCGGGCCGCACTCAGGCTGCGCACCAGTGCTTCATCGCGTTGTTCATCGCCGGTGGAACTGACCAGCCGACTGTGTTCAATCACCCCGTCCGGGTTGACCCATACCTGCACCAGCGCGCGAAAACTACCGGGCCGGGTCAGCGGCGAACGGCACAGGCTGGTTTCGATGGCGTGTTGCAACGCCGTCGCGTAGCTGTTGTTGATCCGCGCGACGCTGCGTGCAGCCGCACCCTGGGTGGGCGGCGGCTGGCTGACCTGCGGTGTCTGCAAGGTAAACGCATCGTTGCGTGCATAACGTGCCATCAGGCCACTCCCTGTCAGCAACATCGCCAGTGCCTCTTGCGCCGTAAAGCGCCCGCGCACCCCAATCGAGCGCCGGCCCCGCGTCAACTCGCGGTCCACCAGCACCGCCATCCCGGTGGCGCGGCTGTAGGCTTGCAGTGCGTGCTCCAGGTCCTGCGCCGGCAGGTCCAACGACACCAGGGGTGACGCTGCCAGTGCCGTACGACCACCGACCACCAGCAACAGCAAGACCAGGGCGCACATGACGCGCCTCCAGACTCCCTGTTCACCCCCTGCTCTGCATCGCTGCACGGCCGACGCGCCCTAGAAAACCGTCATCCTGAGGCCAGTTTATGAACCTGATGTTACGGTGATAGCAAAAAAAACATCACAGTGACGTAAGGCCTGCTGCACTAGACTTGCTAGCCATAACGGCCCACCTCCCGGGCCTGCCAGGAGGCCCTGAATGAACGTGTTACAGTCCCTTGTCAGCCTGTTGCTGTGCGTCGCCCTGCCCTTGAGTGCCCATGCCGACAATTGCGCAGAGGTCACGGTGGATGGGTATAAGGCGCCCGACTACGGTTGTTTGAGCCAGCAGATGGGCAATGACACGAATGCGGCACAGGCGGCGAAGAAGAACCAGGAGGCACAGAACATTTCCGTCGAAAAGCGGCAGCCCAATAAAGTGGGTCTAGCCACTCCGGCGGCGACCAGTGTGCGTATGGGCAACACGTTTGGTACGTCGGTGAAGCCGCAGCGGCCTTGAGCCGTTAGAAATTGTCTGAGTACACATGTGACAAATGTGGGAGCGGGCTTGCTCGCGAATGTGGTGGATCAGTCAAATCATCAGTGACTGACACTCTGCATTCGCGAGCAAGTCGAAGCGTCGAACCGCCGCTCCCACAGTTTGGACTTGCCGCGTATCTCAAGCCGCGTGGCTTTCCTTTTTCAAGCTGTCCATATCAATCACAAACCGGTACTTCACATCGCCCTTGAGCATCCGCTCATACGCCTCGTTGATGCCTTGGATATCGATCATTTCCACGTCCGAGACAATCCCGTGCTTGGCGCAGAAGTCCAGCATGTCCTGGGTCTCCTGGATACCACCGATCAACGAACCGGCCAGGCTGCGGCGCTTGAAGATCAGGTTGAACACGGTGGGCGACGGGTGCGGGCTGTCGGGTGCACCGACCAGGGTCATGGTGCCGTCGCGCTTGAGCAGGTTGAGGAAGGCGTCTAGGTCGTGCGGTGCGGCGACGGTGTTGAGGATGAAATCCAGGCTGTTGGCGACCTTGGCCATTTCGTCCGGGTTTTTCGATACCACCACTTGGTCTGCGCCCAGGCGCAGGCCGTCTTCGCGTTTGTTGGGTGAGGTGGTGAACAGCGTGACGTGCGCGCCCATGGCGTGGGCGATCTTCACCGCCATATGGCCCAGGCCACCGAGACCGACTACACCGACCTTCTTGCCGGGGCCAACCTTCCAGTGGTGCAGCGGCGAATAGGTGGTGATGCCCGCGCACAGCAGCGGCGCGACGGCGGCCAGGTTGGAAGCGTCGTGGGAGATGCGCAGCACGAACTTCTCCTTGACCACGATGCTGTCGGAGTAGCCGCCAAAGGTGTTTTCGCCGCCGAATACTGGGCCGTTGTAGGTGCCGGTAAAGCCGCTCTCGCAGTACTGTTCCTCGCCCTCGGCACAGGACGCACAGTGCTGGCAGCTGTCGACCATGCAGCCGACACCCGCCAAATCACCGACGTTGAACTGGCTGACATTGGCGCCTACTGCCGTGACGCGGCCGACGATTTCATGGCCGGGTACGGAGGGGTACAGGGTGTTGTTCCATTCGTTGCGCGCGGTGTGCAGGTCGGAGTGGCAGACCCCGCAATAGAGAATGTCGATCTGTACATCATCCGCCCCCGGCGAGCGGCGCTCGAAGGTAAAGGGCTTGAGGGAATCCTTGGCGTTCTGGGCGGCGTAGCTGTAAGTCTTGGCCATTTCGTTCACCTGTGTGATCGGATGCTGGAAGTCAGATGACCCGCATAGACGCTGAATCGTTCAACCGAGCACGTCCATACAATCCGCGTTACTGCGCGGCCCCTAAGCTCCTGACTTTCTCAAGACGCTGGAGAGTGGGCATGTGTAAAAAAGTGAGGACGGTATCGCTGGCTGTCACGTTGCTGGCCGGGGCCATGATGGGCAGTGCCTTTGCGGCAACACCCGCGGTAGCGGTGGCCCCGCAATATGACACCAGCCACGTCTATGTGGCGCCGGCCGATGTCGACCGTTTTGCCCAGAGTTTCCTGGCCACCTTCGGCGGCAAAAGCACGGCCCAGGTGGTGGTGAACGTGCTGCCGGTGCCGAGCAGCACCACCTCGCAATTGCTGCAGACCCCGGCGGGCACGGTGTCGTTGTTTGGCTTCACCACGCCGATCCCGCACCCGTTCGGCCAGGAGCGCAACGGTTACCTGGTCAAGGACATGGACGCAGCGCTCAAGGCCGCCCGGGAAAACGGTGCGGCGGTGATCGTCAGCGACTTCCCCGACCCGATCGGGCGTGACGCCGTGGTGCAGTGGCCAGGCGGCGTGAATATGCAGCTCTATTGGCACACCAAGACCCCGGATTACGCCGCGTTCCAGACCGTGCCGGAAAACCGCGTGTACCTCAGCGCCGACCGTGCCAACAGCTTTATCAAGTCGTTCCTGGGCTTCTCCCACGGCAAAGTCCTGGCCGATGACAGGCACGCACCGGGCGTGGATATCGGTCAAGCCAGCGGCACTTATCGCCGCGTCGACATCGAGTCGCCGTTCGGCCGCATGGCGGTGCTGGTCACCAACGGTCAACTGCCCTACCCGTTCGGCCATGAAACCACCGGCTATCAGGTGGCTGACCTGGCGGCGACCCTGGGCAAGGCCACTGGCTCCGGCGCCACAGTGCTGGTGCCTGCCTTTGACAGCAAAGGCCGTCGCAGCGCTTTGGTCGAGTTCCCGGGCGGCTATGTCGCGGAGATTCACCAACTCAACGCGGCAAAATGAAGCGTCGCACAGGCTGGGGCCTGGCCGTGCTGTGGCCGCTGCTCGCCGGCGGCGTCCACGCCGACGAGCAAGCGACACGCCCGACCATCAAGGCCAACCGCTGGCAGGAAGACTGGTCGGTACTGCAAAACCCGGCGCTGCGCACGCAGCCGTTGGACAATTTGAAGTACATCCCATTGTCAACTGCCAACCCGTTCACCTACTTGTCCCTGGGCGCCACGTTGCGCGAGCGCTTCGAGATGAACGATGCCAGTGGTTTTGGCGTGCGCGATGTGAAGCGTGATCGCTACCTGATCCAACGCTTCCAGGTGCATGCCGACCTGCACCTGAACGAACACTGGCGGGTGTTCACCCAGCTTGAAGACGTGCGCGCGTATGACAAGACGACGATCGGCGGCGCCGACCAGAACCGCGTCGACCTGCGCCTGGCCTTTGCCGAATACGTCAATGCCTTCAGCAGCGGCACGCTGAAAGCACGTGTCGGGCGCCAGGATTTCGCTTTCGACTTGCAGCGCTTCATCTCATCGCGGGATGGCCCGAACGTGCGGCAATCCTTCGATGCGCTGTGGGCGGACTGGGAGACGTCGAACTGGCGCTTTATCGGAATTGCCAGCCAGCCGGTGCAGTATCAGGACGGGCGCCACTTCGACGACAAATCCAATAGTGACGCACGCTTCCACATGGTGCGGGTCGAGCGGCTGGTGGGCGGTAAAAACGAACTGTCGGCCTACTACGGCGTGTATGAACGCAGCGCGGCGCACTACCTTGACGCGGACGGCGACGAAACCCGCCACCTGTTCGACGCCCGCCTGGGCGGCGCGGCCATGGGCTTTGACTGGGACATCGAAGCGATGCTGCAAAGTGGCTCGGTGAGCAACAAGGATATCCGCGCCTGGGCCGGTGGCAGTCGCACGGGCTACACCTTTGACAGCCTGGCCTGGAAGCCGCGCCTCGGCCTGCAATTGGACATTGCCTCGGGCGACCGCAAGACCGGGGATGGCACTGTCGGCACATTCAACCCGCTGTTTCCCAACGGCTACTACTTTTCCCTCGCAGGCTACACGGGCTACAGCAACCTGATCCACTTCAAGCCGTCGATCACCGTCAAGCCGATCGACAAGCTCAGCGTGCAAACCGCCATCGGCCTGCTCTGGCGGCAAACCACCAGCGATGCGGTGTACACCCAGCCCAACCTGCCGGTGGCCGGCACCGCTGGCAGCGGTGATCGCTGGACCGGCGCCTACGCACAACTGCGCACTGACTATGTGTTCAACGCCAACCTCACCGGCGCCGTCGAAGCCGTGCACTACGACGTCGGCCAGACCCTGCGCGATGCGGGCGGTGATGACAGCAATTACCTGGGGGTCGAGCTCAAGTTCAGTTGGTAACACCAAGCAAGCACACCCGTACAAGCCCTCGAAACGCTTAAGGGCAATAGTGATCCTGAGTTTTCCAGCCTATTCACCAAGGAGTTTTCCATGAGCACATTCGTTGCCAAAGACGGTACCCAGATCTACTTCAAGGATTGGGGCAGCGGTAAGCCCGTGCTGTTCAGCCACGGCTGGCCGCTGGATGCCGACATGTGGGAATACCAGATGGAATACCTGAGCAGCCGTGGTTTTCGCACCATCGCGTTTGACCGCCGTGGCTTCGGGCGCTCGGACCAGCCGTGGACGGGTAACGACTACAACACCTTCGCCGACGATATCGCGCAGTTGATCGAACACCTGGACCTCAAGGACGTGACCCTGGTGGGCTTCTCCATGGGCGGCGGCGACGTGGCGCGCTACATCGCCCGCCACGGCAGCGCCCGCGTCGCCGGCCTGGTACTGCTGGGTGCGGTGACGCCGCTGTTCGGCCAGAAACCGGATTACCCGCAGGGCGTGCCGACTGAAGTGTTCGATGGCATCAAGGCCGGGCTGTTGAAGGATCGCGCGCAATTCATCAGCGATTTCAACACGCCGTTCTTTGGTATCAACAAGGGCCAGACAGTCTCCGAAGGCGTGCTGACGCAGACCCTGCAGGTGGCAATGCTGGCGTCACTGAAATCGACCGTGGATTGCGTCACCGCCTTCTCCGAAACCGACTTCCGCCCGGACATGGCCAAGATTGACGTGCCGACCCTGGTCATCCACGGTGACGGCGACCAGATCGTACCGTTCGAAACCACCGGCAAAGCCGCCGCGGCTTCGATCAAAGGCGCCGAGCTGAAGGTCTACAAGGACGCACCACACGGTTTCGCCGTGACCCATGCCCAGGCCTTGAATGAAGACCTGCTGGCGTTCCTGAACCGCTGAAACACCTGAACCACCCTCTCCTTATTTCGGCCGGGCTTGCCCGGCCTTTTTTTGCTCAGGAGAAACGTTGGCTCACGACCAGACGCCCCGGCCCGGCGACCAACACGCTGCTGAAAATGATCAACAGCAGCCAGCCGAATTGCCCTTCCAGCAACGTCCACTCCGGGTGCACCACCAGCATGGCGATCAACAGCACCGCCAGGATCGGCAGGCATGCCAGGCGCACCAGCACCCCGGCAATGATCAGCAGCGGGCACAGCACCTCGGCAAATATCGCCAGCAGCAGCGTGATGTGAGCGCCCAAGTGAAACGGGTCCTCGATCAGCTGCAGCTGTGCGCTGTAGTTCAACAGTTTCGGCAAACCGTGCACCCACAGCAGGAACAGCGCCCCGCTGCCCCGTAGAAACAACAACCCCAGGTCCTGTTGTTTTGGTTCGTTCATACGTGCTCTCTGTTGGTCGAGACAAACGTCGATTGTGTCAACGGCGTCATCCGCCTGCTTGCAAGCCTGTGCTGACCTCACTCCCCCGTACCGGCAAATGCTGCGACGATTTCATCAATCACCACCCGCACTCGCGCGGTGTGGCGCAGATCGGCGTGGGTCACCAGCCACACGTCGTACGGCAACGGCCGCGTGCGCTCGGGCCACAGACGTACCAGCCCGTCACGTTCGCCGGTGTACACCGGGATTTCGCCGATGCCGATGCCCGCAGCAATAGAGCGGCGCACCAACAGGCTTGAACTCAGGGCCGCAACAATGCGCCCGCGCCCCAGCGGTTCGGAGACCAGGGTCAGGTCTTTCTGGCTTTGCAGGTAGGGCTGATAAACGACCAAGTCATGGCCTTCGAACAGGCTGCCCGGCTCGGGAACGCCGTGGCGGTCGATGTAGGCCTGCGAGGCAAACAGCCCCAGCGGCCAACGCGCGATGCGCCGGGCGATCAGGTCAGGATTGTCGGGGCGGGTGTTGCGCACAGCGATATCGGCTTCGCGCTTGGCCAGGCTGAGGATCTGGGTGGAGGCGTCCAGCTGCACGCGCACGTCGGGGTGTTTGTCGTGCAGGCAGGCGATGGCCGGAATCAGGAAGTCGATGGCCAGGGAGTCCGTGGTGCTGACCCGCACAGTGCCGGTCAGGCGGTCGTCCAGGCCTTGGATCTGGCGTTCCAGGTCGAGGGCCGAACGCTCCATTTTCTCCACTGAACGCAAGGCGGCCTCGCCCACGGCCGTCAGCGCATAGCCCTCGGACGTGCGCAGGAACAAGGTGGCGCTCAGGGACTTTTCCAGGGCGTTGACTCGTCGACCCACCGTGGCCTGATCCACGCCCAACACCCGTGCGGCGCCGCGCAGCGTTGATTCGCGGCAGACCGCCAGAAAGACCCGTGCATCATCCCAATTCATGCCTGCCCCTTATGATGCATATATGCATCGCTGCGCCGTGTATTCGCAGCATTATTGCATCAACAAACCTGGCTATGCTGGGCGCCAGAGAAAAATACCCAGGACCGCCATCATGCTCGACACTCACGCCCCACCCCGCAGCTCAGTCTGGCTCCCCATCTTCGCCGGCCTCTGCGCCAGCCTGGTCAGCATCGGCTTGGCGCGGTTTGCCTATACGCCTTTGATTCCAAGCCTGATCCAGGCCCAATGGTTTTCCGCCAATGACGTGGTCTACCTCGGCGCCGCCAACCTGGTGGGTTACCTGATTGGCGCGCTGATCGGCCGCCCCCTCGCCCAGCGCACCTCCAACAAGACCGCCCTGCGCATCATGATGGTGGCGGTGACCCTGGCGTTTTTCGCCTGTGGCTTTGCGCTGTCGGTGGTGTGGTTTTTCGCCTGGCGCTTGTTGTCGGGGATTGCCGGTGGCGCAATCATGGTGCTGGTAGCGGCAACCGTATTGCCCCATGTACCGGCGGCACGCCGTGGCTTGGCCAGCGGTGCGATCTTCCTGGGGATCGGCCTGGGCATTGCTGGCTCCGGCACTATCGTGCCGCCGCTGTTGAGCCTGGGTTTGCAGCAGACCTGGTTTGGCCTCGGCCTGTTGGCGCTGGTGTTGACGGTTGCGAGCTGGTTCGCCTGGCCCAGCGGTACGCTGCATGAGGCACCGGCACGAGCAGACACTTGCGCACCGACACCTTCTGGCGTGTACCTGTTGTTCGCCCAGTACGCTTTTATGGCGGCGGGCTTGGTGCCGGCGATGGTGTTCCTGGTGGATTACGTGGCCCGTGGCTTGGGTGACGGCGCCCATATCGGCGCGATGATCTGGGTAATGTACGGCCTGGGCGCGATTGTGGGGCCGGTGACTTACGGGTTCCTCGCCGATAAACTCGGGGCCCGCTTGAGTATTCGCGTGGTGCTGGTGGTGCAGGCGATTGCGGTCGGCCTGTTACCGTTTGCCGGTTCGTTTACCGCCCTGGCGGTGCTGGCAGTGATCCTCGGTTCATTCCCGCCGGGCATCGTGCCGCTGGCACTGGCGCGGGTGCATGAGTTGCTGCCCAACCATCACCAGCAACAAGTGGCATGGAGCCGCGCCACAGTGTCCTTCGCGACGTTCCAGGCGCTGTCCGGGTTTGCTTATTCGGCACTGTTCAACAGCAGTGGCGGGCAACACGCGCTGTTGTTCATGATCGCCGCCGGCGCCATCGTCGTTGCCCTGGCACTGGAACTGGGCATGTTCCTGCTGAACCGTCGGCCGCTCGACACGGTCCCAACCCATACGCTCATCGCTGCAGGTAATCTGAAATGACGCTTCCTCAAGAAATGACCCTGATCGAAATCACCACCCCTGGCGGGCCTGAAGTGCTGCAACCGCGCCGCGCCGAGGTGCCTGTCGCAGGCCCCGGCGAGATCCTGATCCGCGTGCATGCCGCCGGGGTCAACCGGCCTGACGCCCTGCAACGTGCCGGCAAGTACCCGATGAAACCCGGCTTCAGCCCGATCCCCGGGTTGGAAGTAGCCGGTGAAGTGGTGGCGCTGGGTGAAGGCGTGAACGCATACCAGGTGGGCGACAAGGTCTGCGCCTTGACCAATGGCGGTGGTTACGCACAGTTTTGCAGCGTGCCGGCCAGCCAGGCCCTGCCGATCCCTGAGGGCATGGACTGGATTCAAGCCGCCGCCGTGCCGGAAACGTTCTTCACCGTGTGGGCCAACCTGTTCGGCCTTGGCGATGCACACACCGGTCAGCGCGTGTTGATTCACGGCGGTACCAGCGGCATCGGCACCACCGCCTTGATGCTGTGCCGCGAGTTTGGCATCCAGGCGTTTGCCACCGCTGGCAGCGCCGACAAATGTGCCGCAATTGCCAAGCTGGGCGCTGAACCTATCAATTATCGCGAGCAGGATTTTGCCGAAGTCATTGCGCAGCAGACCGACAACCAGGGCGTCGATGTGATCCTCGACATCATGGGAGCCTCCTACCTCAACAACAACCTCAAGGCCTTGGCCATGGACGGTCACTTGGTGATGCTGGGCTTCCTCGGCGGCGCCAAGGCCAATGATGTCGATCTGCTGAGCATTCTCGGCAAACGCGCGGTGATTACCGGCTCACTCCTGCGAGCACGCAGCAAAGACGAAAAAGCCGCCATTGCCGAACAACTGCGCGAATACATTTGGCCGGTACTGGCCGCCGGGCGGTGCTTGCCGATCATCGACAAGGTGTACGCCTACACCGACGCCGCCCAGGCGCATGCGCGGATGGAGGGTGGGGACCATATTGGGAAGATTGTGTTGCGGGTGGAGTGACGCTGATCCAGGCCTTGTGAAGATCCAGTGTGGGAGCTGGCTTGCCTGCGATGCAGACACCTCGGTCATTCAGTTGAACCGAGGTGACGCTATCGCAGGCAAGCCAGCGCCCACATGGATCAGCGTCGCAGGGCTATTTGGCGTACACCGGGTAATCGATGTACCCCGCTTCCGTCCCGCCATACAACCCCTCGGCCTTCAACGGGTTCAACGGCCATCCGTTGAAAATCCGCTGCGGCAGGTCCGGGTTGGCAATGAATGGCCGCCCGAACGCAATCAAGTCCGCCAACCCCGCTTCTACCAGACCAGCGCCGCGTTCAGCGGTATAGCGACCGGCGTAGATGATGCGGCCACTGAAGGTTTCGCGCACCGCGCGGCGGAACGATTCCGGCAAGACTGGGGCGTTGTCCCAGTCGGCTTCAGCGATGGACACATAGGCGATGCCTGACTCTTCCAACACTTTGATCGCTTCGATATAGGTGCGATGCGGGTCGTCTTCTACCAGGCCGATGTACACGCGATCCTGATCAGTGCCACTGAACAAGGGCGAGAATCGCACACCCAGGCGCTCCGGCCCGACCACGGCGCTCACGGCCTCAACGATTTCACGCAGAAAGCGCAGGCGATTGTGCAGTGACCCGCCGTACTCATCGTCACGCTGATTGGCATGGGCCGAGATGAACTGGTTGACCAAGTACCCATTCGCCGAATGGATTTCCACCCCGTCAAACCCGGCATCCAGTGCATTGCGTGCGGCCTGGGCGTAGTGCCCGACCAACTCTTCGATCTCAAGAGCGCTCAATGCACGCGGTACCGGCGGCTGCTTGAGCTCGCCCACGCCAGGACCGGTTTCGATAAAGGCCTTGGCCTGCTGCGCCTGGATCGCCGACGGCGCGACGGGTGCGGCGCCGTCTGGCTGCAACGCGTTATGCGAGACCCGGCCAACGTGCCACAACTGGGCAAAGATCACCCCGCCTTCGGCGTGCACCGCGTCGGTGACTTTGCGCCAGCCGTCGATCTGCGCCGGGGTGTAAATGCCCGGCGTCCACGCATAACCCTGGCCACGCGGCTCGATCTGCGTGCCTTCGCTGACCATGAAACCAGCCGTGGCACGCTGGCGGTAATACTCGGCCATCAGGTCGGTCGCGATATCGCCAGGCTGAGCGCTGCGCTGGCGCGTCAACGGCGGCAGGACGATACGGTTGTTTAACGTGTGGTGACCCAGTTTTACCGGCGTACTCAGAACATTGTCAGTCATGTAAAGTTTTCCAAATTGCGGACGTGCTAAAGCATTGGCGACTTATAAAAGTCGCCAATGAATACAGCGTTTTTTTAGATTAAGCGGTGAGTGTCAGCAGGGCTTTGGCCACATCGCTGGAACTGCCAGGGTTTTGCCCAGTGACCAACAGGCCATCTGTGATGACAAAGGATTGCCAATCGGCGCCCTTCTCGTAATGGCCGCCGAGTTTCTTGAACTCATCTTCAATCAGGAACGGCACCACGTCGGTCAACTCCACCGCCGCTTCTTCCGAGTTGGAGAACCCGGTGACGCGACGGCCCTTGATCAACGGGTCGCCATTGACCGCCTTGACGTGACGCAGTGCGCCCGGTGCGTGGCAGACAAAACCGATCGGTTTGCCAGCGCGTTCGAAGGACTCGATCAGGGCAATCGAGACCGGTGACTCCGCCAGGTCCCACAGCGGGCCGTGGCCGCCTGGGTAAAACACGGTGTCGAAGGCGTCGGCGTTGACGGTTTCCAGTTTCAGTGTGGTGGCCAGGGCCTGCTGTGCAGCCGGGTCGGCGGCGAAGCGATGGGTCTGTTCGGTCTGGAAGTCCGGCTGGTCGCTCACCGGATCCAGCGGCGGTTGACCGCCCGCCGGGGAGGCCAGCACCACCTCGGCGCCGGCGTCCTTGAACGCGTAATACGGTGCGGCAAATTCTTCGAGCCAGAAGCCGGTCTTGCGCCCGGTATCGCCAAGCTGGTCGTGAGAGGTCAGTACCATTAATACTTTCATTTTCCAGTGCCTCGATAGGTGTGAGCGTCAGTGTGTCCAGGGCTGCCCAACAGGTGTTGGGTCAGCCACAGCGCCTCGTCGAACGGCGCGCAAGTACGTGTGATCTTGCTCATGACGCTGGTCCCCAACCACAACGCATACAAGCGCTGGGCCAGGCTTTCAGGGTGTTGCGCAACCTTCAGCGAGCCGTCTTCGATGCCGCGTTGCAAGGCAATTGCGAGCAACGCGATAGTGCGTGCGGTGCCGCGCTGCAGGGCCAGGCGCATCGGCTCTGAAAGGTCTGACACCTCTGCACCCAGTTTGACGGCAAGGCATTTGCCCGCGTCGGTGCAACTGGTCTGGTTGTCGATCCAGCGGTGCCAATAGCGCATCAACTTGGCGTGCTGGGATAAGTCCGGCTGATTGAACAGCTGTTCCATACCGCTCAAGTAGTTGTCGAAATAGGTGTCGAGCAATACCACCCCGAACGCATCTTTAGAGTTGAAGTAGTGATAGAACGAGCCTTTAGGCACATCGGCGGCTTGAAGTATTTCGTTCAACCCCACGGCAGAAAATCCCTTGGCGCCCACAATTGGCTGCGCACTTTCCAGAATCGTCTGCCTTGCACTTTTAGTTTCGCGGCTCATTTTTCATCCCGTCCGATTAGACCAGTCGTCTAGTTCGTTGAGTGAATGTTAGGGGCCGGGTAAAACGCGCACAATGTCAGATCCGCAAGGATTCCGGACATGCGGCAAAGTCGGTTGCCGTTTTTCCGGCAGCCACCGACAATCCCCCCCTCCCACGCTTCTGGAGACATGCGATGCACAGCGTTGCGCTGATGGTTTACCCGAACTTCCAATCCTTGAGCCTCAGCCTGGGCTCGGTGTTCGAGTGTGCAAACCTGCTGCGCGGCGAGCCGGCCTATGAGTTTCACCTGGTGTCGGAAAGTGGCGGCGCGGTGATGACCTCCCAGGGATTCTCGGTGAACACCATGCCGATACGGCCGCAGGGCTACGACACGCTTATCGTCAGCGGCTACCTGGAGTTTCGCCTGCCGGAAGCGAACCTGCTGGAACTGGTCAAGGCCGCCTCAGCCCAATCGCGACGCGTCGCCTCGTTGTGCATGGGCATCTTCGTGCTGGCAGAAGCCGGCTTGCTGGAGGGCAAGCGCACCACCACCCATTGGATTCACGCGCCGGCCTTTCGCAAGCGCTACCCGGATATCCACCTGGAAGAAGACAAGTTGTTCGTCGTCGACGGCCAGGTATGGACCGGCGCCGGCATGAGCGCCGGGGTGGACTTGGCGTTGGCAATGGTGGAGAACGACCTGGGCAGCGACCTCGCGCGGCGCATTGCACGCAAGCTGGTGATCGCCCAACGTCGGGGCAGTGAACAATCGCAGTTGTCGGCGCTGTTGGAACTGGACCCCAAGTCAGACCGCGTACAACTGGCCCTGGCCTATGCCCGTGAGAACCTGACCCATGATCTCTCAGTGGAAGCCCTGGCCGATGTTGCCCGGCTGAGCCCACGCCAGTTCAGCCGGGTGTTTCGCGAAGAAACCGGGCAAACGCCGGCCAAGGCCATCGAGTCCCTGCGGGTAGAGGCCGCACGGGCGATGATGGAAACCAGTCGTCATCCCGTGGAAGTGGTGGCCCGTGAGACCGGGTTTGGTGACCGCGAACGCATGCGCCAGGCGTTTCTCAGGGCGTTCGGGCAGCCGCCGCAGGCGATGCAGCAGACGTTGTTCAGGAGCTAGAGCGTTTAGCGGCAGTGGTAAGGGCTTTCGCTGCTGAGTTCTTCCCCGGTGTTCAGGTCGCGGATGGTCACCGTGCCCTTGGGGTAGTTCAGGCAGAACGCGTTACGCACGGAGTAGATGCCGCTGCCACGGGTGGTGAAAACCATTTTGACCGGGACGCCGTTGGCGTCCACTGCGGTGACCTTGTAATCGCCCGACATCGTCAGGCAACCGCCCAAGGCCAGCAGCACCGCAGCGCCAACGAGGTGTTTGAACAGAGAAGACGTGTTCATTTCGCATCCTTGTGAAATTCAGGGCCCCAGCGGCCGACAAGCCTCTGAGGCGCCCCCCTGCGTTAAGTTCAACCTCGCGCTTAGTGCAACACCGCGCGTGTCACCAGGTAACTCACCAACTGCGGATCATCCGCCAACTCAATCGCCTGTACCGGGCGCGGCAGGTTGTCCAGCACCGTGCGCCAGAACGCCTGGGACACTTCATCCTGGTCGTAAAAGCGCACCAGCCAATCCGCCTCGCCGCTGCACAGCACCTGGCTGGCGATGGCGCGGCCGATGCCTTTGCGCCGATAGCGCTTGAGGATGAACAGGTCAGCCAGTTCCAGGGCGTCGATACCCGGCAGTTCGCTGCCTTCGATCAGCAGGAAGCCGGCTATGTAGCCATCGACCAGCAGCAGGTTGGCGCTCCATTGCGGGTCTTGCCAATAGCGGGCCAGGTGTTCGTCGTGAATGTAGAAACGGCCGTCCGCCTCGACATCTTCCTGTTCCCAGTCCGAGGACTCATAGGCGTAATACTGGTAGAGATTGCGGATCAGCTCGGCTTCTTCAGGGCCGGTCTGGATCAATTCGACGGTGGTTTCAGGCATGGGACCCTCAGTGAAAAAACGCAGGGCGCCATTGTTCACAAAACCTGGGCACAGGTCCAATAGTGTGGCCAACCTTTCTACTTGCTGAACCGAATGCAAAAAGCTCTTACCCCTTCCGAAACCTTGAAACATTTCGAATAAACTCCGCGAAATTGCCGCTCTTTTTCAAGGACACGTATTTTGACAAACGTCTGTACCGCCGGCCTGGATGTAGGTTTTGCCTCCCTGGACTACCTGCAGATCTTCATCCTGGGCGTGATCCAGGGCATTACCGAACTGCTGCCGGTGTCGTCCACCGCCCATATGCGCGTAGTACCCGCCCTGCTCGGCTGGCAAGACCCCGGCTCGGCGTTTTCCGCAGCCATGCAGTTGGCGGCACTGGCTGCGGTGGTCAGTTATTTCTGGCGCGATGTACGCCAAGTGACCACCGGCAGCATCAGCGCGGTGCGCCGGGGTGACTACAACGACCGGTGGTTCAAGCTGGCGGTGGCGATTGTGCTGGCGACCCTTCCTATCGGCATCGCCGGCCTGGCGCTGTCTTCGACCTTGAATGCCTGCAACTCGCCGTTGCGTGGGCTGATGGTGATCGGGATTTCCTGTGTGGTCATGGCGATTCTGATGGCGGTGGCGGAAGTCCGTGCACGCCACACCCGGGAGGTGAGTGAAATGCGCCTGCGGGATGCGTTGATCGTGGGAGTGGCGCAGATTGGCGCGTTGATTCCAGGGGTGTCGCGCTCCGGCTCCACGCTGACGGCGGCACTGTTTCTCAACTTCAAACGTGAGGAAGCGGCGCGCTTTTCTTTCCTGTTGGGCCTGCCCGCCATCGCCCTCGCCGGTTTGAAAGAACTGTGGGTGCTGCTGCACGCCGATATGCCGGCCCATGCCTGGCCGCATTTGATCTTTGGTTTGGTGGTGGCGAGCGTCTCGGCGTTTTTTGCGATCTGGGGCCTGATGAAGTTTTTGGAGCGATTCTCCACCTGGCCGTTCGTGATTTATCGCGCGCTGCTGGGGGTGTTCCTGATTGTGGCGGTGAGTACTGGGTTGTTGAGTTGAACTGACGCTATTTTAAAACCAACACAAATCTAATCTGGGAGCTGCTTTGTCTTGAACACCGGGTCCAAGGTCATCACTGACAGCTCTGCCACACCTGCCGAATCAGCGCCTGCAGCTTCAGCGCTTCCGCCCAGCGATCACTGATCTCACGCCCATCCGCGCCGGTGATCGCATAGGGCGGCGGGCCCAATTCGCAGGTGAAGCTCAGGCTTTGCGGCGTATCGGGCCGGGCCAGCCAGTCTTCGATCCCGTAGCGCCACCACTGGGTAAAACGCTGTACCCAGCCTTGATGCTGGGGAAAGTCCAGCGACACCTGCACCTGTTCACTGCTGGCCACGCGACCATGGAAGCCCCAGCTGTGGCGCAATATCGTGCGGATCTGTTCATCATCTTCATCGGCCCCTGGCTCCGGCAACTCACGCCCGACGACGTAGTGGGACAGGTCGGCCAGCAGCTTCAAATCGGGCATCTGTGCCAGCAGGTCGAGGGTGAACAACAGATCATTGGTGAGCCGATAACGATGGGTTTCCAGCAGCACAGGAAAGTCCACCTGCTCGGCCAAGCGCTGCCAGCCTTCGACCAACCGCGCGGCCTCGGCTTGGGTGCGCGGGCGCACGTCGGCTTGCAGGGTGAGGTGGTGGCAGCCGTAGCGGCTGATTACGTCCAGTGCCGCCGCCAGATCATCCACCGATTGCGGAAACAGCTGGCCTTCGATCTGCAAGCCCCTGGCCGTGGCGGCGGCGTGCAGGCGTGAGACGTCGGCGGGCTTGAAGTAATGGTCGGTGATGCCGTCGAAACCGGCGGCTTTGATGCGCTCGAGCTGGGCTTCGAGGGGGCCGGGCTCGGTTTGCATGGCCCACAGGGATTGGAACACCAGGAATTGGCGCATATCAGCCTCGCAGGATGTGTTTGAGGGACAGTTCGGGGTCGGCCAGGCTGGTCGTATTGAGCGCAACGCGTGCTGTGATCAGGCGTTCGCACAGCTTGATGTCCTTGGCCACGCTGTTGCCCGGCGCCCAACCGCACGCACCGTGCAGATGATGCTCGGCATCCAGGTAGAACAGCAGCAAGCCGCCGCCCGGCAATGGCCGACTGACCGTAAGTGGCGTGATCACACCCACGGTCTGCACACCCCAATCGTACTGATCGGACCAGAAACCGGGGAGCGCCTCGAACGGCACTTCGCGGCCCAGCAGGTTCAGCGCCGCATGCCGCCCCTGGGCGTCGGCGTTGCGCCAGGTTTCTTGACGCTGATAAAGGCCGTCGCGCTCAAACTCACATACGTCGCCGGCTGCATAAATGTTCGGCGCGCTGGTGCGCAGGTACGCATCGACACGAATGCCCTGCCCTACTTCCAACCCTGCCAATGCGGCCAGTTCGATGTTGGGCTGCATGCCGATGCCGACCACCACCCAGTCGCAGGGCAACCGCTGCCCGTCCACCAACAGCACGGCGTCGGCCTGGATGGATTCCAGCGCCACGTTCAAACGCACATCCACCCCTTGGCGACGATGCAAATCCAGCAACGCTTGGGAGATAACCGCCGGCAACACCCGGCCCGCCAGGCGCGGTCCGGCTTCCAGCACCGTCACCTCACAACCCAGGCCGCGTGCTGTCGCCGCCACTTCCAGCCCGATAAACCCGCCACCCACCACCACCAGCCGCGTGCCGGGGTTCAGGACACTGCGCAAGGCCAGCGCCTCATCGTGGGTGCGCAGGTAAAGCACATTGGCCTGCGCCTGAGGCAATCGTCGTGCCCTGCCGCCAGTGGCCAACAGCAGACCGGCATACGGCAGCCACTGGCCGTCGGCGAGTTGCAGGCGATGGTGTTGCGGCTCCAAGCGAGTCACCGGATTACAGGCGATATGCTCAATGTCCAGTTCGGCCAGCCGCGCGCTGTCGCACAGGCTGCACCCGGCCAAATCCGCTGTGCCCTGCAACAGGCCTTTGGACAGCGGCGGCCGCTCGTAGGGCAGGTGCGGCTCATCGCCGATCAGTATCAGTCGCCCGGTATAACCTTCTTCGCGCAAGGTCAGCGCCGCACGGCCACCGGCATGGCCGGCGCCGACGATAATCAGAGCCTCGTGCATCATCAAGCCGTGACGGCGAGCAATACCCGCCCCGCTTCGACCCGCACCGGGTAGGTCTTGAGGTTGACGCACACCGGCGCGCCCATGGCCTTGCCGGTGCGGTAATCGAAGCGCCCGTTGTGCTTGGGGCACTCGATGATGTGGTCCATCACCAGGCCGTCGGCCAGGTGAATTTTTTCGTGGGTGCACAGACCCGCGGTGGCGAAAAATTCATTGTCGGCCGAGCGGTACACCGCGTAGGTGTGCGGCCCGTGGTCGAAGCGCAGCACGTCTTCTTCGTCTATTTCGCCCACGGCGCAGACGTCGATCCATTGATCGTTCATGGCGTTTTCTCTTGTTCTTGGAGGGAGTTCAGCCGGCAGTGGCTTCTGCATGCACCGGGGCATTGGCCGCCGGTTCGGTTCGCGGGTGTATCGGGCGCTGGATGAAATAGTTTGGATCACTGCGCTGCTTCCAGATGGTCGGCAGGATTTCCTTGTACGCCTCGAAAATATTCGCGTACGGCGGCGGGCAGTCGCCGCGTATTTCTTCGTGCAATTGCGCCAGGGCGTGATACGGCACCATCGGGTACATGTGGTGTTCGAGGTGGTAGTTCATGTCCATGTAGATAAAGCGCAGCACACGGTTCATATAAATGGTGCGGCAGTTGCTGCGGTGGTCGAGCACGTCCTCGGCCAGGCCCACGTGTTGAGTGAGGCCGAAAACATAGCCCAGCCAGGCGCCGTAGATACTCGGCAGGCCAATCAGCATCAGCGGCAGCCAGCTGTGCAGGTACAAGGCGGTGCCGATCACCACGGCGTAGATGCCGACCCAGATTCGCGCCGCGCGGAACACCTTGGGCCATTCGGATTCGGGGATAAAGTCTGCCTCCTGGGCACTCATCCGGCCAATGGCATGGCGCGCCACGCCGCTGAATGTCTTCCAGGCCAGGGGCAAATTGAACAGGCTCAAGAACATCATCGAGAAGCGCGGTGGGCGCGGCTCGACAATCTCCGGGTCGCGGCCGACCACGATGGTGTCGGTGTGGTGACGGGCATGACTCCAGCGCCACACATGGGGCTCGAAAATGCACATGAAGCTCGCTACCTGATACAGCACGTCGTTCATCCAGCGTGTCTTGAACGCCGTGCCGTGGCCGGTTTCGTGCCAGCGCGGGTTGGACGCGGTGCCGTACAGCACGCCATAGGCCAGGAAGAACGGCACACAGGCCCAGGTGCCCCAGAACCAGTAGCCGCCAAAACCAGTGGCGAACAGCGCGGTCACCCAAATGGCAGTGTCGAGCAAGGCCGGGCCGTCGCGGCGCTGCATCAGTTCTTTCATGCGTTTTCGGGAAATCGGCGACTGATACCAACTGGCCGAGACCAGGCCTTTATCAAAGGCGCGGGCGGCTTCGGGGCCGGTGAGGCTGTAGTCGCGGCGGTCGGGATGAGCGGTGTGTTCAGGCATTGTTATTGTTCTCCGCAAGCGGGTGGTTTCAGGTGCTGTGTGAAACCCACGATAGAGAACGCCTAAATCACCCTCAAGGCCTTGAATCCATTCCCTATCAAGCTATCATCCAGGCCCAGCGGAGCTTGATAGTTTTCTATCAAGACGCTCAAGGGGCCTGTCATGAACAACAATAAACGCCCAACCATTGCCACTGTTGCTGCCCAGGCCGGGCTGAGTGTGGCCACCGTCGACCGGGTATTGAATGCCCGTGCGCCGGTCAATCCAGACACCGCCGAACAGGTGTTCCAGGCCGCCGAAGCCGTGGGCTATTTTGCCGCGCGGCTGATTGGCCAGCGCATTCGCGAACGCCGGCCGACTTATCGCCTTGGCATCCTGTTGCTGGGCACCGCCCAAGCGTTCTACGCCAACCTGGCCTGTGCCATCAGCGATGCAGCCGAACAGCACGCCGGCGCCAACCTCACGTGCCAGTTCGAATACATCATCGATCGCACCCCCAGCGCCATCGTCGCGCAAATCGAACAGTTGGCCGTGCAGTGCGACGGCCTCGCGGTGGTCAGTTTTGCCCACCCACTGATCAACGCCTGCCTGGCGCAGATCCGCGCAGCCGGCGTGCCGGTGGTCGCCCTGCTTTCGGATATCCACGAACACGCCGATGAGCCCTATGTGGGCCAGGACAACCACGTGGTCGGCCGCACCATGGGCTGGTTGCTCGCCCGCACCTGCGGCGCACGCAAAGGCAGCGTGGGGATCTTGCTCGGCGGCCATCGTTTTCTCGGCCACCAGGCGCGGGTCGAAGGCCTGCACAGCTACCTGGCCGAGCACGCGCCGGGGCTCAAGCCGTTGGAGCCGCTGATCAACCTGGATAACTGCGACATCACCGAAGAAGCCACCCTCGACCTGATCAGCCGTCACAGTGACCTGCGCGGGCTGTGCGTGGTGGGCGGCGGCGGTGATGGCATCATCAGCGCCCTGGCCCAACTGCCCAAACGGCCGACGTTGTGTTGCATTTTGCAGGAATCGACCGAGCTGTCGCGCCAAGCGCTGAGCCAGGGTTTGATTGATGTGGTGATGGACTCGCAGCCGGGGCGGACGGCCGTGGCATTGGTGGCGTTGATGGTGGAATTGCAGAGCGCCGAGGGGTTCGATCCGGTGCGGCATCGGGTGCATATACCGCCGCAGATTGTGACGTCGGAGAATCTCTAGCGCGCTCGGCACTCGACCTTCAAGCCGCCCGCCTCCAGAATGTGAGTCTCGATCACCACGGGCAGGAAGCGCTGGATCACCAGCATGTTGCTGTGCAAATGCTCGCTCATGTGCGACGTGGTGAAATGGCCACCACCCGCCAGTGCCATTGGCAACAGCAACTGATCGGCCAGGTGTTCGCCTACTGCCGTGTCGGTGCCTCGCCACTCACTGGCCTGGTCGATAGCCTGGTCGGCCACCGTTTCGGCGCGCACCTTGGCCATGCCAAAGGCACTGAATAGTTCGGTGACATGCTCGTGGACGAACTCCAGCATCAGCACGTTGCCTGGGCCCTGTTCCGGGTCAATCTCGACCGGGAACAGTTGCGTGTCCGCAAACGATAGACGCTGGCGCACGCGCTTGAACTGGCGCTCGCTCACTTGGGCGGGCAACCCTGCGTTAAGGGTTACCGCGCGGGCTGCGAGCAGTTTTCCGCGCTGCATCAACTGCAGCGGCATCAGCTCGCTGGGTTGGATAAACGCCTCTAACTCACCACCGCCAGCCGGTACAAACCCGTAGCGGTTCAGGCTCAATTCGATGCGCGCGCCCATACGCTGCAACAATGGAAGCCAGGCGCGCTGCAGAAAGTCCACCGGCGGTGCCAGCGGGTTATGGGTGCCGCCGCAGATCGTCACGCGGCTGGCCGTGGGGGCACGCAGCAATGCCGGCAACAAGGTCTGCAGCACCAGGGTGCAACTGCCGGCCGTGCCAATGGAAAACCGGTATTCGCCCCCTTGAATCGGCCCGGGTTCGAACACCAGTGTTTGCGAGCCCAGTTCAGCACCTTGCACCTTGGCACCACAGACCTGCGCCGCCGCCAGCACGGCGGTCAGGTGTTGACGCATCAAGCCTGGCCGACTGCGCTTGGCGCGGATGTTTTTGATGCGCAGGGTCAACCCGGTCACCATCGACAGGCTGAGTCCGCTGCGCAGTACCTGGCCACCGCCGATGGCGCCGTCGAGTTCAATGAGGTCCTGTTTCATATCTATCCTTAAGCAAAGCGTTTGACCGTGTCCCGCAGGTAGTGGTCCAGTTGTTGGGAGTCTTCATGGGTGCGTGGCAATACCGGCACTTCGCGTTCCAGTTCACGCTGTATGTAGGCGTGCAATGCCGGGCGCCGTGGCCCGTAGGCCGCTTCCCCGGCATTGCGTTTCAACACCAGCAGGGTTGCGACCTCATCGAGCAGTTGTGCGTCATCCACTGTGCTCAACAAATCGGCGAAGGTCATCGGCGGCCGCCCCAGCCCCAGGTCGATCCAACGCACTGCCAACAACGGTCGCAGTACGTAGAAGTACTTCTTGAACCGCACCGTGTCGCCTTGCAGATAGCCGCGAAAGTTCTTCTTGGCCATCGACAGGTAATGATTGCGCGCCGCCGGCGGGCTGTAGAACGCCTCGGCCAGGGCACGCAATTGCGCCGTGGCCTCGGTCTCCTGGCGATACACCAGCGGCGAATCAAGCCATTCCAGCAGCGTGGGGTTGGATTTGCGCAACAGGCCCAAGGTCTTGCGCAACTCCCAGCCGCTCACGTCCAACTCGTCATCCAACGGCCGTTCGATCACGTCGCGCGGCGTATCCACCTGCATGAACCAATCAGGTTTTTCCACGTAGACAAAACGCACGTCGTAGTCGCTGTCGGTGGAGGCAAAACCCCAGGCCCGGCTGCCGGATTCGCAGGCATACAGCACCGTCACATTGCGCTCGCGCTCTATGCGCTCCAACTCCTGAAGCACCCGCGCGCGCATGGCGTCGCTCAATGGGTGGCGTTCTTCCCTTTCCATCTCTATTCCCCTCTTATCCTTTGACGCACACCACTTGACGCAAGGTGTGCAGCACTTCCACCAGCTCGCGCTGGGCGTGCATGACTTGGTCGATGTCCTTGTAGGCCATCGGAATTTCATCGATCACATCGGCGTCCTTGCGGCACTCCACATGGGCTGTTGCGCGGATCTGGTCGGCCAGGGTGAAGGTGTTCTTCGCCTTGGTACGGCTCATGGTGCGGCCGGCGCCGTGGCTGCACGAGCAGAACGACTCTTCGTTGCCCAGTCCACGCACGATGAAGCTTTTGGCGCCCATGGAGCCCGGAATAATCCCCAGCTCGCCCTTCTTCGCCGACACCGCGCCCTTGCGCGTCACCAGGATGTCTTCGCCAAAATGCCGCTCTTTTTGCACGTAGTTGTGATGACAGTTCACCGCTTCCAGCGCCACTTCAAACGGTTTGCTGATCACTTGGCGTGTGGCCTGGACCACCGCGCGCATCATCAACTCGCGGTTCTGCCGGGCGAAATCCTGAGCCCAGCCCACCGCTTCCACGTAGTCATCGAAGTGCTGGCTGCCCTCTTCGAAATACGCCAGGTCGCGGTCCGGCAAATTCGCCAGGTGTTGCTGCATATCCGCCTGGGCCAACTGGATAAACAGGTTGCCGATGGCGTTACCCACGCCACGCGAACCGCTGTGCAACATGAACCAGACACGGTTGGCTTCATCCAGGCACACCTCGACAAAGTGGTTGCCGCCGCCCAGGGTGCCGAGGTGCTGGCGGTTGTTACTGCGTTCCAGTTGCGGGTACTTGTCAGTGATCGCCTTGAAGCGCGGATGCAACGCCGTCCATGCCTGATCGGCCTGGGCCGGCACGTCTTCCCATGCCCCTTTGTCGCGGCCTTTACGGCTGCGAGTGCGGCCATGGGGTACGGCGGCCTCGATGGCGCAACGCAGGCCGTGGAGGTTGTCGGGCAAGTCGCTGGCGGTCAGCGTGGTACGCGCGGCGATCATGCCGCAGCCAATATCCACGCCCACCGCTGCCGGGATGATTGCGCCCACGGTAGGGATCACGCTGCCGATGGTCGAACCCTTGCCCAAGTGCACATCCGGCATCACCGCGAGGTGCTTGAAGATAAACGGCATCTTGGCGGTATTCATCAGTTGCTGGCGGGCCTCGGGCTCGACGGGCACGCCCTGGGTCCAGAGTTTGATCGGCTTGCCGTCGGCGACTTCCAGCAGTTGGTAGGTTTTCTCTTGCATAATCTCGATTCTTTTTTTGAAAGCCGGCGCTGCGGCGTTGATAGAGACATAGCAGCGGGCGTGCCAGTTTTTTAAAAGCCGCTCTAAAAATACTTATCTAATTGTTTTATATCGTTATTTTTAACAAATGATAACTCACACCTAAAAAAACCATGACAAGCCGATCGTCAACTTCATATCCTCACATATCGTTACTTATATTTTGGTCTACCCATGAAACACAAGCGCACCGTCGCCATCGGGTTTATCGGCTCCAAACTGGATCGCGTCGGCAAAGGTGCCAACCGCTGGAACCACTGGCGCCCCAGCGTCGGCCTGTGCCAGCAGGACACCCTGCAGATTGATCGCCTGGAGCTGATCCACGACATCGACGCCCGGGACGTCAGCCTCGCCGAGCGGCTGCGCGCCGATGTCCAGCAGATCTCGCCCCACACCGAGGTGCGCCTGCACCCCATGCCGCTGAACAACCCCTGGGATTTCGAAGAGGTCTACGGCGCGCTACACGACTTCACCACCGACTACCGCTTCGACACCGAACACGAGGACTACCTGGTCCACATCACGACCGGTACGCACGTGGCGCAGATTTGCTGGTTCCTGCTGACCGAGGCGCGCAACCTGCCCGCTCGGTTGATCCAGACCGCGCCCAGCCGCCGCCTTGACGACACCGCGCCCGCCACGGGCACACACACCCTGATCGATCTCGACCTGTCACGCTACGACCGCATCGCCTCACGCTTCGCCCACCAGCGCCTGGAAGGCCTGGCGTTTCTCAAGTCGGGGATCGCCACACGCAACAGCGCGTTCAATGCCTCCATCGAGCAGATCGAACGCGTGGCCGTGCGCTCCACGGCGCCGATGCTGCTGATCGGCCCCACGGGCGCGGGCAAGTCGTTCCTCGCCCGCCGCATCTACGAACTCAAGCGCAGCCGCCATCAAGTGCAAGGGCGCTTCGTGGAAGTCAACTGCGCCACGCTGCGCGGCGATGGTGCTATGTCGGCGTTGTTCGGGCATACCAAGGGCGCCTTCACCGGCGCACAAAACGCGCGCGACGGCCTGCTGCGCGCGGCGGATGGCGGCATGTTGTTCCTTGATGAAATCGGCGAACTGGGCCCTGATGAACAAGCGATGCTGCTTAAAGCCATCGAAGAAAAGCGCTTCTACCCCATGGGCGCCGACCGCGAAGTGGCCAGTGACTTCCTGATCATCGCCGGCACCCATCGCGACCTGCGCGGGCGCGTGGCCGAAGGGCTGTTCCGCGAAGACCTGTACGCGCGCATCAACCTGTGGACCTTTGATCTGCCGGGCTTGGCGGGGAGGCGCGAAGACATCGAGCCCA
Source organism: Pseudomonas sp. LAP_36 (assembly GCF_019456785.1). NCBI lineage: Bacteria > Pseudomonadati > Pseudomonadota > Gammaproteobacteria > Pseudomonadales > Pseudomonadaceae > Pseudomonas > Pseudomonas sp. LAP_36. The sequence goes on from NZ_JAHZMS010000008.1 coordinate 60,866, forward strand.
ATATCGATTTCGAGCTGGAGCGCCACGCCCGCGAGCAAGGCCGCCGCGTGCGCTTCAACCTCGAAGCGCGCCGCCGCTACCTGGCGTTCGCCTGTTCCAGCGAAGCGGCGTGGCTGGGTAACTTTCGCGAGCTGTCTGCGTCGATCACGCGCATGGCGACCCTGGCCGACAGCGGACGTATCGATGAGGCCCAGGCCGAAGAAGAAATCCAACGCCTGCGCTACGCCTGGGGGCTGTCCGAGCCACACACCCTGCTGCCCGCCGACCTGGACCTGTTCGACCAGTTGCAACTCAAGGCCGTCATCGAGGTGTGCCTGCAATCCGATAGCCTATCCGACGCCGGCCGCCGCTTGTTCGGTGTATCCCGCCAGGCCAAGGCCCAGCCCAACGATGCGGATCGCCTGCGTAAATACCTGGCGCGCTTTGCGATTGACTGGAAGCAGTTGAAGCCCTAGCCCTGCGACGCGGTTAGCCGCCACGAAAATCCGTGGCATTCAGGCCGAACCGGCTCATCTTGTTATACAACCCGCCCCGCGACACGTTTAGCTGCCGGGCGGCCAGGCGGATGTTGCCGCGGGTGCTTTCGAGCGCGGCGACGATGGCGTGCATTTCATGGCTGCTCAGGTCCTGGGTAGGTGGCGCTTCGTCAGTGCGCAGCGTTGCGCGCGGCTTGCTTTCCAAGGGCAGGTCGACAGGCTGGATCAGTTCACCCGTCGCCAGGTTGGTTGCCCGCTCAATGCTGTTTTCCAACTCCCGCACATTGCCCGGCCAGCCGTAGGCCGAGAGCAGCGCCATGGCGTCCGGGGAAAAACCCTGCACCGATTTACGCAGTGAACGCGCGCAGCGGGCAAGAAAGTGCCGTGCCAGCAGCGGTATATCGTCGCGGCGCATGCGCAGTGGCGGCACGGTCAGGTTCAACACGTTGAGGCGGTAGTAGAGGTCTTCGCGAAACGCGCCCTCTGCCACCGCCTGGCTCAAATTGCGATGAGTGGCGGCGATGATGCGCACGTTCACTTGGCGCGAACTCTTCGCCCCCACGCGGGTGATTTCACCCTCCTGCAACACCCGCAACAGGCTGACCTGGGCATCGAAAGACATGTCACCAATCTCATCCAGGAAGATAGTGCCGCCCTCCGCCAGTTCGAACTTGCCCGCTGAGCCGCCACGGGCTGAGCCGGTGAACGCGCCTTCGACATGCCCGAATAGCTCGCTTTGCACCAGGTCTCGCGGGATGGCGCCGCAGTTGACCGCCACAAAGGGCCCAGTGCAACGGTCGCTGCCGTTATGGATCGCTTGGGCAAACAGCTCTTTGCCGGTACCGCTTTCGCCGAGGATCAAGGTGGTGGACTCACTGCGACTGGCGATGCGGCCCAGGTGCAGCGCGTCCTGGATAGCGCGCGAGTGGCCCTGGATGGTTTCAAAGGTGTAGCGGGCCTGGGTGCCGATAATGCGCCGGGTAATTTCGCGGATACGGCGGTTCTCGCGCACCGATACGATCACCCCGCCCTGCTCCAGCGGGCAGACTGAAACCAGGCAAGCGAGCTGGCTGCGGTCGTGCAGATGAAAGGTGCAATCCAGGTCGCGCACAGGCTCCCCCGTCGCATCACCCAACTCACTGCGGCCCAGGTGCTGGAACGGGCGACCGATCAGCTCCAGCCCCACCCGGAACAATTGCCGGGCATAGCGGTTGAGCGCCTTGATGCAGCCGCGCGCGTCCAGCACCACCAGGCCTTCGTTGAGCACTTCGAGGACGGTTTGCTGTTCTTCCAGCAGGCCTTGCAGGGCCATCTGCCGTGATACGGCTTCGGCCGCCGCCTGCACGGTGCCGAGGGTATGAAAGTGAAACCAGCCGGGCTCGGCGGTGAGTGTCAGCATCGCCAGGGTTTCACCCTGGGCATTCTTGATCGGCGCGGCGGCGCAGTGCATGCGGCGCTGGCGCAGGCCACGACCAAAATTTTCCTCGGCCAGCACATACACCAGGCGATCTTCGGCCAGGGCCAACCCGGTGCAGTTGGTGCCTTGCACGGATTCCAGCAGGCGGCTGCCCACCGGGGTGATGTCCAGCCCGCAGAAATACAGGGTGGTGCCGTCGGCATCAGTGAGGTTGATATGGCCGCGCGGGTTGTAGGCCAGCAAGCCGTGCATGACTTGCGCGGCGGTAGCGATCAGCACGCGGTGAGTTGCCAGGGTGGCATCAAGGTCGCGGGGCGCCACGAAGCGATACCCGCTGTCATCGGGATCGATACCGGCCTCGACGCTGCGCCGCCAGGAATCCCAGATGACTTGCCGGACGTCGCCAGGGCGCTCGACCCGGCCGGCCAGGCACTCCCGCCACGCCTGCTCCAGCGCGGACACAGGTCCGTCATTCAGCGCGGCAGGCCCCAAGGCCGTCAGGTAGTCGAGGTCTTGCACGCTGAACGTCATGGTCATTGGGGGCATCCGTGTTCATGTTTTTGACATGTCAGTATAGACATGTCATCAGAATGAACACTTTTTGTTTATATGCATTTATAAATTCATAAATATCAGCAAGTTATGAATTGGCACAGCCCTTGCTCCTACCTTTTCGCCCATCAGGACTGTCCTGAGGCCAATAATAAAAAGGGGTTTATTTCATGAGTACACAGAACATCCGCCTTGGCTTGATCGGGGCTGGTCGCATGGGCAGCTTCCACGGACTCACGGCTGCGCGACACATCCCCGGTGCCAGCCTGGCCGCCATTGCCGACCCGACTCCGGGCCAAGCCGCCCGCCTTGCCGCTGAACTGGGGGTAGCCAAGGTCTACACCGACCCGCAACAACTGCTCGACGACCCGGATATCGACGGCGTACTCATCGCCGCCCCCGCGCGCAGCCACGCCGAACTGGTGATCAGCGCCGCGCGCGCCGGCAAAGGCATCTTCTGCGAAAAACCGATGGCCATCACCCTGGACGAAGCCGACCGCGCCATCGCCGCCGCAGCCGATGCGCGGGTGCCCTTGCAGGTCGGCTTCAACCGGCGTTTCGCCAAAAGCTTCCGTACTGCCCACCTCGACGTCGTCGCCGGCCGTATCGGCACGCCGCAACTGTTGCGCTCGCTGACCCGCGACCCGGCATTGAACAACCCGGCCGCTTCACCGCAATGGGTGATTTTCCTGGAAACCCTGATCCACGACTTCGACACCCTGCGCTACCTCAACCCCGGCGCCGAAGCGGTACAGGTGTACGTAATGGCCGACGCCCTGATCGCTCCGGAATACAAAAGCAAAGGTTTCCTCGACACCGCCGTGGTCACGATCCGCTTCGACAATGGCGCGATTGCCACCGCCGAGGCCAACTTCCAGGCCGTGTATGGCTACGATGTGCGCGGCGAAGTGTTCGGCAGCGCAGGCATGCTGAGCATGGGCAGCGTCACTGAATCCGACCTGGTGCGCTACCTGGCCCAAGGCATCCAGGCCGACACTCTACGCCTGGACACTGACCTGCTGCGCGACGCCTACATTGCCGAGCTCAACCATTTCGTCGACTGCCTGCGCAGCGGCGCCAAGCCCCTGGCCAGCGGCGAAGATGCGCGCGCGGCCCTGGCGATTGCGCGCGCCTGCATCGAGTCGTTCGAAACGGGCAAGGCCGTCGCCGTGCAGGGAGCCCAGCGATGATCCCGTTCACACTGGCGGTCAGTGCCGAGATGGTGTTTCTCGACCTGCCCTTTATCGAGCGCGTACAGCGTATTCACGCGCTGGGGTTCAGCGCCGAGATCTGGAACTGGACCGACAAGGACATCAATGCCCTCGCCGCCACCGGTGCCGATTTCACCTCGATGACCGGCTACATCACCGGCACCCTCACCGACCCCGACGGCATCCGCCAATTGCTCGACAGCGCCCGCGAATCCTTGAGGGTAGCCGAGCAATTGAACTGCCCCAGCCTCAACCTGCACGGCACCGGCCTGGGTGACGGCGGCCTGCCCGTGCAGCCGGTGTCCCGGACCACCGCGCGCATGTGGCTGAGCGCCTGCAAAACCCTGGAAAAAATCGCCCGCCTGGGCGAAGACGCCGGCCGCGTGTTCCTGCTGGAAAACCTCAACACCGACGTCGATCACCCCGGCACCCCATTCGCCCGCGCCGACGACACCCTGGCGCTGATCGAAGCCGTGGGCAGCCCACACCTGAAGATGAACCTGGACCTGTACCACGCGCAGATCGGCGAAGGAAACCTGATCGAATTGATCCAGCGCGCCGGTAGCGCCATCGGTGAAATCCAGGTCGCCGACGTGCCGGGCCGCCAGGAACCCGGCACGGGAGAAATCCACTACCCGGCCATTGCCAGGGCGTTGCACGCCATGGGCTACAGCGGCGTGGTCGGACTGGAAGGCTGGGCCAGCGGCGACAGCGAACTGGCCTTGGAGCGTTTCCGCCAAGCATTCACCCTATAACAATAAAAGGATCACCCTTATGAACCGCTATTCGTTGTTCGTTGCCACGCTGTTACTGCTGTTCAGCCAATGGACGTTCGCCGCTTACCGTATCGGCGTGAGCATTGCCCGGGTCGACGACAACTTCATGACCTACGTACGCACCGGCCTCGAAACCGCCGCCCAACAGCAGGACGTGCAGATCCAGTTCGAAGACGCCCAGGGCGACGTGGTGCGCCAGCTCAACCAGGTCGAAGGCTTTCTCAACCAGAAAGTCGACGCGGTGATCGTGCTGCCGGTGGATACCGCCGCCACCGCCAACATCACCCGCGCAGCCACCGCCGCGAAGACGCCACTGGTGTACGTCAACCGCCACCCGGATGAACGCACGCTGCCCAAGGGCGTCGTCACCGTGGCCTCCAACGACATCGAGGCCGGGCAATTGCAGATGCGCTACCTCGCGGAAAAACTTGGCGGCAAGGGCAACGTGGCGATCATCATGGGTGACCTTGCGCAAAACGCCACCCATGACCGCACCGAGGGCGCCAAACAGGTGCTCAAGGACTTTCCCGGCATCAAGGTGGTGGAGCAGCAAAGCGCCGAATGGCAACGCAGCAAGGGCATGGACTTGACCAGCAACTGGTTACTGGCGGGTACACAGTTCGATGCGATCGTCGCCAACAACGATGAAATGGCGATTGGCGCGGCCATGGCGTTGCAGCAAGCCGGGAAAGCCAAAGGCGAAGTGGCGATTATCGGCATCGACGGCTTGCCCGATGGCCTGGCGGCGATCAAGCGTGGCTTGCTGACGGCGTCGGTGTTTCAGGACCCGAAAGCCCAGGCAACCCAAGCGGTGCAGGCGGCGATCCGGATGATCAAGGGCGAGCCGATTGAATCGGAAGTGTGGGTGCCGTTTGAGCTGATCAAGCCGGAACAGGTGGCGGTGTTTGAGCAGCGCTACAAATAAACTTGGGTACACAAATCCAAATGTGGGAGCGGGCTTGCTCGCGAATGCGGTGGATCAGCCAATGAATCTGTTGACTGACACACCGCATTCGCGAGCAAGCCCGCTCCCACAGTTTTAGTCCAGGTCGCTTGCAGAGTGGCGCTCGGCCAATTGCTCCGCAGGCTCGCCGGATACCCGGTTCACCCTACGCCCTCGCTGCACCGCCGGCCGCGCTTCAATCGCATCCGCCCAGCGCAACACATGCGTGTACTCATGCACCGCCAAAAACTCCGCCGCGCCATACAAACGGCCTTTTACCAACCCGCCATACCAAGGCCAGATCGCGATATCGGCGATGGTGTACTCATCCCCGGCAATGTATTCACTCACCGCAAGGCGCTGATCCAACACATCCAGCTGTCGCTTGGTCTCCATGGCAAACCGATTGATCGCGTACTCCATTTTGCTTGGCGCGTACGCATAGAAATGCCCGAAACCACCGCCCAGATAAGGCGCACTGCCCATCTGCCAGAACAACCACGACAAGCATTCCGCACGCGCCGCAGGCTCAGTCGGGAAGAATGCGCCGAACTTTTCTGCCAGGTACTGCAAAATCGCACCAGATTCAAACACACGAATCGGCGTGGCGCCGCTGCGGTCCAGCAATGCCGGGATCTTGGAGTTGGGATTGACCCCGACAAAGCCGCTGCCGAACTGGTCGCCGTCGCCGATCTTGATCAGCCAGGCATCGTATTCTGCCCCCCTGTGCCCCAGGGCCAGTAATTCTTCGAGCAGGATGGTGACCTTCTGACCGTTAGGCGTGGCCAGGGAGTACACCTGCAGCGGGTGCTCTCCCACCGGCAGTTGCTGATCATGGGTCGCGCCGGCGATGGGTCGGTTGATGCTGGCGAAGGTGCCGCCATTTTCGGTGTCCCAGGTCCAGACTTTCGGGGGTACGTAATCGGTCATGCTTACTGCTCCAGAGGCGTTTGCGATCAGCGAAGCGCCCCAGACTAAACCAAAGGTTGATGGCGCGTCACACCGTGAATGCCGGCCAATCTGCAAGGCCGGTTTAAAGATGCAACGGTACGCCAGCGGCGCCATCGCGCGGCACGTGTACCCGCAGCGCAATCAACAAGGCTGCCAACAACATCAGCACACCGGCACCGAGAAACACACCGGCAATGCCGCTGACACTGAACATCGCACCCCCACCGGCCGCCCCCGCCGCGATGGCTGACTGCACCGAAGCCACTACCATGCCACCCGCACTTTCAGCTTGATCCGGCACGGCGCGAGCCACCCAGTTCGACCACGCCACGGGCACCCCGCCAAAGGCCATGCCCCACAGCGCCAGCAGCAGCGCCTGGCCTGGCAGAGAGGCAGGCACCAGCACCAGGGCGAGCGCCGCGACGCCGACCAATACCGGCATCAGCACCAATGTGCCGAGCGGATAGCGCACCAGCAGCCAACCGGCCAGCAGCGTGCCGATGAAGTTTGCGGCGCCGAACCCCAGCAGCATCAAGGCCAGCCCTTGAGTCTGCACGCCCGTGGTGCTTTCCAGGAATGGCCGAATGTAAGTGAACAGCGCGAAGTGCGCGGTGTGTACCAATACGCAGGCAAACATGCCGATGGCGATGCCAGGGCGCAGCAGCACATCCAATACCGTGCGCAGGCGTGCACTGCCAGTGGGGGCCAGGCGTGGCAGCGTGAACAGCTGGAACGCCAGTGTCACCACGCCAACGGCGGCCGCAGCCACAAACGCACTGCGCCAGCCATACACATCGCCGAGGTAGCTGCCCAGCGGCACGGCAACCACCGTGCCCACCGCAATGCCACTGAAGATGATCGACAGCGCACGGGGCAGCAACGCCGCCGGCACCAGGCGCATCGCCACTGCTGCCGCCATACTCCAGAAACCGCCCAGGGCGACGCCCAGCAGGATGCGCATCAACAGCAGCACCGCCAGGCTCGAAGAAAGCGCCACCAACAGGTTGGACGCAATCATCAGCATGGAAAACCCCAGCAGCACCACGCGCCGGTCGATCCCGCGCGTCAGGCCGGGCACCAGCAAGCCAGCGAACAACGCCACCACCGCCGTCACGGTTACTGCCTGACCAGCCAGGGCCTCCGACACCCCAAGGTCCATCGCCATCGGCGTCAACAGGCTGGCCGGCAGGTATTCTGCCGTCAACAACCCGAATACCCCCATGGCCAGGGAAAACACCGCCATCCAGGCCGGGGCAGCGGGCTCCGCCTTGGAACAGATAGAGGCTTGAGCTACACAATCATTCATTACACGACATCCTCAGGAAATTAGCGCGACCGCCAGTCTAGGTTCGCCAACCCGGATGATCTATGATGCAAACCCTTGAGTTTTTGACCGAAACCCCGAACATGACTGCACCGGCCCCGTTCAATCTGTCCTCCGACCTTATCGATGAGCTGCTGCGCGGCATGCGCCTGCGCGGGGTGCAGTACCAGCGCATCCAAGCCGGACCCCGCTTCGGCATGGGCTTCAACGCCAAACCCGGGCACGCCTACTTCCACTTCCTCGCCGCAGGTGTGGCCACCCTGCGCACCGACGACGGCAACCTGTTTGAATTGTCGGCGGGCAATGCCGTGTTCATCTCCCACGGCGGCGCACATGCGCTGTTGTCCACGGCGGATGTCGCTGTGCAGGACATCAATGGATTTGACGCCACCCCGCTGGGCGATACCGTCTGCGCCGTGGATGCATCGCCCGACACGCCCCCCAGCACGTTGCTGTTCAGCGCCTGCATGGAATTCGAACTCGGCAGTATCCAGGGGCTCGGCAGCCTCATGCCGGCCTTGATGCTGATCGACACCAAGGGCCAGCGTTACCCCGGCCTGATGCCGATCCTGGCGGTGATGGAGCGCGAAGTCGCCAGTGCTCGCGTTGGCTATTCGGGCATCCTCGCGCGCCTGGCCGATGTGGTGGCCGCCATGATCGTGCGGGGTTGGGTGGAATGCGCCTGCGGCAATGCATCGGGGCTGGTGGCAGCGTTGCGCGACGCACGGCTGGCCGGTGCCTTGCTTGCCCTGCATCAGCAACCAGGCCGCGATTGGAGCGTGGCCGAGTTGGCCGCGCGCAGTCATACCTCCCGCTCGGTGTTCGCCGAACGCTTCCAGGCCACCCTGGGTCTTCCGCCGCTGCGCTACGTGACGCAATTGCGCATGCGCCTGGCCAGCCAATGGTTGACGCTTGAGCGATTGCCCATCGAAGAAGTGGCGCTGCGCCTGGGCTATACCTCCCAGGCAGCTTTCAGTCGCGCATTCAAGCGCATCACCGGCCAGCCGCCTGGCGCCAGCCGCCAGGGCGCCCGAAGCCCGGCATAAACCAGCGCCAAGCCATTGCGCAGGCTGATCCCGCGCCCTTACTCTCTTGAGCTCACCACCTAGCAAGCAATGGAGGCTTCATGAAACTGATCGGCATGCTGGACTCGCCTTACGTACGCCGCGTGGCGATTTCCCTGGAGCTGTACGGCGTGGATTTCGTGCATGAACCGCTGTCGGTGTTTCGCACCTTCAACGAATTCGCGCAGATCAACCCGGTGGTCAAGGCCCCGACCCTGGTGCTGGACGATGGCACGGTGCTGATGGATTCCAGCCTGATCCTGGACTATCTGGAAACCCTCGCCCCGGCTAACAAGAAGCTGCTGCCCCAGCAGCCCGCCGCGCGCGCCCATGACTTGCATGTACTTGGGCTGGCGCTGGCGGCCTGTGAGAAGAGCGTGCAGATCGTGTATGAGCACAACCTGCGCCCGGCCGAGAAGCTGCATGAGCCTTGGCTTGAGCGTGTCAGCGGGCAATTGCTGGCGGCTTATTCGCTGCTGGACAAGCAACTGGCCGACAGCGAGGCGCTGACTCAGGCTTCGATTACAGCGGCGGTGGCCTGGTCGTTCAGCCAGTTCACCGTGGCGTCGGTGGTTGAGGCGGATGCGTTTCCCAACTTGAAGCGCCACGCCGAGCGCCTGGAGCAGCACCCGGTTTTCAAGAAGTACCCGATCGAATAAACACCGCCGTTCAACTGTGGGAGCTGGCTTGCCTGAGATAGCAGTGTGTCATTCAGCGCTGTAGTCGCTGACACACCGCCTTCGCAGGCAAGCCAGCTCCCACATTGATCTCCTTCGTCCTCAGGTCCGTGTGCCTAGACCCAGCCGCCATCCACAATAAAGTTCTGTGCCGAACACATCGCCGACGCATCGGAAGCAAGAAACAACGCCATATTGGCGATGTGTTCAGGCAGCACACTGCCCGGCAAGCATTGGCTGCGGCTGATCAGTTCCCTGGCGGCATCGTCGACCCACATCGCCAGTTGTTTCTCTGTCATCACCCAACCCGGCACCAGCGTATTCACGCGGATGCGACTCGGCCCCAGTTCGCGAGCCAACGCGCGGGTCATGCCGTGGGCGGCGGCCTTGCTGGCGGCGTACACCGGGTAGCCGGCGGACGCCATCATCCAGCCGACCGAGCCGAGGTTGATGATCGAGCCGCTACCGGCGCTTTTCATCATGGGCACCACAGCCTTGGCTGCGAAGAAAGCGTGTTTGAGGTTGACGGAGATCAGCCTGTCGAACATTTCCGAGTCGACTTCTTCCAGGGTGTGACGCACGTCATTGGCGGCGTTGTTTACCAGCACGGTGATCGGCCCCAGCGAGTGTTCGAAACGAGCGATGGCGGCTTTGTAGGCAATCTCGTCGGTGATGTCGCAGTTCACGAACTCCACCGTGTGCCCGCGGGAACTGAGCAGCGCCGCGAGGCGTTCGCCCTGGCTTTGCGCGCGGTCGACAAAGCCCACCTTGGCGCCCTGGGCGGCGAAGGCCCGCACCATGAATTCGCCGATCCCTGAGGCCCCTCCGGAGATCAGGACGGTTTTGCCTTCAAGGTCGGGATACACGGCGTGTTGAGTACTCATAACATCTTGCCTCGCTCAATTAGTCTTATTTTATTTTGCAAAAACGGCTTTTAAGGCTATAAATTCGCTGTCCTACCGACAAAATATCGCTATTAGTAGAACTATTCCACTCAAAACAACAAAAGGAAGTTCGACCATGAAGCACCCTCGTTATCTGCTGTCAGGTCTCGCCATGTCCGTATTGATCGCCAGTGGCGGCGCCCACGCCGCAGGCCTCTCCAGTGAACACAAGCCTTTCGGTAAAACCAACGACGGCACCGCCGTCGAGCAGTACATCTTGCGCAACAGCCATGGCATGCAAGCCACGGTGATCACCTACGGCGGCGTGCTGCAGTCGCTGAAAGTGCCGGACAAAACCGGCAAGATCGACGACGTGGTGCTGGGCTTTGACGACGTGCAAGGCTACCAGGCCGGCACGGCGTTTTTCGGCGCAACCATCGGGCGCTTCGGCAACCGCTTGGCCGGCGGTGCCTTTGAGCTCGACGGCAAGCGCTTCCAGGTGCCGCTCAACGATGGTCCCAACTCACTGCATGGCGGCGCCCAGGGCTTCGACAAACAGGTGTGGAAGGCCGCACAGGTCAAGGGCAAGGACTCGGTCGGCGTGACCCTCACCTACCTGTCCAAGGACGGTGAAATGGGCTTTCCCGGCAACCTGAAAACCGAGGTCACCTACAGCCTCAACGAGAAAAACGAACTGCACATCGACTACAAAGCCACCACCGACAAACCCACGGTGCTCAACCTTACCAACCACAGCTATTTCAACCTCGCCGGTGCGGGGAATGGTGACATTCTCAAGCAGGTGGCGACCTTGCATGCCAGCCATTACACGCCGGTGAACGCCACCTTGATTCCAACCGGCGAAGTCGCGCCGGTGAAAGGCACGCCGATGGACTTCCTGAAACCGACGCCGATCGGTCAGCACATCAAGGAGGATCATCCACAGCTCAAATTCGCCGAGCCGAAACAGGGCGGGTTTGACTTCAACTGGGCACTCGATACCAAGGGTGACGTGAAACAGTTGGCTGCCGAGGTGCATGATCCTGAGTCGGGTCGGCGGTTGCAGCTCTACACCACAGAGCCCGGTGTGCAGTTCTATACCAGCAACTTCCTCGATGGTTCGGTGAAGGGCAAGGCTGGGAAGACGTATCTGCACTGGAGCGGTTTCACGTTGGAGACCCAGCATTTTCCGGATGCGCCTAATCAGCCGAAGTTTGCATCAACCCGCCTGAATCCAGGGCAGACCTACACCCAGAACACCGTCTTCAAGTTCTCCGCCGATTAAAACTGTGGGAGCTGGCTTACCGCTATCGCAGGCAAGCCAGCTCCCACATTTGGATCTTCACATGGCAAGGGTTCAGCGTTGCTTCATGCGGTCGATGACCACGGCCAGCAGCAGGATCGAGCCGCGAATCACGTACTGATAAAACGTGTCGATGTTCTTCAGGTTCATCGCATTCTCAATGATCGCCAAAATCAACACGCCGGCAATCACATGGCGAATCATGCCAACCCCACCACTCAACGACACCCCGCCCAACACACACGCCGAGATCACTGTCAGCTCAAAACCTTGGCCGATCATCGGCTGGCCGGAGGTCATGCGCGACGCCAGGATCACCCCGGCCAGGGCGCCGATCACACCGTGCACGGCAAATATCAGGATCTTGGTGCGATCAACGTTCACACCCGCCAGCAACGCCGCTTCCGGGTTGCCGCCGATGGCCATGGTGTTGCGCCCATAGGTGGTGTAATTGAGCAGCCAGCCGAAAAACACGAAGCACAAAATGGTGATCAGGATCGGCACCGGTACGCCCAGCAGTTGGCCGTTACCGAAGATAAAGAACTGCTCCTCGGACACGCCCACCGCCTTGCCGTTGGCGAAGATATACGCCAGCCCGCGCACGATCTGCATGGTCGCCAAGGTGGTAATCAGCGCATTGACCCGCAGCTTGGCGATCACGATGCCATTGATCAGCCCCACCACCAGGCCCATCAGCAAGGCGGCGCCGATACCGAGCATGACGCTGTCGGTGTCGCGCATCACAATCGCCGCCACCACCCCGGCGCAGGCAATCACCGAGCCCACCGACAAGTCGAAGTGCCCCGACGCCAGGCAGAACAGCATGGTGCACGCGGCGATGCCCACGGTGGAAATCGCCAGGCCCAGGCCGCGCATGTTCAGCGGCGAGAGGAAGTTGTCGATGAGCAAGGCGCACAGCAGGAAGATGCTCACCGCGGCCAGCAGCATCGCCCAGTTGTCGAGCAGTGCGCGCATGTCCAGGGGTTTGCGTGCCGAGGGCAACGCGTTGTCTTGGGTTGTCATAGTCGTCTCTCAGTTCGCCAGGCTGCGCGGCAAAGCCAGTTGCAGCAGGTTGGATTCAGTCGCGTGCTCGCGGGTTTGTTCACCCCGCAGTGCGCCTTCGCACAGCACCAGGATGCGGTCGGAGATGCCCATCACTTCCATCAGGTCGCTGGACACCACAATGACTGCAATGCCTTGGGCGGCGAGGTTATGGATGATCTGGTAGATCTCGGCCTTGGCGCCGATGTCGATGCCACGGGTCGGCTCGTCCAGCAGCAGGACTTTCATCGGCATCGACAGCCAGCGACCCAGGATCGCCTTCTGCTGATTGCCGCCGGACAGGTACATGATCTTCTGCGCCGCGTTGGGCGTTTTGACCTTCATCGCCTTGATCTGCTGGTCGGCGTTGCCCTTCTCCCACCCCTCGCGCAACAGCCAGCCGAATCGGGAGTGGGTGCCGCGCGCGCTGATGTTGATGTTCTCGGCGACGCTGGACAGCGGGATGATGCCTTCCTTCTTGCGGTCTTCCGGGCACAGCAGCACGCCCGCGGCGATGGCATCGCGCGGTGAGCGCAGTTGCAGTGCTTGACCGCAGAGCTCCAGTTGACCGGCGCTCGCACGCTCCAAGCCGCTGAGCAAGCGGAACAACTCGGTACGCCCAGCCCCCACCAACCCGAACAGGCCGAGAATCTCGCCCTTGCGCACGTTGAAACTGATCGGCTCACGCAGGCCGGGACCGAGCAGGCTATCGACCTTGAGCGCGACCTCGCCGTGCTCACGCGGGCGGTAGTCGTAAATGTCCTGGATATCGCGCCCGACCATGCAGGTCACCAACTGGTCATGGGTCAGCGCGCTCATGTCCTCGAAGGTGCGCACGTAGCGACCGTCCTTGAACACCGTGACCGCGTTGCAGATGCGGAACACTTCTTCCATACGGTGCGACACGTAGAGCACCACTTTGCCCTCATCGCGCAGCCGCGTGATGATCGCCATCAAGCGGTCGATCTCGCGCGCCGACAGGCTGCTGGTGGGTTCATCAAACGCGATCACATGGGCGCCACGGGACAGCGCCTTGGCGATTTCCACCAGTTGCCGTTGGCCCAGGGACAGGCGGCCGAGCTTCTCGGCAGGGTCGATTTCATCCGCCAGGCCCTTGAGGCAAGCCAAGGCCTGCTTGCGCAGCAGCGCCCGATTGACCACCCCAAAACGCGACGGCAAATGCCCGAGGAACAGGTTCTCGGCCACCGTCATTTCGGGCACCAGGTGCAATTCCTGGTGGATCACCGCCACGCCACTGGCAATGCTGTCCGCCGCGTTCTTGAACGCCATGGTCTGCGTGCCGATTTGCAGCGTGCCGCTGTTGGGGATGTAGGCGCCGCCGAGGATCTTCAGCAGCGTCGACTTGCCCGCGCCGTTCTCGCCCATCAAGGCATGCACCTGCCCAGGGTGGGCGGTGAAGCTGATGCCATCCAGCGCCTTGACCCCAGGAAAGGTTTTGCCGATGCCGTCAAAACGCAGACTGGCCCCGGCAGTGTGTTGTTGTTCATTGACTTGCGCGTGCATAACCACCTCATCACACCGATCAGGCAGCCCCGTTGCCGGGGCTACCGAGGAAAGCGAACTGCCTTATTTCCACAGGCCGATCTTTTCCAGTTCCTGCTTGAAGTTGTCGCGGGTGATCAGGGTCACTTCGTCCATGGCGGTGTACTTCGGCGGCTCGGTGCCTTTGGTGACCCACTCGTACATCATCAGCGCAGTGTTGTAACCCTCGATGTGCGGGCTAGGCAGCATCGAACCGAAGAAGCCGCTGTTGGCTTTCTTCAGTTCACCGATAGCGTCGGTGCCATTGATGCCGATGCCGATTACATTGGCGGCTTTGAAGCCCGCGCTTTCGGTCGCACGTACGCCGCCGAGTACGGTGTTGTCGTTCATGCCACCGATGATCAGGTTTTTCGCGCCGCTGGGCAGCTTGACCAGCGCCGAGTTGGTGGCGTCCATGCTGCCGGGCACGTCGAGGGTTTTAAGCGCAGCGGTGAGAATATGGTCGTCAGGAATGCCGGCCTCTTTCAGGGACTGGATCGATCCGTCGGTGCGTTTTTTACCGGTGTCGAGCTCGTTGAAGGTGTTGATCACCGCATAGGTGTCCTTCCAGTCCCAGCCGCGTTTTTTAGCTTCGGCGGCCATGGCGGCGCCTTGCTTTTGGCCGACTTCAAACGCGGCCATGCCCAGGTACGGCACGTCCTCCATAAAGGCGCCTTTGGCGTCGACGAAGCGGTCATCCACGGCAATCACTTTCAAGCCGTTGGCCTTGGCCTTGGCGACAATGGCCGGGCCCAGGGACACGTCCGGCGGGCAGATCACAAAGCCCTTGGCACCGTTGGCCGCCAGGCTGTCGATGGCCGAAAGGGTTTTTTCGCCGTCGGGCACGGCGATCTTGATTACGGTGAAGCCATGCTCCTTGCCGGCTTTTTCGGCAAAGGCCCATTCGGTCTGGAACCAAGGCTCTTCAGCCTGCTTGACCAGAAAACCGATCTTCACTTCCTCAGCGGCCAGCAGCAGCCCGCTCAGGCTCATGGCCGAGACCGCCACAGCGGCGCAGCACAGGGAACGCAAACCTCGACGACGATTCATACGGGTGACTCCTTGTTGTTGTTTTTAAAATCGGGATTTAGCCGGCAAAGCGGTGACAGGGTTTGCCTGGCACGTCGACCTCAATGGCCAATACCGCGCCGTCCAAAGGGTGATCCAATGGGCTGGCGGCACTGGTGATATAGAGGGTGGTGAGGTTCGGGCCACCAAATACGCAACTGGTGGGGCGGCTCACGGGCAACTCGATGATGCGGTCCACTTCACCTTCGGGCGTGAGGCGCAGCAGGCAACTGCCGTTCCAGCGCGCATTCCAGATACAGCCTTCGACGTCCATGGCCGAGCCGTCCGGCCCGCCACGTTCATGTGGGCCGAACCAGACGTGTGCGGGCTCGAGTTGGCCGTTCGGCAGAATCCCATGCCGGTACAGCGTGCCCTCCATGCTGTCGCCAAAATGCACATGGCGGCCGTCATCACTCCACAGCAAGGTGTTGGGAATGCCCAGGCCACTCAGCAACGGCGTGACCTGCGCATCGGCATCAATGCGAAACAGGCCGCCGGAGCGTCGGGTGATGGGCAGGTCTTCGCCCTGCTCGCCAATGTTGTTCTGCATAGTGCCCAGCCACAGGCGGCCCTGGGCATCGCAGCGCGCTTCATTGCCACGGTTGCCCGATTGCGGGTCGGCCACACACAGCAAGGTCAAGGCTTCGGTGACCAGGTCCAGGCGGTACACGCCGCTGCTCAAGGTCACCACGGCATCGCCGCTTTCACACGGGATAAACGCCGAGACATGCTCGGGCAATTGCCAGACCTGTAACTGCCCGTCCATCAGGCGCAATGCCTGTTTGCCGGCAATGTTGACCCAGTACAGGGCCTGGGTGGGCACGTCCCAGAACGGGCCCTCCCCCAATTGCGCACGGTGCGCGGTGACGGCGCTCAGCGACATGAAACCTCCTGGTTCATTGTTGTTTACAGCGCGTCGCGCGAAGGCGTGCCATCCACGAGCCGCTGGATACGCAACGGGTTAGCGTTTTTCAACGCGTCGGGCAGCAGGCTATCAGGGTAATTCTGGAAGCACACCGGGCGCAGGAAACGGTCGATGGCCAGGGTGCCGACCGAGGTGCCACGCGCATCGGACGTCGCGGGGTACGGTCCGCCGTGCACCATCGAATCGCAGACTTCCACACCGGTCGGGTAGCCGTTGAGCAGGATGCGCCCGACTTTCTGTTCGAGCAGTGGCGTGAGTTCGGCGAACTGTTGCAGGTCTGCCGGCTCGCCAATGATCGTCGCCGTCAATTGACCGTGCAGGCCATGTAAGGCAGCGCTGAGTTGGGCCTGGTCGGCGACCTCGACAAATACCGTGGTGGGACCGAACACTTCTTCTTGCAGCACTTCATCGCCGTCGATCAACAGGCGCACATCGGCCTTGAACAATTGCGGGTGTGCCTGGTTACCGGCCTGGGCACTGCCCGCCAGGTGCTGGATGCCGGGGTGCGCCAGCAGTTTTTCCAGGCCTTTGCCGTAGCTGCCCAGGGTGCCGGCGTTGAGCATGGTCTGCGTCGGTTGTTCACCGATTAGTTGCGCAACCTGTTGAGTAAACGCCGTGAATGCAGGCGAAGCGATACCGATCACCAGGCCTGGGTTGGTGCAGAACTGGCCGCAGCCTTGCACCACCGAGGCGGTCAGGTCACGCGCAACACTTTCAGCCCGTGCTGTGAGAGCCTGGGGCAGCACGATCACCGGGTTGATGCTCGACATCTCGGCAAACACCGGGATCGGCTGCGCACGTGCCGCTGCCATGTCGCACAAGGCGCGCCCGCCCTTGAGCGAACCCGTGAAGCCTACGGCCTGGATCGCCGGGTGCTTGACCAGCGCTTCACCGACGCCACCGCCGAAGATCATATTGAACACGCCGGCCGGCATCTCGGTGGTTTCGGCCGCCCGAATTATCGCATCGGCCACCCGCTCGGCGGTCGCCATATGCCCACTATGCGCCTTGAAGACGACCGGGCAGCCCGCCGCCAGTGCGGCTGCGGTGTCGCCGCCCGCCGTGGAAAAGGCCAGGGGAAAGTTGCTAGCGCCGAACACAGCAACCGGCCCGAGGCCGATGCGGTATTGGCGCAAATCCGGGCGTGGCATCGGCTGGCGATCCGGCAGCGCCTTGTCGATGCGTGCGCCGTAGAAATCACCGCGACGCAGCACGGTCGCGAACAGGCGCATCTGGCCGCTGGTGCGCCCACGCTCGCCCTTGATACGCGCAGCCGGCAGCGCGGTTTCGCGGCAGACCAGCTCGACAAAGTCATCGCCCAACGCATCCAGCTCATCGGCAATCGCATCGAGGAACTGCGCGCGGCGCGCCGCACTCAAGGCACGGTACGCAGGGTAAGCCTGCGCGGCAGCCTTGGCGGCGGCGTCGACTTCTTCCGGGGTCGCCTGGTAGAAATCCTGGGGCAAGGCTTCGCCAGTGGCAGCATCGACGCTTTGCAGTTTGACGCTGCCGTTGGCGCTGCGCTGGCCGCCGATGTAGTTGTGGCCGAGGAACTGGGTCATGGGGTTCTCCATTAAAGGGTGATGACGTGGCCGGGTTCGAATGCCGCATCGCTGCTGCCGACGCTGTTGATCAATGGCGCGCCGAACTCGGCTTGGCTGATCTCAAACACATCGCCCGGTTGAGTACGTATACCGTCGGCGAATGACAAGGTGGCGGTGCCGAAAAAGTGGATATGCACATCGCCGGGCTTGAGGAACTGACGGTATTTGAAGTGGTGATACTCGAGATTTTCCAGGCTGTGGCACATATTGGCCTCGCCGCTGAGGAATTCGTTCCGCCAGATTTCCTCACCGTTACGCAGGAGGCGACTGGTGCCCGCCAGGTGCTGGGGCAACTCGCCCACGCGCAACTCGGGGCCGTAGCTGCAACTGCGCAGCTTGGAGTGGGCCAGGTACAGGTAATTCTTGCGCTCCATGATGTGGTCGGAGAATTCGTTGCCCACCGCAAAACCCACACGGTAGGGCTTGCTGTCCGGACCGATCACGTACAGACCGCCGATCTCCGGTTCTTCGCCGGCATCTTCGGCAAACGGTGGCACCGGGAAGGCGGCGCCTGGGCGCACGACGATGCTGCCGTCACCTTTATAGAACCACTCCGGTTGCACGCCCGCCTGACCCGCTGCTGGCTTGCCGCCCTCCACGCCCCATTTGAAGATGCGCATGGTATCGGTCAGTGCCGTGTCATCGCCGGCCTGGTGCATTTTGTCCCGCGCCGAGGCGCTGCCCAAGTGGGTCAGGCCGGTACCGCTGATCAACATGTGCGCCGGGTCCGGGTGATCCAGCGGCGGCAGGATTTTCAGCTCGGCCAGCAGTGCGGCGTAGTCGTGGCTGTCGCCCAGACCGAGGCTGTTCACCTGTTGTGCCAGGCCGACGCCCGCTTCGATGGCGGCCAGGGCCAATTCGCGCACACTGCGCGCCGTCTGGACTTCGCGCAGGCTGTCGCCCTCTACAACGCCGACCCGACGCTCGCCATTGCTTAACTCGAACTGAACTAAACGCATGAAACTTCTCCCAGATTAAGTACGTGTCGCGCCACGGGCACTGGCGGCGAATTGGTCGGCAGGCAGCACATGCTTGCGCTCCAGCAAGCGGTAGACCACAAAGGTCAAGACCAGCCCGAACAGCATCACCCCGGACAAAAAGTACAGGCCCGATGCCAGGTTGCCGGTGTATTCCTTGAGCGCGCCAATCACGAACGGGCCGATGTAGCCGCCGAGGTTGCCAACCGAGTTGATCAACGCAATGCCCGCCGCTGCACTGGCGCCGGCAAAAAACCGACCCGGCAAGGTCCAGAACACCGCCGTGCAAGAAAACATCGCGAACGCCGCCAGGCACAGCGCCGCCATTTGCAGCACCGGCACACTCAGCCAGGCGCTGAAGAACAGGCCGATGGCACCGAGTACATAAAGCACCGCCAGGTGGCCATAGCGATCGTTCAAACGGTCGGAACTGCGCGGGATGATCAGCAGGCCGATGATGCCGAAGATATACGGCACGGCGGAGATGAAGCCGGTGGTCAAATCACTGCCGCCGAATTGTTTGATCAACGTCGGCAACCACAGGCCCAGGCCATAAATGCTCAGGGTCACCGGCAGATAGAACAGCGCCAGCAGCAACACCCGCTTGTCTTTCAAGGCATGCAGCGGGTTGCCGTGGCGGGTCTGGCCGTAGGCTTGCAAGTCTTTGTTCAACTCGCCGGCGAGCCAGGCTTTTTCCTCGTCACTCATCCATTTGACGTGCTTGGGGCCGTCCGGCAAGTAGCGCAGCACCGGCCAGGTGAGCAGAATCGCCGGGCTGCCGATCACGATAAACAGCCACTGCCAGCCGTGCAGACCAAGGATGCCGTCCATGCCTAGCAGGCCGCCGGACACCGGGCCGGTGATCATCATGGCGATGGGTTGCGACAGGATAAACAGCCCGAGGATCTTGCCGCGATGGCGCACCGGGAACCATTGGGTGATGTAGTAGAGAACGCCCGGAAAGAATCCCGCTTCCGCCGCGCCAAGCAGAAAGCGCATCACATAGAAGCTGTGTGGGCCCTGCACAAAGGCCATGCCGATGGTGATGGCGCCCCAGGTGATCATGATCCGCGCAAACCAGCGCCGCGCGCCGAAGCGGTCGAGCATCAGGTTGCTGGGGATCTCGAAAAGGAAGTAGCCAATAAAGAACAACCCCGCGCCCAGGCCATAGGCGGCGTCGCCAATACCGACGTCGGCGCCCATGTGCAATTTGGCAAAGCCCACGGCGGAGCGGTCTACGTAGGCGATCAGGTACAGCAGGATCAGGAAGGGAATCAGTTTCAGCGTAATGCGCCGAATAAGCCGCAGTTCCTGGCTCATGGGGGTCGATCTCCGATTGTTGTTTTTATAGAAGCTCGGGGGACGCCTCTCGCGAAATTCCGCCAGGGTCATACCTCAGTTAAGCCAAACTATATAGTAGGACTATTTACAAAACAACTCTTCCAAAGCATCGATTTTGCGCTTATGTTTAGGCACAGATAGAACATATAGTCATACAATAAGAGAATCGATCATGTCTGATAAAAAGCCCGGCCTACGCTCCGCCCAGTGGTTTGGTACTGCCGACAAAAACGGCTTCATGTACCGCAGCTGGATGAAGAACCAGGGCATTGCCGACCATCAGTTCCATGGCAAGCCAATCATCGGCATCTGCAACACGTGGTCGGAGCTGACGCCGTGCAACGCGCATTTCCGCCAGATCGCCGACCACGTCAAACGCGGCGTGATCGAGGCCGGTGGCTTCCCCGTGGAATTCCCGGTGTTCTCCAACGGCGAATCCAACCTGCGCCCTACCGCGATGCTCACCCGCAACCTGGCGAGCATGGACGTGGAAGAAGCCATT
The DNA here is from genome assembly GCF_019456785.1 of Pseudomonas sp. LAP_36. Taxonomy (NCBI): domain Bacteria; kingdom Pseudomonadati; phylum Pseudomonadota; class Gammaproteobacteria; order Pseudomonadales; family Pseudomonadaceae; genus Pseudomonas; species Pseudomonas sp. LAP_36. The sequence continues at coordinate 81,444 of NZ_JAHZMS010000008.1, forward strand.
CGCGGCAACCCGATTGACGGTGTGGTGCTGCTGACCGGCTGCGACAAAACCACCCCGGCCTTGCTGATGGGCGCCGCCAGTTGCGACGTGCCGGCCATCGTAGTCACCGGTGGGCCGATGCTCAATGGCAAGCACAAGGGCCAGGACATTGGCTCGGGCACGGTGGTGTGGCAGCTCAGCGAACAGGTGAAAGCCGGCACCATTACGCTGGATGATTTCCTCGCGGCCGAGGGCGGCATGTCACGTTCGGCGGGCACCTGCAACACCATGGGCACCGCGTCGACCATGGCCTGTATGGCCGAGGCACTCGGTACTTCCCTGCCCCACAACGCGGCGATTCCGGCGGTGGATGCACGGCGTTATGTGCTGGCGCATATGTCGGGCATGCGCGCGGTAGAGATGGTGCGCGAAGACTTGAAGCTGTCGAAGATCCTCACCAAAGAAGCGTTTGAAAATGCGATCCGCGTGAATGCCGCCATCGGCGGTTCGACCAACGCGGTGATTCACTTGAAAGCCATCGCCGGGCGCATCGGCGTTGAATTGGACCTGGATGACTGGACCCGCATGGGCCGTGGCATGCCGACCATCGTCGACCTGCAACCGTCCGGGCGCTTCCTGATGGAAGAGTTCTACTACGCCGGTGGCCTGCCCGCCGTGCTGCGTCGCCTCGGTGAAGCCAACCTGATCCCGCACCCGAACGCCCTGACCGTGAACGGCAAGTCCCTGGGCGAGAACACCAAGGACTCGCCGATCTACGGCCAGGATGAAGTGATCCGCACCCTCGACAACCCGATCCGCGCTGACGGCGGCATCTGCGTATTGCGCGGTAACCTGGCGCCACTCGGCGCGGTCCTCAAGCCGTCCGCCGCCAGCCCGGCGTTGATGCAGCACCGTGGCCGCGCCGTGGTGTTCGAAAACTTCGACATGTACAAGGCACGCATCAACGACCCCGAGCTGGACGTGGACGCCAACTCGATCCTGGTCATGAAAAACTGCGGCCCCAAGGGTTACCCAGGCATGGCCGAGGTCGGCAACATGGGCCTGCCGGCCAAGCTGCTGGCCCAGGGTGTGACGGATATGGTGCGGATTTCCGACGCGCGCATGAGCGGCACGGCCTACGGCACGGTGGTGTTGCACGTGGCCCCGGAAGCCGCTGCCGGCGGACCGTTAGCCACCGTGAAGGAAGGCGACTGGATCGAACTCGACTGCGCCAATGGCCGTTTGCACCTGGACATCCCCGACGCAGAGCTGGCGGCGCGCATGGCAGACCTTGCGCCACCTGAAAAGCTCATCGTCGGCGGCTATCGCCAGCTGTACATCGACCATGTGCTGCAGGCCGACCAGGGTTGCGACTTTGACTTCCTGGTAGGTTGCCGAGGCGCGGAAGTCCCACGGCATTCCCACTAAGTGGGATGCTATGATGCCGCGAATTTAAGTCAGAGCATCTCTCCCGTTATGGATCACCAGCCGCCCAAGCCGCGCAAGAGCCAGCATGCCCAGATCGTTCAAGACTTGGGCATGCACATCGTTTCCGGTCGCTTCAAGCCCGAAGAACGGCTGCCCATGGAGGCCACGCTCTGCGAGGAGTACAAGGTCAGCCGCTCGGTGTTGCGTGAGGCTACGCGGGTACTCAGCGCCAAGGGCCTGGTGTATTCCAAGCCACGGGTGGGCGCGGTGGTGCGACCACGGTTGAAATGGCACCTGCTCGACCCGGACGTGTTGTCCTGGTTGATGCAGTCCACGCCCCACAGCGAGTTCTTCAACACGTTGGCCGGTGTGCGGCGCATCCTTGAACCGGAAATCGCGGCCATGGCCGCGACTACCGCCACCGATGAAGACATCGCCACCATCGAAAAAGCCTACGCAGGCATGGAAACCGCGAAGACCCACGAAGACCTGTTGCAGGCCGACCTGGACTTCCACCGCGCCATTGCCGACGCCACCCGCAACGACCTGCTCGCGTATATGTGCAACATGCTGTCGTTGCCGCTGCGCGAGTCGATCAACATCACCAACCGCCGCCCGGATATCCAGGGTTTGAGCCTGCCCCGGCACAAGGCGATCCTCACCGCGATCCAGAACCGCGACGCCCTTGGGGCGCGGCATGCGTCGCTGGTGCAGTTGGATGACACGCGGGTGGCGTTGGATACGGTGATGAATGTATTGACCCCGCTTTAAAGCGGGGCCGTTGCTCAGGAGTTACAAGGTGTAGGCGATGCCCACCTGCACCGTGCGTGGCGCGCCTGGGTAGGCGTAGAAGTTACCGAACGCACCCTCTTCAAAGTCGCGATTGAACAAGTTCTTCACATCCAGGTTGAGCCGGACTTTTTCGTTGACCTTGTAGTAACCGAGCAGATCGACCACGGTGTAGGCGTCCATCGTAAACGGGGTGTTGGAGGTCTGGCCGACACGCTCATCGACGTATTTCGCTCCCGCGCCCAGCCCAAGTCCTTTGAGACTGCCATCCTGGAATTCGTAGACGTTCAGCAGACTGAAGCTGTTGCGCGGGATGTTGGCCAGGTGCGAGCCAACACGGAGGGTGTTGTCCTTGGTCACTGCTGCGTCCACATAGGCATAGCCACCGATCACGCGCCACTCTGGAGTAAGGTTGCCGGCGACGTTCAAGTCGAAACCACGGCTGCGTACTTGGCCCGCTGCGACCTTGAAGGTGGCGGTGGGGTCCGCAGGATCGGTGGTCAGCACATTCTTTTTGTCGATCTGGTAAATCGCAGCGTCGACACTCAACTGGTGATCCAGCGCTTCCCACTTAATGCCCATTTCATACGACTTGCCTTTCTCCGGTTCAAAGCCTTCACCTGTGCGGGCGGCGCCAGTATTGGGCTTGAATGAACGCGCTGCATCGGCGTACACGGCAAGCGAGTCGGTCAGGTCGTAGATCACTCCAACCCGTGGTGTTACGGCGTTATCGCTGGCTTCCCAGTTTTTTGTACCCGGCACATAGCTCTCGTACTGGTGCTCAAAACGCTCGAAACGCGCGCCAGCCAATACTTTCAGACGCTCGGTCAGGGCGACTTGATCCTGAACAAAGGCTGCGTAGGTCTTGAGGTTTTCCTTGTCATGGGTAGGCGTGCTGGTGAGCGCAGGACGCGGCTTTCCATAGACTGGGTTGAAAATATCACTGGTGTAGGAAGCGGACGAACGCTGGATGATCGACTTGTAGTCGTAATCTTCAAACTCGACGCCCGTGAGCAAAGTGTGATCGAACCCACCCGTGGAAAAATGCCCGGTGAGGTTGAGCTGGGTGTCCTTGTCCGTCCACTCCAGCTTGCGGTAGTTAAAATTGCGGTTGAGCGTGTGCCCGTCAGCAGCCAAGCTATTGGCTTCAATCGCGTTGCCTTGCAACGTACCGTCGAGCCATTGGAAACCGCCGCCCAGGGTCCAGTTTTCATTGAGCAGATGCTCGAAACGCAGCTGTGCCATGCTGTTGTCGTTGTGCAATTTACCAACGTCTTTATCACCCCAGAAGGTATCGCGGGACGCCGTGCCTTTCTGAGTGGCGAAGCGGGTCAAGCCACGATCCAGCGGGTGGTTGTTGCGCATGAAGTCACCTTCGAAGATCAGCTTAGTGTCATCGGTGGCTTGCCAGGTGATCACCGGGGTCACGCCGTAGCGCTCGGTTTCCACATGGTCACGGAAGGTGTCACCGCCCTCACCCACCACGTTCAGGCGATAGGCCAGGCGGCCCTCCTCATCCAACGGGCCGGAGGCATCCAGGGTGCCGCGCTTCATGCCTTGATCATCCAACTGGCTGCCTAATGTGACCGTGCGTTCGGCCAGCGGTTGCTTGGAGACCACGTTGAAGGTGCCGCCAGGATCGCCACGGCCGTAGAGCATGGTCGCCGGACCGCGCAGCACTTCCAGGCGCTCGATGGTGTTGGCGTCCGGCATATTTGGGTAGCCACGGTTGATCGGGAAACCATTGCGGTAGAACTCGCCGGTGGTAAAGCCGCGCACGGTAAACGTGGTCAGGCCCTGCCCGCCGAAGTTGTTGGCGCGGCCGACACCGCCGGCGTAGTCCAGCGCGTCCTGCAAACGGGTGGCGCCGATGTCCTCGACCACATCTTTGGACACCACGGTGATGGACTGCGGCGTTTCATGAATCGAGGTATCCGTACGCGTCGCGCTCGCCGAGCGGGTGGCGTGGTAGCCCTGCACCGGCCCCTGCGCGGTTTCATAGTCGGCAGTGCCGGTGATGCTGGTGGTTTGCAGCTCGATGCCGGTTTTTTCAACCGGCTCGACCGCTGCCCAACTCAACGGGGAAAACGCCTGAAGCACACACATTGAAAGCAGGGTACGACGCATGGGAATGACCTAGTAAATGAGCCAGATGGAGCGGCATATTTGCCAATTATTTTGGCGCGCATGTTATAGCAAACCATTAACGATTGACATGTATTCTCATTCGTTACTTTTCGACAGATGAAAAAAAGCCACTCCTGGGAGTGGCTTTCGATGTTTGACGCTGGGCTATTTCGACTCAGCGATAGCGTTCCAACCAATGCGCATACGGTGCAGGCAAGGTCCAGGACGACTTCTCGACGCCCAGTTCCTTGGCTGCAAAGTACGCCCAATGTGGATCAGCCAGGTGCGCACGACCCACCGAGACCACGTCCAGATGCCCGGCTTGCAACGCACCTTCTGCCAGTTGTGGCGTGCCAAAGCCCCAAGCCGAAGTGACCGGAATGCCGGCTTCGCGACGCACGCGCTCGGCGATAGGCCCCATGAACGCCGGGCCCCACGGAATATTGGTGTCGGGAATGGTGAAACCAACGCTGACGCTCAGCAGGTCCAGGCCGCCAGCCTTGAAGCGACGCGCCAGTTCGATGGACTCGGTGAGGGTCTGCTCGTCACGGCCGTCGTATTCGATCACGCCGAAACGCGCGGTCAGTGGCAGGTTTTCCGGCCAGACTTCACGCACGGCCGCCAGGGTTTCCAGGAGGAAACGGCTGCGGTTGTCGAAGCTGCCGCCGTAGGCGTCGGTGCGCTGGTTGGAGTGCTCGGAGAAGAAGCTCTGGCCCAGGTAGCCGTGGGCGAAGTGCAGTTCGATCCACTCAAAGCCGGCGTCACGGGCACGGCGGGCAGCGTCGACAAAGTCCTGGCGCACACGGGCGATGTCGTCCAGGGTCATGGCGCGCGGGACCTGGGGCAAGTTGGCACCGAATGCGATGGCCGAAGGTGCGATGGTTTCCCAACTGCGAGCATCGGAGGCAGGCATATGGTCGTCCCCTTCCCAAGGGCGGTTGGCGCTGGCTTTGCGACCGGCATGGCCGATCTGGATGCCTGGCACTGAACCGGCGGCCTTGATGGCCTTGACCATCGGCACGAAGGCCTCGGCGTGGGCGTCGCTCCAGAGACCAGCACAGCCTGGGGTGATACGGCCTTCCGGCGCGACCGCAGTGGCCTCGACCACCAGGAGGCCGGCACCGCCACGGGCCATGCTGGCCAGGTGCACGAGGTGCCAGTCGTTGACGATGCCGTCCTCGGCCATGTACTGGCACATTGGCGGGATGGCGATGCGATTGCGCAGGGTGACGTCTTTGAGTTTGAACGGTTCGAACAAAGCGGACATTAGAGAGCTCCAGGGAGTGAATGGCTGATTCGATTGTTCGATGGTAATCGAACTATAGTATTCAGCGATACCCCCCTGTTATGATTCGTTTCATGCGAGCCTTTAAACACCCACTTCTTCAAGACCTGACTCTCGAGCGCCTGCTGTACGCGCTGAGTGATCCGGTGCGCCTGGAAATCGTGCGCTGCCTGGCGGGTGTGCCCGAAGCCACGTGTGGCGAGCTGGACGGCGGGCGGCCCAAGTCGAGCATGTCCCATCACTTTCGCGTGTTGCGCGATGCCGGGCTGGTGCAGACCCGCAGTGCCGGCACCACTCATCTGAACTCGTTGCGCGCCGATCTGCTCGAGGAGCGCTTCCCGGGATTGCTGCAAAGCATTCTTGCGCAGCGGTAAGACCCGACTCAGTCCAGCAGCGCAATCAAGCGCGGCTCGATGGACGTCTCCAACACCTCCAGCACCACCAACGTCACCGGCAACTTGAAGCGCCGCCGTCCTGCGCTGCCGGGGTTCACGTACAACGTTGCGCCGCGCCATTCGATCAGGGGCTTGTGCGAATGGCCGGTGATCACCAGCCGCGTAGACGTATCGATTAATGCAGGTACGTCGGCGATGTCATGCACCAGCAACGTTTGCCATCCGTCCACATCAAGCATCAGATAATCAGGCACCTGCCGTGCCCACGGCGCCTGTAGGTCATTGTTGCCACGCACCGCGTGCAGCGGCGCGATCTGTGACAATTGCTCAAGAATTTCAGAGGTGCCGATATCGCCGGCATGAATGATCTGCTCACATCCCTGCAAAGCTGCGACCGCTTCAGGTCGCAGCAGGCCATGGGTATCGGAAATCACGCCAACTTTCATAGGGCCTCCGGGGTGGAAATCGAACCGTGAGACACTAGCGCGCCATCTAGATACACGCGGTCCTTGCCGTTGCCCTTGGCGGTGTAGAGGTTGCGGTCGGCACGCTTGAGGACCGCCGACATATCGGCCCCGAGCGCAAAATGCGTCATGCCCGCACTGCAGGTGTAGTCATGGGGCGGCGCCACACTGCTGCGGATCGCTTGCAGCAGGCGCAGCGCGTAATCGGTGGCGAGACAAGGGTCATCGCCCACCAGCAGCACCCCGAATTCTTCGCCGCCAATCCTGCCGAAACTGTGGCTGCCTGGGGTGGATTTAAGGCACGCGGCCATGGCGCAGAGAATCCTGTCGCCGACGTCATGACCGAACTGGTCATTCTTTAATTTGAAACTGTCGATATCCAGCATCATGAAGTAGCCGGTATCGCCGGCCGCAATCAGTTTGGCGAAGCTCTCCATGAAGGCCCGCCGGTTCAGGATGGAGGTCAAGTAATCGGTCTCGGCCAACTCTCGAAACTCACTCTCCACCATTAACACCGAACGCAGGTTCTTCAGGTAGTAGACATTCAAGATAAAACCGATCGCCACCGACGCGGCACAAAAGATAAACACGTAGATATCGACGCCTTCGTAAAGGCTCATCTGAATGCTGGGCCACGTCAGTAACCAGACCAAGGCGGCGCAGACCAGAAAATCCTGAACCACGATAAACAGGATTGCACTGCTCAGCACCAAGGTCACGGCCAGCGGCAAGGCAAACACCTGCAGCGCGGGATGGACGTGAACCACATAGGCAAAACCCGCAGACAGCAGCACCATGTAGGCCACCCCCAGCGCCCGCCACAGCACATAATGAGTCACCACTCGGTGAACCCCATACACCCCGCACAGCCCCATCGTGACCAGCGCGACCGGCCAGCCAAACATCGCCCAGCGGTCCACCAGCAACACCGCCAGCCAGGCAAAAATCCCGATCAGTTCAGCCTTGGCGATCGCGGGCGACAACAGTCTTTGCATCCGTGGCCTGAGCTTCACATTAGCCGGCATCCCGTCACTCCCTGTGCATGAGTGGCCGGTGTGCTATCGGCATGACTCAGTTGAAGACTGTGGAGGCAGGTCGCAAACGAGTAAGCCATAAACCGCCTGACCAACACCATAAAAGGTGGCAGGACTTCAAGCAATGTCTTGGAATGAATCTTGAAATAACCCCGGTCGGCCCCCTCTTGAACCAGACGAATAACGTGGGTCTTGGACACCGAGAGTTGCTCAGCGATGGAAAGGTAGGATGAAGACCTGAAACTTGCCCCTTGATTATCGAGCGCACACGCATCGTTATAGATCGCCAGCATCAACATATGCCCGGCATCGCGTTTTACCAGCCAATAACAATCAGGCATCAACAGGTCGATGGTCACGTTATGGGAGAAAAGGACCGAAAACCCTTTGAAATAACGTGCCAGATAGGCGCGATCATCCAACCCGCCCATTGACCCGCACACCGCCGTTTCCGAGCACATCACACCCAGCGGCTCGACCACGGAGGTGAGCATCCGCCGGATCTCCTCGCAGGCTTGGGATGACGGGCTGAATACCCGCAAACGGCTGTCATCCGGATGCCTGGATACCGTCATGAACCCCAGCGCCCTGAACAGCAGGAAGATCGACTCCAGGCTGTTTCTGGAACAGAACCCGCGCGTCACACAAAACGCCTTCACCTCGGACAGTAAGGGAACGGGCTTGGAGAAATACGTGCTCAATAAGGTATAGGACACCATCAAGCGACTGAACTTGAGTGCGGTCTTATAGAAAAACGGTCTTTTTGAATAGGACTCCAACAAAATCGAATAATGGGAACGAATACACGCTTCAAAATCCACATGGCGCTCAAACGCCCGCGCCGACTGTTCCATCGCCAACTTCAACGAACCACCGCACATGAGAAAGAGCCCTGATCAAACAACTTGGATTCACTGATCTCAATTGCAGCACCGATAATGGCGTTTCGCCTTGAGCGCAATCTATCGTGATTAGCGCAGAGGACACCGTCGCTACCAAAATTGTTCCAAAAAGACCTCGATGGCTTAACCGTTTCAGTCGCCGCAGCGAACCTTCCCCGCAAGCCGACGTCCGAGTTAGGCACTGTTGCTTACTGCTCGCCGCGAGGGCCTCGTTTGAAAGCCGCTATCATTAAAAAGTACCGCCTGATCATCAAGACCATGGGCTACGTGGGCTGGGCCCTGTTCTGGCTGTTGCTGTGGGATGTCGCCGTCACCGTGGACTTCATGCTGTTTCTCACCGCCAAGATCAATTTGCCGCTGATGCCCCTCACTCTGTTGGGTTCGGCCCTGGTGGTGCTGATCAGCTTTCGTAACAGCAGCGCCTACAACCGTTGGTGGGAAGCCCGCACGCTGTGGGGCGCGATGGTCAACAACTCACGCAGCTTTGCGCGTCAGGTGCTGACCCTGCTCGACGACCCTGACCATGAAGTGAACCCGGTCAAATCCACCCTGCTGCGCCGCCACGTGGCCTACGTGAACTGCCTGGCCGCTCACCTCAAGGGCGAGCCGTGCCCCGAAGAAGTGCGCGCGTTTATTCCCGCCGAGGAATTCGCCCGCAATGGCGCCACCAATAACTTCGCCAACGACATCCTCACCGGCTCGGCCGCGCTGCTGGCCAAGGAATACAAGGCCGGTCACCTGGACAGCATCCGCCTGGCGCGGCTGGAGTCGACGCTGGTGGACTTGTCCAACGCCCAGGGCGGCATGGAGCGTATCGCCAACACGCCACTGCCCTACCCCTACGTGTATTTCCCGCGCCTGTTTATCTCTTTGTTCTGCCTGATCGTGCCGGTGGGCCTGGTGGAATCCCTTGGCTGGTTCACTCCGCTGGCCTCGACGGTAGTCGGTTTTATGCTACTGGCCATCGAACGGATCGGCACCGACCTGCAAAGCCCGTTCAGCTCCAGCGAGCATCAGATCCAGATGGAAAGCATCTGCGAAACCATCGAGAAAAACCTGCAGTCGATGCAGCGTGATGCGCAGGGTGGCGAGCGCATCGGTTAAACACTCCCTTCGGCCTCAAGTGCGTGCCCCCGCAGTCGATATACAGGGGGTACGCATGGTCCACACCTTCCGTCATAACAACACATGCGACGCTCGACGCTACTGTTTTCTCCTTGCCAAAATTATAAATACCCGCGGGTGAAGTCATGAATATCAAGCAAAAGCTGACCTGGGCGTTTGCCGCCATCGCGTGCGTGCCGGTCATTTTGGTCGCTGTGTTGGTGGTACTGAATCTGCGCGAGGGGGCCCTGGCCAATTTCCTCGACAGCAGCGGCCGCGAGATCCGCCAGATCGACAATGGCATGAAGCAGTTCTTCGACGGCATCAGCCAGAACGTCGATTTTGTGGCCAAGGACCCGCGCGTTGTCGCGGCCAAGGACCTCAAGAGCTACGCCGGTGCCGACGCCGCACAAATCCCGCTGACCCCGACCAACAAAGAGCTGCTGGAGATTTTCGACCAGTTTGCCAAAAGCCATCCGAGCACGGCCTACCTGTCCCTGGGCTTGAAGGACGGCGGCTACGCCAGTTGGCCCGACGACACCAAACTGAATAACTACGACCCGCGCGTACGCCCCTGGTACCAGGCGGCCATCGCCGCGCCGGGTAAAACCGTGCGCACCGGCGCCTACTACTGGGCGCCCGATGATGTGACGCTGATCGGCACCGTGCACACCGTCGCCGATGCCAGCGGTAATATCCTCGGCGTGGTTGGCCTGGACGTATCGCTCAAGCAACTCACCGAACTGGTGCGCAACATCAAGCTGGGTGACAGCGGTTACTTGATGCTGGTGGAAGGCAACGGCAACGTGCTGGTCGACCCCAGCGATGCCAAGCACAACTTCAAACCCCTGGCCGACCTGGGTCCCAACTATGCCGAACTGGCCAAGCGCGGCGACGGCGTGACCCAGATCGACATTGATGGCGTGGCGTATATGGCCAACATGGTCAGCTCCAAAGACCTGGGCTGGCGCTTTATCGGCCTGATCAAGCGTGATGAAGTGATGGCCGGCGCCACCCGCCTGACGTGGTTAATTGGGGCCATCGCAGCGGTATTGGCATTGGTGTTCGCGATTGTCGGCGCCAGTTTTGCCAGCGTGATCGTGCGCCCGATTCGCGGCGTGGCCGAGGGCCTGCAAGAAATCGCCGAAGGTGAAGGCGACCTGACCCGCCAGCTCAAGGTACAAGGCAAGGACGAAACCGCCAGTTTGGCCGGTTGGTTCAACCAGTTCCTCGGCATGATCGCCCAGTTGGTGCAGCGCATCGGCAATGCTTCGTCCGACCTGCAGACCGCCGCCGCTGACACCAGCGAAGTCGCCAACAACATGAACCAGGCGGCCGGCCGTCAACGTGAAGCCGTGGAACTGGTGAGCACCGCGTTCAATGAAATGGTGGCCACCGCCAACGAAGTCGCACGCTCCTGCAGCGCTGCCGCCACCAGTGCCGACGAAGGCTACCGCGACGTGCACGACGGCCAGCAGCACATTGGCGAAGCCACCGGCAGCGTGCTCAAGTTGAGCGAAGACCTGCAAAAGTCCACGCAGACCATGCAATTGCTGGAGCAGGACAGTAAAAACATCAACACCATCCTCGACACCATCCGTTCGATTGCCGAACAGACCAACTTGCTGGCGCTCAACGCGGCCATTGAAGCCGCGCGTGCCGGTGACCAGGGCCGAGGTTTTGCGGTAGTTGCCGACGAAGTCCGCGCCCTCGCCCGCCGCACCGCCGACTCCACCGGCGAAATCGACAGCCTGCTCGGCAACCTCGCCCGCCGCACCCAGGAAGTGACGCAGCAGATGCAAGGCAGCCTGCTGGTGTCCCACACCAGCGTGGAACGCATCCAGCAGGCCCGCGACAGCTTTGACAAGATCCGGGGCTCGGTGGACTCGATCCGCGACCAGAATACCCAGATCGCCACGGCCGCCGAAGAACAGCACCAGGTTGCCGAAGAGATCAACCGGCATATCGCGCAGATCCATGCCGATGCGCAATTGGTCGAAGAGTTTGCCCACTCGGCGCAGACCGGATCAGGGCGACTGACGGATATTTCGGGTCAGCTCAAGGGGTTGGTGGGCCGGTTCAAGTTCTAACAGGCCGGCGAGTGCGCAGAGCAACAATTTATGGCGAGCGGGCGTGCTGTGGTGAGCGGGCTTGCCCCGCGCTGGGCTGCGAAGCAGCCCCCTATAAATCCACCGAGTTAATCAAGATAGATCTCGGTGCCCGGATTGGGGCTGCTTCGCAGCCCAGCGCGGGGCAAGCCCGCTCACTACACGTTGCGTGCACCTTATAAGTATCACATCAGATCCTGGGCGACATTTAGCCACACGCCATCATCGCACCACCTGTAATAGTCTATTGCAGGACTCTAATGTACTAACTAGTTACTTATGTTTCTAAAATCGCGTCTTTGCCCTCTCACATTCGAGTCCTTTCGACATGAAACGAGCATCGCGCGCCGCTGGCGCCTCTAGATTTTTACTGCTGGGCCTGGGCGTAATCATCGCCCTGCTCGGCCTCGCGCTGGCCATCAGCGGCGTCAAACTGGTCAGCCTGGGAGGTTCCTGGTACTTCCTGATCGGCGGCCTGGCCATGGCGATTGCCGGCTTGCTGATTGCCCGGCGCAAACCGGCGGGCGCGTGGCTGTTTGCGGCTTTCCTGGTCGGCACGGCCATCTGGGCGGTGGCGGATGTGGGCCTGGTGTTCTGGCCGCTGTTCTCGCGTGTATTCATGTTTGCGGCCATCGGCATGGTGGTAGCGCTGGTCTACCCGCTGCTCGTCAATAAGCCTGCACGCGGTGCCTATGGCGTTGCCGCGGTATTGGCGGTCGGCGTGGCCGTGGCGGCGGGCAATATGTTTGTCGCCCACCCCAGCGTGGCTCCGACCGGTACCGGCCCTGGCATCACGCCGGTAGCCCCCGCCGATGCTCAGAAAGACTGGGCGCACTACGGCAACACCGAAGGCGGCAGCCGCTTCGCCGCGTTGGACCAGATCAACCGTGACACCGTCAACCAGCTCAAAGTGGCGTGGACCTACCACACCGGCGACGTGGCAATCAGCGACGGCAACGGCGCCGAAGACCAACTGACGCCCTTGCAGATCGGCAACAAAGTCTTCATCTGCACGCCGCACAACAACCTGATCGCCCTCGACGCCGACACCGGCAAAGAACTGTGGAAGAACGAGGTCAACGCCAAATCGGCGGTGTGGCAGCGCTGCCGTGGCATGGCCTATTTCGACGCCACTGCGCCGATTGCCCAGCCAAGCCAGCCCAACAGCTCGCCGATCATCGCCGCCAGCGTTCCTGCCGGCGCGCAGTGCCAGCGTCGCTTGCTGACCAACACCATCGACGCCCGCCTGATCGCGGTAGATGCCGACACCGGCAAATTCTGCGAAGACTTCGGCACCCACGGCCAAGTCGACTTGAAAGCCGGCCTGGGTAACGTGCCGGACAGCTACTACCAACTGTCCTCCGCTCCGTTGATCGCCGGTACCACTGTAGTGGTGGGTGGCCGCGTGGCCGACAACGTACAGACCGACATGCCGGGCGGCGTGATCCGTGGTTTCGACGTGATCACCGGCCAGATGCGCTGGGCTTTCGACCCGGGCAACCCGCAAGACAAGCAGGCCCCGGCCGACGGCAGCACCTATGTGCGCAGCACCCCGAACAGCTGGGCACCCATGTCCTATGACCCGCTGATGAACACGGTTTTCCTGCCGATGGGCAGTTCGTCCACCGACATCTATGGTGTGGAGCGCACCGAGCTTAACCATAAATACGGTGCTTCAGTATTGGCGCTGGACGCCTCCACCGGCGCGGAAAAATGGGTCTACCAGACCGTCCACAATGACCTGTGGGACTTCGACCTGCCGATGCAGCCAAGCCTGATCGACTTCACCCCGCCCGGCAGCGACAAGGCGGTGCCAGCGGTGGTGATCGGCACCAAGGCCGGGCAAATCTACGTGCTCGACCGCGCCACCGGCAAGCCGTTGACCGAGGTTAAAGAAGTACCCGTCAAGGCCGCCAACATCCCCAACGAACCCTATTCGCCCACCCAACCAAAATCAGTCGGCATGCCGCAGATCGGCGCGCAAACCCTGACCGAATCGGACATGTGGGGCGCCACGCCGTTTGACCAATTGCTGTGCCGCATTGACTTCAAAGGCATGCGCTACGACGGCCTGTACACCGCGCCGGGCACGGACAAATCGCTGAGTTTCCCGGGATCGCTGGGCGGCATGAACTGGGGCAGTCTTTCCACCGACCCGGTACACGGCTTTATCTTCGTCAACGACATGCGCCTGGGCCTGTGGATCCAGATGATACCGTCGCAGAACAAGGCCCTGGCCGCGTCCGGTGGCGAAGCGCTGAACACCGGCATGGGCGCCGTGCCGCTCAAGGGCACACCGTACGCGGTGAACAAAAACCGCTTCCTGTCGGTGGCCGGCATTCCGTGCCAGGCGCCGCCTTTCGGCACCCTGACCGCGATCGACATGAAGACCCAGAAAGTCGCCTGGCAAGTGCCGGTCGGCACCGTTGAAGACACCGGCCCACTGGGCATCCGCATGCACCTGCCGATCAAGATCGGCCTGCCGACCCTCGGCGGCACCCTGTCGACCCAGGGCGGCTTGATCTTTATCGCCGGCACCCAGGACTTCTACCTGCGCGCTTTCAACAGCGGCAATGGCGAGGAAATTTGGAAAGCCCGTCTGCCGGTAGGCAGCCAGGGCGGGCCGATGACCTACGTGTCGCCGAAAACCGGCAAGCAGTACGTGGTCGTCACCGCTGGCGGCGCACGCCAGTCCACTGACCGTGGCGACTACGTGATCGCTTACGCCCTGCCATAACCTCCTTTAAGCGCGGTGCTCCCCGCACCGCGCCTTCTGTTTTTGGAAAACCACGCATGACCTCCGCTTCTCACTTTGTACCCGGCTGCCTGGTGCTCGGCCTGACCCTGGGTGCCGCCCTGCCCGCTCAAGCCAGTGACACCACCCTGACCGGCGACTGGGGCGGCCTGCGCCGCGAACTCGACGAGCAAGGCATCCGCTTCACCGGCGACTACAGCGGCGAAACCGCCTACAACGCCCACGGCGGCCAACACCGCTCGGCGCGCTATTCGCAAAACCTCAAGCTCGGCGTGCAGTTCGACCTGGGCAAGCTCTACGGTTTCAACCATGGCGACCGCATTCAGGTCACGATCAATGACCGGCGCGGCAACAGCGCTTCCGAAGACCTGGTAGGCAACCGCCTGCCGATCCAGGAAAACTACGGTGGCCTCTACACCCGCCTGACCGAGCTGAGTTACGAACGCACCCTCTTCACCCCGGCACTGAACGTCAAGCTCGGCTACATGGCCATGGGCAATGACCTCGGCGGCCTGGACAGCGGCATCCTGTGCAACTTCATGAACGCCGGTTTCTGCGGGCACCCGCTGAACATGTCCGGCGGCAGCGGCTGGACCAACTACCCGAACGCGCGCCTGGGTGCGCGGGTGAAATACGACTTCTCGCCGTCCTGGCAACTGCGCGTCGCCGCGTTCAATGTGGACCCCGACAGCAATGGCGATTCCAGCCGCGCCTGGCACTTGAGCCCCAAGCACACCACCGGCACCGTGGTGCCGATAGAGCTGGTGTACAAACACGCGGGCACCCTGCCGGGCGAATACAAACTGGGCTATTACTACGACAGCTCCGACGTGAAACGCATCGGCAGCAACAAGGAGGTCAGCGGACGCGGCGGTCACTACCTGCTGATCGACCAGGCGGTGTGGGCGTCGGACTCGTCCGCCGGCCGCGTGCTACACGCCTTCGGCCAATACTCCGCTGCCAGCGCAGCGGCGTCGCCGTTCAGCAAGTGGTACGGCGCAGGCGTGGTGCTGTACAAACCGTTCGAAGGCCGGCCGCGTGACACCCTGGCTTTGGGTTATGGTCGCGCCGTACCGAACCCGCGCAGCCGTGACGTGCAGGAACTGGCCGCCGTCAACGCCGGCACGGATTATCCCAACCTGAACAATGCCGAACAGTTGATCGAACTGAGCTATGGCTACCAGGCTACGCCATGGCTGACCCTGCGCCCGGATGTGCAATACATCATCGAGCCGGGAGCGTTTTCCGGTGACAACATCGACAACGCTTTGGTGCTGGGCCTGCAGGTCAAAGCAGTCTTCTGACCCGGCTCAGTCGTCTGACGGCAACGCCCTGTTCGCCCGTTCGAGCGCAGTGATGCGCTCGACTTTCGCCCCGGAGCGCTCCGCTTCGAATTCTGACTCGAGAAACACCTTCACGATGCTCTTGGCCAGCTCGGGCCCGATCACCCGTGCACCGATCGACAGGATCTGCGCATCGTTGCTTTTGCGCGCCCGCTCGGCGGAATACGTGTCATGGGCTTGGGCCGCTCGTACCCCCTTGATCTTGTTGGCTGAAATCGCCATGCCGATGCCCGTGCCGCAAATCAACACACCCAGGCGCTGCTCACCGGCACCAACCGCCATCGCGACAGCCGCCGCGATATCCGGATAGAGCACCGGGCTGGACGAATGGCAGCCAAAGTCCTCAACCCCGTACCCCAGGCTTTCGATAAAGCGCTTGAGCAATTCCTTGAGCTCGAAGCCCGCCTCGTCGCATCCGACGGCCACCGAAAACGTCGTTTGTGCACCCATTACTGTTTCTCCACCAGACCGATCAAATGATCACTCACTGAAATTATGCACAATCATTAGCGGGCGACTGACAGGCTGCTGTCAAGGCTTATTTTGGTGAGCAAAGCGTTTAAAACTGCCATGCCACCGGAAGACGTTACGCCAGACCATTGACAAAACCGACCCAAGCGGTTTAAACATATGATCACTATCCGATCATATGATCAGGCTACTGGATAAAACACCTAATAAGAAAATCAGCAAGAGGACACACCAATGGCCCCGCCATTACTGCTCCACGCTGAACACGTTTCCAAAGCCTACGCGGGGGTTCCGGCCCTGCGCGACGGGCGCCTCTCCCTGCGTGCCGGAAGCGTGCACGCCCTGTGCGGCGGCAATGGCGCCGGCAAATCGACCTTCCTCAGTATCTTGATGGGTATCACCGGGCGTGACGCCGGCAGCATCCTGCTCAACGGCCAGCCGGTGCAGTTCGACCGCCCCAGCGCGGCACTCGCCGCTGGCGTGGCGATGATCACCCAGGAGCTGGAACCGATTCCCTACATGACCGTCGCCGAGAACATCTGGCTGGGTCGCGAGCCGCGGCGCGCCGGCTGCATTGTCGACAGCAAGGCGCTCAACCGGCGCACCCGCGAACTCCTGCAAAGCCTCGAATTCGACGTGGATGCCACCAGCCCGATGCACCGCTTGAGCGTGGCGCAGATCCAACTGGTGGAAATTGCCAAAGCCTTCAGCCATGACTGCCAGGTGATGATCATGGACGAGCCCACTTCGGCCATCGGCGAACACGAGGCGCAAACCCTGTTCAAGGCCATCCGCCGCCTCACCGAGCGCGGTGCCGGCATCATTTATGTGTCTCACCGCCTCAGCGAACTGGCGCAGATCGCCGACGACTACAGCATCTTTCGCGACGGCGCCTTTGTCGAAAGCGGGCGCATGGCCGATATCGACCGCGCTCATCTGGTACGCGGTATCGTCGGCCAGGAGCTGCAACGCATCGACCACAAAGCCGGCCGCGAATGCGCCGCCGCCACCTGCCTGGACGTCAACGGCCTGAGCCGCAACGGCGAATTCCAGGACATCAGCCTGCAACTGCGCCAAGGCGAAATCCTCGGTATCTACGGGCTGATGGGCTCGGGCCGCAGTGAGTTCCTCAACTGCCTGTATGGCCTCACCGTGCCCGACGCCGGCAGTGCCACCCTGCAAGGCCAACCCCTGCCCACCGGCACCCCGGCCGCGACGATTCGCGCCGGCATGTCACTGGTCACCGAAGACCGCAAAGACAGTGGCCTGGTGCTCAGCGCCAGCATCCTCGCGAATATCGCGCTGTCGGCCTACAAGCAGCTGTCGAGCTGGTCGGTGATCAACGCACGCAAGGAGCAAGCCCTGGCGCAAAGCATGGTCAAGCGCCTGCAGATCAAGGTCTCGTCCCTGGACCTGCCGGTGGAATCCATGAGCGGCGGCAACCAGCAAAAGGTGGTGCTCGCCAAATGCCTGTCGACCCAGCCGATCTGCCTGCTTTGCGATGAACCCACGCGCGGCATCGACGAGGGCGCCAAGCAGGAGATCTATCACCTGCTCGATGAATTTGTGCGTGCCGGCGGCGCGGCCATCGTGGTCTCGTCCGAAGCGCCGGAGCTGCTGCATCTGAGTGATCGCATCGCGGTATTCAAGGGCGGCCGCCTGGTGACCGTCAGCACCGACACCGCCCTCTCCCAGGAAGCCTTGTTGAGTCTTGCCTCATGAATAGCAAAGTCCTAGCTGCACCCGTGACCGCCGCGCCGCGCAATCGCCTGCGCCTATCCCTGGACCGCTTCGGCCTGCCGCTGGTGTTTATCCTGTTGTGCGTGGTGATGGCATTTTCCAGCGAATACTTCATGACCTGGCGCAACTGGATGGACATCCTGCGCCAGACCTCGATCAACGGCATCCTCGCCGTGGGCATGACCTACGTGATCCTGACCAAGGGCATCGACCTGTCGGTGGGTTCGATCCTGGCGTTTGCCGGCTTGTGCAGCGCGCTGGTCGCCACCCAGGGCTATGGCCTGCTGGCAGCGGTGAGTGCGGGGATGTTTGCCGGGGCCATGCTGGGTGTGGTCAATGGCTTTATGATCGCCAACCTGAGCATCCCGCCGTTTGTCGCCACGCTTGGCATGCTCAGCGTGGCGCGGGGCATGACCTTTATTCTGAACGACGGCAGTCCCGTCACCGACCTGCCCGACAGCTTCCTCGCCCTGGGTATCGGCAAGTTCGGGCCCATTGGCGTACCAATCATTATCTTTGCGGTGGTCGCGCTGATTTTCTGGATGGTGCTGCGCTACACCACCTATGGCCGCTACGTGTACGCCGTGGGTGGCAATGAAAAAAGCGCACGCACCTCCGGCATCGGCGTGCGCAAGGTGACGTTCTCGGTGTATGTGATTTCCGGCCTGCTGGCGGGCCTGGCGGGTGTGGTGCTGGCTGCGCGCACCACCTCGGCGTTGCCCCAGGCAGGCGTGTCGTATGAGCTGGACGCGATTGCGGCCGTGGTGATCGGCGGTACCAGCCTGTCGGGCGGCACCGGCAGTATCGTCGGCACGCTGTTCGGTGCGCTGTTGATCGGCGTGATCAACAACGGCTTGAACCTGCTCGGGGTGTCGTCGTATTACCAACAAGTGGCCAAGGGGTTGATCATCGTGCTCGCGGTGTTGATCGATGTCTGGCGCAAGAAAAAACGCTAAGGGGAGTGTGTGCAATGTCCAATTTCTGGAACCAGGCGTTCGACCTCACCGGCCGTTGCGCCGTGATCACCGGGGGCGCCGCCGGTATCGGCCTGGCCTGTGCCAATTTGTTGGTGGAACGCGGTGCCAGGGTGGCCCTGCTGGATCGCGACCCGGCGGTGGTGGACGTCGCCGCCAGCCTCGGCGCCGGCCACTTGGGCCTGGTGGCCGACCTGCGCCAGCTCGACTCGGTACAAACCGCCGTCGACCAGGCTGCCGCCGCGCTCGGGCGTATCGATTACCTGGTCAACAGCGCCGGCGTTGCGCTGCTGGACAAGGCACTGGAGGTCAGCGAAAACGCCTGGGACACCACCCTCGACATCAACCTCAAGGCCAGCTTCTTCGTGGCCCAGGCCTGTGCCCGGCACATGATCGAAAGCGGCGGCGGGCGCATCGTCAACCTCGCTTCCCAGGCCGCCGTGATCGGGCTGGATCGCCATGTGGCCTACTGCGCCAGCAAGGCCGCCGTGGTCGGCATGACCAAGGTGTTGGCCATGGAATGGGCGCCCCACGGCATCAACGTCAACGCCGTGTCGCCAACCATCGTCGAAACCGCCTTGGGCAAGAAGGCCTGGGCCGGTGAACTGGGCGAGCGCGCCAAATTGCAGATCCCGGTGGGGCGCTTCGCTCAGCCGGAAGAAATCGCCGGCCTGGTGCTCTACCTGGTCAGCGACGCAGCCAAGATGATCACCGGCGAGAACGTGGTGATCGACGGCGGCTACAGCATTCAGTAATCCGCTTGCTCACGAATAAGAATAAGGAAACAGCGCATGAATCGAGTGATAAACGACCCAGACCTGGTGGTCGAGGACATGCTCGCGGGCATTCTCGTGGCGCACCCGGAGCTGGTGCAGTACGAGAGCAATCCACGGGTCATCCGCAAACGTAAAACGTCACCGGCCGGCCAGGTGGGCATTGTTACCGGCGGCGGCTCGGGCCATGAGCCGGCGTTTCTCGGCTATGTCGGCCCTGGCCTGGTGGATGCGGTGGCGGTCGGCGAAATTTTCTCCTCGCCCACTGCCAAAAGCTTCTTCGATGCCTTCCGCGCTGCCGACCAGGGCGCGGGCGTGGCCTGCCTGTACGGCAACTATGCCGGCGACAATATGAACGTGAAGCTGGCGATGAAAATGGCCGCCAGCAAAGAGATGAACATTCGCACCGTGGTCGCCAACGACGACGTGGCCTCTGCCCCTGCGGCGGATATCGCCAAGCGGCGCGGCGTGGCCGGTGAAATCTTCATGTGGAAGATCGGCGGTGCCGCCGCTGCCCAGGGCTACGACCTCGACGGCGTGATCCGCGTGGCGCAGAAGGCCGTGGACCGGTGCCGCTCCATCGGTGTGGGCCTCACGCCCTGCACCATCCCGGCCGTCGGCAAACCCAACTTCCAGATCGAAGGCGGCACGATGGAACTGGGCATCGGCCACCACGGCGAGCCCGGTATCGAAGTGGTGCCGGTGGAATCCGCCGCCGCCATGGCCAAACGCATGCTCGCGCCGATCCTGGCCGACCGCGACTTCAGCGCAGACGACAGCGTCGTGGTGCTGGTCTCGGGCCTGGGCGCCACACCAGTGATGGAGCTGTACATTTTCTACGCCGAAGTCGAGCAGCAACTGCGTGCCAAAGGCCTGCGCATTCACCGCTGCTACGTGGGCAATTACTTCACGTCGCTGGAAATGATGGGCGTGACCCTGACCCTGCTCGGCCTCGATGCCGAGCTGACCACCCTGATCGACCAACCCTGCCGCTCCATCGGCATGACACAGTCGGAGTGAAGCATGAGCGAGCATTTCCTGAGCAACACCGGTAGCGCCATCGTCACCAACCTGGTGTCGATCATCGTTGCCAACCGCGAATACCTCAGCGAAGTGGACGGCGCCATCGGCGACGGCGACCACGGCATCAACATGGCCAAGGGGTTCTCGCGCTGCGGCAAGACCCTGGAAGGGCGAGACCTGTCGCTGGCCGAGGCGCTGGACGAACTGACTTTGGCGCTGATGGAGGGCATCGGCGGCTCCATGGGCCCGCTCTACGGCAGCCTGTTTATCGGCATGGCCGACGAAGTGCGCGGCCGCGACAGCATTGACGCGGCGAGTTTCGCCAGGCTGCTGCGCGGCGGCCTTACGTCATTGCAAGACATCAGCGATGCGGGGGTGGGCGACAAGTGTTTGATGGACACGTTGATTCCGGCCGTGGAGGCATTTGAACGGGCCGAGGCCAGCGGCGCTTCGTTTGCCGAAGCCTTGTGCCAGATGAAAAATGCGGCCTCCCAGGGCCGCGATTCTACCCGCGACCTGGTGGCAAAAATCGGTCGAGCCAGCCGCTTGGGGGAACGTTCCCTTGGCGTGCTGGATGCCGGCGCGGTGTCGTGCTGCCTGATCCTCACCAATCTCGCTGAATCGGTGGAGGCTCGGTTGGTGGCGTAATTGTGGGAGCGGGCTTGCCCGCGAAGGCGGTGTGTCAGTTGGCATAAATGCTGGCTGACCCATCGCTATCGCAGGCAAGCCAGCTCCCACATTGGGTTCTGCGCCTGGCCGGTCAACTGAGCACACCCCCCGCCCGCCAAGGCTGCGCGCCCCTATGCACCTAACGGCGCGTCGCATCATCCAGGGCGAGGATCGTGTAGGCATTCGACACGGTCGTCGCCAGGGTGTTGATCACGCCGGAACGCAATGCGCCGAGGGTCGCAGCCGCCTTGGTGTTCTCACTGGCAATCGCCACCACATCGGGAATACGCACCAGTTCCTGCACCGACAAGCCGATCACCCTGCCCTGCATGGCGTTGACCGCCGGCTGGCCGTGAATGTCGATAAAGTCGTAGCCCATCATGTCACCCACCGTACCGGACACCCGAGCCTGAGCAATTTCCTGGGGCGAGAACCAGCCCATGCGCACCATGTTGCTGTTCTCGCTCATGTCGCCGATGCCGATCAAGGCGATGTCGGCACGGCGCGCGCGGTCGAGGGTGGAACGCACCGTGTCGTTGTTGATCAGCACGCTCCGCAGTTCCGGGTTGGCCACCAGGGCCGGGGCGTACAGGGTTTCGCTCTCGGCGCCAAAGCGCAGGGCCAGGCGCCGGCAGATATGGTCGGGGTTCATGTATTCGCCGGCCTTGAGCGAGCCGCCAATCGCACACACAAAGGTGCAGTTGCGCGTCACCGGCAGGAACACATTGTCGGCCACCGCGCCGACATTGCGGCCCATGCCGACGGCGATGATCATGCCGTCACTGAGGGTTTTATTCAGGTAGTTGGCGACCAGGCTGGCGACGGCCGAACGCTGGGTGTCGGGGTCGCCGTGGTCGACCGCGATCAATGCACGGTCCAGCTGGAAGCGCTCGACCAGCGCCTGCTCCAGCTCAGTGTTCAGCGCCGGGTGTTGCAACACCCGCACCTCCACCACCCCTTCATCACGGGCGCGCTTGAGCAACCGGCTGACCTTGACCCGAGACAGGTCGAAGCGCTTGGCAATGGCTTCCTGAGTGATGTTGTCGAGGTAATAAAGCATGGCCACTTCGGTCATCAGGTCGATGTCGCTGGCGGCACGCTGGGCACTGTCGGTCATGGGAGCTTCCATTTACGCCACAAAAAACCATTCTCCCTAGTCTGTACGGTGCAAGTCCAGCAGCGAATAGGCCTGGCCGGCAAAGTTTCTAATGACTCTGCTGGTATTCGCGTGGCGTACAGCCGAACTCGCGACGGAACACGGTGTGCAGGTACTGCGCGGATTTGAAGCCGCATTGCTGGGCGATATCGGCAATCGCCAGGTGGTTGCCCTGCAGGCCCTTGGCGGCGTTGGCGAGCTTGAAGCGCAGGATCTCGTCATGCACGCTGCAGCCGCGCGCCTTGCGAAAGTGCGACTCCAACGATGAACGCGACACGCCGACATAGGCCGCTACCTGGGCAGTCTTGATGCCCTGGCAGGCGTATTGGCGGATAAACAGCAGCGCCTGCATCACGTAGGGATTCCCCAACGGCTGATGCAGGCTGGATGCCTGCACGTTGATCGCATCCGGCGGCACCAGCACCTGCGTGCCCTCGCAGGGCTTGCCGTGCAGCATCTGATGCAACAGGGCAGCGGCGGTGCGGCCCATGGTTTCGGTGCCCTGGATCACCGAACTCAATGGTACGCGTGTGAGGGTGCGGGTCAGCGGGTCGTTGTCGATGCCGATCAGTGCCACTTCTTCCGGCACCGCGATGCCGGCGGTGAGACAGGCTTGCAGCAGTTGCCGGGCGCGGGCGTCGGTGACAGCGATGATACCGATGGGCTTGGGCAGGCTTTGCAGCCAGGCGATTTGCTGCTCAACCGCGCTGTCCCACAGTGGCGCGCTGGTGCCCAGGCCGCGATAGATCTGCACCGGCAAACCATCCCGTTGCATCAAACGCTTGAAAGCTTTTTCCCGTTCCTGGGCCCAGCGATTGGCCTGGGCTTCGGGTAGGCTGAAACAGGCAAAGCGGGTCAGGCCAGCCTCGATCAGGTGCGCGTACGCCATCTTCATCAAGGCATCGTTGTCCGTGGCCACGTAGGGAATGCCCTTGGGGTAGGCGCGCGCATCCTCATAGGAGCCTCCCACCGCCACCACCGGCACCTTGCTCCCGGCCAGCGCTTCGCCGATCAGCGGGTCGTCGAAGTCGGCAATGATGCCGTCGCCCTGCCAGCGCTCAATGCCTTTGAGGCGGCACAGAAAGTCTTCTTCGAGGAACAAATCCCAGGACGCGCGGGTGCTGCTCAGGTAGTTGCCAATGCCGGCGATGATGCCGCGGTCATAGATTTTGCTGCCGTTGAAGAGCAAGGCGATGCGGTGCACGGGCGGTAGGGTTTTCATTGTTTTTATCCTGGGGCCGGTGGACACAGACTAGCCCCTGCCACTCAAAATCGCACCCTCCCTTGGTGATTTTCATAATCGGCAGCCCCACCGCCGTTGCTAGTATCGGGACACCGCCAAGAACAATAAGGAAAACGCCATGCCGTACTTCCCCGGTGTCGAGAAGGTTCGCTTCGAAGGCCCCAGCAGCGATGCCCCCCTCGCCTTTCGCCATTACGACGCCAACAAAATCATCCTCGGCAAACCCATGCGCGAGCACCTGCGCATGGCTGCGTGCTATTGGCACACCTTCGTGTGGCCAGGGGCGGACATGTTTGGCGTCGGCACCTTCAAACGGCCATGGCAGCGCAGCGGCGACCCAATGGAACTGGCCATCGGCAAGGCGGACGCAGCGTTTGAGTTTTTCTCCAAGCTGGGCATCGACTACTACAGCTTTCACGACACGGACGTCGCCCCCGAAGGCAGTTCGCTCAAGGAATACCGCCACCACTTTGCGCAGATGGTCGATCACTTGGAGCGTCACCAGGAACAGACAGGGATCAAGCTGCTGTGGGGCACTGCCAATTGCTTCAGCAACCCACGCTTTGCCGCTGGCGCCGCCAGTAACCCGGACCCGGAGGTGTTTGCCTACGCCGCCGCCCAAGTGTTCAGCGCGATGAATGCGACCTTGCGGCTCAAGGGTTCCAACTATGTGCTGTGGGGCGGCCGTGAAGGTTACGAAACACTGCTCAATACCGACCTGAAACGTGAGCGCGAGCAGCTCGGGCGCTTTATGCGCATGGTCGTGGAGCACAAGCACAAGATCGGCTTCAAAGGCGACCTGCTGATCGAGCCCAAGCCCCAGGAGCCGACCAAGCACCAATACGATTACGACAGCGCCACCGTGTTCGGCTTCCTGCATGAATACGGGCTGGAGCATGAGATCAAGGTGAATATCGAGGCCAACCACGCGACCCTGGCCGGGCACAGCTTTCACCATGAAATTGCCACCGCCGTGTCCCTGGGCATCTTCGGCAGCATCGACGCCAACCGCGGCGACCCGCAGAACGGCTGGGACACCGACCAGTTCCCCAACAGCGTCGAGGAGATGACCCTCGCCACCTATGAAATCCTCAAGGCTGGCGGGTTCAAGAACGGCGGCTATAACTTTGACTCCAAAGTGCGCCGCCAGAGCCTGGACGATGTGGACCTGTTCCATGGGCATGTAGCCGCCATGGATGTATTGGCCCTGGCCCTGGAACGCGCGGCGGCTATGGTCGAGAACGATCGATTGCAGCAGTTCAAGGACCAGCGCTACGCCGGTTGGCAGCAACCGTTGGGCCAGGCCGTGCTGGCGGGAGAATTCAGCCTGGAGTCGCTGGCTGAACATGCGTTTGCCCATGAACTGAACCCACAGGCCGTGAGTGGTCGCCAGGAGATGCTTGAAGGTGTCGTGAATCGCTTTATCTACCGGTGACATTTGCGCGACAAATCTCTGCACAGAGCGTCGAAGGACGCTCTACAGTTTTACCCGCATCACGCTGTGTCTTTCCAACAACAATAAAAGGACGCACCACCATGAAGTCATTCAAACGTACCCTGCTCGCCACTGCCCTGGCCCTGCTCGCCCTGCCGGTCATGGCCGACTCGGCCCACCCGAAAATCGGTTTTTCCATCGATGACCTGCGCCTGGAGCGCTGGTCCCGTGACCGTGATTACTTCGTCGCGGCGGCAGAAAAACTCGATGCCAAGGTCTTCGTCCAGTCCGCCGATGCCAACGAGCAGAAGCAGATTTCCCAGATCGAAAACCTGATCTCCCGGGGTGTCGACGTGATCGTCATCGTGCCCTTCAACGCTACCGTCCTCACCAACGCCGTCGCCGAAGCCAAGAAGGCCGGGATCAAAGTGGTGTCGTATGACCGCCTGATCCTTAACGCTGACATCGACGCCTACATCTCCTTCGATAACGAAAAGGTCGGCGAAATGCAGGCCAGCGGCGTGTTGCAAGCGGCGCCCAAGGGCAACTACTTCCTGCTCGGCGGAGCGCCCACCGACAACAACGCCAAAGTGCTGCGCGAAGGCCAGATGAAGGTGCTGCAACCGGCCATCGACAAGGGCGACATCAAGATTGTCGGGCAGCAGTGGGTGAAAGAATGGAACCCCACTGAAGCCCTGAGCATCGTCGAAAACGCCCTGACCCGGAACAACAACAAGATCGACGCCATCGTGGCTTCCAACGACGCCACCGCCGGCGGTGCAATCCAGGCCCTGGCCGCGCAGAAACTGGCAGGCAAGGTGCCGATCTCCGGGCAAGACGCCGACCTGGCCGCGATCAAGCGTGTGATCGACGGCACCCAAACCATGACTGTGTACAAGCCGCTCAAGCTGATCGCCACCGAAGCCGCCAAGCTCTCGGTGCAACTGGCGCGTAACGAGAAGCCGACCTACAGCTCGCAGTACGACAACGGCAGCAAGAAGGTCGACACCATCCTGCTCACGCCTACCCCGCTGACCAAAGCCAATATCGATCTGTTGGAGAAAGACGGGTTCTATACCAAAGAGCAGATTGCCGGGCAGTGACCGCCATGTCCGACTACCTGCTGCAAATGAACGGCATCGTCAAAACCTTTGGCGGTGTCAACGCCCTCAACGGCATCGACATCAAGGTACGGCCGGGGGAATGCGTCGGCCTGTGCGGCGAGAACGGCGCCGGTAAATCAACCCTGATGAAGGTGCTGTCGGCGGTTTATCCGTACGGCACCTGGGACGGTGAAATCCTCTGGGACGGGCAGCCGCTCGAGGCTCAGTCAATCAGCGAGACCGAGGCGGCGGGGATCGTGATCATTCACCAGGAACTGACCCTGGTGCCTGACTTGTCGGTGGCCGAAAACATCTTCATGGGCCACGAAATGACCTTGCCGGGTGGGCGCATGAACTACCCGGCAATGATCCACCGCGCCGAAGCCTTGATGCGTGAGCTCAAGGTACCGGACATGAACGTCGCGCTGCCGGTGTCGCAGTACGGCGGCGGCTACCAGCAACTGGTGGAAATCGCCAAGGCCCTGAATAAACAGGCGCGCCTGTTGATTCTCGATGAGCCCTCCTCGGCCCTGACGCGCTCTGAAATCGAAGTACTGCTGGACATCATCCGCGGCCTCAAGGCCAAGGGCGTGGCCTGCGTGTACATCTCCCACAAGCTCGATGAAGTGGCGGCGGTGTGCGACACCATTGCGGTGATCCGCGATGGCAAGCACATCGCGACCACGGCCATGGCCGACATGGACATCGCGCAGATCATCACCCAGATGGTCGGCCGCGAGATGAGCAACCTCTACCCCACCGAGCCGCATGACGTAGGCGAGGTGATTTTCGAGGCGCGCAACGTCACCTGCTATGACGTCGACAACCCCAAGCGCAAGCGTGTGGACGACATTTCCTTCGTGCTCAAACGCGGGGAAATCCTCGGCATTGCCGGGTTGGTGGGCGCCGGGCGTACGGAACTGGTGTCGGCACTGTTCGGCGCCTACCCAGGGCGCTACAGCGCCGAGGTGTGGTTGGACGGCCAGGTGATCGACACACGCACGCCGCTCAAATCCATCCGCGCCGGGCTGTGCATGGTGCCCGAGGACCGCAAGCGCCAGGGCATCATTCCCGACCTGGGCGTGGGCCAGAACATCACCCTGGCGGTGCTCGATACCTATGCGCACATGACGCGTATCGATGCCGAAGCCGAACTGGGCAGCATCGACCAGCAGATCGCACGCATGCACCTGAAGACCTCCAGCCCGTTTTTGCCGATCACCAGCCTGTCCGGGGGTAATCAGCAAAAGGCCGTGCTGGCGAAAATGCTGATGGCCAAGCCCAAGGTGTTGATCCTCGACGAACCCACGCGCGGCGTGGACGTGGGCGCCAAATATGAGATCTACAAGTTGATGAACGCCCTGGCGGCCGAAGGGGTGTCAATCATCATGGTGTCCTCGGAGCTGGCCGAAGTACTCGGGGTCTCCGACCGTGTGCTGGTGATCGGCGAAGGCCAGCTGCGCGGTGACTTCGTCAACAATGGCCTCACCCAGGAACAGGTGCTCGCGGCTGCGCTCAGCCATAACAATAATGATCGGAAGACCGCGTAGATGAATCAGCTCAAACAGCTGTTTACCCGCTACAAAATGCTCGCCCTGGTGATCGCCGTGGCGGTGATCTGGCTGTTTTTCAGCTGGCAGACCGAGGGCGGGTTTCTCACACCACGTAACCTGTCCAACCTGCTGCGGCAGATGTCGATCACCGGGATATTGGCGTGCGGCATGGTGCTGGTGATCATCAGCGGCGAGATCGATTTGTCAGTGGGGTCATTGCTCGGGTTGCTGGGCGGGTTGGCGGCGATCCTCGATGTGGTTTATCACGTGCCGCTGCTGGCCAACCTGAGCCTGGTGGCGTTGTGTGGGCTGATGATCGGCCTGGCGAACGGCTACATGACCGCGTACCTGCGGATTCCTTCGTTTATCGTTGGCTTGGGTGGGATGCTGGCATTTCGCGGGATTCTGCTGGGGATCACGGGCGGTACCACCATTGCGCCGGTTTCGCCGTCGCTGGTGTATGTGGGCCAGGGGTATCTGCCGCATTCGGTGGGTATTGGGCTCGGCGTCTTGTTGTTTGCACTGACGCTGTTCCTCACGTGGAAACAACGACGCAATCGCGCGCTGCATGGTCTTGCGGCACATTCCCTCGTGCGTGACCTGGTGCGCGTGGTACTTATCGGCGCCGTGCTGGCCGGGTTTGTCACCACGCTCAACAGTTACGACGGCATTCCCGTCCCCGTCTTACTTCTGCTCGTGCTTCTGGGCGTATTCAGCTACGTCACCAGCCAGACCGTGTTCGGCCGCCGCGTCTACGCGGTGGGCAGCAACATGGAAGCCACGCGCCTGTCGGGCATCAACGTGCAGGCGGTGAAGCTGTGGATCTTCGGCATCATGGGCGTGATGTGCGCCCTCGCCGGCCTGGTCAACACCGCCCGCCTCGCTGCCGGTTCGCCGTCGGCGGGGAATATGGGCGAGCTGGATGCCATCGCTGCGTGCTTTATCGGCGGCACGTCCATGCGTGGCGGCTCGGGCACGGTGTACGGCGCGTTGTTGGGCGCGTTGGTGATTACCAGCCTGGACAATGGCATGTCGATGCTGGATGTGGACAGTTACTGGCAGATGATTGTGAAGGGCAGCATTCTGGTGTTGGCGGTGTGGGTGGATGTGAGTACGCGGACAGGTCGTCGGTAACGGTCCGGAAAAACACCGAAGCTCCCACATTTGAGAGGTGGCGTTAGCGGCATTTGGTCATGGTTTGAGAAGCGCCAGCAAGGCGTGTCGCGTTTAATTGCAGGACGTTTCCTAGACAATCTTTGTCGCCTTGTGCCTGCAGGAATCAATGGCGAGCCTGCGATCCACCCTCGCGCGCCTGAAGCCATCAACAGCGCAGGCATAAAAAACAGGCGTAAAAAAGCCACTCCGAAGAGTGGCTTTTTAGTCAGTTACTGGCTCAACACAACATCGCGCATCGCCGGGATGTAACCGTAGTCGTAAGCCTCCTGCACAAACGAGCGATCGCCTTTCAATACAATCCTCACGGTGGGTGCTTCGGTGCCGCCGATGCGGTAGTCATCGCCGCTGGTGGGCACGCTGTCGATAAACGAGGTCACCAGGCCATTGGGCATCACGCAATGGGAATACGTCTGGAATGGCTGCGAAGGCGGATTGCCAAGCACCAGACCGGAAGCGTTCATCAGCGTATAGGGACCAAACAGGTGATCACTGACAAACCCATAAACGCCATCCGGGCCGGTCACGCCGTCCGCGTAAGTGAATTTGTGGCTGATGGTGAACAGGTAATACTTGTCGTCCTGGAACACATAGTGCGGACGCTCGGTCTGGTCGTTGACCCCCACGGCAGTGACCAGGGGCGGCAGAATTTCCCACTCGTCACCGTTAAGGTCTCTGGCCACGGCGATGCCGATGCAGCCAACCTGATAACGTGCCCCGCCGACATCTTCATGCCCTGGCGGCACCAGGCCTATTTCATTCGGGCCCACTTCGTGAGTCCCGCGCTCGCCGGCAACGTTGCCTTCAAACACCATGTACAACTTGCCATCTTTGGGATCGATAAAGGGGCTGGGATCGCGAAAGTTCCAGGTCGAATTTTGCGCTTCGGTTTGGTAATAGATGCCGTCGGCATCAAACAGTGATTTGACCTGATCAAAGCCCTGCAGGGTAACGCCGGTATCCGACGTAACCACTTGGCCCCTGACTTTGGCAATGGTGGCGCCCGGTGTGACGCAGGTGTAGTACAGGTCGATATCACCGTTGTTATTCAGCAGGATCGGTGTGCCTGCCCATTCACGCGTGGTCGGCGAAACCCCTTCGGCCATGACCCGGCCGCCGAAGATCCAGTCCTTGCCGGTGCGCGAGTACCAATAGCAGATACGCGCATGGCCATGGCGGTCTTCCCAATCGCGCTTGATGTCGTAGCGGCCATCGGCGTTGATGAATTGTGGATCATGGGGGCGACGGTCGGCGGTCAGGGTGAAGATCACCGACCAGCCATTGACCGATACCACCGTGCCATCCAGTTCACGCAAGGGCATGGTGTCCCAGATAAAGACCGTGTCACTCATGACAGGAAAGTCAGGACTCACTAACGGCTGTGTCGTCGTCGGGTCATTCTCATTAACTTTCAGCGCATCGGCCCGTGTCCAGCGAGTGGGTGTGTGATTCGCGTGTTTCATGATGATGTCCTTTTGCTGACGCTTAAGTGACAAGCGAAGATTAAATAGCACATGACAGCCAACAACTTAATAGTGGCTGAAAGAGCAAGAGATAGTTGGCTCTGCAAGTGCGAAATAAGGTTTAACATGGAAGCCTACCTGTCGCAACATGAAGAATTATTTAGATTACAAAGGCCATCACTGTATTTATATCCTTGATATAAATACAGTGGCACCCGTATTAAATGATCGTTAAGTAGAAAGCTAGCTAATCAACTACCAAAGATCAGGGCTACCGACTGGGCGCCGGCATTCTTCTGGGTAAAGTCCTTGGCTTGTGCGGCGGTCTTCAAGGTATAGCCATAGTTGGAAAGGGCCGTCCATTGCGCTTTAGGCGACTTCTGGTTGGTGATCGGCGGGACACTGTTGGTATCGGTGAACGTGCCAGTGCCTTTGTCGTCCAACATGCCTTTATTTTGGCTGCCTTCGCCAAAGTAGTTACTTTCAGAAAGGATATTGGCGTTTTGTGCCAGGGTAAAACCGAGGTGGAAGTTATTGATGTAGTTGTTGTACACATGAAAATAACCGTAACGCATCAAGCCAGGCGCACGCACTTCCATGTTGTCGAAGCGGTTATGGCACAGCGTCAGGCGCGGATAACCATTGAACTCTGCTTTATTATCATCGGCCGGGTGGCCGAAGATCAGGCCATACTTGTGGCTGCCAAAGAAGCAGTTGCTGATGGTGGCATAATCGGCCTTTTCACCGATATACAGCAGTTTATCTTCACTGCCGTCAGTGATGGACCAGCTGTGCCCGACGAAAGAGCAATGGTCAATCCAATACTTGCTGCCGTAGTTCAAGTAGACCTGAATATCGTCATTGGCCTTGATATTTGCCGAATGCTTGAAGATAAGATTCTGCAGAATAATGTTCTGCGACTGCGCCGTTGCACGCAGGTGAATATTCTCCAGGGTGCGGTTCTGGAACGAGCCAATCAGGGTCTTGTTGGCGCCCATGTTGACTTTGGTCAGACTCGACGCCGAGATATTACTGTTGATCACCAGTACCCGTGGGGTGGTATCGCCGATATTAGCCTTGAGTTGATCGAGTGTGGTGATACTGACCACAGGGCCGGACCAGCCACCTGTCACTTTTGCCGCTTGGGCGAAACCGGTCAAACCGGTGAGTTTGCTTTCTGGATAGGACATGAGTTCCCTCTCTATCAATAAAATGGCTCGGTAAGACGAGCCTGTGCATCAAGTTAATCCGTTAACTTGCACACAGTGTTTGGCAGGACTGAGGTTGCCGGGTGTTGGTCGATCAGCGCTTAAACACTGTGTTTATGTACAGTATTCTCGATTCACTGGATCGTCAACCCTTACGCAGCCAAAAAATGTGGGAGGGGGCAAGCCCCCTCCCACATTTGCCCTGCTGTGTTCTTTTGGCCGTTACTTGGACACAGGCATCGCAAACTCCGCGCCCTGCTCGATGCTCTCCGACCAGCGCTGCATGATCGACTTCTGCTTGGTGTAGAAGCGCACGCCCTCAGTGCCGTAGGCATGCATGTCGCCGAACAGACTCTTCTTCCAGCCGCCGAACCCGTGCCATGCCATCGGCACCGGGATCGGTACGTTGATGCCGACCATGCCCACTTCAATCCGTCGTGCAAACTCGCGGGCGATATTGCCGTCGCGGGTGAAGCAGCTCACGCCATTGCCGAACTCGTGGTCGTTGACCAGTTTGATCGCTTCGGCGAAGTCATTTACGCGCACGCACGCCAGCACCGGGCCAAAGATTTCTTCGCGGTAGATGCTCATCTCTTTGGTCACGTGGTCGAACAAGGTCGCGCCGAGCCAGAAGCCATTTTCCAGGCCCGCTTCGGTGGGCACGTAGTCGCGCCCGTCGAGCAGCAGTTGCGCGCCGGCCTGTACGCCTTGTTCGATGTAGCCGCTGATACGCTCCAGCGCCGCGCGGGATACGATCGGGCCCATTTCGGCCTTGAGGTCGCGTCCGTCGGTGATGCGCAGTTGCTTGGCACGCTCGGTCAAGGCGGCGATGACTTTGTCACCCACATCACCCACCAGCACGGCGACGGAGATGGCCATGCAGCGTTCGCCGGCACTGCCGTAGGCGGCACCCATCAGGGCGTCGACGGTTTTTTCGATATCCGCGTCGGGCATCACCACCATGTGGTTTTTGGCGCCGCCCAGGCCTTGCACGCGCTTGCCATTACGCGCGCCGGTCTCGTAGATGTATTGGGCAATCGGGGTAGAGCCAACGAAGCTCACGGCCTTGACGTCCGGGTGTTCGATCAGCGCATCAACCGATTCCTTGTCGCCCTGCACCACGTTGAACACGCCTTTGGGCAAGCCGGCTTCGCGCAGCAGTTCGGCCATGAAAAGCGACGCGCTTGGGTCGGTCGGGCTTGGCTTGAGGATGAAGGTATTGCCCGCCGCGATGGCGATCGGGTACATCCACATTGGCACCATCACCGGGAAGTTGAACGGTGTAACACCGGCCACAACGCCGAGCGGTTGGCGCATCGTCCAGTTGTCCATGCCACGGGAAACCTGGTCGGAGTGTTCGCCCTTGAGCAGGTTGGGAATGCCGCAGGCAAATTCGAGAATGTCGATGCCACGGTCGACTTCACCCTGGGCGTCGGTAAAGACCTTGCCGTGCTCGGCGACGATGATGCGCGCCAGGTCATCCTTGCGTGCACGCAGCAGGTGCAGGTATTCGAACAACACGCGGGCGCGGCGGATGGGCGGAGTGTCGGCCCAGTCGGCGAAGGCAGCCTGGGCAGCGGCAACGGCTTCGGAGACAGTTTGGCGGCTGGCCAAGGCGACGCGGCCAGTCTTTTCGCCGGTGGCCGGGTTGTAGACGTCCTGATAGCGATCATCGGGGCTCACGCGCTGGTCGTTGATGTAGTGCTCGATTGTGGTTGTCATGGCAGTAAATCCCAGGTGGGTAGCGTTGGGACACACGATAGGCTTCCGATTTGTTCCAAACCAGAGCAGAATCCAGAACTTATTGTCCATTAATGCGAACAATACAATTATGGAAAAAGCTGAGATCGAAGGGCTGTGGACCCATATTCACTGGCTGTCGGTGCTGGAAGAACAAGGCACCTACACCGCCGCTGCCGCGCGTCTGGGCGTCAGTAAGTCCGCCGTGAGCCAGCGCATTTCTGACCTGGAAAAGGCTACCGGGACGCGGCTGGTAACGCGGACCACACGCAGCGTCAGGCTGACCGATGCGGGGTTGTCGCTGACCCGTGAAGTGCGCAGCGCCTACGAGCAAATCGCCCGCAGCTTCTCGTCTGTGCGCGACTCGGTCGGAGAGATTCGCGGGCTGGTGCGGCTGACGGCGCCCGTGGCGTTTGCCCGTCAGCAATTGGTGCCGCATCTGTCGGAGTTTTTGCAACAGTACCCGCAGGTGCGCATCCAACTGGATGTGTCGGACGCCCTGAGTTCTCTGGCCGCCGAAGGGTACGACCTGGCCGTGCGCCACGGTTTCCAGGTGCCGGAAACCCATGTGGCGTGGAAATTGTGCGATACCGGCTCGGTGCTGGTGGCCACCCAGGATTACCTGCAACGCCACGGTGAACCCCGCGAGCCCGGCGACCTGTCCGCGCACAACTGCCTGTTCTACCCGCGCGGCACCGACCAGCCCGCCTGGACCTTCGAGCGCGGCACTAAAAACGTCGAACGCCTCACCGTGCCGATCTCCGGCAGCTTCGCCACCAATAACAGCGAAGCCTTGCGCGACTCGGCGCTCAACCACCTGGGCATCGCCCTGCTCCCGGATTTCAGCGCTCACGCCGCGCTGGCCAGCGGCAAATTGGTGCAGGTGCTCAAAGGCTGGGTGCTCAAGGGCGCGTTTGCTGATGAGATCTACCTGATCCGGCCGTATTCGCCGCATGTGCCGAAGGCGGTGAGTGTGTTGGTCGGCTACCTGAAGGACAAACTGTCGAGTGGATTTCGATTTACGAGGTGAGGTTTACCTCTTGCTCAGCAGAACCAAAAGTCCATAATGGACAAATTAGTTTACCTGCGGAGACACTCATGCCCAGCACACCTCACGTGATCCACCAGGCCCAGGCCCGCGAACTGCTCGCCAAAATCGATGTGCCGCAGATCCTGCGCAAGCTGTTCCATGACCTGGCGGCCGGGCAAGCAGTACAGCCGGCGCAGCAACTGGTGGAGTTCCCGCAAGCGGCTGGCGACTTCATCAATTACCTGGGCGTGCTGGCCGAGGATGGGGTGTACGGGGTCAAGACCTCGCCGTATATCGTGCGTGAGCAGGGGCCACTGGTGACCGCATGGACCTTGTTGATGTCAATGCAGACCGGCCAGCCACTGCTGCTGTGCGATGCCGCCGAGCTGACCACGGCACGTACGGCCGCTACGACTGCACTGGCGGTGGATGCGTTGGCGCCTTTAGCCGCGCGGCGTTTGGCGATTATTGGCAGTGGCAAGGTGGCGCAAGCGCATTTGCACTATGTGAAGGATTTCAGGGATTGGCAGACCATCAGCGTGTATTCGCCAAGCCTGGCCAAGGCGCCCGCCGAGACCATCGAGCAGCTCAAAAGCCTGGACCCACGTGTGGTCATCGCCAAGAGCTGTGATGAGGCGGTAGAAGACGCCGACGTGATCCTGCTGTGCACCTCGTCAGCCGGGCCGGTGCTCGACCCGACGCGCCTGAGCAAACCGGCGTTGATTACTTCCATCAGCACCAACGCCCCGCGCGCCCATGAAGTACCGTCGCAGTCCCTCAATGGCATGCAGGTTTTCTGCGATTATCGCCAGACCACCCCAGGCTCAGCCGGTGAAATGCTGATCGCCGCTGAACAACACGGTTGGGACCCGCGCGCTGTGGTCGGCGACCTGCCCGAACTGCTCAGCGACCACGTCCAGCGCCCGTCCTACGACCGCCACGTATTTTTCCGTTCCATCGGCCTGGGCCTGGAAGACATCGCACTGGCCAATGCCCTCTGGAGACAACTATGAGCCACGCAGACTTCATCATCATCGGCGGCGGCATTGCCGGAGCTTCCACGGGGTTCTGGCTGTCGCAGCACGGCAAGGTGATTGTGCTGGAACGCGAAAGCCACCCGGCCTATCACTCCACCGGGCGTTCTGCAGCCCTGTATACCGCCGCTTATGGCACACCGCAGGTGCGCGCGTTGACCCTGGCCAGCCGCGAGTTTTTCGACAACCCGCCGCCGGGCTTTTGCGAACATCCATTGCTTACGCCACGCGGCGAAATGACGGTGGATTTCATTGGCGATGCAGCCGAGTTGAACGCCCAGTACCTCAGCGCCAAGGCCACCGTGTCGCAGGTTGAACTGCTCAGCGCCGACGAAGCCTGCGCGAAGCTGCCGATCCTGCGCCGCGAAAAAGTCCGCGGTGCGCTGTATGACCCGACTGCCAGCGACATCGACACCGACGCCCTGCACCAGGGCTACCTGCGCGGTATCCGCCGCAACGGCGGCGAAGTGCGCACCGACAGCCACGTGCTCGGTTTGAGTCGCGACGCCGCCGGCGTTTGGCAGGTGCAGACCCAGGACACGACCTATACCGCGCCGATCATCATCAACGCCGCCGGCGCCTGGGCTGATCACATCGGCGGGCTTGCCGGGGCCGCGTCCATCGGGCTGCAACCCAAGCGCCGCTCGGCGTTTATCTTCGCCGGCCCCGAAGGCGTCGACAGCCATCACTGGCCGATGCTGGTGGCGCTGGACGAGTCGTTCTATATGAAACCCGACGCTGGCATGTTCCTCGGTTCACCGGCCAACGCCGACCCGGTCGAACCCCAGGATATCCAGCCCGAAGAGCTCGACATCGCCATGGGCATCTACCAGATCGAGGAAGCCACCACGCTGACCATTCGCCGCCCGACGCGCACTTGGGCCGGTCTGCGCAGTTTTGTGCACGACGGTGATTTGATTTCGGGTTATGACCCTCGGGTAGCGGGCTTGTTTTGGGTGGCGGCACAGGGCGGCTATGGCATCCAGACCTCTCCCGCCATGGGCCAGGCCAGTGCGGCACTGGTGCGCGGCGCACCGCTGCCAGAGGGATTGACGCGGTTCGGCCTCGACGCTGGTATGCTCTCCCCTGCCCGCCTGGAGCCCCTCGATGAACACCGTTGAACAAGACCACGTCATGCAGAACTTCCGCGCGATGGCCGACGCCATTGCCACCCTGTTTTTCCCCCATGCGGAAGTGGTGCTGCATGACCTGCGCTCGCAAAAAGTCGATTACATTGCCAACAACCTGTCCAAGCGCAGCATCGGCGATGACTCGGCGCTGGAGGACATGCTCAGTGATGACGTCAGCGAAGTGAACATCGGCCCGTACGAAAAGCTCAACTGGGACGGTCAGAAAATCCGCAGCCTGAGCACGGTGCTGCATGACCATAAAGGTCGTCGGCTGGCGGTACTGTGCATCAATCTGAATATTTCACTGTTTGAAAACGCCAAGGCGGCGCTGGACCTGTTCCTGTCGCCGAGCAAACTGATCCCGCAACCGGACTCGCTGTTTCGCGATGACTGGCAGGAGCGCATCAATACCTTCCTGCATGCCTGGATGCGCGAGCGTCAGTTGAGCCTGAACCTGCTGAACCGTGACCACAAGCGTGAGCTGGTGCTGGCGCTGCATGCCGAAGGGGCGTTCAAGGGCAAGAGCGCGTCGAACTATGTGGCCAATGTGCTGGGCATGGGGCGGGCGACGGTCTACAAGCATTTGAAGGAATTGAAGGGCTGAACAAATCAACTGGGGGGCTGGTTTGCTGCCTGTAGTGAGCGGGCTTGCCCCGCGCTGGGTGGCGAAGCCGCCCCAATAAAGACAACGCCGAGCTCCAGATAAAACCAAGTCGCCTGATTTGGGGCGGCTTCGCCACCCAGCGCGGGGCAAGCCCGCTCACTACAGTTGCCCCGTGCCCTCGGAAGATTCCGTGCTCACAATCAATCGCCGTAGATGTCGGATTTGAAGTACTGCTGCGAAAGCTTCTGGTACTCGCCACTGGCCCGAATGCCATCGATGGCCGCGTTCAACTCGCTGACCAACGCGCTGTTACCCTTGCGCACCGCAATCCCGGCGCCCTCGCCCACGTATTTCGGGTCCTTGAGTTCGGGTCCGACAAACGCGTAGCCCTTGCCACGCGGCATCTGCAGGAAGTCGTTCAACGGGATGGTGTCGGCGAAAATCGCATCCAGCCGCCCTGCCGCCAAGTCCATGTAGATCTCTTCGTTATTGCTGTAGCGCTTGACGTTGATGCCCTTGGGTTCAAATACCTCGGTGGCATAACGATCAGTGGTGGTAGCGCGCTGCACACCCACCGTCTTGCCTTTAAGGCTGGCGTACTGGTCATCCACCACCGCCCCCTCCTTCATCACCAGCCGAGACGAGGTGAAGTAGTACTTGTGGGTGAAATCCACCGACTTCTTGCGGTCTTCGTTGATAGTCATGGACGACAGGGCCATGTCGATTTTCTTCACCTTGAGGGAAGGAATCAGACCGTCGAACTCACCTTCAACCCACACACACTTGACCTTCATCTGCGCGCACAGCGCATTGCCGATGTCGTAGTCGAACCCGACGATCTTGCCTTCCTCGGTCTTGGACGCGAACGGCGGGTAAGCCGCCTCGATGCCAATGCGCAGGGTTTTCTCGGCGGCCAGTAGATGGCTGGAGGCGATCAGGCCGAGGGCCAGGGCGGTGATGAGGGGAAGTTTCTTCATGAGGGTTTCTCGCAAGTTGTTGTTGGTTTGGCAAGATTGAAGAAAAAGATGAGTCACTTTTTTGTACTTATAATTCCATACTGGACTTTTATGTATTAATCGTCAATCACATCGACTCCCAGGCTGTCAGGTAAATCTTCTCCCGAATCAAATAAAAAATGTCCACGCCCTGCAAAGGGCGTGGACATTTTTGCTCAAGCGTTTATTGCTTGGCGTGTTTCGCCTGGGCTTCAGGCATCGCCGAAGAATGATGATTGAGAATCTTCCACTGGCCACCGACCTGCTCGTAGACAAAGGTGTAGCGCGCTTGCACATGACGGACCTTGCCGCCCGCTTCAGTCAGGGTGAAGGTGTAGACCCCACTGTCCATGGCCACGTTGCTGCCCAGTTGGCGGATCTCACGGTAGTTGATCTGGCCGACGGGCTTGAGCGCCAGGAAGTGATCAAAGTAGTCCTTGATCTGATCCGGGGTGGTGCGCACTTGGTTGGACACAGTGGGCTGCAACACCGCGCCCGGCGCATACAAGTCGACCACCGTTTGCACGTTACCGGTCTGCAAAGCGCTGTTCCAACGGTCAAACAAACCGGCAATCTCGCGGTCTTTGACATTGGCCGGTGCCTGAGCCACGTCGCGGTACACGTACGGGACTGTTTGAGCCGCTTGGACAAACGGGGCGCTCAAGGCGAACATCAGGGCAAGCGTGGCGGTGTTGAACTTCATGGCGATACTCCAGTGGTGGTCCGTGAGCACACTTTGCCAACCCGCCGGCCACCGGACATCGGCCAACCGGGGCCGTTTATCTATGCCATTTGGCAGATGGCGCCCCGTGCGGTTAACGCGGTTTAATAACCGCGCCTGCGCCCGCAGCGTGTGCCCGTACCGGAGCCGAAACATGCAAAACCCGCCACACGACGCCACGCCCCCTGATCCCAACAGCGCCTTGGCTATTCGCGCGCACTATCGGCAATCCGAGAGCCGCACTGCGCGCCTGCGACTGTTGGTCGAGACCGGCCAGGAATTAACCCAACTGAGCCCACACGCCATGCGCGAGAGGGTGCTGGCGCGGGCGTGCGCATTTCTCGCGATGGACCATGGCGTGCTGCAGGAGTGGGACGCCGAGGGCAACGTCAGCACCACCGCCAGCCACGGCAGCCAGGCGCGCTTGGGCAGCCTGACCGGCATTGCTGACCGCCGCTTACGCACGCCCTGCTGGCAGGAGTTGCCGGACGGCGCCCTGCCCAGTGTGTTGCAAGTGCCGTTGCGCGGGGGTGACGGCAATGCCTTCGGCGCCTTGATCCTGGCCAACAGCGTCAGCCTGCGGGCGCCGGATAATGAAGACAGCGAGTCCCTGCAATTGCTCGCCACGCTGCTGGCCGCGCACCTGGAAAACGACCGGCTGCTGACCACCCTCAAGACCCGCGACCGGACCCTGTCGGACCTGGTCAACCAACTGCTGCGTGCCCAGGAAGACGAGCGCAAGCGCGTGGCCTACGACCTGCACGACGGCCTGGCGCAAACCCTCGCCGGCTTGCATCAGCGCCTGCAAGGGTTTGCCGGCCGTTGTCCGACACTGCCAGGCACCTTGGACGCGGACCTGCAGGCGATCCTGGCCCTGGCCCAGCACTCGGTCGGTGAAGGCCGGCAACTGATCGCCGGCCTGCGCCCCACCGTGCTGGATGACTTCGGCTTGTTCAAAGCGCTCGACAAAGAGGCCGACCGCCTGCGCGACGCCGCCATCAGCGTGCAGTGGAGCGCAGGTTACACGGGGCGCTTGCCCAGCCAGGTGGAAATCGCCTTGTTCAGGATCGGCCAGGAAGCGATTAACAACGTCCTCAAGCATTCGCAGGCAAGCCACGTGCAACTGGCCCTGGGACTGCACGAGCACGCTGTCTCATTGCGCGTGAGCGATAACGGCAAAGGCTTTGCCTTCGACCAACCGCTCGACACCCAGGACGCTCAGCATCTGGGCCTGGCCACCATGCAGGAACGCGCGAGCCTGCTGGGTGGCCAGCTCACGTGCACCAGTGCAATCGACTGCGGTACCCAACTGCACGCCCGCGTGCCGGCTCAACTGAATGGAGCGCCGCAATGACCCACGTATTACGCCTGGTACTGGCGGACGATCATGAAGTCACGCGCACGGGGTTCGTCGCGCTGCTGGCCGGTCATCCGCAATTCGAAGTGGTCGGCCAGGCGCGTGACGGCCAGCAAGCGGTAGACCTGTGCGAGCAGTTGCTGCCCGACATCGTCATCCTCGATATTCGTATGCCGGTGCTCAATGGCCTCGGTGCCGCGCGCCTGCTGCAACAACGGCTGCCGGCGCTGAAGGTGGTGATGTTCACCATGGACGACAGCGTTGATCACTTGGAAGCGGCGATGAACGCCGGCGCCGTGGGCTACCTGCTCAAAGACGCCAGCCGTGATGAAGTGATCCATGCGCTGCAACAGGTCGCAGCGGGTGAAGAAGCGCTCAATAGCGCCGTCAGCGCACGCTTGCTGAGGCGCATGACCGAGCGCAGCGCAGCAGGCGCCACCCCCACGGAAAACCTCACGCCACGCGAACGCCAGGTGCTGGGGCTGGTGGCGAACGGCAAGAGCAACCGCGAGATAGGTGAACAGCTGGGCATTACCACCGGCACCGCCAAAGCCCATGTGGAACGGGTCATCGGCAAGCTCGGTGCGGCAGATCGCACCCAGGCGGCCGTGCGGGGCATCGCGTTGGGCCTGGTGACACACGCATGAAGGTCTTCTACGCCAGGCGTTGGGCTGACCTGCCGCTACGGGGCAAGGCCCTCGTGGTGATTTCGCTGCCCTTGGTGGTGTTGCTGTTGTCGCTGGTACTGATCTACATCACCGAGCGCCAGACCGCCCGCGCCGAAGAAGACGTGCGCCGTGTACTGCGGGTGCAAGGCGACATCCGCGCCGTGCATACCCTGCTGGCAGAAGCGGCCGCCAGCGTGCGAGGTTACCTGCTGACCCGCCGCGAGGATTTCCTGCCGAGTTACCGCAACGCCAAGCCGCAGATCGAATCGGCCCTGCGCCGGCTCGACGGCAACGTTCGTGATCAACGGGTGCGTGAACAGCTCGCGGCGATCACGCCGCTGATCAACAGCAAAATCGACGGCCTGGAGGACATGCTCGGCGACCCGACCACCAACCAGGCATCGATCACCACGATTCTGGTCAGCAACAAGCACATCCTGGATGCCTTGCGTCAGCACATCGGCACCATGCTCACCCTTGAGGACTCGTTGCTCGCCGAGCGCACCGCAGCCGCGGCCGAAACGCGCCAGCGGCTACTGCTGTCGACCTGGCTGGCCGCCATCTGTGGGCTGTTCGGGGCCATCGTTGCGGTGCTGTTTCTGTCCAAGGGCATTGTCGCGCGCGTGCAGAATGTTCAAGGCAATGCGCAACGCCTGGCATTGGGTCAGCCCCTGCTGCCGCAACCCCCGGAAAACGATGAAATTGGCCAACTGGGCACG
The DNA here is from genome assembly GCF_019456785.1 of Pseudomonas sp. LAP_36. NCBI lineage: Bacteria > Pseudomonadati > Pseudomonadota > Gammaproteobacteria > Pseudomonadales > Pseudomonadaceae > Pseudomonas > Pseudomonas sp. LAP_36. Next base: position 123,139 of record NZ_JAHZMS010000008.1, read on the forward strand.
CGCCTGGTGGAAGCCGGGATGCTGCTGGCCGAGCGCGAACGCGCGTTGCGCGAGAACGAAGAGCGCCTGCGGCTGATCATCGACGGGGTCAAGGACTACGGGATTTTCGCCCTCGACACGGCGGGCCACGTCACCAGTTGGAATGCCGGTGCCGAGCGGATCAAGGGCTACACCGAGGAGGAAATCCTCGGCCAGCACTTCTCGGTGTTCTACCTGCCGCAGGAATGCCCGCAACACCCGGCCATGGCGTTGGCCGAAGCCACCCGCAACGGCGATTACATGGAAGAAGGCTGGCGCTGCCGCCAGGATGGCACGCGCTTCTGGGCCAGCGTGGTGATCACTGCGCAGTTTGACGCGACCGGCGCATTACGCGGCTTCTCGAAGATCACCCGCGACATTACCGACCGCCGTGCGGCCGAGATTGCGCTGGGCACCGCGCGTGAGGAAGCCGAACGTGCGAGCCGGGCCAAAAGCGAGTTTCTGTCGCGTATGAGCCACGAGCTGCGCACCCCGCTCAACGCGATCCTGGGCTTTGCGCAACTGCTGGACATGGACGCACCGAGCAGCCAGAAGGCACAGATCGGCCACATCCTGCGTGCTGGTCAACACCTGCTGACGCTGATCAACGAAGTGTTGGACATTGCCAAGATCGAAGCCGGGCGCTTGCCGTTGAACATCGAATCGATCCCGTTGGCGATCACGCTGCACGAGGCGCTGACACTGGTGTCGCCCATGGCCTCTGACGCGGGAATCCAGTTGAAACCGGTGCCCGCCCTTGCCGCCGACCTCGGGATTGTTGCTGATCGGCAGCGCCTGACCCAGGTGCTGCTGAACCTGCTGTCCAACGCGATCAAGTACAACCGGCCGCAGGGCCAGGTCAGCATTGAGGTAGAGGTTGAGCCACCGCACCTCCGCGTATCGGTGTGCGACACGGGCAACGGTATTGCCCTGGATAGCCAGGGCCAGTTGTTCAAGCCATTCGAACGCCTGGGGGCCGACCCCAATGTGGAAGGCAGCGGCCTTGGCCTGGCGCTGAGTAAAAGCTTGCTGGAGATGATGCAAGGCAGCCTGAACGTGCAAAGCCAGGTTGGTAGCGGCTCGCGCTTTACCCTGGCGTTACCGTATGCGCGGTTGCCAGAGCCTCAAGGCATGACCGTCGCCGTCATCGAGAGCCCGACGCCGACGCCGGCGCCTGCCCTCGCCTCCCCGGCCACCCAGGGCAAGGTGCTGTGTATCGAAGACAACCTCTCCAGCCTGGCGCTGATCGAAACCTTGCTGCAACGTCGTCCGGGGATAAAGCTGCTCTCCAGCATGCAAGGCCAACTGGGGCTGGACCTGGCCGCGCAGCACGCGCCGCAGTTGATCGTGCTGGACGTGTCGCTACCGGACATCGATGGTTTGAGCGTGCTCAGGCGCCTGCGTCAGTCCGCGATCACGCGCAACACGCCAGTACTGATGATTACCGCCGACGCCAGCACCCTCACCCGCCTGGCCTTGCACGACGCTGGCGCGACGGCGGTGCTGAGCAAGCCGATCAACGTGCCGTCGTTTCTCGCCCACCTTGACCACTGCTTCCCGGAGCCCGTGTGACCACCGACCTGCGTATCCTGATCATCGACGACCAACGCCCCAATCTCGACCTGGTCGAGCAACTGCTCGCGCGCGAGGGTTTGACCAACGTGCTGAGCAGCACCGAGCCGCTGCGCACCCTGGACCTGTTCAACAGCTTCGAGCCGGACCTGGTGATTCTCGACCTGCACATGCCGCAGTTCGACGGGTTCGCGGTGCTGGAACAGCTCAACCGGCGCATCCCGAGCGGCGAATACCTGCCGATCCTAGTGTTGACCGCCGACGCTACCCGCGACACGCGCCTGCGCGCCTTGGCGTTGGGCGCCAGGGACTTCATCAGTAAACCGTTGGACGCGCTGGAAACCATGCTGCGGGTGTGGAACCTGCTGGAAACCCGCATGCTCTACAAGCGGCTGCGCACCTTGGTGCCGGCGGACCAGATTGAATTGCTGCAACGGCGCGACTCGACATCTACCGCACCGAACATCCGCCGCTGCTAGGTCACAAGGTCAGGTCTACAACTGGTCACGCGAGACACCGTTGCTCACGCGAACGATATCCGCCATGACCGCAAGGGCAATCTCTGCCGGGGTCTTGCTGCCAAGTTTCAGGCCAATCGGTGCATGAATGCGGTCAAGGTCCTGCTGCCCTATTCCACCAATACGCTGGACACGCTCCATACGCTTTTCGCTGGTGCGCCTGGAACCCATGGCGCCGATGTAAAACGCCGGAGTCCTGACCGCCTCCAACAACGTCAGATCGTCCATGCGCGGGTCATGCGTCAGGGCCACGATGGCCGTGGCGGCGTGGCAACCCCCTTGAGCAATATAGGTGGCTGGAAACAGCTTGACCAACTCAACGCCCGCCATCGTGAAACCGTCCGTCAACTCGGGTCGCGGGTCGCACACAATCACTTCAAAACCCAACGCCGCTGCAAAACCGGCACAAAACTCCGCCACTGGCGACAGACCGGCAATCAGCAGGCGCAGGGCAGCGCCAATGACGGCGCGAGCCCTCCCTCGCCATACGCTATGGCCTTGCTCGAGCCATGCCAGTGCTTGCTGGATTACCTGAAGGTCTAGATTTTTCATGCGTTGCGAACCGGCCCTCTCAACTCGGACTGTATTGACTTGAGTATGTGGGGTGACGCGCTGGGGCAATTGCCTGATCGAGGGATTTTGTTGCCCAATCCAACGACAAGCCTGAACACGCGGCCTCATATGAGGAATGCCACAGGCATGACTTTTTTGCACAACGCTCTGGTGTTTTTGGGCGTTCTGCTCTGATTTATGCGTGCCTATACTCGGCCCAGCCTCTCGGTTCGGCCGAGGGCCAGTCCCACAACAATAATTAAGGACAGCCACCATGACCCAGCCCTTCCTGGCCGCTCGGGATTTTCTACTCGCTCACCGCACCGACTACGCCACTGCCGTACGGGATTTCCGCTGGCCGCAACTGGGCGAATTCAACTGGGCCCTGGACTATTTCGACGCCATGGCGGAGGGCAATGCGGCCAATGCGCTGTGGATCGTCGAGGAAGACGGCAGCGAGCAGCGCTACAGCTTCGAGCAACTGGCCGCACGTTCGAACCAAGTGGCCAACCACCTGCGCGCCCACGGGGTTGGGCGCGGTGATCGCGTACTGCTGATGCTCGGCAATGATGTGGCGCTTTGGGAAACCATGCTCGCCGCCTTCAAGCTCGGTGCAGTGGTCATCCCCGCCACCGCCCTGCTGAATGCCGACGACCTGCGTGACCGTATTGAGCGCGGGCAGGTTCGTCACTTGGTGGTCGGCGAGGCACATGTGAGCAAATTCGCCGGGCTGGCTGAAGGCTGCAGCCGCATCTGCGTGGGTTCGGCGCCTGCCGGCTGGGTCGCACACAGCGCCGCCTATGAATATCCCGAGCAGTTCGAAGCCGAAGGCCGCACCCTGGCCACCGACCCGATGCTGCTGTATTTCACCTCGGGCACCACATCAAAACCGAAGATGGTGTTGCACAGCCACCAGAGCTACCCGGTGGGCCATCTGTCGACGATGTACTGGATCGGCCTGCAGCCGGGCGACCTGCACCTAAATATTTCCTCACCGGGGTGGGCCAAGCATGCTTGGAGCTGCCTGTTTGCGCCGTGGAACGCCGGCGCCTGCATTTTTATCCATAACGTCGCGCGGTTTAGCGCGCCGGCCTTGCTCAGTGCATTGGAACGTTACGGCGTAACCAGCCTGTGCGCGCCGCCCACCGTGTGGCGCATGCTGATCCAGGAAGATCTGGCCAGCTACAAATCGCGCCTGAACCTGCGCGAACTGGTCGGCGCCGGTGAGCCACTGAACCCGGAAATCATCGAGCAGATCCAGCAGGCCTGGGGGTTGCCGCTGCGTGATGGTTTCGGTCAGTCGGAAACCACGGCGCTGGTGGGCAACACTCCTGGGCAGTTGCTCAAGCCAGGCTCCATGGGCCGCCCGCTGCCGGGCTATCACGTGGCCCTGCTCGACCCGGATGGCAACCCCGCCAATGAAGGCGAAGTCGCCCTGCCCCTGGACGTGCGCCCGCTCGGCCTGATGCTGGGCTACGAAGACAGCCCGGAAAAAACTGCAGAAGTCATGCGTGACGGCTATTACCGCACCGGCGACACCGCGCAAATCGACGCCGACGGCTACATCACTTTCGTGGGCCGCGCCGACGATGTGTTCAAGGCCTCCGACTACCGCATCAGCCCATTCGAGCTGGAAAGCGCATTGATCGAACACCCGGCAGTGATGGAAGTGGCCGTAGTGCCCAGCCCCGATCCCGTGCGCCTCGCCGTGCCCAAGGCATTCCTGATCCTGGCCCATGATGCCCCCGGCAGCGCCGAGCTGGCCCGGCATATCCTGGCCTTTGCCCGCGAACACCTAGCGCCCTACAAGCGGGTGCGACGTATCGAGTTCGTCACCGAGCTGCCCAAGACCATTTCCGGCAAGATCCGCCGCGTTGAACTGCGCCAGATGGAGGTACTGCGTCGTCAGAGCGATACACGCGGCGAGCAGGAACACTTCGAGGAAGATTTCGCATAAAAAAGCCCGGTGACACACGCGGATGTGTCACCGGGCAAAGCGAAGCGACCAAGCTTCAGAAACGCGGTTTCACAGTCTTCCAATCCGGCTGGTAACGCTGCATCTGTTTTACGTCGTCGCGCTGGCGAATGCCGCAACTGAGGTACTGGTCATGCAGCTTGCCCAGTTGGTCATGGTCAAGTTCCAAGCCCAGCCCCGGTGCACGGGTAATCGTCACGCAGCCATCGACAATCGGCACCTTGCCGCCCTTGATGACTTCCTCGTCCGGCTCCTGCCAGGGGTAATGGGTGTCGCAAGCGTAATCAAGGTTGGGCACCGACGCGGCCACATGGGCCATCGCCATCAGGCTGATGCCCAGGTGTGAATTGGAGTGCATCGACACGCCCAGGCCGAAGGTCTGGCACATCTTGGCCAACACCTGGGTGTCGCGCAGGCCGCCCCAGTAGTGGTGATCGGCGAGGACGATCTGCACGCTGTTCAGCGCTACGCTGCGGCGGAACTCGTCGAAATCGGTGACCACCATATTGGTCGCCAGCGGGAGGCCGGTGCGTTTGTGCAGCTCGGCCATGCCGTCCAGGCCCGGGGTCGGGTCTTCGTAATACTGCAGGTCATCGCCCAGCAGTTCAGCCATGCGAATCGAGGTTTCCAGCGACCAATTGCCATTCGGGTCGATGCGCAGCGGCACGCCGGGGAAAGCTTTTTTCAGCGCCTTGATGCAGCGCACCTCATGTTCCGGTTCCAGCGCGCCGGCCTTGAGCTTGATGCTTTTGAAGCCGTAGGCTTCGATCATCCGCCGGGCCTGGGCGACGATCTGCTCTTCGTTGAGCGCTTCGCCCCAGCTGTCGGGCTTGTAGGGCGAGTCGATGTGTTCGGCGTACTTGAAAAACAAGTAGGCACTGAACGGGATCCGGTCGCGGATCGCCCCACCGAGCAAGTCCACCAGCGGCACGTTCAAGGCGTGGGCCTGGAGGTCGAGCAAGGCCACTTCGAACGCCGAATAGGCATTGCTCACGGCCTTGCTGGCGTGGGAGCCCGGCGCCAGTTCTGCGCCGCTGAGGCTCACGGGCTTGTGCGCGGCCACCGTGGCCTGGACGATTGCACGCAGCCCGTTCAGGTTGAAGGGATCGAGGCCGATCAGTTGCGGCTGCACCTGTTGCTGGATCGCCAGCGCCGGGGCATCGCCGTAGCTTTCGCCAAGGCCGATGTAGCCGGTGTCGCTCTCGACCTCGATGATCGAGCGCAGCGCGAAGGCTTCGTGGATACCGCTGGCGTTAAGCAGCGGCGGGTCGCGAAAGGCAATGGGCGTGACGGTAACGCGGACGATTTTCAAGAGGCTGCTCCCTGTGGGCCTGGACGCGAAGCGTGCTGATGTGTAGTCGGTGTGGGGGGCACGGTGCCCCTTGGTGCGGTGCGCGCAAAAAACACCACCACCGCCGCCACCAGGGAGGTAGCGGCCAGGCCATACAGCCCGCCTTCGATGGAGCCGGTGGACTGTTCCAGCAAACCAAAGGTGGTGGGGGCGACAAAGCCTCCCAGGTTGCCGACCGAATTGATCAAGGCAATCACCGCCGCGGCGATCCGGGCATCCAGATAACCCTGGGGAATTGGCCAGAACAAGGCAGAGGCGGCCTTGAAGCCAATCGCGGCAAAACAGATGGCGACAAAGGCGAACACCGGCCCGCCGGTGGTAGACATGAACATACCGAACGCGGCAATCACCAGCATCAGCGCAACCCATGCCTGCTGGTGCTTCCATTTGCTGGCGAGGGCGGCGAAACCGTACATGGCGACGATGGAAATCAACCAGGGAATCGAATTGAACAAGCCCACCTGGAAGTCGCCCAGGTTGCCCATTTTCTTGATCATGCTGGGCAGCCAGAAGGTGGCGCCATAGATGGTCAGGGCGATGGAAAAGTAAATAAAGCAAAACAGCGCGATTTGTCTGTCGGCGAGCAGCTTGAACATCGAGGGTCGGACAGTCCGGACGGCTTCACGCGCTAGCTGTTCCGCCTCGATGGCACTCACCAACGCGTGTTTTTCCTCTGCGCTGAGCCATGTCGCCTGATCGGGACGGGACTGCAACCAGAACCATACAAAGCCACAGAGCACGATCGAGGCAAACCCTTCAATCAGAAACATCCACTGCCAGCCATGCAGGCTAAAACCATTGATGTGCAGCAAGGCCCCCGACACCGGGCCGGAAATCACCGAGGCAATGGCAGAGCCGCTGAGGAAAATCGCCATGGCCTTGCCGCGCTCGGAGGCTGGCAGCCACTGCGTGAAGTAGTAGATGACACCGGAAAAAAAACCCGCCTCGGCGGCGCCGAGGACAAAACGCAGGACATAAAAACTGGTTTCACCTTTGACGAAGGCCATGGCCATCGCGGCCGCGCCCCAGGTGAACATGATGCGCGTCAGCCAGGCCCTTGCGCCGTAGCGCTGCAGGAGCAGGTTGGACGGCACTTCAAAGATCGCGTAGCCAATGAAGAACAAACCGGCACCGAGGCCGTAGGCGGCCGCGCCAATGCCCAGGTCGATCTCCAAATGGCTGCGCACAAAGCCAATGTTGACCCGGTCGATGTAGTTGACGATGAACATCACCACAAATAATGGCAGTACATGACGCTTGACCTTGGTGGCCGCACGGGCGAGCACGGTCGGGTCTGGCGGATTCTGAACAGTGTCCAAGGGCAACTCCCAATCATTGTTTTTTTAGGGACGCGTTGATCATGGACGTCGGGCATTGATCCCGTCTAATCTAACTTGGCATCCGATTGATACCTGGATTAGATCAATGTTCGAGCTCACTCAACTGCGTTGCTTCACCACTGTGGCCACCGAGCTGAATTTTCGGCGCGCGGCCGAACGGCTGAACATGACCCAGCCGCCGCTCAGCCGACAGATCCAATTGCTGGAACATCACTTGGGGGTCGAACTGTTTGCCCGCACCACCCGCAGCGTTGCCCTCACCGCCGCCGGCCGCGCCTTTTTTATCGAGGCGCAGAACTTGCTGGAACGTGCCCAGCAAGCGGCGGTGACGGCGCGTCGCTTCGCTGAGGGCGATATCGGCACGGTCAATATCAGCTTCGTCGGCAGCGCGGTGTACGAGTTTTTGCCACGCGTGATCGCCGAGGCGCGGCTCCGGCAGCCCCAGGTGAAGATCGACCTGTCAGAGATGAACACCTACCAGCAATATGAAGCGCTGCGCGCCCGCCGGATCGACCTGGGGATTGTCCGCGCGCCGCTGCTGGAGCCGGGCTACGCCACCGAATGCCTGGTGCGCGAGCCCTTCGTGCTGGCAGTTCCCAGCAGCCATCGGTTGGCCAATGCCGAGACGGTCAGCGTGCACGACTTGGACGCCCAGCCCTTCCTGATGTACGCCCACTCGGCCTACCCGCCGTTCAACGAACTGCTCACCGGCCTGCTGCGCTCAGCGCGCGTTGCTCCGGAGTTTGTGCAGTGGCTGGGGTCATCCCTGACCATCCTGGCGCTGGTCAATGCCGGTATGGGCCTGGCACTGGTGCCGCGTTGCGCCAGCAGTGTGGTGTTCAAGAACGTGGTGTTCCGCGATATCGACTTGGGCGAAGGGGCGCAAAGTGAGCTGCATTTGATCTGGCGCGAGAACAACGACAACCCGGCGTTTGCAATGTTGCTGGACGGGATTCGCAGTGCGGTACGTCAAGAATGGGATCAGGCACGCTAGCTCAATCCTCTTGAATACTTGCCTGATCCTCCGACTTCTCGGATTTCGGATAGATAGCCCTTGCACCGTGGTCTAGAGTTCGACAATGAGCGGCCGCCGCAACCTCATACTAAAAATGGCCGCATACACCGATGATCAGCAGGTGAGCCATGGAATTACGAATCAACCAGAAAACCTATCAGGTCGAAGCCGACGCCGACACGCCACTGCTATGGGTGATCCGCGACGACCTGGGCCTGACCGGCACCAAATACGGCTGCGGCCTGGCCCAGTGCGGGGCCTGCTCGGTGCTGGTGGACGGTAATGTGGTGCGCTCGTGTGTCACGCCAGTGGCCGGCGTGGTCGGGCGTGAAATCACCACCATCGAAGCGATTGAAGACGATGAGGTGGGCAAGCGTGTGGTCGCGACCTGGGTCGAGCATCAGGTGGCGCAATGCGGGTATTGCCAGTCCGGGCAGGTAATGGCCGCGACTGCGCTGCTCAAGCACACCCCCGCCCCTAGCAAGGCGCAGATCGACGCGGCGATGATCAACCTGTGTCGTTGCGGCACCTATAACGCCATCCATGCGGCGGTCGACGCACTGGCCAAGCAGGAGAGCGTCTGATGAGCATCCTCAATGAACTGCTCGAAGCACCGGTAAACCTGTCGCGCCGCCGCTTCCTGGCGAGCACGGCGGTGGGCGCGCTGGTGATCGGTTTCGGCCTGCCGCTTGGCGCGTCGAGGGTGCAGGCGGCCACGGCCAACGCGGCAGAACGTGGCACTCAGGTGCCGGCGTTTCTTGAAATTCGCCCGGACGGCACGGTGCGCCTGCTCAGTCCGTTCATGGAAGGCGGACAAGGCACCCACACCGCCATGGCGCAGATTGTCGGCGAAGAGCTGGATGCCGACCCCGCTACGTTTATCGTCGAAGCCGCGCCACCCGGCGAAGCGTATGTGGTGATGGACAACGGCCTGCGCATCACCGGCGGCAGCATGTCGGTGCGCATGAGCTACCCGACCATGCGCCGCCTGGGCGCCCTCGCCCGCGCGATGCTGCTGCAAGCCGGTGCCGCGCAGTTGGGTGTACCGGTTGCCGAACTGACCACCCAGCCTGGCCGGGTGGTACATACGGCTTCCGGCCGTTCGTTGGGCTACGGCGAATTGGCCAGTCGCGCCCTGGACATGCCGGTGCCCGACCCGGCCAGCATCACGCTGCGCGACCCAAGCCAGTTCCGCTGGATCGGCAAGCCGGTCAAACGCCTGGATGCCTACGACAAATCCACCGGCAAGGCGCAATACAGCATCGACCTGAAAGTCGACGGCATGCTTCACGCGGCTGTGCAGCATGCGCCACGCCTGGGCATGACCGTGGGCAGCCTGCGTAACCAGTCACACGTGCAAGCCATGAAAGGCGTGCATTCGGTGCACGTGCTCCCCGGCGCAGTGGCGGTGGTGGCTGAACGTTGGTGGCACGCCAAGCGTGCGGTTGAAGCGGTCCAGGTCGACTGGCAAGAAGCGGCTGCCGACTCGACACTGCGCGTCATGCCGGCGGACTTCTCCAGCGACAAGCACCGCGACTTCCTCGCCGCCCAGCAAGGCCCGGCCCGTGACGACGAAAACGAAGGTGACGTGGCGGCCGCACTGTCAGGCGCCAAGACCAAAATCGAAGCGACGTATCACAACCAGTACCTCAACCACGCCCAGTTGGAACCGCCATCCGCCCTCGCACGCTTCAACCCCGATGGCACCCTGGAGATCTGGCTGCCTAACCAGGCGCCGGACATGTTCCGCGCCGACATCGCCAAGCGCACCGGCCTCGACCTCGACAAAATCACCCTGCACTCGCCATTGCTGGGGGGCTTTTTTGGGCGGCACTTCTTGTATGACTCGGCCAACCCCTACCCGCAGGCCATTGCGCTGGCCAAGGCAGTGGGGCGTCCGATCAAGCTGATCTGGAGCCGTGAAGAAGAATTCCTGCGCGACGTGCTGCGCCCGGTGGCCGTGGTCAAGTTCCGTGCCGCACTGGATGACAAAGGCTTCCCGGTGGCCATCGAAGCGGTCAGCGCGACCGAAGGCCCGACCGAAGCGCTTGCCGGCAAACAGGGCGATAAAATCGACCCCACGGCCCTCGAAGGGTTGTCGGGCAAGTCCTACACCATTCCCAACAAACGCATCGCGCAGATCTACGTCAAAGGCGCGCCCATGCTCGGCTATTGGCGTTCGGTGGGCAACTCGCTCAACGACTTCTTCTATGAGTCGTTTCTCGACGAGCTGGCGGACAAAGGCGGACATGATCCCTATGAGCTGCGCTTGCATTTGCTGCGCGACAACCCACGGCTGACCACGTTGCTGCAAGTGGCGGGTGAATTGTCCGGTGGCTGGAAGCGTGGCCCCTTCACCGCCGAGGACGGCACCCGACGCGCTCGCGGCGTGGCCATGGCCTCGCCGTTCGGCTCCCACACGGCAGCGATCGCCGAAGTGTCCATCGAGAATGGGAAGGTCAAGGTGCACGATATCTGGCAGGCCATCGACCCGGGCAGCATCGTCAACCCGGCGATTGTCGAGGCGCAGGTCAATGGTGCCGTGGCGTTGGGCTTGTCCCAGACCTTGCTGGAAGAAGCGGTGTACGTGGATGGAAAACCACGGGCGCGCAACTACGACCTGTACCCGATCCTGGCGCCCGCACAGATGGCGCGGGTGCATGTACGGGTGGTCGAGAGTGGCGAAAAAATGGGCGGTATCGGCGAGCCGCCGTTGCCCGCCGTGGCACCGGCCGTGGCCAATGCGGTGGCGCAGTTGACGGGCCAGCGCGTGCGCAGCCTGCCTTTGAGCCGACACACTTTCAGCTGACCCTCAGGAAACGCCCATGAACAACCGTCGATTCGCAAGAACCGCAGGCTGGCTGGCGCTGCCCTGCCTGGTCGCCGCAGGCCTGCTGGCCTGGTATGTCACCCGTGAACCTGCTACTGCGTTCGAACAGGAACAGGCGGGTGCCAGCTTCGAACCCGCCTTGGTCAGCCGTGGCGAGTATGTCGCCCGCCTCAGCGATTGCGTGGCCTGCCACAGTTTGGCAGGCAAGGCGCCGTTCGCCGGAGGGCTGGAAATGGCCACGCCGTTGGGGGCGATTCACGCCACCAACATCACGCCGGACAAAAACACCGGGATCGGCACTTACAGCCTGGCTGACTTCGACCGCGCAGTGCGCCATGGCGTGGCGCCGGGTGGGCGACGGCTGTACCCGGCCATGCCCTACCCGTCCTACGTAAAACTCAGCGATGACGACATAAAAGCGCTGTACGCGTTCTTCATGCAGGGCATACAGCCGGCCAACCAACCGAATATCCCCAGCGATATTCCCTGGCCGTTGAATATGCGCTGGCCCATCGCACTGTGGAACGGCGTGTTCGCCCCAACCGCTACCTATGCAGCCAAGCCAGACCAGGACGCGCTGTGGAACCGCGGCGCCTATATCGTCCAGGGCCCCGGCCACTGCGGCAGCTGCCACACACCACGCGGCCTGGCCTTTAACGAAAAAGCCCTGGATGAATCCGGCAAGCCGTTCCTCGCCGGCGCCCTGCTCGACGGCTGGTACGCACCGAGCCTGCGCCAGGACCCCAACACCGGGCTGGGACGCTGGACTGAGCCGCAGATCGTGCAGTTCCTCAAGACCGGGCGTAACGCGCATGCAGTGGTCTATGGCTCAATGACCGAAGCCTTCAACAATTCCACGCAGTTCATGCAGGACGACGACTTGGCCGCCATCGCGCGCTATCTCAAGTCGCTGCCTGGCGACCCGCAGCGCGACGGCACGCCCTGGCAGTATCAGGCGGTGAGCACGAACCAGGACGTCCCCGGCGCCCGCACTTACGCGACCCGTTGCGCCTCGTGCCATGGCCTGGACGGCAAGGGCCAGCCCGAGTGGATGCCGCCCCTGGCCGGCGCCACGTCGGCACTGGCCAAGGAAAGCGCCTCCGCGATCAACATCACCCTCAACGGCTCGCAACGCGTGGTCGCCGCCGGCGTACCCGACGCCTACCACATGCCGGCGTTTCGCGAGCAATTGTCCGACCAGGAAATTGCTGAGGTGCTGAGCTACGTGCGCGGCACCTGGGGTAATAACGGCGGTGCGGTTGAGGCGAAGGCGGTGGGCAAGTTGCGCGGGCATACCGACCCGGCGAGCAGCAGCCCGATCATCCTGCATATGCGCTGAATTCAGGACTTCAGGTTCTTCACGCTGGCAAACGTTGCCTCGCCCCGCGCCTGCTCCAACACGTTCATGGGCGCGGGCGCAGGCAACGCGTGCAGCACCGGCTTGAGCACGACGGATCGCTCGCTGTCCGTGACTGAACGCTCATCGCTGGGCGGTACGCCGAAGTATTCGCGGTAGCACTTGGAAAAGTGCGGCGTGGACACAAAGCCACAAAGCACGGCCAATTCCACGATTGAAATGGGTGTCTGCTTGAGCAACTGCCGCGCACGGATCAGCCGCAGCCTGAGGTAATAGCGCGAAGGCGAACAGTGCAGGTACTTCTGGAACATGCGCTCAAGTTGGCGACGCGACAACGCGACATACGCGGCCAGCTCGTCCAAGTTGATCGGTTCCTCCAAGTTCGCCTCCATCAAGGCCACGATTTCCTGCAACTTGGGTTGCTGGGTGCCCAGCATATGCTTGAGGGGCACGCGCTGATGGTCCTGCTCGTTGCGGATCCGCTCGTACACAAACATGTCGGAAATGGCCGCCGACAGCTCATGCCCGTGATCCCGACCGATCAAGTGCAGCATCATGTCCAAGGGCGCGGTACCGCCCGAGCTGGTGAGACGGTCCCGGTCGAGGCTGAACAGGCTGGAACTGACAGTCACCCGTGGGAAGGCCTCCTGCATGGCGGCCAACCACTCCCAATGCACGCTGCATTCATAGCCATCCAGCAAGCCGGCCCGCGCCAACACAAAGCTACCGGTACAAATACCGCCCAGTCGCTTGGCGTAACGCGCCTGGCTGCGCAACCACTTGACCAGCTCGCCAGTCACGGTGCCCTGGATGCCGATGCCGCCACAGACAATCACAATGTCGGCGGGCGGCACGCCGAGTATCGAACCGTCAGGCGTGATGGGCACGCCGTCACTGGCCCACACAGGGTTGCCGTCCGGGCTCGCGGTATGCCACTTGTAAAGCTCCTGGCCGGACAGCTGATTGGCCATGCGCAACGGCTCGACTGCAGCCGCCAGTGACATCAAGGTGAACTGGTCCAGCAACACGAAAACGATGCTGCTGACAGGACGGGCACTCATGGCTGCGAAGCTGCGGCCACTGTTTTTTGCGCGCGTTCAGGCTGCCGCGCGGTGAGCAAGCCGATCAGGGAAATTATCAAGGCCAGGCCGATTGTCGAGGACACTTCAGAACGGTGCTCGGGGGTCACCAGCATCACCGTCAATGCGGTACAGATGAACGCAATGACCAACCAGGTCAGCCACGGAAACAGCCACATCTGGAAGGTCAGCGTGACGTTGCGCTGCCGTAGGATCTTGCGCATGCGCAACTGGGAAATGGCGATCACCAGGTACACCAGCAAGGCGATGGCGCCCGAACTGGCCAGCAGGAACTGGAACAGCCCGGCCGGCGCGAAGTAGCTGAACAGAGTCACTCCCGCGCCCAGGATCGTGCTGGCAATCACCGCCGCCCTCGGCACGCTCGCCGCCGAAGTCTTCCTCATCAGCTTGGGTGCGTCGCCCCGCTTGCCCAGGGAAAACAGCATGCGCGAGGCGATGTAGATCGAGGAATTCATGCAACTGGCCACGGCGATCAACACCACCCCATCCACCAGCAGTTTGGCGTGGGGAATGTTCATCAGCTCCAGCGCCCGTTGATACGAGCCTACAGACGCCAACAGCGGGTCATTCCATGGCACCACGGAAATCACCACGAAAATCGACAACAGGTAGAACACGCCGATGCGCCACATCACCGAGCGCGTGGCCCGGGCGATGTTCTGCGCCGGGTTGCTGGATTCGGCCGCTGCGATGGTGACCGCTTCGGTGCCGATGAAACTGAACATGATCGTGATGAAAGCCCCGACCACTGCCGACAGCCCGTTAGGCGCAAAACCGCCATGGTCCTCCATCAATCGGCTCAAGCCACTGGCCTCCCGCTCGGGAATCCAGCCCATCAACACCGCGAAGCCCAGACCGATGAAGCCGATGATCGCAATCACTTTCGCCATGGCGAACCAAAACTCGAACTCACCGTACTTGGACACGCTGAACAGATTGGTGACCACCAACAAAAAGATCGACAGCAAGGCAAACAGCCAAGCGTCGATCTGTGGGAACCACTGGTTGAGAATATGCCCGGCGGCCAGGGCTTCGATGGGGATCACCAGCACCCAGAACCACCAGTACAACCAACCGATGGTGAACCCGGCCCAGCGGCCGATGGCCTGGTCGGCATAGGTCGAGAATGACCCTGTATCGGGGTTGGCCACCGCCATCTCCCCCAACATGCGCATGACCAGCACCACCAGCGTGCCGGAGAACAGATAGGCCAGCAGCACTGCCGGCCCAGCCGCGGCGATCGCGTGTCCGGAACCGACGAACAACCCCGCGCCGATGATGCCCGCAATGGAAAGCATGGTGACATGACGCGGCTTGAAGCCCTGCGCCAACTGGCCGTTCGAATCGTTGGAGTTCAGGCTATTCATTGTTTTTGTTGTTCTCGGTGATCGACGTCAGGGCGTACTGACTGAAGGGTCAGGCGATCATCATTTCTTAATGATGGGTCACCTTACGCGGCCTGACTTCCCTGAAAACAGCCTGAAAGCGGCAGGGATTGGTCTGATATCGACATCGGTGCGGGGCCTGCGTTTATACCGCTCTGTTATGGGCAGACTCTCGCGGAGCCCCGGCGTGTTCGCCTTGCTGATTGTCGACAACGTTCATGACCACGTGGTGCTCCCTGCTCCACACCACTCACCTTGATGAGCAGACGTTTACACCCCGCCACAAAAAGTCATCTCTTGGACCTTTCATCGCATCACTGCGTCCTCGGTTTATTTCTGACTCTTGCGCTTCTGGTATTATGGTATACCATCATACGCAAACCAATCGCATCCCGTTGGAGCAGCCATGAGTTTCGAAATCCGCAAGATCGTCAGCTACGTAGAAGAAACCTTCATCGAAGGCGGCAAAGCCTCCGACACCCCCGTGAAAATGGTCGGCCTGGCCGTTGTGCTGAAAAACCCCTGGCTGGGCCGTGGTTTTGTCGAAGACCTGAAGCCGGAGATCCGTGCCAATTGCTCCGACCTCGGCGCGTTGATGGTCGAGCGCCTGGTGGGCATCATCGGCGGTGCCGAGAACATTGAGGCCTACGGTAAAGCGGCTGTGGTCGGTGCCGACGGCGAGATCGAACATGCCAGCGCGATCATCCATACCCTGCGTTTCGGCAACCACTACCGCGAAGCGGTCAAAGCCAAAAGCTACCTGAGCTTCACCAACAAGCGCGGCGGCCCGGGCACCTCGATCCAGATCCCGATGATGCACAAGGACGACGAAGGCCTGCGCTCGCACTACATCACCCTGGAAATGCAGATCGAAGACGCGCCGCGGGCCGACGAAATCGTCGTGGTGCTGGGTTGCGCCGATGGCGGCCGCCTGCACCCGCGCATCGGCAACCGGTATATCGACCTGGAAGAACTGGCCGCCGAAAAGGCCCAGTAAGCCAGGCAAGCCCCCCAATAAAAAAAGGCATGCAGGAGCGCTCCATGATTCGGCTCACCGCTGAACGCACCCCGGCTGGCACCAGTTATCTGGCGACCGGCCAAGGCCAGCCTGTGGTTTTGATCCACGGCGTGGGCCTGAACAAAGAAATGTGGGGCGGGCAAGTCGTTGGCCTGGCCACACACTACCGCGTGATCACCTACGACATGCTCGGCCATGGCGCCAGCCCGCGCCCGGCCGCCGGCACGCCGCTGCTGGGTTATGCCGACCAACTGCTGGAGCTGCTCGACCACCTGCAACTGCCCCAGGCCACTGTGATCGGGTTTTCCATGGGCGGTTTGGTGGCGCGAGCGTTTGCCCTGCACTACCCCGACCGCCTCAAAAGCCTGGTGGTGCTCAACAGTGTGTTCAACCGCAGCCCCGAGCAGCGTGCCGGCGTGATCGAACGCACCGCCCAGGCCGCCGAACACGGGCCGGATGCGAATGCCGAAGCGGCGCTGTCGCGTTGGTTCAGCCGCGAATACCAGGCGGCCAACCCGGCGCAGATCGCCGCGCTGCGTCAGACCCTGGCGGGCAACGACCCCCAAGGCTACCTGACCACGTATGAGCTGTTTGCAACCCAGGACATGTACCGCGCCGATGACCTCAAGGGTCTGCGCGCCCCCACCCTGGTCGCCACCGGCGAACTGGACCCCGGCTCGACGCCGGAAATGGCCCGGCAACTCGCCGATCGTATTCCGGGGGCCACGGTTGCGGTGCTGGCTGAGCAACGGCATATGATGCCGGTGGAATCGCCGCGCCTGGTCAATCAGTTGCTGCTGGGGTTTCTTGACACCGTATACGCCCAAAATAATCCAATAAAGGGGATCGTTGCATGACGCTTGAACGCTTCCAGATGTGCATCGGCGGTGAATGGGTCGATGCCCTTTCCGGCAAGACCTTCGACAGCCTTAACCCGGCCCTGGCCGAGCCCTGGGCGCAACTGCCCGACGCCGACGAAGCGGATGTGGAGCGCGCCGTACAGGCGGCCCAAACGGCCTTTGACAGCCCGGCCTGGCGTGGCCTCACCGCCACCGCGCGGGGTAAACTGCTGCGCCGCCTCGGTGACCTGATCGCCGAGAACAAAGAGCAACTGGCCCAGCTGGAAAGCCGCGACAACGGCAAGCTGATCCGCGAAACCCGTGGCCAGGTCACCTACCTGCCGGAGTTCTTCCACTACACCGCAGGCCTGGCCGACAAGCTCGAAGGCGGCACCCTGCCCCTCGACAAGCCCGACCTCTTCGCCTACACCGTGCACGAAGCCATGGGCGTGGTCGCCGCGATCATTCCATGGAACAGCCCGCTGTACCTGACCGCGATCAAACTCGCGCCGGCCCTGGCAGCAGGCAATACCATCGTAATCAAACCCTCCGAGCATGCCTCGGCGACCATCCTCGAACTGGCGCGCCTGGCCCTGGAAGCGGGCATCCCACCTGGCGTGGTCAACGTGGTCACAGGGTATGGCCCCAGTACCGGCGCCGCCCTCACCCGCCACCCGCTGGTGCGCAAGATCGCCTTTACCGGCGGCGCGGCCACGGCGCGGCATGTGGTGCGCAGCAGCGCGGAGAACTTCGCCAAGTTATCCCTGGAATTGGGCGGCAAGTCACCGAATATCATCTTTGCCGACGCGGACCTGGACAGCGCCATCAATGGTGCGATTGCCGGCATTTATGCTGCGTCCGGCCAGAGTTGCGTCTCCGGTTCGCGCCTGCTGGTGCAGGATGAAATCTACGACGAGTTCGTCGAGCGCCTGGTGGCGCGCGCCCAGCGTATCCGCATCGGCAACCCTCAGGACGACGCCAGTGAAATGGGCCCCATGGCCACCGCACAGCAACTGGCCGTGGTCGAAGGCCTGGTGGCGGATGCCATCGCTGAAGGTGCACGCCTGCGTACCGGCGGCAAGCGCCCGCAGAACCTTGGCGAAGGCTGGTTCTACGAACCGACGTTGTTCGAGTGCGACCGCAACTCGATGAAGATCATGCAGGAAGAAGTGTTCGGTCCGGTGGCGTCGGTCATCCGTTTCAAGGACGAGGCCGAAGCGCTGGCCATCGCCAACGACTCGCAGTTCGGCCTTGCCGCCGGCATCTGGACCCGTGACCTGGGCCGCGCCCATCGCCTGGCCCGCGACGTGCGTTCGGGCATCATCTGGGTCAACACCTACCGTGCCGTCTCGGCCATGGCGCCCATCGGCGGCTTCAAGAACAGCGGCTACGGACGTGAAAGCGGCATCGATTCGGTGCTGGCCTACACCGAGCTGAAGACGGTGTGGATCAACCTCTCCCAGGCGCCCATGCCTGATCCTTTTGTGATGCGTTAAGAGTCCACCACCATGATCGAACCCGGCATTTACAAAGACGTCATGAGCTCCTTCCCTTCCGGCGTCACGGTGGTTACCACCCTTGACCCGGACGGCGGCATCGTCGGCATTACCGCCAGTGCGTTCAGCGCGCTGTCGATCGACCCGGCGCTGGTGCTGTTCTGCCCCAACTACGCCTCCGACACCTACCCGATCCTGCGCGACAGCAAGCGCTTTGCGATTCACTTACTGTCAGCCGACCAGACCGCCGAAGCCTATGCCTTTGCCAGCAAGGGCAAGGAAAAAGCCAAAGGTATCGAGTGGCACTTGAGCGAACTGGGCAACCCGCTGCTGGCCAAGGCCACCGCGATCATCGAGTGCGAACTGTGGCGCGAATACGACGGCGGCGATCACGCGATCATCGTCGGCGCGGTGAAGAACCTGATCCTGCCCGAGCAGCCGGTCACACCGATGATCTATCACAAAGGCAAGCTGGGCCCGCTGCCCACCCTGGCCTGAGGAGTGCTGAAGCATGCGTAACGACAAATATGAGCAGGGCCTGAAGATTCGTACTCAGGTCCTGGGTGAAGCCTACGTGCAGCGCTCGATCGAGAATGCCGACGACTTTACCCGGCCGCTGCAGGAGATGGTCACCGAGTACTGCTGGGGCCACGTGTGGGGCCGGGAGGGCTTGTCGCTTAAAGAACGCAGCATGATAAACTTGGCAATGATTTCGGCCCTCAATCGGCCCCACGAACTCAAGCTGCATGTACGCGGCGCCTTGCGTAACGGGCTGAGTCGTGAACAAATACGCGAAATTTTGCTTCAAGTCGGTATTTATTGCGGGGTTCCCGCCGCCGTGGACAGCTTCCGGCTGGCCCGAGAAGCCTTCGCCGAAGCCGATGCCGAGGCCTCCAGTTAACCGTTACATTCAGAGCAGACCCCATGAAACGCGCGCCCCTCGACGACAGCTTCAAGGTCAATCACAACCCGGTCACCCTGCGCGAAATCGTGCTGGAGAAACTGCGCAGCGCCATCATGAACTTCCAACTGCTGCCCGGTGACCGCCTGGTGGAACGCGACCTGTGCGACCGCCTCGGCGTCAGCCGCACCTCGGTGCGCGAAGCCTTGCGCCATCTGGAGTCGGAAGGTCTGGTGGAGTTCGCCGATGCCAAGGGTCCGCAGGTGGCGATCATTACCCTCGCCGATGCCGTCGATATTTATGAACTGCGTTGCGTGCTTGAAGGCTTGATCGTGCAGTTATTCACCCTGCGCGCCAAGGCCAAGGACATCAAGGCCCTGGAAAAAGCCCTCGAGGAAAACCGCAAGGCCCTCAAGGAAGGCGAATTGCAGCAAGTGATCGATTCGGTGCAGGGTTTCTACGACGTGCTGCTCGAAGGCTCCGGCAACCATGTGGCCGCCACCCAGCTGCGCCAGTTGCAGGCGCGTATCAGCTACTTGCGAGCGACCTCGGTGTCCCAGGAAAACCGCCGTGGCGCCAGCAACCAGGAAATGGAACGCATGGTCCAGGCGATCAAGAGCGGTGACCCCCTCGCCGCCCACCAGGCCTGTGTCGATCACGTGCGCGCCGCCGCCGCCGTGGCCCTGGATTACCTCAAGCGTAAACAGGAAGAGACCGGCAAACTCCCCGAGATCACCCTGCCCATCGCGCTCAAAGAACCGCGCATAGGTCACTGACCATGCCCAGCCCCAGCTTTTGCCCGACATGCGGCGGCAGTGACCTCGGTCACCAGCTGCCACCGGGCGATACCCATGAGCGCCTGATGTGCCGGGGCTGCGGCTATATCCATTACATCAACCCCAAGATCATCGCTGGCTGCATCATTGAGCAGGACGGCAAATACCTGCTGTGCCAACGCGCGATTCCACCGCGCCCCGGCACCTGGACCCTGCCCGCCGGCTTCATGGAAGGTGGCGAAACCACCGAACAGGCCGCATTGCGCGAAGTCTGGGAAGAAAGCGGTGTACGCGCGGAGATCCTCTCGCCCTACTCGATCTTCAGCGTGCCCAGGATCAGCGAGGTGTACATCATCTTCCGCGCCATTGCGCTGGAGATCACCGGGGAGTTCGGGCCGGAGACCATGGACTATAAGTTCTTCGCGCCTGAGGATATTCCCTGGGACAGTATCTACTACCCGGCGATCAGGCAGATTCTCGAGCGGTATATCGAAGAGCGGCAGGCTGGGGTGTATGGCATTTATATCGGGAATGACGACAGCGGAAAAATCCACTTCATCCGCTAACCTCCAGGCCGAACCGGTTACAAATGTGGGAGCGGCGGTTCGACTTGCTCGCGAAGGCGGAGTTTCAGTCGATTCATTCGGTATCTGACATACCGCTTTCGCGAGCAAGCCCGCTCCCACATTTAAATCGGCTTACACCCGAAAAATCTAAGGTGCCAGGCCTTCCACAATAATAATCTGCGCCTGTCCCACGCCCTCTCGGTGCGCCTTCGCCGCCTGATACTCCGCCGACTCATAACAAGCCACCGCCTGCTCGTAGCTGTCGAACTCGATCACCACATTCCGCTGGCGTGCCGGCCCGCCTTCCAGCGCCTCGCTGCGCCCGCCCCTGGCCAGGAATCGTCCGCCATACAAGGCAAACGCCGCCGGCGCGCGTTGGGTGTATTGCGTGTACTGCTCTGCATCAGACACATCCACATGAGCAATCCAGTAGGCCTTCATCGTGACATCCTCTTGCTGTATTTTTGTGGTATACCATAATACATACAACCAACTGACCGAGCATCCTACATGTCCTTCAACAGCATCGAAGACATCATTGAAGACTACCGCCAGGGCAAGATGGTGCTCCTGGTGGACGACGAAGACCGAGAAAACGAAGGCGACCTGTTGCTGCCCGCAGCGTGCTGCACCGCCGAGACTATCAGCTTCATGGCCCGCGAAGCCCGTGGCCTGATCTGCCTGACTCTCACCGATGAACATTGCCAGCGCCTGGGCCTGGAACAGATGGTGCCGAGCAACGGCAGCGTGTTCAGCACGGCGTTTACCGTGTCCATCGAGGCCGCCACCGGCGTGACGACCGGCATCTCAGCCGCCGATCGCGCGCGCACCGTCGCGGCCGCAGTCGATATTAATGCCGGGCCTGCCGATATCGTGCAGCCGGGGCATATCTTCCCGTTGCGCGCTAAAGACGGCGGTGTACTGACCCGCGCCGGCCATACCGAGGCCGGTTGCGACCTGGCGCGCCTGGCCGGGCACACGCCCGCCTCAGTGATCGTAGAAGTCATGAATGACGACGGCACCATGGCGCGGCGTCCCGAACTGGAAATTTTCGCGCGCAAACACGGGATCAAGATCGGCACCATCGCCGACCTGATCCACTACCGCCTCAGCACCGAACGCACCGTGGTGCGCATCGGCGAACGCGACCTACCCACGGTGCACGGCACGTTCCGCCTGATCACCTTTGAAGACCGCATCGACGGCGGCGTGCACATGGCGATGGTGATGGGCCAGTTGCGCCGCGATGAACCTGCGCTGGTGCGCGTGCACGTGATCGACCCGCTGCGCGATCTGGTCGGCGCCGACTACAGCGGCCCGTCCAACTGGACGCTGTGGGCGGCTTTGCAACGTGTCGCCGCTGAAGGCAGCGGCGTGGTGGTGGTGCTGGCTAACCATGAGTCGTCCCAGGCGCTGCTGGAACGCGTGCCGCAACTGACCCAGGCGCCGCGCCAGTTCAACCGTTCGCAGTCGCGCATCTATTCTGAAGTGGGCACCGGGGCGCAGATCTTGCAGGACCTCGGCGTCGGCAAGCTGCGTCACCTCGGCCCGCCCCTCAAATACGCCGGGCTGACCGGCTACAACCTGGAGGTGATCGAGAGCATTCCCTTCACCGAATGACGGATAACCGGTAAGGCAAAATGCTTGCACAAAGTTTGGAATACCATAATATGATATTCCATAGACCGAACGCTTCTGCCAAGTGCGCCCGCCAGGGAGAGCACCAATAAAAGCCCTTGGCACGGTCGCCTTTTGGGGTCTCGATCAGAGGCTCCCGATGGACCTACTGCTCCCGATAGGCGGGCATTACCAAGCCCGCTCAATAACAAAACAAATGAGGGCGTGAAAATGGTGTTGAACAAACGTGCAACCGCGGTGCTGTTCGCGGGTTTATTGGCTACGGCCACTCACGCGGCCCTGGCAGCCGAAAGCGTCAATTTCGTGAGCTGGGGCGGTAGCACCCAGGATGCGCAGAAGCAGGCCTGGGCCGACCCGTTCAGCAAGGCCAGCGGCATTACCGTGGTCCAGGATGGCCCCACCGACTACGGCAAACTCAAGGCCATGGTCGAAAGCGGCAACGTGCAGTGGGACGTGGTGGATGTCGAAGCCGACTTCGCCCTGCGCGCCGCCGCCGAAGGCCTGCTCGAACCCCTCGATTTCTCGGTGATCCAGCGCGACAAGATCGACCCGCGGTTTGTCTCCGACCATGGTGTGGGCTCGTTCTTCTTCTCCTTCGTGCTCGGCTACAACGAAGGCAAGCTCGGCGCTGGCAAGCCTCAGGATTGGTCCGCGCTGTTTGACACCAAGACCTACCCTGGCAAACGCGCCCTCTACAAATGGCCAAGCCCTGGCGTGCTTGAACTGGCGCTGCTGGCCGACGGCGTAGCCGCCGACAAGCTCTACCCGCTGGACCTGGACCGCGCCTTCAAGAAACTCGACACCATCAAGAAAGACATCGTCTGGTGGGGCGGCGGCGCGCAGTCGCAACAGCTGCTGGCCTCCGGCGAAGTCAGCATGGGCCAGTTCTGGAACGGCCGCATTCACGCCCTGCAGGAAGACGGCGCGCCGGTTGGCGTGAGCTGGAAGCAGAACCTGGTGATGGCCGACATCCTCGTCGTGCCTAAAGGCAGCAAGAACAAAGCCGCCGCGATGAAATTCCTGGCCAACGCCAGCAGCGCCAAGGGCCAGGCTGACTTCTCCAACCTGACCGCCTACGCACCGGTGAATATCGACAGTGTGCAGCGCCTGGATTCGGTACTCGCGCCGAACCTGCCGACCGCCTACGTCAAGGATCAGATCACCCTCGATTTCGCCTACTGGGCCAAGAACGGCCCGGCCATTGCGACACGGTGGAATGAATGGCTAGTCAAATGAAAATGACGGCAACCACACCGACCGGGAGCGCCCTCGGCGCTGCCGGCGCGGTTTCGGCCAAGGCCGGGGCGCCGTCCCTGGCGCAGCGCTGGCGGGGGTCGAGCAACCTGATCCCGGCCCTGCTGTTCCTCGGCCTGTTCTTCCTGGCGCCGCTGATCGGCCTGTTGCTGCGCGGCGTGCTGGAGCCGGTGCCGGGCCTGGGCAACTATGAACAACTGTTCGCCAACTCGGCCTACGCCCGAGTGCTGCTCAACACGTTCTCGGTGGCGGGCCTGGTGACCTTGTTCAGCCTGCTGCTGGGCTTTCCGCTGGCCTGGGCGATCACCCTGGTGCCACGCGGCTGGGGACGCTGGATCCTCAACATCGTGCTGCTGTCGATGTGGACCAGCCTGCTCGCCCGCACCTACTCCTGGCTGGTCTTGCTGCAAGCCTCCGGGGTGATCAACAAGGCGCTGATGGCCATGGGCATCATCGATGTGCCCCTGGAGATGGTGCACAACCTCACGGGCGTAGTGATCGGCATGAGCTACATCATGATCCCGTTCATCGTGCTGCCGTTGCAGGCGACCATGCAGGCCATCGACCCGATGATCCTGCAGGCCGGCTCGATCTGCGGCGCCAGCCCGTGGACCAACTTCTTCCGCGTCTTCCTGCCGCTGTGCCGGCCGGGCTTGTTTTCCGGCGGCCTGATGGTGTTCGTGATGTCCCTCGGTTACTACGTCACCCCGGCGCTACTCGGCGGTGCGCAGAACATGATGCTGCCGGAGTTCATCATCCAGCAGGTGCAATCGTTCCTTAATTGGGGCCTGGCCAGTGCCGGCGCCGCGTTGCTGATCTTCATCACGCTGGTGCTGTTCTACTTCTACCTGAAGCTCCAGCCGGAATCCCCGGTTGGCGCCAGCAACGCGAGGTAAGCCGTCATGCTTCTGACCCCCAATGCAATGAGCCGCAGGATGCGCTTGGGCCTCTACACCACCACCGGGTTGATTGGCCTGTTCCTGCTGCTGCCGATTGTGTTTATCGTGCTGCTGTCGTTCGGTTCATCGCAATGGCTGGTGTTCCCGCCGCCCGGCTGGACGCTGAAATGGTACGGCCAGTTCTTCTCCAACGCGGATTGGATGAACGCTGCGATGGCCAGTCTCAAGGTGGCGGTGCTGACCACGATCTTCGCGGTGGCGCTGGGTTTGCCCACCGCCTTTGCCCTGGTGCGTGGCCGTTTCCCCGGCCGCGAGCTGCTCTACGGCCTGTTCACCCTGCCGATGATCGTGCCCTTGGTGATCATCGCCGTGGCGGTGTACGCGCTGTTCCTCAAGCTCGGCTACACCGGCACGATGTTCGCGTTTGTGGTCAGCCATGTGATCGTTGCGCTGCCGTTCACCATCATCTCGATCATCAACTCGCTGAAGCTGTTCGACCAGTCGATTGAAGACGCGGCGGTGATCTGCGGCGCCTCGCGCTTGCAGGCGGTGTTCAAGGTGACCTTCCCGGCGATCCGCCCGGGGATGGTGGCCGGCGCATTGTTCGCCTTTCTGGTCTCGTGGGACGAAGTGGTGCTCAGCGTGATGATGGCCAGCCCGACCCTGCAAACCCTTCCCGTAAAAATGTGGACCACCCTGCGCCAGGACCTGACGCCTGTGATCGCCGTCGCGTCGACGCTGCTGATCGGCCTGTCGGTACTGGTCATGGTGATTGCCGCCGCCGTTCGCCGGCGTACCGAAACCCGCGCCTGAGCGCCGAGGAGAAGAACATGAGTGCAGTGATCAACGATGTCGCACAGAGCCACGGCCACCCCCTGGTCAGCCTGCGCAACCTGAACAAGCACTACGGTGAATTCGCTGCCGTGGACAACATCTCGCTGGACATCCAGGACGGCGAATTCCTCACCTTCCTCGGCTCCAGCGGCTCGGGCAAAAGCACCACGCTGTCGATGCTGGCCGGCTTCGAAACGCCGAGCAGCGGCGAGATCCTGGTCAGCGGTCAATCCCTGGTCAACGTGCCGCCGCACAAGCGCGACATCGGCATGGTGTTCCAGCGTTACTCGCTGTTCCCGCATTTGTCGGTGCGCGACAACATCGCCTTCCCCCTGGCGATTCGCAAACTGGCCAGCGCAGAACGCGAAAAGCGCGTCGATGCGATGCTTAAGCTGGTGCAACTGGAAGAGTTTGCGCATCGCCGCCCTTCGCAACTGTCCGGCGGCCAGCAGCAACGGGTCGCCATCGCCCGCGCGCTGGTGTACGAGCCACGCATCCTGCTGATGGACGAACCCCTCGGCGCCCTCGACAAGAAGCTGCGTGAAGACCTGCAAGACGAACTGCGCCAACTGCACCGGCGCCTGGGCATCACCATCGTCTACGTGACCCACGACCAGGAAGAAGCCATGCGCCTGTCCCAGCGCATCGCGATTTTCAGCCACGGCAAGATCGTCGGCCTGGGCAGCGGCTTCGACCTCTACCAGAACCCGCCGAACGCGTTTGTCGCCTCGTTCCTCGGCAACTCCAACTTCCTCAAGCTCAAGGCCCAGGGCAACGCAGTGGCGTCGTTCGAAGGCCAGGCGCTGTCGATCCGCCTGACCATCGGGCTGCACACCGAGCAGGATGTGCTGTTGATGGTGCGCCCGGAAAAAGCCCTGGCGCTGAATGTCGAACAGGCCGCCGAGCAGCCGTTGGCGGCGGGCTGGAATGAAGTATCGGCGATCGTGGGTGAAGTGCTGTTCCTCGGTGAAAGCCAGACCTGCACGGTGAAAACCCTCGGTGGCACGTCGATGACGGTCAAGGCGTTGTCCGCTGCGGGCATGCCGCTCAAGGCCGGCGACCCGGTACGTGTGCGCTGGGCGACGGCGGATGCGTGTGTGTATACGGAGTGGGCCGAAAGCGACCTGAACAAGGCGGCTGGCGCGCATTGAGTCACCCTTGGGTCCCTCTTTTAAAGTTGCACGGGGCGGTTGATACACCTCGATCCAAAATGTGGGAGCAAGCCCGCTCCCACATTTTGAACTGCGTTTGCCCGTTAAAGCGTGCGTTCGAAAATCGCCCCCTCGATCCCCAGCACCTCACGGGTATCGGCATAAATCCCCACGCCTTTCTCCCACACCTGCTTGATCGACTGATCAGCACAGCGAATCCGGTAACTGAGTTCGAACGGCTCCTGACGCGACAACGCATTTTGCACCTCACGCCAGACGTAGTCGGCATCCTGCGCGAGAATCAGGCTGTTGTAGGTGAACTCATGGTTGTCCACCAGGCGCTCGGCGGGGTAGCCGGTGAGTTGCAGGCAGCCGGCGCTGACGAATTCCATAGTCCAGTCGCGGTTGTTGCGGCCGCGATAGATCAGGCCCGGCATGCTGTCGAGCAAGCTCATGCTGCTGCGCTGGCTGGCCTGCAAGGCGGTTTCGCGGCGTTTGTGGGCCGTAACGTCCCCGGCCACCAGGTAGAAGCCTTGGGGGCCGCGCTTGAGGCTGATCTCGAACCAGCGCAATTCGCCGCTGGGGTGCACAAAACGCAGGCGCTGGTTGAATGAGGTGTCGGGGCGGCGGCGCAGTTCATTCAAGGCCTGGCGCCATAGCAGGCGGTCTTCCTGGTGCACGTAGTCCATCAGGTTACGCTCCGCGCCGTGCGGGCCCATCAACGCGGCCCAGGCCAGGTTGGAGTGGGCGATCTGGCCGTTGTCGCGCAGTTGCACTAAGGCGGCGGGAAAGCAATCCATCACGTCCATGGGCGGCGGCGCAAACGCTTCGGGGCTGTCCCTCATCTAGTGGCGCTCCTCGTGTTTCATCAAGGCGCCGCTGTGCACCCAGGCCGCCAGCTCCAGGCGCGAATGCAGGCCGAGTTTCTGCAGCAGGCTGCGCACGTAGATCTTCACCGTGCCGTCGCTGATTCCCAGTTCGCGGCCGATCTGTTTATTGCTCATGCCGGCGGCGATCAGCGCCAGGGTCTGGCCTTCGCGCTCGGTGAGGTTGCCGCTGTCGATGGGGTCGCACGACGGCGACGGCTCAGCCTGGTCGGCGAGCAAGGCAATCAGGGTCGAGTCCAGTACGATCGCGCCCTTGTGACAGTTGCGCATATACGCCAGCAATGCATCCGGCTCGGTTTCCTTGAGCACATAACCGCTGGCGCCCAGGCGCAAGGCCGTGAGCAACTCGGCGCGGTCCATGGAGGCGGTGAGCACCACCACCTGGCAATCCAGGCGCAACTGGCGCAGTTCGTCCAGTACCTGCAAACCGCTGAGGCCGGGCATGTGCAAATCCAGCAGCACCTGTTGCGGCGTCAGGCTCACGGCTAGGTTGATGCCCTCGCGGCCGCTGGCCGCCTGCCCCACCACTTCGAAGTCGCCGCTGGCATCGAATAACTGCGCCAGGCCCTTGCGAAACAACGGGTGATCATCGATCAGTAATAAGGTCGTGCAGTCCATCGAGACTCCCCTGTGGCAGATCGTGATGGCGACGCAGGCCAAGGTGCACACGCACCCCGTGCGGACGGATCGCCTCTATGCTCAGCCGTGCGCCGATGCTGGCGGCGCGCTCGCGGATAATCGCCAGGCCGAAATGGTTGTGCTCGTCGCAGGCCGGGATCAAGCCGATGCCATCGTCTTCCACCGACACCGAGGCGTCGCCCTCCTGGGTCTGGCGCAGTTCGATCCGCACGTGGCGCGCGTGGGAATGCCGCACTGCGTTGGTCAGGGCCTCGCGGATGATCTGCAGGATCTGCAATTCGGTTTCCGGGCTCAGGGCGTCGTCGGCCAGGCGGTTGTCGAGTTCGAAGACAATGATGCAACGCCGCGAGAACTCCGCGACCGAATCGGCCAGGGCCTGGCGCAGCGAGCGCCCGTCCATGGTCAGGCGCGCACTGGTGATCAGCTCGCGCACCTGGCGTTGCAGTTGGCTCAGGCCGGTGCACAGGTCCTGCAGGGCCGGCTCGCCCAGTTGCGACTGCAAGCCATGGGCCTGGAACGACAGGTAGCCCAACTGCTGCGCCACCGAATCGTGCAGCTCACGGGCCAGGGCGCCGTGGCGGGAAGTCGCCTGTTTGCGCTGCTGCTCACGGTTGTGGCAGCGCAGGCGTACGGTCACGCCCACCGCCTGCGCCGCCTCTTCCAGTATCCGGCGCCAACTGGCACCGGCCCGCCGAGGGGTGTCGAGCAGCAATGCGCCCTTTTCACCCTCGGGCAAGGCGCACACCAGACGGTGCACGCCCCTTTGCCGGCAAGGTCCGCAGGCTTGGGGAGCGTCCGTCACGCTGGCGTCGCGCCAGGGGCAGCGCGCGACGGCCTGGCAGCCGTCGACCGCCCCTCGCCGCGTCGGGCCCAGGTCTTCGCCGCCGAGGATCAGGTTAAGCCTGGCAGGCGGCAGCAGTGCGTCGAAACGGTCCAGGAAACCCGACAAGGCACCGTCAGCGTGCAGGGGCAACCCGGCCAATAACCTGCGCACGCTGCGCGCCTGTTCGGGGCGTACAGGCCCCAACCAGAGCGGCCAGCCTTTTGGTCGTGTCAGCACTCTTTGATAACTCCCCGTCCGGTTGCTCTGCGTGGTCAAGAAGCCCAGCAACTTCCATGCCCCGAATGGCCGGCGCACAAGGCTTATCTCCAAAGGCATAGCCCTTTTTCCAGATTGAGAACATTTTCCCCATAGGAAAGTATCTCTCCCAACAGGAAACAAAAACGCACCGTGGAGAGCCCGCATGACGTTCACCCGCAGCCGCCCCATCGTGGTGATGCAATCCGCCACCGCCCACGCAGCGTTCATCAGCGAACTGCACATGCCCGTGTTGTTGAACGGCGAACACCCTGACTTTGCGCGGCGCCTGCAACACGCGTTGGCCAGCGCCACCGTGGGTTGCCGACTCTACCTGTTGGGCGACGAAGCCTTTATCTGGCGTGTGCACGGCGAGGCCCGCGCCGCGGGCCTGGAAGACGACGAGATCGACATGACCTGCACCACGCCGGGCCTGCGCCAAGTGTATTGCGCGCACTGCGGCCTGACCCAGGCGGCCGGGCCGGCCCCGCTGTTGAACTGCATTGGCTGCCACGTCGGGCTGGAGGTCCGCACGCATTTTTCCCGGCGCCTGGGGGCGTACCTCGGCGTGTGCATCAACCCTGACCAGCCCTACGCGGGGTTCCAGCCATGAGCGCGGCCCTCAACGTCCAAGTCAGCGCAGCACGCATGCTCACGCCCGTAGTTCGCGAATTCACCCTGACGCCCGCCACGGGCAGCCTGCCCGGCTTCTCGCCCGGCAGCCATGTGCAGGTGCACCTGCCGCTGGCCGAAGGCACGGTGCGCAACGCCTATTCACTCACCAGCGACCCGGCGTACCCCCAGCACTACCGAATCGCGGTGCGCCTGCAAGACGCCTCGCGCGGTGGCTCGCAGTACCTGCACAGGCAGGTGCAGGTCGGCGACACCTTGCAAATTTCGCCGCCGGCCAATCTGTTCGCGCCCCATGGCACCGCGCGCCTGCATATCCTCATCGCCGCCGGGATCGGGATCACGCCGTTCATGGCCTATATCGCCGCAATGGAACAACAGCAGGCCGACTTCGAACTGCATTACCTGTTCCGCCGGGGCCTCAGCGACGCCTATCTCGACGAGCTGCAACAGCGCCTCGGCCCGCGCCTGCACACCTACGACCGGCGCCCGGACCTGAACCCAATCCTCGACAACCGGCCGCTGGGCAGCCACGTCTACACCTGTGGTCCGCAGCCCTTGCTCGAGGCGGTTGAGCAACACGCCGCACGCCTCGGTTGGCCGAGTAAGCGTGTGCATTCGGAAGCCTTCAAGGGCGCACAACCCGGCCAGCCGTTCGACCTGCAGCTGCTGCGCAGCGGCCGACGACTGCGGGTCGAAGCCGAGCAAAGCCTGCTCGAAGCCTTGGAGCAGGCCGGCCTGCAAGTGCCCAACCTGTGCCGTGGCGGGGTCTGCGGGCAATGCATCACGCGCCACCAAGGCGGCGCCATCGAACACCGTGACAGCTTCCTCAGCCCGGCCGAGCAGGCCGACTTTCTGATGCCCTGCGTCTCGCGCGGCAGCGGCCCCTGCGTTTCGCTGGACCTATAGGAGTGAGTGCCATGCCTCTGCAAACGAGCCCCGTGCTGAGCTATCGCGACGATTTCAGTTTTCGCAACAGCCCGGCAGCGATCCGCCGTTTTCCCTTTCCCTTTATCGAGGACAGCTACCTGTACTCGGTGAACATCGAACCGGCCATCTCCCGCGACCCCGGCTCGATCTATGAGCACGCCTTCGACATCGACGAACACTACCGCTCGGAAATGGCCGAGCGCGCCCTGGTGCTGGACAAGGACCCGCGCCGCTACCTGGTGATGCCACACATGCAAGTGGCCGCCTGGGATGCACTGCAGATGATCATGGAGCACCTGGCT
Source organism: Pseudomonas sp. LAP_36 (assembly GCF_019456785.1). Taxonomy (NCBI): domain Bacteria; kingdom Pseudomonadati; phylum Pseudomonadota; class Gammaproteobacteria; order Pseudomonadales; family Pseudomonadaceae; genus Pseudomonas; species Pseudomonas sp. LAP_36. Next base: position 153,990 of record NZ_JAHZMS010000008.1, read on the forward strand.
ACCGACTACCCGCAGAGGTTCAGCCTGGTGCAAGACGGCGAGCGCTGGCAGTGGCGCAACCACCTGCTGGACATCGACCAGCCGTTCATCTTCGGCGATACCACCAGCCTGCCCTGCGCGCCGCTGGAGTACATCGGCCGCCAGGTGCAGGGGGATTTCGCCCTGCTCGACCAGCGCGACGGCGACCTGTACATGGACGCCGGCCTGGTCACCAGCCCGGCCGACTGGTCGTTGGCGTTCGACGCCGGCATGAGTTTCAAGCAATGGCACGCACCGGTGCCCATGGCCCATCAGATGGGTGTGTTCGAGCGGGCACTGAAGTACCTGCTCAACTTGCAGGTCGGCCAACCGGTACGGCGCTTGAACTGGACCCTGACCATCAACCCGCGCCTGGATTCGTCGCCGGAAACCTTCCATGAATGGGGCGCCGATCGCGGCCAGATCACCGCGCAAAACGTCGGGCAGCAGGTACACCTGCGGGTCGAGCTGCAAGTGATGGCGCGCCTGCCGCGCAGCCACGCGGTGATGTTCAGCATCCGTACCTACTTGATCAGCCTGGACGAGTTGGTCACGCAACCCGGCTGGGGCTGTCGCCTGCACCGTGTGCTGCGCGACCTGCCCGACCCCATCGCCGACTACAAGGGCATGACCCGCTACCGCCACACGCTGGTCGAGTGGCTGAGCCAGTTCGACCCACAGGCCTGACGCCCCCTCTTCTACGACAAGGAACCTCACATGACCCACTCATGGCGTATTTCTGCATTGGCCGAACGGCACCGCGCCCTCGGCTCGAATCTCGAAGACTGGAACGGCATGGGCACTGCCTGGACCTACAGCAGCGACCTCGCCGACCACCACCAGGCGATCCGCACCCGCGCCGGGCTGATGGACGTGTCGGGGCTGAAAAAAGTCCACTACGTGGGACCCCACGCCGAGAGCCTGTTGCAGTGGGCCACCACCCGCGACATTGCCAAGCTCTACCCCGGCAAATCGGTGTATGCCTCGATGCTCGACGAGGACGGCAAGTTCGTCGATGACTGCATCGTCTATCGCACCGGTCCGAATGCGTTCATGGTGGTGCATGGCGCTGGCACCGGGCATGAAATGCTCGTGCGCTCGGCCCAGGGCCGGCAAGTGGCGGTGCTGTTCGATGACGACCTGCACGACCTGTCGCTGCAAGGTCCTTTGGCGGTGGATTTCCTCGCCGAACACGTGCCCGGCATCCGCCAGCTGGCGTACTTCCATCACCTGCAAACCCGCCTGTTCGACCGCCCGGTGATGATCTCCCGCACCGGCTACACCGGCGAGCGCGGCTACGAGATTTTCTGCAAGGCCGCCGATGCGCCGTTCCTGTGGGACAGCATTCTTGAACAAGGGGCGAGCCTGGGGATCATCCCCTGCGCCTTCACCGCCCTGGACTGGCTGCGGGTGGAAAGCTCGCTGATGTTCTTCCCTTACGACAACTCGCAGATGTACCCCTTCGCCGACCAGAAGGCCGGCGACACCCTCTGGGAAATGGGCCTGGACTTCACCGTTTCCCCTGGCAAGCACGCCTTCCGTGGCGCCGAAGAACACCTGCGCCTGCGCGGCCAGGAGCGTTTCAAAATCACCGGCGTGCTGCTTGAGGGCGTCCGCGCCGCCGAGGCTGGCGACACCTTGTGGCAAGGCAACCAGCAAGTCGGCGTGATCACCTGCGGCATGTATTCGCGCCTGAGCAAACGCTCGATGGCCATCGCGCGCATGAGCGTCGCCTGTTCCGAACCCGGTATTGCCTTGCAGGTTCGCGGCAGCCTTGAGGCCAGCGCCAGCACCCACGCCCTGCCCTTCGACGACCCGCAAAAAACCAAGCGCACGGCCAAGGGCTGAGCCTTCCTTCACCGAATTCAGGAGCCTTCGATGGACGCCTCACGCGAACATTACATCCTCAAGATCACCTGCCCGGCGGCGTCCGGGATTGTCGCCGCGATCAGCGCGTGCCTGGCCCAACAGCAGTGCTACATCAGCGAGCTGGCGCAGTTCGACGACGAGTTCACCGGGCAGTTTTTCATGCGCGCGGTGTTCCGTTTCAACACCGGCGTGAGCGGCGACATCGGTGCCCTGCGCAACGGCCTCGGCGACCTCGCCGGTGGCTTCGACATGCACTGGCAGTTGTTCAGCTCACGCCAACCGACCCGCGTGCTGCTGATGGTCAGCAAGTTCGACCACTGCCTCACCGACCTGCTCTACCGCCACCGCAAGGGCGAGATGGACATGCACATCACCGCCGTGGTCTCCAACCACCTGGACCTGCGGGCGATGGCCGAGCGCGAAGGCATTCGTTTCATCTACCTGCCGATCACCCAGGACACCAAGGCCAGCCAGGAAGCCGAGCTGATGCGCATCGTCGAAGACACCCAGACCGACCTGGTGGTGCTCGCGCGCTACATGCAGATCCTGTCCGACGGCCTCTGCCAGCAACTGTCGGGCCGGGCGATCAATATCCACCACTCGTTCCTGCCCGGTTTCAAGGGCGCCAAGCCCTACCACCAGGCCTATGACCGAGGCGTCAAGCTGATCGGCGCCACCGCCCACTACGTCACCAGCGACTTGGATGAGGGCCCGATCATCGAGCAGGAAATCCAGCGCGTCGACCATACCCACTTGCCCGACTCGCTGGTCGCCATCGGCCGTGACACTGAAACCGTAGCCCTTTCCAAAGCCCTGAAATACCACCTGGAACACCGGGTGTTCATCAACCAGGACAAGACAGTGATCTTTCGCTGAACCCTTCAGGAGGCACGCTCATGACCCTACGTGTTGCAATCATCGGCGCCGGCCCGTGCGGCCTGGCGCAACTTCGCGCCTTCCAGTCGGCCCGCGACAAAGGCGCCGCCATCCCCGAACTGGTGTGCTTCGAGAAACAGCAGGACTGGGGCGGTATGTGGAACTACACCTGGCGCACCGGCCTCGACGAGAACGGCGAGCCGGTGCACGGCAGCATGTACCGCTACCTGTGGTCCAACGGCCCCAAGGAATGCCTGGAGTTTGCCGACTACACCTTCGAAGAGCACTTCGGCCGGCCCATCGGTTCCTACCCGCCGCGTGAAGTGCTGTGGGACTACATCAAGGGCCGCGTGGAAAAGGCCGGCGTGCGCGACTACATCCGCTTCAACAACGTGGTGCGCCAAGTCACCTTCGACGAACAGAGCCAGCGCTTCACCGTCTACGCCCACGACTACACCAGCGACACCTTGACCTGCGAAGCATTCGACTACGTGATCAACGCCTGCGGCCACTTCTCCACGCCCAAGGTGCCGTACTTCGAAGGCTTCGAACAGTTCGCCGGGCGCATCCTGCATGCCCACGATTTTCGCGAGGCGCTGGAGTTCAAGGACAAGGACCTGCTGATTATCGGCAGCAGCTATTCGGCCGAGGACATCGGCTCGCAATGCTACAAGTACGGCGCGCGCAGCATCACCAGTTGCTACCGCAGCGCGCCCATGGGCTATGCCTGGCCGGATAACTGGGAAGAAAAACCGCTGCTCCAGCGCCTGGAAAACAACCGCGCCTACTTTGTGGATGGCAGCAGCAAGCACATCGACGCGGTGATCCTGTGCACCGGCTACAAGCACCACTTCCCGTTCCTGCCGGACGAACTGAGCCTCAAGACCGACAACCGCCTGTGGCCGATGAACCTCTACAAAGGCGTGTTCTGGGAACCCAACCCCCGCCTGATCTACCTGGGCATGCAGGACCAGTGGTACTCCTTCAACATGTTCGACGCCCAGGCTTGGTATGCCCGCGATGTGATCCTCGGGCGCATACCACTGCCCGGCCACGCTGACATGGTCGCCGACAGCCAAGCGTGGCACGCACGGGAACAGGCCCTGGAAACCAACCAGCAGATGTTCGAGTACCAGGGCGCCTACATCCAGCAACTGGTGGACGCCACCGACTACCCGAGTTTCGACATCGCCGCCGTCAACGAAACCTTTCTGCACTGGAAGCACGACAAGGCGGAAAACATCATGGGCTATCGCGACAAGTCCTATCGCTCGCTGATGACCGGCACCCAGTCGCCGCCGCACCACACGCCGTGGTTGCAGGCCCTGGATGACTCGATGGCGGCCTACTTGGGAGCGCCCACGACCCCCATCAAGTCGGTCGGCTGATGATGAATGCACCGCGTGTTTCCCATCCCCGAGAGCCCGGGCTGTTTGCCCGCGCGCCGAACCTGGAACGCTACCGCGTGGCCGCCGGCGGTGTGACCCTGGTCGACTTGCAACCCGGCGACGGCCTGCAAGTGATCGACGTCGAAGGCCGGCAAACCTGCACACTGCTGGCGCTCGACGCTGGCGGTCGCAGCGCCCTGGCAAGCTGGGGGCTGAACGCGTCAACGGCTTGCCGTGTGCCTGGGCGTATCGGCCAGGCGCTCCAGCGGCGCGGCATCGACGCACAGGCATTGCCGCTGGCCGCCTCGCTATGGGACGCCGACAGCCCGCCCGGCCACAGCCGACAGTTTGTCGCCGAGGACGCGCTGCTGGTGATTGTCGCCGCACCCGCCGAGGCTACGGCCGTCGACCGGCAATACCGGCCCAGCGAGCTGCGCCTGGTAGTTACGCGGGCCAACCCGTCGCCGCTGCTGGTGCCCGCCCTGCCCGAGCCGTTGGGCGACGTGCTGGACGAATTCACCCTGCGCGCGGGTACGGCGCGCAGCTACACCGTCGCCGAGGGGCAGTACATCCAGGTGCTGGACGTGGCGGGCCGCCAGTGTTCGGACTTCGTCGCCCTCGACCGTCGCGCCCTGGATCGCGGCGTAGAGCTGGACCTGGACCAGACCGTCACACGTACGCTCAACGGCAGCGCCTACCCGGCACCGGGGCTGTTCTCGAAGTTTTTCGACCGCCATATGCAACCGATGCTGGAGGTGGTGCAAGACACAGTCGGGCGCCACGATTCATTCGCCCTGGCCTGCGCGGCGCGCTACTACGAAACCCATGGCTATTTCGGGCACGACAACTGCAGCGACAACCTCAGCCGCGTCCTTGCGCCCCATGGCGTGCAGGCGCGCAACGGCTGGCCGGCGATCAATTTCTTCTTCAACACCGGCATCGATGCGCACCAGCAGATGACCCTGGATGAACCCTGGTCGCGGCCCGGCGATTACGTGCTGCTGCGGGCAATGACTGACCTGCTGTGCGGCAGTACCTCGTGCCCGGATGACATTGACCCGGCCAACGGCTGGAACCCGACCGATATCCATGTCCGCATCTACAGCGAGAAGGAGCGTTTTTCCATCGCCATGAGCACTCGAACCACGGCGGATGCCGACCCGATCCTCACCCGTGAGTCCGCGTTCCACTCACGCACCCGCGCCCTCACCGGCAGCTTCACCGACTACCGCAATTGGTGGCTGCCGCTGCGCTACGACGGTTACGGCGTGACTGAGGAATACCTCGGTTGCCGCGAACGGGTGGCGGTGATGGACCTGACCGCCCTGCGCAAATTCGAAATCATCGGCCCCGACGCAGAAGCCCTGTTGCAGTACTGCCTGACCCGCGACGTACGGCGCCTGGCGGTGGGCCAGGTGGTGTATTCGGCGATGTGTCACGCCCACGGCGGCATGCTCGACGACGGCACCCTGCTGCGCCTGGGCCCGGACAACTTCCGCTGGATCTGCGGCGAAGACTACGCCGGCGTGTGGTTGCGCGAGCAGGCACAGAAACTGGGCATGAAGGTGTGGGTCAAGTCGGCCAGTGAGCACATTCACAACCTGGCGGTGCAAGGGCCGCTGAGTCGCGAGCTGCTCAAGCAGATGGTCTGGACGCCGCCCACGCAACCGAGTGTGGAGACCCTCGGCTGGTTTCGCTTCCTGGTCGGTCGGCTGGACGGTTTCGACGGCTGCCCGTTGATGATTTCGCGCACCGGCTACACCGGCGAACTGGGCTTTGAGGTGTGGTGCCAGCCCGAAGACGCCGTACAGGTCTGGGACCGCATCTGGCAACTCGGCCAACCCTTGGGCCTGGTGCCCCTGGGCCTGGAAGCGCTGGACCTGCTGCGCATCGAAGCCGGGCTGATTTTCGCCGGCTACGAGTTCAGCGACCAGACCGATCCGTTCGAGGCCGGTATCGGTTTCAGCGTGCCGCTCAAGAGCAAGACGGATGACTTTATCGGTCGCGACGCCCTGCTACGGCGCAGCGCCCACCCCAGCCACAAACTGGTCGGCCTGCACCTGAGCGGCAATGAGGTCGCCCACCACGGCGACCCGGTGTACCAGGGCCGCGCCCAGGTCGGGGTAATCACCAGTGCCTGCCGCTCACCGCTGCTGGCCAGCAATATCGCGCTGTGCCGGGTCGACGTGAGCTGCGCCGAGCCCGGCACTGAACTTGAGATCGGCAAAGTCGATGGCCTGCAGAAGCGCATCAGCGCCACGGTCAGCGCCGCGATTTTCTACGACCCGGACAAAAGCCGGGTGCGCAGCTGATCGTCCCGAAACGGGAGTGCCAGCGCATTTTGACTGCCCCAACCTAACCGCTATTCAGACATGGGAATACGAAGATGGAAGCGACGACGTTCGAGGCTGTACCGCAGGCTGCCGGCTCGGTGGGCAGCCTGCACCGCAAGATCGATTGGCGCGGGGCATTCTGGGTCGCCAGTGGCGTACCCGCGCTGGTGCTGTTCTCCATCGGTGCGATTGCCGCCACGGTGGGCAAACCGGCGTGGATCGTGTGGATCGTGTCGATCCTGTTCGGGTTTATCCAGGCCTTCACCTACGCCGAGATCGCGGGGCTGTTCCCGCACAAATCCGGCGGCGCCTCGGTGTACGGCGCGGTGGCGTGGGTGCGCTACAGCAAGCTGATCGCCCCGGTGTCGGTGTGGTGCAACTGGCTGGCTTGGTCACCGGTGCTGTCCATCGGTTCGGGGCTGGCGGCGGGGTATATCCTCACGGCGCTGTTTCCCGCCGATGCGTTGATCAACACCTGGCAACTGACCCTGCTGGACCTGGGCTGGGTGAAAAGCGGTCTGTCGTTGCGCATCAACGCGACGTTCGGTATTGGCCTGCTGATTCTGCTCACGGTGTTTGCCGTGCAGCATGGCGGCATCCTGCGCTCGGCGCGCCTGACCTTGGTGCTCGGCGTGACCTCGCTGATTCCGCTGCTGCTGGTGGGCGTGGTGCCGTTGTTCACCGGGGATGCGACCCAGGCCAACTTCCTGCCGCTGTTCCCCTTGGCCCATGACGCAGCCGGGCAAGTCATCGATGGGCCATGGGATATGTCCGGCTGGTCATTGATGGCCGGCGGGCTGTTCATGGCGGCGTGGTCCACCTACGGGTTTGAAACGGCGGTGTGCTACACCCGCGAATTCAAGGACCCCAAGCGCGACACCTTCAAGGCGATCTTCTACGCCGGCCTGCTGTGCATCCTGGTGTTCACCCTGGTGCCGCTGGCGTTTCAAGGCAGCCTCGGGCTGGGGCAACTGGTGACGCCAGCGGTGCTCGATGGCAGCGGCGCAGTCGTCACGCCCGCGGTGTACAGCGGCCTGCTTTCGCCGGCGATCTACAGCGGCATGGGCGTTGGCCAGGTGATGGCCGACAGCATTGGCGGCGGCAAGGTGGTGGCCAATATCGTATTGATCATGCTGGTGCTGGCGACGTTGCTGGCGATCATGACCTCGATGTCCGGCTCGTCGCGAACGTTGTACCAGGCGTCGGTGGACGGTTGGCTGCCCAAGTACCTGGGGCGCACCAACGAACATGGCGCGCCGACGGCGGCGATGTGGACCGACCTGTCGTTCAACCTGCTGCTGTTGCTAATGTCGGACTATGTATTCGTGCTTGCGGCTTCAAACGTCAGCTACATCATCTTCAACTTCCTCAACCTCAATGCCGGCTGGATCCACCGCCTGGACCGTCCCGACTGGGTGCGCCCGTACAAAGCCCCCACCGTGCTGCTGGCGGCCGGCGGCGTGCTGAGTTTCGTCAACCTGGCCTGCATGGGCCTGGGCGCGGACATCTGGGGCGCGGGCACGCTGGTCACCGGTTTGTTGCTGGCGCTGCTGATCCTGCCGGTGTTCTGCTACCGCCACTATGTGCAGGACAAGGGCCGCTTCCCCGCCGCCATGCTCACGGACCTGTATATCCAGGCCGATGACGGGCAACGCCGCGCCGGCTGGCTGCCCTATGCCACGCTGGTCGCCGGTGTGCTGGTGGTGTATGCCTGCCATCAACTGGTAGCCTGAGCCTTCTGGCCTGCCTATGGCTGAGGGATTCTTATCCCTCAGCGCCTTGATTCCCCCAGACAACGGTGACGCTTTTGACCAGTTCTCTCCCCACGCTTGCCCGCGATATTGACGGCAAGGCCATCTCTGCCCTGGTGCTCGACGAGGTTCGCGAAGAGGTCCTGCTGCTTGCCTCACAGCAGATCTACCCGGCCCTGGCAGTATTGCTGGTGGGCGACGACCCGGCCAGCCACGTCTACGTGCGCAATAAACTGCTGCAGGCCAAGGACGTCGGGATTCGCTCCCTGGAATACCGGCTGCCGGAGGATGCCAGCCAGTCGCAGGTGCTGGACCTGCTTGCCCAGTTGAATGCCGACACATCGGTCAACGGCATCCTGGTGCAATTGCCGCTGCCGGCGCAGATCGACGAAGCGGCGGTGATCCACGCGATCGACCCGATCAAGGATGTGGATGGCTTCCACCGCGAAAACGTCGGCGGCCTGGTGCAAGGCATCGAGGTGCTCACGCCCTGCACACCCAGCGGCTGCATGCGCCTGCTGCACGAAACCTGCGGCGACTTGAGCGGCTTGCACGCGGTAGTGATCGGTCGTTCGAACATTGTCGGCAAACCCATGGCGACCTTGCTGCTGCAGGCCAACTGCTCGGTCAGCGTGGTGCATTCGCGCAGCGTCGATGCACCGGCGTTGTGCCGCTTGGCCGACATCGTCGTCGCCGCCGTGGGCCGACCGCAGTTGATCGATGCCCGTTGGCTCAAGCCTGGCGCGGTGGTGATCGACGTGGGGATCAACCGCATCACGACCGAGACCGGTACGCGGTTGGTGGGGGATGTGGATTACGCCAGCGCACGCACCGTGGCCAGCGCAATCACGCCGGTGCCTGGCGGTGTGGGGCCGATGACGATTGCCTACTTGCTGAAGAACACGCTGGTGGCTGCGCAGTTGCAGCGCGCCGCCTTGCCCCAGGTACTGGCGGCAGTCTGAGCCTGATACAAACCCCATGTGGGAGCGGGCTTGCTCGCGAAGGCGTGTCAGTCAGCCTATGCATTTGGCTGATCCACGGCCTTCGCGAGCAAGCCCGCTCCCACATTATTGACCTGCATTCATGCAATCGGATGATCAGTGGTTGTAAGCCCGCTCGTTATGCTCGGCGAGGTCCAGCCCCATCTCTTCCACCGATTCATGGGCACGCAGACCGACCAGCGCATTGACCACCTTGAGGATGATCCAACTGATCACAAAGCAGTACACCGTGGTCAGCAGCACGCCCTTGAGCTGGGCGACTACCTGGCCGCCCATGGTCACGCCTTCCACCAGGCCGCCCATGGACGGTACGCAGAACACCCCGGTCAACACCGCGCCGATCATGCCGCCGATGCCGTGCAGGCCGAACACATCGAGGCTGTCGTCGTAGCCGAAGCGGCGCTTCAACACGGTCACGCTCAGGTAGCAGAACACCCCGCACAGCAAGCCGATGGCCAATGCACCGCCGACACCGACATAAGCGCACGCCGGGGTAATCCCCACCAACCCCGCCAATGCACCGCTGGCCAGGCCAAGGGCGCTGGGCTTGCCGACCTTGAACCACTCAGTGAACATCCAGCCGAGAATCCCGGCGCAGGCGCCCAACTGAGTGTTGAGCATGACGATGCCCGAGGTGCCGCTGAGGCCGCCACCGGAGCCGATATTGAAGCCGAACCAACCGACCCAGAGCATCGCCGCGCCGGCCATGGTCAGGCTGAGGTTATGCGCAGGCATCGGCGTGTTCTGGTAGCCCTTGCGCTTGCCGAGGATCAGGCACGCGGCCAGCGCGGCCACACCCGCATTGATGTGCACGGCAGTACCGCCGGCAAAATCAAGCACGCCCCAGTTATGCATCAAGGCCCCCGAACCGCCCCAGACCATATGCGCCACCGGGGCATAGACCAGGGTGAACCAGATGGCCATGAACAGCAGCGCCGCCGAGAACTTCATGCGTTCGGCAAAGGCGCCGGCGATCAGGGCCGGGGTGATGATGGCGAACGTCATCTGGAAGGTCACGAACACCCCTTCCGGGATATCCCCCACCAGGCTCTCCGGGGTCATACCTGCCAGGAAGGCCCGGCTGAGGCCGCCGACAAAACTGTTGAAGGTCACCTGCCCTTCGACCATGCCGGTGGTGTCGACCACCATGCTATAGCCGTAGATCACCCACAGCACGCCCACCAACCCGGCGATGCCGAAGCACTGGGTGAACAGCGAAAGCATATTTTTCGCACGGACGAGGCCACCGTAGAACAGCGCAAGCCCTGGCAAGCACATGAACAGCACCAGCACGGCGGCGGTGACCATCCAGGCGGTGCTGCCGGTGTTCAAAGTGGGTGCATCAGCGGCGTACGCCAAGGGTGCAAAGGCACCGGCCACTAATAAACCGAAGAGGGATTTGCCGAGAAGACGATTGACCATGTTCAAAGCTCCTGCAAAAGAAATGTGTAGGAGCGACCGTGCTCGCGAAAAACGCGCAGGCAACGTGGGCATCCAGAATGCCTGCGTTATCGTTGACGACCTTCGCGAGCAAGCTCGCTCCTACAGGGGGGTAAACTCAGTAGCCGGAACCGGGTACCCAACGGGTCCCCGCCAGCGGTACCCGGGCCATGGCGGCCGACTCCACGGTCAGCGCCACCAGGTCCTCGGGGTCGAGGTTGTGCAGGTGCGATTTGCCGCACGCACGCGCCATGGTCTGTGCCTCCAACACCATCACCCGAAGGTAGTTGGCCAACCGCCGCCCGCCTTCCACCGGGTCAAGGCGCTTGGACAGCTCCGGGTCCTGAGTGGTGATGCCCGCCGGATCGCGGCCGTTCTGCCAGTCGTCGTAGAAGCCGGCGGCCGAGCCGATCTTTTTCAGCTCCGCGTCCAGCCGTGGGTGGTTGTCGCCCAGAGCAATCAGCGCCGCCGTGCCGATGGCCACCGCGTCCGCGCCCATCGCCATGGCCTTGGCCACATCGGCACCATTACGAATCCCGCCCGACACGATCAACTGGACCTTGCGGTGCATGCCCATCTCTTGCAAAGCCTGTACCGCTTGCGGGATGGCCGACAAAATCGGGATGCCCACATGCTCGATAAACACTTCCTGCGTCGCGGCGGTGCCGCCTTGCATGCCGTCGAGCACGATCACATCGGCACCGGCCTTGACCGCCAGCTTCACGTCGTAATACGGCCGGCTCGCGCCGATTTTCACGTAGATCGGTTTTTCCCAATCGGTGATTTCACGCAGCTCGGCAATCTTGATCGCCAGGTCATCCGGGCCGGTCCAGTCCGGGTGGCGGCAGGCGCTGCGCTGGTCCACGCCGATGGGCAAGGTGCGCATGCCGGCCACACGCTCGGTGACCTTCATGCCGAGCAACATGCCGCCGCCGCCGGGCTTGGCGCCCTGGCCGAGGACGATCTCGATGGCGTCGGCCTTGCGCAGATCATCCGGGTTCATGCCGTAGCGCGACGGCAGGTACTGATACACCAAGTGCTGGGACTGGCCGCGCTCTTCCGGGGTCATGCCGCCGTCACCGGTGGTGGTGCTGGTGCCGGCGATGGTCGCGCCACGGCCCAGGGCTTCCTTGGCGTTGGCCGACAACGCACCGAAACTCATGCCAGCGATGGTCACCGGGATCTTCAGGTGGATAGGCTTCTTGGCGAAGCGATTGCCGAGGATCACATCGGTGCCGCACTTCTCGCGATAACCTTCCAGCGGGTAGCGCGACACGCTGGCGCCGAGCAGCAGCAAGTCATCGAAGTGCGGCAGCTTGCGCTTGGTGCCGCCGCCGCGAATATCGTAGATGCCAGTTTCGGCGGCACGCTGGATTTCCTGGATGGTCAGGCGGTCGAAGGTGGCCGACTCGCGCAGGACCGGAGGGGTTTGTTCAGTCATGGTGGAGCTCCTGATCAGTACGCGGAGGCGTTATCGACTTTGAAGTTGTAGAGTTGACGGGCCGAGCCGTAGCGCTTGAAATCTGCCGCCTGGTGGGCGAAACCGGCGCGGTCGAGCAGTTCCTGCAGCTCGTGCAGGTGTTCGCTGCGCATCTCTTTTTCGACGCAGTCCGAGCCCAGGGACTCCACCGTGCCTTTCACGTAGATGTGGGTTTCGTAGAGCGAATCGCCCAGCGCATCGCCGGCGTCGCCGCACACCACCAGACGCCCGGCCTGGCCCATGAAGCAGCTCATATGGCCGATGCTGCCGCCGACGACGATGTCGATGCCCTTCATGGAAATCCCGCAACGCGCCCCCGCGTCGCCCTCGATCACCAGCAGACCGCCATGGGCCGTGGCCCCGGCAGCCTGGGACGCGCTGCCTTTGACGCGCACAAAGCCGGACATCATGTTCTCGGCGCAGCCCACGCCGACATTGCCGTGCACGGTGATCGAGGCCTGTTGGTTCATGCCTGCGCAGTAATAACCGGCGTGGCCCTCGATATCGATGGACACGGCCTGGTTCACGCCCACGGCGAGATTGTGCTTGCCGTTGGAATGGGTCACGCGCCACTCGTTGTCGATGGCCTGGGCGTGCAACGCCTGATTGAGGTCACGCACGGTGGCGGTGGAAAGATCGATGGTTTTCATGTGTGCGCTCCTTAAGCTGCTGACTCGCGTTCCCAGATGTACAACGTGGCCGGTGCCGGCTCCCAGATCCGCGCGTTCTCGATGCCCGGCAGGCTCGACAGCGCCTGGTACTCGGAGGCCATGGCGACGTAATCGTCGGTCTCGGCGAGGATCGCCGGCTTGCACGCAATCGGGTCGCGGATCACCGCAAAGCCGTTGCGCGTGCCGATGGCGAAGGTGAAGAAGCCGTCGAGGTCTTCCAGGGAATGGTCCAGCGCCTCTTTGAGCGAATCACCCTGTTGCAGACGCCAGGTCAGGTAGCCGGCGGCGACTTCGGTGTCGTTGTCGGTTTCAAAATGGATGCCTTCGCGCTTGAGTTCCTGGCGCAGGCGGAAGTGGTTGGACAGCGAGCCGTTGTGCACCAGGCACAGGTCGGCGCCGGTGGAAAACGGGTGGCTGCCTTCCATGGTCACCGCGCTTTCCGTGGCCATGCGCGTATGGCCGATGATGTGGCTGCCCTGCATGTTGGCCAGGCCGAAGCGCTGGGAAATCTCCTGGGGCAGGCCCATGCCCTTGAGGATCTCGATACTCTGCCCGGCGCTCATGATGCGCACGCTCGGCGCCAGTTCGGCCAGGGCCAGGCGTACCGGGGCTTCGTCGGCGTGGATCTTAAGTACAGCGGCGCTGGCGTTCTGGAACCAATCCAGGGAACAGCCGAGGCGCCCTTCCAGCTCGCCCATCAAGCCTTTCCAGTCGAAGGCTTCGGTGGTGGCTTGCAGGGTCAGCTTGACCCAGCCATCGGCGACTTCATCGCCGTAGATGGCGAAACCGGCGCTGTCCGGGCCACGGTCGGTCATGGCTTGCAGCATGGGTTCAAACAGCTTGCCGAGCTGGGGTTCCAGCTGCGGATTCTTCAGGTACAGGCCTACGATTCCACACATAACAAGTCTCCGTCACACGGTGTCAGAAAAATTCGGTGTAGCGCTGGATTTCCCAGTCGCTCACATGGCGGCTGTACTCCACCCACTCCATACGCTTGAGCTTGATGAACTCACCCACAATCTGCGGGCCGAGCACTTCGGCGAACAGCGCGTCGGCTTCCAGCGCGTCGCAGGCTTCCTTGAGGGACTGCGGCAGGGTCTTGATGCCGCGCTCGGCGATCTGCTCGAGGCTCAGGCTGTAGAGGTTTTCGTTGCAGACGTGGTCGATTTCCAGCTGGCGATCGATACCGTCCAGGCCCGCGGCGATGATCGCGGCGCTGACCAGATAGGGGTTGCAGCCTGCATCCGGCAGGCGAAATTCCAGGCGACCGTACGGCACGCGCACCATGGCCGAGCGATTGTTGGCGCCAAACGCGATAAAGGCCGGGGCCCAGGTGGCGCCGGACAACGAGTTGCCGACCACCAGGCGCTTGTACGAGTTGACGGTGGGCGCAGCGAACGCACACAGCGCCGGGCCGTGGGCGAGCAAGCCGGCGGCGAAGTGATAGGCGAGTTTCGACAAGCCCATGCCGCTCGGGTCGCTGGCGTCATGGAACAGGTTTTTGTTCTCGGCGCTGCTGATCGACAGGTGAAAGTGCATACCATTGCCGGCGCGTTTCGGGTCGGGCTTGGGCATGAAGGAGCAGATCATGCCCAGGTCATTGGCGATCTCGCCGGCGGCCATGCGGAAGAAGGTGAAACGGTCGGCGGACGTCAGGGCGTCGCTGTAGGTGTAGTTGATCTCGAACTGGCCGTTGGCGTCTTCGTGGTCGATTTGATAGACCTCGAAATCCACCGCCTGCAAGGCTTCGGTCAGGCGCTCGAGGAACACCCGCGAACGCGACAGGCCCTTGTAGTCGTAGCAAGGCTTGTCGAGGTTGTCGCTGGGGTCGACCAATTGCAACGTGCCCTGCTCGTCACGGCGCATCAGATTGAACTCGGGTTCGAGGCCGGTGTTCAGCGTCCAGCCCTTGTCCTGCAGGCGCTGCACTTGTTGCTGCAACACGTAGCGGCTGTCGTAGGGGTGGGGTTTGCCGTCGACATGGCCGACGCACACCACGCGCCCATAACCTGGCTGCCAGGGTACCGGGGTCAATGTCGACAGATCGCCGCGCGCCATGAAGTCCGGACCGTGGGGCTCCATGCCCATGCCGCTGATGGCAAACCCGGCAAACCCCGCGCCCTCTTCGGCCACCGTCTTGAGCCCGCAGATGGGCACCGACTTGGTCTTGGCCGCACCGTGTATATCCACAAACTGCGCAAGCACGTACTTGATCCCGTGCTTGTCGATGATGCGCTGGGTTTCTGCTGGCAACATTGCGTGTCACTCCTCGCGAAAGGCAAAACCGTGTGGGTGGGCCTAGGCTGTCTTTTTATTCCTAAAAAGAAAGTTAGTTTCCCTACAGGAATGCAATACCCTTGCCAGATTCGCGGACGGCTGTTTGACGTGCCGGTGAAAGCGCTTTTGTGCTGTATATATGGGAAAATTCTTTTCCCTGCAGGAATACGTACAGCAGGGTGGCCTTTAAGCGCCAGACGTTGCACTTTCCCAGTGCGAAAATAATATTACTGAGCGGAAACCGTGCAGGAGCCGATGATCATGTCCACCGAAACCGCCCCGCGCCTCAAGCTCGAGCAATACCTGGGGCTGCAGATCAAACGCCAGCGCCAGGCCCAGGACCTGAAGCTATCTGACGTGGCAAAAATTGCCGATATCAGCCAGGGCATGTTGAGCAAGATCGAGAACGCCCAGGTCTCCACCAGCCTCGATACCTTGAGCCGCCTGTGCGATGTGCTCGGGCTGCCGCTCTCGAAATTATTCAGCGAATACGACCAGCAGGATGGCAGCGCCTTGCTGGTCAAGGCCGACCAAGGCATGGAAGTGGTGCGCCGGGGGACCGAGAAGGGGCATACCTATCACCTGCTCAACCATACGCGCGGGCCGAAGAAGAGCTTCGAGGCGTACATGGTCAGCATGGATGACGCCAGTGAGGAGTTTCCTACGTTTGCGCACCCAGGGACCGAGTTTCTGCACCTGCTTGAAGGGGAGCTGATTTATCGCCACGGCAACCAGTTGTATCGCATGGAGGCCGGGGACAGCCTGACGTTTGAGGGCGAGATTCCCCATGGGCCTGAGGAGTTGGTGCGGGTGCCGATTCGGTTGTTGTCGATCATGAACTACGGTAACGACAAAGAGTGATGAACGAACCGAGAGCGGCTCTGCTGTGGGAGCCTGATGGGTATCTGCACATCTTTTTTTAAAGGCACATGAGCACCTTGTAGTGAGCGGGCTTGCCCCGCGCTGGGCGGCGAAGCCGCCCCAGTAAAAACATCGCCGAGTTCCAGATACGACCAAGTCGCCTGTTTTGGGGCGGCTTCGCCGCCCAGCGCGGGGCAAGCCCGCTCACTACAGTTTTTGCAGAGACCTATGACCATCGCAGGCAAGCCAGCGCCCACCTTTGATCGCATTGGACCTCCCCGTCGCCCCGCAAAAAATTCCCCCCAGTTAAAAATCTTTCCCAAACCCCCTAGACGCCCCGCCTTCATTCCCCTATAAAGCCACTTCAGGAATATTTTATTCCCCACAAGAAAACGCGCTCAAGGAATGAGCCTGCTGTCCTCAGACATTTTTTCGCTATGCGATGAGCTGCCGCCATCATCCCGAGGACGTGTCATGCAACACGAAAAAAACCATTTCATCATCAAGGTGACGTGCCCCGCCGTGTCCGGCATTGTCGCTGCCGTCACCACTTACCTGGCGGACAAGGCGTGCTACATCGGGGAGATGGCGCAGTTCGACGATGACTTCAGCGGCCGCTTTTTCATGCGTGCGGTGTTCCGCTTCAACGATGGCCACGAAGGCAACCTGCAAGAGATCAGAGACGGTTTCGCCGATGTCGCCCAGGCCTTCGACATGCAGTGGGAGCTGCACGACACCCGCGAGCCGATGCGCGTGATGCTGATGGTGAGCAAGTTCGACCACTGCCTCACCGACCTGCTCTACCGATACCACAAGGGCGAGATGGACATGACCATCACCGCCATCGTCTCCAACCACCTCGATCTGCGGCCGATGGCCGAGCGCGAGGGCATTCGCTTTATCTACCTGCCGGTGTCCAAGGACAACAAGGCCGCGCAGGAAGCCGAGTTGATGAAGATCGTCGACGACACCCGCACCGAACTGGTGGTGTTGGCGCGCTACATGCAGATCCTCTCCGACGACCTGTGCCGGCAACTGTCGGGGCGGGCGATCAATATCCACCATTCGTTCCTGCCCGGTTTCAAGGGTGCCAAGCCCTATCACCAGGCCTATCAACGCGGCGTGAAGTTGATCGGTGCCACCGCGCACTACGTGACCAGCGACCTGGATGAGGGCCCGATCATCGAGCAGGAAGTGCAGCGTGTCGACCACGTGTACAAGCCCGACGACCTGGTCGCCATCGGTCGCGACACCGAAACCGTGGCCCTGTCCAAGGCGGTCAAGTACCACCTGGAGCACCGGGTCTTCCTCAATCAGGACAGAACGGTGGTGTTCCGGTGAACGCGCATAAACTGATCGACGGCAAAGCCGCCGCCGCACAGGTGCTGCTGCAAGTGCGCGAGGACGTGGCGCGTCTGCATGGGCAGGCTATTCAACCGGCGCTGGCAGTGATCCTAGTGGGCAACGACCCGGCCAGCCAGGTGTATGTGCGCAACAAGATCCTGCGCGCCGAAGAGGTGGGCATCCGCTCCGTGGAGCATCGCCTGCCGAGCGATACCAGCACCGAACAATTGTTGATCCTGATCGGCCAATTGAATGCCGAGCCGGCGATCCACGGCATCCTCCTGCAATTGCCGTTGCCGGCGCAGATGGACGAACTGCGCGCCCTGGAGGCCATCGCGCCGGACAAGGACGTCGACGGTTTTCACAGCCAGAACGTCGGCGGCCTCAGCCAAGGGCGCGCGGTGCTCACGCCGTGCACCCCAAGCGGTTGCCTGTACCTGTTGGAGCAAACCTGCGGCGACCTGCGCGGGAAGCACGCGGTGGTGATCGGCCGCTCGAACATCGTTGGCAAGCCCATGGCCGCGCTGCTGCTCAAGGCGGATTGCTCGGTGACCGTGCTGCATTCGCGCAGCCACGACGCCCAGGCCCTGTGCCGCCAGGCCGATATCGTGATCGCTGCCGTGGGCCGCGCCCGCTTGATTGACGCGAGCTGGTTGAAACCCGGCGCGGTGGTAATCGATGTCGGCATCAACCGCATCGACGACGACGGCCGCAGCCGCCTGGTGGGTGATGTCGACTTCGACAGCGCCCTGCCCCATGTCGCCGCCATCACCCCGGTGCCCGGCGGTGTCGGGCCGATGACCATTGCCTTCCTGATGAAAAACACCGTGGCCGCCGCCCAGGCGCAACACCACGCCCTACGCAGCCAATCGGAGGCCGTATGCCATTCAATCTATTGAAATACGGGCTGAGTTCCGAGTACCCGGTGGAGGTGGACCTGCCACCGCCCAAGGAACTCAAGTCGAGTTACGACGTGGTGATCATCGGCGCCGGTGGCCACGGCCTGGCGACGGCCTACTACCTGGCCAAGTACCACGGCATCACCAATATCGCGGTGCTGGAAAAGGCCTACCTGGGTGGCGGCAATACCGCGCGCAATACGGCGGTGATTCGCTCCAATTACCTCACCAGCGAGGGCGTCCGGTTCTACGCCGAGTCGGTGAAGATGTTCCAGTCGCTGTCCAACGAATTCGATTTCAACATCATGTACTCCGAGCGCGGCCAACTGACCCTGGCCCACACCGACGCCACCGTGCGTTCGTTCCGCCAGCGCGCCGAGGTCAACAAGCACTTCGGTGGGCGTACCGAGATGATCGATCGCCAGCAGATCCGCGAGCTGGTGCCCAGCCTTAACCTCGACCCCGGCCACCTGCCAGTGATCGCCGGGCTCTGGCATATCGACGGCGCCACCGCGCGCCACGATGCCGTGGCGTGGGGCTACGCCAAGCAGGCGGCCAAGCGCGGCGTGGAAATCCACCAGCTCACTGAAGTGCAGGATCTGGTCATCGAAAACGGCACTATCACCGCCGTGAAAACCAATCGCGGCACCATCAAGTGTGGTTGCGCGGTGCAGGCGATTGCCGGGCACAGTTCGCTGCTGATGGCCAAGGCCGCCATCCGCTCGCCGATCCAGACGTTCCCGCTGCAGGCCATGGTCACCCAGCCGTTCAAGCCGTTCCTCGATCCGCTGGTAAGTTCCTCGGCGCTGCACTGCTACGTGCAGCAAACCAGCCGTGGCGAAGTGGTGTTCGGTGGCGGTTCCGACCCGTACCCGCTGTTCAACACGCGCTCGACCCTGGACCTCAAGGAAAGCCTGTTGGCCCATGCCATCGAGATGTTCCCGTTCCTGGCTAACGCCAAGTTGATGCGCCAGTGGGCCGGGATCACCGACATGACCCCCGACTACAGCCCGATCATGGGCCTGTCGCCGGTGAAGAATTACTACCTCGACGCCGGCTGGGGCACCTGGGGCTTCAAGGCCACGCCGATCTGCGGCAAGACCATGGCCGAGCTGGTCGCCAGCGGCGGCAAGGTGCCGGACTTGATCAAACCCTTCGGCCTCGAGCGCTTTTCGACCTTCCAGCAAGTCAACGAAATGGGCGCCACAGCGGCCAGCCACTGACGGAGAGCAGACGATGAAAATCATGATTTGCCCGCTCAACGGGCCGCGCAATATCAGCGAGTTCACCTACGGCGGTGAATTCAAACCGATGCCCGACCCGCTGACCTGCAGCGATGCCGAATGGGCCGACTACGTGTTCAACACCGACAACCTTGCCGGCGTGGTGCGCGAATGGTGGATGCACACGCCGTCCAGCTACTGGTTCCTCGCCGAGCGCCACACGGTCACCGACGAGATCGTGCGCACCTTCGATCCGCGCGAAGTGTTCACCACCCGCGTCGACTTCACCACCGCCAAGGAGATCGCCGGATGAACCGCCTCCCCGCCCCCATGGGCCTGCTGATCCAGCGTGACCAGCCACTCGACTTCAGCTTCGACGGCCTGCCCTACCAAGGTTTGCAGGGCGACAGCATCGCCAGCGCCCTGCTCGCCAACGGGCGCTTCCTGATGTCGCGCTCGTTCAAATACCACCGCCCACGCGGCCCGTTGACCATGGCCGGCCAGGACGCCAACAGCCTGGTGCAACTGCCTCGCGAACCCAACGTATTAGCCGACGCCCACGCGCTGTCCGCCGGCTTGGCGGTGACGGCGCAGAACGTCAACGGCTCGCTGGACAACGACAAGGACGCCTACCTGGGCAAGTTCTCCAAGTTCATGCCGGTGGGTTTCTACTACCGTTCGTTCTACAAGCCCAAGGGCATGTGGAAAGTCTGGGAGCCGATCATCCGCAAAAAGGCCGGCCTGGGCGTGCTCGACCTGACGTTCCAACCCGAGTACTACGACAAGGCCTACCTGTTTACCGACCTCGCCGTGATCGGCGCCGGCCCCGCTGGCCTGCAGGCCGCGCTGACCGCCGCGAATGCCGGCGCCAAGGTGCTGCTGATCGAGCAGCAACCGATCCTCGGCGGGTCGCTGACCTACGCGCGCTTCGATATTGCCGGCACCCGTGCCGACACCTTGCGCCGCGAGTTGCTGGGCGCGGTGCAGCAACACGCGAATATCCAGGTGCTCACCGACGCCACCTGCAATGCCTGGTTCACCGACAACTACCTGCCGGTGATCCAGGGCAAGCGCCTGTACAAAGTGCGCGCAAAACAGTGCCTGGTGTGCAGCGGTTCATTCGACCAACCGGTGGTCTTCCGCAACAACGACCTGCCGGGCGTGATGCTCACCAGCGCCGCGCAACGCCTGATGAAGCTGTATGCGGTCAAGCCCGGCAAGCGCGCGGTGGTGCTCACCGGCAACGATGACGGCTACCTGGCCGCCCTCGACCTGCATGACCAGGGCGTGGACGTGGCCGCCGTGATCGACCTGCGTCACGCCCCGGCGGACAAAGCCCTGCCGGGCGCCCTGGCCCAGCGCAAGATCGCGTGCCTGAGCAACAGCACGGTGTTCGAGGCCCTGCATGAAAAAGGCCTGCGCCATGTGAAGGGCGTCGACGTGCGCCAGATCACTGGCCAGGGCCAGGTCAGCGCCAGCGGGCAAGTGATCGACTGCGACCTGCTGTGCATGTCGGCCGGTTATATGCCGGTCTATCAGTTGCTGTGCCAGGCCGGTGGCAAGCTGGCCTATGAAGACTCGCGGGCGGAGTTCAGCCTCAGTGGCCTGCCGCGCAATCTGGGCGTGGCCGGTTCCGTACACGGTCGGCATCAACTGGACAATGTGCTGACGGATGCGACCAACGCCGCCGCCGACAGCCTGCTCGCCCTCGGATTGAACAGCTCCAGCCCGCCTGCAGCGCTGCGCCCTGAAGCTCAGGTCAACTTCCCCTGGCCGATCTTCCCGCACCCCAAGGGCAAGGATTTCGTCGACTTCGACGAAGACCTGCAGGTGGCGGACATCGTCAACGCCACCCGCATTGGCTACCGCGATGTGCAGTTGGTGAAGCGCTATTCCACGGTCGGCATGGGCCCGTCCCAGGGGCGCCACTCAGCGCTGCCGACCGCACGGCTGGTGGCCTGGGCGACCCAGCGCACTATCAGCGAAACCGGGGTCACCACCGCACGGCCGCCGTTCGTGGCGGAGAAACTCGCGCATGTCGCCGGACGCGCCTTCGCCCCCTACCGCCAAACACCGATGCACGCGCGCCATGTGCAAGCCGGGGCGAAGATGATGCCCGCCGGGATCTGGCAGCGCCCGGCCTATTACGGCAAGGCCCAGGACCGCGAAGCGTGCATGCAGGCCGAAGCGCTGCACGTGCGCAACAAGGTCGGGCTGATCGATGTGTCCACACTCGGCGGTCTCGACGTGCGCGGCCCGGACGCCGCCGAATTGCTCAACCGTATGTACACCTTTGCGTTCCTCAAGCAGCCGGTGGGCCGTTCGCGTTATGCGCTGATGACCAACGAGCACGGCGTGGTGATCGACGACGGCGTGTGCGCGCGGCTGGCCGACAACCATTTCTACGTCACCGCCACCACCAGCGGCGTCGATCGTATTTACCAGCAGATGCTCAAGTGGAACGCGCAGTGGCGCCTGGATGTGGACGTGACCAACGTCACCGCCGCGATCTGTGCGGTCAACGTGGCCGGGCCGGACTCGCGCAAGGTGCTGGCGCAGGTGTGCAGCGATCTCGACCTCAGTGCCGAAGGTTTTCCCTATCTGGGCGTGCGCCAGGGCACGGTGGCCGGGATCAAGGCACGCCTGCTGCGGGTCGGGTTCGTCGGCGAACTGGGCTATGAAATCCACGTACCGGCACGCCACGGCCTGGCGTTGTGGGACGCGTTGATGGCGGCCGGCAAGGCCTTTGACATTCGCCCCTTCGGCGTCGAGACCCAGCGCCTGCTACGCCTGGAAAAAGGCCACGTGATCATCAGCCAGGACACCGATGGCATGACCCACCCGGCGGAAATCGACATGGGCTGGGCAGTCAGCCGCAACAAGCCGTTCTTCGTCGGCCGCCGCTCGGTGGACATCCTCGAAGCCCAGCCGCTGAAACGCAAACTGGTGGGCTTCAGCCTGCCCAAGGGCAGTGTGCAACCGCTGGAAGGCCACCTGGTGCTCAACGGCGCGGACATCAGCGGCAACGTCACCTCCTGCGAATACTCCACCAGCCTGGGCCGCATCATCGGGCTGGCCTACGCCGGGATCGACCAAAGCACACCGGGGCAGCGTATTCCGATTCGCGTCGAAGGCGGCATCGTCGTCCAGGCCGAGGTGGTGCAACTGCCGTTCTTAGACCCCACTAACCAACGCCAGGAGGGTTAAGCCATGACCAGTCTGAAGGCCCACGAATTGTTCACGCCGCCCTGCCAACTGCAGGACCAGACCGACCTGCCCCGGGTCGGCTTTCGCGGCGCACAAAGCGCCGAGTACCTCACGGCGCGCGGCTTCACGTTGCCAGGCGCGCCTAACCAAGCCTGCGCGCAAGCGGACGGCAGTTGGGTGGCGCGCCTGTCGCAGAACGAATACCTGGTGCTGGGCAGCCTGCAGGATCAGGGGCAACGGATTGCCGATGAAGAAGCGCGTTGGGAACTGGACCACCGCGCCAACTACCGGCTGCCGCGCCAGGACAGCCATGCCTGTGTGCGGCTCAGCGGGGAGGTGATTGCGCAGGTGATGGCGAAGCTGTGCGGGGTGGATCTCAGTTTCCCGGCCTTCAAGCCGGGGATGGTGGCACAGACCTCGGTGGCGCGGGTCAATGCGATTGTCATCCACACAGGCAGTGTGGAGCTGCCGGCGTTTCATATCCTCTGGGATCGCGCCTCGAAGGCATACTTCGAGGGCGCGTTGCGGGATGCGCTGGAGGAGTTCGGTGGCGTGGGTCAGTCGGTGTAGCCCAACCGCGCCGCCCTGACCTTTTGGGTGTGTTGACGTGTCGCCAGGCAGTAATACAACGGGCACGTCACCACCAACCCCACCAACCACGACAAGTCCGCGCCTTCCACCAGGTTGGCCCACGGCCCCACATACAGCGACGTATTGGCAAACGGCAGTTGCACGATGATGCCGATGAAGTACGCCACGATCGCATGCAGGTTGAAACGCCCATACACCCCGCCATCGGCCTGGAAGATCGAGGCAATGTCATAGACCCCTCGCTTGATGATGTAGAAGTCGATCAGGTTGATGGACGCCCACGGCACCAACACCAGCAACAGCGCGAGGATCAGGCCGATAAATTGCGAGATGAAGTCCGCCGACGCGCCCAACGCCACCACGCAGCAACCGGCCAGGACCACGCCCGACAGCGCCACGCGCACCTTGATGCTCGGTGTCCAGTGGCTGGCGAAGGTCTGGACCGAGGTGATGATCGACAGCACCGCGCCGTACAGATTCAGGGCGTTGTGGCTGATGATATTGAGCAGGAACAGCACCATCAGGATCGGCCCCAGCCAGCCGGTGGCTTGCTTGACCGCGACCATGGCTTCGGTGCCTTCGGGCGTGGCCAGTGCAGCTACCAGGCCAAAGGCGAAGGACAGGATGGTGCCGAGGGTCGCGCCCAGGTAGGTGGCGAGGAACGGCCGGGTGATGCCAATGTCCGCCGGCAGGTAGCGCGAGTAGTCGCTGGTGTAGGGCGAAAAGCTGATCTGCCAGATCACCCCCAGCGACACGGTAGCCAACCAGCCCGCCGCGTTGAAGCCGCCACGGGTAAGGAAATCTGCCGGCAGGTCATGGGCAAAAATGTAGATAAAACCGGCCAGCAAAGCGCTGCCCATCACCCAGGTGCCGATGCGGTTGAGGGTATGGATAAAGCGATAGCCGATCACGCCGATGGCGGTGGCGCTGAGGGCGCCGATCAGGATGCTCGCCGGCACCGGCACCGACGGCACGATGCCGACGATGGACTTGCCAGCCAGGACGATATTGGAGATGAAAAAGCCGATGTAGATCAGCGCGGCGAAGAACACGATCAGCAGCGCGCCGTAACGGCCGAACTGGCCACGGCTCTGCACCATCTGCGGGATGCCCATGCGCGGGCCTTGGGCCGATGCGAGGGCAATCACGATGCCGCCGAGCAGGTGCCCGAGGGCAATCGCCAGCAGCCCC
This sequence comes from Pseudomonas sp. LAP_36, assembly GCF_019456785.1. Taxonomy (NCBI): domain Bacteria; kingdom Pseudomonadati; phylum Pseudomonadota; class Gammaproteobacteria; order Pseudomonadales; family Pseudomonadaceae; genus Pseudomonas; species Pseudomonas sp. LAP_36. The sequence goes on from NZ_JAHZMS010000008.1 coordinate 178,410, forward strand.
CACACCAGATTGAGATGGAACACCTGGGCGACCATGGCACCCGTGACGATCGGCAGCGGCGCGATGTTGGTGCTGAACCATAACGTGAACAGGTCGCGGGCCTTTCCATGGCGCTCTGCGAGGGGGACGTAATCGACCGTGTGATGCTCGATCAGGGGGTCTTGCCGGGACATCTGGGGCATGGAAATGAACTCGCGTTTGTCTGATCTTATAGTTGTTTGACGCCAAACCGGGGGAGCTCTCTGGCTGCCCCTCAGATGAACACCATATTATGGTATTCCAACATTTTCACAAGACTGATCCGTAGTCTTAGCGCGCATCTGATCCGCAATTGTGCCACAGCGCACCCTGTTATTTCCCGCCATAGCTCCCGTATTTATTGGTGATAAGCCCCCGAATTGACGTTCATCGGGCGATTGAAAAAGCGGTTGCATCGATTGTATTACGGTATACCATCAGACCTACAAGCTCATAAAAACCACATTACCCGCAGAGGACCGTCCCATGATTGATGCCGCTATCTACAAACAAGTGATGGGTTCGTTTCCGTCCGGTGTCACCGTGATCACCACGCTCGATGACGAGGGGCAAATCGTCGGGTTGACCGCCAGTGCCTTCAGTTCACTGTCCATGGACCCGGCCCTGGTGCTGTTCTGCCCCAACTACAGCTCCGACTCGTACCCGGTGTTGATCAAGAACAAGCGCTTTGCCATTCACGTGCTTTCCGGGGGGCAGCAAACCGAAGCCTATGCCTTTGCGCGCAAAGGCAAGGACAAGGCCCAGGGCATCGAATGGACGCTCAGTGAGTTGGGCAACCCGATCCTGGCCAATGCCACGGCGGTGATCGAGTGCGAGTTGTGGCGCGAATATGAAGGCGGCGACCACGCAATCATGGTCGGCTCGGTGAAAAACCTGATCGTGCCCCAGCAGAACGCCGGGCCACTGGTGTATTGCCACGGCAAGATGGGCGCCCTGCCCTTGGTTGCCTGATCCCCGACCCTTTCTGAAAACACCGAAGATCAAATGTGGGCGCGGGCTTGCTCGCGAAGGCGGTATTTCAGTCGTTGGATTCAGTGACTGATGCACCGCCTTCGCGAGCAAGCCCGCTCCCACAGTTTTGACTGCATTCCAAAGCGTGTCTGCCGGTGTCCATGTTTGCGCTAGGGTGCCAGTCAGGTGCGGAAGCGGCTGACCAATTGATTCAACGTCTGCGACAACGCCGTCAATTGCTGCGCATCCTGGCGCGTGGAGTCGGCCAGGCTTGCCACTAACTGCGCATCCCCATGAATCTGGCTGATGTGCCGATTGATGTCCTCGGCCACCTGGTGCTGCTCTTCGGCGGCGGTGGCGATTTGCGTGTTCATGTCGCGGATCACGTCGACCGACTCGCGGATCAGGCCAAAGCTGGCCCGCGCGTCGTTGATCGACACCACCGTTTCCTGGGACACCTCCAAGCTCGCATGCATCTGCTTGCCCATCTGATGAGTGCGGCGTGCCAGGTTGCCGAGCAGTCCGTCGATTTCACCGGTGGAGTCGGAGGTGCGCTTGGCCAGTGCGCGCACCTCGTCCGCCACTACCGCAAAACCGCGACCCTGCTCACCCGCCCGCGCGGCTTCGATAGCGGCGTTCAGCGCCAACAGGTTGGTCTGCTCGGCGATGGCGCGGATGGTGCCGAGGATCGACTGTATGTCATTGCTGTCTTTTTCCAGCTGCTCCATGGCCTGGGCGGAGTGGCCGATTTCCTGGCTCAAGCGCCCGACACTGCTCACCGCCGCGTCGATCTGCTGCTGCCCGGTATGGGCCTGACGCTGACCGTTGTCGGCCGAGTCGGCCGCCTGGCTGCAGGAGCGCGCGACTTCGTTGGAGGTGGCGACCATTTCATGAAACGCCGTCGAAACCATATCCACCGCTTCACGCTGTCGCTCGGCGACTTCGGCCATCTCCACCGAGACTTCGGTGGCACTGCCTGAGCTGGTGTGGATCTGCGCGGCGGCCTGGCCGATACGTTGGATCAGCGTGCGGATGGCTTCGAGGAACTGGTTGAACCAACCGGCAAGCTGCGCCGTTTCATCGCGACCTTTCACATCCAGGCGCGCGGTCAAGTCGCCCTCACCTTGGGCAATGCCTTCCAGGCCGCTGGCCACGCCGCGAATCGGCTTGACGATCAGCCCGGCAAACCAGGCGCCGGCCACCGCGAATAACGCACCGCACACCAGCGCAATGGCCGCAATCAGCCAGGTCAGGCGTGCTGCGCCGGCCATCACTTCACTCTCGCGCACCAGCCCGACAAACCGCCAGCCCAAGGCCTTTGATGGCCATACCAAGGCCATATAGCGCTCACCCGCCAATTCGACTTGCACAAGCCCCTGGCCGGCTTCGCTCAACTGCCGATAGCCTTCCCCCAGCTCGCCAAGCTTCTTGAAATTGTGGGACGGGTCATTCGGGTCCACCAGCACGGTGTTATTGGCTTCCATCAGCATCAGGTAGCCGCTCTCGCCCAGCTTGATCTGCTTGACCAGATCGGTCAGTTGCTTGAGGGACACGTCGATGTTGACCACCCCGCTCGCCTTGCCCTGGCGATCGTTGAAGCTTTGCACGGTGCTGACCAGCACCACATCGTCGGCGGCCCAGTAATAGGCCTCGGTGCGCAGGGTCTTGCCCGGCTGGGCCATGGCCGTTTTATACCAAGGCCGTGTGCGTGGGTCGTAGTTGGCCAGCTTAGGGTCGCCGGGCCAGAACACATAACCGCCGTCCTCGGTGCCCAGGGACAGATAGGTGTAGGCCGAGTGACTCTTGGCCAGGCCCTCGAACAACGTGAAAAGTTGCCCGTCACGCGCGCCGGGAGCGATCTGCGCCGCATCACTGGCCAAGTAGCGTTTCACATCACCATTGATACTCTGCAACTGCGGGTGTCCGGCCAGATAGGCGACGTTCTGGCTGATGCCTTCAAAAAACAGCTGCATCGCGTTGTCCACCTGGCGGATCTCGCGCCCACTGCTGTCGACAAAGCCGTCCCTGGCCTCATGGCGCACATTGAGGATGATCAGCACAGCCACCAGAATCACCGGCAGGCTGGCGATCACCGCAAAGGCCAGGATTAATTTTTGTTTTATGTTCATCGAGCTCGCCTTCCTTGTGAGGTGAGGGTGCAACCGTTGGAGAGAAAAGTTTTGCGGATATTCCGTATTATGGTATACCAACAATCAATCCGCCGAACAGCCGTTATCACCGGCACGCTTCACAGTGGCGAGAGCACTTAAGGGCCCGCAGTCGACAGGCCGATCACAATAGATCCGAGGTAAGCGTCATGAAGTTTTCCCTGTTCGTACACATGGAACGTTGGGATGAGAGTGTCAGCCATCGCCAGCTGTTCGAAGACTTGACCGAACTGACCCTGATGGCCGAGGCCGGTGGCTTCAGCACCGTATGGATTGGCGAGCACCACGCCATGGAATACACCATCTCGCCAAGCCCGATGCCGCTGCTGGCTTACCTCGCGGCCAAGACCACCACCATTCACTTGGGCGCTGGCACCATCATTGCGCCGTTCTGGCATCCATTGCGGGTGGCAGGCGAATGCGCCCTGCTCGACGTGATCAGCAACGGGCGTATGGAAGTCGGCCTGGCCCGGGGCGCCTATCAGGTTGAATTTGACCGCATGGCTGGTGGCATGCCCGCCTCAAGCGGCGGTCAGGCCCTGCGCGAGATGGTGCCGGTGGTGCGTGCACTGTGGAAAGGCGACTACGCCCACGACGGCGATATCTGGAAGTTTCCCACCTCCACCAGCGTGCCCAAACCGATCCAACAGCCCACCCCGCCGATGTGGATCGCCGCCCGCGACCCGGACTCCCACAACTTCGCCGTGGCCAACGGCTGCAACGTAATGGTCACGCCGCTGATGAAGGGTGATGAAGAAGTCCTCGACCTGAAAAACAAATTCCAGGCCGCCCTGGACAACAACCCTGACGTACCACGCCCGCAACTGATGGTGCTGCGCCACACCCATGTGCATACGGCTGACGACCCGGAAGGCTGGAAAGTCGGGGCCAAGGCAATCTCGAAGTTCTACCGCACCTTCGATGCCTGGTTTGGTAACAAGAGCGTGCCGGTCAACGGCTTCCTCGACCCTAGCCCGGAAGAAAAATTCGCCGGTCGCCCTGAGTTTGAACTGGAAAGCCTGCATAAGACCGCGATGATCGGAACGCCGGAAGAGATCATTCCGCGCATCCAGTACTACCAGGAACTGGGTGTCGACGAGTTCAGCTTCTGGTGTGACAACAGCCTGCCCCACGCAGAGAAGAAAAAATCCCTGGAATTGTTTATCAAGCATGTGGTGCCGGCGTTTCGTTGAGTACGCGGTGAACTGCGTAGATTGAAAAGCTGCGGACACTGGGTGAAGCCGGGGTGCAACGCTTGTCCCCCGCTCCTCACCGCTCTTACGGGTTCGGGCAGGATCCATCTGCTTGGGGTGCTGGATAAGGCATAAACGCCTGCACAGCAGGCTACTGACGGCTTTTACAAAAAAGACACTTACGCGTCTATTTCATAAATCGCAGGCAAAAAAAAGCCACTCATCAGAGTGGCTTTTTCTTGTATTTGGAGCGAGAAACGAGACTCGCATCTGGCGTCCGAGTCATTGAAATCAAACGGCCCCCGTCAAAAATCGACGGTAGCCGATAGTTGTAACGTGCGCGGATACCCCGGGGAAAACGCACTATAAGAGGCCACGCCCGACCAATACTCACGGTCGAATACGTTCTGCACCGTGGCGCGGAAAGTCGTCGGCCGCCCTTCAATTTTGGTGGCATAGCGCGCGCCTGCATCGATACGGGTCCAGGCGTCCAGCGCTTGGGTGTTGGCCTGGTTGACGTATTGGCTGTCGGTGTAGATCGCGCCACCGGTAAGGGTCAAACCTTCCAGCCAGGGGGTGTCGTATTCCGCCCACAGGTTGGCCTGGATGTCGGGCACGCCGACCGGCTTGTTGCCCTGGTTAGCGGCAGTCGCAGATTTGGTCAGCTCGCCATCAAGGAAGGTCACTCCCCCCATCAAACGGGTGCCGGTGGCCACTTCGCCGAACACGCTGAGTTCCAGGCCACGGTTGCGCTGTTCGGCCTGCACCGAATACACGCCATTGGCGCCCAGTTCACCGGCTGGTTTCTCGATCTGAAACAACGCCAGCGTGGTCATGAAGGTGCCGTGTTCATACTTCACCCCCAGTTCGTGTTGCTTGGACTCGTACGGCGCAAAGGTTTCCCCGGCGTTGCTCGCCGTGCCCGGTGCCGCATCGCCTTTGCTCAGCCCTTCGACGTAGTTGTAGTAGAGGGAGACGTCCTCCCAGGGCTTGACCACCACACCCAGCAACGGCGTGGTGGCGTTGGCGTTGTAACGAGAGCTGACGGAGCCGGCAGCATTATAGTTACGTGACTCGATAAACTGCCGGCGCACGCCCAGGGTCAGTTGGAAACGGTCATCCAGCATCCCCAAGGTGTCGGTCAACGCCACGCCGGACAACTCCGACTCGGAGACTCGCAGCACCTTGGGCGTATTGATGTATTGCTTGGGCGTGTCCACCGGGTGGTAGATATTGGAGAGGATTGTCGTGCCGTTGTTGATGCCCCGCGACAGCTCATCCTGGTAACGGGTCGCCATCAACGTGGTGGTATGGGTGACCGGGCCGGTGGCGAAGAGCCCGCGCATCCCCACATCGACGGTAGAACGGTCGACGTTGAATTTGTAATAACCCGGGACGTTGCTGGTGTCACCGGCATCATTGAGGATGCGCGGCACCTGGTCGGACATGCGCTTCACATCCGACTTGCCGCCCCCTGCATGCGCGAACACGGTGAGGTTGTCGCTCAGATCATATTCACCGCCGAGCAACGCGGACTGTTCCTTGGTATCCGACCAACCCCATTTCTGCGGCAGGCTGGTGCGGCCATTCGGGGCGGATGGCACGTCAACGCCCGGTGCGATGGTAAACGGGCGTGATGCGCCGTCGAAGCTTTCTTTCTGGCTGATGTAGTCGAGGTTCAGGCGCAGCCGCTCGCCGCGATAATCCAGGGCGATCGCACCGATCCCCACGTCGCGATGCTGGTCGTTCACGGCCGTGTCGCCGCCCTGCAGGCTGCCGTTGAAGCGCACGCCGAACTGGTTTTCCTCACCGAAACGCCGGCTGATATCCAGGTGTCCGCCCGTTTGGGAGTCCGACGCGTAGCTGCCGGTAAAACGGGTCAGGTCCTGCTCCAGCGGCCGCTTGGGCACGATGTTGATGACCCCCCCGACACCGCTGTTGGGCGAGATGCCGTACATCAAGGCGCCCGGCCCCTTGAGCACTTCGACACGTTCGGCGTACTCGGTAAAGGCCCGGTAGTTGGGGGCTACGCCATACACGCCGTCGTAGGCCAGCTCACCCAGGTTGCCTTCGCCAATCGCAAAGCCGCGAATGAAAAACGAATCGACGATCCCGCCCGTCTGCCCCGTGGAGCGCACCGAGGGGTCACGTTCCAGCGCATCGGCAACGGTGACGGTTTGCAGGTCGGCGAGGGTTTTGGCGGTGTAGCTGGTGACGCTGAAGGGTGTATCCATCACGTCTTTGTTGCCCATCATGCCCAGCCGCGCGCCGCGCGCTACCTGCCCACCGGGGAGAACGTCGGGCAGCGCCGTCGGGCCGTTGTAGCGACCGTCGATGGTGGTGGTGTCGAGTGTCAGGCTGGGCGTGCTGTCATCCGTGGCGGCAGGCGTTGGTGTCTCAGCCCAGGCATTGGCGCCCGCTGCGACCATGACAAAATTCAACAGGGCGGTTCGAATGGCGAGTGTTAACACGCGCTCACCGCAGGGCCGACTGGCAACAGGCATGACGAGAGGATCCTTTCAACGAGGGAAAATGGGAATCACTCCTAATGCCAGTCGACGTGCGAAAAAGTATCACCCTCCCCATGATTTTTTTTGCACGGCTCATTCGTACAGGCGATCCAGCGGTATCGCGATGACCGGCAACGCCGGATCAAACACATGCCGCGTGGTCTTGTACGGAAAGATCTCGCCGCGAGCGATGGTGTTGAAAATCCGCGCGACCTCGAACGCATGCCCCGTGCGCCAGTGCCTTACGCACACCCGTGGGTCCGTATAGTCGAGCTGGATGCACGGTACTCGACACAGACCCAACTGCAACGCTGCATTCAGGCGGTGGTTACCGTCCATCACGATGCCATGCGAGCGCTCGACGATGATCGGTTCCAGCCAATGCCCTGCGCGGATAATCGAGTCGCATAGCCACTGAACATTGGCCGGGTCCACCTGTTCCGATTGCCGTACTTCGCACACCGGCCGCAGCGCAATCTGATAGGTCTGCCCCATGGTTCCCCCCTGCCCTGGCAGCATGTTCAGCAGGTCCCGGTCTTGGCGACCGCTGCGTATCGATGGGCCAGATCCAGCAGACGTTGCGCCTGCTCGATCAGCGGCAGATCGACCATTTCGCCGTCAACTTGCACCGCGTGGCTACCGCCGGCCACGGCACTCATCACCCGATCCGCCCAGGCCAATTGGTGGGCATCGGGCAAGAACGCGCGCTGCACCGTCGACAGCTGCGCGGGATGGATGCACAGCTTGGCCCCGAACCCGAGGGAGCGCGCGTAAAGCGAGTCCTGGGCGACCACCGCCAGGTCGTTGATCGCAGGCGTTACCCCGTCGATTGGCGCCGGCAAACCCGCAGTGCGAGAGGTCAGCACGATGCGGTTGCGTGCGTACAGAAACGCCTCGGGCACCTGGCCGCAATTGATATCCAGGGAAAAATCCAGCGAGCCGAAGGCCAGGCGCGCCAGGCCGGGAATCGCGGCAATCGCCTCCACCTGCTGCAAGCCTTTGGCCGTCTCGATGATCGCGACAATGTGCAACTGGGGTTGCCATGCCAGCAGCTGCTCGACCACCCGCGCCAACGCCTGGGGAGCCTCGGCCTTGGGCAGGAATACCCCGGTGCAACGCTCGGGGTAACGCATGTCGCCCAACCACGTCAGGTCCTGGCGGAACAACGCGCTGCCGACACTGTTGAGCCGGATAAACCGCTGGCACGCAACGCTCGACGTACTTTCCTGCCACGCCCACACGGCAGCTCGGGCAGCGGCTTTGCTCTCGGGATGAACCGCATCCTCGAGGTCCAGGATGATTGCATCCGCCCCGGCCTCAACGGCTTTGGCAAAGCGCTCCGGACGGTTCCCCGGAACGAACAGGTAGCTGATGGGAAGCAGCGTGGTCGTGCTCTGACGATCAGTGTTCATGGCATCTCTCCTTGGCGTGCATCAGTCGTGGTTTTTGAAAAAATTTTCAGGGGCACCGAGGGGGTAAATTGCGCCTCTGGCGCCACCCTCGCCGATCAACGTTTAACCCCTTATTGATCAATGAATTAACAACGCTTTCAAACTAGGGACGAACGCCCGAAAGAGCGTGCAAATACGGGTTCGCGCACTGATCTTCAGCGGGCATTAATGTGAAATATTTGAAAACCTTACTTGATAATCATTCTCGGTAGCAATATTGTTCACGCCGCCAAGAGAAACTTTTCTTGTGCACATGCAAATCCTAATGCTCACCGAAAGTATGGCCTCGCGACATCATTTACCCATCACTCGCCGGTGAATTAGATCAAGAAAATCAGCAGTTAGTGGCTGATCGCTACATCCGTATAAACCTTATGAAATGGGGTTCTTATGCAATTGTTTTGTGAACCGATTATGACTGTCAAAGCCACAGTTTCGCCTGCAGGATTCGTGTGGCATCCACCGCCAAACACATAAGCGTAAAAACACGACGAGCGACAAGACCACATTCATCGATCTCTTTTAGAGATTAAAATATGAATGACGACGCTATAAGCGCCAGGGGATAGTTATGTCCATTGCAACAACGCACCCAAATAAAGTGCGCACTGAAGTTCATCTTTCGAAAATGCTTAATCCATTATTGGATGTAAGCATCGCACAGCTGTTACATAGCCAGCCCGACACCCTGCTTGAACTCGTCGCACAATACGGTTCGCCCCTGAATCTTGTATGGCCACATGCTTTTGCACTGAACACCTGCGCATTGCGATCAGTGCTGGAACAGCATGAAGTCCAGCATGCGGTCTTCTATGGCGCCAAAGCCAACAAGTCGCAATGTTTGCTGGGCGCGGCCAAGGCGTCCGGTATCGGCGTCGACGTTTCCAGCCTTTACGAGATGCAGGCAGCACTGCGCGCCGGTGTGCCAGCCGATCAGTTGTGTGCCACCGGTCCTGCCAAAACCGAGGATTTTCATCGGCAGCTCGTCCAGGCCGGCGCACTGATCTGCGTGGATTCACTGGAAGAATTCGACCATTTGAAAACACTGCTCGAAGCCCGCAGCAAGGCCATCAAAGCCCGGATTTTATTGCGTTACAGGCCCAAAAACTGTGCGACCAGCCGCTTCGGAATGGGGGCCTCGGACGTGTTGGTGTGTTTGCACTTACTGACCGGGCTTCGGGCTTTTTTTGACTTCGAGGGTTTCCATTTCCACCTGGGTGGCTATGGGTTCGAATCCCGAGCACAGGCCTTTCGTGAAGTGACGGATTTCGTCGATGAGGCTCGAAAGATGGGATTGAACCCGACCATGATCGATATCGGGGGAGGCTTGCCCATCCGCTATATTGAGCCACACGCCTACGATCGTTTTATACACAACGACAATACGCCCAGTCACTATTACAACCAATCCGTGCCCAACTCTTACTACCCTTACGGCAGCAACTTGACGGCGAGCCAGTGGCTGCATTCATTTCTGGAAAGTGCCTACTCGCCGCACCAGAACATTGCCCAGTACTTGAAAGCCAACAACATCACACTGGGATTGGAGCCAGGCCGAAGCCTGGTGGACCAAGCCGCCATTTCAGTGTTCCGCATTACACGCAGCAAAAAACTGGCAAATAACAAAACTGTATTGTTTGTCGAAGGCAGTAGTTTCAGCGCGTGCGAAACATGGTTCGCGTCGGAATACCTGGTCGACCCGATATTAATCAGCGCGGCACCAACATCGGCCACGCCGATGCAAGCCTATATTGCCGGGCATAGTTGTCTGGATGATGACGTCATCACCCAGCGCCTGATCAACTTTACTACGTCCCCCAAGGCCGGCGACTTATTGATTTATGCCAATACCGCCGGTTACCAAATGGACTTGCTGGAGAACGAGTTTCATCGTCACCCCTTACCTCGGCGAATGGTGGCGACCTGTTGCACGCACGGTAACTACGCGTTTTCACCTGACTACTAGAGGGAGTACTTCCTATGATACTGACCAAAGTTTCCGAACTGATTGGTAATACGCCCATGTTGGGTATTTATATCCCGGGAACTGACGCCCGGCTGTTATTAAAGATAGAGAAAAATAACCCCGGTGGCAGTATCAAAGACCGCATGGCGCGCAACATGGTACTCGCCGCGCTCAAATCCGGACGCCTGAAACCGGGCGGTGTGGTGGTCGAGTCGTCGTCGGGCAATACCGGCATCGGCCTGGCCATGGCCGCCGTTGAATTCGGCCTGCAGTTTATCGCGGTGGTTGACCATCACGCGGCGCAGGACAAGATCGCGGTGATGAAGGCACTGGGCGCGGATATTCGGTTTGTCGCGGGGACCTATCGCGAAGATGAAGTCGCGGTGGTAGAGCGCCAGCGCCTGGCGGCCGAACTCGCCGAGCAGATCCCGGGCGCCGTGTTCATGAACCAGTCCGATAACGCGGCCAACGCCGGCGGCTACAGCGACTTTGTGCGGGAAACCATCGTTCAGGCCGAAGGTGTTATCGGCGCGTATGTCGGTTGCGTCGGTACCGGCGGGTCGATGACCGGAATTGCCCGAGGCCTTAAACAGCACAACCCCGACATCGTCACAGTGGCAGTGGAACCCGCAGGCTCCATCGTCTTCGGACACCCCGGCTATCCGTATTATCAGTCCGGTACCGGCACGCCTGCCGGGGACACAGTGGGGCTGGTGCTCGATTACAGCTGCATCGACCTGGGCGTGCAGGTTACCGACTCACAAGCCTTCGAGACCTCCCGCTATATCGCCCGCCACCTCGCCCTGCTCGTAGGCGGCTCAACCGGTGGTGCGATTTTCAAGGCCCTGGAACTGATTCACAAAGGTGTACTGAGCGGCAACGTCGTGGTGCCGATTGCCGATGGCGGCGAAAAATACCTGCACACGGTCTTCGATGATAAGTGGCTGGACGAACGCGACCTGCTCGACCCCGGCGTCGCGTCGCAGCTGGATGCCTGGTTGGGCAAGAACCATTGGCAGGAGTCCAGCTCCGCCCCGCTGCAACTCAGCGTTGCATGACCCTCTTTCGACTAAGGAACGCCTCATGAAACCGCTGAAAGTCGCCATTTGCGGCGGTGGCCGGACCGGTCATCTCAACGCCATCCTGTTCAAACAACTGCCCGACGTCCAGGTTGCGCTGCTGACCAGCAATCTGGACGTCATCGACCACCACGCCCGGCAGGTGCCGCTCCAGGCTGTGCTGCCGGACGGATCCACGCTGACCGCCCGGCTGGACCGGGTGACCGCCGAGGCCAGGCCCGCCGTCGAAGACGCCGATATCGTCATCATCACGGTGCCAGCCCATGCCCGCGCCAAAATCCTGCAAGCCATCGCGCCGCATTTGAGCACGAGTAAACCGGTGTACATCGGGGCGATTCCGGGCTTCTGCGGGTTCGACTGGCTGGCCGAGGCCACACTGGCAAATCACCCGAACCTGGTGATATGGGGCATGAAGGACGTGCCTCATACCGCCTTCGAACTCAAACCAGGCCGGTCGATAAAAATGGGCGGCGGCAAAAGCCAGTTGTATGTCGCGACCCATTCGCGAGAATCCCAGACGTCGCGCCAGCACCTGCACGACATCCTCAAACGGCTCTACGGCCCTTGCGTCACGCTGCTCGATCACTACCTGGAAATCACCCTGACGCCCGGCAACCCGATCATGCACAGCTCGGTGATCTACGGGTTGATCGGCCCCTACGGCCAATGGCACCGCAAGATCTTTCCGCAGCGCCTGTGCTGGTGGACGGAGTGCCCCGAACTGGGCGCTTACTTCCTGGAACGCATGGATCAGGAAAGCCAGGAACTGTGCGCGGTCATCAGTGAGCGCATGGGCGTCGATCTGTCGTCCGTCAAATCCTTGAAACAGGAAATCGTCGAGGCGTACGGCGATCAGATTCGCGACCAGAGCAGCATGTTGTCGATTCTGCGCACCAACCAGGCCTACAACGACATCCTCGCCCCCATGGTGCCGGCCGGCGATAACCGCGCCGGGTATGTGATCGAGCGTGAGAGCCGCGCGTTCAACGAAGACGTCGCCTATGGGCTGGTGTTGCTGGTGGAAATGGCCAGGCGGTTTGAACTGAAAGTGCCCTATATCGAAGAAGTCCTGCACTGGAGCGTTGCCTACATGCAAGGCCTGCGCGACTCGGCGCTGGATTACTTCCCGAGCCAATGGCCTCGCACGGCATAACCCTTTTAATGAATGACTCAACGAGCAGATAGCTGATATGGATGACCTCAACACCTTGATCGCCTACTCCCGCAAAAACGCCCTGCGCCGGCTGATTCGTTGCTTGTTTGCGGAAAATATCCTGGATCGTTCGGCGCTGGCGTTTACCCCCGACGGCCGCCAGGCCACCTACCCGCTCAAGCAGCGCGGCGCGCAGCTGTTTTTCTCCGAGATTGCACTGGGGCCGGCCGACACGCTGGTCAATGACGGCGACGTGGTGCTGCTGACGGCCGAAGGCGTGCGCCAGGCGATCACCCGCCATCAAGACTTGCTGGATGTACTGCGCGACAGTTTCGACTTTGAGCCCAGCGACGAAGGCGTGGCCGGTCTCAAGTCGGATATGGAAAACAGCCTGCTGAACGACGCCCATGCACGCCAGTATCGCCAACACTGGAACGCACGCCTGGCCCAGGCCGCTCAACGCCAGGGCCTCATCAGCCTTACCGATTACTTGCGCCGGCATTCGAGCACCAAGGACGCCGCCATCCTGCTGGACCAGTGGGGCTCATTGGAAGGTCACCCCTACTACCCGACCTGGAAAGCCCGCCCCGGACTGAATGACTCTGAGGTCGAGCAACTGTCTCCGGAGTTCAACGCCCAGGTGCCCCTGCGAATTGCCGCCTTGCGTACTGACATGGCCAAAAGCGAAAGCATGCCCCACGTGACCAGCTACCCCGCCTGGTTCGCCAGCAACTTCCCGGCACACTGGGAGCAATGGAAGGCGGCGCTGAACGCTAAGGGACTGGATGAAACACAATGGCTGCCACTGCCGATTCATGGCTGGCATTTGCAGGCCTATGTGCTCAAGACGTTTGCCGCAGAAATCGAAGAAGGTCTCCTGATCACCGAGGGGCCGGATATTCAGACGTTGCCGACCATGTCATACCGCACGATGATGCCGGTACTGGACCACGCTGCGCCGCTGATCAAATTGCCCATCGCGTTGTGGATGACCAGCGAGTTGCGCAGCCTGCAAGCCAAGTCGATCCATATGGGGCCGCGCATCAGCACGGTGATCACGCAAATCCTGGAAGCCGAAAACGGTTTCGACCAGCAACTGGAAATCTTCCCTGAAGAAATCGGCGTGCGCTATCGACACGCGATCACCCAGGACGACGTACCGGGAAAACACCTGTCCGTGGTATTTCGTGCCAGCCGGCAAGCGTTTGAACGCAGCGATGATCGCCTGCCGATCACTGTGGCCTCGTTGTTCACCCGTTTGCCGGGCAGCGGTCGGCCGCTGTTTACCGACCTGATCGAACGCGATGGGGAGCGCGCCGACGCCGCCAGCGTAGAACGGTGGTTTCGCCACTATGCAAAAGTCGTCACCCACCCCGTGGTGGCAATCTACTTGCTGTACGGTATCGGGCTCGAGGCGCACCAGCAGAACACCATGGTGCTGTTCTCACCCGATGGCTTGCCGCGCAGCCTGCTGATCCGCGACTTTGGCGATGGCAGGACCTACGCCCCGCTGCTGGAAGAACGCGGTTATACGTTACAGCCACACGTGCAGCCTGGCATTCTGCCTACGGTCTTTACCGGTGATATCGAACCGGTGCGCATGTTTGTACTGGACGCCGCGTTCCTCACGCACCTGCATGAAATGGCCCTATGGCTGACCAAGGAATACGGCATGGACAACACGCGCTTGTGGGCAGTATTGCGCGAGGAAACCGAAAACGCCTTCGCCGCCGTACGCGATCGGGTTTCGCCGCAGGTGTGGGAAGTGGAACGCCAGGCCTTTGTCGAGGATCCTTGGCCTACCCGTTCATTGCTGCGCATGCATCTGATGCAGTATTCCAACTACCGTTTGCAGCACACCCTGACCAACCCGCTAGCTGCCGTTTAACGATCGAGGCCGTCTCATGTCCCAAGCAGGTGCCATCCAGGGTTCAAGTGTGAGAATCCTTATTTATCTTCTGTTCGCGATCCAACTGGTCTCCATGGGCGCGATGGAAATGAGCGGGCCGTTCTGGCCCGTGCACCTGCGCGGGCTGGCCTCTTCGGAGTCGATATTCAGCTTCGCCAGCATCGCCGTGTACGTCGGGCCGATGCTGGGCATCATGCTGACCAGTGCATTCTGGGGCCGCATCGGCGATCGCTACGGCCACAAATTAATGATGATCCGCGCACTCGCGGGGTTGTCCCTGACCCAGCTCGGGCTGGCGTTTTTCAGTGACATCTGGGTCATCCTGGTCCTGCGTTTTCTGCAGGGCGCCTTTGCTGGCTATATAGCCCCGGCGCAGGCTTACGGGGTCAGTATCGAAGCCCCGTCGCGACGGGCCCGGTTATTTGCGATCCTGCAGATATCGACCAATGTCGGCTCACTGCTGGGCGCGGTCGTAGGCGGCCTGATCCTCGATTTCGCGACGTTTTTCTGGATCAATATCGTCGCCTCAGTGCTCTGTGCACTCTGTACCGTCATCGCCGCCGTGACGTTGCCGGATGTGCCTCCCGTACCGAAAAAACCGGCGGTGGCCACCCGCGCGCCGGCCGCAGGCACCGACAGCGTATGGCGCAGCTCTCCCCTGCTGTCGCTGCTGTGTGTCATGGGGATCCTGCTGCTGGCGCGCATGTTGCCGCAGACATCCTTTTCGCTGTACGTGAGCTCGACGTTCGAGGTCAGCAACTCAGTCGTCGGCCTGTGCTATGGGTTGCTGGCCCTGGGCTTTATCCTGTCGGCAACGGCGTGGTCGCGCTACTTCGAGCATCGTTCCCAGGCAGAAACCCTGCAACGCATCACGTATATCGTCATGGGCTGCATTGCCTTGACTGCCGTGGCAGGCGTAACGCGCAGCCCCGTGGTATTTATCGTTGCCTACTTCATTTGGGGGGTGCTGCTGGGGGCGACCACCCCTGTGCTGATGGCATTGGTCTCGAAAACCGCTGACAGCTCGCGACAAGGCTACGTACTGGGTATTGCTCAAAGTACGGCGCAGTTCGCCTCGATTGCCGGCATCTCCATTGGTGGCTTGCTGAGCCAGGTCTATGGCCTGCAATACACCTATCTTTTCGTGTGCCTGGCCTATGCAGTGGCGCTGATTCCCATGATCGCGTTGCGGTACTGGTCGGTGTCCGCGCCTTCCAATCGCGTTGCGGACGGCGACTGAACAAGGAGTGAGGGTGTGAACGTTGAACAACTGCGTGCCGACACACCGGGTGTCGAGCATTTGATCCATTTCAATAATGCCGGTGCGGCGCTGATGCCTGAGCCGGTGGTCCAGGTCATCACTGGGCACTTGCAACAGGAAGCGCGCCTCGGCGGGTATGAAGCGGCCGCCCAATGCGCGGCTGAACTGGAAAATGTCTACGCCGCCATCGGGCGCCTGATCAATGCGCGTCCCAATGAAATCGCAGTGGTCGAAAACGCCACCCGGGCCTGGGACATGGCGTTCTATTCACTGGCGCTCAAGCCCGGCGATACCGTGCTGACATCAATGACCGAATACGCCGGCAACTACATCCCATACCTGCAATTGAGGCAGCAGCGCGGGATCGAGATCCGGATCATCCCCAACGATGAACACGGCCAGGTGTGCCTCGCGGCCTTGGCGACCCTGCTTGAAGACGAGCGCGTCGCCCTGGTATCGCTGCCGATGATCGCCACCAATGGCGGGCCTGTGCAACCCGTCGAGCAGATCGGTGCCCTCGCCCGGGCGGCGGGCGTATTGTTCCTGCTGGACGCTTGCCAGGGGGTGGGGCAGGTACCGATCGATGTGCAAAAGATCGGCTGCCATATGCTCACCGCCACCAGTCGAAAATATCTGCGCGGGCCCAGGGGCATGGGGTTCCTGTACATCGAGCCGTCCCTGTGCCAGCGCTTGGAGCCGGTTTTTCTTGACCTGCACGCGGCCTCGTTGCTCACGGCGGATAGCTTTAAAATTCGCACTGATGCCCGACGTTTTGAAAATTGGGAATGCAACGTCGCGGCCAAGCTGGGCCTGGGGGCGGCGACGGAGTATGCGCTGGCGCAGGGCATCGAACCGATGTGGCAGCGCATCCAGCACCTGGCAGGCTACTTACGCCATCGACTGACGGAAGTGACGGCTATCACTCCCCAGGACCTGGGACCTGTAAAGTCCGGCATCGTAACGTTCAGTCATCGGTACAGCAGCGCCCCACAGGTGCAGCAGTGGCTCGCCACGCAACCCAAACGTATCAACGTGAGCACCTCTAACGCAGGCTCCACCCTGCTCGACATGCAACATCGGGGCTTGCGTGAGGTCAGCCGTGCGTCAGTTCATGCCTACAACACCGAAGCCGAAATCGATTCATTGATTGACGCCTTGATACGCCTGTCACATGCCTGATCACGGGAGACAATCGCGCTTGCGCTCAAGTCGGGTTGTCAACTAGCATTGGGAATACTTCTCAATTACAAACAAATCTGCCGCCATGAGCGAAACCTCTTCCGCGAATCATCTCAATCACCTGCGTGCCATCGAGGCCCTGTACAGCGGGCATCACGGCTGGCTGTACGCCACGCTGAAGAGAAAACTGGGTAACGCCATGGATGCGGCGGATCTGGCCCAGGACACCTTCACCCGGATCCTCGCCTCACAAGTCACGGTGATTGACCAGCCACGGGCGTACTTGAGCTGCGTGGCCAAGGGCATTCTGGTCAACTGGTACCAGCGCAAGGCACTGGAGCGCGCCTACCTGGATGCACTGGCGAACGTGCCCACCCACGAAGCGCCGTCGCCCGAGGCGCACTTCATGGTGCTGGAAACCCTGCACGAAATCGACGTCATGCTCGATAGCCTTGCGCCGCTGGTCAAGCGGGCCTTCCTGCTGTCGCAGATCAACGGCCTCAAGTACGACGACATCGCCGAGCAGCTGGGTGTATCGCTGATCACCGTCAAGCGCTACATGAAACAGGCCTTCGTACAATGCCTGATGCTGGTGGAATGAATGCTCGGTCTGCGCAGGGAGCCACCGCTGGACCCGCAGGTACTCGAAGAAGCCGCCGAGTGGCTGATGCGCTTGAACGAACGCGAACTGAGCGAGCACGAGCGTGCCGAATGGGAGCGCTGGAAGGTCAGCAGCCCGGAGCGTGATCGTGCCTGGTCGCGTGCTCAATTGCTGCAGAGCAAGTTCGGCGGCCTGCCACCCTCCCTGGCGATGTCGGCGCTGGACCGGCCAAACAGCCCGGAACGTCGTGCAGCACTGGGCAAGCTGGCGATCCTGCTGGCGGTGATGCCTGTGGGTTGGGGAAGCTGGAAGCTGGCGCAATCGCAGCAATGGTCAGCAGACTACCGCACCGACGTTGGCCAGCGCCGCGAACTGACCCTGGCCGATGGCTCGCGTATCACCCTGAACACCGATACCGCTATCGACGTCGTATTCGACGACCGCCAACGCCTTATTCACCTGCGCGAAGGCGAAATCCTGGTGCAGACCGCCGTGGACAACGCCCCTCAGCCCCGGCCGTTCCTGATCAGCACCCGCCAGGGGCGCATGCAGGCGCTGGGCACACGTTTTACCGTACGAGAAGTGAGCCCACGCACGCACCTCGCCGTGATCGACGGCGCGGTGAGCGTGATATTGGCCGATAACCGCCAGACCCCACCGTTGATCGTCAACGCCGGGCAGCGCACCGACTTCTCCTCACAGACCTTTGGTGAGCTGGCGCCGACCGATCGCTATATCGGCTCATGGACCCAAGGCATGTTGATGGCCGACAAGATGCGCCTGGCGGATTTCGTCGCGGAACTGACGCGCTACCGCCGAGGCTTCCTGCGCTGTGATCCGGCCATCGCCGACCTGCGCATTTCCGGGGCCTTTCCGGTCGGTGATACCGATCGCACTTTGAGTATGCTGGTGCACACCTACCCCGTGCTGGCGAACAGTCATTTGCGCGGTTATTGGGTCACCCTGTCGCCCGCCTGATTTCACGCAAAAATAAACGGCGGTCGGGGTGATACTTTTTTCGATCTCGGCTGGCAAAGACAGGAACAGCCTTTTCCTCTCGTCCATTGGGTCCTCCTTTCATGCCTGTAGCACGGCCCCTGCGTCCGGCTCGTCCGCTCAAACCGATGGTGCACGGCGTCGTGCTCAGCCTGCTGCTGGCCGGTGCCGTCTGCCCGGCAGCATTGGCGGGCGAACCGGCCCAATTGGACGCGGTCGCTTTGCAGGCCTACCACATTGCCCCCGGCCCGCTCGGCGCAACGCTCTCAAGCTTTGCCGTGGACGCCGGCATTGCCCTGTCGTTCCAGCCGTCGCTCACGGAGGGGCTGATCAGCCCCGAACTGCGCGGGACCTACTCCACCCAGGAGGCTGTCACGCGTTTGCTCGAAGGCAGCGGCCTGGAGATGGTGTTGCGCAGCGATGGCAGCTACACCCTGGTACCGCGCCGGCTAACGTTGTCGGCGACCACGGTGGAGGCGGCGCAAAAACATACCGATAGCCTGCCGCCGGTGTACCCGGGCGGCCAGGTAGCCGAGGGCGGGCGTCTCGGCCTGCTGGGCAATACGGATGTGATGGACGCGCCCTTCAGCATCAGCACCTATACCGCGTCATTGATCAAAGACCAGCAGGCGACAACCGTAGGCGACGTGCTGGAGCGCGACTCCTCGGTCCGCTCCACCGGCCAGACGGGGGGTATCGTCGATTCATTCTTTATTCGTGGTTTTCCGGTGGGCGAAGGCAACCTTGGGGAACTGGCGTTCGACGGCGTGTACGGCGTGGCCTCCAATTACCGGGTCTTCACCGACTATGCCGAACGCATCGAAGTGGTCAAAGGCCCCGGCGCCCTCCTCTACGGCATGTCCCCCAACAGCGCCGTCGGTGGCGTGATCAACGTGGTCCCCAAGCGCTCCCTGGACGAGGACCTGACCCGCGTCACGGCCACCTATGGCCAAGACCTGCAACTGGGCACCCAAATCGACCTGAGTCGGCGGTTTGGCGAGGACCGGCGATTCGGCGTGCGCGTCAACGGCCGCGCGCAGCAGGGTGACACCGTCATCGACAAGCAATCGCGAGACGTCGGGGTGAGTGCCATTTCCCTGGATTACCAGGGTGATCGCCTGCGCACCAGCCTGGACCTGATCGCCCAGCAAGAGCAATTTGACGCGGCTTCACGGCCATTTCTGATCGCTCCCGGTGTGCCGATTCCCCACGCCGCCAACGGGCGTACCAACGTCAGCCAGGCGTGGGGCTGGTCCAAAACCCGCGACGAGTCGGCATTGCTGGGTGGCGAGTATGACGTGAACGACGCACTGACCCTGTTCGCCCATGCCGGCGGTGGGAAGTCGAACGTGGCACGCCTTTCCGACCAGACCCCGACCATCGTCAACACCGCCGGGGACACCTCGTCGATTCCCGGCTATTACAAATTCAAGGTCCGGCGCTACACGGTCGACACCGGCGCCAGACTGCGCTTCGACACCGGGCCGATCAGCCACAGCACCACGCTGCAAGTCACGCGCTATCGCGATGAGTTGTCGCGCGGCATTATTTCCGGCCCGCCGATCCTGTCGAACATTTACCACCCTATCTCCCGGCCGGAGGTAGACATTCCAACGCCTGCCACGCCGAAAGTCTCGGCGACCGAATTGTCCGGCGTCGCGGTTGCCGACACCTTGTCGATGCTCGATCAGCGCCTGCAGGTGACTGTCGGCCTGCGCAAACAGACCATCCGCTCCAACAACTATGACGCGGCAGGTGCGGTGACCACGGCTTACGACGATGGCAAGACGACGCCGCTGTTCGGGGCGGTCGTCCGCCCCTGGGATCACGTGTCGTTCTACTACAACTACCTGGAAGGCTTGAGCAAAGGCGATATCGCTCCCGTCACGGCCTCGAATGCGGGCCAGATCTTTGCCCCCTACGTCTCACGCCAGCATGAGGTCGGGGTCAAGCTCGACTACGGCACGGTTATGTCCACACTCGCGCTGTTCCAGATCACCAAACCCAGCGGCGAACTGTCAGGCACAACCTTTGCGGTACAGGGTGAACAGCGCAACCGGGGCCTCGAACTCAACGTATCCGGCGAGGCCGGCCGAGGTACACGCCTGCTCGGCGGGGTGACGCTGCTGGATGCACAACTGACCAAAAGCGCGGTTGCCGCCAACCGGGGCAATACCCCGGTGGGGGTGCCCAAGGTGCAAGCCAACCTCTGGGCCGAGTGGGACGTACCCTGGGTCGAGGGGCTGACGCTGACCAGCGGGGCGCTGTACACCGCCAGCCAATATGTGAACCAGGCCAACACCCAGCAGTTGGACCCCTGGACTCGCTTCGACATGGGCGTGCGCTACAGCACGCGTATCGCCCAGAGGCCGACGACCTTCCGCGCCACGGTACAGAACGTGTTCGACCGTGAGTATTGGTCGGGCGTCGCTTCCTATGGTGCGTTCTCTCAAGGCTCGCCACGCACCCTTCTACTGTCGACCACGGTCGATTTCTGAAACCTTCGGCCCGGCACGGCTAGCTGCACCGCCATCCGGCCCGACCACTGCAAAGGCTTTAACCATGGTTACCATTGTTCGACGCAGCCACGCCTTCGCCGGGTTGCTGTTTGCTGGTTTGTTGGGGTGGGCACTGCCGTCAGCGGCGGCCGAGCCGCAGGCAACACGCAGCACCGTCACCGACTTGCTCGGACGTCAGGTCAAGGTGCACCTGCCGGTCAGGCGCGTCATTCTGGGGGAAGGTCGTCAGTTGTACCTGGTTGCCGCGCTGGATACGCAAAACCCGATCGAGCGAATCGTCGGCTGGCGCAAGGACCTGATCCAGTCCGACCCGGACACCTATGGCGCTTACCTGCGTAAATTTCCCGACATCGCCAAAATCCCCACCTTCGGCGGCTTTGAAGACGGCACCTTCGATATCGAGCAGGCCATCTCCCAGCATCCCGATGTGATCATCCTCAATATCGAGGCCCAACACGCTACCGAGGATGCGCGATACATCGAGAAGCTCGACGCCCTGGGGATTCCGGTGGTGTACGTCGACTTTCGCAACCACCCGATGCAAAACACCGAACCGACCATGCGCCTGTTCGGCCAGTTATTCGGCAAAGAAGCACGTGCAGAAGCCTTTATCGACTTTCGTAACCAGCAGATCCGTCGTGTCACCGACGTGATCAAAGCGCAGCACCCTTCGCGCCCCGCCGTATTCATCGAGCGCATCGGCGGCTACACCGACGATTGCTGCCTGAGTTTCGGCAATGAAAACTTTGGGCTTTTCGTCGATATGGCAGGCGGCAACAATATCGCCAGAGACATAATTCCCACCACCTTCGGCCAGTTGAACCCCGAGCAAGTGATCGTCGCCAACCCGGAGCAGGTGGTGGTCACCAGTGCCAACTGGGAAGCCTTTGCCCCCGGTGGCCATTGGGTCGGTGTGGGCCCCGGTGCCGACATGGCGCAAGCCCGGCGCAAATTGGCCTGGTACACCCAGCGCCCGGCCTATGCCGGGATCAAGGCGCAGGATGACCAGGCGTTCCATGCGATCTGGCATCAGTTCTACAACAGCCCTTATCAGTTCGTGGCCATCCAGCAGTTGGCCAAGTGGTTTCATCCGACATTGTTTACCGACCTGGACCCTGAAGCCTCGTTTCGCGAATTGCACGAGCGATTCCTGCCGGTGCCCTATGAGCCTGGGTACTTCGTGAGCCTCAAGCCATGAGCGCCGTGATTCAACGCGACACCTACCGGCGCCTGGTGCTGCGCAAGCGCCTGATCCTCGCGGGCCTGGCCCTGCTGCTGTCGTGCAGTGTGCTGCTTGACCTGGCTCTGGGGCCGGCGAGCTACAGCTTCAATGAGGTGCTCGGTGCACTCTTTGCGCCGGACAGTGCGCCGGCACAGGTTCGCGTGGTGATGTGGGACATCCGCCTACCGATCGCCCTGATGGCGGTTGCCGTGGGTGCGGCGTTGTCACTGGCCGGCGCGCAGATGCAGACCATCCTCAATAACCCGCTGGCCAGCCCCTTCACCCTGGGCATTTCCGCCGCCGCCAGTTTTGGTGCGGCCATGGGGCTGGCGTTTGGTGTGGCGCTGTTTCCATTAGCGGCGCAGTACATGGTGCCGGTCAACGCGTTCATCATGGCCATGCTTTCGGCGCTGCTGATTCACTTTCTGAGCATGCGTCGCGGAGTCACCGCAGAAACCATCGTGCTGCTGGGTATCGCCCTGGTGTTCACGTTTAACGCGTTATTGGCTCTGGTGCAGTTTTTCGCCACCGAGCAAGCCGTAGCGGCCGTGGTGTTCTGGACCATGGGCAGCCTGACCAAAGCCACCTGGCCCAAACTGGGGGTGATCTGCCTGGTGATCGTGATCACCCTGCCGATCTTTGCCAAACGAGCCTGGGCCCTGACCGCGCTGCGACTGGGCGACGACAAGGCCGCCAGTTTCGGGATCAACGTGCGCAGCCTGCGCTTCCAGACGCTGATCATGGTCAGCCTGCTCGCCTCGTTCCCCGTGGCCTTTGTTGGCACCATCGGCTTTATCGGGCTGGTCGGCCCGCATATTGCGCGGATGTTGATCGGCGAGGACCAGCGCTTCTTCCTGCCGGCCTCGCTGCTGACCGGCGCACTGATTCTGTCCGCCAGTTCAGTGGTGAGCAAAACCCTGATCCCCGGCGCCATCTTCCCGATCGGGGTGGTCACTTCACTGATCGGCGTGCCGTTCTTCATATCTCTGATCCTCAGCGGGAAGAAAAACTCATGGTGAAGATTCAGCTGCAAGACCTGGGTGCCCGCTATGGCCAGCGCACGATCATCCGCGGCGTTACCACTGCCGCGTTCAACGGCGGCCAGGTGGTCGCCGTGGTGGGCCCCAATGCCGCGGGCAAATCCACCTTGTTTAAACGCATGGCCGGGCTGATCGATGGGCCTGGACAGGTGATCCTGCAGGACTCGAAAAAGGGCCAGCAAGGCATCTGCTACATGCCCCAGGGCTTGAATGCCAGTGCACGGTTGACGGTCTATGAATCGGTGCTCCTGGCCCGCAAGCAACTGTCGCCGCAATGGACCGTCCACGATGACGAACTGAATCTGGTGGACGAAATGCTCGAGGCCCTTGGCATCAGTGACTTGTCCTTTCGCAACCTCGGCGAACTCAGCGGCGGCCAGCAGCAACTGGTGTCAATCGCCCAGACCTTGGTGCGCGAGCCGGAAATCCTGCTGATGGACGAGCCCACCAGCGCCCTCGATATGCATCGTCAGGTGCAAGTGTTGAACTTCATGAGCGCACTGGCCCGCAAACAGAAGGTGATCGTGTTTATTGCCCTGCATGACCTGAACCAGGCGTTGCGCTTTGCCGACCAGGTATTGGTGATTGCCGACGGCACCGCGCAGGGCAGCGGCGCGAGTCATGAGGTGATCACCGAACACATGCTTCGCGAGGTGTACCAGGTTGAGGCGCGGATTGAGCAATGCAGCCGTGGGCAACGACATATTTTGATCGATGGGATAACTTGACAGCAACCCAACGCGCGCCAGCAAGCGCGACAGACGACTCGCAAGTATCGCTAGAGCGGCGAGCTCCGGCCCCAGCAACATGCGGATTATGGGCGCGGCAATGCATCAAGGTCGTAAGCCTGCACCCCTGCTGGAGGCCGGCGTGATCAGCGGTTGTTTTTTCTGGGGAGCTACAGCAGCGATAGGCGTTTTAGCCGTCTTGGCACGGGAGGATATCGCAGGAGTCGTCGATGGACACTCGTCTGAAGACCTGAGAGGACCCAGCAACAATACAAATTTGAGCCTGTCCGTTAGACAGTACTTAAAACGATACTTAAACGTACCGGATTGGATTGCCCTGGATTTCAGTGTTTTCCCGCAGAAACGAAAAAAGACGCCTAAGCGTCTATTTCGTGGATCCCAGTGCCCAATGGACATCCGCAGATCAAATTTTGGAGCGGGAAACGAGACTCGAACTCGCGACCCCGACCTTGGCAAGGTCGTGCTCTACCAACTGAGCTATTCCCGCGTCTTGGTGGTGCGCATTCTATAGAAATATCAGAACCCGTCAACCCCTTGATTCAAAAAAGTTTTATTTCTTTTCAACAGTGGTACGCAGATGCGGCCAGGCGGCGCGCAAATACTGGAGCATGGACCACAAGGTCAGGCCGGCGGCGATGAGCAGCAAGGCATAGCCGGTCAGGACCCAGAAAGAGAAATCCGACGGGTTGGCCAGCAGAATCACCAATGCGAGCATTTGCGCGGCGGTTTTCCATTTGCCCATGTTGGAGACGGCCACGTGGGCGCGGGCGCCGATTTCAGCCATCCATTCGCGTAGGGCCGACACCACGATCTCGCGGCCGATGATCACCGCAGCCGGCAGGGTCAGCCACAGGTTGCCGTGTTCCTGCACCAGCAGGACCAGGGCGACGGCCACCATGAGCTTGTCGGCCACGGGGTCGAGGAACGCGCCGAACGGGGTGCTCTGCTCCAGGCGACGTGCCAGGTAGCCGTCGAGCCAGTCGGTGGCGGCGGCAAACGCAAACACCGAGCTGGAGGCCATATAGCTCCATTCGTACGGCAAATAGAACAACAGAATGAAAATAGGGATAAGCAGGACGCGTAGAACGGTGATCAGATTAGGGATATTCATCGGCACAACTGGCTACGAGGTGGAAAGGGCATTCTATTCGCTATGCAGGTTCGCATAAATCAACTCAGCGAGCTTTTTACTGATACCGGGTGCTTTGGCTATTTCGTCAATGCTGGCACGGGACAGCTCCTGCAAGCCACCAAAATGTTTTAGCAAGTCGCGACGCCGTGTCGGCCCAACCCCCGCCACCCCTTCCAGGGTTGACGTTCGCCGGGTTTTACCTCGGCGGGCACGGTGGCCGGTAATGGCGAAACGGTGGGCTTCGTCGCGGATCTGCTGAATCAAATGCAACGCAGGCGAGTCGCCCTTCAAGGTGAACTCGTGGGCGGCATCATTCAAGTACAACGTTTCGAAACCGGCTTTGCGTGTGGCGCCCTTGGCCACGCCGAGCAGGATCAGGTCGGGCACGGCCAGTTCGTTGAGCACGTCGCGAGCCATGGACAGCTGGCCTTTGCCACCGTCCACCAGCAGGATATCGGGCAGTTTGCCCTCGCCGTCCTTCAGCTTGCTGAACCGTCGCGTGAGGGCCTGGTGCATGGCCGCATAGTCATCGCCAGCGGTGACACCTTCAATGTTATAGCGCCGGTAATCGGATTTGATCGGCCCTTCCGGCCCGAACACCACGCAGGACGCCACGGTGGCCTCGCCGCTGGAGTGGCTGATGTCGTAGCACTCAAGACGCTGTGGCGGCTCGTCCAGGTTGAGGACTTCGGCCAGGGCATCGAAGCGTGCTGCGACATGCTGTCGATTGGCCAGGCGCGCTCCCAGGGCCTGTTCGGCATTGGTCACGGCCAATTGCTGCCAGCGCGCGCGGGTGCCGCGTACGCGGTGGCTGATATCCAGCTCGCGGCCGCGCAGTTCGTGGATCGCCTCGATCAACGTGGGGAAGTCTTCATGCACCACGTTGACGATCAGCTCCGCTGGCAGGTCGCGCTCGGGGCTGCTGACGTAGTACTGGCCAAGGAACGCCGCCATGACTTCGGCGACCTCCTCGTCGATACCGGTCTGCGGGAAGAAATTCTTACTGCCCAACACCCGCCCGCCACGCACGCTGATCAGGTGCACACACGCACCACCCGGGTTAACGAAGGCTGCGATCACGTCGACGTCGCCGGTACCGCCTTCCATGCTCTGCTGGTCCTGCACGCGACGCAGCAGGGAGATCTGATCGCGCAGTTCGGCGGCCTTCTCGAAATCCAGGGTGCTGGCAGCTTGCTCCATGGCGCTGGAGAGTTCGTCGGTGAGCGCATTGCTGCGTCCTTCGAGGAACATCACCGAATGGCGCACATCCTCGGCGTACTCGGCCGGCTCAACCAGTCCCACGCAGGGTGCCTTGCAGCGTTTGATCTGGTACTGCAGACACGGCCGGGTGCGGTTCTTGTAGAAGCTGTCTTCGCACTGGCGCACAAAAAAGGTCTTTTGCAGCAGGCTCAGGCTTTCGCGGATCGCGCCGGCGCTGGGATAGGGTCCGAAATACTTGCCCTTCGACTTCTTCGCGCCACGATGAATGCTCAGGCGTGGGAAATTACCGTCGGATAAATACACGTAGGGGTAGGATTTATCGTCACGCAGCAGAATGTTGTACGGCGGCCGCCATTCCTTGATCAGCGTCTGCTCGAGCAGCAACGCCTCGGTTTCATTGGCGGTGATGGTGGTTTCGACCTGGGCGATACGCGCCACCAGCGCAGCGGTCTTGGGCGCAAGACCGCTCTTGCGAAAGTAGCTCGCCAAACGGTTCTTCAGGTTCTTGGCTTTGCCGACATACAGCAGGCGCGCCTCACTGTCGAACATGCGGTACACGCCGGGGCGGCCACTGCAGGTCGAGAGGAAAGCACTTGGATCAAACAATGTGGTCATGTCAGGCGCTGGCGTCCACCATGCCGTGGCGCACCGCGAGCAGGGTCAATTCAACATCACTGCTGATGGCGAGCTTCTCGAAAATGCGATAGCGGTAGGTGTTGACGGTCTTGGGCGACAGGCACAGCTTGTCTGAAATCGTCTGCACCTTCTGGCAACCGACAATCATCAAGGCGATCTGGATTTCCCGTTCCGACAGCGCATCAAATGGCGAGTCGCTGGTGGGCTGGAAGGATTTGATGGCCAGTTGCTGGGCAATCTGCGGACTGATGTAACGCTGGCCCGCAAATACCAGGCGAATCGCTTGCACCATCTCCGCCAGGCCTGCGCCCTTGGTCAGGTAACCGGCCGCACCCGCCTGCAACAGGCGTGTCGGGAACGGGTCCTCTTCACACACGGTCACCACCACGACTTTGATGTCCGGGTGGCTGCGCAACAACTTGGTCGTGGCGCCAAGACCACCGATACCAGGCATCTTGACGTCCATCAGCACCACATCGGGTTTCAACTCCCGGGCCTTGATCAGGGACTCTTCCCCGGACTCGGCCTGGCCGACTACTTGCAGGCCATCGATGTCAGCCAGCATTCGTGTAATGCCTGTACGAACGAGATCATGGTCATCGACTACTAGCACCCTAATCAAGCAGACACCTCGCGATATGGTCTTATAGGTTGCTGAACACCTTAGCAAAAAACCTAGGCGCAGACCTAGCTGCAAGCGTCATATATATAGCGTTAGCACACACAGTAGCCGCCCAGTGCGGGCCGGACGGCTCAATTTTCTGGGCAACAGGTCAGGAATCCCGGGGCTACGGCATGGTTTTACCGTTATGCGTCACACAATGCTCGGCAAGGCTAGACGTCAAACGACGGATTGCAGCCTGGTCTTCCTTGAACATCGCGCGGTAGTCCCCCAGTACTTTTTCTTCAATCTGGCTGAGATTCTCCAGTTGAAGCGGCGTGGTTTCACCGGTCAGCACGTACAACACGTCTACACCTCTTTCGGCGACACGCGACAAGTAGTCGGCCTTGGGCGCTCGCCCTCCGCTTTCGTACTTACCCTGTGCGTTGGCTTCAACACCGCCAATTTCACCAAACACTTTTTGCGACAGGCCAAGTCGCTCCCTTTCTTGTCTCAAACGCGAACCAATTCCACTCATTTGAATGCATATTCCTGTTTGACACGTTGAAGCGACAACAAGAAAGTCGCCTGCTGTACCCAGTATGCGCTTATTAGAATGGACCACAGGGATTAGCTCGATTGACAGGCACGCTCCATGCGCCAGAAGCAATCCTCTTCACCCACAACGTTCAGCCCACTGCGCTGATAGAGCTGCCTGGCAGGATTACCCTTGAACACCGTCAAGCGTAACAAACCCAAGGCTTGAGCCTTGATTGCCATCTGCTCCAATACCCAACTGCCCGCGCCCAGCCCGCGACACGCCTCGAGCATATGCAACTCACGGATATAGAGCGCGCGACTGTCGCGGCTCAGGCTGATAAAACCCAGCACGACGTCATCATTGCAGATCAGCCAGTTTTCACGGCCCGCCCAGGCAACATCAAAGCCATCGTTGGACCACACCAGGCCGTATTGCACGTAGTAGCGGCTCATGGCTTCGAAAGTCAACGTCCGCGCGAACGCCAGGTCGTGGTCCGTCGCCGCGCGCAAGTGGAACGCCATTTAGAGAGCAACCACTTGGCCAGCCCACACGTCGTCAACACGACGGGCAATCACCAGCGCGTCGCCAACACCGGGAGCGGCGGCCAGCAAACCGCCATCAGCCGCCCAGATGGCGCTGCGACCGGCGCAAACATAGCCACCGGACGGACCGCCATGGTTGGCCATCAACACCAGCAGGCCATGCTCAGCCGCATAGCCCTGGAGTAACGCGCTGTCCGTTGCGTAGCCGCCCTCGCTCACCAGCACGCCAGCGGCGTAGACAGTGGCGCCCGCCTCCGCCGCCAGGCGCGGATGACTGGCGTGGGAGAAGTCCGCGCACACGGCCAATGCTATCTGCTCATCCTCCCACTCGAGGGCCGCACCGCCCTGGCCTGGGACGAACGCAACCTCTTCGCCTGGGTGCAAATGCTGCTTGGTATAGAGCGCCAGGGAGCCATCCGCGCCCAGTACCAGCGCGCCAATCAACACACCGGCATCGGGTGCGAGGCGGACAGGCATTCCCACTACCGCCGTCAATCGCAACGCCCGGGCTATTTCACGCAGCGGCGCCAAGACTGGGTCATCTGGCGTAATCGCCAAACCGGCAGCCAATGACGGCTCGTACCCGGTCAACGACAGCTCGGGAAATACAAGTAATTGCACATTATGTTCGGCCGCCACGTGCATGAACGCCACGTGCCGTTCGATATTGGCCGGCACATCACCCGCAATGGAAATGGATTGAGCCGCAGCAAGGGTCAGGGCAGTCATGGTCGCGTCCAAGCAAATTGTTGAAGTGTTACAAGCATATCCCGGCCGATAGCAGTAAGTACCCCGGCACGATAGAAATTTCTGATTGAATCCCCCCGCGTGCCTCTAGTAAGCTGCCCCCATCATTTGGAGACATACCGTGTTGCAACTCACCCACACTCAGGTTTGCCCTGCTGCCAGCGCCCCGCGCCTGGTATCGGCTACCCGCGTGAACGGTTCGAGCGCAGCGGCATGCTTTTATTTTGGGTATTGGTTTAGCCACTGGCGCGCCTGATACCTGAAATCGGCGCCCACTACTCAAGGGGTCGCCTACCAGAGAAATCTAACCCCCGGTCGGCTCCCCGACCGGGGGTTTTGTTTTTTCAGGCCTCCATCAATTTTGCAAGAACACTTAAAGGACTCATGACATGAACTACGCCACCTATTACCGCTACGACACTTCCACTGCATGGCGATTTAGCAAGCTCCGCTCGGGACAGCCTGCCGCCTCCGATCGGTCACCTATTGGTGGCACACCAGCGCACGTAGCCGATACGGCCAATTGTCGAACACCCCAGTAGGGCAGAGCGCGCGGGAATAGCCCGCCGCTTGCCCAGGAAGCCTTGAATATGAACACTGCCACCGCCGCCCTGCCCCTCTCTGCCCTGACCAGCGCCAATGAAGCCCTGACCCAGCGCCTGCCCAGTGCGCTTGAGTTGAAACACAAGCTGCCGCTCAGCCCGTTCCTCAACGAGCAAGTCCACGCCCATCGCCAAGCTGTGCGCGCCATCCTCAATGGCGACGATTCACGGTTGCTGGTGATTGTCGGCCCGTGCTCGATCCACGATCCGAAATCGGCCATGGAATACGCGCGCAACCTGAAGAAGCTCGCGCTTGAAGTCAGCGACCAGATGCTGCTGGTGATCCGCGCCTACGTCGAAAAACCGCGCACCACCATCGGCTGGAAAGGACTGGCCTACGACCCCCATTTGGATGGCAGCGATGACATGGCTGCCGGCCTCACGCTGTCGCGCGAACTGATGCGCGAAATGCTGCGCCTGGGCCTGCCGGTAGCCACCGAGTTGCTGCAACCCATGGCCGCCGGCTACTTCGATGACCTGCTCAGTTGGGTCGCGATTGGCGCGCGCACCACCGAATCGCAGATCCACCGCGAAATGGCCAGTGGCCTGGGCATACCCGTGGGTTTCAAGAACGGCACCGACGGCGGTGTGGCGATTGCCTGTGACGCGATGCGCTCGGCTTCACACCCGCACCGCCATTTCGGCGTCGACAGCCAGGGCCACCCGGCGATCATCCAGACCCCGGGCAACCCCGATACTCATTTGGTACTGCGCGGCGGTCACCGTGGGCCGAACTACGATGCGCAAAGCGTGGCGCAGGTGAAGCACGACTTGGCCAAATCCAAGGTGGCGGCGCGGATCATGGTCGACTGCAGCCATGCCAACAGCGGCAAGGACCCGTTGCGTCAACCGGCCGTATTCAACGACGTACTGGAGCAACGCCTGCAGGGCGACACCGCGCTGATCGGCATGATGCTCGAAAGTCATCTGTTCGAAGGTTGCCAGCCGTTGAGCGCGTCGATGAAGTACGGTGTGTCGGTGACCGATGGTTGCCTGGGCTGGAGCGGCACCGAGCAACTGCTGCGCAGTGCGGCGGAGCGGTTGCGCGAACAACACAAAGCCAACTGACGGATGGAGATAAAAATGTGGGAGCTGGCTTGCCTGCGATCGCGGTACATCAGCTACAGACTTTTAGCCTGACACGCAGCCATCGCAGGCAAGCCAGCTCCCAGGCGCTATTCGTGACGTGGGGTAAAAAGTCCTTTTCGGATTCGGCGGTTTTTCCAGAGGAACGACGAGCGGATACTCGACTCCATTGTTTACACCCCTTCTGGAGTTACTGATGTCTATCCCAACGCAAAACGTTCCGGCCTTCGGCCTAGGCACCTTCCGCTTGCAAGGCCAGGTGGTGATCGATTCTGTCAGCACCGGCCTGGAACTGGGCTACCGCGTCATCGACACCGCGCAGATCTATGAGAACGAAGCAGACGTCGGCCAAGCCATTGCCGCCAGCGGCATCCCGCGCGATGAGCTGTTTATCACCAGCAAAATCTGGATCGCCAATTTCGCCAGAGGCCAGTTGATCCCAAGCCTGCGCGAAAGCCTGAGCAAACTGAAAACCGACTATCTGGACCTCACCCTGATCCACTGGCCATCGCCGGAAGACCAGGTATCTGTCACCGAATTCATGGGCCAACTGCTGGAAGCCAAACGCCTGGGCCTGACCCGCCAGATCGGCATCTCCAACTTCACCGTCGACCTGATGAAGCAAGCGATTGCTGCCGTTGGTGCCGAGAACATCGCCACTAACCAGATCGAACTGCACCCCTACCTGCAAAATCGCAAGGTCGTGGATTTTGCCACCGCTCACGGTATCCAGATCACCTCCTACATGACCCTGGCCTACGGCGAAGTGCTCAAAGACCCGGTGATCGAGCAAATCGCCGAGCGCCATCAGGCTACCCCGGCGCAAGTGACGCTGGCTTGGGCCATGCAACTGGGCTACGCGGTCATCCCATCGTCGACCAAACGTGCCAACCTGGAAAGCAACCTCAGGGCCCTGCAACTGACCTTGAGTGCTGCCGACATGGCGCAGATTGCCGAGCTGGAGCGCGGCCACCGCCTGACCAGCCCGAAAGGTATCGCACCAGAGTGGGACTAGGCCCCGGCCACGGGCGCGCGCGATAACTCCCGCAGCCACGGTAACACCCGCAGGCCGGTGGTGGCTGCGGGTGGGTCGATGATGTCCATGAAGTGTTCGAGGTTGACGCTATCCGGCACGCCGGGCAGCCGCACCAGCACCGCCGGCGTTGCGTCGGCGGTGGCGTCCATATCCAGGCTCAGGTCCTGGTGATCGTAGACCAGCACATGATGCGCCTGAGGTTGAAGCCCGCAAGCGTGGACCGCCAGCCCCGCATTGATGATCAGCACGTCAAAGGGTTGGGCCGGGATAGCAGTGAGTAGCTGGACCTCTTCGAAGGTTTGCACCGGTACGATCCGGTGATACCCCAGCTTGTTGAGCATTTTCTCGATGTACAGGCGTTGCAGGTGTTGCTCATCGGCAATCAGGATAGTCAGTGCTTTGTTTGGCATGGCAAACCCCTGGGCAGGCAGTGCTCGTCAGTGAGCGAGGCCCATTTTCCAGACATATGCCGAAGACAAAATCAGGCTTGTTCCCCTTCCATGTAGGAGTTCTCCCAAATCCGCCGAATGGCTATCCACCTCAGTCAAGCCTGCTTGCTGTGCCGGCTCAGGCTGTGATGCAAACCATCGATGGCCGCGTCCAGCGCCTGTATCGCGGCCGCCAATGCCTGGTGGTCATGTCTTTCACACACCCCTTCCAAGGTTTCGCAACAGGCGACCAACCTGTGGGCCTTGACCATGCGAGCGCCCCCTTTCACGCGATGAGCCAGGTCATGCAACTTGGCGATATCCGCGTGATTTTGCAGCGTCGGCAGCAGCAGGCGATCTTCTGCAAGACTGATGAGCAATGGCACGAGTAACTCGTTAAGCGCGGCAGTGTCACCGCCTGTCAGCGTAGTCAGCGTACTGAGGTCGTACGCCGGCTCGACCTCACCCGTCACGGCTGCTGCGCTGCGAGGTGCCAGCGCCGCACGCAAATCATCAAGGCCGGTCGGTTTGAACAGGCAACCATCCATGCCCGCCTGCCTGCAGCGTTCGGTTTCCTCCGGCTGGGCGTTGGCAGTGAACCCCAGCAGCAGGCACGGCACCAGACCACGCTGACGCTCTTGGGCACGGATATTACGTGCCAGCGTGTAACCGTCCATAACCGGCATGTTGCTATCCGTGATGACGCCATCAAAATGCCCGGCCTGCCACAGTGCAAAGCCCTCGGCGCCATCTTCGGCCGTGACGATGTGATGCCCAAGGAAGCTCAGCTGACGAGTCAGCAACAAGCGGTTGGCCGGGTAGTCGTCGACCACCAGGAGGTTCAACGCCTGCGTCGGTGGAACACGTGCGACGGGAGTCGAAACCTGTGCTGCGCTGGTCAACGCCAGCGCCAACGTCACGTCCACCCGCGTCCCCTTGCCCAGCACACTGCTCAAGCGCAGTTGACCGCCCATCATCTCGCACAGGTTGCGACTGATCACTAACCCGAGGCCGGAACCACTGCGCGCCGACTGTTCGTTATTACTCCCTTGGATAAATGGGTTGAACAAACGCTGCTGATCTTCAGCACTGATGCCAACCCCCGTGTCTTCGACATACAACCGTAGGTTCAAGTGGTCACCGGCCAACGCCGGGGCGCACTGTGCACCCAGGCGAACCTGACCGGTGGCGGTAAACTTGATGGCATTCCCCAGCAGATTGGACACCACTTGCTTGAAGCGCAAAGGGTCGATGAGCACCGAGCGGGCAGTCATCGGATCGAGCTCCACTTGCAGCTGCAAGCCTTTGTCCCGCGCCAGCCCCTCAAACACACGCGCCACAGATGCCAACAACTCGTGGAGATTGGCCGGCGCCAAGGTCAGGGACAGGTGGCCGGATTCTATCTTCGCAATGTCCAGAATATCGCCGATCAATTCCAGCATGCTTCGCGAGGCCATCGACGCCACCTCCAGCGCATCCTGATCGACGCGGCCCTGCTCGGCGTTTTTCTGGGCCAATTCGATCATGCCGATCACGGCATTCATCGGCGTGCGGATCTCATGGCTCATGGTCGCGAGGAATGTGGTCTTGGCGCGGTTTGCCGAGTCTGCGTCCTCCTTGGCTGCCTGCAACTGGCTCAACAGCCGCTGGCGCTCGCTCACATCCACCCAACCCGCAATCATGCCTACAACGTGGCTATTGCTATCTCGGTACGGCAGCATCCATTGGTAGATGGTTAGCACACTGCCATCGGGAACCTTGAGTACGCGATCCTGGATCTGCGGCTCACCCCGCGCCATCAAGCTCAAGTATTCGGCGTGGAACGACTGTGCCTGGGGCGGGTTGCCCGTATCGGTTTGCACCACGGTCTTGCCGATCACATCCTCCAACTTAAAGCCAAATACATCGAGGTAAGCGTTATTGCAGGCCATTAACCGGCCCTGGCGATCGCGCACGTAAATTGGGTGCGGAGTGCCGTCGATCAGAACGCTCATGAACCGCATCTGGTCGCTCAGGGCCCGTTCGGCCTGTGTTCGCTTGTGAATCAGGTTGCGCAGGTAGAGCACCCAGCCCAGGGTGATCAGCAGCAGCAACGCGGCCACGCCAAATCCTTGGATAATCACGTTGCGATGACTGATCCAATAGCTGTCTTCGATGATGATCTCACTGCGCCAACGGTTGGTCAGCTCGTCCATTTCTTCAGGCGTGATACTCAACAGCGCCTTCTCGAGGATCGAATACAGCTCCAGTTGGCTGCGATTGACACCGAAAGCAATCCGCGCTGGCTCCGTACCGACGGTGCTGGTGATACGCAAGCGATCACGGTAATGGCGCGCAATCATGTAGCGTGCACTGATCAGCGAAATAACAGTCGCATCGACACTGCCCTTGGCGACCAAATCCATGGCGTCCTCCGGGTTTGCGACGTCGACAAATTCGATACCTGGATAGTCGCGGGCAATTTGCGCGGCGAGGCTGTTGCCGCCAATAAACGCCAGGCGTTTTCCGGGCATGTCTTCGAGCGTAACCAAACGTTCGTCGCCGGCGCGCGCCACCAATACATAAGGATTGGACAGATAGGGTCGGGTAAAGCGCAGCTTTTCGGCCCGCTCGACGCTGGGCGTGATCACCGCCAGCATGTCCACTTTGCCGGTGCTGACGTCGTCAACTTGCTGAGGCAACGAGCTGCCTTGCACCACTTCGAACTTCAAACCCGTACGCAAGCTGATCCGCGACAACACCTCGTCGCTCAAACCCACCGGTTGGCCTTGCTCATTGAAAAATGACAGCGGCATGAACTTGTCGAGCACAGCCACTGTTACGCGTGGGTGCTTTATCAGCCAGCGCTGCTCACTCTCACTCAAACGCAACCGGTCAGCGGCCAGGGAACCGCTGTCGCCTGCACTCCAGCGGCGCAGGATTTCCATCTGCTGGCTGGGCGTGATAATGCCCAGCGCTGCATTGATGATGTTCAGCAGACGGATGTTGTCCTGGTTGAAAGCGAACCCGAACGGGTTGACCTCCAGTGCGGAAAAATCTGCCATGCGGACGTTATTGAGGTGGTTCTTGTTGATCAGATAGCGAGTGCTGATGGCGTCGCCCAAGTAGACATCCGCCTGACCGAACGCCACGGCACCGATCGCCTGGTGAGTCGAGCCGTACAGCTGCAGTTGCGCCTGGGGATAAAAGGCCTGGACAGCGTCAGGCTGCATATAGTGGTAAAGCATCGCTACGCGCTTGCCAGCCAGGTCGACGCTCAATGAATGGCTGTCACCCGTGCGAGTCACCAACACGGGTTGATCATTGGCGTAGGAACGCGACAGTATCAGTTCCTTATCGGCCGCTTCGTAACCGTTGGCAGACCCGACTAAATCCACCTCGCCCCGTTTGAGCGCTTCGATGACTTCATCACGGGTGTCGTAGCGTCGAACCTCGATAGGTATGTTTAAAATAAGGCTGATCAGCCACGTATAGTCAGCCGTGATGCCTTCAAAGTCGTTTTCGTTGGATTGGTCGAAAGGTATGTAGTCGGGCGCTGACACTCCCATCACCAACACCCGTCGCTCGCGCAGCCAACGCCAGTCACTTTCCTCAAGTTCCAGGCGTGGGTTTTCAAGCGTGGAATGGCCGAACAGTCGCAGTGTATGTGTCTCATCCAGGGCCATCGCCGCGCAGGGCAACAGCCCCATCAGCAGGAAGGCCGTGAATATCAACAGCCGGGAGATGGTCATTTCAGATCAGATGATTGCGCTGGGCGAACTTGGACAGGTGCACCACCGAGGACATACGCAGCTTCTCCTTGAGTCGCGTCTTATAGGTGCTGATGGTCTTGTGGCTCAACAACATGTCCTCAGCGATTTCCTTGTTGCCCAGGCCCAGCGCCAGTTTTTGCAATACCGTCAATTCGCGATCCGACAGCGCGTCCACCAGTTCTTGCTCGGTGGTCTGCAAATCATCACGGCGCACCGAACTGGTGGCCACGCTGGGGAAGCAGCTGTAACCGGACCTGATCGCCCTGATAGCCTTTTGCAACTCGTCGAGTTCACCCGTCTTGGCAACAAAGCCCATGGCTCCGGCGCGCATGCAGCGGGTAGAGAAGAACACTGCCAAGTACGAAGTCAGCACCAGAATTTTGCAAGGCAGTTCCAGTGCCTTGATCCGGCTGATCACCTCCAGGCCGCCGAGCTTGGGCATTGCCAAGTCGAGGATGACCAGATCGGGGCGTTCCTCACGCGCAATCTGCATGGCGTCAGCACCGTTGCCTGCTTCAAATATTTTGTCGAAGCCTTCCTGCTTCAACAGAAACTTCACGGTTGAGCGTATGAAAGGGTGATCATCCACAATTAAAGCTTTGCTCATAAGACTCCCCGAGGGATCGGTACGCTTACATATCACACGGGACCTATCTACCTGTGAAAAGTAACAGTTCCGACAAACGGTGCTGATTACTCTGCATGACACTTCAGGCAGTACAGACCCCCTCCTTTTGATAAAGCACAGTAAACACGTCGAACCGCGCCCTTGTTCCTGAGGCGCAAGCGCGCAACCTTAGCAACGTGGCGCCTTATCAAATGAAGGGATAGTCCTGATTGCTTGTGGGACTTTTCCTAGCATAGTCAACTTTGCGCGGGATAAATCCCTACAGCTGGAGATTACTCGGTGGTACTCGGACTCCAGAACGCCTGCACCACCAGAGTCGACATCGATATCCTTGCCACCAGGGCGTCCAACTCGTCACCGTCGACCGATGTCACGGCCAGGGTAGCTTCGATTTCTACTTCCTCCGTGCCAAAGGGGCGCACGTCAACATCGCTGGCTGGGTAATTGCAACGCGCCAGCTCGGCCTCCAGCAACGCCAGCACGGCTTTCTGCTGGGTACGCCGGGCGATCACATACAAGATATTGGTCACCTCTGCCGACACCACATCCAGCGGCTGGCGGTTGATATTGTTGACGATCGGCCGCAGCAAGGTGTTGGCCGCCAGCACGAACAGCGTGCCCAGCAGCGCTTCGAGGATCAGGTCGGCACCCGCGCAAGCCCCCACCGCCGCCGACGCCCAGAGCGTGGCGGCGGTGTTGAGCCCGCGCACATTGCCCTCTTCACGCATGATCACACCGGCGCCGAGAAAGCCGATACCCGACACGACATACGCCACTACGCGCACCGCGCCTTCTGCACCGCCGAGACGGTTGGCCATGTCGACGAAAATCGCCGCGCCCACCGCCACCAGCACGTTGGTGCGCAGACCTGCGGTGCGCTGGCGGTATTGACGTTCGAAACCGATCAGGCCACCGAGGATGAATGCCGCAGTGAGGCTGACCAGGGTGTCGATCAGAGAATTGAGGTTGATATTATTGATTGCTTGCATAGGAAATCGTCCCTGTTTATTGCCAGCCAAACTTACGGATGTAGTAACCCTTCACCGCCTGGGTCAGGGCCATGTACGCCAGCAGGATCACGGGCAGGAACACAAAGTACAGCGATGGCAGCGCCTGCAATTTAAAGTAATGCGCCAACGGTCCCATCGGCAGGAAAATCCCCACGGCCATGATCACGCCGGTCATCACCATCAACGGCATCGCCGCACGGCTTTGCAGGAAGGGGATTTTCGGGGTGCGGATCATGTGCACGATCAGCGTCTGGGTCAGCAGCCCCACCACAAACCAGCCGGACTGGAACAGGGTCTGGTGGTCGGGGGTGTTGGCATCGAAGACATACCACATGAGTGCAAACGTGGTGATGTCAAAGATCGAACTGATCGGCCCGAAAAACAGCATGAAACGGCCGACATCGCCCGGTTGCCAGCGTTGTGGCTTGGCGAGCATTTCTTCATCGACGTTATCGAACGGAATCGCGATCTGCGAAATGTCATACAGCAGGTTCTGCACCAGCAAATGCATCGGCAGCATCGGCAGGAACGGGATAAATGCACTGGCCACCAGCACCGAGAACACGTTGCCAAAGTTGGAACTGGCGGTCATCTTGATGTACTTGAGCATGTTGGCGAAGGTACGCCGCCCCTCCAGCACGCCCTCCTCCAGGATCATCAGGCTCTTTTCCAGCAGGATGATGTCGGCGGCTTCCTTGGCAATATCCACCGCGCTGTCCACCGAAATACCGATGTCAGCGGTACGCAACGCCGGCGCATCGTTGATGCCATCGCCCATAAAGCCCACCACATGTCCGTTAGCCTTGAGCAGGCGCACGATGCGCTCCTTGTGGCTCGGCGTCAGCTTGGCGAACACGTTGGTGGTTTCCACAGCCTCTGCCAGCTCGGCGTCGGTCATGTCCTCGATGTCGTTGCCCATCAGCAGGCCTTGTTGCTCCAGGCCCACTTCGCGGCAGATTTTGGCGGTGACCAGCTCGTTGTCACCGGTCAGCACTTTTACCGCGACGCCATGGGCTTTGAGCGCCTTGAGGGCGGGTGCGGTGCTTTCCTTCGGTGGGTCGAGGAAAGCCACGTAGCCGATCAGCGTGAGGTTTTGCTCATCCGCCAGGCTGTAGGTGTCGCGCCCCGGTGCCATCGGTTGCGCGGCCACGGCCACCACGCGCAAGCCTTCTTCGTTGAACGCAGCGGTGACCTGGCGAATACGTGCCAGCAGTTCATCGGTCAGCGCCTCGTTGGTGTCGCCATGGCGCACGTTGTTGCACACCGAGAGGATTTCCTCCACGGCACCCTTGCAAATTAACAGGTGCGGCAAGCCTTCCTCGGCCACTACCACCGACATGCGGCGACGATTGAAATCGAACGGGATCTCATCGACCTTGTGGAACGCGGTGCCGACTTTCAGCTCGCGATGCACCTCCACGTGCTCCAGCACCGCCACGTCCAGCAGGTTTTTCAGACCCGTCTGGTAGTAGCTGTTGAGGTAGGCCATTTCCAGCACATCGTCGGACTCTTCGCCCCACACGTCCACATGGCGCGCCAGGAAAATCCTGTCCTGGGTCAGCGTGCCGGTCTTGTCGGTGCACAGCACATCCATGGCGCCGAAATTCTGGATCGCGTCCAGGCGCTTGACGATGACCTTTTTGCGCGACAGAAACACCGCGCCCTTGGCCA
Organism: Pseudomonas sp. LAP_36; assembly: GCF_019456785.1. NCBI lineage: Bacteria > Pseudomonadati > Pseudomonadota > Gammaproteobacteria > Pseudomonadales > Pseudomonadaceae > Pseudomonas > Pseudomonas sp. LAP_36. The sequence goes on from NZ_JAHZMS010000008.1 coordinate 218,029, forward strand.
GGGTGGAGGTGACGATCATCGGCAACATTTCCGGGGTGAGGCCCACGGCAATCGACAATGCAAACAGCAGCGCCTCAGTCCAGTCACCCTTGGTGAAACCGTTGATGAACAGCACCAGTGGCGCCATCACGAACATGAACCGAATGAGCAACCAGCTGACTTTGTTAACGCCGTGCTGGAACGACGTGGTCGCGCGGTCGGTGGCCGTCACACGCTGGGCCAACGCGCCGAAATAGGTGCTGTTACCGGTGGTCAGGATCACCGCCGTCGCCGCGCCGGACACCACGTTGGTGCCCATGAACAGAATATTCTCCAGGTCCAGCGGGTTGCGGGTGTTGGCGTCCTGCTGCTGGGCGAACTTCTCCACCGGCATCGATTCCCCGGTCATCGCCGCTTGGCTGACGAACAGGTCCTTTGCGCTGAGCACACGGCAGTCGGCCGGGATCATGTCGCCGGCCGAAAGCACAATGAGGTCGCCGGGCACCAACTGCTTGATCGGTAACTCGATGCGCTTGGCCTCATCGCGACGCAGCACCGTGGCGGTGTTGCTCACCATGGCCTTCAGTGCATCGGCGGCCTTGTTGGATTTGGCCTCCTGCCAGAAACGCAGCAGCGTCGACAGCACTACCATGGAGAAAATCACCGTGGCGGCCTTCATGTCTTCGGTCAGCCAGGAGATGACTGCCAACAGGGTCAGCAAGAGGTTGAACGGGTTCTTGTAGCAGTGCCACAGGTGCACCCACCAGGGCAGCGGCTGCTCATGCTCGACTTCGTTGAAGCCGTATTGCACGCGCAGGGCATCGGCCTCTTGGGTGTTCAAACCTTCGGAATGACTGCCTAGCGTGCCTAGCAATTGCACGGCGCTGTTGTTGGCCGAGACCACCAGGGTTTGTGCCAGGGTCGGTGGTACTTCGCGGCTGACACTGGCGTCGGTCACGGTTTCGAGCATCGCCAGGCGGCGGAAATGCCGGGCAATATGCCGGGTCCGCAGGAAGCCGGCGAAGAACTCTTTGAGCAGCGTGAAGTTCATGGTGTTACTCCTGCGCGAGGAAACACTCGTGCAGGTACGGCCGTCTGCCCCGCGCCATTTTACAGGCACAGTCAGCTTGGCCCGCCCACCGTAAAGGCAGGCGCGTCCGTAGCATCCCGAGGTGAGTCAGGTGCTGGTCAGCGTCGATGAGAGGGATTCGGGCAGGCGCCAGGACTGGCTACTGCCGGGATACCGCTTCTCGCTTTTATTGGCGAGACAACGGCATCGGAAGAATGCACGTTACCTTGCCAAGCCTGTGCCGGTTACCAGAACCGGCCGACTACTGTCACTCGAACAAGTACCCACTGAGGGTCTCCGCTATTGATGAAAACGCGCGAAGCTTACGCCCCGACTTCAGGAGAGTAAACCGTAGGAAAGTTTCCCGATGGGGAATGAGAAGATTCTTCAGGGTGGGTTCAGGAAAGCCGTTTTCCCGGATACGCTGAAGATCAAATGTGGGAGCTGGCTTGCCTGCGATGGCGCAGTGTCAGGCAATGGGGCTCTAGCTGAAAGGCCGCCATCGCAGGCAAGCCAGCTCCCACACCGATTGGCGTACATCCGTTGCTATGGCGTACCCGGTCGATCCCTCGCCACCCGCCTCAAGTAATCCTCAACCGCCCCACCCGCCAGCGCCTTGACCTGAATCGACACCCGGTTCACCTGCCGTCCCATCGTCACGCCCTCCCGCGTACGTACCTGCACATACCCAAGCCTGGGCCAGAAACGCTCGGCTTTGATATTGCCGATAACCACCGTCAACCGCAGCCATTGGGCGCCCTTCTTCGCAGCCCATACTTCAAGGTCCGCATGCAGTCGTTGCGCAAGGCCAGTGCCATGCAGGCACGAATCGACCAGCAGCAGCCCGATATGCCACACCCCGCTCGCCAGCAGGTCAGCGGCAATGTTCACCACCGCGACCAATCGGTCGTCAGCATCGCGATAACCCAGCCAATACATCCGGCGGCAGGTCCATCCTGTGGGCAGTTGCCCGTGCAACTCCTCGCACGCCTCAGTCGGCGTGGCCGGCTCGCCGTTCACCGCAATGAAATAATCCGGCGCTCGCTCGAAAAACCGTTGCAGATCGGCCTCGTCGCTAGCGCACAGCTCAACCACCCGAATACCTGCAACAGAGCAAGCGGGCAACACGTGCTCATCAACATCCATGTTCATCCGCCCTCAATCATCTCGCGTCAGCACTTCCAACAACTCAATCTCAAAACGCAGGTTGCTGTTGGGCTTGATATGCGCGCCCATCGACCGTTCGCCATACGCCAGATGCGCCGGCACGAACAAGGTGCGAACACCGCCCACCTGCATACCCATCAAACCCTGGTCCCAGCCCTTGATCACCCGCCCGGTGCCGATCACACACTGGAACGGCTTGCCGCGCTCCCAAGACGAATCGAATACCGTGCCGTCCTCCAGGGTGCCGGTGTATTGGGTGGTAATCAACGCGCCCTTGACCACGGCTTTGCCGGTGCCGAGGCGGATGTCGGTGATCTGGAGTTCGTCGTGGCTCATGGGGGGTCTCATTAGGACGCAAAGGATGGCGTTTTTCCCAGAATCAAACGGGTTTGGCAAGCTTCAAACGCAACACTGATAGTTGCGACACGCCGCAGCGCCTTTCAGGGGGAGAGGGTTCTCTCTGCGCTTGCTGCTTGAAATGCACTTACAAAAAAACACGACGCTCCCTCCCCCAAAAACACCTTCAGACTATTTCTCGCGTCCAGTGCCACCGCTCAACCTATGAAGCGTTCATTACTCTGAATAGGGAATATCAGAATGACCATCGGTTCCGGCTTCAACTACCCCGCAGACATTGCCCAGCGGCAGCATCGAGAAAAGCGCTCTACCGAGAACAAATGGAGGGCAACATTCCCCAATCCACCCGACCTGTGCTTTGACTATCGCGCGTTGGTTGAACAGGTAAACGGGATTGCCCACGCCACTGAACCCGATCATAAAATCTGCGTTATTGGCGCTGGCATTACCGGCCTGACGACTGCGCGCGAGCTTTACAGGTGCGGGTTCACAAACATTACCTTACTTGAAAAATCCAAGCGTATTGGCGGCCGACACCTTACCGCCCTTGGGAGCAATCACACCAACACGCCAGGCAGGCCCCCTTTCGAGATGGGTGCAATGAGGATGCCGTTCTTCAACAAGACAAATGAGCCGCCCAAAGACGGTCGTTCACTGATGGCCTATTACGCTAACGAATTCGATTTGCGCCATTCAGACTTTCCAAACCCGGGCAGCCCGGCAGTCCGCTCAACCGGTATATTCCTAAGAGAAGGGAGCATAGATAACAGCAGTGAACCTACCCTACTGATATGGAAAAACGCCGATGGAAAAACAGCCCCGCCAGGGCAAACGCTGGGTAACGTTTTCGCGAAATGGAAGACATTTGCCGAGCGTATGACGCTGTGCGTCTCCGAATATTACGGCTCCGAACGCTGGGAGGACATGTGGGCATCGATAGTAAGAAAATACGAAGGTATGTCCTTTCGGGACCTGGTCAAGCTGCCAAGTATTGATACGTGGCACCACAGTGATCCTGGAAACTTTGGCGGCCTGGGTATGAGTGCCCAGGAATCTGCGGTTTTCTACGCCATCGGAATTGGTGATGGTAGTTGGGGCGCCTTCTATGACGTATGCGCGCTTTACCCTCTGCGCACGGCGATATTTGGATTCAGCAGTCATCTGCAGTTGATTCACGGTCGGGTTGACGCAGACGGTACCCCCATGGACGCACCGTACCTGGATGCTAAAGAGACCCTGGACTCCAGAGGGCTTAAATTTAACAAACCACACTATATTGGCCTTGGATCGCTGGCGGAATCGCTGCTATTCATAAAGCCCGACGAGACTGATGAATCTTTGTACGAACACCTTTTAAAGAGCCCATCCGGTTTACTGACCCGCAGTGCAGTGACAAAACTGAAAAAACTCAAGGACGGAAAAATACGCGTGTATTACAGCTGGAACGCCACACAAAAAGATCAAACGGAAAACGTATTTATCGATTGTGACTCTGTCGTAATGACACTCCCCTCCTGGCTGATCGAGACACAAATACCAATTGAAAACTTCAACCAGAAAACACTCCCATTCGACATTATAGAGGCCTATAAAACCGCCCACTGGGAAACCAGCTGCAAAGTCTACGCCCCACTGAAAAAGTCGTTTCTTTCAGATAACAAAAACATACCTCAAGCGATCATTACGGACAGCTGGGTACATGATGTATATACCTACCGCTACCACAATAATAATACCTATGACTGCATCCTGCTCAGCTACACGTGGGAAGACGACGCTACCAAGCTATCGGTATTTGACGACGAACAGCTGGTGGATAAATGCATAAAGGAGCTAGACCGAATCCTCTTGAAGTCCACAAACATCAAAGAAAAAATCTCACCGTATATAGGCCGTAAACAGGCAGTCGTCCAACGCTGGATGAACGACAAACACTCGCTGGGTTGTGCAAAGCTCTATCGCGCAGGCACCTACTACCACGCGGTGTCCTTAATGAAATACAACAGGGACTTCTCTCATAAGTCGGGACTTTATCTCTGCGGCGAGTCGTTTTCCGTTGATGCTGGCTGGACTGAGCCTTGCTTCAGAGGCGCCGTCGACACAGTGATAAACATCTGCAATAAAACACGCGCCAACTTCAACGGCGGCTTTGATATGCAGGACTACCCAGAATACAAAACCGAGCAATAAAGGAAATAGACTACGTAGCAACGAGAACCGTCTGACTTTTAATTAAACATATTGTCGCCTCTTATAAACATCCAACCATCTTCCGGTTGTATAACAATAAGAGGTCACCTCAATGAGCGAATCAGTAAGCCCTGCACGCGTAGCGGTCATTCAACTTGATCCACAGGTCGGCATGGCCAACCGCGCCAATAACCTGAGTCAGAGCCTCGCACTGGCGGCCGAAGCCGCGAGCGGCGGAGCCAACCTGATCGTGTTGCCCGAGCTCACCAATTGCGGGTATTTCTTCAGCAGCCGCCAGGATGCTTTTGATCACGCAGAGCGAGTGCCAGACGGTACCAGCGTGCAAGCGTGGATAGAGTTTGCCTGCAGGCACCAGGTGTATCTGGTAGCAGGCCTGTGTGAAATAGACGGTATGCAGCTATTCAATACGGCCGTGCTGTTAGGGCCCGAAGGCTACATCGGAAAATACCGCAAAGCGCATTTGTGGAACCTGGAAAAGCTTTGGTTCACCCCCGGCGATACAGGCTTTCCGGTATTTGAAACGCCGATCGGCCGTATTGGCTTGCTGATTTGCTGGGACATCTGGTTCCCGGAGGTGCCACGCATTCTCAGCCAACAAGGCGCAGATATTATTTGTAGCCTGAACAACTGGGTGTGGACACCACCGCCGCTATTCGATGAAGCGGGCAAATGCATGGCGTCATACCTGACGATGACCGCCGCCCACGTCAACAACGTGTTTATCGCTGCCGCCAGCCGCATTGGCGAGGAGCGAGACGCCCGTTACCTCGGATGCTCATTGATTGCCGGAACCAATGGCTGGCCGATTGGCGCTGTCGCTTCGGCCAATCGCCAGGAGATTTTGTTCGCCGACATTGATATCACCAGCGCCCGCAGTGCACCGATCTGGAACAGCCTCAACGACCTGCAACGCGATCGACGCAATGATCTCTACGATCAAATGCTCGGTTACGCCCAACACCCTGCCCTGCCGCGCTGATTGGAGGGTTGACTATGGGTAACCTCTTAGAAAAACCACGAACCCCCTGGCCCAACATTGACAGGACTGTTGTTGTGATTGCGCTGACCAGCGCTCTGATCATTGTGTGGTTAGCGTTCACCGAGCCCTGGCCTGGCTACACCGATATGGTGCAAAGCCTTCCACACCCCGTTGCCTGGCTGCGCTGGGTACTTGGCGATATCAGCGAGGTCGCTTTCTACAAACATGAACTGGCGTCGCTCGGCCTGCTGGGAGGTGCCTACCTGGCCTGGTGGGCCAGCCGGAAGGGGAAGGCCTGGCAAGGTTTCTCCATTTCCTATGGGACCGGATTATGGCCTTGGCTGATAACCAGCTCGTTGCTCGGCCTGCTACTCAGCAACTTGCTGTGGGGATGGGCTGTCACCGCTGAGACATGGCAACCGACGTTCGCGGCGTTCGTCTCGTTGCCGGCAGCCATGGTGCTGATGTTTGGCGGCGGGTGGAAGGTCACCCTCACTGGCGCAGCACTCGGCGCAGTGCTGGTTACGCCGATGTGCCTGTTGATCGTCAACGTCGTCTGCGTGCCGCTGGGGTTGCCGGCGGTGATTGGCAACGTGATGGGCATGGCTATCGGTAGCGTGATCGCGTTTATGCTATGTCGTTGGATGCCCTCTATGGTGCGCTCGGACTTTACCCCACCGGCCAAACCGAAGCCTGCCGCTCTTCCCACTTATGGCGTGACTTGGAGCCTGCGCCGGGTGCTGGCAGATTTCTCCGAAGCCCCTTTTTTCGGCAACGAGCTAGCCAGTCTGGGTCTGTTGGCGGGAGTCCTATTGGCGTACGCCCTGAATCCCGTGAGCCCGGCGTACGGCTCAGGCCTCATATTGCACCTGATAGGCGCGCAAGCATTGACGTCTGCGCTGGGCGTGGTCATCTGGCGACATGAGTGGATCAAGCGAGGATGGTATCCCACCTATGTTCCCTTGGTGTCAGTGGTACCGGCTGCCGTGTTGACCCATGGAGGAAGTTGGATGGTGATGGGTTCAAGTGCGCTGCTCGGTGCATTGATTGCTCCGCCTTTAGCGTGCGCCATCGCGGGAAAGTTGCCGGCTCACTTCCACCCCTACATCGGTAACGTGCTTTCTATGGCGTTGAGTACGCTGATCATCGTGCCAGTCGTGGGAGGGTTAGTGGTTTAGCAAAAGCGTGGTGAGAGGTCCCCCTCTCACCACCCTCATCACAAGAAGTCAGGCCAACGGCACACGACGATTAGTCAGCGCCATACGCCCCACAAAGAAGCTCAGCGCCGCACCCAACAGCAGCATCGCCAAGGCGCTCCAGGCCGCACGGGAAATCTGCTTGGCAGCCACTTCAGACGCTTCACGGGCTTTCTGTTCAGCCTGTTGCTTCAGCTCTTCGACCTTCTGCATGGCTTGCTGATAAGCCTGGGCGTAGTTATCGACGATCTGCGTGGCCTCTTCCTTGCTCTTGCCGGTACGCGCCGCCACGATGTTGACCAGTGCTTCTTTATCCGCCGCGTTCAGCGCAGGTTCACCGGACGCTTTCACGCGTTCAAACCACTGCTTCAACTGGTCGCCAGCCTGTGCGGGATTGGTCGCTGCATCCGTCGCGGCTTGCTTGCCATCAGCGCTGGCTTGGTCAGCTTTTTGCTCGACGTTCGCAGGGTCCAATTCTGGTTTTCCGCTCTGCTTGAGCAACGTATCGAGTTCGCCCTGCAGGCTGTTCCAGTCCAGTTGAATACCTTGTTCGTTCAGTTGCTGCTTGACGCTGTCGCCAATGCCAGGCGCCGCCGCGGCAATACCGCTACCGGCAGCCGACAAGCCTTTACCCACCATGTTGCCGGCGGTGCCAACCACACTGGCAGCCAGACCCGCGAGTAGCCAAGTGGTGAGCAAGGTGGTGACGGTCCAGGTCAACACGCCGTGCAGGCCACCGCGATCCGGTGCAGTACGGCCGGCGACAAAGGCGCCGACGCCGATCGCTACAAGGGTGGAGACAAACAGCCAGATGCCCGCGCCCGTGCCGAAACCGCTCAATGGGTTGCCCGCTTCCATTGGTTCAACTGCACTGGCGCCAATGGCAGTGCCGAGCACGCTGAGGACCAGGTAGGTCACCAGGGCAATTGCACTACCGGCCAATACCGAGCTCCAGGACACGCGAAACAGCGAGCGATTGGTTTCATAGACAGTGGTCATACAGAGGTCCTTCACAAGTTATGGGAGCAAGGCAATGTGCCTTGTTGAGTGGGAGTGTGGCGAAACGACATCCGTTCGGTCGTGGCGCAAATGCACCAGATCGCCTGATGCATTCGCACTTGGGCCCCCTCACATTCTCTGCACTATCCTGAAGCGTGGATGTCGGAGTTTTTATGCGCTTTTATCCGGAGAAATCATGAGCCAGGACGTCCTCGCCAAAGAAACCAACCGCCGCCAACTGCAGCAGATCATTTCCGGACTATCCGATGGGATCATTCTCGCCGAGGTCGACCAGACCATCCTGTGGGCCAACGAAGCCGCACTGAACATGCACGGCGTGGGCGACGTGATGGGGCTAGGCGCGAATGCGCAGGAGTATGCCGAGCGCTTCACGCTGCGCTATCGCAACAATCACCCACTGACGCTGGAAAACTATCCCCTGGCCCGTGCTGCTGCTGGCGACGAATTCAGCGACGTCGTGGTGGAGGTGATTCCAAACGCCGATTCGGACAAAACCTGGGTGCACCGCCTGCGCAGTCTGGTGATCACCGACTCGCGTGGCGAACCGGAGCTGCTGGTACTGATCCTCAGCGACGCCACCGAATGGGCCAGTGCCGAGCAGCGCTTCGAGAAAACCTTCAATGCCAACCCGGCGCCTGCGGTGATCTGCCGTCTGAGCGACTTGCGCTATATCAAGGTCAACCAAGGCTTTCTGGAGATGACCGGTTACAACCGCGACCAAGTCATCGGCAAGTCCGTCTATGAGCTGGACGTGCTGGAGCAGGCCGAGCGCAAGGACCTGGCGATCCAGCGCCTGGGCGATGGCGCGACCATACCGCAGATGCAGGCCGAACTGAGATTGCCCGAAGGCGGCAGCAAACTGGTGATCGTCGCCGGCCAGCCGTTGGACATGAACGAAGAGGCCTGCATGCTGTTCTCCTTCACGGACCTGGAGCCTCGGCGCAAGGCCGAAACCGCGCTGCGCCAGAGTGAAGAACGGTTTGCCAAATCATTTCGCCTGACCCCGGTGCCGACGTTGGTCTGCAGCGCCGCGAACCGTCAAGTGGTGGATGTGAATGAGGCGTTCATGACGATCACGGGGTACACCAGTGAAGAATTGATCGGCAAGGCCATCGAAGAAATTGGCTTTATCGACAGCGCACCGGCTGGCGCCCTGTTGTTCACCACCCTGGAAAAAGCCGGAAGCTTTGACGGCCAGGATTTGAAGGTGCGCAAGAAAGGCGATGAGGTTATCGACTGTGTCGTGTCCGCGGACACCGTGATCATTCAGGATGTGCCCTGCTACCTGCTGGTGCTGATGAACATCACCGAACGCAAGCGCTCGGAGCTGGAACTGGTGGCCGCCATCGAGGAAGTCATGCAAGACGCTTCATGGTTCAGCCAGACACTGATCGAGAAACTGGCGAACGCCAAAAGCGTCAACAGCCCGAACCTGCCGAATGTCGCGTTCACCGACCTCACGGCCCGCGAACGGGATGTTTTGGGGTTGATCTGCGAAGGGCTGGCTGACAAGGAAATTGCCTCGCGCCTCAAACTGGCGCCCAACACGGTGCGTAACCATGTGGCCACGGTGTACTCCAAGCTGGGGGTGCATAGTCGTAGTGCAGCGATCGTTTGGGCCCGCGAACGCGGACTGTTTGCCGGCGAGTTGCGGCTCAAGAACAAGTGAACGCGGTGCAAATGCACTAGTGCGGCTAGTGCGAATTCAACTTATGACGCGGGCAAGTAAACCCTAACCTTCAGGGCGTGGGCACAAGGCTTTGATCGTGTGCCACCGCATTTACACCCTGAAGGAACCCCCATGTTTACCCTCTCTCAACTGCGCAATTGCATCGAAGAAGGTCTGTCGCCACTGACGTGCGAATTCACCCTGTGCCGGGACGCTTCGCTGACCCTCAAGGTCTACGACGCGGAGACCGGCCGGGTTGATCTGGTCGTCACCGGGATCAGCACGAACCGGCTGCAGACCCCGCAAGAAGTTGAAAAAATGGTGGAAGAGCTGCGTTACGAACTGCAATGCAACACCGTCGGCAAGCTCACGCTGGATGACTTGCCTTCAGCGACGCACCAATGAAATAGAACACCCCGCCCCCAACGATAAACGCCCCCAGCATGTAAAACATGTAGTGGGCCGGCAGGCTGGCCAGCACCAGCCCACACAACACCGGCCCCAGGGCGGCCCCCAGGTTGGACAGGTTCTGCGCCCCGTAGTACATGCCGCGCAGGTGGTCCGGAGCGATGCGGTCGATAAACATGTACTCGGCCGGAAACACGATGATCTCCCCCACCGTGAACACCGCCATTGCCAATACCCACCACAGCACGCTGGTGGACAGCGCAAAACCAATGATCCCCAGCATGAACATGCCCAGTCCTGCGATCAGCCACTGGCCCAAGTAGCGATGCGAGATGCGCCGACCAATCACATACTGCAGGGCAATCACCAACACGGCGTTGGTGGTCAGCACGGCGCTGACCACGGTGTAGGTGTATTCGGCGGTGGTGGTGGTGACCAAATATTGTGACAGCCATGCGGTGAACTGACCAAATACCACGGCACTGAGCACGCCGCCAACGGTGAAGCAGACCAGGCGACGATCGCGCAACAGCACGCGGCCAACGGCAAGAAAGGGCACCGGCTTTTGCGTGGCATCGACGGTCGCCAGCGTACGGTCACCCCAACGCCAATACAGCAGGAAAAACCCTACCCCCAATAGCGCCGAAAGGATAAACGGCAAGCTGATGTCCAGCTTGGCAATCATCGCCCCGAAAAAAGGCCCTACGGCATAACCGATATTGGTCAGGGTGTACTTGATGGAAAACACTTCGCTGCGTGCCTCTTCGGGCAACAAGCTGGCAAAACCGGCTTTGACCGCAATATCGATCACCGCGTAAGCCAGGTTGATCAGGATCAGGCAGCTGTAGAACGTCCAGATATCCTGCGCGAGCAGCGTGCCGATAAAGCCCAGTACAAACAGCACGCTCATGCCGAGCAACAGTCGGTAGCTGTTGATACGGTCGACCAGGAAGCCGCCATACACACTGAGCAGCGAGCCGACAATCAGCGAACTGCCGATCACCAGGCCGACCTGAGTGATATCGAGGGCAAAGTGGCTGGTGAGGTAGATCACCAGGTACGGAAATGTGATCGCCTTGGCCAACGTGAGCATCAGCGTGGCGGACAGCAACAGGTTAACGGTGCGGGGGTAATTTCTTATTGTGGCAAGCATCCTGCTCTCTTTCCTGGAAGGTAACGCGGCCATTACGGCCGGCTACCTTAACTCAGGAACAGGGCAAAAATGCAAGGTCATTTCTTGACGGGAGTGATCTCAAGGATGGTGCCGTTGGTGGTCTTGAGCAGGACGAATTTATCGCCCACCCGCGCCCACTGGCTGTCTTCTTCAGGCTGCTTGAGGCCGCGTTTTTTCCAGTCGCTGACGGCTGATTCCTTGCGCATCAACATATCCGGCGCGCGGTCGCCCTCTTTCAAGTCACGGGCGTTGATAGTCGAAGGCTGCACGGTTTCCTGGGGGGTATCACCGGCTTGCACGACAAAGCTGGCGGTGGACAGGCTGGCGGCAACCAGCAGGCAGGCGATTAGGGACTTGGACTTCATGGGTGCTCCTTCAATTAATGGCGCTTACCCAGGTTCGGACCGCTGGCGCGTCTGATCATTCAATCAAGCCTTGCCTCGGAGTGAGCTAGGCAACTGCCACAGGTGTGCCTTGATGGAACACCATCCGCCACTGCCCTTCTTCTACTCGCCATACCGAGCTGCGCAGCGAAGCCCCACCTGCGTCCCGATGAGAGCGATAGGTCACAAGAGCCACACCTTCAGTCAGCCTTTTCACCGTGAAATCAGTTATACGGCGCGCAGAAAACACCTCATCCTGCAGTCCGGAAATCACCTCTGCCTTACTGCCCCATACATTTCCACTGGCACCAAACTCAACAAAATCATCCGCCAACAGCTGCGCCAACCGGGCCGCATTCGAACGGGTAGCCGTTTGCTGTAGCTCCTGTTCAAGCTCAAACAAGTGCGCGCCTAAATCCATTTCATTGCCTCTATGAAATAAATCCTGTAATTTTTCATGAAATTTATCGAAATAAATTTCATGGCCCCACAAGAAGAACTCGCCACCCTGGCCGCACTGATCCACGACCTGCGCAAGCACAAGAAGCTCACCCTCGCCCAGCTCGCGCAAAAAATCGAGCGTTCCGTGGGTTTCCTGTCCCAGGTCGAACGCGGTCTGTCACGCCCGACCGTGGCCGATTTGACCGCCATCAGCCATGCCCTCGACGTCCCCACCACGTACTTCTACAGCCAACCTAAACCCAAGGCGGTGGACTGGATCACCCGGCCCAACGAGCGGCGCACGGTGTATTACGCCAATGGCATCACCGACATCCTCGTCTCGCCAAGCATGAATGGCGCCTTTTCGATGCTCGACAGTCTGTTGGCTCCCGGCGCCAACAGCGGTGAACAAACCATGAGCGACCGCGCCGAGCAGGCGGGTTTTGTACTGGAGGGCGAATTGACGCTGTGGGTCGAAGGTGAGACCGATCCGGTCACCCTCGGCCCCGGCGACAGCTTCCACCTGGCCAGCTTCGCCCATTGCCGCTACGCCAATCTGACCGACCTGCCCGCCCGCGTGTTGTGGGTTTACAACTAGGAGCTGCACCCGTGAAAAGCCATGCCACCACGTTACTGGCCGAAGTACGGACCTTTCGCCAAAACCATCCCGACGTGCGGTACGTAGACCTGATCGCCTTGGACATTCCAGGGCACTTCTACGGCAAGCGTTACCCCATCGAGATGCTGGAAAAAGTCGCCGCCGGCAGCCCGCTGAAGCTGCCGCAGAACGCCGTGCTGCTGGGGGTTCAGGGAGGGCTGTTCAAGATTGGTGACTATTGCTTCAACGACGGCGACCCGGATGCCAACCGCCGTCTGGTGCCGGGCACGCTCAAGCCGGTGGGCTGGGAGTCGCAGCCGCTGGGCCAGATGCTGATCACCTCAGACGGCACCGAAGCCCCCATCAAATTCGAACCCCGTGAAGTGCTGGCGAGGGTGCTGGAACGCCTGCAAGAAAAGGGCATTCACCCGGTGGTGGCGTTCGAGTTGGAGTTCTACCTGTTCGATAAGAAACTCGACAATGGCCTGCCGCAATGCGCCCGCGACCCACTGAGTGATGACCCTGACGACCAACCCAACCTGCATATCGAACGGCTGTCACGCTTCAGCGAAGTGCTCGACGACATGGCGCAATCCGCCAAGGACCAAGGCATCGACATCACAGTGATCACCGCCGAAATCGGCCCCGGCCAGTTCGAAATCAACTTCGGTCACCTCGACGACGGTATGCGCGCCGCCGACTGGGCCGCCCTGTTCTGTCGCAGCACCCGCGGCGTAGCGCTCAAGCACGGTTACCGTGCGAGCTTCATGGCCAAACCCTATCTTCAATTCCCCGGTAGCGGCATGCACGTGCATGTCAGCCTGTATGACGGCGCGGGCAATAATTTGCTGGCGGCGCACCAGCAACAACCGCTGCGCCACGCCGTGGCGGGTTGCCTGGAATTGCTGCCGCACTGCATGCCGATCTTTTCGCCCAACCACAACGCCTTTCGCCGCCTGGGCGGCGCGGTCAACGCGGCAACGCGCGCCAGTTGGGGCTTTGAAGACCGTGATGCGTGCGTGCGCATTCCCGAGTCCGACCCGCGCAACCTGCGCATTGAGCACCGCCTGGCCAGTGCGGATGCCAACCCGTACCTGGTGCTGGCGGCGATTTTGGTGGGCTTGGAGCACGGCCTGGAAGCCAAGCGCGAACCCATCGCCCCATTGAACGAGGACCGCAACAGCGGCACCGACTTCCCCGTGGAAATGCTCGACGCCGTGCGCGCCATGCAGCATCAACCGGTATTGCGCGATAAGCTGGGCGCCGAATTTATCGACGTGTACTGCGAGAACAAACGCCAGGACCACTTGGCTTTCCAGCAGGAGATCCCTGCGCGGGAATACCGCTGGTTTCTCTGAATCTGCCCATACACCTGCATGGAATCACCGATGACCGAACAAAGCGCCCCGGCGCTCAAGGAAATCTTCAACCTCGAACGCCTGCACCACATCGCCACGGAAATGACGGCGGTGTACCCGGCGTTCGACGCCAAGGGCTTCCTCCAGCACGCCAAGTCCGGGCTGACGGAGTTGTCGGTGATGCAGCGCATGGCGCGGGTCAGCGAGAGCCTGCATGCAGTGATCCCGCTGGATTATGCGCAAACCCTCAAGCTGCTTTACGCCCTCGCCCCGCGCCTGAACAGCGCGTTCGTCAGCCTGTTCCTGCCGCACTTCGTGGCGAATTACGGGCGGGATGACTTCAAGCGCTCCATGGCTGCACTCAAATACTTCACCACCTTTGGCTCCGCCGAATTCGCCATCCGCCACTTCCTGCTGGATGACTTCCAGCGCACGTTGGCGGTGATGCAGGCATGGTCGCTGGATGACAACGAACACGTGCGCCGCCTCGCCAGCGAAGGCTCGCGGCCGCGTCTGCCGTGGTCGTTCCGCCTAGCCGAAGTCCAGGCGAATCCCGAACTGTGCGCGTCAATCCTCGACAACCTCAAGGCTGACGGCAGCCTTTATGTGCGCAAGTCCGTGGCCAACCACCTCAACGACATCACCAAGGACCACCCGGAGTGGGTGCTCAGCCTGATCGAGGGCTGGAACCTGGACAACCCGCACACCGCCTGGATCGCCCGCCACGCCTTGCGCAGCCTGATCAAGCAAGGCAATACCCGGGCGCTGACGATCATGGGCGCCGGGGCCAGGGCCGAGGTGACGATCCATGACCTTAAGGTGACGCCGGCGGTGATCAACCTGGGGGAACGGATCGAGTTGTCCTTCAGCCTGGAATCTACCGCCGACACTGCGCAAAAACTGGTGGTGGATTACGCCATCGACTATGTGAAAAGTGCCGGGCACAGCGCGGCAAAGGTGTTCAAGCTCAAGGCGTTTACTCTCGGCGCGGGGGAACATCTCAGCATCCGGCGCGAGCAACATATCCGCGAGCTGACCACGCGCAGGCATTACCCCGGCAGGCATAGCGTGCACGTGTTGGTGAATGGAGAGCGGTTGGGCAGCGCGGAGTTCGAATTGCGCGCCTGACTTGGTTTCAGAAATACCGTAGATCCAATGTGGGAGCTGGCTTGCCTCTCCTACCTAGTTAATCCGGTTTCAGCTGGATTCACCGAGGAGTAACCCCTGCTCCCGCGCGCACAACTCCACCACGTAATCCCACAACACCCGCAGCCGCACTGACTTGTGCAACTCCCGCCGCGAACTGATCCAGTAGCTGCGCTGAATCCCCTCCCCCGGCAGCAACGCCACCAGCTCCGGATCAGCCGAGGCCATGAAACACGGCAACACCGCAATGCCCAACCCTGAGCGTGCCGCCTGGTGCTGGGCGATCACGCTGGTGCTGTGGAACACCACTTTGGGGTTGCGGCAGAAGCTGCTGAGGAATTTCAGCTCCTGGCTGAACAGCAGGTCGTCGACGTAATCGATCCACGCATGCACCGCGAGGTCTTCGCGCTTTTCGACCGGCGGGTTACGGTCCAGGTAGGCGCGGCTGGCGTAGAGGGCCAGGCGGTAGTCGGTGAGTTTGCGCGTGACCAATTGATCGACGCTGGGCCGTTCAAGGTGGATGCTGATTTCCGCCTCGCGGTTGAGGATGCTGACAAAGCGCGGCACGGCCACCAGCTCCACTTCCAGCCCGGGGTAGCGTTCGAACAGCCCGCCCATGCGGCTGGCCAGGAACATCACGCCCAACCCTTCGGCGACGCCCAGGCGGATCTTGCCCAAGGGCGCGGCGGAGTGGGTCAGTTCGTCCTCGGCCAGCAGCGCGACGTTTTCCATGGCTTCGGCGTGTTTGAGCAAGGCTTCGCCGGCAGGGGTCAGTTCGTAGCCCTGGGCATGCTGCACAAACAGCGCGGTGCCGAGGCTTTTCTCGATCGCCTCGATATGCCGGGCCACAGTAGCGTGCGTGGTTTTCAGGCGTTGCGCGGCGGTGAGCAGGCGGCCGCTACGCTGCAACTCGAGAAAGTACCGCAGGTCATTCCAATCGAACATGACGCCTCCATTCCGTGCCCCTGGGTCGTGCTGTTTAAAAACGCACAGCAGCTGGGTAAAAACTAACATTTTTAAGACGAAAACTAACAACTAGGATGGAACCAATAAGAAAAACAAGCGAGACCTTCAGATGCCCATTGCAACTGCTGAATACGATTACATCGTCGTAGGCGCCGGCCCCGCGGGCTGTCTGCTCGCCAATCGTCTGTCCGCCAACCCCGCTCACCGCGTGCTGCTGCTTGAAGCCGGCGGCCGCGACAATTACCCCTGGATCCATATCCCCGTCGGCTACCTGTTCTGCATCGGCAACCCGCGCACCGACTGGTGCTTCAAGACCGAAGCCCAGGAAGGCCTGCAAGGCCGTGCACTGAGCTATCCACGCGGCAAGGTGCTGGGCGGCTGCTCATCGATCAACGGCATGATCTACATGCGCGGCCAGGCCCAGGATTACGACGGCTGGGCGGCAGAAGGCAACGCCGGCTGGGCCTGGAAAGACGTGCTGCCGTTGTTCAAGCAGAGCGAAAATCATTTTGCCGGTGGCTCCGAATTCCATAGCAATGGGGGCGAGTGGCGAGTCGAACAACAGCGCCTGCACTGGCCGATCCTAGACGCCTTCCGTGACGCGGCGGCGCAAAGTGGCATCGCGCCGATCAGCGACTTCAATCAGGGCGACAACGAAGGCTGCGGCTATTTCCAGGTCAACCAGAAGGCCGGTGTGCGCTGGAACGCGGCCAAGGCATTTCTCAAGCCGATCCGTCAGCGCCCCAATCTCACCGTGCTGACCGAAGTGGAAGTGGACCGCGTGCTGCTGGAAAACGGCCGGGCCTCACAGGTGGTTGGTCGTCAGCAGGGCCAGCAGGTGAGCTGGAAGGCGCGCAAAGAGATTGTGCTGTGCGCCGGCTCCGTCGGCTCGCCGGGGATTTTGCAGCGCTCGGGAATAGGGCCTTCCAGCGTGCTCAAGCCGCTGGGCATCGACGTGCTGCATGAACTGCCGGGCGTGGGCGGTAACCTGCAGGATCACCTGCAATTACGGCTGATCTACAAGCTGGAAAACGCCCGCACCCTCAACCAGATCGCTGGCACCGTATGGGGCAAGATGGGCATGGGCCTGCGCTACCTGTACGACCGCAGCGGCCCACTGTCGATGGCGCCCAGCCAGCTCGGCGCATTTGCCCGCTCGGGGCCGGAGCAAACCTCGGCCAACCTTGAATACCATGTGCAACCGCTGTCGCTTGAGCGCTTTGGCGAACCGCTGCACGCGTTCCCGGCGTTTACCGCGTCGGTCTGCGACCTGCGCCCGCAAAGTCGCGGACGTATCGACATTCGCTCGGCCAACCCGGCGG
Source organism: Pseudomonas sp. LAP_36 (assembly GCF_019456785.1). Lineage (NCBI taxonomy): Bacteria > Pseudomonadati > Pseudomonadota > Gammaproteobacteria > Pseudomonadales > Pseudomonadaceae > Pseudomonas > Pseudomonas sp. LAP_36. The sequence continues at coordinate 235,472 of NZ_JAHZMS010000008.1, forward strand.
ACGCACCGCTGATCCGCCCTAACTACCTCAGCCATCCGCAAGATTTGCGCGTGGCCGCCGATGCCATCCGCCTGACGCGTCGCATCGTCGCAGCCCCGGCCCTGAGCCAATTCAAGCCAGTGGAATACCTGCCGGGCGATTCACTGCAAACCGAGGACGAACTGCACGAAGCCGCCGCGCGCATCGGCACGACTATCTTCCACCCGGTTGGCACCTGTCGCATGGGCAGCGATAAAGACGCGGTGGTCGATGCCCAGCTGCGCGTGCATGGCGTGCCTGGATTGCGCATTGCCGATGCGTCGATCATGCCGCGCATTACGTCCGGCAACACCTGTTCACCTACGCTGATGATCGCGGAGAAGGCCGCTCAGCTGATCCTTTCGCCGAATACAAGGAGTCTCGCCCCGGAGAAAGAACTGGTTCATGCAATCTGAATAGCGGCGCTGAAACTGGCGCCGACAGTGGAACAACAATAAATAATCACTGTGAGGGCTACCCGATGTCAGAACGTGCTCAACCCCTGGGCTCGGCGGTCACCACCGCCAGCACCAGCAACGACTCAAAGAAAGTCATCTTCGCCTCGTCCCTTGGGACGGTGTTCGAGTGGTATGACTTTTTCCTCTACGGCGCCCTGGCGGCGGTGATCAGCAAGCAGTTCTTTGCCGGGGTCAACGACACCACGGCGTTCATCTTTGCCTTGATGGCCTTTGCGGCCGGCTTTGTGGTGCGGCCGTTTGGTGCGTTGGTATTTGGCCGGTTGGGCGACATGATCGGGCGTAAATATACCTTCCTCGTCACCATTATTTTGATGGGCGTGGCGACCTTCTGCGTCGGGCTGCTGCCGACTTACGCCAGCATTGGCATTGCGGCACCGATCATTCTGATCGTGCTGCGCATGCTGCAAGGCCTGGCACTGGGCGGCGAATACGGCGGCGCGGCGACTTATGTGGCCGAGCATGCACCCGCCGGCAAACGTGGCTTCCACACCAGTTGGATTCAATCCACCGCGACCATCGGCTTGCTGCTGTCGCTGCTGGTGGTGCTGGCCTGCCGTTACTTTACCGGTGACCAGTTCGAAGTGTGGGGCTGGCGGATTCCGTTCCTGTTTTCCATTGTGCTGCTGGGTATTTCCACTTGGATCCGCATGAGCCTGCATGAGTCGCCGGCGTTCCTGAAAATGAAAGAGGAAGGCAAGGTCAGCAAGGCGCCGATCCGCGAGTCCTTCGGCAAATGGGAGAACCTCAAGATCGTGCTGATCGCCCTGTTCAGCATCAACGGCGGCCAGGCGGTGACCTTCTACGCGGCGCAATTCTATGTGCTGTTCTTCCTCACGCAGTTCCTGAAAATGGACCCTGCCCTGGCCAACATGCTGTTGATCATCAGCGTGGTGATCGGCGCACCGTTCTTTATCTTCTTTGGCTGGCTCTCGGACAAAGTGGGCCGCAAGCCGGTGCTGATGCTCGGCCTGCTGCTGGCCACCGTGCTGTACTTCCCAATCTTCAAGAGCCTGGCGCACTACACCAACCCGGCGATGGACCAGGCCAGTCGCCAGGCACCGATCACCGTACTGGCCGATCCGGCGACCTGCACCTTCCAGTTCGACCCGGTGGGCAAGGCGAAATTTGACAGCCCATGCGACAAGGTCAAGACCTTCCTGGTCAAGCAAGGCCTGCCCTACAGCAGCGCCGTGGCACCTGCCGGCAGCCCGGTGCAGGTAAGCGTGGGTGACGTGCGTATCGACGGGTTTGACGAAAAAGCCCTGCGTGGCGCCGTGACCCTGGCCGGCTACCCGTCTTCGGCGGATGTGGCCCAGGTCAACAAGACCATGGTGGTGGTGCTGATCGTGGCGCTGATCCTGATCGCCGCCATGTGCTACGGCCCGCTGGCAGCGCTGATGGTGGAACTGTTCCCGACGCGTATCCGCTACACCTCGATGTCGCTGCCCTACCACATCGGTAACGGCTGGTTTGGCGGGTTCCTGCCGACCGTGTCGTTTGCCCTGGTGGTGTACACCGGCGATATCTTCTACGGCCTGTGGTACCCGGTGGTGGTGACCGGGGTGAGCCTGATTGTGGGGATGATCTGCCTCAAGGAAACGCGGCACGTGGATATCGATAACAACTGATCTACAACACGCCGAAGATCCCCTGTGGGAGCGGGCTTGCTCGCGAATGCGGTGGATCAGTCACAGTTGAATTGACTGATCCACCGTCTTCGCGAGCAAGCCCACATTTGTTTTGTGCTGCCCACACAATTTGCTGTACATCCATACAGATAATGGTTGCCTGAACGCCGCTGACTAAGCATCCTGCACAGCATCAACCCGATCTGATGTGACGACCATGCGGCTGTACCTCTGTGAAAAACCCTCCCAGGCCAAGGATATTGCGGCTGTGCTCGGCGCCAGCCGGCGCGGCGATGGGTGCTGGCTGGGCAATGGGGTCACCGTCACCTGGTGCATCGGCCACCTTCTGGAAACCGCCCCGCCGGATGCCTACGACGCCAAGTACAAGCGCTGGGTGCTGGCCGACCTGCCGATCGTCCCGGAAAAATGGAAGATGCGGGTCAAGCCCAAGACCGCCAGCCAATTCAAGGCGGTCAAGCGTCTACTGGGGGAAGCGCAGGAGTTGGTAATTGCGACCGACGCCGACCGTGAAGGCGAGATGATTGCGCGCGAGCTGGTGGAGCATTGCCGCTATCGCGGGCCGATCCAGCGGCTGTGGCTGTCGGCGCTGGATGATGCCTCCATTCGCAAGGCCCTGGCGGCACTCAAGCCAGGCGCCGAGACTTTCAGCCTGTATCACTCGGCCCTGGGCCGTTCCCGCGCCGACTGGCTGATCGGCATGAACATGAGCCGTCTGTTTACATTGCTTGGGCGCCAGTCGGGTTATCAAGGCGTGCTGCCAGTTGGCCGCGTGCAAACACCGACCTTGCGCCTGGTGGTGGACCGCGACCGCAGCATCGCTGACTTCGTGCCGGTGGCTTATTGGGCCATCGATGTCGACCTGCACCATGAGCGCATGACCTTCACCGCCCAATGGCGCGCGGCCGAGGACGCCTGTGATGACCACGGCCGCTGCCTCAACCCGCAACTGGCGCGGGACGCGGCTGATGCCATGCGCAATGCCGCCACCGCACGGTTGGTGAAGTTGCGTACCGAGCGCATGCGCGAAGTGGCACCCCTGCCCTTCGACCTCGGCACCCTGCAGGAAATCTGCTCCAAGAAACTCGGGCTCGGCGCGCAGGAAACCCTGGATATCGCTCAGTCACTGTATGAGACGCACAAAGTCATCACTTATCCGCGCAGCGATTGCGGCTACCTGCCGGTGAGTCAGCACAGTGAAGCACCGAAGATCCTTGCGGCACTGGGGCGCGCCGATGCAGCGGTGGACGAGTTGATGCCGCATATCGATGCCCAGCGGCGCTCGCGGGCCTGGAACGACGCCAAGGTGAGCGCCCACCACGGCATCATTCCTACCGGCGCCGGCAAGGATGTCGGGCAACTCACCGGCAAGCATCGTGCGGTCTACACCTTGATTCGCGCACGTTACCTGGCGCAGTTTCTGCCCAACCATGAATACGATCGTACCCAGGCGGATTTTGAATGTGCCGGCCAAGCGTTGCGCGCAGTGGGCAAAGTGGTGATCGAACCGGGCTGGAAACGCGCCTTGCCCGAAGCGCTCGCGCCAGCCAAGGGGCGTGAGGCGCCAGTCCCCCAAGCGCTGCCGACATTGGTGCAGGGCCAGGATTACGCGGTGGCCAAGGTCAACCTCAAGGACTTGTGGACCCAACCGCCCAAGCCCTTTACCGAAGGCGACCTGATCAAGGCAATGAAAAACGTCGCCAAGCTGGTGGAGGACCCGCTGCTCAAGCAAAAGCTCAAGGACACTACCGGTATTGGCACCGAAGCCACCCGCGCCGGGATTATCCAGGGGCTGCTGGACCGTGGTTACCTGGTGAAGAATGGCAAGTCGCTGTCGGCTACCCCGGCGGCATTCAGCCTGATTGACGCGGTGCCACGTGCCATCGCAGATCCGGGCACCACCGCAATCTGGGAGCAGGCCCTGGATATGGTGCAAAGCGGCGAGATGAGCCTGGAGGAATTCGTCGCCAAACAAGCAGCCTGGATGAGCAAGCAAGTGGCGCGCTGCAATGGTATGCGCATGACCATCACCGGCCCGGCCAGCCCGGCGGGTCAAGGCGCCGCGCCGTGGAAAAAGAAACGCAAGAGCGCGCCACGCAAGACAACCGCCAGCCCCAAGCGAGCTAAAAAGCCGACAAATGCCGGGTAAACACTGAAAAAATCCAGCGGATGACGTTTTTCGACGGTTTTAACGCCGCTTTGGTCCTTGCTCCGGCGCGGGCCGTCTAGGATTCTGTAGGGGAGCTCGACTACCTAACAACAACACCGGAGTGGCCGCCATGAAAACCGTTGCACAACTGCTCAAAGCCAAGGACCAGAAAAACCAGGACGTCCATACCATCAAACATGACCATACCGTGTTTGAAGCACTGGTCCGGATGTCGGAGAAAAACGTCGGGGCCTTGCCGGTCGTCCAGGATGGCGCGGTGGTAGGCATCATCAGTGAACGTGATTACGCACGCAAAATCATGCTTAAGGGACTATCGTCGGTCACCACAAAAGTCCATGAGGTGATGAGCTCTCCGGTGATAACCGTCGACACCCACAAGAGCGTCGATGAATGCATGAACATCATGACCGACAGTCACCTGCGCCACTTGCCTGTAGTGGAAGAAGGCAAACTGCTGGGCCTGCTGTCCATCGGTGACTTGGTGAAAGAAGCCATTGCCGAACAGGCTGACCTGATCAAGCAGCTGGAGCAATACATCCGCGGCGAATAGGGGAACCCATGCTCGACACGCTGGAACATCAAGAGGATCACCTCGACACCCTGCACCGAGCCATGGCCGAACGGCGCTTTGTGGTGCTGACCGGTGCGGGGATCAGCACGTCGTCGGGCATCCCCGACTACCGCGACAGCGAAGGCGTGCGTCGAGGTAAAGCGCCAATGATGTATCAAGAGTTCCTTGCTACCCCGCAGGCGCGGCGCCGTTATTGGGCGCGGGCGATGCTCGGGTGGCCGAGGGTACGCATTGCGCAACCGAACAAGGCCCACCTGGCGCTGGCGACACTGCAGCATCGCGAGCGCATCAGCGGGCTGATCACACAAAACGTCGATACGCTGCATGATCAAGCCGGAAGCGATGAAGTGATCGAACTGCACGGCAGCCTGCACCGGGTGCTGTGCCTGGATTGCCTGCAGCGCAGCGAGCGTGACGTGATCCAGCACGTGATGGAAATCGAAAATCCCTACCTGGCCGGCGTCGATGCCGTGCAAGCGCCCGATGGCGACACCTTGCTGGACCCGGCGTTCGAAGAGCGCTTCCAGGTCCCCCGCTGCCCCCATTGCAACGGCGAACGCCTGAAGCCGGACGTGGTGTTTTTTGGCGAAAACGTAGCCCCGCCGACAGCGTCCAAGGCAATGGCTGCGGTGGAGCATGCGGAAGGTTTGCTGGTAGTGGGTTCGTCGCTCATGGCCTATTCGGCGTTTCGTCTGTGCAAAGCGATGGTCGAGCAAGGCAAACCGGTGATCGCCATCAACCTGGGCAAGACTCGGGGGGATGAGCTGCTGCAGGTGAAGATCGAGGCGTCCTGCGAGCGTTTGTTGCCGTTGCTGGTTGAGCGGCTAGGATAGAAAGAACGCCACAAATCAAAATGTGGGAGCTGGCTTGCCAGCTCCCACAAGGGTTCGTGTTGGATTGCCCATCGCGCCCTCACGACCCACCCCTCCAAAAAATGACGCCCAAGTCACGTTTCTCCGCATTCCCCTGCCCCCACAACAAATTATGTAGTGACCAAAAATAATCACTACATAATCGTTGACGTAACGTTTTTGTCCTTGCATTATCGAGACGTCTCCCAGATCGGGAGCGTTGGCAACAAGCGTTTTGAAAGAGCTCGTCTGACCGCCGAGCTGTTTTTTCCGGATGTGCACTGCCCACAAGGCGGATTGATGAAGCTGACCGGCCCGAGAGGATCGGTACAAGGAGCGCAAATGCTGCTTGTCTTCGTTGAGAAAGCATTGCGTAGCAGTTCATCAGCAAGACTACATGCATCAGGTTCAAGACCCTGCCCGTATTCGGCAGACAGTCGCTGACGCCCGGTATTCAAGACCGGAGACAACTAAGCAGTTTTAACGAATCAATTGATAGATCGCCAACTGGTCAAGGGGCTTATACATGAATCTGAACAACCAACCAACTATCGATGAATTGGCTGAGATGTTCGCAGCGCAAAAAGACACACTCGACGACCATATCCTGTGGATTGGCAAATCGGGCGAAGTCCAAATTGACTGCCTGGCGCCCCATACCGAAGAAGCCGAGTTCGACCGCAATAACCGTGAACTGGCGGCGCGCCTGAAGATGTACCGCCGTGGCCAAGGTTATGTGGGTAAGAAGGCTGCTGCCGATCGCAACTTTATCGAACAGGTCTTCCACACACTTAATACCGAATGGCAGAACCTCAAAGGCCAATCGCAGGTTAAAGTGATTGATAGATACTGCTGATAACACGGCCTTAAACATTTAAGCCCGCTCGTTAATTCGAGCGGGCTTTTTAATAGGTGTTTTACAACAACGCGGGTAACCGTCCCTTACCCGCCTCGTCGCAAAAGATATCAAACAGCACCTGAGCGGCCGCCGAAAGTTCATGCCCAGGCTTGGTCAGCACCCCAATCGGCCGTTCAATCACCGGATTGCTCAAGGTGATGCAATGGGCCCCCGCCTCGATCATCTGCCGCGCGCACAATGCAGGTACGGCACTGACCCCCAAACCATTCGCCACCATCTTGCCCACTGTCGCCAGTTGATGGCTCTCCAGTGCTACCGGCAACTTCATCTGCAGGGCGCCCAGGTGTTCTTCCAGCATCACCCGCACCGTCGAAGGCCGTTGCAGCGTAATGAACGGCTGCTCCAGCAGGGTTTTCCAATCGATTTCGTTGCATTGCGCCAAGACTGAGTCACCCGGCACAACCGCAATAAACCGGTCCAGGTACAGCGGCGTAAACGCCAGCGATGATCCTTCAGAGGGCTCGAATGCCACGCCCAGTTCCACTTGGCGATCGCGAACCATCTCCAGCACCTGCTCATTGATCAAGTCATGTACGGTCACATTTACCTGAGGGTAACGCGCGCGGAATATTTTCAGGATCGGCGGCAGCAAATTGCCGGCAAACGATGGCATCGCCGCCACCGTGACGCGCCCGCGCTGCAAGGTGAAGCGTTGGCGCAGTTCGTCTTCGGCGTTGTCCCAGTCGGCCATCAGTCGACGCGCCAGGGGCAACAGGGATTCGCCTTCAGGGGTCAACGCGACGTTACGCGTATTGCGGCTGAACAGACGCCCGCCCAACCCTTCTTCCAGCCCCTTGATGGTCAGGCTCAGCGCCGATTGGGAAAGATGCAGGCGCTCGCAGGCGGCGGCAAAACTCAGGCTTTGGGCCACGGCGAGAAACGCCCTCATCTGTTTAACTGTCATGACGCAACTCCAAACGGCTGGGCGACTATGCTGTTTTTTAAATCAATCAACCTTAAAAAACAACTTAACAAATCAATCCGTCGGAGCAACACTCGGTTCATTGGCTGGCCCACAAACAATAATAGAGGTGCATATGGCAGGTTTCGATAAGCGCGTGGCGTCCTACGAGGAAGCACTGGCAGGCCTGGAAGACGGCATGACCGTCCTCTCCGGCGGTTTTGGCCTGTGTGGCATTCCGGAAAACCTCATCGCCGAGATCAAGCGCAAAGGCACCCGCGACCTGACCGTGGTTTCGAATAACTGCGGCGTCGACGGTTTTGGCCTGGGCGTGCTGCTGGAAGAAAAGCAGATCAGCAAAGTGATCGCGTCCTACGTCGGTGAAAACGCCCTGTTCGAGAAGCAATTGCTCAGCGGCGAAATCGAAGTGGTGCTGACCCCCCAAGGCACCCTGGCCGAGAAAATGCGCGCCGGCGGCGCCGGCATCCCAGCCTTCTTTACCGCAACCGGCGTCGGCACCCCGGTTGCCGAAGGCAAGGAAACCCGCGAGTTCAACGGTCGCCCGTACCTGATGGAAGAATCCATCACCGGCGACTTCGCCATCGTCAAAGGCTGGAAAGCCGACCATTTCGGCAACGTCATCTACCGCCACACCGCCCAGAACTTCAACCCCCTGGCCGCCACTGCGGGCAAGATCACCGTGGTCGAAGTCGAGGAAATCGTCGAACCGGGCGAGCTGGACCCGGCGCAGATCCACACCCCTGGCATCTACGTCGACCGGATCATCTGCGGCACGTTCGAGAAGCGCATCGAACAGCGCACCGTGCGCAAATAATCCGCCTCCAGCCCGAACAATAAGGACTCATAAAATGGCTCTTACCCGCGAACAAATGGCTCAACGCGTCGCCCGCGAAATGCAGGACGGTTTCTACGTCAACCTTGGCATCGGCATTCCGACCCTGGTGGCCAACTACATCCCCGAAGGCATGGAAGTGATGCTGCAATCGGAAAACGGCCTGCTCGGCATGGGCCCGTTTCCGACCGAAGACACCATTGATGCCGACATGATCAACGCCGGCAAGCAAACCGTCACCGCACGCATCGGTGCGTCGATCTTCTCCTCCGCCGAGTCCTTCGCGATGATTCGCGGCGGCCACGTCGACCTCACTGTGCTCGGCGCGTTTGAAGTGGACGTACAGGGCAACATCGCCTCGTGGATGATCCCCGGCAAGCTGGTCAAAGGCATGGGCGGCGCCATGGACCTGGTGGCCGGTGCAGAAAACATCATCGTGATCATGACCCACGCGTCCAAGGACGGTGAATCCAAGCTGCTCAGCCAGTGCAGCCTGCCGCTGACCGGTGCGAACTGCATCAAGCGTGTGCTGACTGACCTGGCGTACCTGGAAATCGAAAATGGCGCTTTTGTCCTCAAGGAACGCGCACCTGGCGTCAGCGTTGAAGAGATTGTGAGCAAGACCGCCGGTAAACTGATCGTCCCGGACCACGTTCCAGAAATGCACTTCCAGTGAGGACAGATCCCATGCAAGACGTCGTGATTGTTGCTGCCACCCGCACCGCCGTGGGCAGCTTCCAGGGTTCGCTGGCCAATATCCCGGCACCTGAACTGGGCGCCGCCGTGATTCGTCGTTTATTGGAACAGACCGGCTTGGACCCGGCCGAAGTGGATGAGGTGATCCTCGGTCAGGTGCTGACCGCTGGCAGCGGCCAGAACCCGGCGCGCCAGGCCTCGATCCTCGCCGGCCTGCCCCATGCGGTGCCAAGCCTGACCTTGAACAAGGTCTGCGGCTCTGGCCTCAAGGCCCTGCACCTGGGCGCCCAAGCCATCCGTTGCGGTGACGCCGAGGTCATCATTGCCGGCGGCATGGAGAACATGAGTTTGGCCCCGTACGTACTGCCTGCCGCGCGCACTGGTTTGCGCATGGGCCATGCCAAGATGATCGATAGCATGATCACCGACGGCCTGTGGGATGCGTTCAACGACTACCACATGGGCATTACCGCCGAGAATCTGGTCGATAAGTACGGCATCAGCCGTGAAGCCCAGGATGCGTTCGCCGCCGCCTCCCAGCAAAAAGCGACTGCTGCGATCGAAGCCGGCCGCTTTGTGGAGGAGATCAGCCCGATCCTGATTCCCCAGCGCAAAGGCGACCCGGTAGCCTTCGCCGTAGACGAACAGCCGCGCGCCGGCACCACCGCCGAGTCCCTGGCCAAGCTCAAACCTGCTTTCAAGAAAGACGGCAGCGTCACCGCCGGCAACGCGTCCAGCCTGAATGATGGCGCCGCTGCGGTGCTGCTGATGAGTGCCGACAAGGCCCGCGCCCTCGGTCTTCCGGTCTTGGCGCGCATCGCCAGCTACGCCAACGCCGGCGTCGACCCGGCCATCATGGGCATCGGCCCAGTCTCGGCCACCCGCCGCTGCCTGGACAAAGCCGGTTGGAGCCTGGGCGACCTGGACCTGATCGAAGCCAACGAAGCCTTCGCCGCGCAATCCCTGGCGGTAGGCAAAGAGCTGGAATGGGACGCCAACAAGGTCAACGTCAACGGCGGCGCCATCGCCATCGGCCATCCGATTGGTGCCTCAGGTTGCCGCGTGCTGGTGACCCTGCTGCATGAAATGATCAAACGCGACGCCAAGAAAGGCCTGGCAACGCTGTGCATCGGCGGCGGCCAGGGCGTGGCCCTCGCTCTCGAACGCAGCTGATTGTAGTGAGCGGGCTTGTCCCGCGCTGGGCTGCGAAGCGGCCCCAAAACCTGACGCCGCGCTTTACTTGAAAAACGCGGCGGCCCTATTGGGGCTGCTTCGCACCCCAGCGCGGGACAAGCCCGCTCACTACAGGTCAGTCAGAACGCGGCACCGCAAACACCGCACTCGCCCGCGCCACCACCTTCTCCCCCACCTGCAGGCTCACCGTAGCAAACGCCATCTGCCGCCCGCGTTTGTGATGCTCCAAGCGCACCACAATCCACTCCCCCACCTGCACCGCCCCCAGGTAATCCATGGTCATGCTCGCGGTAATCAGCGGCAGTGGCGGCTCACTGGAAAACGCCATCGCGTAGCCCATGCCGACATCCGCCAGGGTCGCCAGCACGCCGCCGTGCACCGTGCCGCGCCCATTGGCGTGGCGATTGTCGGCACGCAGGGCGATTTCCAGGTGCACGCCCTCACCCCGGCAATACGCCGGGCCAAGCAGATCAAGCAAAGGGCTGCTGCGGGGCAGCGAAACGAAACCTTCGGGCACGGCGTGGGCGATCATGGCGCTCTCTTCCTTGAAGTGAAGAGTGAGATGTACGCCACGCCACACGCAGCGGCCATTACCATCAACCACGCAAATCCCCCACGATGCTTTGCGTTAATCCACCAGACCCGCTTTAATCGCCGTCAAATTCCCCCGCACCCCCGCAAGGAACAGCAATGCGCCATCTGGACGGCAAGCCCCATCCGCTTCGCACCGGCTTAATGATCTTGATCACCGGCCTGGCCCTGGTCGGCTGCTCGCCCAAGGACCACAACCGCGCCACGGTGATCAACGGCGAAAAAGGCCGCGCCGGCGCACAATTGGCCTACGAGCACGAGCTGAGCCTGGCCCTGCCCGGCGCCCTGCTCGCGCCGCGCATGCAGGCGACACGCGAGGCCTGCGAAACAGCGCGCTTTGGCGCGTGCAATATCCTGGGCATCACCGAAGACGGCAACGGTGGCCAGATCATCCTGCGTATCTCGCCGACGGGCGTGGAGCCGATGGTCGCGATGGCCGCTGAAGGCGGCAAACTCGGCCAACGCATCACCACCGCCGAGGACCTGGCCGATGCGGTCGCCGACGTACGCCGCCGCCAGGACCGCCTGCTGGCCCAGCAACAACGCCTGGATGAATTGGCCAAACGCAAGGACATCACGGTCAGTGACCTGATCGCCCTGAGCAAGGAACAGGCGGGTATAGAGAACGAATTGCAGGAGCTCGCCCAAGTCGCTGCCGGCCAGCAACGCCGTCTCGACACCAACCGCGTGACCCTGAACTTCCGTTCCTCTGACGGCGCGAACCAGCCGTCACGGTTCAGTCGGATGTTCAGCAACCTGGGGGACAATATGGTCGAGGGCACTGCCGACGCCCTGGAACGCTCAAGCTATGTGCTGCCGTTCGTGATCCTGGCGTTCCCAGTGGTGTGGTTGTGGGTGTGGCTGTGGCGCCGCTTTGTCAAACGCCGCACCTGATCAGCGCTTCATGCAGCGCTGATACCGCTCATCCACCCGCTTGGCAAACCACGCCGTCGTCAGGTTGCGGGTGATCTTGGGACTCTTGAGCACGATGCCCGGAAGGATCGCCCGTGGCATCGGCTTGCCAGCGGCTTTGTCCGCCAGTGCAAACACGCGTTTGTAGAGGGTGGTCTCTTCAAAATCCAGTTGCTCACCCTGCTCGAGCTGGCTGCGGATGCTCGGGTTGCGCATATCCAGCTTCGCCCCCAAGGAACGCACTGCCAGCTCGGTGGTGCCGGGCAGCAATGAACCGTACCGAATCAAATCCCCATCCAGCGCCAACTCGGTGCCCGAGGCACGGCTGACGGCGGCCTGGAACGCGGCGTTGCGGCTGGCGTACCAACCGGCATTGAAGTCGGCGAAGCGGTACAGAGGCTGGTCATAGTTCACCGGGTAACCCAGCAAATGCGCGATACCGAAGTACATGCCGCCACGGCGGGTGAAGACTTCGCGGCGAATGGTGCCGTCCACCGTGTAGGGATAACCCCGTGCCTGTTTCTGTGCAAAGTCGATGCTGACCTGCATCGGGCCTGCGGTATGCACCGGGTTGAAACCACCGAATAACGTGTTGCCCAGGGGCACCATGCTGATGAAGTCATCAAAGATGCCGCTCAGGTCCCTCTCCGTGCGTGCGGCGTTCAGGCGATCGGCGTAAGTCCTGCCTGTGGGCGAGCGCAATTGCAGTGCGCTGCGTACGACAAAGGCTGGCACATGGACCTTACCGGCACGCCGCAGGATTTCATCCTGGGCGATCTTGCCCATGTTTGGCACGGGCGGGTCGACTTGGTAAGTGGATTCCTGTTCGGTCACCGCCAGCACGGCGCAGATATTTTCCGTACTGGGGTAGATTTTCTGGGTGTCGAAGGCGGTGTAGATGTCCTGGGCCCAACCGTTGCGGTCCGAGACGTTAGCCGGCAGCAGGCGCACGATCTGCGCCTTCACCTCGGCCTCGCTGCGCTCCGGCTGTTGCGGGTTGCGTGTTGTAGAGCAACCGGCCAGCACCAACAAAGTGGCAAGGCACAGGATCAGGCGGCTTGAATACATGGGGTTTCCTTGGATGACGGCGGGCCGGGCGTTGCAGATATCGACCGGTAAGTCTAACCAGGGTTCGCCGGCCTGGCGTGCTCGCCAGTCAATCACAAACGTGACAGGATCTGTCATCGACCATTCGTACACGGAGTTTGAATGCCATGCTCAGCCTGAACTTCCTCATCACCTGCCTGATCGTCGTGCTGATTCCCGGTACCGGCGTGATTTTTACCGTGTCCACAGGCCTCACCGCCGGCAAGCGCGCCAGTGTGTTCGCCGCGCTGGGCTGTACCGCCGGGATCATTCCACACTTACTGGCGTCGATTCTTGGTCTGTCCGCCCTATTGCACACCAGTGCATTAGCGTTCGATATGCTGAAGTACGCAGGCGTCGCCTACCTGTTGTACGTGGCATACGCCACCTGGCGGGATCGCTCGGCATTTGCGGTCAGCGAAACCCCTGCGCTTTCAAGTGCACGGACCCTGATGTTGCGCGGCCTGTTGATGAACATTCTCAACCCGAAGCTGACCATTTTCTTCCTGGCCTTCCTGCCCCAGTTCGTCACGCCAGGCAGCACGGCCCCTGCCCTGCAAATGCTGGTGCTGAGCGCTGTATTCATGGCAATGACGTTTGCGGTGTTCGTGATGTATGGCTTGCTGGCCAATGTGTTTCGCCGCGCAGTGATCGAGTCGCCACGGGTGCAGAACTGGCTGCGCCGCAGTTTTGCGGCGGCCTTTGCGGGGTTGGGCTTGAACCTGGCGTTTGCGCAACGCTGATAAACACTGCAATCAAATAATGTGGGAACGGGCAAGCCCGCTCCTACATTTAGACTTGCGGTGTTTTCTAGATCCCGGCCAGTGCCAGGTCCATCGCGAAGTAGGTGAAGATCAAGTCCGCGCCCGCGCGCTTGATCGAGCCCAAGGTCTCACGCACCACACGGTCCTCATCAATCGCACCGGCCTGGGCGCCGAACTTGATCATCGCGTACTCGCCACTGACCTGATACGCCGCCACCGGCAAACGCGAGGCTTCGCGGATATCACGGATGATGTCGAGGTAGGCACCGGCCGGCTTGACCATCAGCGCATCGGCACCTTCCTGTTCGTCCAGCAGCGATTCGCGCACGGCTTCGCGGCGGTTCATTGGGTTCATCTGGTAGCTTTTGCGGTCACCCTTGAGCGCGCTGCCGCCGGCTTCGCGGAACGGGCCGTAGAGGGCCGAGGCGAATTTGGTGGAGTAAGCCATGATCGGGATGTGGGTGAAACCGGCGTCGTCCAAGGCGTGGCGGATGGCCTGGACCTGACCGTCCATCGCTGCCGAAGGGGCGATCACATCAGCGCCCGCACGGGCAGCGGCCACGGCTTGCTTGCCGAGGTTCACCAGCGTCGCGTCATTGTCGACATGCGCACCGTGCATCACGCCGCAGTGGCCATGGTCGGTGTATTCACAGAAGCACGTGTCGGACATCACGATCATTTCCGGCACCGCGTCCTTGATGATCGAGGACATGCGCGAAACCAGGCCGCGTTCTTTCCAGGTGTCGCTGCCGTTGGCGTCCAAGTGGTGGGACACGCCAAAGGTCATCACCGACTTGATGCCGGCACGCGCATAGCGCTCGATTTCACCGGCGAGTTTTTTCTCGGGGATGCGTAACACGCCCGGCATGCTGGTGATGGGCACGAAGTCGTCGATTTCTTCTTCGACGAAAATCGGCAGCACCAAGTCGTTGAGGGTGAACTCGCTTTCCTGGAACAAGCCACGCAGCTCCGGGGAGCGGCGCAGGCGGCGTGGACGGGCTTGGGGGAACTGGCTGGTCATGGCAATCCTGGATAAAGGTCAACACTTTGGGGCGAAGCTTATGCCCCCCGGCCCCGGCAACACAAACCCGGAGGGCCCAATAGTGTATTGCGAGGGCCGTAACAATTTATTGATCTAGAGCTGTAGGCGCCCTTCGATACACACCGCCACAGCACCACCCACCCAGATTTCCTCGCCCTGGCGTTCAATGCGAATACGCCCCGCACGCCCCAACGCAGTGCCCTGGCTGACCACATAGCGCTCAGGCGCCAGGCCTTCGGCCAGCAGCCATTGCGCGACACCGGCATTCAGACTGCCGGTGGCCGGATCTTCCTGGGCGCCGTCGCCTGCGACAAAGGCACGCACTTCAAATTGCGCGTCGACGTCGTCGCGAGCAGGGTCGCAGGGGGCAATCACGCCCACGGCCAACCCCAGCAGTTGCGAATAGTCCGGCTGCAACGCCAGGACCTGCTCACGGCTGGGCAACATGACCGCGAGCCAACCGGCGCCGTTATCGACCCACTGGCTGCGCACAATGGCGCCCTGTGCCAGGCCCAACCCCAGGCGCACACGCTCCAACAACGGCGCGTCCACGGCACCTGAGCGCAACAACGGCGGCGCGATAAAGGCCAACTCATCACCTTGGTGACGGATACGCACCAGGCCGATTTCGCACTCCTGGACAATCTCCGCGCCTCGTGGCACGCCGCCAGCCTGTAACCAGGCATGGCAACTGCCCAACGTCGGGTGCCCGGCAAAAGGCAGCTCCTTCAAGGTGGTGAAAATTCGCACCCGGTAGTCCGCCTGGGGATCGCGGGGTGTCAACAAAAATGTGGTTTCACTGAGGTTGGTCCACCGAGCGAAGTCGGCCATCTGTTGGTCGGTCAGGCTGTCAGCGCCCAATACCACCGCGAGCGGGTTGCCTTTGAGCGGTACGCTGCTGAACACATCCAGTTGTTTGAAATCGAAAGTCGGCATGCTTCAGCTCGGTATGTTGAGACCACGGATCACCGCCGGCCGGGCCACAAAGCCATCCAGCGCGCGCAGTACATTGGGGAAGTCGGCGATGCCAACCAGGTCGCCGGACTCATAAAACCCGATGAGGTTGCGCACCCAGGGGAACGTGGCGATGTCGGCGATGCTGTACTCGTCGCCCATGATCCAGGTACGGCCCAGCAGGCGTTTTTCCAGCACATCCAGCAGGCGTCTGGACTCGGCGGCGTAACGGTCACGAGGGCGTTTGTCTTCGTAAGCCTTGCCGGCGAATTTATTGAAGAAACCCAGTTGGCCAAACATTGGGCCGATACCGCCCACCTGGAACATCAGCCATTGAATAGTTTCATAACGTGTCGCCGGATCTTCGGAGAGCAACTGGCTGGTTTTTTCCGCCAGGTAGATCAGGATCGCACCCGACTCAAACAGCGCCAGAGGCTGACCGGCCGGGCCGTTGGGGTCGATGATCGCGGGGATCTTGTTGTTGGGATTCAGGGACAGGAACTCGGGGGACAACTGGTCCTGGGTCTCGAAACTGACCTTGTGCGCCTCGTAGGGCAGCCCCAATTCCTCGAGCATGATCGAGACTTTTACCCCATTGGGCGTAGGCAGCGAGTACAGTTGCAAGCGCTCTGGATGCTGAGCGGGCCATTTGCGGTTGATCGGAAAGGCGGCGAGCGGGTTCATCGGGTTCTTCCCCTTGCAGAAAGCCCCCATGATAGACACCTACCCGGTGTCCTGCATGGGTCATCAATGCGCAACATCTGCTGGCTATTATCCCGCATGGGCGAACCAATACGCCCGCGTGCACTCTTAAGTGCGCGCTTACGGTGAATGGAGGCACCTGGCTATATCGACAAGGAATCCCCCACAAGGCGCCCACGGCGTCATTGGGGCCAGGCTTGTCCGCCTTAACGTGACGCACGAAGACTCGAACTATAATGACGATCAAGCCTCTGCGCCTTATGCAACAACTCAAACGCTACTCCTTCACCGTATTACCGATGCTGCTGGTCAGCGGCGCTCTGGTCGCGGCCCTCGATGCCCGCGAAAGCCGCGCCCAACCGGTGGATGGCGTGCAAACCCTGGTGTTCCTGCGCCACGCCGAAAAACCCGCCGGCGGCCTGGGCCAACTCAATTGCCAGGGCCTGAACCGGGCAATGAACCTGGCCACCCTGTTGCCGGAAAAATTCGGCAATGCCGACTTTGTGTTTGCCGCCAACCCGACGCGCAACGTCGAGGAAGGCGAGCAGGACAACTCCTACAGCTACATCCGCCCGCTGATGACCATCAGCCCCAGTGCAATCAAGCTCGGCCTGCCGGTCAATATCAACTTCTCGGCGAATGACACCAGTGACCTGGCCGATGAGTTGGTAGAAGACAAGTATCACAACGCCACGATCTACACGGCCTGGTCCCACGGCTACCTGCCGGAGTTGATCAACAAGGTGGCGAGTGAAGCTTCCGGCGAAAAACACACCATCACCGACGACTGGTCCGGCAGTGACTACGACACCTTGTATGTACTGACGCTGACCTGGCACAACGGCAAGGCCTCGCTGCTCAGTCGCAACTACAAGCAGGGCTTGAACCACGGTGAAGAATCCTGCCCGCCGTCGACGCAGGTGAGTGCCGATAACAGCTGACAGCGTATGATGCGCCGCTACTGACTCACCTGCGGATCATCACCATGCCTCATCTTTCCCCTACCCAGCCCGCCCGGGGTTGGTCCTTCTGGTACAAGCCTGCGCTGTTCCTGCTGGTGGCCTGCGTCGGCCTCTACTACGTTAAATGGTCGCCCTACTACCTCAAGGCGTTTGTCGCGGCGGATAACCACAGCATCGGCGCCTCGATTCTCAACGATCAACAAAGCTCGCCACTGGCGGCCGCGCTGGCCTATGCCCAGGTTTACTTCCTGGCAATCTGGAAAGCCGCCGTGCTGGCGGTGATCCTCGGCTCATTGCTGCAAGTGCTGATCCCCCGCGATTGGCTGCTGCGTCTGTTCGGTCGCGCCGGGCTGGGTTCGACCTTGCGCGGCGGGCTGTTCGCCTTGCCGGGGATGATGTGCAGTTGCTGCGCGGCCCCGGTGGCCGCGGGCATGCGACGCCAGCAGGTGTCGGTAGGTGCGGCGCTGGCCTTCTGGATCGCCAACCCGGTGCTGAACCCGGCGACCCTGGTGTTCATGGGCTTTGTGTTGGGTTGGGGCTTTACCGCGTTGCGGCTGGTGGCGGGTATCGTGCTGGTGGTGGGCGTGTCGCTGGTAGCGCAACGCATTGCGCGCCCGGAGCAGGTGCCGGACGTGGCACTGGGCGCCGTGGCCGAGGCCAGCGTGGTTGAATCGCAACCCTTCTTCAGCCGATGGTTGCGCACGCTGTGGCAATTGTTCTGGAGCACAATCCCGGTGTATATCCTGGCGGTGCTGGTGCTCGGCGCAGCGCGGGTGTGGTTGTTCCCCCATGTGGACGGCGCCATGGCCAACAGCCTGGTATGGCTGGTGCCCCTGGCGATTGTCGGCACGCTGTTCGTAATTCCTACAGCAGCAGAGATCCCCATCGTACAAACAATGATGGCCCTGGGCATGGGCACCGGCCCGGCCGTGGCGCTGCTGATGACCCTGCCGAGCGTGAGCCTGCCGTCACTGCTGATGCTGCGCAAGGATTTCGACGCGCGGGTGCTGGTGACGGTGGCCGGGCTGACCATGCTGGTGGGCGTGGCGTGTGGGCTGATCGGGGCGCTTATCTTGTGATCAGGGCGCGCTCGCGCAAATACGCCACGACGGCGTCCTGATCCCCGGCGAACTCGATGCGTGCGCCTTTGCTTTCCCGCTGGAAGGCGTACATCGGGTCGTAATATTCGCGCAATAACCCTTCGATCCAACCGCGATGCAGGTCCACCGAACCACTGCGCGCCTGTTCCGCCAGGGCGTGCTGCAAAAGTACCTGCAACCGTTGGAACCGCTCGCCCCCCAGGCGCTTGTGGATATTGGCGAGGCTCTGGGTCAGGCGTTCGGCAAACAACGCCTGGCCCCTCTCGCCAAACACTGCGATGAATTCGGCGCACAGGTCGACCACGTAATCACGCAGGATCCGTTCGACCCGGCCTTCGACGCTGTCTTGCAGCCACACCATCGGGAATGTCTGCATGCCCTTGTGCAACGGCAAGGGCAACGCACAACTGCCGATCATGCGGCTCTCGTCCTCGACCACAAACTGCTCGATACCTGCCGCACGTTTTTTCAACACGTCCACGGCCAGGCGGTTTTCGAAATCGATGTTGGACGGTTGCGCCGTGGCCCGTTTGCCGAAGCTTGAGCCGCGGTGGTTGGCGTGGCCTTCCAGGTCCAGGGCGTTGCGCAACTGGCCCAGGACTTCGGTCTTGCCGGTGCCGGTCATGCCGCCCAGCAGCACGAAATCACACTGCGCGGTGGCCTGTTCGACCGTCTCCAAAAGAAAGCTACGCATGGCCTTGTAGCCGCCGCCGACGCGCGGATACTCGATACCGGCTTCGGTTTTCAGCCATTGCTGCACGATCTGCGAGCGCAGCCCGCCACGAAAGCAGTACAGGTACCCATCGGGATTGGCCAGGGCGAACCGTGCCCATTGTTCGATGCGTTCGGACTTGATCGCCCCGGACACCAATGCGTGGCCCAGCACAATTGCCGCCTGCTGACCCTGCTGCTTGTAGCAGGTGCCGACCTGCTGGCGCTCGTCGTCGGTCATCAACGGCAGGTTGATCACGCCAGGGAATGCCCCCTTGGCGAATTCGACCGGCGCGCGGGTGTCCATCATCGGCCGGTCACTCAGAAAGATGTCGCGGTAGTCGGTGATATCCATTGCCATCAGAACACCTCTACCGCGTGGGTCTGTCGCTCAACCAATTCGCCGATCGGCTCAAGGTTCAAGCCCAGTTCGGCAGCTACCGTGTGAAATTCGGCATCGCCTTGCGGGGTCACAGCGATCAACAGCCCCCCACTGGTCTGTGGGTCGCACAGCACTCGCTTGTGCAATTCCTGAAGGCGCCCGAGCTTGCTTGAATAGCTGTCAAAGTTGCGCAAGGTGCCACCGGGCATGCAGCCCTGGTCGAGGTAGTCCTCGATCCCCGGCAGGCGTGGGACTTTGTTGTATTCGATACGGGCAGTCACGCCACTGCCGTCAGCCATTTCCACCAAATGACCTAAAAGACCGAAACCGGTGACATCGGTCATGGCGGTGACACCCGCCAATTTACCGAAACGGCTACCCGGCTTATTGAGGGTGCACATCCAGTCGCGGGCCAGGCCGATGTCCGCCTCGCGCAGCTTGCCCTTTTTTTCGGCGGTGGTGAGGATGCCGATGCCCAGGGGCTTGGTCAGGTACAACCGGCAACCCGCGGTGGCGGTGTCATTGCGCTTCATATGGCGCTTTTGCACGATGCCGGTCACGGCCAGCCCGAAGATCGGTTCCGGGGCATCGATGGAGTGGCCGCCGGCCAGGGGAATGCCGGCTTCGTCGCACACGGAACGGCCACCCCGGATCACTTCCCGGGCAACTTCCGGCGCCAGTACATTGACCGGCCAGCCAAGGATCGCGATGGCCATCAATGGGTCGCCGCCCATGGCATAGATGTCGCTGATCGCATTGGTGGCGGCGATGCGGCCGAAGTCGAAAGGATCATCGACAATCGGCATGAAAAAATCAGTGGTGGAGACCACGCCGCGCTCGTCGTCGATGGCGTACACCGCTGCGTCGTCCCGGGAGGCGTTGCCCACCCACAGGTTGGGGTCGAGGTTCTGTGCGCCGCTGCCGGCGAGGATCACTTCCAGGACCTGGGGCGAAATCTTGCAGCCACACCCTGCGCCGTGGCTGTACTGGGTAAGGCGAATCGGCTCGTTCATGGTGGACCTCACGCTATCAAGTGCGCGGATTCTAACAGACAGCAAAAAGCCGGCTGGGCTCTTGTGAGCACAGCCGGCCTTTACGTGTCAGCCGTTATTGCCGCGCGGCGAGCAGGCGCTTGTGGCGGTTGCGTCGGGCGATGTTCAAGCACTCGATTGCCGCCGAGAACGCCATGGCCGCGTACACGTAGCCTTTAGGCACATGGGCACCGAAGCCTTCGGCGATCAACGTCATACCGATCATGATCAGGAAGCCCAGGGCCAACATCACCACGGTCGGGTTGTCATTGATGAACTTGGCCAACGGCTCGGCCGCCACCAGCATCACGATCACCGAGGTCACCACGGCAATGATCATGATCGGCAAGTGCTCGGTCATGCCCACGGCGGTGATGATGCTGTCGATGGAGAACACCAGGTCAAGCAACAGGATCTGCCCGATGGCCGCGGCGAAACCGATGGCTACCGTATTGCCGACGCTGGCCTTCTCTTCTGGCTCGGGGTCCATGCTGTGATGGATCTCGGTGGTCGCCTTCCACACCAGGAACAGGCCACCGGCGATCAGGATCATGTCCTTCCACGAGAAGCCCTGGCCGAGTACTTCGAATACCGGCGTGGTCAGTTGCACGATAAACGCGATGGTGCTCAACAGGCCCAGGCGCAATATCAACGCCATGCTGATACCAATGCGCCGTGCCTTGGCCCGATGCTTCTCCGGCAGCTTGTTGGTGAGGATCGAGATAAAGATCAGGTTATCGATGCCGAGCACGATTTCCATGACGATCAAGGTGGCCAGGGCAACCCAGGCGGTGGGGCTGGCAGCCAGCTGTAACAGGTAATCCATAGGTCAGTCCTGACGTTGTGCGGGAAATTAAGTGCGGGAAGTTAGGCTTCTTTACTGTTCGATTCTGACTCTTTCTCCTGCTGATCATCCTTCTTCTGCGGGGTGATCAGGCCGTTTGTCGCTTCACTCAATGCCTGTTCGGCGGCTTTGTGGGTGTCATCGATCGCTTGCTTGGCCGACTCGGTAGCCTTGCCCAACACTTGCTGGGCGCTTTTTTCGACCTGATCGCAACCGCTGATCACTACCAATGAAAGCGCAAGCAACGATGCCGCGCCCAGGGAATTGAGTTTCATGACGTATTCCTCGTTAGAACCATTGGGTCCAAATAGTGGCCCCGCGATAGCGAGGCATTCTATGCAGGAGAACAGTTCAGGAAAATTCGTATTTTTCTCGAGTATACTTCGGTTTTTACGAAGTGATGGCCGCCATGCTCAATTACCGACAACTGCACTACTTCTGGGTGGTGGCCAAGACTGGCAGCATCGTGCGCGCCTGTGAGCAGCTTAACCTCACGCCCCAGACCATCAGCGGGCAGATCAGCCTGCTTGAGCAGACCTTTGGTGTGGCGTTGTTTCAGCGCGTCGGTCGCCAGCTGGAGCTGACTGAAGCCGGGCGCCAGGCTTTGCCGTATGCCGAGCAGATGTTCCAGACCGGTAATGAATTGGAAGCCATGCTGCGCGCACAACCCGACGAACAACAGATCCAGTTTCGCGTCGGGGTGGCGGACGTGGTGCCCAAATCCATCGTCTACCGGCTGATCGCGCCGACCATGGAGCTGAGCGAGCCGATCCGCATCACCTGCCGCGAGGACAAACTTGAACGCCTGCTGGCTGACTTGGCGATCCAGCGCCTGGACCTGGTGATTTCCGACAGCCCCATGCCGACGCACCTGGATATCAAAGGCTACAGCCAGAAGCTGGGAGAATGTGGCATCAGTTTTTTCGCCACCCAAGCCTTGGCTGACAGATATGGCGGCGACTTCCCACACTGCCTGCATGGCGCACCACTATTGATTCCGGGTGCGGAAACCGTCGTCCGCAGCCGTTTGCAGCGCTGGTTTGCCGAGCAACAGATTCAACCACGGATCATCGGTGAATTCGATGACAGCGCCTTGATGCAGGCGTTTGGCCAGTCCGGCAGCGGGATCTTCATCGCCCCCAGCGTGATCGCCGATGAGGTGGTGCGCCAGTACGGCGTTGCACTGATTGGCCAGACCGTCGCGGTGACCGAGTCCTTCTACGCGATCTCGGTGGAACGCAAGGTCAAGCACCCCGGCATCGTAGCGATTACCGAAGGTGCTCGGCGGGAGTTGTTTACCACCCTGTCCTGACGGATCAGGCGTTGTAGGCGACCGGTTGCTTGGCGGTCATCAGCCACAATGCCAGCAGGATCGACACCAGGATAAACCCGGACGCCGCAAAACCCAGGCTGCCCAGGCCGAGTGTGTCGATCACATGGCCGCCGACCAGCGCCCCCAGCCCGATCCCCAGATTGGCCCCGGCAATATTCAACGACGCAGCAAACGCAGGCGCATGGGGCGCGGCTTTCATCAGCCGTACATGGCTGACCAGGAACATCGCCGCCTGGGTCACGCCCCACACCGCCATCGCTGCCGCCAGGCCGACGGTGGAGTGAATAGCCGGCACCAGCGCGACCATGCCGGCGATCATGAAGCCGCAGAACACCATGGACGCGATCAACGGATGGCGATCCACTGCGCGCCCACCCAACGAATTGCCAATCAAACCGACCGCGCCAAAGCCCATCAAGCACCAGCCCACCAACGTGCCATCGAACCCGGCGAGGCGCTCCAGGATGTCTGCCAAGTAGGTGTAAGCGGTGAACATGCCGCTGAACACCAGGATCGACAGCAGGATATGGCCCTGCATCAGCGGGTTGCGCAGGATCTTGAATTGCGAGCGCAACGTCACTTGATCATTTTTCGGCGCTGTCACCGGCAGGTAGATAAACAGCAACAAGGCCTTGGCCACCGCCACCACCGCAAGAATGGCAAACGCGCTGCGCCAGCCGAACATGTCGGAAATCAGCGTGCCCACCGGAATGCCGAATACCGTGGCGCAGACGATACCGAAACCAATCTTCTCAATGGCGCGCCCAGCGAACTCGGGGCCGACGATGTCCACCGCCGTTTCACTGGCCAGGGCCCAGAACACCGGCAAGCCCAGCGCCGGAATCAACCGCGCCACCGCCATCACCCAGATGTTCGGTGCCAGGGCCGCCACGGTATTGGCCACGCCAAACATGATCAGAATGCTGATAAACAGCCGCTTGCGTGGGAAACGCGCGCAATAGGCCGTCAGAAACGGGCCGAACGCCGCCACGGTGAACGCAAACAACGTCACCAGCAGCCCGGCCTGGGAAACGCTGACATTCAGGTCGCGGGCAATGGACGGCAACAGGCCGACAATGACGAATTCTGTGGTCAGCACAGTGAAGCCGGCAGCCGACAGCAGCAGGATAGGAAACAACATGAAAACTCCAGAAACAACGACATCAACGACAACCCGAAGGGCTCGCTGAAGGATAGGAAACGTGAGAGGCGAGAATCTTAACAGAGTCTGTCCGGCCAGGCGAAAACCTGAGAACGCGGGTGACGGAATGCCGCACCGGCAGGGACATTTCCTACAGCATGTTAGACTCCGCACCTGCTTCCCATACCCTTCCTGCTTGCAATGCTGCGCCCTACTAAAAAAACTAGAGACAACTGCTTATGACTGCTGCCCCTTCCCTCCTGCAACGACTCGCGCGCGTCAGCCTGGTCACGCAAATCGTCATTGGCCTGATCGCGGGCATTCTGCTGGCCTTGCTGCTGCCCGAGGCGGCGAAAACCACCGGGTTTATCGGCAAGGTGTTCGTCGCGGCGCTCAAGGCTGTGGCACCGATCCTGGTGTTTGTACTGGTGATGGCGTCGATCGCCAACCATAAGCATGGCCAGGAAACCCATATCAAACCGATTCTGTTCCTGTACCTGCTGGGCACGTTTGCCGCCGCCGTGGTCGCCGTGATCGCCAGCACACTGTTCCCCTCGCCGCTGGTGCTCGCTACCCACGATGCGACGGTCAGTGCCCCTGGTGGTATCGGCGAGGTGTTGCAAAGTTTGTTGCTGAGCGTGGTGGACAACCCGATCAGCGCTCTGATGAATGCCAACTTTATCGGCATCCTGGCCTGGGCCATCGGCATGGGCATTGCCATTCGCCATGCGGGCGAAACCACCCGCACGGTACTGGATGACTTGTCCAACGGCGTCACGCTGATCGTACGCGTGGTGATCCGCTTTGCGCCGCTGGGCATTTTTGGCCTGGTGGCCTCGACCCTGGCCACTTCCGGTTTCGGCGCCCTGCTCGGCTATGCCCACCTGCTGGTGGTGCTGATCGGCTGCATGCTGTTTGTGGCGCTGGTGATCAACCCGGCCATCGTCTTCTGGAAACTGCGCCGCAACCCTTACCCGCTGGTGCTGCTGTGCCTGCGCGAAAGCGGCATCACCGCGTTCTTCACCCGCAGCTCGGCAGCGAATATCCCGGTCAACCTGGCGTTGAGCAAGCGCCTGGGCCTGCATGAAGACACCTACTCGGTGTCGATCCCGCTCGGTGCCACCATCAACATGGCCGGTGCCGCGATCACCATCACCGTGCTGACCCTGGCCGCCGTGCACACCTTGGGCATCGCCGTCGACCTGCCCACCGCCGTGCTGCTCAGCGTGGTTGCAGCCATCTGCGCCTGCGGCGCATCCGGCGTCGCGGGCGGTTCGTTGCTGTTGATCCCGCTGGCGTGCAGCCTGTTTGGCATTCCCAGTGAAATCGCCATGCAGGTAGTGGCCGTAGGCTTCATCATCGGCGTGCTGCAGGATTCGGCGGAAACAGCCCTCAATTCGTCCACTGACGTGCTGTTCACCGCAGCTGCATGCCTGGGCAAAGAAGAACAACCGGCTTAAACGCCGCGTATAAAAAAACCGGGGCGATTCTTGAATGAACCGCCCCGGTTTTTTTATGGGTGTTTAGAACGCGCCCATGTAGTCGCGCTTGCCCACTTCCACACCGTTGTGACGCAGCAAGGCGTAAGCCGTGGTGACGTGGAAGAAGAACTGCGGCAGGCCATAGGTCAGCAGGTAGGACTGGCCGCTGAAGCGCTTCTCTTTAGGCGTGCCTGGGCGAGTGATGATCTCGATGCCTTCCTTGCCGTCGATTTGCTCAGGCTTGAGGGTGTCGATAAACGCCAGGACCTTGGCGATCAGCGCTTGCAGGTCGGCGAAGGTGACTTCGTTATCTTCATATTTCGGCACTTCAATCTCGGCCAGGCGCGCGGAAACGCCCTTGGCGAAGTCGACGGCGATCTGCACCTGGCGTACCAACTGGAACATGTCCGGGAACAGGCGCGCTTGCAGCAAGGCGTTGGGCTCGATGTTCTTGGCGGTGGCGTGGGCTTCGGCTTTGGTCAACACGCCGCTCAGGGCGGTGAGCATTTGCTTGAAGACTGGGATGGAAGCGGCGTACAGGGAAATAGTCATGGCTGTCTCGCGGTAATGGCAGGATTGGAACCAGCGGCGATTATAGCCATGCCCGTCGCTTGTCTTTTATTTTTTCAGGATTAGGCTAGGCAGTTCACTGCATAGGGAAAGCGCGATGACCGCCGAGCACGACACCGACCCCCCTGAGCCGCGCCTGAACAGCACGGAAATCCGCGTCTTGGGCTGCCTGATCGAAAAACAGGCGACCAACCCGGAAACCTATCCCCTGACCCTCAATGCCTTGGTCCTGGCCTGTAACCAGAAGACCAGCCGCGAGCCGGTGATGAACCTGAGCCAGGGCCAGGTCGGCCAAAGCCTGCGCGCGCTGGAAGGCCAAGGTTTTACCCGCCTGGTGATGGGCAGCCGCGCCGACCGCTGGGAGCATCGCGTGGACAAGGCGCTGGAACTGGTGCCGGCCCAGGTGATCCTGACCGGGCTGCTGTTTTTGCGCGGGCCGCAGACCGTCAATGAACTGCTCACCCGCAGCGGGCGCATGCATGATTTTGAAGATGCCGAACAGGTGGTGCATCAGCTTGAGCGCCTGATTGCGCGAGGGCTGGCGGTGTTGGTGCCGCGTCAGGCGGGCCAGCGCGAAGATCGCTACACCCATGCGCTGGGTGATCCGGCTGATATCGAATTGATACTCGCGGCGCGTGGCAGTCCGGTGGAGCGCGGGGCTGGGGTTTCGGTAGACCGCCTTGAAGAACTTGAAGCGCGGATCGCGGCGCTTGAAGAACGGCTGGCTCAGTTGGAAAAGGCCTGACGGCATCCTCGGTGTGAGGGAGCCTGCTCCCTCATCACAGGTTCAGCGCAAGGCGTTAAATAGCATCCCGGCGGCCACCAGTACGCACAGGCTGGCAAACCCGACCTGCAAGGTGCGCGCAGGGATGACCGAACACAGGCGTCGACCCGCCAACATGCCGACGATGCTTGCGCCGATAAATACCCAGCCCACAGGCTCGATACGCACTCCAGCATGAAACGCGCCAGCCACACCGACCAGTGAGAGCAGGCTGATCACCATCAGGGAGGTGGCGACAATCCCGCGCATCTGCACATCGGTCAGTTGCTTGAACGCCGGCACGATGAGGAAGCCGCCGCCCACGCCGAGCAAGCCCGATACAGCCCCTGTGACAGCGCCGAGGGCGGCCAGGGTCGCGCTGCATTTGGCGGTCCAGGCGAAGCGCCCGGTCTGCTGGTTGAGCATGCAGTTCTTCTGGCCCCAGGACGCAGTGCCATGGTCACTCGGCCCGGCCTCGCGCTTCTCGCGCTGCAACATGCGCCAGGCCACCAGCACCATCAACGCGCTGAACAGGCCCATCAACACCGCTTCCGGCAACTGGTGGGCGAGAAACACCCCCACTGGCGAAAACAGCGCGCCGAGCAAGGCAATCAGCAACGCGGCGCGGTAGCGCACCAAGCCATGGCGCAAACCGTCGATCGCCCCCACTGCTGCCGCCGCGCCGACGGCAAGCAGCGACACCGGCGCAGCCTGGGTCATGCTCATGCCCAAGCCCAGCACCAGCGCCGGCACGCCAAGGATGCCGCCACCCGCGCCCGTCAGGCCCATGACCAGGCCCATCAATAATCCCAACACACTGGCCAGCAGCATTCAGTCCACCTTGCTCAAATGGGTCAGCCACTCGCGGCCCTTGAGCATGCCGTTCCAGTAGAACCACGGCAGCAAGGTGGCCTTGAGGAACCACATCGAACGTCGGGCCTGGGTCGGGTCCAGGGGAAAGGTCGGCAGCAACTTGCCGCCGTAGCCGAACTCGGCCAGCACCACCTTGCCCTTCTCCACCGTCAACGGGCACGAGCCGTAGCCGTCGTATTTGAGCGGCAGAGGCGCCTGCTTGCGCAGGGCCAGCAGATTCTCGGCGACCACCACGATCTGCTTGCGCACGGCGGCGGCGGTCTTGGCGTTGGTGGTGCCACATACATCACCCAGGCCGAAGATGTGCGGGTAGCGCAAGTGTTGCAGGCTATGGGGGTTCACTTCGCACCAGCCGGCAGCGTCAGCCAATGGGCTTTGGCGGATGAAATCCGGGGACACCTGCGGTGGGACCACGTGCAGCAAGTCGAAGGATTTTTCTTCAACGCTGACACTGCCTTCGGCGTCTTTCACTTCGAACCAGGCCTTGCGGGCCGGGCCGTCGACTTTCACCAGGTTGGCGTTGAACGCCAGGCGGGCGTTGTATTTTTCCACGTACTTCATCAACGGCGGCACAAAGGTCGCCACGCCAAACAGTGCTGCACCGGCCAAGTTGAATTCCACGTCGATGTTGTTCAGAGTGCCCTGTTTTAGCCAGTGATCGCAGGACAGGTACATGGCCTTTTGCGGCGCACCCGCGCATTTGATCGGCATGGCCGGCTGGGTGAAGATCGCCTTGCCGCCCTTGAGTTGCTGCACCAGCTGCCAGGTGTAGGCCGCGTGCTCGTAGCTGTAGTTGGACGTCACGCCATGCTGGCCGAGGGTGTCCTGCAGCCCTTCGACTTTTTCCCAGGCCAGGCGCAGGCCGGGGCAGACGATCAGGTTGTTCCAGCTGACGCGCTGGCCGCTGTCGAGGACCAGGGTTTGCTCGTCCGGCAGCAGTTCGGTGACGGCGGCTTGCACCCAGGTGACGCCATTGGGCAGTACGTCGGCCAGGGGCCGGCGGGTCTTTTTGACGTCGTATGCGCCGCCGCCGACCAACGTCCAGGCAGGCTGGTAGCAATGGTATTCGCTCGGTTCGATCAGCGTGATATTCAGCTGGGAGTCGCGCTTGAGCAAGCTGGCCACCAGGCCGATGCCCGCCGAGCCGCCGCCGATGACAACGATATCGCCACTGATGGTTGGGCCCCAGTGTTGTTCGGTCATGGTCTATCGCCTTTTATCGTCAATGCACACAAGGGGCGTTGCCGTATGGCGTCACGTCCCGTTACAGGTCGATCCTTTGCCTCGGACCGTTTTTTTCCCTTAAGCTCGCAAGCCTATGTGGAAAACATCTCGAATGTAAGCCGCAATCCGCTACCAAGGACCGCCGCCATGCCCGCGTTGATTCAAGCCTTTCTGGATGAGGCATCGTCGACCTACACCTATGTCCTACATGAAGCGGATGATGGCCCCTGTGCCATCGTCGACTCGGTGCTCAATTACGACCCGGCCTCCGGGCGCACCGACACACGCCAGGCCGACAAAGTAATCGCCTATGTGCGTGAACATCGCTTGCAGGTGCAATGGCTGCTGGAAACCCATGCCCATGCCGATCACCTGTCCGCCGCGCCGTACTTGCGCCGCACGCTGGGCGGCAAGATCGCCATCGGTCAGTCCATCAGCAAAGTGCAGGGCGTGTTCAAGAACCTGTTCAACCTCGAACCGGAGTTTCGTGCCGACGGCTCGCAGTTCGATCACTTGTTTGCGCCGGATGAAATCTTTTATATCGGCAACATCAAGGCACAGGCCCTGCACGTGCCTGGGCATACGCCGGCGGACATGGCCTATTTGATCGACGATCGAATGATTCTGGTGGGTGACACGTTGTTCATGCCGGATGTGGGTACGGCGCGGTGTGATTTTCCCGGTGGGGATGCGCGGCAGCTGTATGCGTCGATGCGCACGTTGCTGGCCTTTCCTTTGGAGACCGAATTGTACGTATGCCACGACTACCCGCCTGAGGGGCGTGAGGCGAAATGCCTGACAACCGTGGCTGAGCAGCGCGCGGGTAACATTCATGTGCATGACGGGGTGGATGAGGCGGCATTTGTAGAGATGCGTACAACGCGCGATGCGGGGCTGGGGATGCCGACGTTGCTGTTGCCGGCGATCCAGGTGAACGTGCGAGCGGGGAATATGCCGCCGGCAGAGAGCAATGGGGTGACTTACCTGAAGATCCCACTCAATCAACTTTGAAATGTTTAACCCTGTGGGAGCTGGTTTGCCTGCGATAGCGGTGGGCCAGTTGGCTCACTTGCTACTGACACACCGCTTTCGCAGGCAAGCCAGCTCCCACATTTTGGACTGTGTTTGGTCAGTGAGATCGGTGGTGTTCAGGAACCCAGGTTGATGCCGTTGGCGGGTAGCGGCAGTGCGGTTTTGTAACGCACTTGCTTGAGGGCAAAGCTGGAGCGGATGTTGGCGACGCCTGGCACTTTGGTCAGGAAGTCCATCATGAAGCGTTCCAGTGACTGGATCGTCGGTACCAGCACGCGAATCAGGTAGTCCGGGTCGCCGGCCATCAGGTAGCACTCCATCACTTCAGGGCGGTCGGCGATTGCGCCTTCGAACTGTTGCAACGCCAGCTCATTCTGTTTTTCCAGGCTGACGTGGATGAACACGTTGACGTGCAGCCCCAGCAGGTCGGCGTCCAGCAAGGTCACCTGCTCGCGAATCAAGCCCAATTCCTCCATCGCCTTCACCCGGTTGAAACACGGCGTGGGCGACAGGTTGACCGAGCGGGCCAGGTCGGCGTTGGTGATGCGGGCGTTCTCCTGCAAGGCGTTGAGAATGCCGATATCAGTACGGTCCAGTTTGCGCATGAGACAAAATCACCTGTTTATTATGGTTATGCAGTTTTTTTATCCGCAAATGATCCCGAGCGCAATGAAACACAGATAAATATTCTTCTACGCCCCGCCTATGATTGTTGTAGGACAAGATTTCTCCTATCCGGAGACTGACTGTCAGCTAGCGCGCCCACTACAAGAAATTCACAAGATAGAGCGTAGAAAGCCATGACCCAGCAGTATGAACCACTGCGCCTGCACGTCCCTGAACCCTCGGGCCGCCCAGGCTGCAAGACCGACTTTACCTACCTGCGCCTGACCGACGCGGGCCTGGTGCGCAAACCCGCCATCGACGTAGAACCTGCCGACACCGCCGACCTCGCCAAAGGCCTGATCCGCGTGCTCGACGACCAGGGCCAGGCCCTGGGCCCGTGGGCCGAAGGTGTCCCCGTCGAGATCTTGCGCAAAGGCATGCGCGCCATGCTCAAGACGCGGATCTTCGACAACCGCATGGTGGTCGCCCAGCGTCAGAAAAAAATGTCGTTCTACATGCAAAGCCTTGGCGAAGAAGCCATCGGCAGCGCCCAGGCCCTGGCCTTGAACATCGACGACATGTGCTTCCCCACCTACCGCCAGCAAAGCATCCTGATGGCCCGCGACGTGCCACTGTTGGACCTGATCTGCCAACTGCTGTCCAACGAGCGTGACCCGCTCAAGGGTCGCCAGTTGCCGATCATGTATTCGGTAAAAGACGCCGGTTTCTTCACCATTTCCGGCAACCTCGCCACCCAATTCGTCCAAGGCGTGGGCTGGGGCATGGCCTCGGCGATCAAGGGCGATACCAAGATCGCCTCCGCCTGGATCGGCGACGGTGCCACCGCCGAGTCCGACTTCCACACGGCCCTCACCTTCGCCCACGTGTACCGCGCGCCGGTGATTCTCAACGTGGTGAATAACCAGTGGGCCATCTCCACCTTCCAGGCCATTGCCGGCGGTGAAGCCACAACGTTCGCCGGACGCGGCGTGGGTTGCGGTATCGCCTCCCTGCGCGTGGACGGTAACGACTTCATCGCGGTGTACGCCGCTTCCGCCTGGGCCGCCGAGCGTGCGCGCCGCAACCTCGGGCCGACGCTGATCGAGTGGGTCACCTACCGCGCGGGGCCGCACTCCACCTCTGATGATCCGTCGAAATACCGTCCAGCCGATGACTGGAGCCACTTCCCCCTGGGCGACCCGATTGCCCGCCTCAAGCAGCACCTGATCCGCATTGGCCAGTGGTCCGAAGAGGAACACGCGGTAATCAGTGCCGAACTTGAGGCCGAAGTGGTCAAGGCGCAGAAAGAAGCCGAACAGTACGGCACCCTCGCCGGCGGCCAGATTCCAAGCGCCGCGACCATGTTCGAAGACGTTTATAAAGAGATGCCGGAGCACTTGAAGCGCCAGCGTCAAGAGTTGGGGATCTGACATGAACGATCACAACAACAGTATTGAAGTGGAAACCGCCATGACCACCACTACCATGACCATGATCCAGGCGCTGCGCTCGGCCATGGACGTGATGCTTGAGCGTGATAACAACGTGGTGGTTTTCGGTCAGGACGTGGGCTATTTCGGCGGCGTATTCCGTTGCACCGAAGGCTTGCAGACCAAATACGGCAGCTCGCGCGTGTTTGACGCGCCGATCTCCGAAAGCGGCATTATCGGCGTGGCGGTGGGCATGGGTGCCTACGGCCTGCGCCCGGTCGCCGAGATCCAGTTCGCCGACTATGTCTACCCCGCCACCGACCAGATCATCTCCGAAGCCGCACGTCTGCGTTATCGCTCGGCCGGCCAGTTCACCGCACCGTTGACCATGCGCATGCCGTGTGGCGGCGGTATCTACGGTGGTCAGACCCACAGCCAAAGTATCGAAGCGGTGTTCACCCAAGTCTGTGGGTTGCGCACGGTCATGCCGTCCAACCCGTATGACGCCAAGGGTTTGCTGATCGCCTCCATCGAAAACGATGACCCGGTGATCTTCCTTGAGCCAAAACGCCTGTACAACGGCCCGTTCGATGGCCATCACGACCGCCCGGTAACCCCGTGGTCGAAACACCCGCAAGCGCAAGTCCCGGACGGTTATTACACCGTGCCGCTGGACGTGGCCGCCATCGTGCGTCCCGGCTCGGCCGTCACCGTGCTGACCTACGGCACCACCGTGTATGTGTCGCAAGTCGCCGCCGAAGAAACCGGCATCGACGCCGAAGTCATCGACCTGCGCAGCCTATGGCCACTGGACCTGGAAACCATCGTCAAGTCGGTGAAAAAGACCGGTCGTTGTGTGGTGGTGCACGAAGCCACCCGTACCTGCGGCTTTGGCGCCGAGCTGGTAGCGCTGGTTCAGGAGCATTGCTTCCACTACCTGGAAGCGCCGATCGAACGCGTGACCGGTTGGGACACCCCCTACCCGCACGCGCAGGAGTGGGCGTATTTCCCAGGCCCGTCCCGAGTGGGCGCGGCGTTGAAACGGGTCATGGAGGTCTGAATGGGCACTCACGTTATCAAGATGCCGGACATTGGCGAAGGCATCGCAGAAGTTGAATTGTCGGTTTGGCACGTGAAGGTCGGCGACATGGTCGTCGAAGACCAGGTGCTGGCGGATGTCATGACCGACAAGGCGATGGTGGATATCCCCTCGCCGGTGCATGGCAAGGTGATTTCCCTCGGCGGCGAGCCAGGCGAAGTCATGGCCGTAGGCAGTATCTTGATCAGTATTGAAGTGGAAGGTGCCGGCAACGCCAAGGAAGCGCCCGCCGCGAAGGAAGCGCCGAAGGCCGCCCCTGTGGTGGAGGCCAAGCCTGCGCCGGCGGCGGTTGAGAGCAAACCTGTACCGGTGATCGCGGCCCCGGCGCCTGTTGCCCGTGAAGCCGACGACCGCCCGCTGGCCTCCCCGGCTGTGCGCAAACACGCATTGGACGCCGGGATTCAGCTGCGCCTGGTCCAGGGCTCGGGCCCGGCGGGCCGGATTCTGCACGAAGATGTGGACGCTTACTTGCTCCAGGGTCCGACGCAAAATAAAAACGCAGCCAACCCCTACGCCGAACGCAACACCGAGGAACAGATCCCGGTGATCGGCATGCGCCGCAAGATCGCCCAGCGCATGCAGGACGCCACCCGGCGCGCCGCGCATTTCAGCTATGTGGAAGAGATCGACGTCACCGCCCTCGAAGAGCTGCGTGTGCACCTCAACGAAAAACACGGCGCCACGCGCGGCAAGCTGACGTTGCTGCCGTTCATCGTGCGCGCCATGGTTGTGGCCCTGCGTGACTTCCCACAGATCAATGCGCGCTACGACGACGAAGCCCAGGTCATCACCCGTCTCGGCGCGGTGCATGTGGGCGTCGCCACCCAGAGCGACGTCGGCTTGATGGTGCCGGTGGTACGTCACGCCGAAGCCCGCAGCCTGTGGGGCAATGCCGAGGAAATCGCACGCCTGGCCACCGCCGCGCGCAATGGGAAGGCCAGCCGCGATGAGCTGTCAGGTTCCACCATCACGTTGACCAGCCTGGGTGCACTCGGCGGCATCGTCAGCACGCCGGTCTTGAACCTGCCAGAAGTGGCCATCGTTGGCGTCAATCGCATCGTCGAACGGCCAATGGTGATCAAGGGCCAGATCGTGGTGCGCAAGATGATGAACCTCTCCAGCTCCTTCGATCACCGCGTGGTCGATGGCATGGACGCGGCGCAATTCATCCAGGCCATTCGTGGCCTGCTCGAACAACCCGCCAGCCTGTTTCTGGAGTAAGGCATGTCTCAGACCTTGAATACCACGCTGCTGATTGTCGGCGGCGGCCCTGGCGGTTATGTGGCAGCGATTCGCGCCGGCCAACTGGGCATCCAGACCATCCTGGTGGAAGGCCAGGCGCTCGGCGGCACCTGCCTGAATATCGGCTGCATTCCGTCCAAGGCCTTGATCCACGTGGCCGAGCAATTCCAGCAAACCATCCACCACAGCCAGAGCTCGAAACTGGGCATTGAAGTGGATGTGCCGACCCTGGACATCCGCAAAAGCGTGGAATGGAAAGACGGCATCGTCGACCGCCTGACCACGGGCGTCGCTGCGCTATTGAAGAAACACAAGGTGCAAGTGATCCACGGCTGGGCCAAGGTGGTGGACGGCAAGACCGTCGACGTCGGCGACCAACGCATTCAGTGCGAACATCTATTGCTGGCCACCGGTTCGAAAAGCGTCAACTTGCCGATGCTGCCGATTGGCGGGCCGATCATCTCCTCCACCGAAGCCCTGGCGCCAACACGCGTGCCCAAGCGACTGATCGTGGTAGGTGGGGGTTATATCGGGCTGGAGCTGGGCATTGCCTACCGCAAGCTCGGCGCCGAGGTCAGTGTGGTCGAGGCCCAGGACCGCATCCTGCCAGCCTATGACGCCGAACTGACCCAACCTGTGAATGAATCCCTCAAGCAACTGGGGGTAAAACTGTACCTCAAGCACAGCGTCACCGGTTTTGCGGACAACTGCCTGCAAGTGCGCGATCCGAATGGCGACACGTTGTCGCTGGAAACGGACCAGGTGCTGGTCGCCGTAGGCCGCAAACCCAATACCCAAGGCTGGAACCTCGAAGCGCTGAACCTGGACATGAACGGTGCGGCGATCAAGATCGACAACCACTGCCAGACCAGCATGCGCAACGTATGGGCCATCGGCGACCTGAGCGGCGAACCGATGCTTGCGCACCGCGCCATGGCTCAGGGCGAAATGGTGGCCGAACTGATCAGCGGTCAATCCCGCGAATTCAACCCGGCCGCGATCCCGGCGGTGTGCTTTACCGACCCGGAGCTGGTAGTGGTCGGCAAGACCCCAGACGAGGCCACGGCTGCCGGCCTGGACTGCATCGTGTCGAGCTTCCCGTTCGCCGCCAATGGCCGGGCCATGACCCTGGAGTCGAAAACCGGCTTCGTGCGCGTCGTTGCACGCCGTGACAATCATCTGATCGTCGGCTGGCAAGCGGTTGGCGTTGGCGTCTCGGAACTGTCCACCGCGTTCGGCCTGAGCCTGGAAATGGGCGCACGCCTGGAAGACGTTGCCGGCACCATCCACGCCCACCCGACCCTCGGCGAGGCCGTGCAGGAAGCCGCCTTAAGGGCCCTGGGCCACGCGCTACACCTGTAAAACCGCAGCGAGGCGATTGCAGGCAAGCCAGCTCCCACAGGAGAATGCAATCCAAATGTGGGAGCTGGCTTGCCTGCGATAGCGGCGGATCAGCCAATACACAGGCTGAATGGCCCACCCACCTGCTCCCACACCGGCCAAGAATGAAGTATTGTTGCGCCCATCCAGTAAAAAACCGACAAGCCTGCTTCTGACCAGGCGGTTGACCAGAGATAGAGGGTGTCATGGGTAACGAAAGCATCAATTGGGACAAGCTGGGTTTTGACTACATCAAGACCGACAAGCGGTTTCTCCAGGTCTGGAAAAACGGCGAATGGCAAGAAGGCACCCTGACCGACGACAACGTGCTGCACATCAGCGAGGGCTCCACCGCCCTGCACTACGGTCAGCAATGCTTCGAAGGCCTCAAGGCCTACCGCTGCAAGGACGGCTCGATCAACTTGTTCCGCCCGGACCAGAACGCCGCCCGGATGCAGCGCAGCTGCGCCCGTCTGCTGATGCCGCATGTGCCGACCGACGTGTTCATCGACGCCTGCAAACAAGTGGTCAAGGCCAACGAGCGGTTCATCCCGCCGTACGGCAGTGGCGGCGCGCTGTACCTGCGCCCATTCGTGATCGGCACCGGTGAAAACATCGGCGTACGTACCGCACCGGAGTTCATCTTCTCGGTATTCGCGATCCCGGTCGGCGCCTACTTCAAAGGTGGCCTGGTGCCACACAACTTCCAGATCTCCACCTTCGACCGCGCCGCGCCACAAGGCACCGGTGCCGCCAAGGTCGGTGGCAACTACGCCGCCAGCCTGATGCCAGGTTCGGAAGCGAAAAAAGCCGGTTTCGCCGATGCGATCTACCTGGACCCGATGACTCACTCGAAAATCGAAGAAGTCGGCTCGGCCAACTTCTTCGGGATCACCCACGACAACCAGTTCATCACGCCGAAGTCGCCTTCGGTGCTGCCAGGCATCACCCGCCTGTCGCTGATCGAACTGGCCCAGACCCGCCTGGGCCTGAAAGTGGTCGAGGGCGAAGTGCTCATCGATAAGCTGGACCAGTTCAAGGAAGCCGGCGCCTGCGGTACTGCTGCGGTCATCTCGCCAATCGGCGGCATCCAGTACAACGGCAAGCTGCACGTGTTCCACAGCGAAACCGAAGTCGGCCCGATCACCCAGAAGCTCTACAAAGAGCTGACCGGCGTACAGACCGGCGAAGTCGAAGCCCCAGCAGGCTGGATCGTCAAGGTCTAACCAGAACACCCGCTACACCCGCTACACCACAAAACCCTGTGGGAGCTGGCTTGCCTGCGATAGCAGTAGATCAGTCACTGTCAATATTGACTGACACACCGCTATCGCAGGCAAGCCAGCTCCTACATTTGTTTCCGGTGTTCTCAGGATTGAGCCGGAATATTCCCCAAAAGCTTCTTCCCCATACTTATCCTCGGCTCCACCCCATACCCCAGCGCCTCATAAAACCCCACAACCGCATCATTCCCCCCGATGATCTGCAGGTTGATCTTCATACAACCCAAGGCAGTCAACGCCTGTTCCGCATGCCTCACCAGCGAGGAACCCAGGCCATGCCGCCGATAATCCGCGTGCACCGCCACCGAATACAGCCACCCACGATGCCCGTCATACCAGGCAAGCACAGTACCGATCACGGCCTTTTTATCCGTCGCGACGAAAAACAGCCCATCGTTGACCGCCAGCTTTTTATCGATCGCCAGGCTTGGCACGTTATGCGCCGTCTCGTAACCAAAAGCCTCCTGCCATAACGCAACCACCTGCGCCCGATGCTGACGGTCGCGATACGGGCCGATGGGATGCCGGGACAGCAGCGCCTTGTCCATCACCAACGTGCGCTCGTTGCCATGGTAAACATCGCGCACGGTGTGAAACCCCAGTTTGGTATAGAACGGCTCGGCGGTCAGCGATGACGGCACACTCAGTACCGTCACCCCGGCCTCACGGGCGCGCAGTTCGATCTCGATCATCAACAGCCGGCCAATGCCCTGCCCTTGCAGCGCCGGATTGACGAACACCGAGCGCACTACATTGGCGTCCAGGGCCGCCGTGGCAACGATCACCTGATCCTTGATCGCCACCAGCACCACCCGGCGCGTGAGCAGCGCCAGCACGGCCTCCGGGGTAAAATGGGTCGCAACCCGCGCAATCACATCCGCCGGGTAATCCCGTGCATTGCTGCTGTGCAAAGCCGCCAGGATGACCTGGCTGATCCCCTCGGCATCGGCGGGTTGGGCAAGACGTACGGCGGTCGACATGATTCCTCCTGACTGACACAGCTATAACAACCACTACCATACCAATGTGAGAGCTGGCTTGCCTGCGATGGCGGTCCGTCAGTCGACATCTGCGGCACTGACCCAGCGCCATCGCAGGCGAGCCAGCTCCCACATTTTTAGTGCATTTCAGACTAAACAGCCGATTCGGCTGCGCTACTGTCCTTTTCAGCTTTCCCGGCTGAGCCATCCCTGCGTTTCAGCCGGGATAATCCGCCGATAACCCACACAATAACCCGACGTACTTGCCTGCGGTGCCGCCTCACGCGCAGCAGAAAACGCTGAATGCCCCCTCGAATAACAAGGAGTCTCACATGACCCGCTACATCGACGTCAACGATCTCTGCTACCTGGTCTCGCAAAAAAGCCTGTCCACCTGCATCACCGAGATGGCCGAGTACATCCGCGCCGACTACCTGCGCTGGCAGGACTTCGAAAAATGCGCGCGCCTGGCCAACCACTCGCCGGATGGCGTGATCGAACTGATGCCGGTATCCGACGCGTCGCTGTATGCCTTCAAGTACGTCAATGGCCATCCTAAGAACACCCTGGCCGGCATGCTCACCGTGATGGCTTTCGGCGCGCTGGGCGATGTCGACACGGGCAAACCGGTGCTGCTGGCGGAAATGACCCTGACTACCGCGATTCGCACTGCCGCCACCTCGGCCCTGGTCGCCCGCTACCTGGCCCGCGACAACAGCCGCAGCATGGCGCTGATCGGCAACGGCTCGCAGAGCGAATTCCAGGCCCTGGCCTTCCATGCCATGCTTGGCATCAATGAGATCCGCCTGTTCGATATCGATGCCAAGGCCACCGCCAAACTGGCGGCCAACCTCAAGGCGTTCCCGGCGATCAAGGTGATCCTGGCCGGCAGCGTGGCCGAAGCCGTGAAAGGTGCGGACATCGTCACCACCGTCACCGCCGACAAGGCCTATGCCACTATCCTCACCGATGACATGATCGAACCCGGCATGCACCTTAACGCGGTCGGTGGCGACTGCCCTGGCAAGACCGAGCTGGACCGACGTATCGTCGAGCGCGCCCGGGTGATCGTCGAGTACGAACCGCAAAGCCGCATCGAAGGTGAAATCCAGCACATGCCGGACAATTCGCCGGTGACCGAACTCTGGCAAGTGATCAACGGCCAGCAGCCCGGCCGCGAAAATGCGCACCAAGTGACCCTGTTCGATTCGGTGGGGTTTGCCATCGAAGATTACTCGGCCCTGCGCTACGTGCTGGACGTGGCCAAGGCGCTGGACGTGGGCAGCGACCTGGAGCTGGTGCCGGACCTGGCCGACCCGAAAGACCTGTTCGCACGCCTGGCGCAGCAACCACGCGTGCAACAGAAAAAGCGCGCCTGAGGCGTGTTGCAAGCCCTCAACCGCATACAGACGTTGACGGAGGAAGGCCGTACCATGTGACGGGTCCGGCAAACGCGAGACGTTTGCCGCCATTTTTTCTCAACCGTTTGAAGTGAACCCCATGGATACCAAGGCCAACGGACCCCATTCTTCCCCCGCGCTGGACCGCATCGATGAAGCCATCATCGAAGTGCTGCGGCACCAGGGGCGTATCACCTACGAAAAGCTCTCGTCGCTGGTGCACCTCACGCCTCGGCCCTGCCTGGAGCGGGTGCGCAAGCTGGAGCGACGCGGGGTGATCCGTGGGTATGGGGCGATCATTGATGTGCAGATGGTCTCACCAGGCCTGTCGTTGCTGGTGTTGGTGGCCTTGTCCAACCAGAGCGGGCGTTCGGCGCAAAAAGCCTTCGAAGCGTGTGTGAAGGCCTGCCCGCAGGTGTTCGAGTGCCAGCTGATCAGCGGCCCGTTTGACTACAGCCTACGCATGCGCTGCCGGGACATGGAGCACTACCGGGTGCTGACCGAGACCTGGTTGAACAATGACGAGTTGCACATTGATAAATTGGTGGCGCATCCGGAGTTGGCGGTGGTGAAAAACACCGCCACCGAATTGGCCTGAGCGGACGCCATTCAGGCCGCCAGTTTGCCGCTGGCGATGGCCGCCGACGCGGCCACCATCGCCCTTAGCAGCACCGCACACCCCGCCGCCAAGTCATCCGGCGCGGCGTTTTCGATTTCGTTATGGCTGATGCCGCCTTCACAGGGCACAAAAATCATCCCCGCCGGGCCCAGTTCGGCAACAAAGATCGCGTCATGCCCTGCCCCGCTGACGATGTCCATGTTCGACAACCCCAGCCCATTCGCGGCATCACGCACAGCGTCCACGCAGCCCTTGTCGAAATACAGTGGTGGAAAATCTGCCGTAGGTTCCATCTCGAAACTCAAACCGTGCTTGGCGCACGTTTCATCGATCACCTTGCGTACTTCGGCAATCATCGAGTCCAGCCGCGCCGGCTCCAGGTGACGGAAGTCCAGGGTCATGCGCACTTCCCCCGGAATGACGTTGCGCGAACCGGGGTAAGCCTGCAGGCAGCCAACGGTGCCGCACGCATGCGGTTGATGCCCAAGCGCCGCCGCATTGACCGCCGCCACCACCGCCGCCGCGCCCACCAGGGCATCCTTGCGCAGGTGCATCGGTGTCGGTCCCGCGTGCGCTTCGACCCCGCGCAGTTTCAGGTCAAACCACTTTTGCCCAAGGGCGCCCAGCACCACGCCAATGGTCTTTTTCTCGTCTTCAAGAATCGGCCCCTGTTCGATATGCGCCTCGAAATAGGCGCCTACCTTGTGCCCACTGACCGGCCGCGAACCCGCATAGCCAATCGCGTTCAGCGCGTCGCCCACGCTGACGCCGTCCACGTCCACCTTGGCCAGGGTGTCCGCCAGGGTGAATTTCTCGGCAAACACCCCCGAGCCCATCATGCAGGGCGGAAAGCGCGAACCCTCTTCGTTGGTCCACACCACCACTTCCAATGGCGCCTCGGTCTCAACGTTGAGGTCATTGAGCGTACGCAGCACCTCCACACCCGCCAGCACACCGAAGCAACCGTCGAACTTACCGCCGGTGGGCTGGGTGTCGATATGGCTGCCAGTCATCACTGGCGGCAGGTTGGGGTTGCGTCCCGGGCGACGGGCGAAGATGTTGCCGATGCCGTCGACGGTCACGGTGCAACCCGCCTCTTCGCACCACTGCACAAACAGGTCGCGGGCCTTGCGATCAAGGTCGGTGAGCGCCAGGCGACACACACCGCCCTTGGGGGTGGCGCCGAGTCTGGCCAGGTCCATCAACGACTGCCACAGGCGGTCGCGGTTGATGTGCTGATGGGTGGATTGCAGTACGTCGAGGGCAGCGTTCATGGGGATCTCCTCAGGCAATATTTCTTATGATTGGAATGCGGTCAAAAATGTGGGAGCGGGCTTGCTCGCGAATGCAGTCTGTCAGTTGATAAATGCGGTGATTGACACACCGCATTCGCGAGCAAGCCCGCTCCCACATTTGGATTGCATTTCAACTTATTTACAGCGGTGTTTTCACTGCGGCCGGGCTGACACCACGCTTCGCATTCAGCCCGTAATACAACACGCCACCCAGCGCCGATCCGGTAAACCAGCCGTAGCTGTAGAACCAGCTGAATGCATCGCTGCCCAGCGACAGCAGGGTCAGCACCACCGGCACGCCAAACGCGATAAATCCGCTCCAGTTCCACGCCGGGTACACGTCGTCGCGGTACAGCCCTGCGAGATCGAGCTGTTGTTTTCGCGTGATGAAGTAGTCCACCACCATGATCCCGGCGATCGGTCCCAGCAGGCTTGAATAACCCAGCAACCAATTGGAATAGACGGTTTCCAGGCTCACATCGGAAACGATCAACCCGAGCTTCTTCAGCAGTTCATGCCCCATCAACGCCAACCCGACCAGACCGGTGAGCATCACGGCGGTGGTGCGGTTGATCAGCTTGGGCGCGATGTTCTGAAAGTCATTGGTGGGTGAAACAATGTTCGCGGCGGTGTTGGTGGACAAGGTCGCGACGATGATCAGCGCCATCGCCACGGCGACCCACACCGGGCTCTGGATATGGCCGATCAGGGTCACCGGGTCGGACACGCTCACACCCACCAGTTTTACCGACGCGGCGGTCATGATCACGCCAAGGGAGGCGAACAGGAACATGGTCAGCGGCAGGCCGAAAATCTGCCCGAGGATCTGGTCCTTCTGGCTTTTGGCGTAGCGGCTGAAGTCCGGAATATTCAGCGACAACGTCGCCCAGAAACCCACCATCGCCGTGAGGCCGGCCATGAAGTAACCGGTGAGGCTCGCCCCTTCGGGGCGCTTGGGTGGGATCGCCATCAACTCGCTGATCGACACATTAGGCATCGCCCACACCAGCAAACCAATCCCCACTGCCACCAGCAGCGGTGCCGACAGGGTTTCCAGGCGTTTGATCGACTCGGCGCCGCGCAGTACCACCCATAGATTCAACGTCCAGAAAACCATGAAACCGATCACTTCACCGGACCCGCCAAGGGACTTCCAGCCCTCGAAAATCGAGCCCAGGAACAGGTGAATCGCCAGCCCGCCAAACATCGTCTGGATACCAAACCAGCCGCACGCCACCAGCGCCCGGATCAGGCACGGCACATTCGAACCGA
The DNA here is from genome assembly GCF_019456785.1 of Pseudomonas sp. LAP_36. Taxonomy (NCBI): domain Bacteria; kingdom Pseudomonadati; phylum Pseudomonadota; class Gammaproteobacteria; order Pseudomonadales; family Pseudomonadaceae; genus Pseudomonas; species Pseudomonas sp. LAP_36. The sequence continues at coordinate 277,874 of NZ_JAHZMS010000008.1, forward strand.
GGATGCCGAACGATGAGCGCAACAACACCGGAAACGGTATGCCGTACTTGGTGCCAGGGAAGGCGTTGAGGGTCAACGGGATCAGCACCACGATATTGGCCAGCAGGATCGCCATCAGCGCTTCACCCACCGACAACCCGAAATACGCGGTAAGCACCCCACCCAGCGTATAGGTGGGCACGCAGATCGACATGCCGACCCACAACGCAGTGATGTGCCACTTGTTCCAAGTGCGTTCGTGCACCTTGGTCGGTGCCATGTCGTGGTTGTAGCGAGGGCTGTCGAGGACGTCGGGGCCGGCGTCTAGCTCGTACAGGCCGTTGCGTTCAATGACTTGCGATCTGTTCTGTTGCATGGCCGCTCCACGGTTTTTTCGAATTATTTTTGCTCATCCAGCGCTGTGCGCTGGATGGCCGGAGTACCTCGTAAACAACATGACATCACGGGTCCGGCCAGCCGCCACTGCACTCAATATCCGTGCCGACAACCCACCTTGAACCCGCACCGCTTATATAACGTGCTGATGTTTATCAGCTTTCCGACTTATCCCTCGGTACTTGCCGCACTGCTCAGGCTAAACAATGCGAAAGTTGTCCGAACCTTCAGGACTCAATCTGGTGCAACACAATTATTTTTATTTCCCACCCCCGTCAAGAGGCATATCTCAAGCGTCTGATTTGCAATAAGAAATGTTGCTCAATTTAAGAACCTGTCAAGTGCGTCAAAATGGTGAGCGAGCGCTACATTTTGGTGATTTATGTTTTTTATACATATAAATCAATAACTTAATATGGATATATACTTATAAAAAATCTTCTTGCCCAATCGAAAAACTCGGGCTAGTTTCTATTCCTGTCACCGATGACAGGAATCACCCCGCCATCGGTAAGCAGCATTACAACACTTAGAACTGGCACAAGCCGGTCAAGCCTGTGAGGAACTCGACATGTCGCTGTTGATCCGTGGCGCCACCGTTATTACCCATGATGAAAGTTACCGCGCCGATGTTTTATGCGCAGGCGGTCTCATTCGGGCCATTGGCACGAATCTGGAGATTCCCGCAGGCACTCAAACACTCGACGGCAGCGGCCAATTCTTGATGCCCGGCGGCATCGACCCCCATACCCATATGCAATTGCCCTTCATGGGGACCGTGGCCAGTGAAGACTTTTTCAGTGGCACGGCGGCAGGCCTGGCGGGGGGCACCACGTCGATCATCGACTTTGTGATTCCCAACCCACAGCAACCCTTGATGGAAGCGTTTCACCAGTGGCGCGGCTGGGCGGAAAAATCCGCCTCCGACTACGGTTTCCACGTGGCGATCACCTGGTGGAGCGAGCAGGTGCGCGAGGAAATGGCCGAACTGGTCAGCCACCACGGCATCAACAGCTTCAAGCACTTCATGGCCTACAAGAACGCGATCATGGCGGCAGATGACACTCTGGTCGCCAGCTTCGAACGCTGCCTGGAACTGGGCGCGGTGCCCACGGTGCATGCTGAGAACGGCGAGTTGGTGTATCACCTGCAACGCAAGCTGATGGCCCAGGGCATCACCGGCCCGGAAGCGCACCCGCTGTCGCGCCCGTCCCAGGTAGAAGGCGAAGCGGCCAGCCGCGCCATTCGCATCGCCGAAACCATCGGCACGCCGTTGTACCTGGTGCACGTGTCCACCAAGGAAGCGCTGGATGAAATCACCTACGCCCGCAGCAAAGGCCAACCGGTGTATGGCGAAGTGCTCGCCGGCCACCTGCTGCTGGACGACAGCGTCTACCAGCACCCTGACTGGCAGACCGCCGCCGGCTACGTGATGAGCCCACCCTTCCGCCCGCGCGGGCATCAGGAAGCGCTGTGGCATGGTTTGCAGTCCGGCAACCTGCACACCACCGCGACCGACCACTGCTGCTTCTGCGCCGAGCAAAAAGCCGCTGGCCGTGACGACTTCAGCAAGATCCCCAATGGCACTGCCGGTATCGAAGACCGCATGGCGCTGCTGTGGGATGAGGGGGTCAACACCGGGCGCCTGTCGATGCAGGAGTTCGTTGCGCTGACCTCCACCAATACCGCGAAGATCTTCAACCTTTATCCGCGCAAAGGCGCGATCCGCGTGGGCGCCGATGCGGATCTGGTGCTGTGGGACCCCGAGGGTACACGGACCATTTCCGCCAAGACTCATCATCAGAAAGTCGACTTCAACATCTTCGAAGGCAAGACCGTGCGCGGCGTGCCGAGCCATACCATCAGCCAGGGCAAGCTGGTCTGGGCCGATGGCGACCTGCGCGCCGAACGCGGTGCCGGGCGGTATGTGGAGCGGCCGGCGTATCCGGCGGTGTTTGAGCAGTTGAGCAAGCGGGCGGCGTATTCCAAGCCCACTGCTGTGAAACGCTGAAAGCGGCCTTCGGCCTATCGCAGGCAAGCCCGACTCCCACATTTGAACTGTGTGAACCCGACCAAATGTGGGAGCTGGCTTGCCTGCGAAGAGGCCAGCACAGACAACAAAAAACCAATGCCCATCAGAGGCAGTACCTCAACTACCGTGAGGCCAACACCGTGATCCAGACCCTGACCCACCTCCCCCATCCCGCTGAGGATGGACCCACGCTCGCCAGCCATTTCACCGACCTGGCGCCACCACTCAACGCCCGCCAGGCCCAACTGGAAGCCTCGCGCTGCCTGTATTGCTACGACGCACCGTGCGTGAACGCATGCCCCAGCGAAATCGACATTCCGTCGTTCATCCGCAATATCCACACCGAAAACGTGCAAGGCGCCGCGCAGAAGATCCTCTCGGCCAATATCCTTGGCGGCAGTTGCGCTCGGGTGTGTCCCACCGAGATCCTCTGCCAGCAGGCTTGCGTGCGTAACAACGCCGAAGAATGCGCCCCGGTGCTGATCGGCTTGCTGCAACGTTATGCAATCGACAACGCACACTTCAGCGAACACCCCTTCCACCGCGCCGCGCCGACCGGCAAACGCATCGCCGTGGTCGGCGCCGGGCCGGCAGGCTTGGCCTGCGCCCATCGCAGCGCCTTGCACGGCCATGACGTGGTGATCTTCGAAGCCCGGGAAAAAGCCGGTGGCCTGAATGAATACGGGATCGCCAAGTACAAACTGGTGGATGACTTTGCGCAGAAGGAACTGGATTTCCTCCTGCAGATCGGCGGCATCGAGATCCGCCACGGCCAGCGCTTGGGCGACAACCTGACCTTGAGCGACCTGCACCAGCAATTCGACTCAGTCTTCCTCGGCCTCGGGCTGGCCGCCAGTAAACAGCTCGGTTTAGCCCACGAGGACGCGCCCGGCCTGCTTGCCGCCACCGACTACATCCGCGAGCTGCGCCAAGCCGACGACCTGACCCAACTGCCCCTGGCCGACCGCTGCATTGTGCTCGGTGCCGGCAACACCGCCATCGACATGGCCGTGCAAATGGCCCGCCTCGGTGCTCGTGATGTGAACCTCGTCTACCGTCGAGGGTTGGCAGATATGGGCGCCACCCACCACGAACAGGACATCGCCAAAGCCAACCAGGTCCGCCTGCTGACCTGGGCCCAGCCTGAAGAAGTGCTGCTGGATGAGCAGGGCCACGTGCGCGGCATGCGCTTCCAGCGCACGCGCCTGGAAAACGGCCGCCTGCACCCTACCGGCGAAACCTTCGAACTGGCCGCCGATGCAATCTTCAAGGCCATCGGCCAAGGGTTTGACAGCGAGGCCCTGCACGATCCGCTGGCCCAGCAACTGCAGCGTGTCGGTGAAAGAATCTTCGTCGATGAACAACTGCGCACCAGCATTCCCGGTGTATACGCCGGCGGCGATTGCGTCAGCCTCGGCCAGGACCTCACCGTGCAGGCAGTGCAACACGGCAAGCTGGCCGCTGAAGCCATGCACGCCCAACTCATGCTGAATGTGGAGGCTGCGTAATGGCCGATCTCTCGATTGTGTTCGCCGGTATCAAAGCCCCCAACCCGTTCTGGCTGGCCTCCGCGCCGCCCACCGACAAGGCCTACAACGTGGTCCGTGCCTTTGAAGCCGGCTGGGGCGGCGTGGTGTGGAAAACCCTGGGCGAAGACCCGGCGGCGGTCAACGTGTCGTCACGTTACTCGGCGCACTACGGCGCCAACCGTGAAGTGCTGGGCATCAATAACATCGAGCTGATCACTGACCGCTCCCTGGAGATCAACCTGCGGGAAATCACCCAGGTGAAAAAGGACTGGCCCGACCGCGCGCTGATCGTGTCGCTGATGGTGCCGTGCGTTGAGGAATCCTGGAAAAACATCCTGCCGTTGGTAGAAGCCACCGGTTGCGACGGTATTGAGCTGAACTTCGGCTGCCCCCACGGCATGCCCGAGCGAGGCATGGGCGCGGCGGTCGGCCAGGTGCCGGAGTATGTGGAGCAGGTCACGCGCTGGTGCAAGACGTATTGCTCGCTGCCGGTGATCGTCAAGCTCACGCCGAATATCACCGACATTCGCGTGGCGGCGCGCGCGGCGTATCGCGGTGGCGCGGATGCGGTGTCGCTTATCAACACCATCAACTCCATCACCAGCGTCGACCTGGAACGCATGGTCGCGCTGCCAGTGGTCGGCACGCAAAGCACCCACGGCGGTTACTGCGGTTCAGCGGTGAAGCCAATTGCGCTGAACATGGTCGCCGAGATCGCCCGTGACCCGCAGACACAGGGCCTGCCGATCTGCGGCATTGGCGGCATCGGCAACTGGCGCGACGCGGCGGAATTCGTTGCCCTGGGCTGTGGCGCGGTGCAGGTGTGCACGGCGGCAATGCTGCATGGGTTTCGGATTGTGGAAGAGATGAAGGACGGGCTGTCGCGCTGGATGGACAGCCAGGGTTACGCCAGCCTGCAGGAGTTTTCCGGGCGCGCGGTGGGTAATACGACGGATTGGAAGTACCTGGATATCAACTATCAGGTGATTGCGAAGATCGATCAGGAAGCCTGTATTGGCTGCGGACGTTGCCATATTGCCTGTGAGGATACGTCGCACCAGGCGATTGCCAGTTTGAAATTGGCGGATGGCACGCATAAGTACGAAGTGATCGATGATGAATGTGTGGGCTGCAATTTGTGCCAGATCACCTGCCCGGTGGCCGACTGCATCGAGATGGTGCCGATCGACTCGGGCAAGCCGTATTTGAACTGGACGCAGGATCCGAGGAATCCCTATCGCGAGGCTGTGTAGCTCTCTAGATCGTTATCGCAGGCAAGCCAGCTCCCACATTCGATTGCATTCCTCCAGGAAGAATGCGCTCAACTGTGGGAGCAGGCTTGCCTGTGATGAGGCCTTAAGCCTCACCGCACAGCTCAAGGTTCCAACCCTATCCCCCGCAGAATCACCCCCGTCACCGTCTGTATCGCCTTCTCGAACTGCATATCCGACAACGGCTGGTGATCATTCAGGATCTTCACCTGATGATCAAAGTCGGCATAGTGCTGGGTCGAGGCCCAGATCATGTACAGCAGGCTCGACGGCTCAACTGGCAGGATGCGTTTGTCCTCCACCCACTGGCGAATCTTCGCTTCCTTCATCTTGGCCCAGTCGTACAGGCTTTCATCCAGCGCCTCACCGAGTGTCGGCGCGCCGTGGATGATTTCATTGGCCCAGACTTTCGAGCCATACGGCCGGGTGCGCGAGCGCTGCATCTTGGCGCGGATGTAACTGCTGAGCACCACCCGTGGGTCATCAAAGGTCTCGAAGCTCAGGGCGTCCTGCTTCCACACTTCCAGCAGGTCGAACAGCACCGCGCTGTACAGCTCACTTTTGGTGGTGAAGTAGTAGTGCAGGTTGGAGCGCGGCAGTTGCACTTCTTCGGCGATATCCGCCATGGCGGTGCTGCCATAGCCTTTTTCGGCGAAGATTTTCTCCGCCGCCAGCAGGATTTTTTCGACGTTGACCCGACGAATTCCGATCTTGTGATTGCCCATGAGGGCTCCCTGACAACGAGAGAGCCCAAAGACTACCATCCGCTCTAGATCGGGGCGACAGGCTGAACCGAAACTTCGTACACTGCCTGCTCCTGCCCATTGATTGGTATTGAACAATGTTGATCAAGAAAACCCTGACCTCCGTCGCCCTGCTCGCATCCTTACTGGGGGCTTCGGCAGCGTTTGCCCATGCTCACCTGAAAAGCGCCACACCCGCCGCCGACAGCACCGTCGCCGCCCCCGATGCTCTGCGCCTGACCTTCAGTGAAGGCGTCGAGGCCACCTTCACCAAGGTGTCCCTGAGCAAGGACGGCACGGAAATCGCCATCAAGGGCCTGGAAACCCCGGACGCCGACAAGAAAACCCTGGTAGTGACGCCTGCCGCCCCACTCGCTGCTGGTAACTACAAAGTGGTGTGGAACGCCGTCTCGGTCGATACCCACAAGAGCAATGGCGAATACAGCTTCAAGGTCGGCCGATAACCCATGGCGACCCTGCTGGTGCTGTGCCGTTTCCTGCATTTCATCGTCGTGTTGCTGATGTTCGGGGCCTGTGCGTTCAGGCCCTGGCTATTGGGCGCTGAACCGCAACCGGTGCTGGACCGGCAACTCGAACGTATCATCCGCAGCCTCGCTGGGTTGGGCCTGTTTTCCGGCGTCGCCTGGTTGCTGTTGATCACCGCCAGTATGGCGGGCAGCTGGGACGCGGCGTTGCAACCGGCCACCCTCCAGTTGGTGCTGGGCAAAACCTTTTTTGGCCAGGTGTGGGTCTGGCATTTGCTGCTGAACCTGTTGCTGGTGATGGTGCTGATCAAACCCTGGCCGCTATTGCGCCTGCCGTTGACCGCATTGCTGCTGGCGACCCTCGCCCCTGTGGGTCATGGCGCCATGCTGGATGGGCTCAGCGGGCAATTGCTGATCCTTAATCAGGTGGTGCACCTGGTCTGCGTGGGCGCGTGGCTTGGGGGGTTGCTGGTGCTGGTGCTGATCCTGCGGCAACCGCAAGGTATTGCGCTGGAGCCAGTCCTGCGGCGTTTCAGCGGCGTGGGTTATGGCTTGGTTGCCGGTTTGCTGGTGACCGGGTTGATTAATGTGCGCGTGTTGACCGGGCAGCTGTGGCCGACGCCATTGTTCAGCGGGTTTGCGCTGATTCTGTTGATCAAGGTGATGTTAGTGTTAGGTATGTTGGCCCTGGCGTTGCTGAATCGATTGCGTCTTGAGCATTGCGAACAGCGACTGGGCGCCTTGAAGGCCAGTGTGATGATTGAATGGTTACTAGGTGTTTCAGCGGTAGCCGCTGTCTCCCTCCTCGGAACCCTGCCGCCGATGGTCATCGCAGGCTAAATCATGTGGGAGCTGGCTTGCCTGCGATGGCATCGCTGCGGTCCTCCTGCCAGACCACAGCGCCTGCATCGCAGGCAAGCCAGCTCCCACATTGACTGTGCCCGCTCTCGACCAGATCACGGCAGGTCATCGTATAACTTCCGCTTGACACGGCACGAAATCCCCGCAAATATCCCGCCCAATGTTGTACGACAACGTATGACAAATAATAAAAACAACAATAGAAGGGAGCTTCACTGTGAGTCAATTCGCCCGCAATTCCTGCGCACGTATCGGCCTTCTCGGCCTCAGCAGCCTGGCGTTCACCCTACCCCTCAATGCCCAGGCCGAAGGTTTCATCGACGACGCCAAAGCCACGCTAAACCTGCGCAACGCCTACTTCAACCGCAACTTCACCAACCCGACCAACCCGCAGGGCAAAGCCGAAGAGTGGACGCAGAGCTTCATTCTCGATGCCAAATCCGGCTTTACCCAAGGCACGGTCGGCTTCGGGATTGACGTGCTGGGCCTGTACTCGCAAAAGCTCGATGGCGGCAAAGGCACCGGCGGCACCCAGTTGCTGCCGATCCACGATGACGGCCGCCCCGCCGATAATTTTGGGCGCCTGGGCGTGGCGCTGAAAACCAGGCTGTCGAAGACGGAATTGAAGGTGGGCGAATGGATGCCCGTGCTGCCAATCCTGCGCTCCGATGATGGTCGCTCCCTGCCCCAGACGTTTCGCGGCGGCCAGGTGACCTCCAACGAAATCGCCGGCCTGACCCTCTACGGCGGTCAGTTCCGCGGCAACAGCCCGCGCAACGACGCGAGCATGGAAGACATGTTCATGAACGGCAGAGCCGCGTTCACCTCGGACCGTTTCAACTTCGGCGGTGGCGAGTACACGTTCAACGACAAACGCACCCAGGTCGGCGTGTGGTACGCCGAACTCAGCGATATCTACCAGCAACAATATTTCAACCTGACCCACAGCCAACCCGTGGGCGACTGGACCCTGGGCGCCAACCTCGGCTTTTTCAATGGCAAGGAAGACGGCAGCGCCCTGGCTGGCGACCTCGACAACAAGACCGCCTTCGCCCTGCTCTCGGCCAAATACAATGGCAACACCTTCTACGTGGGCCTGCAGAAACTCACCGGCGACAGCGCGTGGATGCGGATCAACGGCACCAGCGGCGGCACCCTGGCCAACGACAGTTACAACGCCAGCTACGACAACGCCAAGGAAAAATCCTGGCAGGTGCGCCATGACTTCAACTTCGTGGTGCTCGGCCTCCCGGGGCTGACCATGATGAACCGCTATATCAGCGGCAGTAACGTGCACACCGGGGCGATCACCGATGGCAAGGAATGGGGTCGGGAATCGGAGCTGGCGTACACGGTACAGAGCGGCGCGCTGAAGAACCTCAACGTCAAATGGCGCAACTCGACCATGCGTCGGGATTTCAGCAATAACGAATTTGATGAGAACCGGATTTTTGTCAGCTATCCCATCTCACTGTTGTAGGTTTCGCGTCGGACCCAGACTGGCAGCCAACACAACCCCCCCTGTGGGAGCGGGCTTGCTCGCGAATGCGGTATATCAGACCCGAATGAGTCGACTGACACACCGTATTCGCGAGCAAGCCCGCTCCCACATTCTGGCCATCACCTGACCGGAAGGACGTTGACAACCTGGGGGATCACTCACAATACTTCGACATAGTCATATGACAACCTACAACAAAAATTTGGAATCCCCATGACCACGACCACCCCTGCTCCCTTCAACCGCCTGCTACTCACCGGCGCCGCCGGCGGCCTGGGCAAAGTCCTGCGTGAACGCCTGCGTCCTTATGCCCACGTGCTGTGCCTGTCCGACATCGCCAACATGGCCCCGGCTGCCGACGCGTCCGAAGAAGTGCAAACCTGCGACCTCTCCGACAAACAAGCCGTGCACCACTTGGTAGAAGGCGTCGATGCGATCCTGCACTTCGGCGGCGTTTCGGTGGAGCGTTCGTTCGAAGAAGTCCTCGGCGCCAATATCAGCGGCATTTTCCATATCTACGAGGCCGCCCGCCGCCACGGTGTGAAGCGCGTGATTTTCGCCAGCTCCAACCATGTCATCGGCTTCTATAAACAAGGCGAGAAAATCGACGCCCACTCCCCTCGCCGTCCAGACAGCTACTACGGTTTGTCCAAGTCCTACGGCGAAGACATGGCCAGTTTCTACTTCGATCGCTACGGCATCGAGACCGTCAGCATCCGCATCGGCTCCTCGTTCCCGGAACCCCAGAACCGCCGGATGATGCACACCTGGCTGAGCTTCGACGACCTGACCCAACTGCTCGAACGCGCGCTGTACACACCCAACGTCGGCCACACCGTGGTCTACGGCATGTCGGATAACCTCGACACCTGGTGGGACAACCGCTACGCCGCGCACCTGGGCTTCGTCCCCAAAGACAGCTCCGAAGTGTTCCGCGCCCAGGTCGAAACCCAGCCACCGGTCGCCGCCGACGACCCGGCCAAGGTCTACCAGGGTGGCGCATTCTGCGCTGCTGGGCCGTTCGGTGACTGAGCGCACACCCACCCAAGGGAATGAGTTGCCATGACCGCTGAACTGATTGTCGATGCGCGCAATGCCGTGGGCGAATGCCCGGTGTGGGTCCCCGAGGAAAACGCCCTGTACTGGGTGGATATCCCCAACGGCGGCCTGCAACGCTGGAGCGCCGCCACTGGGCATATCGCTGCGTGGACAGCCCCGCAGATGCTCGCCTGCATCGCCCGCACCGATGCGGGCAACTGGGTTGCCGGGATGGAAACCGGCCTCTTCCAGCTCACCCCTCACAACGATGGCAGCCTCGACACCACGCCGCTGGCGAGTGTTACGCACCCACGCGCGGACATGCGTCTGAACGATGGCCGCTGTGATCGCCAGGGTCGTTTCTGGGCCGGCAGCATGGTGCTGAACATGGGTTTGAACGCGGCCGAGGGCGTCCTCTACCGCTACGCGTCAGGCCTGGCGCCCCACGCTCAGTTGGACGGTTTCATGACCCTGAACGGCCTGGCCTTCAGCCCCGACGGCCGCACGATGTACGCCTCGGACTCGCACCCGCTGGTGCAGCAGATCTGGGCGTTCGACTACGACATCGACAGCGGCACGCCGTCCAATCGCCGCGTGTTCGTGGATATGCACAAACACCTCGGCCGCCCCGATGGCGCGGCGGTGGACGCCGACGGCTGCTACTGGATCTGCGCCAACGACGCCGGGCTTATCCACCGTTTCACCCCCGAGGGGCGCCTCGATCGCTCCCTCACCGTACCGGTGAAAAAACCCACCATGTGCGCCTTTGGCGGCAGCCGCCTGGACACCCTGTTCGTCACCTCGATCCGTGATGACCAAAGTGAGCAGTCGCTGTCCGGCGGCGTGTTTGCCCTCAACCCAGGCATCACCGGTCTACCGGAGCCCACGTTCACCCTCTAGCTGCATCGCTGTGACTTGAATACAACAATAACAAGACAGGAATGAAACCCCATGGACTTCAAACGCACCTTGCTCGCCGCTGCATTTTTCACCCTCAGCAGCGCCGCCCACGCGCTGGAAATCAAATTCGCCGACATCCACCCCGCCGGCTACCCCACCGTCGTTGCAGAAGAGAACATGGGCAAAGCCCTGACCAAAGAAAGCAACGGCGAACTGACCTTCAAGTATTTCCCTGGCGGCGTTCTCGGCTCCGAGAAAGAAGTGGTCGAACAGGCTCAGGTCGGTGCCATCCAGATGACCCGCGTCAGCCTCGGCATCGTCGGGCCGGTAGTGCCGGACGTGAACGTGTTCAACCTGCCGTTCGTGTTCCGCGACCAGGCGCACATGCGCAAGGTCATCGACGGTGAAATCGGCGATGAAATCCTCGCCAAGATCACCGACTCCGAGTTCGGCCTGGTGGCCCTGGCCTGGATGGACGGCGGCACACGCAACCTCTACACGAAAAAGCCGGTGCGCAAGATCGAAGACCTCAAGGGCATGAAGATTCGCGTGCAAGGCAACCCGTTGTTCATCGACGCCTTCAATGCCATGGGCGCCAACGGCATTGCCATGGACACCGGCGAGATCTTCAGCGCCCTGCAGACCGGCGTTATCGACGGCGCGGAAAACAATCCGCCGACGATGCTGGAACACAACCACTTCCAGAACGCCAAGTTCTACACCCTTACCGAGCACTTGATCCTGCCTGAACCCATCGTGATGTCGAAAATCACCTGGAACAAACTCACCCCTGCGCAACAGGACATGGTCAAGAAAGCCGCCAAGGCCGCCCAGGCTGACGAGCGCGTGCTGTGGGACGCCAAGTCCGCCAGCAGCGAAGCCAAGCTCAAGGCCGCTGGCGTCGAGTTCATCACCGTCGACAAAAAACCCTTCTATGACGCCACCGCCGCCGTGCGTGCGAAGTACGGCGCGCCTTACGCCGACATCATCAAGCGTATCGACGCCGTTCAATAACGCCCCTCCTCCTAGCAAGGCCAGGCGCGGTCCGCACTGACGCGCCCGGTTACGGTGAACGCCATGAAGAATTTACTGCTGCGCATCAACGACCGCATCTACATGACCTGCATCTGGGTCGCCGGCCTCTCGGTATTGGGGGTCGCCCTGATCATCCCCTGGGGCATCTTCGCTCGCTACGTCCTCGGCACCGGCTCCAGTTGGCCGGAACCTACCGCCATCCTGCTGATGCTGGTGTTCACCTTTATCGGCGCCGCCGCGAGTTACCGCGCCGGGGCGCATATGTCGGTGGCCATGGTTACTGACCGTTTGCCGGCGCAACAACGCCGCCTCGTCAGCATTTTTTCCCAATTGCTGATGGCGACGGTCTGCCTGTTCATGACGATCTGGGGCACCAAGCTGTGCCTGTCCACCTGGAACCAGTTCATGAGCGCCATTCCTACTCTGCGGGTGGGCATCACCTACATGCCGATCCCGATTGGCGGGCTGCTGACGCTGATTTTTGTCGTGGAAAAACTCCTGCTCGGTGACCAGAGCAACCGTCGGGTCGTGCGCTTCGACCTGGTTGAAGAAAGCGAAGGGGCCGCCTGATATGGACGCATTGATTCTGTTGGGCAGCTTTATCGCCTTGATCCTGATCGGCATGCCGGTGGCCTACGCCCTCGGGTTGTCGGCGCTGATCGGCGCGTGGTGGATCGACATCCCGTTCCAGGCCCTGATGATTCAGGTGGCCGGCGGGGTGAACAAGTTTTCGCTGATGGCGATTCCGTTCTTTGTGCTGGCCGGGGCGATCATGGCCGAGGGCGGCATGTCGCGGCGGCTGGTGGCGTTTGCCGGGGTGCTGGTGGGCTTTGTACGCGGCGGCCTGTCCTTGGTGAACATCATGGCTTCGACGTTTTTTGGGGCGATTTCCGGCTCGTCGGTGGCGGACACCGCCTCGGTCGGCTCGGTGCTGATCCCGGAAATGGAACGCCGTGGTTACCCCCGCGAATTTGCCACGGCGGTGACCGTCAGCGGCTCGGTGCAGGCCCTGCTGACCCCGCCCAGCCATAACTCGGTGCTCTATTCCTTGGCAGCCGGCGGCACGGTGTCGATCGCCTCGCTGTTCATGGCCGGCGTGGTCCCGGGCTTGCTGATGAGCGCATGCCTGATGGTGCTGTGCCTGATTTTCGCGAAAAAGCGTGACTACCCCAAAGGTGAAGTCATTCCCTTGAAGCAGGCGCTGAAAATTGCCGCCGACGCGCTCTGGGGCTTGATGGCGATGGTGATCATCCTCGGCGGCATCCTCTCGGGCATTTTCACCGCCACTGAATCCGCCGCGATCGCCGTGCTGTGGGCGTTCTTCGTGACCATGTTCATCTACCGCGACTACAAATGGAGCGAGCTGCCCAAGCTGATGCACCGCACGGTGCGCACCATTTCCATCGTGATGATCCTGATCGCCTTCGCCGCCAGCTTCGGCTACATCATGACCCTGATGCAGATCCCGGCGAAGATCACCACGATGTTCCTGACCCTGTCAGACAACCGCTACGTGATCCTGATGTGCATCAACGCCATGCTGCTGTTGCTCGGCACGGTGATGGACATGGCGCCGCTGATCCTGATCCTTACGCCGATTCTGCTGCCGGTGGTGCTGGGTATTGGCGTCGATCCGGTGCACTTCGGCATGATCATGCTGGTGAACCTCGGCATTGGTTTGATCACCCCGCCGGTGGGCGCGGTGCTGTTCGTGGGCGCGGCGGTGGGCAAGACCACCATCGAGAAGACCGTGAAGGCGTTGCTGCCGTTTTACGCCGTGCTGTTCCTGGTGCTGATCGCCGTGACCTACATCCCGGCATTGTCGCTGTGGCTGCCGAGCGTGGTGCTGTAAACCTCTATCAAATACACATTGAACCTCTGCGTTGGGTCTATTCCATACGGCGGGACACCATGTCTTCATCCTTCATCGAACTCAGCGATCAACTCACCCACCTCACCCTCGCGCCGGCCACGGGTGGCAGCATCGTCAATTGGACGGTACACACCACCGGGCAGCCTTTGCTGCGCCATAACGATGAGCACGCGATAAATACCGGTTTGCCTGGAAAACTGGGGTGCTATCCGCTGGCCCCTTGGTCCAACCGAATTGCCCAAGGGGGTTTCGACAACCCCGACGGCTGGCTGGCCCTGGCGCCCAATAGCCTCACGGACCCCTTGCCGATTCATGGCTCAGCCTGGCAGCAGGCGTGGCAGGTGGTGAGCCAGTCAGCAAGTGAAGTGATAGTGGCGGTGGAATGCGAGACGCCGTTCGCCTATCGCGCCGAGCAGCGCTTTCGATTGAGCAAGGGTGAACTGAGCATTGCGCTGAGCGTGACCCATCTGGCGGAAGCGCCCGCGTGGCATGGCCTGGGATTGCATCCCTACTTGCCACGTCGGCCGGGCACACGCTTACAGGCCGAGGCGTCACAGGTGTGGATGAGTGACGCGTCCAAGTTGCCTACGGTGCTAGCGCCAGTGCCGGATGCCTGGGACTTCCGGGAACTGAAAGCCCTGCCCGAAAGCCTGGTAGACAACGGCTTTTGCCAGTGGGATGGGCATTGCCTGATCGAGCAACCAGAGCTGGGCTATACGCTGGAATGCCAGGCCAGCGGCGCCGATTATTTCCTGCTGTATTGTCCACCGGGGCTGGGGTTCTTTTGCATCGAGCCAGTGAGCCATCCGGTGAATGCTCATCACCTGCCCGGCAGGCCGGGCCTGAGACTGCTGGAACAAAACCAGTCCACCCGCCTCAATTTCACCCTGAAATACAGTCCAACTGTGGGAGCTGGCTTGTCGAATCGTCCACCCGCTGCGATAGACAGAAGTATCTACACATCTTGGGCGAGTCCTCTGCGTAGCAGCTGTCGAGCCCTGGCGAGGCTGCGTTTGCGGTCTGTCTGACACACCGCTGACGCAGC
>NZ_JAHZMS010000009.1:0-216354 GCF_019456785.1 Pseudomonas sp. LAP_36
TAACTCTTTGTTTACCAAGGAGTTTTCCGTTTCGACTGCGCCGGAAGTGGGGCGAATTATAGACTTCCAGAATCTGCCGTCAACCCTTAATTACGCTTTTGTTGCAGAAAATGGTTTTTTCGCAATAAGGCGGGGGATCCGGCGCATTACAGGCGGTATTCGCAGCACTAAGAGCAACACACCTATAGAAGCATAGATAGCCCACTCCTTCAGATCAGCCCGCACAATCCACAGCATATGCAGCAAGCCGAGGCCAAGAATCACATACACCAGGCGATGCAGCTTCTTCCAACGACTCCCCAGCCGACGCTGACTATAACGATTCGACGTCACCGCCAATACCAACAGCAACAGGAACCCCAACGCCCCCACAATGATGTAAGGCCGCTTGCGCAATTCCACGCCCAACTGCGTCCAATCCAACCCCAGTACAAACACACAATAAGCAGCCAGATGGAGCACCACATAGGCAAAGCACCACAAACCCAACTGCCTCCGCACTGCTATCCACCCCGCCCAACCGCTAAGCTTCTGCAGCGGGGTCATCCCCAGCGTGATCAGCAACAAGATCAACGTACCCAGCCCCAGTCGATCGACCAGAACCTTGCCCGGATCAGGCCCGAGGGCGAAACCCCACGCCTCATACAGCCAATACAACGGCCATATCGCCGCAGCTATAAAGACGCCAATGCGCCAAACTGGATAGCGCATCAGTAGTTCTTCCGCAAATCCAGACCGGTATAAAGAGAAGCCACCTCATCGGAGTAGCCGTTGAACATCTGCGTTTCACGCACATTCGGACTGAACAGGCCGCTCGGCAGACGACGCTCCCGCGCCTGAGTCCAGCGAGGGTGGTCGACCGTTGGGTTCACATTCGCATAGAACCCATACTCATCCGCAGCGATGCTCTGCCAAGTGGTTTTCGGTTGCTCGCTCACGAGACTGATCCGCACAATGGACTTCACACTCTTGAAGCCATACTTCCAAGGCACAACCAAGCGTAGCGGCGCGCCGTTCTGGTTGGGCAATTCACGCCCATACATGCCAACAGCCAGGATCGCCAGCGGGTTCATCGCCTCATCCAGGCGCAACCCTTCTATATAAGGCCAATCGATCAAGCCGAAACTCGAACGCTGGCCCGGCATACTCTTGGAATCCTGAAGAGTTTCAAAGCGGATGTACTTGGCCTTGGAGGTTGGCTCAACCTGCTTGAGCAAGGCCGAGATCGGAAAGCCGATCCAGGGGATGACCATCGACCACGCCTCGACGCAGCGCAGACGGTAGATCCGTTCTTCCAATTGATACGGCTTCATAAAGTCTTCCAGGGCATATCGCCCCGGCTTGGCGACTTCGCCATCAATCACCACACTCCAGGGCTCGGTCTTGAGCGAGCCCGCATTCGCTGCGGGATCACCCTTGTCCGTACCAAACTCATAGAAGTTGTTGTAGTGAGTCGCATCCTTGAACGGCGTGATCGCTTCGTCCTTTACCGTAACTGCCTGCCATTGGGTACTCGGCAGCTTCTCGGCAAACCAGCTCGGCGCCCTGCCCGCTTCAACATCAGCATAACGTGAGGCTTCCTCAGCATTGGCCCAACGCGGCAAACTGCTGGCTGCGATGCCGGCAAGCGCACCACCAAGCAAGCTGCGGCGAGAAAGATAGAAAGATTCAGGAGTGACATCCGATTCATGGCAATCGGACGCTTTAGGCAACTTGATTAACATGGCAACTCCGCAGCGTTGGAGAACTGATGCACCAATAGACTGCGGAGTATGGGGGAAATTACATTAAGGCAATGTTTTGTCGCGGCGCAGATGCAACAGATACTGAACCGGGCCCGAAGCGGCGTAGACCAGGAACGCCAGCAACAGAATACGCGGAGGATCACTGAACACCACGGCGAACACCAGCACCACTGCCAGGATTGCCACGAAAGGCACGCGCCCCTTGAGGTCCAGCTCCTTGAAGCTGTTGTACTTGATGTTGCTGACCATCAGCATGCCGGCAGCAGCTACCATCAACGCCACCAGGAACGACATTTTCGAACCCTGAATGCCGTAATCACTGAACGCCCAGACAATACCTGCCACCACCCCCGCAGCCGCCGGGCTGGCAAGACCGATGAAATACCGCTTGTCAGCAGTCCCCACCTGAGTATTGAAGCGCGCCAGACGCAAAGCAGCGCCCGCAACATAGATGAAGGCGACCATCCAGCCAACCTTACCCATATCACCCAGCGCCCAGGCAAATGCCAGCAACGCGGGGGCTACACCAAACGCGACCATATCCGACAACGAGTCGTACTCGGCACCGAAGGCGCTTTGCGTGTTAGTCATGCGTGCCACACGACCATCAAGGCCGTCGAGCACCATGGCAACGAAAATGGCAATGGCAGCAAAACCGAAATACTTACTGGCACTCACCGCATCACCCGCCGCCAGCGCACTTTGGGCGCTCATGGAGTTGATGATGGAATAGAAGCCGGCAAACAGGTTTGCCGTAGTGAACAGGTTCGGCAAAAGATAGATGCCACGATGCCGGACCTTGCGACCTTCGGCGTCATGCCCTTCTTCGACATGCTCATCGATCGGCAGCAGGCTTTCGGCGTCAGAAGCCTGGTGTGGCTCTTCGGGACGTTCGCTCATGGACTTTACCTTGCAACGGTGTGAAAAAATTCGACAAATACTTGCGGCGAGTGTTCGCCCGCAAACGATGCAGCTTTATACCAGAACCAGCCCACAAACGAAAAAACGCGGCCTAGGCCGCGTTTTCCGTTGATGCGTACGACTTAGTTTTTGGCTTTGTCGACGATCTTGTTGGCACCGATCCACGGCATCATGGAGCGCAGTTGCTCGCCGATGATTTCGATACCGTGAGCGGCGTTGTTACGACGCTTGGCGGTCATCGAAGGGTAGCCGGTAGCGCCTTCGCTGATGAACATTTTGGCGTATTCGCCGTCCTGAATACGTTTCAGGGCGTTGCGCATGGCCTGACGGGACTCGGCGTTGATCACTTCCGGGCCAGTCACATACTCGCCGTACTCGGCGTTGTTGGAGATCGAGTAGTTCATGTTGGCGATACCGCCTTCGTACATGAGGTCAACGATCAGTTTCAGTTCGTGCAGGCATTCGAAGTAGGCCATTTCCGGAGCGTAGCCAGCTTCAACCAGGGTTTCGAAACCGGCTTTTACCAGTTCAACGGTACCGCCGCACAGAACAGCTTGTTCGCCGAACAGGTCGGTTTCAGTCTCGTCTTTGAAAGTGGTTTCGATGATGCCGGTACGACCACCGCCAACACCGGCAGCGTAGGACAGCGCAACGTCCTTGGCATTGCCCGAGGCGTCCTGGTAGATCGCGATCAGGTCAGGAATACCGCCGCCTTTGACGAACTCGGAACGCACGGTGTGGCCCGGGGCTTTCGGCGCGATCATGATCACGTCGAGGTCAGCGCGTGGCACTACCTGGTTGTAGTGAATCGCGAAGCCGTGGGAGAAGGCCAGGGTGGCGCCCTTCTTGATGTTCGGCTCGATTTCGTTCTTGTACAGCGCGGACTGGAACTCGTCCGGGGTCAGGATCATGACCAGGTCGGCAGCAGCAACGGCGGAAGCAACGTCAGTCACTTTCAGGCCATGGGCTTCAGCCTTGGCAACAGTGGCCGAGCCTTTGCGCAGGCCAACAGTCACGTCAACGCCGGAATCTTTCAGGTTGCACGCTTGTGCGTGACCCTGGGAGCCGTAGCCGATGATGGCGACTTTCTTGCCCTGGATGATCGACAGGTCACAATCTTTTTCGTAATAAACTTTCATGAGGTTCCTCTATATATCCAGGCCGTAAGGCCATTCACTAATTTGGGTTAAATGCTGAGTACTTTGTCGCCACGGGCAATCCCGGTGACACCACTGCGTACTGTTTCCAGAATCGAGGCCGTCCCGATCGATTGGATGAAGCTGTCCAGCTTGTCGCTTGTACCGGTCAGTTGAACGGTATAAACGCTGGCGCTCACATCGACGATCTGCCCGCGATAAATATCGGTAGTGCGCTTGATCTCGGCACGCTGGGCGCCGGTGGCCTTGACCTTGACCAGCATCAGCTCGCGCTCGATGTGGGCACTCTCCGACAGGTCGACCAGCTTGACCACTTCGATCAGCTTGTTGAGGTTCTTGGTGATCTGCTCGATCACCTCATCGTGGCCCACGGTGGTC
Source organism: Pseudomonas sp. LAP_36 (assembly GCF_019456785.1). Lineage (NCBI taxonomy): Bacteria > Pseudomonadati > Pseudomonadota > Gammaproteobacteria > Pseudomonadales > Pseudomonadaceae > Pseudomonas > Pseudomonas sp. LAP_36. The sequence goes on from NZ_JAHZMS010000009.1 coordinate 4,202, forward strand.
AACGTCAGGCGCGACAGGGTCGGGTCTTCGGTCGGGGCCACGGTCAGGCTTTCGATGTTGTAGTTGCGTTGCGAAAACAGGCCGACAACACGAGACAGAGCGCCGGGTTCGTTCTCCAGAAGCAGGGAGATAATATGCCGCATGATTAAGTACGCTCCGTCTTGTTCAGCCACATGTCGCGCATAGAGCCGTCCTTGATCTGCATCGGGTAGACGTGCTCGCTGGTATCCACCTGAATATCGATGAACACCAGGCGGTCCTTCATGGCGAACGCCTCTTCCATCTTCGGCTTCAGATCTTTCAAGTCGGTGATGCGGATGCCAACGTGGCCATAGGCCTCAACCAATTTGACGAAATCTGGCAGCGACTCCATGTAGGAATGAGAGTGACGGCTACCGTAGCTCATGTCCTGCCACTGGCGAACCATGCCCAGCACACCGTTGTTCAAGCACACGATCTTCACCGGAAGGCCGTACTGCAGGCATGTCGACAGTTCCTGGATATTCATCTGGATGCTGCCTTCACCGGTGACGCATGCAACGTCAGCGTCCGGGAAACTCAGTTTCACGCCCATGGCCGCAGGGAAACCAAAGCCCATCGTGCCCAGGCCGCCGGAGTTGATCCAGCGGTTAGGCTTATCGAACTTGTAGTACTGCGCAGCGAACATCTGGTGCTGGCCCACGTCGGAGGTCACAAAGGCGTCGCCCTTGGTCACTTCGCACAGGGTCTCGATCACGGTTTGTGGCTTGATGATGCTGCCGTCGCCCTTGTCGTAAGGGAACAGGCCGCGATCACCGCGCCATTCGTCAATCTGCTTCCACCAACTGGCGACGGATTCCTTGTTCGGCGCTTCGCCGATGTCCTTGAGCGCGGCAACCATCTCGGTCAATACGCTTTCAACAGGACCTACGATCGGCACGTCGGCCTTGATGGTCTTGGAGATGGACGCCGGGTCGATGTCGATATGGATGATCTTGGCGTTCGGGCAGAATTTGCTCGCGCCGTTGATTACCCGGTCATCGAAACGTGCACCCACTGCAAGGATCACATCGGCATGGTGCATCGCCAGGTTGGCGGTGTAGCTGCCATGCATGCCGAGCATGCCGACGAACTGGCGATCCGTACCCGGGAATGCGCCGAGGCCCATCAAGGTGTTGGTCACCGGCAGGTTGAGCAGCTTGGCCAGTTCGGTCAGCGGTGCGGAACCGCCGCCCAGAATCACACCACCACCCGAGTACAACACGGGACGCTTGGCCGCCAGGAGCATTTCTGCTGCCTTGCGAATTTGCCCCGAGTGCCCACGAACGGCCGGGCTGTAGGAACGCAGCTTGGCTTTTTTCGGGAAGATATATTCGAATTTTTCCGCCGGATTGGTCATGTCCTTCGGGATATCGACCACGACAGGCCCCGGGCGACCGGACTGTGCGAGGTAGAAAGCCTTCTTCATGATTTCCGGAATTTCCGACGCATGCTTGATCATGAAGCTGTGTTTCACGATCGGCCGGGAGATACCGATCATGTCGGTTTCCTGGAATGCATCGGTACCGACCATGGTGCTTGCCACCTGGCCAGAAATGATCACCATCGGGATGGAGTCCATATAGGCAGTCGCGATGCCGGTAATGGCATTGGTTGCGCCTGGGCCGGATGTTACCAGTACCACGCCGGCTTTACCGGTGGCACGGGCATAACCGTCAGCCATATGGGTCGCGGCCTGTTCGTGGCGAACCAGGATGTGGGTAACAGCCGGCTCCTTGAACAGTGCGTCGTAGACATGCAGCAGAGCACCACCTGGGTACCCGTAGATATAGTCGACGCCTTCGTCACGCAAAAAGCGGACGAGCATCTCACCGCCAGATAAAAGCTCCACGTTGTTCACCTCTAAAACGCCAGAATACCGTCCGTTGAAAACCGACGGGTCTTAATAGGTTTACTTCTCAACAGAGCATGAGCGACGGTGGTCGCCGACTACGTCAGCACTGACTGAGCAAGTATTGGGATCGTCCCAAGTGTTGCGGGCTTTTCCCACCCAGCGCGAGGTAACGCGTTGCGGGTGTAACAGGTCGGCGCGGATGTGCGCCTCATGATCTGCTGAGCGGGCCTGCTTCTGGCAGTCCCGATACAGCGGACTTTGGATTCTTCTGTTTCAGCCCCTTCAAGTCAAGCAATAATTGCGCTTTTTTCCAACTAAGCGCATGAGAACGTAGGAGAAAGGGGTTTGAGGAGGGATAAAACTCGCCTGAATGTCGTCAAGCGGTAGAAATGTGCGCAAGACTGCCGGAAAACCCGGCAGTCAGGCAATTAACGAGCGTCGGCGATCAGTTGATCGAACTTTTTCAGCGCATTGCGCAAGCCGAGGCTTTCCAGCGGGCGGTCCGCGTAGACCATCTCCGCCATCTCCATGATCCCTGAAGCATTTGGCAATGGCAGGTCCTGCTCGAGGATCTGCTTCATGCGCACCAGGAAGATCCATTGCAGCCACTGGTGAAAGTCCAGGGTGTCTACCGAAAAGGGCTCAACGCTGCTGAGTGCCTCGACGCTGGGGGACATCTCGTCCCACCAGCCCTGCACGCGCAATTCGCGCTCAATCAGCAATAACTGTTCGGCAATTGCGGGAAAGCGTGCATCCATCAGAGGCTGACCTTGGCTTTCTGGCGAGCCTGGGCCGCGCCGGCTGCGTCACCTTGTGCGGCACGCGCGTCACCAATCAAGGCCCACAGACTGGCTTGCAGGTCTGGACGACCGTTAGCCAGGGTCAGGCCCCGACGGGCAAACTGCTCGGCTTGCGGTGCGTCGCCCTGGGCCATGCGTACTTGCGCCAGACGGTACAACACTTGAGGCTCGCGAGGTGCAACACGCTGGGCACGCTCAAGGCTGGACGACGCGCCATTCAAATCCCCCCCGGCCTGCTGTTGCTGGGCAGTGGTCAGCAGCGCCAGCACCGGGCCGTCCAATTGCTCATCAGCCGACAGGCCGCCACCGCTGGAGGATGACGGAATACCACTTGGCGTCGACGGCATGTTGTAGGTGCCTTGATTGATCGGCGCCGCTTGGACCGGCGTGGAGTCAATCGGGCCCGAGGTGCTTGGGCCCGGCGTCCAGGGCTCAGCACTGATCGGCGCCGATGCCGCTGCGCCGCCGCCTGGCACCATCACCACCACGCCGGAATCCTGTGGCATTGCCTGGGTCGTTGCCTGCGCAGGGCGCTGGGTCACGGTTTGACGGAACCCGCCATTGGCCGAAATCCGGTCGTTATTGGAGACGGCTGTGCTGGAGTCCACCACGGGAATGGAGCCGCGTTGGACGCTGGAGCAACCGCTGAGCAAAGCCAGAGCTGTAATAGCTGGAAACAACCATTTGTTCACTTGAAACCCTCTTTGCTTAATTCATCCAGCCCTTGACCCAATCCATCACCGATTCCGCGTCAGCAGGGGCACTGCCACCGCACGCGGCACCGGGTGGCGGTTCGCTGCCGCGAATATACGGCATCTGCACCGCGCCCGGACAATTGGCATCGGAGCCTTGACCCGTGTGCGGATCAATCCAGGCCTGCACGATGTTATCCGGCTGCGGCATGTTCAACGGCAGCGGGTCGGCCTTGCGCATGAAACTGGTCCAGACCTGCAGCGCACCGGTAGCACCGGTGAACGGGGTCTTGCCGTTATCGTCACGCCCCAGCCACACCACCGCCAGCACGTCCTGGCCGAAGCCGGCGAACCAACTGTCGCGCGAATCGTTACTGGTACCGGTCTTGCCCGCCAGCGTCAGGTTCGATGGCAGGACCTTATAGACAGAACTACCGGTACCTTCACGCATCACGCGCTGCATGGCGTTCTGAATCAGATAGATGGAGCCCGCATCAAAACGTTGCTGAATCTGGAACGGGTAACGCTTGAGCGGCTCGCCTTCGGCAGTCAACACGCTGCGGATCCCGCGCATCGGTGTATTGAAACCACCGTTGGCTAGGGTCTGGTACATGGTTGCGACTTCCATCGGGGTCATCGCGCCAGCGCCCAGCAGGATCGACGGAAAGGCCGGGAATTCACGGGTGACACCCAGTCGCGCGATGGTCTTGAGGACGTTCGGCACGCCGACTTCAAGGCCGAGGCGGGAAGTGGAGATGTTGTAGGAGTGCGCGATGCCTTGGTATAGGAACACCGTACCGTGGGAGCGACGGTCGAAGTTCTGTGGCGTCCACACCTGGCCATCAGCCCCCTTGACCGACAATGGATCATCCGACAGCCAACTGGTCAGCGTGTATTTGCTCGGCTTTTCCAAGGCGGTCAGGTAAACCGCAGGCTTGACCAGCGAACCGATTGGCCGTACCGCATCCAGCGCGCGGTTGAAACCGGCGAAGCTGGCCTGGCGACTGCCGATCATGGCCTGCACTTCACCGGTTTCCGGGTTGGTCACGACCATTGCCGCTTCGACTTCATCGGAGCCTTTACGCCCCGTGAGGCGCTTGAAGGTGTCATTGACGGACGCTTCGGCTTTCATCTGCAGGATCGGGTCGAAACTGGTGAAGATCCGCAGGCCCTCTTCGGTCAAGTCTTCGTCGCGGTAATCTTCACGCAGTTGGCGTTTGACCAGATCGATAAAGCCTGGGAAGGAGCTGTCCGCCAGCTTGCCGCGGGTTGTTACACCCAGTGGCATTTTCTTCGCCGCGGCGACTTGGTCCGCCGTCGCAACGCCCTGTTGCTCAAGCACATCGAGCACCAGGTTACGACGTTCCAGTGCGCGCTCAGGGTTACGACGCGGGTTGTAGTAGGAAGGCCCCTTGACCATGCCCACCAGCAGCGCAACCTGATGCAGCTTCAATTCGGAAAGCGGCTGGCCAAAGAAGAACTGGCTGGCCAAGCCAAAACCATGCACGGCGCGCTGGCCGTCTTGGCCGACGAACACCTCATTGAGGTACGCCTCTAGGATTTCCTGCTTGCTGTAGTGCAGCTCCAGCAACATCGCCATCATGGCTTCGGTGAGCTTGCGCGTCAGGCTGCGCTCATTGGTCAGGTAGAAGTTCTTGACCAATTGTTGCGTGAGCGTGCTGCCGCCCTGGGTCATCTTACCGCCAGAGGTGTTCACCCAAACCGCGCGGGCAATCGACTTCGGCGAGACGCCCCAGTGGTGGTAAAAATCGCGGTCTTCGACGGCAACCAGGGTTTCCAGCAGGTACGGCGGCACCTGATCAAGCTTGATCAGGATGCGATCTTCAAGGTTTTTCGGGTAAATGCCGCCGATCATCAGCGGTTCCAGTCGAACCACGGGCAGCTTCGAGCCATTGAGCGACGACAACTCGGCAACGTAATCGCCGGAAAAGCGCACGCGCACCGGCTGGGCTTTTTCCAGGCCTTCGTAGAACTGGAAGCCGCGGGTATTCAGGTCGACGGTGTTACCCGTGACGGCGGCCGCACCCGGACCGTTGCTCACGGGTTCGCGGCGGTAGCCCAAGGCATCGAGCTCGGTCAGGAAGTCATCCTTGCTCAGCTTCTGGCCGGTGAACAGTTCCAGTGGGCGCGCGTACACCTTGGCCGGAATGGTCCAGCGCTTGCCGGAGAATTTCTCCTGGACCACAGCGTCGAGGTACACCGCAAAGCCGGCGAGCACCACAAGGCCTACCAAGCCAAGCTTGAGCGCCCAGCCCAGCCAAGGGCGAAGGCCACGGGAGGGAGGTTTTTTACGGGAACGGGGAGATCGGGTTCGAGTCATGGCGGCGGATTATACGCACTTTATTGAGGATCAACATGAGCCGGACAGCGGTTTGCACGACCGGCCGCAGCAGCCATAATGCCCGCCATGTTTTTCCCCAGACTCTGAAGGATCGCCCGTGAGCCAGTCCCTGATCGCCGCCCTGCAAAACCCGGCTTTATACCCCCATCCGGTTGAAGCGTTCCAAGTCATCGAGACCCATATTTCCTGGGTCGTACTGACCGGTTCCTACGCTTATAAACTGAAGAAGCCGATGAACTTCGGCTTTCTGGATTTCACCGACCTGGAAAAGCGCGGCCACTTCTGCCGGGAAGAACTGCGCCTTAACCAGCGCCTGACAGACGATTTGTATCTTGAAGTGTTGCCGATCACCGGCACTGCCGAAGCCCCGCAACTGGGTGGCGATGGCCCGGTGATCGAGTACGCGCTGAAAATGCGTCAGTTCCCACAAAGCCAATTGCTCAGTACCCTGCAAGCCAACGGCGAACTGACCAGCGCGCACATTGATGAGATGGCCAAGCAGATCGCGCACTTCCACCTCACCGCGCCGACAGTCCCGCAAGAACACCCTGCCGGCACCCCGGACGAAGTGATGGCACCGGTTCGCCAGAACTTCGATCAGATCCGCCCGTTCCTCAGCGACAAGGCTGACCTGGCTCAACTGGACGCGCTGCACGCCTGGGCCGAAAGCAGCTTCGAGCGCCTCAAGCCGCTGTTCGCCCAGCGCAAGCTGGAGGGTTTTACCCGCGAATGCCACGGTGATATTCACTTGGGTAACGCAACCCTGATCGATGGCCACGTGGTGATCTTCGACTGCATCGAGTTCAACGAGCCTTTCCGCTTTACCGACGTGTACGCCGACACCGCCTTCCTGGCCATGGACTTGGAAGACCGTGGCCTCAAGTCCCTGGCGCGTCGCTTCATCAGCCAGTACCTGGAGCTGACCGGTGATTATCACGGCCTGGAAGTCCTGAACTTCTATAAAGCCTACCGAGCGCTGGTACGCGCCAAGGTTTCACTGTTCAGCATGCCGAGCGAAGCCAGCCCAGTGCAGCGCGCGACGACCCTGCGCCAATACCGCAACTATGCCAACCTGGCGGAAAGCTACAGCACCATTCCGTCGCGCTTCCTGGCAATTACCCATGGTGTTTCGGCCGTAGGCAAAAGCCATGTTGCCATGCGCCTGGTCGAAGCCTTGGGCGCTGTGCGCCTGCGTTCGGATGTGGAGCGCAAGCGCCTGTTCGGCGAGCAACATGTGGAAAACACGCCTCAGGCCGGCATCTATGCAGCCGATGCCAGCGCGGCGACCTACGCGCGCTTGAATGAAATCGCCGACACCGTCCTTCGCGCAGGTTACCCAGTGGTGCTGGATGCGACCTTCCTTAAGCGCGAACAACGTGATGCAGCTGCCAAGATTGCTGAAGCCACCGGTGCACCCTTCCTGATCCTGGATTGCAATGCGCCTCAGGCCGTTATCTCAAACTGGTTGGCGCAACGTCAGGCAGATAAAAACGATCCTTCCGACGCGACATTGACGGTTATCGAAGAACAGCACGCCAATCGCGACCCGCTGACAGCCGAGGAACTGCTCCTCAGCAAACGCGTCGAAACCAACGAAAGCGGGACCCTGGATGCCTTGGTCGCGCATATTCGCCAACACTTGCCAGGCTTGTAAGAAAAATTTCTTGGTCGTGTCGTCTGCCAAGTCGCACGACCAAGCAATAGTGGCACTATAATGGCGTCATAAATCCAACAGGAGTCGCCTTCATGAGTCAGCCCAAGCTTCTTGATACTCCGCTTTACTCGCTCCTGCATAAAGATGATGTCCGAGGATTTAACGAGGAACGCCCAAAAGACGGGGTCATCGATATGCGCGGTGGCGACTTCCGTGGGTTGGACCTGCGTGAGCTTAACGCCGCTGGCGTGGATTTTACCGACGCGTATTTCCGCTCCGCCGATTTGCGTGGCCTGGACTTGCGTGACTGCCCACTGGAAGGAGCGAGCCTGGCCCATGCGCAGATTTCCGGTACTTACTTCCCGCCAGAACTCACTGCCGATGAGATCCTCATGTCGGTCAATTTCGGCACCCGCCTACGCTACCGCACCCGCTAAAACCCGCTGCCTCTACCCCGGTTTCGCATAGTCGAACCGGGGACTTCCCGCCTGCATGATCTAGTCATTCTCATACGTCTTTAGGCCGTTTCCGACTAAAGAACTACGCTTTTCCTACTGAGCGCTACACTCCTGCTCAGGCTTGCCTGGTCACGATACCCACCGAACCATTCGGCCGTCGCAAGGAGGCTTGATGAACGATGAGCTGCAACACCTGAAAAACCTCGGCAAGACGTCAGCACAGTGGCTGCACGCAGTGGGCATCCACAGTGCGTCCGACTTGCGTCGCCTGGGTGCGGTCGATGCTTACCGAGCCGTGCGGACGCGCGGGTTCCGCGCGTCAAAAGTGCTGCTGTATGCCATCGAAGGGGCATTGATGGATGTGCACTGGAACGACATTCCTGCGGAGCGCAAGGAAGCATTGAACCGTCAATTGGATGCTCTGTCGGCACGCCAGAAAAATTAGCTCGACCACAAAACCCAACATTTACAGGCATTGCGAACATACGTTTGAGAAAACGCGGAAGACATGCAAAAACAAATGTTGACTCTCAAATGAGAATCGTTATGATTATCACAACTGGTCGCGAGATCAGCCGATAACTGAAAGACCATTGGTTCGGACTCTCAGATTATCTCCTCATCAGGCTAATCACGGTTATTTGACCCGGCTCTTGCCGGGTCTTTTTTTGCCTGTCAAAACCTAGCGCGCAATAATCAACGGATGCCCACGTTCCGGATGGGGTTGCACGAGCACATCCAGACCAAACACCGCTTTCAGCGGCTCAGGCTGCATCACCTGCGCCGGTGTATCCAAGGCATGGGGACGCCCCGCCTCGAGCAACAGAATTCGATCACAGTAACGCGCCGCCAGGTTCAGGTCATGAAGGATCACCAGCACCGCAACCCCTCGATCGGCAAAGGTCCGAATGGCCTGCAAGGTCGTATGTTGGTGCAAAGGGTCGAGCATTGACGTCGGCTCATCCAGCAGCAACGTCTGCCCTGCTTCACCTGGCCATAACTGCGCTAGCACGCGCGCCAGGTGCACGCGTTGACGCTCACCGCCAGACAACGCCAGGTAGCTGCGACCGCTCAAGTGTCCGACATCTGCCGCCTGCAAGGCTGCCTCGATAATCTGGTCGTCGCGCACTCGGCCAGTTTGATGTGGCAAGCGCCCCATGCCGACAACCTCTTCGACGCGGAACGCAAAGTCCAGCGTCGAAGCCTGCGGCAATACCGCCAGGCGCTGCGCCCGCTGCGCGCCACTCCATTCGCTCAACGGGCGTTGATCCAGCCACACCTTGCCCTGATCGGGATGCAGTTCACCGCACAACGCGCCTAGCAACGTGCTTTTACCCGCGCCATTTGGGCCCAATACGCCAAGCACCTCGCCCGGCAATAAATCGAGGGTGACATCCGCCAACACAATTTTACGCCCGCGACAGATCTGCAAGTCTTCCACACGCAGCATCAGGCACGCCCCCGCAACAACAGGTAAAGAAAAAACGGAGCGCCGATAAACGCAGTGACGATGCCGATCGGCAGTTCAGCCGGCGCCAAGGCAAGGCGCGCTACCAGATCGGCAAACAGCAGCAAGCTTGCACCCGCCAATACGGAAGCTGGCAACAGCACCCGATGATCCGGCCCCGCCAGCAATCGCACCAAATGCGGCACCACCAGGCCCACGAAGCCAATCATGCCTGCTGCGGCCACCGCAGCGCCCACCCCCAAAGCCGTGCAGAAGACCAGCTCACGCTTAAGCCTTTCCACATCAATCCCAAGGTGATTGGCTTCTGACTCGCCGAGCAGCAATGCATTCAGCGCCTTCGCTCGGCGCGGCAACCACAGCGCCACACCCGCGCTCACCAGCAACAGCGGCCATAACCTGGAATAGCTGGCGCCGTTAAGGCTCCCTAGGTTCCAGAATGTCAGGGTGCGCAAGGTGGCGTCATCGGCCAGGTAGGTAAACAGGCCCACCGCAGAGCCGGCGAGGGCTGTAAGGGCAATGCCGGCAAGCAGCATCGTCGCGACATTGGTTTGGCCGTTGCGCCGCCCCAGTCGATAGACCAATGCGGTGACGCCCAGCCCGCCGAGGAATGCGCACAGCGATAACAAGTACGGCCCGAATGCATCCGGCAAACCGCCAAAAAACGAAGCACCGACAATCGCCACTGCAGCCCCCAACGCCGCACCGCTGGAAACCCCGACTAATCCAGGATCAGCCAGAGGGTTGCGGAACAATCCCTGCATCGCCACTCCCGACAAAGCCAACACGCCGCCGACCGCCAACCCCAGCAGCGTACGCGGCAAACGGATCTGCCCCAGGATCAGCTCAGCCTGCTCCAGCCCCTGTGCCTCAATAGGCAGCCCCATCAGTCGCAACGCGGCGTTGAGCGTATCCAGCAATGGCAAGCTGACCGGCCCCAATGCCAGCGAGAGCCAGATAGCCAATACACACAACAGCGCCAGCCCAATAAAGAGCGTCTTCGGTTTAACCAACGTGGTCATGGGGCAGGCTTAGCATGGGACGGATAAAACCCGGCAGACAGCTCTGCCAGGCTTTTCGGCAGGCGCGGCCCAAGCCCGCCGACCAGCAAGGTGGTGTCCACCTCAAACACCCGCCCACTCTTAGCCGCCGGAGTGGAAGCCAGGATCGGATTCTCTTTGAATAGCGCCGCACGCGCCGCATCACCACTCAGGGCACGGTCAGCAAATACCAGCACATCCGGGCTCAACCCCGCCAACGACTCCACCGAAAAAGGTTTGTAACCACTATGGGTCGCCAGATTGCGCCCGCCCGCCTGTTGCAACATCCAATCAGCCGCCGTGTCTTTGCCCGCGATCAGCGGCTTGCCGCCTGCATGCCCGAGCAGCAGCAATACACCTGGCGCGTTTTGGGTGGACTGAGCCTTGGCGACCCAACGCTTTTGCTGGTTCAGCGCCTGCTCATATCCGGCAAACAATTCGGAGGCCTTGGCGTCATTACCCAACAACTTGCCCAAGTGCTGAAGATTGCCTTTTAACGCAAGCAAGTCAGGCTGCGCCGAGAACATCTCCACCTGCACGCCCGCGCTACGAATCTGCGCCAGCACGGGCGGTGGGCCCATTTCTTCAGTCCCCACCAGCACCTGCGGGCGCAAACTCAGGATGCCTTCAGCCGACAACTGTCGCTGGTAGCCAATGCTCGGCAACGCCCTGAGGGACTCGGGATGTTGACTGGTGGTATCGACCCCCACCAGTTTTGCCTCACCGCCCAGGGCCGTCACCCATTCCGACAGCGCCCCACCGGCACTTACCCAGCGTTGTGGCAGTTCAGAGGCTTGGGCCCCATGGTTGACCAGCAGTCCGACAACAAGCGCGATAGCGCTGGCACTCAGGCGCATAACAGGGTTTCCTTCCAGGGGCAGGGCCGCTCAAGCACTCATCAATGTGACAGAAAACGCTTGCCCACCATCGTAATGAGCGCCCGTACAGCAAACGGGCGAAGCCGGCATTTGATAATTGTTTGCATTTGAACGTCAAGGCACTTAAGGACTGAAATGAAGTTTCTCTGCTCCTCCGACACCCTCGCGCCAGACAGCAGCCTCGGTTTTGACATCGACGGCTGCAAGCTGTTGGCCGTGCGCCGAGACGGCGTGCCCTACTTCTATATCAACCGCTGCCCCCATCGCGGCGTTCCACTGGAATGGCAACCCGATCAGTTTCTCGACTCCAGCGCCAGCCTGATCCAATGCGCCACCCACGGCGCTCTGTTCCTGATCGAAAGCGGCGAGTGCATCGCCGGCCCTTGCGCCGGCCAAAGCCTCACCCCCCTGCCTGGCCGCGAAGACGCCCAGGGCCTTTGGGTGGAACTCTAGTCGAGCAGCACGTCCAACCGTCGGTCTACACAGATTTCTTCTGATGTAACCCGCACGCCATAGGCCAGCACTTCCACCCCCGCCGCCTTGGCTTCACGTAGCGCAGAGGCGTAACCGGCGTCGATCTCCACGGCCGGGCGCACTGCATCAATCCCCGAGAGATTGACGCAATACAACTGCACTGCCCGCACGCCCTCGCGCGCCAGATGGGCCAGTTCGCGCAAATGCTTGGCGCCGCGCTGGGTCACCGCATCGGGAAAAGCGGCAACCGAGGAACCATCAAAGCCCAGGGTCACGCTTTTGACTTCAACGTAGGCCGCGCCGTCGGCATACTCCAGGCGAAAGTCGATACGGCTTTTCTCCTGACCGTAGGGTACTTCGCGCTTCAAGGCGGTGAAGCCATTGAGTTCGGTAATTACCCCTGCACGCAATGCCTCCTCGACCAACTGATTAGCGCGTGCCGTGTTCACGCACGCCAGACGGCCCTGGGGTGTCTCGGCGATTTCCCAGGTGCCGGGCAACTTGCGTTTAGGGTCATTGGAGCGACTGAACCAGACCTGCCCGCCTTCGACCATGCAATTGAGCATCGAGCCGGTGTTAGGGCAGTGAATGGTCAGCAACTCGCCGCTAACGGTTTCGATATCGGTGAGAAAACGCTTGTAGCGGCGAATCAGCCGCGCTTCTTCGAGGGGAGGATTAAAGCGCATCAGCCTTGCCAACTCCGCAAGCCACGTGCGATCCGTTCCACTGCTTCCTGTAGCCGATCGAGGTTTTGCGTGTAGGCAAAGCGCACATGGTGGCCGGCCTGGTAGCGGCCAAAATCCAAGCCTGGCGTAAACGCCACATGCTCGGTTTCGAGGAAGTGGCGACAGAATGCGAAGGCATCACCGCCGAACGCGCTGATATCGGCATACAAATAGAATGCGCCTTCCGGCTCGACGGCAATACCAAATCCCAGCTCGCGTAACGCTGGCAGCAAGAAGTCGCGACGGCGACCAAATTCGGCCCGGCGCTCTTCCAGAATGTTCAGGGTTTGTGGGGTGAAGCAGGCCAGCGCCGCGTGCTGCGCCATGCTTGGCGCACTGATGTAGAGGTTTTGCGCCAGTTTCTCCAATTCACCCACAGCGTCGGGCGGCGCAACCAACCAACCCAGGCGCCAGCCGGTCATGCCGAAATACTTCGAAAAACTATTCAGGACGAAAGCATCATCGTCGACTTCCAGCACGCTGGCTGCGTCCGTGCCGTAGGTCAGGCCATGGTAAATCTCATCCACCACCAGATGGCCGTTGCGCGCTTTGATTGCGCCGGAAAGGCCGGCCAATTCGTCGCGGGTCAGGATCGTGCCGGTCGGGTTGGCTGGCGACGCTACCAGCGCGCCCACACTGTCCTGGTCCCAGTGCTTGGCTACCAAGTCGGCGGTCAACTGATAGCGCAACTCGGGGCCAACCGGCACCAGTTGCGCCGCGCCCTCCACCAATCGCAGGAAGTGGCGATTGCAGGGGTAGCCTGGGTCTGCGAGCAACCAATGCTTGCCCGGGTCCACCAAAAGGCTGCTGGCCAGCAACAAGGCGCCGGAACCACCAGGGGTGATCAAAATGCGCTGGGGGTCAACGTTCAGCCCATAGCGCAGCTGATAGAAACCGCTGATGGCTTCGCGCAGTTCCGGCAGGCCGCGTGCCGCGGTGTAGCGGGTCTTGCCATTGGCCAATGCTGCCTGGCCGGCCTGGATGATCGGCTCGGCGGTGGTGAAGTCCGGCTCGCCGATTTCCAAGTGAATCACGTCATGCCCGGCGGCTTGCAGCTCATTGGCCCGCGCCAGCAATGCCATGACATGAAAAGGTTCGATGGCGCGACTGCGCGCACTGTAGGGCTGAGCCATTAGCCTTCCTTAACGGTAGGGACAAAATCTGGATTTTACCGAACCCACGCCGTAAAACATGTTCTATTGCCTGCCCGGCGGCCTGTACGGATCGGGCAAGCGCCTGCAAAACGACTAAAATCAACATTCGAGGCAACCCATGCCCAGCAATGGCGGGCTGATGTAGTTTGCAACCCCTTTGCCATGGGCCTCGACAACCGGGAGTGGCGCACCCCGAATCTATCTGGTAAGTTCGCCCGCTTGCAGCCGCAGGGCCGGCAGGTGTCGGTGACGTTGCAATCCTGCGCAATGGATTAGAAGAGTGAGAGGCGGTCTATTCATGTCCACCCAAGCAAAGCAACAGCAGACTCAAGGCCTCAACGGCTTCGAACCTTACGTAGAGAAGAAAGGTGAGGAGTACATGGGCGAGCCCATGCGCGAGCACTTCACCAAAATCCTGAACAAGTGGAAACAGGACTTGATGCAGGAGGTCGACCGCACCGTTGACCATATGAAGGACGAAGCAGCCAACTTCCCTGATCCGGCCGACCGTGCGAGCCAGGAAGAAGAATTCGCCCTTGAACTGCGCGCCCGTGATCGCGAGCGCAAATTGATCAAGAAGATCGACAAGACGCTGCAGCTGATCAAGGACGAAGAATACGGCTGGTGCGAATCCTGCGGTGTCGAGATCGGTATCCGTCGCCTGGAAGCCCGCCCAACCGCGGACCTCTGCGTAGACTGCAAGACCTTGGCCGAAATCAAGGAAAAACAGGTCGGCAAGTAATCCCGCCGAGCTGAACGAATGGGGCGTGCAAACGCCCCATTTTTGTTTCTGGCGTTTACCGAATTTCCAGTAGTATCCGGCCCATGACAGCCTCTACTTATATCGGGCGTTTCGCCCCCACGCCCAGTGGCCATTTGCATTTCGGCTCGCTGGTCGCTGCTCTCGCCTCCTACCTTGATGCCCGCGCCAATAACGGCCGCTGGTTGATGCGTATGGAAGACCTCGACCCTCCCCGTGAAGAGCCCGGCGCCCAAGCCGCGATCCTGCACGCCCTGGAAAGCTACGGCTTTGAATGGGACGGTGAACAGGTCCGGCAAAGCGAGCGGCACGAAGCCTACGCCAAAGTGCTGAACGACATGTTCAACCACGGCCTGGCCTACGCCTGCACCTGCTCACGCAAACAACTGGAACCCTACAACGGGATCTACCCAGGCCTGTGTCGCAATGCCGGCCACGATCAGCAGGACGCCGCCATCCGCTTGCGTGTCCCTGAGCTTGCGTACCACTTTACCGACCGCGTTCAGGGCGAATTCCGACAGCACCTGGGACGCGATGTAGGCGACTTCGTCATCCGTCGCCGTGACGGCCTTTATGCCTATCAACTCGCCGTGGTGCTCGACGATGCCTGGCAAGGTGTTACCGACATCGTGCGCGGCGCTGACCTGCTCGACTCCACGCCACGCCAACTCTACTTGCAAGAGTTGCTCGGCCTGCGCCAACCGCGCTACCTGCACGTGCCGCTGATCATCCAGCCGGACGGTAACAAGCTGGGCAAATCCTATCGTTCCCCACCGTTGACGCCCGACCAGGCCACGCCTTTGCTACTGAGAGCCCTGCGCGCCCTCGGCCAGCAACCCGGCGCCGAACTGCTGCACGCCAGCCCACGGGAACTGCTGGATTGGGGCATTTCACACTGGGATGCGACAAAGATCCCGCGCACACTCACGCTGGCCGAAGCGCAATTGAGCTGAAGGCGCTTGCAGCTTGCCAAGCATCCGTTACCATCGCCGCAGTTTTTCAATCAGAGGCCAACATGTACATCTATCGATTGGTCCTGCTGCTGGTCGTCGGGATCTACCTGTTTTCTCCCGCCATCATGGATTGGTGGATCGACGCCACGGGCGCCTGGTATCGCCCTTATTTGCTGTGGCTGATTCTGATCGTCGTGACTTTCATCCTGCAGAGCCAAAAAGATGCCGATGAGCTTTAGCCTCACCCAGATGCTGCTGATCAGCGCCGCCTATCTGGCCGCGTTGTTCGGCGTCGCCTGGATCAGTGAGCGCGGAATGATTCCGCGGGCGATCATTCGCCATCCATTGACCTACACCTTGTCCCTGGGCGTGTATGCCAGTGCCTGGGCGTTTTACGGCACCGTCGGCCTGGCTTATCAATACGGTTATGGCTTTCTTTCCAGCTATCTCGGGGTGTCCGGCGCGTTTCTGCTGGCGCCGGTGTTGCTGTACCCGATCCTGAAGATCACCCGCACTTATCAGTTGTCATCCCTGGCCGACCTGTTCGCCTTCCGCTTTCGCAGCACCTGGGCCGGCGCGCTGACCACCATCTTCATGTTGATCGGTGTATTGCCGTTGCTGGCCCTGCAAATCCAGGCCGTGGCCGATTCCATCAGCATCCTCACCCGCGAGCCTGTGCAACATAGAGTCGCCCTGGCGTTCTGCGCGCTGATCAGCCTGTTCACGATTTTCTTCGGCTCGCGCCATATTGCCACCCGTGAGAAACACGAAGGCCTTGTGTTTGCGATTGCCTTCGAGTCGGTGATCAAGCTGATCGCCATTGGCGGCGTAGGCCTCTATGCGCTGTACGGTGTGTTCGACGGCCCGCAACAGTTGGAGTTGTGGCTGCTGCAAAACCAGACCGCCCTCGCCGCCCTGCACACGCCCCTGCAGGAAGGCCCATGGCGCACGCTGCTGCTGGTGTTCTTCGCCTCGGCGATCGTGATGCCGCACATGTACCACATGACCTTCACCGAAAACCTCAACCCGCGCTCGCTGGTCAGCGCCAGCTGGGGTTTGCCGCTGTTCCTGCTGTTGATGAGCCTGGCAGTGCCGCTGATCCTGTGGGCGGGTCTGAAACTGGGGGCAACTACCAACCCGGAATACTTCACCCTCGGCATCGGCATTGCCGCCAACAGCCCGGCGTTGGCACTGTTGGCTTATGTCGGCGGTTTGTCAGCGGCCAGCGGGTTGATCATCGTCACGACCCTGGCGCTTTCGGGCATGGCACTCAACCATTTGGTATTGCCGCTTTACCAGCCGCCGGCCGAAGGCAACATCTACCGCTGGCTGAAATGGACGCGCCGCGCGCTGATTGTTGCGATCATCATGGCCGGATACGGTTTCTACCTGCTGCTGGGCGCCGGGCAAGACCTGGCCAACCTGGGTATCGTTGCATTTGTCGCCACCTTGCAGTTCCTGCCGGGTGTGCTGTCGGTACTGTACTGGCCGACCGCCAATCGCCGTGGGTTTATCGCCGGCTTGTTGGCGGGGATCCTGGTGTGGGTCGTGACCATGCTGCTACCGCTGGTCGGCAACCTGCAGGGCTTCTACATCCCGCTGCTCAACATGATTTACGTGCTGGATGACACCAGTTGGCACATGGCGGCGATTGCGTCCTTGGCCGCCAACGTCTTGATGTTCACCCTGATCTCGCTGTTCACCAACGCCAGCCCGGAAGAAACCAGCGCCGCCGAAGCCTGTGCGGTGGATAACGTGCGTCGCCCGCAACGGCGTGAATTGCATGCGGCCTCGCCCCAGGAGTTCGCCACGCAACTGGCCAAGCCGTTGGGCGCCAAGGCGGCGCAAAAGGAAGTCGAACAGGCGCTGCGCGATCTCTACCTGCCGTTCGACGAACGCCGCCCCTACGCGCTGCGTCGTTTACGTGATCGCATCGAAGCCAACCTGTCGGGGCTGATGGGGCCGAGCGTGGCTCAGGACATGGTGGAAACCTTCCTGCCCTATAAGGCTGGCGGCGAAAACTATGTCACCGAAGACATCCATTTCATCGAGAGCCGACTGGAGGATTACCACTCCCGCCTCACCGGTCTCGCCGCCGAACTCGACGCCCTGCGCCGCTACCACCGCCAGACCCTGCAGGAACTGCCGATGGGCGTGTGTTCCCTGGCCAAGGATCAAGAGATCCTGATGTGGAACAAGGCCATGGAAGAGCTCACGGGCATCCCTGCACAACGCGTCGTCGGTTCACGCCTCAATACCCTGGGCGAGCCCTGGAAAGAACTGCTGCAAGGCTTCATCAATCTGCCCGACGAACACTTGCACAAGCAGCACTTGGCCCTCGACGGCCAGACACGCTGGCTCAACCTGCACAAGGCCGCCATCGACGAACCCCTCGCCCCCGGTAACAGCGGCCTGGTGTTGCTGGTGGAAGACCTGACCGAAACCCAGATGCTCGAAGACAAGCTGGTGCACTCCGAGCGCCTGGCCAGTATTGGTCGACTGGCAGCGGGGGTGGCCCATGAAATCGGTAATCCGATCACCGGTATCGCGTGCCTGGCGCAGAACCTGCGGGAAGAGCGCGAAGAAGACGGCGAAATTACCGAGATCAGCGGGCAAATCCTCGAACAGACCAAGCGCGTCTCGCGGATCGTGCAGTCGCTGATGAGCTTCGCCCACGCGGGCGGCCATCAGAACCAGGACGAAGCCGTGTGCCTGGCCGAGGTGGCGCAGGATGCCATAGGCTTGCTCGCCTTGAACCGGCGTAATTTCGAAGTACAGTTTTTCAACTTGTGCGACCCGGACCACTGGGTAGACGGCGACTCACAACGCCTGGCCCAAGTGCTGATCAACCTGCTGTCCAACGCCCGCGATGCGACCCCAGCCGGCAGCGCGGTACGCGTCAAGACCGAGGCTTTCGAACATACGGTCGATCTGATCGTCGAAGATGAAGGTAGCGGTATTCCACAGAACATCATGGACCGATTGTTCGAACCCTTCTTCACCACCAAGGACCCAGGTGAAGGTACCGGTCTGGGCCTTGCACTGGTCTATTCCATCGTTGAAGAGCATTATGGACAAATCACCATCGACAGCCCGGCTGACACAGAAAGCCAACGCGGCACCCGTATTCGGGTGACCTTGCCGCGTCATGTCGAAGCGACGTCCGCTGTGAACTGAGACCGTCGAGAGAATTGAATCAATGCCGCACATTTTGATCGTCGAAGACGAAACCATTATCCGCTCTGCCTTGCGTCGCCTGCTTGAACGAAATCAGTACCAGGTCAGCGAAGCCGGCTCGGTGCAGGAAGCCCAGGAGCGATTCAGCATTCCCACGTTCGACCTGATTGTCAGTGACCTGCGCCTGCCTGGCGCACCTGGCACCGAGTTGATCAAGCTCGGCCAAGGCACCCCGGTGCTGATCATGACCAGCTACGCCAGCCTGCGTTCGGCGGTGGACTCCATGAAGATGGGCGCGGTGGACTACATCGCCAAGCCGTTCGACCATGACGAAATGCTTCAGGCGGTGGCGCGTATCTTGCGCGACCGTCAGTCGGTCAGCAGCGCGCCTGCCGAACAGCGTCCCGCCGGCAAAGCTGCCGACAAGCCAGGGGTTGATAACAGCAATGGCGAAATCGGCATCATCGGTTCGTGCCCGCCCATGCAGGATCTGTACAGCAAGATCCGCAAAGTCGCGCCGACTGACTCCAATGTATTGATCCAAGGCGAATCAGGCACCGGTAAAGAACTGGTGGCCCGCGCCCTGCACAATCTGTCCAAGCGTGCCAAGGCGCCGATGATTTCGGTGAACTGCGCGGCGATCCCCGAATCCCTGATCGAGTCCGAACTGTTCGGTCACGAGAAAGGCGCGTTCACCGGCGCCAGCGCCGGGCGTGCGGGCCTGGTGGAAGCGGCGGACGGTGGCACCTTGTTCCTCGATGAAATCGGCGAACTGCCATTGGAAGCCCAGGCGCGTTTGCTGCGCGTGCTACAGGAAGGTGAGATTCGCCGTGTTGGTTCGGTGCAATCGCAAAAGGTCGACGTGCGCCTGATTGCGGCCACCCACCGTGACCTGAAAAGCCTGGCCAAGATCGGCCAGTTCCGTGAAGACCTGTATTACCGCCTGCACGTGATCGCCCTCAAGCTGCCGGCCCTGCGTGAACGCGGCGCCGACGTCAACGAGATCGCCAGCGCGTTCCTGCTGCGCCAGAGCGCACGCATCAACCGTACCGACCTGAAGTTTGCGCCGGATGCCGAGCAGGCGATTCGGCATTACTCGTGGCCGGGTAACGTGCGGGAACTGGAAAATGCGGTCGAGCGCGCGGTTATTCTGTCGGAAAGCCCGGAAATTTCCGCTGAGCTGCTGGGCATCGATATCGAGCTGAGCGACTTGGAAGACGACGATTTCATCGGCCTGGCCCCGCAACAGGGCGGCGGTAGCAATACCAGCCATGAGCCGACGGAAGATTTGTCACTGGAAGATTACTTCCAGCATTTTGTCCTCGAGCATCAGGACCATATGACCGAGACCGAGCTGGCACGCAAACTGGGCGTGAGCCGCAAGTGCCTGTGGGAACGCCGCCAGCGCCTGGGCATTCCACGGCGCAAGACCGGTGTGGCCAGCGAGAGTTGAGGGTGCGCCCCCACAGGTAACACCCTCAGATGTGAAAAAACTGTTACCGCGGATATTTCCCGTAACAAAAGCCGGGGCTTACGGTAACGAAGCCCCGGCTTTTTTTGGTCCGTCAAAAGCCCGAAACCACCTCAACCCCCCGGTTTTGCTAGGCGGCGCAAAAGTTGGCACGCACCCTGCTATATGCTTAGTACAAAAACAATAACAAGCTTAGTACAAGACAATAAAAATAAGACGAATCGACTCACGCATAACAAAAACAACACGGCGGAGGCGCAGCTAACTGATTCTTTTGGAGAGGCGTTGCATTTGGGGCTTGCCCCGCAACCAGGCCGAGAACAACAAAAACTGCCCTAAGGCAGAGCCTGAACTGGTTGGATCGTAGATCAGCAACACAGCGACCAAAGCAATCCGTTTGCTCTTGACTCCCGATTGGGAGTGTCATGAAGGTGAAGCTTCATGGCGAGGGCGATCAACAAAAACAAGAAGCCCGCAACCAATAATAAAAATAGAGCACGCAACTACTTCTGGGGGAGCTTCGGCTCCCCTTGTAGTTTCTGCGAATTGGCCTTCCAGCAACCTCTTGAAGCTTTTGGCTTGGGGCTTGCAGCTTGTTCCTACACCATCCCCTGACTAAATGCTAGAATCCCGGCCCATCATGCGGTCATTCTTCGTTATGGCCGAACATTCCTTCAAACAGTGCATCCCATGCTGAAGAAGTTGTTCCAGTCATTCCGTTCTCCCTTGCGTCGTACGCAACACATTCGCAGCACGCCTGAAGTGCTTAACAGCAATCAGCATTCATTGCAGCGCGCTCAATTCAGCCGTTATGCAGTGAACATCGTCGAACGTTTGCAGAACGCCGGCTACCAGGCTTATCTGGTGGGTGGCTGCGTACGTGACATGCTGCTCAATATCACGCCGAAAGACTTCGACGTCGCCACCAGCGCCACGCCTGAGCAAGTGCGTGCCGAATTCCGCAACGCGCGGATCATCGGCCGGCGCTTCAAGCTGGTGCATATCCACTTCGGTCGCGAAATCATCGAAGTGGCGACGTTCCGTGCAGGCCACCCGCAAAACGATGAAGAGGAAGACACCAATCAATCTTCCCGCAACGAAAGCGGGCGCATCTTGCGCGACAACGTCTATGGCACCCTGGAAGAAGACGCGCAGCGCCGCGACTTCACCATCAACGCCTTGTATTACGACCCGGTCAGCGAGCGCATCCTCGATTACGCCAATGGCGTACACGATATTCGCAATAACCTGATCCGCCTGATCGGCGACCCGGTGCAACGCTACCAGGAAGACCCGGTGCGCATGCTGCGGGCCGTGCGTTTCGCCGCCAAGCTGAACTTCGGCATCGAGAAACACACCGCCGCGCCGATTCGCGAACTGGCACCGATGCTGCGGGAGATTCCCTCGGCACGCCTGTTCGAGGAAGTGCTCAAGCTGTTCCTCTCGGGCTACGCCGCCGACACCTTTGAAATGCTGGTGGACCTGCAGTTGTTCGACCCATTGTTCCCGGCCAGCGCCGAGGCTTTGGAACACAACCCGACGTACACCCACACCTTGATCAGCGAAGCGCTGATCAACACCGACCTGCGTATCAAACAGAACAAGCCGGTCACACCGGCGTTCCTGTTTGCCGCCTTGCTGTGGCCAGCCCTGCCAAAACGCGTACTGCGCCTGCAGGACCGTGGCATGCCGCCGATTCCAGCCATGCAGGAAGCCGCGCATGAGTTGATCGTCGAGCAGTGCCAACGCATCGCCATCCCCAAACGCTTCACCCTGCCGATCCGCGAGATCTGGGACATGCAGGAGCGCCTGCCACGTCGCAGCGGCAAACGCGCCGATCTGTTGCTGGATAACCCGCGCTTCCGCGCCGGCTACGACTTCCTGCTGCTGCGCGAAAGCGCCGGCGAGCAGACCGACGGCCTGGGCGAATGGTGGACCGACTACCAGGACGCCAATGACAGCGAGCGCCGCGACATGATTCGTGACCTCGGCAGCAAAGGCGATGGCGAAGGCGCTGGCCCTAAGAAGCGTCGCCGCAGCAGTACCAAACGCAAGCGCAGTTCGGCTGACGCCTCGGGCGCTGCGGGCGAATAAACGTGGAACGTATCTACATCGGCATGGGCAGCAATCTGGCTGCCCCGGATCAGCAATTGCGCAGCGCTATCGAAGCGCTGGCACAATTGCCAGGCACCACCGTTGCTGGCGTCTCCGCCTTTTATCAAAGTGACTCCCTGCTCCCAGGCCAACCGCGCTACACCAATGCCGTTGCTGCCTTGGACAGCAGCCTTGCGCCCCTCGAACTGCTGGATGCGCTGCAAGCCATCGAGAACGATCAAGGCCGCGAACGCCGTGAGCGTTGGGGCCCGCGCACGCTCGACCTGGACATCCTGCTGTTTGGCGATCGCCTGATCGACGAGCCGCGCCTCAAGGTGCCGCACTATCAAATGCACCTGCGGGCGTTTGTGCTGTATCCACTGGCCGAACTCGCGCCCGCCGAATTGCAGTTACCCAACGGCCAGACGCTCAGCGACTTGCTGGCAGCCTGCCCGTTTGTCGGCCTGGAACGCCTGCCCCAAGACTGACGCGGTCAATGTGGGAGCTGGCTTGCCTGCGATAGCATCACCTCGGTTTCACTGAAAGAACGAGGCGTCTGCATCGCAGGCAAGCCAGCTCCCACATTTTGATCTCATGTAGCTTGAAAACGTCTCTCCACTTGCTGAATCGCGTCAGTAACAGCGGTAACACAGCCATCGTAACAATGCGGTAACACATCCAATTGACTTCCCGTGCCCTCCTCACGACTATAGGCGTCCCGCTGCCGCCAACCCGGCGCTAAAGGGCGCAATCCAGGCCTTATAAGCACTGCTCTCAAGACAGTGCGCCTGAATAAACGAAGACTCACGCGCGTTACTCGCTGTTTCCAAGCGCCTGAACGAGGACCCTTTTCATGCCAGACATTACCCTGACCACCTTGCAGAGCCTCAAGCTCAAGGGTGAAAAAATCACCATGCTGACCTGCTATGACGCCACATTCGCCCACGCCAGCTGCCAGGCCGGGGTTGAAGTGTTGCTGGTGGGCGACTCCCTGGGCATGGTTCTTCAAGGGAATGACAGCACCCTGCCCGTCACCACCGATGAATTGGCGTACCACACGGCCAGCGTCAAGCGCGGCAACGACGGCGCGTTTATCATCGCCGACCTGCCGTTCATGGGTTACGCGACGCTCGAACAGACTTTCCAGAATGCCGGCAAGTTGATGCAAGCCGGTGCGCACATGATCAAAGTTGAAGGTGCGGTGTGGCTTGCCGAATCGATCCGCCTACTGGCAGAGCGTGGTGTGCCGGTGTGCGCACACATGGGCCTGACCCCACAGTCGGTGAACCTCCTCGGCGGTTACAAGGTACAGGGCCGCAATGAGGCGCAGGCACGGCAGATGCGTGCCGATGCAATCGCCCTGGAACAAGCAGGCGCGGCAATGATCCTGCTCGAGTGCGTGCCGAGCGAACTGGCCGCCGAAATCACCCAGGCCGTCAAAGTGCCAGTCATCGGTATCGGCGCGGGCTCCGCAACCGATGGCCAGGTGCTGGTGTTACACGACATGCTCGGCCTGTCGATCACCGGCCGCGTGCCGAAATTCGTTAAGAATTTCATGATTGGCCAGGCCAGTATCCACGACGCGTTGAGCGCCTATGTTGCTGAAGTCAAAGGCGTGACGTTCCCTGGCGCCGAACACGGATTCT
This sequence comes from Pseudomonas sp. LAP_36, assembly GCF_019456785.1. Lineage (NCBI taxonomy): Bacteria > Pseudomonadati > Pseudomonadota > Gammaproteobacteria > Pseudomonadales > Pseudomonadaceae > Pseudomonas > Pseudomonas sp. LAP_36. The sequence goes on from NZ_JAHZMS010000009.1 coordinate 27,878, forward strand.
CTGCATGAACACCGTAAAAACCGTACGCGAATTGCGTGCTGCCGTGACTCACGCACGCAGCGCCGGCAAGCGCATAGGCTTCGTGCCGACCATGGGCAACTTGCACAGCGGTCACGCCACCCTGGTGACCAAGGCAGCCCAGCAGGCGGACTTCGTGGTCGCCAGCATCTTCGTCAACCCGCTGCAATTCGGCGCCGGTGAAGACCTGGACAAATACCCGCGCACCTTGGCTGCCGACCAGGAAAAGCTGCTGCAAGCTGGCTGCAATCTATTGTTCGCACCTACCGTCGAAGAAATGTACCCCGGCGGCATGACCGGCCAAACTCGCGTCAGCGTGCCGCAACTGTCCGAAGGCCTGTGCGGCGCCAGCCGCCCGGGGCATTTCGAAGGTGTAGCGACGGTGGTCAGCAAACTGTTCAACATGGTCCAGCCGGATATGGCCGTATTTGGCCAGAAGGATTACCAGCAACTCGCCGTAATCCGCGCCATGGTCCATGACCTGAACATGCCGATCCAGATCGTCGGCGAACCCACCGTGCGCGCCGACGACGGCCTTGCGCTGTCGTCACGCAATGGCTACCTCACCGACGAGCAACGCGCTATTGCGCCGGTGCTGTATCGCTGCCTCAGCCAGATCGCTGCTGCGATCAAAGCCGGTGACCACGACTTCGCGACGTTGCGCGCCGAACAGGTCCAGCACATCGAAACCGCCGGGTTGCGCCTGGACTACCTCGAAGTACGCCAAGGTGTGCATCTGCGCCCGGCCACTGCCGAGGATCGGGATATCGTCATTCTGGTGGCCGCCTACCTGGGCGCCACTCGCCTCATCGACAACCTGCATCTGACCCTCGACTGACCCCTTGCAGTTGCCCTTCTCCCTGCGTCAATAAAAAGTGCCGGTGCAAAAAAGTACCGGCATAAGCGCAGACAAAGCCAAGACATATCGACACGCTAGGTTTAATGTAATCGACCTGCGCTATGGTTAGCGCTGTCCCGAACCCATTCCTTGATGAAAGACTGGACGTTCCGGGCTCAGAAGTGTCCTAAAGGCAGTCCCCGTAATAAAAGGAAACCCGCAGCGATGGCGTACTACCGCACTCCTCATGACGTTACCGCTCTGCCCGCCTGGCAAGCGCTCAATCAACACCGCCAAGCCATGCAGGATTTCAGCATGCGCGAAGCGTTCAATGCCGATCCTCAGCGTTTTTCCCAGTTCACCTTGAGCAGCTGCGGACTTTTCCTCGATTACTCGAAAAACCTGATCACCAGCGAAACCCGCGACCTGCTGGTGTCCCTGGCGAAGGAAGTGAATCTCAAAGGCGCGATCGATGCGCTGTACGCGGGCGAGCCAGTCAATTCCTCCGAAGGCCGCCCTGCCCTGCACACCGCCCTGCGCCGCCCAGTGGGTGACAAGCTGTCGGTCAACGGCGTGAACATCATGCCGGACGTGCACAAGGTGCTGAACCAGATCACTGACCTGGTCGGCCGCATCCACGACGGTTTGTGGCGTGGCTACACCGAGAAGCCGATCACCGACGTCGTGAACATCGGTATCGGTGGCTCGTTCCTCGGCCCGGAGCTGGTTTCCGAGGCGCTGTTGTCTTATGCCCATAAAGGCGTGCGCTGCCATTACCTGGCAAACATCGACGGCAGCGAGTTCCATGAGCTGACCATGAAGCTGCGCGCCGAGACCACCCTGTTTATCGTCTCGTCGAAATCCTTCAACACCCTGGAAACCCTGAAAAACGCCCAGGCCGCCCGCGCCTGGTACCTGGCCCAGGGTGGCTCGGAAGCCGAGCTGTATCGCCACTTCATCGCCGTGTCGAGCAACAATGCGGCTGCCGTGGCTTTCGGCATCCGCGAAGAAAATATCTTCCCGATGTGGGACTGGGTCGGCGGCCGTTACTCGCTGTGGTCGGCCATCGGTTTGCCCATTGCCCTGGCCATCGGCATGTCCAACTTCAAGGAACTGCTGTCCGGTGCCTACACCATGGACCAGCATTTCCAGAACGCGCCATTCGAAGCCAACATGCCGGTGCTGCTGGGCTTGCTGGGCGTGTGGTACGGCAACTTCTGGGGTGCGCAGAGCCATGCGATCCTGCCGTACGACCACTACCTGCGTAACATCACCAAGCACTTGCAACAGTTGGACATGGAATCCAACGGCAAGAGCGTGCGCCAGGACGGCACCCCCGTGTCTACCGATACCGGCCCGGTGATCTGGGGCGGCGTGGGCTGCAACGGTCAGCATGCTTACCACCAGTTGCTGCACCAAGGGACCCAACTGATCCCGGCCGACTTCATCGTGCCGATCGTCAGCTTCAACCCGGTGTCCGACCACCATCAGTGGTTGTATGCCAACTGCTTGTCCCAGAGCCAGGCGCTGATGCTCGGCAAGACCCGCAGCGAAGCCGAAGCCGAGTTGCGCGACAAGGGCATCTCGGAAGAAGAAGTGCAGAAGCTTGCCCCGCACAAGGTGATCCCGGGCAACCGTCCGAGCAACACCCTTGTGGTCGAGCGTATCAGCCCGCGCCGCTTGGGCGCGCTGGTTGCCATGTATGAGCACAAAGTGTTCGTGCAGAGCGTGATCTGGGGTATCAACGCCTTCGACCAATGGGGTGTGGAACTTGGCAAAGAGCTGGGCAAGGGCGTCTACAACCGCCTGACCGGTGCCGAGGAAACCCTGGCTGACGATGCGTCGACCCAGGGCCTGATCAACTACTTCCGTGGTCGTCACCGCGGCTGATTCAGGTATTGCAGGGCCAACGTCCGTTTGGAGGTTGGCCTTGAACCCTCCTCCTGCTGGGTGCATCTTTATGACTTGTGGCTAAAACAAGAATAAGGATCGCTCATGTTCGATATCAGCACGTTCCCCACCGCCGATGCCGTCCGCCGGGCTGCGCAACTCAGTCAAGAGGACTATCAGCGCCTCTATCGCCAATCCATCGATCAACCGGACACGTTCTGGGCTGAACAGGCCAAAGGCTTTCTCGACTGGATAACCCCTTGGCACACCGTTCAACGCTCAGACATCAAAACCGGTGCTGCGCAATGGTTTGCCGGCGGCCAGTTGAACGTCAGCTACAACTGCATCGACCGCCACCTGGCGCAACGCGCCGATCAGCCGGCCTTCATCTGGGAAGGCGATGATCCGACAAAATCTTCCAAAATCACGTACCGCCAACTGCACCAGAACGTCAGCCGCCTGGCCAATGTGCTGAGAAGCCGCGGCGTGAAGAAAGGCGACCGGGTGTGCATCTACATGCCGATGATCCCGGAAGCAGCCTACGCCATGCTCGCCTGCACGCGGATTGGCGCGGTGCATTCCGTGGTGTTTGGTGGTTTCTCGCCGGACGCCCTGCGCGACCGTATTCTCGACGCAGACTGCCGCACCGTGATCACCGCTGACGAAGGCGTGCGCGGCGGTAAGCCAGTGGCGCTAAAACAGAATGTCGACAAAGCCCTGGCCAACTGCCCGAACGTCAGTACGGTGCTGGTGGTGGAACGCACGGGTGCGACCGTTAACTGGATCGAAGGCCGCGACCTCAAGTATCAACAGGCTCTGGATGCCGCAAGCGGCGACTGCCCGCCCGAGCCGATGGACGCCGAAGACCCGCTGTTCATCCTTTACACCTCCGGCAGCACCGGTAAACCCAAGGGCGTTCTGCACACCACGGGTGGTTACCTGCTGCAAGCGGCGATGACCTTCAAATACGTGCTCGACTACCGCGATGGCGAGGTGTTCTGGTGCACCGCCGATGTGGGCTGGGTCACCGGCCACAGTTACATCGTGTACGGCCCGCTGGCCAATGGCGCGACCTCGCTGATGTTCGAAGGCGTGCCAAGCTACCCGGACAGCTCGCGCTTCTGGCAGGTGATCGACAAGCACAAGGTCAACATCTTCTACACCGCGCCCACTGCCTTGCGCGCGCTGATGCGCGAAGGGCACGGCCCGCTGGAAAACACGTCCCGCGCCAGCCTGCGCTTACTGGGCAGCGTCGGCGAACCGATCAACCCGGAAGCCTGGGACTGGTACTTCAACGCGGTGGGCGAACAGCGCTGCCCGATTGTGGATACCTGGTGGCAGACCGAAACCGGCGGCATCATGCTCAGCCCCTTGGTCAGCGCCCAGCGGATCAAACCCGGCTGTGCGACCCAGCCGATGTTCGGTGTACAACCCGTATTGCTTGACGAGCACGGCAAGGAATTCAGCGGCGCCGGCAGCGGTGTGCTGGCGATCAAAGCCAGCTGGCCCGGGCAGATCCGCAGTGTGTACGGCGATCCGCAGCGCATGATCGACACCTATTTCAACCCCTACCCCGGTTATTACTTCACCGGCGACGGCGCGCGGCGCGATGAAGACGGCGATTACTGGATCACCGGGCGTATCGATGACGTGATCAACGTGTCTGGCCACCGCATCGGCACCGCCGAGGTGGAGAGCGCGCTGGTCCTGCATGACCTGGTGGCCGAAGCCGCCGTGGTGGGTTACCCCCACGACGTCAAAGGCCAGGGCATTTATGCGTTTGTCACGCCCATGAACGGCGTGGAACCCGACGATGCGCTGAAAAAGCACCTGCTGGATTTGGTCAGCAAGGAAATCGGCAGCTTTGCCAAGCCCGAACTGATCCAATGGGCACCGGCCTTGCCGAAAACCCGTTCCGGCAAGATCATGCGCAGGATTTTGCGCAAGATCGCCTGCAACGAACTCGACAGCCTCGGTGATACCTCGACCCTGGCCGACCCGAGCGTCGTAGAGGGTTTGATCGACAAACGCCTGAACCGATAGGAAGCCCCGAGTCGCCATGGAATTTATCCGCAGCCGTATCGAAAACCAGCTGATGAGCCTGACCGGCTTGTCGCTGGGCCAGTTGGACCTGGAAAACCCCAAGGGCGACCCCGGTCTGTTCGGGCCCGACTCGGTGAGTTGGCACGTACATGGCGATTTCAGCAGCATGCTTATCGGCGGCATCAGTGCCTTGATGTTGCAAGCTTTGCACCCACTGGCCCTGGCGGGCGTGTGGGACCATTCTAATTTTCGCCAGGACATGCTCGGGCGGTTGCGGCGTACCTCGCAGTTCATCTCGGGCACCACCTTTGGCTCGCGAAAAGATGCCGAATGGCTGATCGAGAAAGTCCGCACCATTCACCTGCAGGTGGTCGGCCATGCGCCGGACGGGCGACCTTATGCGGCCAGCGACCCGGAGCTGCTGACTTGGGTGCATGTCGCGGAGGTCAGTAACTTCTTGGCCGCCCACCTTCGCTACCGCAACCCGCACCTTTCAGGTCGAGACCAGGACCGTTACTACAGTGAAATTGCCTTGGTGGCCGAGCGTCTGGGCGCGCAGGATGTTCCGCATTCCCGGCAGGAAGTGTCGGATTATCTGGCACGCATCCGTCCGCAGTTGCTGTGCGATGACCGCAGCCGGGAAGTGTTGCGCCTGCTGCTGAATGCGCCCTCCCCCAGTACGCTTGCCAAGCCCTTTGGCGCCTTGATGATGCGGGCCGGGATCGACCTGCTGCCAGACTGGGCCAGCGCCATGCTCGGTCAGCACCAGAGTCCGCTGCAACGCCAAATGATCCGTGCCGGGGTCAAACGCAGTGCGCCGATGCTGCGTTGGGCGATGCGCAATGGTTCGGTGCAACGGGCCCATCGGCGGATGGGGTTGATGTAGGCGACGGCGCATAACTGTTAAACTTCGCGCCCTCATTTCCCCAGCAAGGCGCGCTCCATGTCTTCCTTGAATCAGGCGCTGCGCGCCGCCCTCGATCATCGCCAAGACCTGATCAGCGAACTGCACGCCCAAGACACCGACTGCTACCGGCTGTTCCACGGCAGCCAGGAAGGCGCCGGCGGCCTGACCATCGACCGCTACGGCCCTCAGCTGCTGGTGCAGAGCTTTCACCAATCCCTGGAAACGGCAGACCTGCTGGACCTGCATCAACAGATCAACCAGTACTTGGGCCTGGAATTGCTACTGGTCTACAACGACCGCTCCCGTGGCAATTCGCGCATTGACCGCGAAGACACGGTGTATCGTGCCGAACCTGCTGCACTGGAAGACCTGGTGGGTCACGAGTGGGGGCTCAATTACCGCGTACGCGGGCGGCATGCCGGGCAGGATCCGCTGCTGTTCCTCGACCTGCGCAACACCCGGGGCTGGGTCAAGGAACACAGTGCCGGTAAAAGCGTGCTGAACCTGTTCGCCTACACCTGCGGCGTCGGCCTGAGCGCGGCCGCCGGTGGTGCCCGCGAGGTGTGTAACCTGGACTTCGCCGAGGGCAACCTCGCAGTCGGGCGCGAAAATGGCCTGCTGAACCCACAATTGCCGACCATGCAATTCGTGCAATCCGACTACTTCCCGGCGATCCGCCAACTGGCGGGCCTGCCGATCACCCAGCGTCGCGGGCAGAAACTGCCGAGCTATCCGCGCCTGGAGCAACGTCAATACGACTTGGTATTGCTGGACCCTCCCGCCTGGGCCAAGAGCGCGTTCGGCACCGTCGACCTGCTGCGCGACTATCAAAGCCTGCTCAAACCCGCGTTGCTTGCCACCGCTGACAACGGCGTGCTGATCTGCTGCAACAACCTGGCAAAGGTCAGCATGGAGGATTGGCGCGAACAGGTGCTGCGTTGTGCGGAAAAGGCCGGGCGCCCGGTGCGTGACTGGACAATCATGACGCCCGGTGCGGACTTTCCCTCACAGGATCAACAGCCACCGCTGAAAACCCTGATACTCCAACTGTAAGACGTTTCCCAAAGGCCCTGCGCTTCGGAACCGAAAACCCGTGCCATACTCCAAGGCACTCTTGTTTGATATAGATGGCGCCGCCCCATGCCCAAAGGATTGATTCGCGCCGCTGGCGCTTTGTTGACCGCCCTTGCCCTTTACAGCTTGCTGGGCTTTTTGATTCTCCCCGGTATCGCGCTTCGCATTGCCAACCAGCAACTGGCCAATTACGCCACGGTGCCAGCACGGCTCGAGCGAATAGAGCTCAACCCGTTCAGCCTGGAAGTGACGGCATGGGGGCTCAAAATAGGCGAGCCTGGCAAAGAACAAGTGGGTTTCGAACGCCTCTACGCCAACCTGCAAATCGACAGTCTATGGACCCGAGCCCTGCACCTGGCTGATGTGCAATTGGACAAGCCCAAGACCGAGTTGCTGTTCGACAAGTCCGGCAAGTTGAATCTGGCGCAGTTGTTCAAGCTGCCCGCCAGCGAGCCCGCCCCGGCCGATCCGGATGCCAAGCCTTTCCCGCTGCGTGTCGACGGCATCAAATTGTCGGGCGGCTATGTGCACTTTCAAGACTTGCGCCCCAGCGAGCCTATCGAGTTTCTATACGACTCACTCGACTTCGAGCTAAAAAACCTCAGCACCCTGCCGGAAGACAATGCCGACATGACGCTGGTCGCGGCGGGGCCTGACGGTGGGAGAATCGATTGGAAAGGTAATTTCAGCCTGGTGCCGATTACCTCCGAAGGTACGCTGAAGGTCACCGATGGCAAGATGAAAGCCTGGTGGCCCTATGTACGTGATGCGTTGCCCCTGGTGCTGGAAGACGGTGTGCTCAACTTCAGCACCGAATACACGTTCAGCCTGGCCAAAGAGACTGAACTGAACCTGACCAACACCGCCGCCAGCATCGCGCCATTTGCCATCAAGGCACCGGACGGCCGCCCGTTGGTGCGCCTGGAGCGCTTGGACGTCAGCGAGACCACGGTGGACCTGGCCAAGCAGCAGGTAATCGTCGGTAAGATCCGCAGCAACAAGCTGGAAACCTGGGCGGCCCTTGAGGCCGATGGGCAACTGGACTGGCAGAAACTGTTCGCCAGCCAACCCAGTAAACCCGCCAAGGCGCCGGAGCCTGCCAGCGCTCCGGCCACTGCCGACTCGCCAAAAGCCGAACCTGCGGCGCCGAGCAAACCGTGGCAGGTGCTGCTCAAGGATGTGCAACTACGCAACTATCAAGTGCACTTGGCCGACCGTCAAGCCAAACCGGCGGTAGCGCTGGAACTGGGGCCGTTGAACGTCGATGTGCAGAACTTCGATAGCCTCAACCAGAACCCGTTCACCTTGAAGCTCGACACGGGGCTGGGCAAGCAAGGCAAAATCCAGGCGACCGGCGAGGTCAACCTCAACCCAGTCAGCGCCAAGCTGAAGGTCAATACCCAGGACATCGACCTGCGGGTCGCCCAGTCCTACATCAGTCCGTTCATCCGCCTGGAACTGCGTAGCGGCATGCTCGGCAGCAATCTCGATGTGAACCTGAAAGGCACCGCCCCTCTGAAGTTGCAGGTCACCGGTCGGGCGCAGGTCGACCAACTGCACACCCTCGACACACTCAAAACGCGCGATTTCCTCAAATGGCAGCGTCTGGTACTCGAAGGCGTGAACTATCAGCACGGCGACAGCCTGTCGATCGACAAGGTCAACCTGCTGCAACCGTATGCGCGCTTCATGATCAATGATGACCGCACCACCAACATCGACGACCTGCTGATTCCACAGCCGGCCGACAGTGGTGCCAAGTCGGCAGCCAAACCGGCCAGCAAAGATAAGCCCCTTGGCATTCGTATCGGCCAGATTGCGATCAACGACGGCTCCGCCAACTTTGCCGACTTCAGCCTCACACCTAACTTCGCCACGGCGATTCAACAACTCAACGGACAAATCGGCACTATCGACAGCCGACAGGCCAAACCGGCCAGCGTCGACATCAAGGGTAAGGTGGACCGCTACGCGCCCGTTACCATCAAAGGCAGCGTGAATCCGTTTGATCCAATGGCAGCGCTGGACATCGCCACCAGCTTCAAGCGCGTCGAACTGACTAACCTGACGCCCTACTCTGGCAAATTCGCCGGCTTCCGTATCCGCAAGGGCCGACTCAACCTTGACCTGCACTACGTGATCACCAAGGGCCAATTGAAGGCCGAAAACAAAGTGGTGGTCGAGCAATTGCAACTGGGCGAGAAGGTCGACAGCACTGATGCGGTGGACTTGCCGATTCGCCTGGCGATTGCGCTACTCAAGGACAGTGACGGCAAAATCACCATTGAGTTGCCGGTGACGGGCGATTTGAACAATCCACAATTCAGCGTAATGCCGATCGTTTGGCAAACCCTGCGCAATCTCGTGGTCCGCGCGGCGACGGCGCCCTTCAAGTTTATCGGTGGGCTGGTGACCGGTGGGGGCTCGGAAGACCTCGGTAATGTCTCGTTCGGCCCGGGTTCCAGCGAGCTGAACAAAGACGCCGAAGGCGCCTTGAACACGCTGGCCAAGGCGCTTAAAGAGCGACCTGCCCTGCGCCTGGAAATCGAAGGCACGGCCGCTGCCAGCAGTGACGGGCCGCTCCTCGCCGCGCAGCGCCTGGAACGCGAATACCAATACAACTACTACAAGATGCTGCAACGCCGTGGTGACAAGGTTCCGGCCCAGGCGTCCTTGCTGGAAGTACCGGAAAGTGAAAAAGCACCGTTGCTGGAAGGCATCTACCGCACCCGTCTGAAACAGCAGCCGCCGGCGGAGTGGAAAGACCTCAGCCGCGATGAACGTACCGCCAAGCTGAAGGACGGCGTGATCAAATTCTGGAGTGGCAGTGATGTGTTGCTGCGCCAGTTGGGCCAAGACCGCGCAAGCACTATCAAGGATTACCTGGTAGACAAAGGACAGTTGGAAGATGACCGGGTGTACTTCATCGATGCCAACCTGGGGCAGGCAGAGAAGGATGGTCGAGTGGTGACACCGATGCATCTGGATGCTGAGTAACCGGGCAGCCATACACATCTGAAAGTGAGAGCGGGCTTGCTCGCGAATACGGTGTATCAGCAGCTTATAAGTTGACTTACACTCCGTATTCGCGAGCAAGCCCGCTCCCACATTTGTTCTTCATAAGCCTACAGAATGTATTCCGAGCCAGAATAGAACAGGCCCCGACACAAGTGCCGGGGCCTGTAATGACCACATCCGTGTGGTCGGTCGCATGAACTTGTGAAGGTGCGTTGAGTGTATATCTAGCTCACTCGCCGCCGCCGGCGCCTAGTTCAGGCGAATTCTGGAGCGTTACTCTGCTTTTAGGCCATCAGCCGATACAGCTTTAACGCCTTTGATTTTCTTGGTGATCGCTACAGCTGTGTCTTTCTGCGCTTCAGTCACAGCAGTAGTCGACGACAGCGAGACCACACCTTGGTTGGTTTCGACTTTGATGTCGGTACCAGGAATGCCTTTCTCGGTGACCAGATCAGCTTTCACTTTGGTGGTGATCCAAGTATCGGAGGTTGCACCTTTAGCATCAGCAGCGGCGACCTTGGTTTTGTCGACGTTGTCAGCTTTGTATGCGCCACCTGCGTGCAGGCTGTCAGCAGAAACAGCTTTCACACCTTTGATTTTCTTGGTGATGGCGACTGCGGTCGCTTTTTGCGAGGCAGAGATCTTCACGTCGGAGGACAGGGTAACCACGCCGTTGTTGGTTTCAACTTTGATGTCCGAACCAGGAATACCTTTTTCTGTCAGCAGGTCGGCTTTCACTTTGGTGGTGATCCAAGTGTCCGAAGTAGCTTCCTTGGCCTGGGTCACTTCACCGGCCGCCAGAGTCATAGGGGCCTGGGAAGGTTGGGCGAAGGCAGCGTTAGCCATGGCCAGGGTCAGAGCGGTAGCAGTTGCGGTAGCGAGAGCGAACTTCTTCATACGAGTAACTCCTGTTTTATTAAAAGACTGCAGTGTGTGAACCTTGATGCTGCAGCGCTAACAGGGTTGTTGCAGGCACTGTGCCAACTCTCCGCATCAAATTAAACCCTTATAAATCAACAGCTTAATAAAATTGCTAATTTTCGGAATCGTGCAACTTGCATGAACATGAGCTTGCCTGCATGCAAGTTGCGGGTTTTAGATATAACTAAGCGACTGATTTTTAGACATTTTCTTATAGGCATAAAAAAAGGACTCCGAAGAGTCCCTTTTTCAGCGTACAGCTTTGGGGTAATTAAACGCCCGAAGCCTTGGCTGCTGCTACGTCCTTGATGGAGAGCTTGATACGGCCGCGGTTGTCCACGTCCAGTACCAGTACTTCCACTTCCTGGCCTTCTTTCAGAATGTCGGTCACTTTCTCAACGCGGGCGTCGCTCAGCATGGAGATGTGAACCAGACCGTCTTTGCCCGGCAGGATGTTAACGAATGCGCCGAAGTCGACGATGCGCTCAACCTTACCGACGTAGATCTTGCCGATCTCGGCTTCCGCAGTGATGCCCAGAACGCGCTGACGCGCCGCTTCTGCAGCTTCCTTGGTTTCGCCGAAGATCTTGATCGAGCCGTCGTCTTCGATGTCGATCGAAGCCTTGGTCTCTTCGCAGATCGCACGAATGGTCGCGCCACCTTTACCGATAACATCACGGATTTTGTCGGTGTCGATTTTCATCGCGATCATGGTCGGAGCATTTTCCGACAGTTCGGTACGGGACTGACCAATGATCTGGTTCATCTGGCCGAGGATGTTCAGGCGCGCTTCCAGGGCTTGGCCCAGAGCGATTTCCATGATCTCTTCGGTGATGCCTTTGATCTTGATGTCCATCTGCAGCGCGGTAACACCTTTGGCGGTACCGGCCACTTTGAAGTCCATGTCGCCCAGGTGGTCTTCGTCACCCAGGATGTCGGTCAGGATGGCGAACTTCTCGCCTTCTTTAACCAGGCCCATGGCGATACCGGCAACCGGTGCCTTCATCGGCACACCAGCGTCCATCAGCGCCAGGGAAGCACCGCAGACCGAAGCCATGGAGCTGGAACCGTTGGACTCAGTAATTTCCGACACAACGCGGATGGTATACGGGAACACGTCAGCAGCAGGCAGCATGGCGGCGATCGAACGACGAGCCAGACGGCCGTGACCGATTTCGCGACGACCAGCGCCACCCATGCGACCACACTCGCCCACCGAAAACGGAGGGAAGTTGTAGTGCAGCATGAACGGGTCTTTTTTCTCGCCTTCCAGGGTGTCCAGCAGCTGCGCGTCACGGGCAGTACCCAGGGTCGCAACGACCAGAGCCTGAGTTTCACCACGGGTGAACAGGGCCGAACCGTGAGTCTTAGGCAGAACGCCGACTTCGATGTTCAGCGGACGTACAGTGCGGGTGTCGCGACCGTCGATACGTGGCTTGCCGTTAACGATGTTTTCGCGAACGGTGCGGTATTCGATTTCACCGAAGGCAGCTTTGACTTCGCTGGAAGAAGGCTGGCCTTCTTCACCGGACAGCTTGGCAACAACCTGATCCTTCAACTCACCCAGGCGAGCGTAACGGTCGGCCTTGACGGTGATGGCGTATGCCTGGGAGATCGCGTCGCCGAACTCGGCACGGATAGCGCCCAACAATGCGGTAGCTTCAGGCTGTGGAGCCCAAGCCCAGGTTGGTTTGGCAGCTTCGGCAGCCAATTCTTTAACAGCGTTGATCACAACCTGGAACTCGTCGTGAGCAAACAGCACGGCGCCCAGCATCTGGTCTTCGGTCAGCTCTTTGGCTTCCGATTCAACCATCAACACGGCTTCCGAGGTACCGGCTACGACCATGTCCAGGCTCGAAGCTTTCTGTTGCTCGTAAGTCGGGTTCAGCAGGTAACCGGTGCTTTCGTGGAAGGCAACGCGGGCAGCGCCGATCGGGCCATCGAAAGGAATACCCGAAATAGCCAGGGCAGCAGAGGTACCGATCATCGCAGCGATGTCCGGATCGGTCTTCTTGCTGGTGGAAACGACGGTGCAGACAACCTGCACTTCGTTCATGAAGCCTTCTGGGAACAGCGGACGGATCGGACGGTCGATCAGTCGGGAAGTCAGGGTTTCTTTCTCGGAAGGACGGCCTTCACGCTTGAAGAAACCGCCAGGGATCTTACCGGCAGCGTAAGTCTTTTCCTGGTAGTGAACGGAAAGAGGGAAGAAGCCTTTGCTCGGGTCAGCGGTCTTGGCGCCAACAACGGTCACCAGAACGGTAACGTCGTCGTCAACGGTAACCAGCACTGCGCCGGAGGCTTGACGGGCGATACGGCCTGTCTCGAGGGTAACGGTCGACTGACCGAACTGGAATTTTTTGATAACCGGGTTCACGGTGTCCTACCTTCTTTGTGGCTCTTGGGGAACTTGTCTTCTTGCGAAATTCTTGGGCAATGTCGGGAATCGGCCCGACCCTCGTCCAGGGTAAAACGTGTATCCAGATAAAACTTGAGGCTGGGAGCCTGCCATGGGCCAGCGGGAATCCCACTGACACACGGCAGACAACCAACCTCTAGCGCAATCGCTTATTAGCGACGCAGACCCAGGCGACCGATCAGAGCCTGATAGCGACCCAGATCCTTGCCTTTCAGGTAGTCCAGCAGCTTACGGCGCTGGTTTACCATGCGGATCAGACCACGACGGGAGTGGTGGTCTTTACCGTTGGCCTTGAAGTGACCTTGCAGCTTGTTGATGTTGTGGGTCAGCAGTGCAACTTGCACTTCTGGCGAACCAGTGTCACCAACAGCTTGCTGATAGTCAGCTACGATTTGTGCTTTTTCTTGAACGTCGAGAGCCATGAGGCAATCCTTTTTTCAGGAAACCACCCAAAGGGCAGTTTCAACAGGCCAGGGACAAATCCCTGTATCTAAAAATGAGTGTTGACCATGCCTGTTAACAGCCACACTCGTTCGGTCATTCTGACCGAATCAGTCGACGCGGCGCGATGCGCCCGTCTTCGCTCACTTCACCGATACCGATAAAGCGACCGTTATGATCCTGCACCCGCACCATACCGAACTTCGGGGCATCCGGGGCACGTACCGGTTGGCCGTTGAGCCAGTAGAACGCGCTGTGCTCCGAGAAGTGCAGCAATGGCCAATCCAGCAAGCCGCTGTCTGAAGGCATCAGGAAGCGATCAACCGCTTCGTTGCCACCTTCAGCATGCACCGCTTCCAACTCTTCCAGCGTGACCGTCTGGGCCAGGCTGAAAGGACCGGCCTGGGTGCGTCGCAATTCTGCAACGTACGCGCCGCAACCGAGCTTTTCACCAATATCTTCCACCAGGGTACGGATATAGGTGCCTTTGCTGCAGTCCACGGCCAAGCGGGCGGTGTCGCCTTCACAGGCGAGCAATTCCAAGCGCGCAATAGTAACAGAACGCGGTTCTCGCTCCACTACTTCGCCGGCACGTGCCAGCTTGTAAAGAGGCTGCCCATCGCGCTTGAGCGCCGAGTACATCGGCGGTATCTGACTGATTTGCCCACGAAAACCGGGTAGAGCAGCTTCAATATCAGCACGACCAACGGTCACGTCGCGAACCTGCAAAACATCACCTTCGGCGTCGGCCGTGGTGGTGGTCTTGCCCAGTTGCATCAGGGTTTCATAACCCTTGTCGGAATCGAGCAGGTATTGCGAGAACTTCGTCGCCTCGCCAAAGCACAGCGGCAACACGCCGGTGGCCAAGGGGTCTAGGCTGCCGGTGTGCCCGGCCTTCTCGGCATTGAGCAGCCAGCGGACCTTCTGCAACGCGGCATTGGAGGTAAAGCCAATGGGTTTGTCGAGCAGAATGATGCCGCTGACATTGCGACGTATACGTTTGACCTGAGCCACCGCTTACTCCTTGGCGTCTTCAGGTGTGGAGGGGCGCTGGCTGTCTTCAGCCACGGCGCGCTCGATCAGAGCCGACAGGTGCGCACCACGCACGACACTTTCGTCGTAGTGGAAGTGCAACTGAGGAACGCTGCGCAGCTTCATCTCACGGGCCAACTGCATGCGCAGGAAACCCGCTGCCGAGTTGAGCACCTTGATGCTTTGTGCGATTTCTTCGCTGTTGTCCTGCCCCATCACAGTGATGAAGATCTTGGCGTGACCCACGTCACGGCTCACTTCAACGGCGGTGATGGTGACCAGACCAACGCGAGGGTCTTTGACTTCGCGACGGATCAGCTGGGCCAGCTCGCGCTGCATCTGATCGCCGATACGCTGGGTACGGCTGTATTCTTTTGCCATGTCTTGTTACCTGTTACTGCCACACGGTGAAACCCGTGGGGTCTGAAAGCGGCAAACGCCCGGCCTGACAAAAGCCAGACCGGGCGTTGCGTTTAGAGTCCGGACACAGCGCGGGACATTTGCATGCCCACACGCCGCGTGGCTCCTGAAGTGCGCGAGTTAGAGGCTGCGAGCAACCTGGACCTTCTCGTAAACTTCGATCTTGTCGCCAGGCTTAACGTCATTGTAGCTCTTGACGCCGATACCGCATTCCATGCCGGCACGCACTTCGGAAGCGTCATCCTTGAAGCGGCGCAGGGATTCCAGCTCGCCTTCAAAGATAACGATGTCTTCACGCAGTACACGGATTGGACGGTTACGGTGCACAACACCTTCGATAACCATGCAACCGGCGATCGCGCCGAATTTCGGCGAGCGGAACACATCACGCACCTCGGCCACACCCAGGATGTTCTCCCGGACATCGCTGCCAAGCATGCCGGTAAGCGCCTTCTTGACGTCTTCGATGATGTCGTAGATGACGTTGTAGTAACGCATGTCCAGGCCTTCCTGCTCGACGATCTTGCGAGCGCCAGCATCGGCACGCACGTTGAAACCGAACAGTACAGCGTTGGAAGCCAGTGCCAGGTTGGCGTCGGATTCGGTGATACCACCAACACCGCCACCGACAACGCGCACTTGCACTTCGTCGTTACCCAGGCCGTTCAAGGCGCCGTTCAACGCTTCGAGGGAGCCACGGACGTCAGATTTGAGGACGATGTTGAGCGTCTTCTTCTCTGCCTGGCCCATGTTTTCGAAGATGTTTTCCAGCTTGCCGGCGTGAGCACGAGCCAGTTTGACTTCGCGGAACTTGCCTTGACGGAACAGAGCCACTTCACGGGCTTTCTTCTCGTCCGACAGCACGCTCATCTCGTCGCCAGCGTCCGGAGTACCGTCCAGGCCGAGGATCTCGACAGGGATGGAAGGACCGGCTTCTTTGATTGGCTTGCCGTTCTCATCGAGCATGGCACGTACACGGCCATAGTTCGAACCGACCAGCACCATGTCGCCTTGGCGCAGGGTACCGTCTTGAACCAGAACAGTTGCAACCGGGCCACGACCTTTGTCGAGACGCGATTCAACCACAACACCGCGACCTGGGGCCGATGGGGTTGCTTTCAGTTCGAGTACTTCAGCTTGCAGCAGAACAGCTTCGAGCAGCTCGTCTACACCGGTACCGACTTTCGCCGAGACCGAAACGAACGGCGTATCACCGCCCCACTCTTCGGAAGTCACACCGTGAACCGACAGTTCGCTACGGATGCGATCGAGATCGGCGCCCGGCTTGTCGATTTTGTTCACGGCAACAACCAGTGGAACACCCGCAGCCTTGGCGTGCTGGACAGCTTCAATGGTCTGCGGCATCACGCCGTCGTCCGCTGCAACTACCAGGATCACGATGTCAGTCGCCTTGGCACCACGGGCACGCATTGCGGTAAACGCGGCGTGACCAGGGGTGTCGAGGAAAGTGACCATGCCGCGTTCGGTTTCAACGTGGTACGCACCGATGTGCTGGGTGATACCACCGGCTTCGCCAGCAGCTACCTTGGCACGACGGATATAGTCGAGCAGGGAAGTTTTACCATGGTCAACGTGGCCCATTACGGTCACAACTGGCGCACGGGAGAACGTCTCACCTTCAAACTTCAGGGACTCGGCCAGGGAATCTTCCAGGGCGGTGTCGCTGACCAGGGTCACTTTGTGGCCCAGTTCTTCGGCTACCAGTTGAGCAGTTTCCTGATCAAGCACCTGGTTGATGGTCGCTGGGGTGCCCAGTTTGAACATGAACTTGATGATTTCAGCAGCCTTGACCGACATCTGATTGGCGAGATCGCCAACAGAGATGGTCTCGCCGATCTGCACATCACGCACGACAGGGCCGGTTGGGCTCTGGAAACCGTGAGCGTTGCGTTTTTTCAGCTTGGCCTTGCCGCGACCACCACGACGGAAGCTATCGCTTTCCTCGTCGGTAGTACGTGGGGCAACGCGTGGCGCAGGCGCTTTCTCTTTGACCGAGGCACGATGCGGAGCATTTTTGCGCTCGCCATCACCGCCGCCGCCGCGACGATTGTTATCGTCAGCACGTGGCTTGTCCGGACGGCGAGGCTCTTCGCGCTTGCGGGCATCAGCAGCAGGTGCTGGTGCCGCAGCAACCGGAGCGGCTTCACGCACAGCTTCTACTGGCGCGCTAGGCGCGGAGACCGCTTCAGTAGTCGCAGGCTGGCGACGCGCTTCTTCTTCGGTGCGACGCTTGGCTTCTTCTTCAGCCTTCTGACGAGCAGCATTTTCTACTGCGCGACGTTCTTCCAGATCGCGTTTGCGCTCGGCTTCGATTTCTTCCGGGCTGCGTTGTACGAAGACTTTCTTCTTGCGTACTTCAACGCTGATGCTCTTGCTACCCGCAACACGCAGTGTGCTGGTGGTTTTGCGCTGCAATGTAATCTTGCGCGGTTCTTCCACTTTCGCCTTGTGGCTGCTCTTCAAGTGAGTCAGCAAAGACTGCTTCTCACTATCGCTCACACCTTCATCGGCGGCGGTGTGCGGCAGACCTGCCTCACGCATCTGCTGCAACAGGCGCTCTACCGGTGTTTTGACCTCATCGGCCAGTTGTTTCACCGTGACTTGCGTCATGCACTTCTCTCCTCAGGCCGCGCCTAGTTACTCGAACCAATGGGCTCGGGCGGCCATGATCAACTTGCCGGCACGATCTTCGTCAATGCCGTCGATGTCGAGCAGATCGTCAATAGACTGCTCGGCCAGGTCTTCGCGGGTAATTACGCCGCGCACCGCCAGTTCCATCGCCAAATCCTTGTCCATACCCTCAAGCGAGAGCAGGTCTTCGGCCGGATGGGCGTCTGCCAGCTTTTCCTCAGTAGCGATGGCTTTAGTCAACAAACGATCCTTGGCCCGAGCGCGAAGCTCGTTGACGGTGTCTTCGTCAAAGCCGTCGATGTTGAGCATTTCTTCCAACGGTACGTAGGCAATCTCTTCCAGGCTGGTGAAGCCTTCATCTACCAGCACCTGTGCCAGGTCTTCATCGACTTCGAGCTCTTCGATAAAGTTGCGCAGGATGTCACCGGTTTCTGCTTGCTGCTTAGCCTGGATGTCCGATTCGGTCATCACATTCAGGGTCCAACCGGTCAGTTGGCTGGCCAGACGCACGTTCTGACCACCACGACCAATGGCCTGAGCCAGGTTGTCTGCGCCGACGGCGATGTCCATTGCATGGGCATCCTCGTCAACGATAATTGCCGCCACTTCAGCCGGCGACATTGCGTTGATCACGAACTGAGCCGGGTTATCGTCCCACAGCACGATATCCACACGCTCACCGCCCAATTCGCCAGACACTGCCTGGACGCGCGAACCGCGCATACCAATGCAAGCACCTTGCGGATCAATACGCTTGTCCTTGGAACGGACCGCGATCTTGGCGCGCGAACCCGGGTCGCGGGACGCAGCCATGACTTCGATCAGGCCTTCGGCAATTTCCGGCACCTCGATACGGAACAGCTCGATCAGCATTTCCGGCGCGGTACGCGACAGGATCAACTGAGGACCGCGGTTCTCGGTGCGGATTTCCTTGAGCAGCGCACGCAGACGCACGCCGACACGGAAGGTTTCGCGAGAGATGATGTCTTCACGGGCCAGCAACGCTTCAGCGTTGTTGCCCAGGTCAACGATCACGTTGTCGCGGGTGACTTTCTTCACGGTACCGGAGATGATTTCACCCAGGCGCTCGCGATAAGCGTCAACAACTTGAGCGCGCTCGGCTTCGCGAACCTTCTGCACGATGACCTGCTTGGCGGTCTGTGCAGCAATACGGCCGAACTCGATCGATTCGATCTTTTCTTCTACGACATCACCGACATTGGCGCCAGGGTGCGTTTCGGCAACCTTGCTCGGCCAGGTTTCGATGGCCGGATCATCAAGATCGGCTTCTTCGACGACCGTCCAGCGACGGAAAGTCTCATAGGCACCGGTGTGGCGGTTGATTTCCACACGCAGATCTACTTCGTCTTCAAAACGCTTTTTGGTAGCAGTGGCCAGGGCCAGCTCCAGCGCTTCAAAAATCACGTTTGCCGGTACGCCCTTTTCATTGGATACCGACTCAACAACCAGCAGTACTTCTTTGCTCATCGTACGCCTCGCCTTTCGCAAGCCATTGGATCCGCGGGATCCGCGTCTCAGCCAAAACTGGGAATAATGTTGGCCTTGTCGATCATATCGATCGGCAACAGGAACTCATGGTCTTCCACTTGCACCACAACGTCCTGCTCTTCTACACCGCGCAGAAGGCCCTGAAAATTGCGTCGCCCTTCGAATGGGGATCGCAGCTTGATCTTCACTTGTTCACCGGCAAATTTTGCAAACTGATCAATAGTGAACAGTGGGCGTTCCATGCCTGGCGAGGAAACTTCGAGGGTGTATTCAACGGCAATTGGATCTTCAACATCCAGCACACCGCTGATCTGACGGCTGACAATGGCACAATCGTCCACCAGCACGCCGCCCTCTTTATCGATATAAACGCGCAACATTGAGTGGCGACCTTGAGCCGAAAACTCAATACCCCAGCATTCATAGCCTAGGGCCACGACCACCGGGGCCAGCAAGGCCTGCAACTCTTCTAGCTTGCTCGACACCTGAACCCCCTCGTGCATGTATGTGCATGCTGTGCAAAATAAAAAAATGGGCGAAACGCCCATCCTTGAAACGCCGTCGAACAGCGGCGTTGAAAGTGTCCAGCTAACAAAAAGCCCCTTAAAAGGGGCTCCGCTAAAACTGGTTGCGGGGGCCGGATTTGAACCGACGACCTTCGGGTTATGAGCCCGACGAGCTACCAGACTGCTCCACCCCGCGACAAAGCTGGGGCGGAAGTATACGACTGATCCCCAACAGGGTCAATGTAACCTTCCACCTACAAGAAAGCCCGCAACAGCGGGCTTTCCTGATAATTGGTACCGAGAAGGGGACTCGAACCCCTACACCCTATGGGCACAACCACCTCAAGGTTGCGTGTCTACCAATTCCACCACCTCGGCAATACAGCGTTTACAACCTTCTTACTTCTGCTCTTGAGCTGGAGGCACGTCAGTCGCTGGAGTAGCCGACTTTTGCTCTTGAAGCACCGGGACATCATCAGAAGCCGGTTTTGCTTTTGGTACTTCCAACACTGCTGGGTTTGGCAAACCTACTTGAGTCAGCACATGAGCTTTCTCTTTAGCAAAGTAACCTAACCCTAAGCTGGTTATGAAGAAACCGGCGGCAAGTATAGCAGTAAACTTACTAAGAAAGGTAGAGGTACCTTGGCTTCCGAATACAGTATTTGAAGCACCTGCACCGAAAGACGCACCAGCATCTGCACCTTTACCCTGTTGCAGCAAAACCAGGGCAACTACGCCCAAGGCAGCCAACAGATGAAAAACGACTACGACTGTTTCCAGCATTTTTTCAGTTTCCCGCGGCGCGACAAATCGCACCGAACTCATCTGCATTCAGGGAAGCTCCACCAATGAGCCCCCCATCGATATCCGGCATGCCGAACAGTTCGACCGCATTGGCCGCCTTCACGCTGCCGCCGTATAGAAGACGCACACCTTGTGCGACTTCAGAATTCTCTGCCGCCAACTGCGCGCGGATGGCTGCGTGCACATCCTGCGCCTGTTGCGGTGTAGCAGTCAGCCCGGTACCAATGGCCCAGACCGGCTCGTAAGCAATTACCGCTTTTGCAAACGCACCAACACCCAGCTCCTCGATGATGCTGCCCAGCTGACGCGAGACAACTTCAAGAGTCTTGCCCGATTCGCGCTGCTCCAGGGTTTCCCCTATGCACAACACTGGAATCAAGCCACAAGCCTGTGCTGCGGCGAACTTGCGGTTGAGTGTCCCATCACGCTCGCCCATCATCTGACGGCGTTCGGAGTGCCCAACAAGCACATAGGAACAACCCGCATCGACCAACTGACTCGGCGAAATCTCACCGGTCAACGCACCTTGCATCGGTTCCACCGCAGAGTTCTGCGCGCCGACCTGAATCGACTTACCTTTCAAGCCATCAACCACTTGGTTGATATGCAGGCAAGGTGGAAAAACCGCAACATCAACACCGCTAGGCAAGGCCAGGTGACGAAGGCCGTTGATCAGCTCAGCGACACTGGCGCGGGTACCGTGCATCTTCCAGTTACCAGCTACCATAGTGCGACGCATGCTGTACCTCGTCGGTCAAAGTGGGCGCAGATGTTACCCAACCACATCATCACTGGCAAGCCGAATTCAGGCGCAAACTTCAGTTACCAGTTTTGCCAGGTCTTCGGCATGGCCGCGAACCTGTGTTTCGTCGTCACCTTCAACCATGACGCGCACCAGAGGCTCTGTGCCGGACTTGCGCAACAACACACGGCCACGCCCCGCCATCGCCAGAGTCACGCGCTCGCACGCCTCCTTGACAGCAGGGTGATCGATCGGGTTTTCGCCACCGGCAAAACGCACATTGAGCAGCACTTGCGGACATTTACGCAGCGCCTGACGCGCCTGGGCGAGGCTCTCTTCGCGACGACGCAATGACAGCAGCACCTGCAGCGCAGCAATAATCGCATCGCCTGTGGTGGTGTGCTGGAAGCAGACAACGTGCCCGGAATTCTCGCCCCCCACCAGCCAATTACGCTCAAGCAGTTCGGCGATCACATAGCGGTCACCGACATTGGCGCGCACGAATGGAATCCCCAGGTCTGCCAAGGCCAGCTCAAGCCCCAAATTACTCATCAGTGTGCCGACAACGCCGCCTTGCAGCTTGTTACGCTCATGCAGGTCGCGTGCAATGATGAACAACAGATCATCACCATCAACAATGGCACCCGTGTGATCCACCATCAGAACGCGGTCGCCATCACCATCGAAGGCAATACCCAAGTCGGCATGCTCGGCAAGGACGGCCGCCTGCAACTGCCCCATATGAGTAGAGCCGCAGTTATCGTTGATGTTCAAGCCGTTCGGCTGGGCCGACAGAACCGTCACGTCCGCACCCAATTCCTTGAATACGCTGGGCGCTACTTTGTAGGTAGCACCATGAGCGCAGTCGACCACAATTTTGAGGCCGGCGAAATTGGTACTGCTCGGCACACTGCTCTTGCAGAATTCGATATAGCGGCCAGAGGCGTCGTTGATTCGCGACACCTTGCCCAGCTTGCTGGAATCAACCACCGTCATCGGCGCGTCCAGCAGCTCTTCAATCATCAACTCGATCTCGTCCGGCAGCTTGGTGCCCTGGCCCGAGAAGAACTTGATGCCGTTATCATCATGGGGGTTGTGCGAGGCACTGATCACGATACCGGCTTCAGCGTGAAAGGTACGCGTCAGGTAGGCGATCGCTGGCGTCGGCATAGGCCCCAGCAGCATTACATCGGCACCCGCGGCGGACAGACCTGCTTCCAATGCGGACTCAAACATGTAACCCGAAATACGGGTGTCCTTGCCGACCAGGATGCGGCACGCGCCCATACTGCGGAACGCCATACCCGCCGCCCAACCCAGCTTGAGCATGAAGTCAGGGGTAATTGGAAATTCGCCGACCCGACCACGGATACCGTCGGTGCCAAAGTATTTTTTAGTCATAAGTGCTCCATCATTCTTATTCGGCTGATTCTACCGCAGCAATCATACGCACCACATCCACGGTCTGGGCGACATCATGCACGCGCAAGATGCGTGCACCCTTGGTTATCGCGAGCGCTGCCAGTGCAAGACCACCGTACAACCGCTCGCCCACCGGACGATTCAGCGCCAGCCCGATCATGCTCTTGCGCGAAACACCGACCAACAGCGGCCGACCAAGTGCGTGCAGGGATTCCATATGCTTGAACAGGCTTAAATTGTGTTGCAGGGTCTTAGCGAAGCCAAAGCCGGGATCGAGGATGATCTTTTCAGCCGCAATCCCTACGGCAGCGCATTGAGCAATCCGCTCAGCGAGAAAACCACTCACTTCACCAACAAGATCATCATAGTGAGGACTGTCCTGCATATTGCCGGGCTCACCCAGCATATGCATCAGACACACCGGCAAACCGCTAGCCGCGGCAGCATCCAATGCGCCATCTCGCTGAAGAGAGCGTACATCGTTGATCAGCCCGGCGCCCAGGCGCGCAGTCTCGCGCATCACGGCAGGGGTCGACGTATCAACCGAGATGATCACATCCAACTCTCGGGAAATGCGCTCAACGATGGGCGCCACCCTCTCCAGCTCCTCCAGGGGAGAAACTACGCGAGCACCGGGGCGAGTAGACTCACCGCCGACATCAATAAGGGTTGCCCCTGCCGCCACCATTGCCTCTGCGTGACGCAGCGCGGCATCAAGCTGGCTGAAGCGGCCACCATCGGAAAAAGAGTCGGGGGTTACATTAAGAATGCCCATAACGTGTGTATGGGCCAAATCAAGAACCCGGCTGCCGCAAGGCAACCGGGTGGAGGACACAACAGAAGTCATTTCAAACCTTAGACGTCAGCTGCCGGGCCGCCGATTGGTGTTTCAGGGCGCTCATTCTGAACCACAGGCGGAGTGCCTGAAGTACCCGAACCACCTTCCCAATCGCGAGGCTCGCGCGGTGCGCGACCCGCCATGATGTCGTCAATCTGGTCGGCATCAATGGTCTCGTACTTCATCAGCGCATCAGCCATTGCATCCAGCTTGTCGCGATTGTCGGTCAGGATCTGCTTGGCCGTGCCGTAGCATTGGTCAATGATACTGCGCACCTCGGAGTCGATCAGCTTAGCCGTCTCACCGGAGAAGCTGGCGCTTTGACCACCACCGCCACGCCCCAGGAATACCTCGCCCTCTTCCTCGGCATACATCAAAGGACCGAGTTTTTCAGAGAGGCCCCACTTGGTGACCATGTTCCGTGCAATCTGGCTGGCACGCATGATGTCGTTGGATGCGCCAGTGGTCACACCGTCGAAGCCCAGCGTCATCTCTTCAGCAATTCGGCCACCGTACAGCGAGCAGATCTGGCTGATCAGTGCGCGCTTGGAAAGGCTGTAACGATCCTCTTCCGGCAGGAACATGGTGACACCCAGCGCCCGACCACGAGGAATGATCGACACTTTGTAGACCGGGTCGTGCTCAGGCACAACGCGACCGACAATGGCGTGACCGGCTTCGTGATAAGCAGTGTTCTGCTTCTCTTTTTCCGACATGACCATGGATTTGCGCTCGGCACCCATCATGATCTTGTCTTTCGCCAGTTCGAACTCTTTCATTTCAACGATGCGCTTGCCGGTACGGGCAGCGAACAGCGAAGCCTCGTTGACCAGGTTAGCCAAGTCAGCACCGGAGAAACCTGGAGTACCACGGGCAATCACGGCCGGAGCCACATCATCACCCATTGGCACTTTGCGCATGTGTACTTTCAGGATCTGTTCGCGGCCACGGATATCCGGCAAGCCGACCACGACTTGACGGTCGAAACGACCAGGACGCAGCAGCGCAGGGTCCAGCACGTCAGGCCGGTTGGTTGCAGCGATGACGATGATGCCGTCATTCATTTCAAAGCCGTCCATCTCAACCAGCAACTGGTTGAGGGTCTGCTCACGCTCATCATGACCACCGCCCATGCCGGCACCACGATGGCGACCAACGGCGTCGATTTCATCGATGAAGATGATGCAAGGCGCGTGCTTCTTGGCTTGTTCGAACATGTCGCGAACACGGCTTGCACCGACACCAACAAACATCTCTACGAAGTCAGAACCGGAAATAGTGAAGAACGGCACCTTGGCTTCGCCGGCAATCGCCTTGGCCAGCAAGGTTTTACCAGTACCCGGAGGACCGACCATCAGCACGCCGCGCGGAATACGACCACCCAGGCGCTGGAACTTGCCTGGATCGCGCAGGAACTCGACCAGCTCACCCACTTCCTCCTTGGCCTCGTCGCAACCGGCAACGTCAGCCAGGGTGGTTTTCACCTGGTCTTCGGAGAGCAGGCGCGCCTTGCTCTTGCCGAAGCTCATCGGCCCGCCCTTGCCTCCCGCACCGCCTTGCATCTGGCGCATGAAGAACATGAACACAGCGATGATCACCAGAATCGGGAAGCTCGCCACCAGAAGTTGGGTCCAGATGCTTTGCTGCTCAGGCTGCTTGCCCTCAACAACGACCTTGTTATCCACCAGATCGCCGATCAGACCGTTGTCCTGAATGGCCGGACGAATGGTCTTGAAGCTGTCGCCATCGACGCGCTTACCGGTAATCACGTAGCCATCAACCGCTACGCGCTCGACCTTGCCATCCTTAACTTGCTGGATGAAGTCGGAATAGTTGAGGGTCTGCGGCTCGTTAGGGCTGGAGAAGTTGTTCATCACCGTCACAAGGACAGCCGCGATGATCAACCACAGGATCAGATTCTTTGCCATATCGTTCAATTAACTACCCTCTGAAGCAAGCTCCGCTACTGGCGCGCGCTTCGCATGATATTCACCGGCCTAACTTACTACATTACCTACAACTCTTGCAGGCGCCGTCTGTAACCCTTTGTGAAACTTTGACTACACAATATTCGTAAAGCTTCGTGACGAAAGCGATATAAAAAAACCTATCGCCCTCCTCGAATTTCTCAAAAACGCTCTTCACTCGCAGCACCTTCAACACCGCGGAAGCCGCGGCACAGCAAATACTGCTCCCTCGACCTGTCGCGGGAAGAGTCAGGCTTACGCGTTTGCACCTTGTCGAACAACTTGCGGATGTTCTTGTGGTACTCGTCAAAACCTTCGCCCTGGAAGACCTTCACCAGAAAATCACCACCAGGCCGCAGAACCCGACCCGCCAAATCCAGCGCGAGCTCACAAAGGAACATCGCGCGCGGCATATCAACGGCCGGTAATCCACTCATATTGGGGGCCATGTCGGAAATCACAAGGTCTACCTGCGAATTTCCCACAGCCTCAAGGATCTGTGCGAGCACGGCGTCCTGGGTGAAGTCCCCATGAACAAAGGTCACATCCGGGATACTGTCCATTTCCAGGATATCGGAAGCGATCAAGCGACCCTGCCCACCAATCAGACGACTGGTCACCTGGGACCACCCGCCAGGGGCTGCACCCAGATCAATAACGCTCATGCCGGGACGTATCAACTTATCCTTGTCCTGGATCTCCAACAGCTTGTAGCTGGCCCGGGAACGGTAGCCGTCCTTTTGCGCCTTTTTGACGTAAGGATCGTTGAAATGTTCTTGTAGCCACTTAAGACTGGTTTTGGAACGGGCCACGGGCCACCTCGAAAATAAAACGGGTCGTGATTAACTGGGCGGTCCCGGACTCGCTCGGGTAAACTGGCCGCCGCTTTTTACAAGATCAGACGCAGGGGTCAGATTATGCCGCTCACTCAAGAGCAGAAGAAACAGTACAAATCCATTGGCCACCATCTGAAACCAGTTTTGATTGTGGCAGATAACGGTTTGACTGAGGGTGTGTTAGCCGAATTCGAACGCGCACTGAACGATCACGAACTGATCAAGATCAAGGTCAACATCCTTGATCGCGAAGCGCGCCTGGCCGCCATTGCAGAACTGTGCAAGGTGGGCAAAGCGGACCTGGTCCAGGTCATCGGCAAGATGGCGCTGCTGTATCGCAAGAACTTCAGCGCCAACAAGCAACTGTCGAACGTTCATCGCTTCAAGTAAACAACAAGGGTCACGGGCGTGCTTCGCGCGCCCCGCCACTCCATCCTGGTGCAGGCTGTATAACCAGCACCAGGCCGGAGAACCCTAGCACGAGATAGCTGAACAGCTGCCAGCGCAACGCTTCCGGCAGCCAGACATGCACAATGCAATACATTGCACACGCATACAGCGCCATCAACAGCAGTTGCCCGCGAATATCCCGCCACAAACTCCCCAAGCCTTCGGCCTTGACCAGCACCAACGCCTGGAGCGTCACGCACGCCGCCGCGAAACCCACCAGCAACGCACTGAGCAATCCATCGATTTCATCGATCAGCAACGGTGCCAGGCCAATCAGGCCCAGCGCCGGTAACACACCGATGTGCAACAACCACAGGCCGCCTACCCAAAGCATCTGGGAGAGCTGCCAAAGCATGGCGCCCGCATAGAGCGGGCGCCGTCTTTCAGATGTGACGAACTTCAACAATCTCGTACTCGATCACGCCGCTTGGCGTTTTCACAGCCACCACATCACCCTCTTCCTTGGCAATCAAGGCGCGGGCGAGCGGAGAACCAACGGAGATCTTGCCGAGTTTGAAGTCAGCTTCGTCTTCACCCACGATGTGGTAGACAACGCGCTCATCCGTCTCGACATTGGCGATTTCCACGGTGGTGCCGAAAATCACCTTGCCGGTATGTGGAATGGTCGTCACGTCGATGATTACCGCATTCTGCATACGGCCTTCGATGTCACGGATCCGTGCCTCGACCATACCTTGCTGCTCGCGAGCAGCGTGGTATTCGGCATTTTCCTTCAAGTCACCCAGCTCGCGAGCGGTGCCGATATCCTGGCTCAGCTTCGGGCGGACGACTTTGGTCAGATGGGCGTGTTCCTCTTCCAGGGCCTTGGCGCCCTGGACGGTCATTGGGTATTTGGTCATGCCTTCAATCCTGCGTGTAGATCTTGCAAGCGACGCACGGTCTTTTCCGGACCGAACTTGAGCGCTTCACAGATGGCTTCGCCAGCAGCAATGGTGGTGGTGCAGTAGATCTTGTGCTGCAAAGCGTTACGACGAATGGAATAGGAGTCCGCGATCGACTGGCGACCTTCGGTGGTGTTGATGATCAGGGTGACTTCGTCATTCTTGATCATGTCGACCACGTGCGGACGGCCTTCCGTCACCTTGTTCACGCGACGCACTTTCAGGCCGGCAGCTTCGATCAGCTTGGCGGTCCCGGCGGTGGCCACGACTTCGAAGCCCAAGTTGATCAAATCACGGGCCACGCCCGCAACCAGCGGCTTATCGTCATCGCGCACGCTGATGAACGCAGTACCGCCGGTCGGCAGCACTTCGCTGGCACCCATTTGGGCTTTAGCAAACGCCTCGCCGAAGGTATCGCCCACGCCCATCACTTCACCGGTGGACTTCATCTCTGGGCCCAGGATCGGGTCCACACCAGGGAATTTGGCGAATGGGAACACCGCCTCTTTCACGCTGTAGAAGTTCGGAATGATTTCCTTGGTGAAGCCGATTTCCTTCAGGGTCTTACCGGCCATCACGCGGGCAGCGATCATAGCCAGGGACACACCGATGCACTTGGAAACAAACGGTACGGTACGCGAAGCGCGCGGGTTGACTTCGATGACGTAGATGTCTTCGCCTTGCAGCGCCAACTGTACGTTCATCAGGCCGACCACGCCCAGTTCCAGGGCCATTTTCTTGACCTGTTCGCGCATCTCGTCCTGGATGTGCGCAGGCAGCGAGTACGGAGGCAGCGAGCAAGCGGAGTCACCGGAGTGAACGCCAGCCTGTTCGATGTGCTGCATGATCGCGCCGATCACTACGTCAGTGCCGTCGCAGACTGCGTCCACGTCCATTTCGATGGCGCAGTTGAGGAAGTGGTCGAGCAGCACCGGGCTGTCATTGGACACTTTCACCGCATCACGCAGGTAGCGCTTGAGCTCTTCTTCTTCGTAGACAATTTCCATCGCACGACCGCCCAACACGTAGGACGGACGCACCACCAGCGGGTAGCCGATCTTGCTGGCTGCGCGAATGGCTTCGTCTTCGCTGCGCACGGTGGCGTTTGGCGGCTGACGCAGGTTCAGGCGCTCAACCATTTGCTGGAAGCGCTCGCGGTCTTCGGCACGGTCGATGGCGTCCGGGCTGGTGCCGATGATTGGCACGCCGGCTTCTTCCAGGGCACGCGCCAGTTTCAGCGGGGTCTGGCCGCCGTACTGGACGATTACACCCTTAGGCTTCTCAACCCGGCAGATTTCCAGCACGTCTTCCAAGGTCACTGGTTCGAAGTACAAGCGATCGGAAGTGTCGTAGTCGGTGGAAACAGTTTCCGGGTTGCAGTTGACCATGATGGTCTCGTAACCGTCTTCGCGCAGGGCCAGTGCCGCGTGTACGCAGCAGTAGTCGAACTCGATGCCCTGACCGATACGGTTTGGACCGCCGCCCAGGATCATGATCTTGTCGCGGCCCGAAGGCGCGGCTTCGCACTCTTCCTCGTAAGTCGAGTACATGTAGGCGGTGTCGGTGGCGAACTCGGCTGCGCAGGTATCAACGCGCTTATAGACCGGGAAGATCTCCAACTTGTGACGGTGACGACGCAGCGCTTTCTCGGTTACGCCCAGCAGCTTGGCCAGACGCATGTCGGAGAAGCCTTTGCGCTTGAGCTTGAACATCAAGTCGCGGTCGATGCTGGCCAGACCCAGGGTCTTGACCTTCTCTTCCTCTTTGATCAGATCTTCGATCTGCACCAGGAACCACGGGTCGATCATGTTCATGCCGAAGATGTCTTCGACCGACAGACCGGCGCGGAAGGCGTCAGCCACATACCAGATGCGCTCGGCGCCCGGCACGGTCAGTTCGCGCTTGAGGATGCTCATGCTTTCTGGATTGCTCAGGTCGAGCTTCTCGTCCAGGCCGCAAACGCCCACTTCCAGGCCGCGCAGAGCTTTCTGCAGGGATTCCTGGAAAGTCCGGCCGATGGCCATGACTTCACCCACCGACTTCATTTGAGTGGTCAGGCGCGCGTCGGCTTTCGGGAACTTCTCGAAGGCGAAGCGTGGCAGCTTGGTCACGACGTAGTCGATCGACGGCTCGAAGGAAGCCGGGGTAGCGCCACCGGTGATTTCGTTCTGCAGCTCGTCCAGGGTGTAGCCGATCGCCAGCTTGGCGGCGATACGCGCGATCGGGAAACCGGTGGCTTTCGAGGCCAGCGCCGAGGAACGGGATACCCGCGGGTTCATCTCGATGACGACCATGCGACCCGTGTCCGGGCAGATGCCGAACTGGACGTTGGAGCCACCGGTTTCCACGCCGATCTCGCGCAATACCGCCAAGGAGGCGTTACGCATGATCTGGTATTCCTTGTCCGTCAGGGTCTGTGCCGGCGCAACAGTGATCGAGTCACCGGTGTGCACGCCCATCGGGTCAAAGTTTTCAATGGAGCAGACGATGATGCAGTTGTCCTTCTTATCGCGGACAACCTCCATCTCGTACTCTTTCCAACCGATCAGGGATTCGTCGATCAGCAGCTCTTTGGTCGGCGACAGGTCCAGGCCACGGGCGCAGATTTCTTCGAATTCTTCGCGGTTGTAAGCGATACCGCCACCAGTGCCGCCCATGGTGAAGGACGGACGGATGATGCACGGAAAGCCCAGCTTCTCGAGCACTGCGTTAGCTTCTTCCATGCTGTGGGCGATGCCCGAGCGCGGGCAGTCCAAGCCGATGGATTTCATTGCCTTGTCAAAGCGCGAACGGTCTTCTGCTTTGTCGATGGTGTCGGCATTCGCGCCGATCATCTCTACGCCGAACTTTTCCAGGACGCCTTCGCGCTCCAGGTCCAGTGCGCAGTTCAGAGCAGTCTGGCCGCCCATGGTCGGCAGCAGCGCGTCCGGACGCTCCTTCTCGATGATCTTGGCAACGGTCTGCCACTTGATCGGCTCGATGTAGGTGGCGTCGGCCATGTCCGGGTCGGTCATGATGGTGGCCGGGTTGGAGTTCACCAGGATGACGCGGTAGCCCTCCTCGCGCAGGGCTTTACAGGCCTGGGCGCCGGAGTAGTCGAATTCGCAGGCCTGGCCGATCACGATCGGGCCAGCGCCGAGAATCAGGATGCTTTTTATGTCTGTACGTTTTGGCATGGGTTTGTCACTCAAATCCGCAGGTCAGTCGGCAAGCCGTCTTGAACAATCTTTAGAGAGGCTGCGGGGGCCGCCGGAGTTAGGGGCCGCCCGCAGACCGCTCAGTCAGCGTCGCTTGGCCATCTCATTGATGAAACGGTCGAACAGCGGCGCTACGTCGTTCGGGCCCGGGCTGGCTTCAGGGTGGCCCTGGAAGCTGAACGCGCTCTTGTCGGTGCGCTCGATGCCTTGCAGGGAACCGTCGAACAGCGACTTGTGAATGGCGCGGACATTAGCCGGCAAGGTCGCTTCATCCACCGCAAAGCCGTGGTTCTGGCTGGTGATCATCACGACCCCAGTGTCCAGGTCTTGAACGGGGTGGTTGGCACCGTGGTGGCCGTGGCCCATTTTCAGGGTCTTGGCGCCGGAGGCCAGTGCCAGCAGCTGGTGGCCGAGGCAGATGCCGAACACCGGAATTTCGGTCTCCAGCACTTCCTTGATGGCCTGGATGGCGTAGTCGCATGGCTCAGGGTCACCCGGGCCGTTGGACAAGAACACGCCGTCTGGCTGCAGAGCCAATACGTCGCTGGCCGGAGTTTGCGCCGGCACCACTGTCACGCGGCAACCACGCTCGACCAACATGCGCAGGATGTTGTACTTGACGCCGTAATCATAGGCGACAACGTGATATGGCAGCTCAGCGGCATCGATAGTCGCGTGACTGTCGGTCTTCAAGTCCCAGACAGTAGAGCGCCACTCGTACTTCTCTTTAACGCTGACGACTTTCGCCAGGTCCATGCCTTTCAGGCCAGGGAAACCTTGCGCTGCGGCAATCGCCGCCTCTTCGGAGATATTGTCACCGACCATGATGCAGCCGTTCTGCGAGCCTTTTTCACGCAGGATGCGTGTCAGGCGGCGCGTATCGATACCAGCGATCGCCACAACGTTGTTGGCTTTCAGGTAGTCGGACAGCGACATCGTGTTACGCCAGTTGCTCGCAACCAGTGGCAGGTCACGAATCACCAGACCGGCCGACCAGACACGATCAGACTCGACATCTTCCGGTGTAGTACCGGTGTTGCCGACGTGCGGATAGGTCAGGGTAACGATCTGTTGGGCGTAGGAAGGATCGGTAAGGATTTCCTGATAGCCGGTCATGGCAGTGTTAAACACCACCTCTCCAACGGTCTGACCGTCGGCTCCAATGGCTTCGCCGCGAAAAATGCTGCCATCAGCAAGGGCGAGTATGGCTGGCTTAGTCAAGAAGACCTCCCGTAAATAAAGCCTGAAAGGGCGATCGCAGGTGTAAAAAAGCGGAGTGACGTATGGACACGTCACCCCGCTCATTCACTGAATTATTCTGCGCGCTTTTAGTGAACACACTAAAGCTGTAGCTTACAGAAAAAGGCTTTTTTGGTCCACCGCTAATGAGCCTTAAAGGCAGGGGAATGCGACAGCACGTCGCCTAGCGGGTAAAAACGGGGCCCAAGCATAAGCTTGAGGCCCTATTTTAGCGACTATTAGTGCAGATCCAGCACATCGCGCATGTCGTAGAGACCTGGCTCGCGCCCTTCCAACCACAGCGCAGCACGTACCGCGCCCTTGGCAAAGGTCATCCGACTGGATGCCTTGTGCGTGATTTCCAGGCGCTCGCCTTCAGTGGCGAACAACACAGTGTGATCACCGACCACGTCGCCCCCGCGCACAGTCGCAAAGCCGATGGTGTCACGCGCACGCGCACCGGTGTGGCCTTCACGCCCGTACACCGCCACTTTCGACAAGTCTCGGCCCAGCGCATCGGCGATCGCTTCACCCATGCGCAATGCAGTACCCGAAGGCGCGTCGATCTTGTGGCGGTGATGGGTCTCGATGATCTCGATATCCGCTTCATCACCCAGCACGCGCGCCGCCAGGTCCAGCAACTTGAGCGACAGATTCACACCGACACTGAAGTTCGCCGCGAAGACGACCGGAATATCCTTCCCCGCCTCCACCAGTAACTGCTTCTGCTCAGCCGTCAAACCGGTGGTGCCAATCACCATGGCCTTGCCCGCCTTGCGGCAGAACGCCAGGTTTTTCAGCATCACGTCCGGCAGCGTAAAGTCGATCAGTACGTCGAACTCATCAGCCACCTGCTCCAAATGGCCGGACAGCGAAACACCGATACGCCCCAGAGAAGCCAACTCACCGGCATCCGCACCGATCAACGTGCTGCCCGGGCGCACAATCGCCGCGGTCAGCCCGGAGGCCGGCGAGCGCTGTTGCACCGCTTCAACCAGCGTCTTGCCCATGCGCCCGGCAGCGCCCATTACGGCTATACGTCGCATATTCAATTCCTTACAGGTCGCCGAAGAAGCGCTTCACGCCATCGAAAAAGCCCGTGGTTTTCGGCGAGTGTGAGTCATCGCCTTCCAGCGAGCTGCGGAACTCTTCAAGCAATTCGCGCTGACGACGCCCCAGATTGACCGGCGTTTCAACCGCCACACGACACATCAGGTCGCCCGCTCCACCACCGCGCACCGGCGCAACGCCTTTGCCACGAATACGGAACTGCTTGCCGGTCTGCGTGCCCTCAGGAATCTTGAGCTTGACCCGACCGTCCAGCGTCGGGATTTCCAGCTCGCCACCCAAGGCTGCGTCGACAAAGCTGATCGGCACTTCACAGAACAGGTGCTTGCCGTCGCGCTGGAAAATCGAGTGCTCGCGCACGTTGATTACCACGTACAGGTCGCCCGTAGGTCCGCCTTGAGCACCCGCCTCGCCTTCGCCCGACAGGCGAATGCGGTCACCGGTATCCACGCCAGCCGGCACCTTTACCGACAGTGTCTTGTACTCTTCGACACGCCCTTCGCCGTGGCAGGAATCGCACGGATCAGAAATGATCTTGCCCTGGCCATGGCAGCGCGGGCAGGTCTGCTGCACCGAAAAGAAGCCCTGCTGCATACGAACCTGGCCGATACCACCACACGTCGGGCAGGTGATCGGCGAGGAGCCCTTCTTGGCACCCGAACCATCGCACGGCTTGCAGTTGACCAGCGTCGGCACGCGAATATTGACGCTGGTGCCGCGCACGGCTTCTTCCAGGTTCAATTCCAGCGTGTAGCGCAAATCGCTGCCACGCTGGGCGCCGCCACGCTGACCACCCCGACCACCGCCGAAGAAGTCGCTGAATACATCGCCGAAAATGTCGGAGAAGTTCTGACCGCCAAAACCAGCACCGCCGCCACCCATGCTCGGGTCGACACCGGCATGGCCATACTGATCGTAGGCCGCACGCTTGTTGGGGTCAGACAGGCATTCGTAGGCCTCATTGGCCTCTTTGAACATCTCTTCGGATTCTTTGCTATCCGGATTACGGTCCGGGTGATGCTTCATCGCCAGGCGACGGTAGGCCTTCTTCAGGTCCGCCTCGCTGGAGCCGCGCTCCACACCCAACACTTCGTAATAGTCACGCTTTGCCATAAGTCTTTGCACTCTTAAGGACGTTCGGCCAGACCCTCCTGAGCCCCGCCAAACTCGTTGAGCCCCAATACAGGCCCGGACCCAACTCACGTCAATTCAACGATCCTGGTCATTACTACTTTTAGCCAGGGACCCGGCCAAAAATGCGGTAGTTATTGCTCGGAAAGCAGGAGCATTCCCGATCACACCGCCAGCATCCGAACGCTGTCGCATGCTGTAAAAATTCGCCTACCCCAGACACGCCAACGCGGGAGCAAGCTCCCGCGCGGCGACATCCTACCAGTCACCGCTTAAAAGCGGTCAACCGGGCGACCAAGTTACTTCTGGTCTTTAACTTCTTCAAACTCGGCATCGACAACATCGTCGTGCTTGGCTTCAGGCTCTGCCTGTTGCGCTGCACCGTCAGCTGGCTGACCTTGTTCGGCATACATTTTCTGAGCCACTGGCGCGGAGACTTTGGACAGCTCTTCGATCTTGGCTTCGATAGCAGCCTTGTCGTCGCCTTTAACGGCGGCTTCCAGGGCAACTACGGCAGCTTCGATTGCGGCCTTCTCTTCAGCCGTCACTTTATCGCCAGCATCAGCGACCATTTTGCGTGTCGAGTGAACCAGTGCATCACCTTGGTTGCGTGCACCAGCCAGTTCAGCAAACTTGGCATCCGCATCAGCGTTGGCTTCAGCATCACGAATCATCTGTTGAATTTCTTCATCAGACAGACCGGAGTTGGCCTTGATGGTGATCTTCTGCTCTTTGCCGGTCGCCTTGTCTTTCGCGCCAACGTGCAGGATACCGTTGGCATCGATGTCGAAGGTCACTTCGATCTGTGGCACGCCACGGGGTGCTGGTGGAATCTCAGCCAGGTCGAACTTGCCCAGGGACTTGTTCTGAGCCGCTTGCTTACGCTCACCTTGCAGCACGTGAATGGTCACAGCACCTTGATTGTCGTCGGCAGTCGAGAACACTTGGGATTTCTTGGTAGGAATCGTGGTGTTTTTCTCGATCAGCGCGGTCATCACGCCGCCCATGGTTTCGATACCCAGGGTCAGCGGGCTGACGTCCAGCAGCAGCACGTCTTTCACGTCACCGGCCAATACCGCGCCTTGGATAGCAGCACCCATGGCAACTGCTTCGTCCGGGTTCACGTCTTTACGTGCTTCTTTACCGAAGAACTCAGTAACTTTCTGCTGCACCAACGGCATACGGGTCTGGCCACCGACCAGGATCACGTCGTTGATGGAGCCAACGTCGATACCAGCATCTTTCAAGGCGATGCGGCAAGGTTCGATGGTGCGCTGAACCAGGTCTTCAACCAGTGCTTCCAACTTGGCGCGAGAGATCTTCACGTTCAAGTGCTTAGGACCGGTGGCATCTGCAGTGATGTACGGCAGGTTCACGTCAGTCGACATGCTCGAGGACAGCTCGATCTTGGCCTTCTCAGCAGCTTCTTTCAGGCGCTGCATGGCCAGCGGGTCACCCTTGAGGTTCATGCCGCTTTCTTTCTTGAATTCGTCAACGAGGTAGTCGATCAGACGAATATCGAAGTCTTCACCGCCCAGGAAAGTGTCACCATTGGTGGCCAACACTTCAAACTGGTGCTCGCCGTCAACTTCAGCGATCTCGATGACCGAAACGTCAAAAGTACCGCCACCCAGGTCATAAACGATCACGGTGTGATCGCCTTTGGCCTTGTCCATACCGTAAGCGAGAGCCGCTGCGGTAGGTTCGTTGATGATGCGTTTTACGTCCAGGCCCGCGATGCGGCCGGCGTCTTTGGTCGCCTGACGCTGGCTGTCGTTGAAGTAGGCCGGAACGGTGATCACCGCCTCAGTCACTGCTTCACCGAGGTAATCTTCGGCAGTCTTTTTCATCTTTTTCAAGACTTCAGCCGAGATCTGCGGTGCAGACATCTTGTTGCCATTTACTTCAACCCAGGCGTCACCGTTGTCAGCCTTGGCGATTTTGTAAGGCACCATCTTGATGTCTTTCTGTACGACTTCTTCGTCGAACTTACGACCGATCAGACGCTTCACCGCGTACAGCGTGTTGTGCGGGTTGGTCACAGCCTGGCGCTTGGCCGACTGACCAACCAGGATCTCGCCATCATTTGCATAAGCAATGATCGACGGCGTAGTACGCGCGCCTTCGGCGTTTTCGATAACTTTAGCTTTGCCGTTTTCCATGACGGAGACACAGGAGTTGGTGGTCCCCAGGTCGATACCGATAATTTTGCCCATGATTTACTCTCCCGAAACTTGAATTTGGTTGCCGCAGCAGTGGTGGCTAACTGCGGTAGCACTTAAACGCTTGACTTATAGATGGGGGCCTTACGGCGTATTTCAAGCCTGCTCATCAATAGAAGGCGAAACCGGTGCAGGCGCCTTGCTCACCACAACCATCGCCGGGCGCAGCAAGCGACCGTTGAGCTGATATCCCTTCTGGAACACTTTCAACACGCTATTAGGCTCCAGGTCATGGCTTTCCTGCATGGCCATGGCTTGGTGATGTTCAGCGTTGAACGGTTCACCGCCCATTGGATCGATGGCTTCCAACTGATAACGCTTCAGGGTGTCCTGGAACATTTTCAGGGTCAGCTCGATCCCTTCGCGCATCGGGCGGATGTTTTCGTCGTCCGGGTTGGACAACTCAAGGCCACGCTCCAGGCTGTCAATGATCGGCAGCAAATCACTGGCGAACTTCTCCAGTGCGAATTTGTGAGCCTTTTCTACATCCTGCTCGGCACGGCGGCGGACGTTCTGCAGATCGGCGGCAACACGCAAAGACTGGTCCTGCGCAGCAGCCAATTGCTCTTCGAGCACTTGCACGCGAGTTGCCAGCTCATCGCCGACAGCCGAATTGGCGTCTGGAGTTTGCGTATCCTGCGTCTGTTCGTCAGCCATAGTTTTCTCCTTTCAAAATCATGCGCGAACTCAACTCGCGCTTCTGTTCCGGTATATGGGGTCACAATTTCCAGGTTCAAGGGCGAAGGCGTTACCAAAAGTCTTTCGACTGACCTTCATCAATTCCTGCTCACTAATTCCTGGCAGCGCTTAAAAAGACGCTGACTCAAGCAAATCGAGCTAAGCGTCAGGATTGTCAGCGCCAAACAAAACACTGTATAAATAACCAGACCTAAAGCCTGGGAGCGGCCAACATGCTCGTGCACCTGTCCGTACATAACTACGCCATCGTTGAACACCTGGATCTCGAATTGGATCGCGGGATGAGCGTAATCACAGGCGAAACCGGCGCCGGCAAGTCGATCATGCTAGACGCCCTGGGCCTTACCCTGGGTGATCGCGCCGACAGCGGCGTGGTTCGCCCCGGTGCGGACAAGGCCGACATCCTTGCCACCTTCGACCTGGCAGACATACCCGAGGCGGAAGCCTGGCTGGCCGAGCGCGACCTTAATAATGAAGGTCCGTGCATCCTGCGCCGGGTCATCACGGCGGAAGGCCGTTCACGTGGCTATATCAACGGCACACCTTGCCCGTTGGGCGACTTGAAAGCCCTGGGCGAGTTGCTGATAGATATCCACAGCCAACACGAACACCAGTCCCTGCTGAAAACCGACACCCATCGCCGCCTGCTCGACGAATACGCTGGCGCGACAGACCTTGCCCGCCAGGTGCAACTTGCCGCTCAACGCTGGCGCCAGACTCGCCAAGAGCTGGAGCGGCTCTCCAATTCCGGCGATGAACAACGCGCTCGTCATCAGTTGCTCAGTTACCAACTCGAAGAGCTGGAAAGCCTGGGCCTGGGCGAGAACGAACTAGAGCAGCTTGAGCAAGAACATAAGAACCTCACCAACGCAGAAACCCTGCTGGGTATCTGCCGGCAGGTGGTGGAACAATGTAGCGAGAGCGATTCCGGCAATGTGCTCAATGCACTGACTGCCAGCCTCAATCGCTTGTCGAGCGTGAACAACGCGTCCGGGTCGCTGAGTGAGGCCACTACCCTGCTCACCAGTGCACAGATTCAAGTAGAAGAAGCGGTAGGCGAACTGAACCGTTTCCTGGATCATTTCGATGCCGACCCGGCACGCCTGCAGGAAATAGAAGAACGCCTGGACACCATTTATACCCTGGCGCGCAAACATCGAATCCAGCCCACCGAAGTAGCGACGATGCAGCAGAAGCTACTGGATGAAATCGAGACCCTGAACGCCAACGATGAATCTATCGAGCGCCTGGGTGACGAGCTCGCTTCTTTCGCCCGTCATTACCAAGAGAAAGCGCGCGAACTGAGCGACCTGCGCCAACAAGCAGCCACTGGCCTGGCCAGCGCAGTGGAGTTGGAAATCCAGCGCCTGGGTATGCCCGGCGGACGCTTCACTATTGAATTGCGCACCAACGCCAGCAACGAACTGCAGCCCCACGGCCTGGAACAGGTGGAACTACTGGTCAGCGCCAACCCTGGACAGCCGCTCAAAGCACTGGCAAAAGTGGCATCTGGTGGCGAGCTGTCGCGGATCAGCCTGGCGATTCAGGTAATTACCGCGCAAACCTCTCGGGTGCCAACCCTGGTATTCGATGAAGTCGATGTGGGCATTGGCGGGCCGACGGCGGAAATTGTTGGCCAGTTGTTGCGGCGCCTGGGGGATCGAGGCCAAGTGCTAACGGTCACTCACTTGCCGCAAGTCGCGGCCCAAGGGCACCAGCATTTGTTTGTGCATAAGGTACGCGGCAGTGATGCAACACACACAGCAGTGTCCAAGCTGAATAAGTCGGAGCGCGTGGAAGAAGTCGCGCGCATGCTCGGTGGTATCGATTTGACCAAGGAGTCTTTGGCGCACGCGAAGAAGATGGTCGTGGCGACTAAGGCCTAAGCAGACAATTTTCTCCATTATAGAAAGCACGAAGGCGACCCTGAGGTCGCCTTCGATCGTTTTGCAGCGTCAATCTGCAGCGCTTGTTACTTTTTCTTACGGATGTACAGGACCAGATTATGGTCAACCAAATCGAATCCATGCTCCTCAGCAATCTTATGCTGCAGGGCCTCGATCTCAGGGCTGGTGAACTCGATAACCTCATTGGTATCCAGGTCAACCATGTGGTCGTGATGACCACCGTCAGCCAATTCGAACACTGCATGACCGCCGTCGAAATTATGACGAACCACCAGCCCTGCGGCTTCAAACTGGGTCAGCACACGGTAAACCGTGGCCAGGCCAACGTCCTCGTTAGACTCCATCAGTGCCTTGTAGACATCCTCGGCACTCATGTGGCGCTGCTCAGCAGAATCGAGCATTTGTAGAATCTTGACTCGTGGCAGAGTCACTTTAAGACCGGCTTTGCGTAGTTCGCTATTTTCAACCATGGTTAGCTTTCTCGCGGATGCTGCTTCGCAGCTTCTCTTAATACGGGTATGATCGGCGTTTACGTTGTCCCAGCCAAGATAGTGGAAGTCGCCCACCGATGCAAAACACCAAGCTCTTGCTAACCAGTTTCACCTTTGTGGGACTGCTCGCACTCGCCGGTTGTTCATTCCCCGGGGTTTACAAAATCGACATCCAGCAGGGCAATGTCGTCACGCAGGACATGATAGACCAGTTACGCCCCGGAATGACCCGACGGCAAGTACGGTTTATCATGGGTAACCCCCTGCTGACCGACACTTTCCACGCCGATCGCTGGGATTATCTCTACAGCCTGCAACCAGGTGGCGGTGAACGCCAGCAGGAGCGTGTCAGTGTCATCTTCAATGGCAATGACCAGCTTGTCAGCCTGTCCGGTGACTTCATGCCCGGCGTAAGCCGTGATGAAGCCCTGCTCGGCAAGGATAACGGCACTAACGTGACCGCACCTGCACAGGAAGACGAGAAGCCGAAGTCTGAAGTACCGGCTAAGCCTGGATCTTTGCTCGACAAGATCCAGAAAGACGTCGACGGCGTGGAAACTGTTCCCGTCCCGACGCCGCAGCCTCTGGACACCAGCCCGCAGTAAGTTTGCGGCGCCCAACAAAAAGCCCGGCATGCCGGGCTTTTTGCTGCCTGCCATTTGGAGGGCTTACGAGTTCTGCTGCTTGGCCAAAGCAGCCTTGGCTGCGCGCAGCCGGCGCACCTCTTTCGGGTCCGCCAGCAGCGGCCGGTAAATCTCAATACGATCACCCGCCTGCACGGCACGCACTTGCGCGTCCGCGACCACCTTGCCGAATTTCCCCAAAGGGCAATCAGCCAGATCCAGCTCCGGAAACTGCGCGGCAATACCTGACGCCTGCACCGCCGAGCGCACGCTGGTGCCCTCCGGCACTGTCACCAACAGCAAAACCTGGCGATCCACGGCGGCATACACCACTTCAATCTCAACCATGCAGTTGCTTGGCTCGCTGACAGAATGCATCCACCAAGGTATTGGCCGCTTGGTTGAATAGAGGCCCCAACGTCGCCCGCACGATAGGCCCGGCGTAATCAAAGGAAAGATCCAGGCTGATTTTGCAGGCCTTATCGGTCAGCGCCTTGAATACCCAGACGCCATGCAACTGGGTAAACGGCCCTTCCTGCAAATTCATTTCGATGGATTTCCCGGGCACCAGCACATTACGCGTTACAAAGTGCTGACTGAGGCCGCCCTTCGCGACCCCAACGCTGGCGACCATGTGCTCATCGCTGCCCTCCAGCACTTCGGCCGTCGAGCACCAGGGCAAGAATTCCGGGTAACGCGCCACGTCGTTGACCAGGTCATAAAGCGCTTGTGCCGGATAAGGCAGCAGCGCCGAACGTTGAATATGCGTCGTCATGTGTGCGTTATTTCCACAGCTGAGCGGCAAACATCGCGAAGGAACAGCCCGATCCGCGAAAGAAAAAAACCAGAGAACTGCCCGCATTGTCCGGGATTCGTCCAACACGCTCAAGCACGCAGGTTGACCGTAG
Organism: Pseudomonas sp. LAP_36; assembly: GCF_019456785.1. NCBI lineage: Bacteria > Pseudomonadati > Pseudomonadota > Gammaproteobacteria > Pseudomonadales > Pseudomonadaceae > Pseudomonas > Pseudomonas sp. LAP_36. Next base: position 69,012 of record NZ_JAHZMS010000009.1, read on the forward strand.
CCGACACGCTCGCAACTCCCTATAATGCCGCCCCTATGGCTAAACAAAAGAAACACCCCACAGGGACCATCGCGCAAAATAAAAAGGCGCGACACGATTACTTCATCGAACATCGGTTCGAGGCTGGTCTGGTCCTGGCCGGCTGGGAAGTAAAGAGTCTGCGTGCCAGCAAGCTGCAACTGGTCGACAGTTATGTGCTGCTCAAGGATGGCGAGGCGTGGCTGCTCGGCAGTCATATCACCCCGCTGACCACCGCGAGCACCCACGTGATTGCCGACCCGGTACGCACGCGCAAATTGTTGCTCAACGCTCGCGAACTGGAAAAGCTCGCCTCCGCCGTACAGCAGAAGGGCTACGCCTGCATCTGCCTGTCCTGGTACTGGAGCAAGCACCTGGTCAAGTGCGAGATCGCCTTGGGCAAAGGCAAGAAGGAATACGACAAGCGTGATACCGAGCGCGAGCGCGATTCCAATCGCGAATTGCATCGTGCTGTGCGTAACAAGGGCAAGGAAGACTGATCCTTGCTGCGGTGTAGCCCTGGGAACTTCCCTCGGCTACATTCCCTTGCGCCGCTCCGCACGCGCCACACGCTGAACCTCCTGACGCACCTCCTCCAACACTTCCTGCACATACAGCAGGTGACGTGTGGAAACTTCTCGCGCCTGCTCGGCCCGCCCCTCGATGATTGCCAGGTACAGATCCCGATGCTGACTGATCAACATGTCACGGGTTTCCGTACGCTGCTGGTACATGCCGCCAATGTTGGTCACCACGTTACGCTTGAGCAAGTCGAACAGCCCGCGAATGGTGTGCAGTAGCACGGCGTTGTGGCTGGCCTCAGCGATAGCCAGGTGAAACCGCGCATCCGCCGCGCCCTCCTCCACTCGACTCGCTTCATCAGAGCGGGTGTAGCAATCCTGCAGCGCTTCGAAAGCTGCGGTAAGACGTTCGCGGTCGACTTCGGTGGCGCGCAGCGCTGCGTAATAGGCACAAGAGGCTTCAAGGGTCTGGCGAAACTCCAACAGATCACGCTGAGCTTCGGGATTGTTTTCCAGCAGGTGCAGCAGCGGATCACTGAAAGTCGAGCCCAATGACTCGGCCACGTAGTTACCCCCGCCCTGACGGCTGACGAGCAAACCTTTGGCAGACAATTTCTGGATCGCCTCCCGCAAGGAAGGGCGCGAGACGCCAAATTGCTCAGCCAACGCCCGTTCGGCCGGCAAGCGCTCGCCGGACTTTAGCGTGCCCTCGAGGATCATGCCCTCAAGCTGCTCGACGATATCGTCAGACAAACGGCGCTGACGCACCTGATCAAACCCCATAACTCATTCTCCACCATCCCGACCACTCGCCGGGGCCTCTATTCTGGCCTATCGAAGCGCTTGCAGCACCTATCAGAACGCCCTCGTTTCAACCGATCAGAACACCCTGTGCGCAGACCTACGACCAAAGTTTCGCGAGCGGCAAATTGACACACCCCTGCCAAGGCTTTTACTCTAGCCAACAGCGATTGTAAATTGGTATTACCAATTACCCAAGCTGACTAAACAACAACAATCAGGGGCCACCCCATATGCAAACCTGGCAACAGCTTTACAGCCCACTCGGCAGCCTCGGCCTGTCCGCACTGGCGGCCGTTATTCCGATCGTATTCTTCTTTCTGGCCCTGGCCGTGTTTCGTCTCAAAGGCCACGTAGCCGGCAGCATCACCTTGGCGCTGTCGATCCTGGTGGCGATCTTTGCCTTCCAGATGCCGGTGGACATGGCACTGGCCGCCGCCGGTTACGGTTTTGCCTATGGCCTTTGGCCTATCGCGTGGATCATTGTCGCGGCCGTGTTCCTGTACAAACTGACCGTCAAGAGCGGCCAGTTCGAAGTCATTCGCAGCTCAGTCCTATCGATCACCGACGACCAACGCCTGCAAGTGCTGCTAATCGGCTTTTGCTTCGGCGCATTTCTGGAAGGTGCCGCCGGTTTCGGCGCTCCCGTGGCAATCACCGCGGCACTGCTCGTCGGCCTGGGCTTCAATCCACTGTACGCCGCTGGCCTGTGCCTGATTGCCAACACCGCCCCCGTGGCCTTCGGTGCACTCGGCATCCCGATCATCGTTGCAGGTCAAGTGACTGGCATCGATGCGTTCAAAATCGGCGCCATGACTGGCCGTCAGCTGCCCCTGCTGTCGCTGTTCGTGCCGCTCTGGCTGGTGTTCATGATGGACGGCTTGCGCGGCGTGCGTGAAACCTGGCCGGCCGCACTGGTAGCGGGCTTGAGCTTTGCCATCACCCAGTACTTCACTTCCAACTTCATCGGCCCGGAACTGCCGGACATCACCTCCGCGCTCGCCAGCCTGATTTCCCTGACCCTGTTCCTGAAAGTCTGGCAACCCAAGCGCACAGCAGGTGCACAGATTGCCGGCGCGACTTCAAGCGCAGCGGTCACCGCCAGCGCCGGCGGTTTTGGTCTGCCACGTAACACGGTTGTCTCGCCCTACAGCCTGGGGCAAATTTTCAAGGCCTGGTCACCGTTCCTTATTCTGACGGTGCTGGTCACTATCTGGACCCTCAAGCCGTTCAAAGCCATGTTCGCCGCTGGCGGCTCGATGTATAGCTGGGTGTTCAACTTCGCGATCCCGCACCTGGACCAACTGGTGATCAAAGTTGCGCCGATTGTGACCAACCCCACTGCAATTCCGGCGGTGTTCAAGCTGGACCCCATCTCGGCGACCGGCACAGCGATTTTCTTCTCTGCGCTGATCTCGATGCTGGTGCTGAAGATCAATCTAAAAACTGGTCTTACCACTTTAAAAGAGACCTTCTACGAACTGCGCTGGCCAATCCTGTCCATTGGCATGGTGCTGGCCTTCGCTTTTGTCACCAACTACTCCGGCATGTCTTCGACCATGGCGCTGGTATTGGCGGGCACAGGTGCAGCCTTCCCATTCTTCTCGCCATTCCTCGGGTGGCTGGGCGTTTTCCTGACAGGCTCCGACACGTCGTCCAACGCCTTGTTCAGCTCGCTGCAAGCCACCACCGCGCATCAGATCGGTGTCAACGACACACTGTTGGTCGCCGCGAATACCAGTGGCGGTGTGACTGGCAAAATGATCTCGCCACAATCGATTGCCGTGGCCTGCGCCGCCACGGGTTTGGTGGGCAAGGAATCCGACCTGTTCCGCTTTACCCTCAAGCACAGCCTGTTCTTTGCGACGATCGTCGGGTTGATCACCCTGGCTCAGGCCTACTGGTTCACCGGTATGCTGGTGCATTAAGGCCGGTACGTACTAGGGTAAGAATTGACGCCGGAGACCCATTCCGGCGTCTGCTATTTCTGGAGGACCGATGAGCCTGCCTGCTGCTTTTCTGAGCGACGTCGCACAACTGATCCCGAAAGATCGGCGTTTCGACGATCCACTTTCCACCCTCGCTTTCGGCACCGACGCGAGTTTTTACCGACTGATCCCACAGCTGGTGATCCGCGTGGAGTCGGAAGACGAGGTGGTGGCGCTGTTGCAATTTGCCCAACGCGACCGTGTGGCCGTCACCTTCCGCGCAGCCGGCACCAGCCTTTCGGGCCAAGCCATCAGCGACTCCGTGCTGATCGTGCTGGGGGACAATTGGAACGGCCGCGAAGTTCGTGGGCAGGGCACCCAAATTCGCCTGCAACCTGGCGTGATCGGCGCCCAGGCCAATGCGTGGCTGGCGCCTTTTGGGCGCAAGATCGGGCCGGATCCGGCGTCGATCAATGCCTGCAAGATCGGCGGCATCGTCGCCAACAACGCCAGCGGCATGTGCTGCGGCACGGCGCAGAACACCTATCACACCTTGGCAGGCATCCGCTTGGTACTGGCTGACGGCAGCCGACTGGACACCGAAGACGCGGCCAGCGTGGCGGCGTTTCGCGAACAACACGGCACGCTGCTGGAACGCCTGGCTGCATTGGGTCGCGAGACGCGGGCAAACGCTGAATTGGCGGCAAAAATCCGCCACAAATACCGTCTGAAAAATACCACCGGGCTGTCACTTAATGCCCTGGTTGATTTCGATGAGCCGTTGGATATCCTCAGCCATCTGCTCGTGGGCTCCGAGGGTACGCTTGGATTTATCAGTGCGGTCACCTATGACACGGTGGTTGATCATCCGAACAAAGCCTCGGCATTGATTGTGTTTCCGGATGTCGAGACCTGCTGCAACGCGGTGACCGCCCTCAAGACCCAACCGGTCTCGGCCGTCGAGCTATTGGATCGACGCAGCATGCGCTCGGTACAAGACAAGCCGGGCATGCCCGCCTTCGTACAATACCTATCGGAAAATGCCTGCGCACTGTTGATCGAATCTCGCGCAGCGTCGCCGTCTTTGTTGCATGAGCAATTGGCGCTGATCATGGCCTCACTGGCCGATTTCCCTGTGGAGAAACAGGTCGATTTCACCGAAGACCCGGTAGAAAATGCGCGCCTGTGGGCCATTCGCAAAGACACCTTTCCCGCTGTCGGCGCCGTACGCAAAACCGGCACCACGGTGATCATCGAAGACGTCACCTTTCCGGTCGAGCAACTGGCAATCGGCGTCAACCGCTTGATCGAACTGTTCGACAAACATCACTACGACGAAGCGATACTTTTCGGACACGCACTGGAAGGCAATCTGCACTTCGTGTTCACTCAAGGCTTCAACAGCGCGGAAGAAATCACACGCTACCAAGCGTTCATGGACGACGTGGCGCAACTGGTGGCGGTGGAGTTTGGTGGTTCGTTGAAAGCTGAACACGGTACCGGCCGCAACATGGCGCCGTTCGTTGAGTTGGAGTGGGGCAGCGACGCCTACCAATTGATGTGGCAACTCAAGCGGCTACTCGACCCCAACGGCATCCTCAATCCGGACGTGGTGCTCAGCGAAGACCCGCAAATCCACCTCAAACACCTCAAGCCGCTACCCGCCGCTGACGAGCTTGTGGATAAGTGCATCGAGTGCGGCTTCTGCGAGCCGGTGTGCCCGTCGAAAGGCCTGACCTTGAGTCCACGCCAACGCATCGTGATCTGGCGCGATATCCAGGCGAAGAAACGAGCTGGCGTCGACACCACCGAGCTGGAAGCCGCCTACCACTATCAAGGCATCGACACCTGCGCCGCCACCGGGCTTTGCGCTCAACGCTGCCCCGTGGGAATCAATACCGGCGACCTGGTGAAAAAACTGCGCAGCCGTGACGCCGACCGTACGAAAACGGCCGAATGGCTCGCCACTCATTTCGCCACTGCACTACAAGGCGCGCGCTTTACCCTGCATGTGGCCAATGGCGCGCGCATGCTGCTGGGCGCACCTCGCCTGGCGAAGCTGTCGGCCAGCGTGACCAAGCTGTCCAAGGGACAGATTCCGCAGTGGACAAACGCCATGCCGCAGCCGGAGAAATCCATCCGCTTCAGCCCGGCGGTCACTGACGAGCGGCCACGGGTGGTCTACTTGGCCGCCTGCGTCTCACGCGCCATGGGCCCGGCGGCGGGAGATAAAGAACAGATGTCGTTGTACGACAAAACCCGCAGCCTCTTGGAAAAGGCCGGTTACCAAGTCGTCTTCCCCGACAATCAGGACAACCTGTGCTGCGGCCAGCCCTTTGCCTCCAAAGGCTACGTTGAACAGGCCGAACACAAGCGCCAGGAATTGATCGGCGCCCTGCTCCACGCCAGCCGCGGCGGGCTCGACCCGATTTACTGCGACACCAGTCCGTGCACCTTGCGTCTGGTGCAGGATCTGGCTGAAACACGGCTGGATCTTTACGATCCTGTGCGTTTTATCCGCACTCACTTGATGGATCGCCTCGATTTCACACCACAGGCAGCCCCCATCGCCGTGCACGTCACCTGCAGCACCCAGCATCTGGGCGAGAGCCAGGCGCTGATCGACCTGGCCCGGCGTTGCTCCAACACCGTGGTCATCCCGGAAGGCATTCATTGCTGCGGGTTTGCTGGCGATAAGGGTTTCACCACGCCGGAACTCAACGCCCACTCACTGCGCACCCTCAAGGACGCGGTGCAATATTGCAGCGAAGGCATTTCCACCAGCCGCACCTGCGAGATCGGCCTAAGCCAGCATGGCGGCATTGATTATCACGGGCTGGTCTACCTGGTGGACCGTGTTACACAGGCCCGCGCCCACTGATCCTGCAAAAATGAGCCTGCAAAAAAACAGAACCCTGGCGCGCCAGCGTAGTCATCTGCATAGGCCTCGACAAACGAGGCTCATCACTGATGTCGCTGGCAGCCGTTCAACGCCAGCAGCGTCGAGCCCCTTTTGCGCAAGGAGATACCCTATGAAGCGTTCCGCTCTTGCTGGCTTGTTCATTACCGCTGCGATGCTGGCGTCCCCTGCTTTCGCGGCAGGTGATAAAGACCTGTGCCAGATCAACCTGGACAAAATCAACAACGGTAAAGCGCTGCTCGCCACCGACACCAGTGGCAAAAGCGGCGAAATAGACACTGCCGTGTCCTCGGCCAAAGCCGCCCACGCCGCAGGTGATGACAAGAAGTGCATCGAAATCACCTCCAAGGCCCTGCAAGACCTGCAGAACAGCGAAAAAGGCGGCCAATAGGCAGCACCGTCAGGGACGACCAACCTTCGGGTTGGCCTTCCGTGACGGTTTGGCGTACACTGCACAGGCTTGTCACTCACTAAGAAACAACGAGTTACAAGCACGGGGCCGTTTAGGATTCGACGCCGGTCGCGAAACTTTAGGTGCATGCCGAGTTGGTAACAGAACTCGTAAATCCACTGTTGCAACTTCTTATAGTTGCCAATGACGAAAACTACGGCCAGGAATTCGCTCTCGCTGCGTAAGCAGCCTTAGCCCTGAGCTTCTGGTACCTTCGGGTCCAGCAATCACCAGGGGATGTCTGTAAACCCAAAGTGATTGTCATATAGAACAGAATCGCCGTGCAGTACGTTGTGGACGAAGCGGCTAAAACTTACACAACTCGCCCAAAGCACCCTGCCCTTCGGGTCGCTGAGGGTTAACTTAATAGAAACGGCTACGCATGTAGTACCGACAGCGGAGTACTGGCGGACGGGGGTTCAAATCCCCCCGGCTCCACCAATTTGTCTTCCCAGGAAGACCCAGAAAAGCCGTAAAGCCTAGAGAAATCAAAGCTTTACGGCTTTTTTCTTGCCCGCGTTTTCCCACCTGCTCCCAGGGCATCCCACGGTTGACGGGGGCATATATGGGGGCATAAAACGCTCATCAGCTCGCTCGGAGAGGATGTGCCCCCAATGCCCCTGAAAGACACCAACTGCCGCAACGCCAAGCCCCAGGACAAGCCCTATCGGCTATACGACGAACAGGGTCTGTACCTTGAAGTGCAGCCCAACGGAGGCCGCTACTGGCGCTTGAAATACCGTTTTCTGGGAAAGGAAAAACGTCTGGCGCTTGGTGTTTATCCTGAGGTCGGCCTACAGGAGGCCCGTCGCAAACGTGATGACGCTCGTGTCCAGCTTGCAAACGGACAAGATCCTTCGCTGCAAAGACGCATGGCCAAGGTGGTCAGCCAACTCGATCACCAACACACCTTTGAATCGGTCGCTAAGCAATGGCTCACCATTCGCGAATCATCCTGGGATCCGGAGTACACCCGCACGGTGTGGCAGCGCCTTGAGCTCAATGCCTACCCCTGGCTGGGAAAACTTCCGATCAGCAGCATCAGCACACCCATGCTGGTCGAAAACCTGCAGCGCATCATCAAGCGCGGTGCTCGCGAGACGGCGCGTCGTGTCGCCCAGATCTACAAACAGATTTTCGAGTTCGCCGAAGCTGCCGGTATTTCGTCGCCTCGGTAACGGGCTGTACTTCCCACCTATTGCACCAAACGGTCGTGTTTACGCTGTACCTCTTGGGCAGGAAACCCAGGTAGAAATTTTCTGCCTGACCCCAGTAGGCATCATGGGCGCGGGCATCCTATCGCACTGGTCAGAAATCGTTGGTTTTTACTACAACGACGAATCATGGGAGATCATCCCGCGCAATTACTCGGGACGAGGAATGCGCTTCCGCAGAGGCATATCCTGCATCATGGTGATCGCAGGCAACGAGGCTCTTACGACCCACATCCAGGGCTACCCAATCCCCATCTGCGTAATGAACCGCATTGCATTCGAACAGCAGCGAGGCAGTAAGGGTAGCGCGTTACCGTCACCACCCGCTGCGCGACACAGGTACCGGCTGGACCGGCACCTACCAATGTTTATTTTATGAAAGTGAAGCCTTTCACTACTAATACAGATCAAAGCTGACCGGCTGACTTGGTCGTAAGCGTCACTGCTAATAGCAAACCCGGCCTCCGCCCCCGCCTGCATGGGCCTGATGGCCGACAGCGGGTAGATTTAGCGCCCTACACTGCTTATAGCCCGAACCCGTCGCCTCCCCTGATCAAGCGCAGCAATATATCTCGCCGTAGCTCACTGCTGATACGAGAAAGCCCCGCCAGACCAAGCTGCACGGGGCTTTCGGGATTTACATCGGGTCAAATCTGTTCGGCACTGCTTATAGGTACTCAGCCGCTACCCTCCCGAATAGAGGTCGCCATGATTAAGCGCTTGGTATCTAGACAGCTTCTTCTCATAAGCGACCAACGTCCGACGTAGCTGACGATTGTCGCTCGCAACTCTGCGAATCTCGGCAAGCCGCCCCTCAACTTGCAGAACGAGGTGACGGTATGGGTATTCAACAAACTCAAACGAGGAAGCCGGGTATTTATGTTTGCCATTCCCCTTGGCAATAGTCAGGGGCGCGAATTTGTTTTTTTGTCCTTGCAGCGGCACCAGTTTGCACCAGTAGATCGAATACGCATTCGGGCTCACCTGCTTGATTGATACGCCGGCCACAACAGATTTGACCCCGGTCTTTTTGTACAGCTTCATGGACGCATCCACATAGCTTGCTACCAAGCATCTCGCGTCCGCAAGCAGCTGCTCGTACTGCTGATCCAGCAGGGTGACTATCGTTTGTGCTTCTTTACTCATGGCCAAGGCTCTCCTCGCTGTAAGAGCCAAAATGGTGACCGATCGATGAGCACGCGGAATTCGATTTCAGACCGTTCTACCGTCGGAAATCTACCGAAAGTGGGTAGTCTGGCTCAGGCTGTCATCCTACCTAGCGCCAGATGATCGACGGATGACGACATGTCAGTCGCAGAAAAATATAACGTACAAAGGATGCACAATAGATGACGACGGCAGCCTTGAGCTGAGCGGGACAATATCTACATGTTCGAAGTAGATGATAGTGTGCGGACGTGTATACCTGCCTAGCTGCAACTGGCCGATTTATACCAGTTACTAAGGGCAGAAATCGGCCAAAAGCGGGCATCGAGCACTGACCTATAGAGCCGATGGCTCATCTCCACCAACTGTTCCTCATTCATAATCTGGAAATGCCGCAGGCGACAGCAAAATCTGCCTGCTATACGGACCATAACAAGACGTTGACTGCGCAGTGGCAGTGTGATATCAAATCGCCCGATCATTTTATGAATTGTTTAGCTCTTCAATGGGAATATTATTGAAGAGATGAAAATTGAGACGGTCGCAAACTGCGATCCTAAATATAATAATAGTGAGGTCAGCATGTTGCTTTTCATTAAAATCAGCAGTTTCGATCATCGATGTCCATCTTTAAATCCCGTATGAGCGTTATTTCCGACTTTAACGTTGTCTGAGTTGGCAGGAAGCCATGAAAAAACTTTTCTATCTTGTAAGTGTACTCGCCTTTGCAGTTCAGATATCAGGATGCTCACAAAAAGTTGTGGCTCGTGGAGCGGAGGGGCTTGCTAATGATGCAAGCGCCTACTTCAAGTCCGATAATGATTGGTCTTGGGGCGGATTATCAACCACCGTGATTGCTATATATCCAGTCGTGGGAAAACCTGTGTTAGAGCCCAATTCTCTTGTGGATTACGGTCAAATAAAAGTGGCTCCTGGGACATACGGTGTAGCATTAAGAATCAATTATGGATACGGCATAGCCTTTCCCTTGGTTAGAGTCGAAGCCAAACCTGGCAAGACCTATCTATTCACAGCCAAACCTGTGATGGACGGAGCCGCGGTCAAAGCTGAGTATAAAGAAACAAATACCTTTGATTAAATCCAAGGAGGGGAGCATGAGGTTAAATTTATCATTTCTTAGTTTGTTATTGCTCGTCGGAACAGCAGGGTGTGTGTCTCAGAATATTCCAATAGTCGAGGACAGTAGCGAGTCTTCAACTAAGGTTCGTTTTGTTTCGCCGCGAGAGATGGGGTGGATTAACCTATACCCCGAGACAGACTGCAACAACGGTGCACTTGTGGTTTCTGACAATCCCGTCGACAACTTTATAGAGTCACTGCGCGCGCGAGAGCCCAAAAGAATTGGAATGATTGATTCTCCCGATCCGAACTCGCGAGAGGCAGCAGAATACTCGTTCAAAGGAGGTCAAACGATCAACATTGCTGTTACCCATTTCCCAGGGCGCTGCCTTGGCGGTTTAAGCTTTCGCACTGAACCTGGGTCGCAATATGAAGTTGCCCTAGTGAGCAATACATCGAACGGCTGCAAATTCGAGATCAGCAAACTAAGCATTCTCGATGGCGCGCCGCATCGGGAGCCCGTAAAAAAAATAGCACCACTGATTTGCAAGTAGCGTGCGATGTTTGATGGGGACACTGGGCAGCTTTATTTATTGGATAGATTTTCTGTCATTTCGGAAGCGTTTGCTCATGATTAACCCGTTCTGGGTGATGAATTAGGCCGGGGTTGTTCGTCGCGCATACCTTCGAGCATCGACAACTGATCATGATGCAACCTAAGCGCTCCAATCCATCGCGTCGGACAAGGGGGGTGGCATCTCGGCCTATATCGCGGTCGAAGGCTCTTTCGTGATCGACTGCTGCCCCTGACGACAGGCAGCTAATGGCCAAAAGCGGACGCTTATCGGTGCATAATCGAACTAAGTGCCGTCGGCGCCATAAAATTAATGTCTGACCAGTATTTTGCGCACCTAGAAGAAGCACGCGGAAGGGGTTCAACCTGAGGCAGGCTTTTAGTGATATTTTTAATACTCGGCCAATTTGAAACCCAAAGCAATTAACCGCAGGAAAGAGTATGTCCGACATACCCATGATTAAATCGACGGAAGTGTTCTCTCGCCTTAGCGCATTTCATCCCAGTATCGAAGTTTGGCCAGATAGCGAGTTTTCGAATGATGGTTATGCTTACTACTGGTTGGTGGCGCACAGCGATGGCGCGCCCCGTATGCTTTCCTATGTCCGCTGCAAAGACGGTGGCTGCGAGCAGCGCACCTATGATGTTGAGGGCGATGATCTTTGGATCCCAGCTGGAACGGCCGTGACCTGACAATTCATTCAAGCCGACACCGCTTCGCGGCTTGGCTTAATTCTCAGGTGTTAGGGACTGCTTTTGGCCGATAGCAGCTCTTGTTGTCAGGCAATAATCGGCCAGAATGGACACATTTTTTCATTCCCAGAAGCTACGCAGTCAGTATATCAACGTGTCCGAACCTGAGCGTCGGATCTCCGGAACAATTTGGAGCTAACCCACTTTGAATGTGTTGTTCATCTGCGGAAAAAACCGCCTACGTAGTCCGACCGCCGAGCACCTTTTTGCTGATTGGTCGGGAGTTGAGACAGCATCGGCTGGTGTCAATAACGATGCGGATGTACCTGTAAGCCAGGAGCTTCTAAGGTGGGCCGATCTCATTTTTGTTATGGAGCAAATCCATCGAAAAAAGCTGACTGCTCGCTTCACCTCGGAGTTGGCGAATAAACGTATCATCTGTCTGAATATTTCGGATGATTACGAATACATGGCACCTGCTTTGATCAAACTGCTGGAAGCGAGAATCGGGCGTTATTTATTCTCCTGATGTTATGTCCGCCTGTGGGCTGTCTCCACCTGATCAGTCGACTGACCGCTTTTGGCCGATTGGTGCCTTCACGAGCGGCAGCTATGGGTCGATAGCTACCGTACGCAACTGAACGCTTCCGCCCCAAAAAAGCGGTCCCTAATCGCCGAATAAACGCTAAGAAACCTGATCACCTATCACTATGATGGATGCTCCGAAGATTACGTGAGATAGCCGGGTAACCTCAGTCAATGCTCGTAATGGGGCAGGCAAATCGAATAGTTTCAGTGGATTCTGGGGACGGTATTGCAGCTCATACCCCCTCAACGCCTGGCGTGAATCGCGATGAACGTCCGACCAGTCGTAAGCAAAGAACCCACGTTTAGCAAATTCAACGAAAGCGTTTGCACCAGCCCCAACAGTGGCCCGATCTACATCGGACACTTTCGGCAAGGAAAGGACAAATTCTTCGGAGTTTTCGACGGAGGGTATCGCGGAATCAGGAACTGGTCCGGGGCCACCTGTAGTGAAGAGCGCAACCTGTCCGAGGGCGTCGGTAGCGACCCATCCAACGTCAAAGTCCTGAAGAACGAAGGGAGCCATCATTTGCACCTACTTTTGAAGAGGGGACGAGTTGATTTCCCAACTCTGCTTACCAGCCCAGAGAGCGTAAAAGTGCGTAGACAAACTCTCAAAGCGGGAAGAAATTCGAAGGATTTATTTTTCCAGCTTAAAGATCTGCTTCTGGCCGATATCCGCTACCACCCTGAAACTCACGCACTATCTGCACAACCAGCGGCTTCACATATTTCTCAATGGTATCAATCTCCGGCAGATCATCATGGCGCACCCACTCTCCCTGATCAAAGGCCTGATAAAGCGAGAAAGCAGGCTGCGGCATGTCATTGGTCATGCCCACATCAACGATGGCAGCGATGAGCCCGTTCATGACGCCATCGCAGAACTCGTAAGTCAAAGCCCCTGCCAAGTAGCCTTCAGCAACCGCTATGGATAGCTCGTTCAGCAGATTGCTGGGGGCCACGCCGAATTCCTCGCAGGTGGCAGCAAGATCATTCAACGTTAAACCGTAGGCTTCGGCTTCAACCAAAAGCTTATTGCGTTGGTTCTTTGGCAACATCCCGTCCACGGTTCCCTTCCACGTTGCGGATGTCGTACCCGTGTCACTCATAATACTTCCCAGCCAGCAAAATGGCCGCACAGCGATGCCAAACATTGGGTATCGACCTATCCTCTTGGGCAAGTCGGGAACTGGCGTCTGCCCACGAAGCTGCCGCATCAAAAAACGCGTCAACGGACACATTTTCCCAGCCAAGAGCACTTGGCCCATAGACCGATGAAGGCGATGTCTTTTCAATTAAACGCCCGCTGGCGAAATCTACACCGAGGGCTTCGATAAATCGTATGAACGACGGTTCATCTCTGACGTGCGCCAACAACTCATGAAGATCTACAGGGCTATGCATAGGTTTCCTGGAAGCACTTAATGATTGATCACATGCTGCTGCACTGCATCGTGAACGGTCAACTCGGCTATCCAGGCTTTCAGGCCGGGGATGTGATGCGCAGTGACCGCTTCTGGCCGTTTTCTGCCTGTCCCGACCGACAGAAAACGACCCGAAGCGGACAGTCTTGCACTAGTGAAAAATGGTCCAAAACGAGCAATAGAACCGTCTAGCAAATGAAGTTGTCATGCATCGTGCATCATCTGTTCGAACTGGCGAGTGAGCTTTTCAAATCGCGGTGCATCACACGCTGGACAAAGGAAAGGCATTCTTCGTCCCGTAAACATAGACGTCAGACTACTGCACTTCATACAACGCAGATGTGTTTTTACGTATGCAGTTAGAGGCTCGGCGAGCTGCTTGTTCAATCGGCTTGCGAGAAAAGCGACCTGAGATCGATCGAACTGGTTCGTCAAGCTCAAGTGGCGTAGATGCGTACAGCGAACGAGGCTAGTGATGTCATCGACCTCGAACTTCGCATTGGCCAGTGAAAGTCTGGTGAGCTTGGAGATACGAGTAACAGGCTCGATGGATTCAAGGCGGAGAGGCGAGCCTCCACCCTGGCTACCGGACAGACGCAGCTCTGCCAGCTCGCTTAGCTTCTCAAGCCCGTCGAGTTGCCGCAGCCTTGGAAAGTCTCCAATTGCCAGATACGTCAAACCACTCAGTCCGGAAACGGGTTCCAGTGTTTCAATTTTTTTCGCCCATTCCAGCGTCAAACGCCGTGTATTAGTTAACCTATCAATTCCCTCAAGTGAAGCAAGCTTAAGATTGTAAAGGCGTAGTTCATTTGCTTTGCACCGAGAGAGCACCGTCGGCCATATATTTGCTGAAACGTTCCGTAGATCGAGTTCGTCCCTTTCAGAAAGTTCTTGTTCAGAAAACTGGCCATCCAAACATAGCATCATGTCTCACATCCTTATAAGTTGTTCCGTGAGGCGAAACGGGAAGCCTCCCCAAGGCTTAGGGCGCCGAAGCTATCGAGTGGCAGCAAGGCTGTCCAGCGGCTCCTATTGGCCGATTGCTGCCTGTCGTGAGGGGCAGCAAGCGGCCGTCGGGTGTCTACGAAAGCCGGGGCGAATCATTGAGCCAGGGCGGCTCATCCGCCACCGACAAACAACAGTCAATTGCAATCACTGCTCGCATTAGATCATTCCTCAATGATGGAAGCGTAGCGCTTATTACTGAGCTGTTTCGCTTGGACATATTTAGGAAAGTTGCCAATGCGGCGTCGGAGTGCTGAACCAGACGGGCTAGATGCTCACCACGAGGGCCACAAGTCCCTTTCAGCCAGTTTTTAGCAGTACGTTCGTTTGCATTCGTCCACTTCATCAATGTCTTGACGGCCTGGTGCGTGGAGCCCAACTCACTTTGTAATGCTGCCGCAAGTCCCGACGCATAGTCTTGTTTGTCCGGAAAAATTTTGCCTTTTTTAGGAATCATTTTTCCCCCTCAAATCCTCTATGGTTGAAAGACACCGCTTGCTTAAGTAGCAAGTAGATTGAATGCGTCCCGATGGCGCACTCCCAGTGTGGATGCACGCAGGGGCTATTGCGTATGCGTAGTGGTAAAAGTGCTAAATCAGAACACTCACGCCGAGAACCAGGTTTGGCAGCGGCGTATGTCCGGATGTCCACAGAGCATCAACAGTACTCAACTGAAAACCAGCTCGACACCATCAAGGTTTACGCAGCCGCACACTCTCTCGAAATCGTCAAAATTTATACCGACGCAGGAAAAAGCGGCCTTCGCCTCGAAGGGCGGGACGCGTTAATTCAACTGTTCAGAGATGTTGAAAGCGATGTTCTCGGTTTTTCGACCATTCTCGTCTACGACGTCAGCCGCTGGGGGCGCTTTCAAGATCCGGACTTGGCCGCCAGCTTCGAGGTCCGTTGCAGACAGGCAGGTGTTTCGGTTCACTACTGCGCGGAGCAATTTTCCAATGATGGCTCGCCCGTATCTAATATAGTCAAAAGTCTGAAGCGCATGATGGCGGGCGAGTACAGCCGGGAATTGTCTGTCAAAGTCTTTGCGGGCCAATCCCGCCTCATACAGCTAGGCTTTCGGCAAGGGGGAATAGCGGGCTACGGGCTTAGGCGTCAATTGGTGGACGCTGCTGGCAACCCTAAAGCAGAACTAGCGCTTGGCGAACACAAAAGCATCCAAACCGACCGTGTGAGACTTATTCCCGGACCACTGGAGGAAGTTGCAACTGTTCATTGGATCTATCAGCGTTTTGTTGAAGCGGGTTACTCAGAGGCCGAGATAGCCCAACAACTGAATAGTCGAGGACTTCAGAATGACCTAGCCAGGCCTTGGACCAAAGGGGGAGTTCATCAAATCCTGACCAACGAAAAATACATCGGCAACAATGTCTGGAACCGGTCCTCCTTCAAACTTAAACAAGAACATGTGAGGAATGATCCCGAACAATGGATACGCGCTGACGGTGTCTTTCCCCCTTTAGTTGACAACATACTATTCGCCGCAGCCCAAGAAATCATCCAGTCGCGCAGCTACCGCATGTCCGACGCCGAAATGTTGGAGAGGCTTAAAAGGCTGTACGAGAAAGCGGGTTATTTATCCGGCATGATCATCAACGAGTCTGACGACTGCCCTTCCACCACAGCCTATACATCCCGATTTGGCAGTCTCCTGCGTACCTACTCGCGCATAGGCTATACCCCTTCGCGGGACTACAGCTATGTCGCCGCCAATCATCAGCTTCGGTTGATGCATCCTCTCCTGCTGGCTCGAACCGTAGAGCATATTCAGCAAGTCGGAGGAAGAGTTGCAATCGACCCAACCAGCGACCTGCTTCTAGTCAACGAAGAGCTTTTGATTTCTCTAGTCCTGTGTCGCTGCCGGCGCGCTGACTCGGGCACGAATCGCTGGAAAAT
Source organism: Pseudomonas sp. LAP_36 (assembly GCF_019456785.1). Taxonomy (NCBI): domain Bacteria; kingdom Pseudomonadati; phylum Pseudomonadota; class Gammaproteobacteria; order Pseudomonadales; family Pseudomonadaceae; genus Pseudomonas; species Pseudomonas sp. LAP_36. The sequence continues at coordinate 85,310 of NZ_JAHZMS010000009.1, forward strand.
ACGCTTCGATCTTGGTCTTTCACCTGATATCACCGTTGCCGTTCGAATGGAGCCAGGGGAAGAAATCGCCCGCGATTACTACATCCTGCCTACCCTTGATATTCAACAACCCAATATTCGTCTGAGCGAGTCAAACGCCTCCAATCTGGAAATCTATCGTTACGACAGCCTTGAAGCACTCGCGCAACTTTCTCGTCGAACGGTCGTGGGGAGAGCCGCATGAATATGCCGCACCATCCTCGTAGCCCACTACATGTTGGGGAAGCAACGACTATCCTAATGGTCAGCCTGGATCGTATCCGCGTCCTCAATCCTCGCGCGCGTAATAAACAAGTGTTTGCCAAACTTGTCGAAAACATTTCGAACCTAGGCCTGAAACGACCGATTACGGTTACCCCAAGCAGCGACCAAGACAACTCTGATTTTTTCGAACTAGTGTGCGGGCAAGGTCGATACGAAGCCTTTTGCGCCTTGGGCGAGCGCGAAATTCCCTGTGTCGTCGTCAGTGCCAGTGAAGCCGACCGGTTTCTAATCAGCCTGGTCGAAAACTTGGCCCGCCGTAAGCACACGAACAAGGACCTGCTCTACTCTATTCAAATTCTGTCTGATCGCGGATACACCACCAAACAAATCAGCATGAAGACCAGTCTGGATCCCACTTACATCAACGCAATCCTTCTACTTTTACGTCAAGGAGAAGAGCGGCTCATCTCAGCAGTCGAAAAAGGCTGGTTACCCATCACACTTGCGACAATGGTGGCTAGGTCGAGTGATACGGAAGTACAGGTCGCGATGGTGGAAGCTTATGAAACGGGCCTCTTGAAGGGAGAACAGCTGATTAAGGTGAGACGCCTGATAGATAGGCGTCGATTTTCAGGAAAAAACTACGGTCAAAAGCGATCAGCCGCCGAGCAATCGACGACGCCTCAAAAACTTTTGAGTACTTATCAGACCGAAGTCAGGCGCCAACGAGTCATGCTCAAAAAGGCCGATATCAATGAGCAGCGAGTATTGATCATCGTTACTGCTATGCGCCGACTGCTGGCCGACGACTATTTCTGCACCCTACTACGCAGCGAAAATATCGCAGACATGCCTAAGTCGCTGGCTGACCGTATTCAAGGAGAGGTGTGATATGGGCCAAGTGAAACAAGGCTTTGAACGGCAGATCATCCCAATCCCCGTTGACCGAATCCTTCCGACCCGATCTTTGGACAAAGATATAGAACAGACAAAAAAATACTTAACTATCCTAACTTCGATTAGGGAGTTGGGCGTTATTGAGCCGCTGGCAGTGCATCGACAGCAGACCAATGTGGAGGGGACCGCAGCTTTCGTGTTGCTAGACGGCCATCTACGCCTGCATGCACTTAAAGCGCTGGGCGCCACTGAGGCACTGTGCTTACTCTCAATTGATGACGAAGGTTTCACATACAACCGGCAGATCAACCGCCTAACGCCTGTGCAAGAGCACAAGATGATTCTCACCGCTGTGCGTAAAGGCATTTCCCCCGCCTTGATAGCAAAGGTTCTGGGTATCAATGTCGAGAGAATCCATGATCGACAGCGCATGCTTGATGGAATCGCGCCCGAAGTAGTAGAAATGCTTAAAGTCAAAATGGTCAGCCAAGGAGTATTTCGCACACTGAGAAAAATGAAACCCATGCGCCAAATCGAAACCGTGGAGCTCATGGTATCCGCCAATTGCTTTACCCAAACTTACGCCGAAATGGTACTTGCAGCTTCACGGCCGGACATGTTGATCGAAAAAAAATCCAAGCTGTCCGCAGAGGTCAGCGTCGAGGAGCTGGCGAGGATGGAACGCGAGATGGAAAAGCTCTTTCACGATTACAAGGTCGTGGAGGACACGCTGGGGGAGACCATGCTGTTTTTAGTCGTTGCCAAGGGTTATCTCGCTCGTCTGCTGCGCAATGAAACCATATCGGGCTACTTAAAGCGTTGCCACAGCGAACTTCTAGATGAACTAACCGCAATCATGGAGGCAGTTAGCTCCGACGCAAGGAAGCCTGAGAGAGAGTGACGAACCGACCTGGCGAGAAGATAGAAAGCTGGACCAACCACAGGAACTTGCCAATTACTTGGCAATATTCAGGACATTTTCTGATAGCTCGGGATAAACCTAGAGCATATGTCAGCAATTCCATACCTACTGTCTCAATGACTCCACTGGGCTGGTTGCCGGCTGGCATTCCTGGACAGAAATCTCTTGTCAGCAGTCTACAAACCAATTGTAAAACCGATATCCCGCAGCCACCGACACGGCGCAGGTTCCAAGGGCCAGTAGAGGCCATCGTCCCTCAACACCTAGCCACCACTGCACCTTGAACAAAAGCGCCCCCACAAAAACACAGGCTAGAATCCCCAAAGCCAGGCCAGCCAGCGCAAACATCCGTGCCTCTAACCTTGGTTTTCCACCGTGCCAGTTCTCACTCAGGCAAAAAGGACAATGATTCGACGAGGGTGAATAGCTCCAGAAATCACGGCTATATGTGGATCTCGGAACCATTGCTTTGCCACAGTTATAACAGGTAACCATTGAGTGTCTCATGCCGCACCTCAGATCAAATCAACGTAGATGAACCCAAGGTGCATCACCGCGAAAGAAACCCAAGAACGTGATCAGAAAGCTACCGTTCGCTCAGACCACCAGAGAACCGATTACTTTGCTACACGCGACAAGCTTCATCTAATGCCAAAATTGACTCGCATTGCGCTGCCGCAGAACGCTAATTCAGGACGCCAGTTCAACTCCCTTAATACCGCTCATCGGAAATTGCTCACAGGGGGCATTTATGGGGGCACACACAGAAATAATTTAAAAAATACCTTTTAAAAACATAGCGTTACTGATAAAAATTTGATCCCCCCGGCTCCACCACTTCGAAGCATCGACAAAACCCGCCTAGTGCGGGTTTTGTTGTTTTTGGGTCTCTGAAATCACCGCCAAACCGCGCTTCGGATTTTTCCTTCAAGATGTCGCGCCCTTGGTGAACTGGTTCCACTCCACCTACCCGGCTAACCTCTCCACGTCGCTGCAAAATCAGCGACCGGGTTTAGCAGCTCGGTTAATATCAAGGCCTGCAAAGCCACCATCCGTTCAAGCGATGCTTTCAGCATCCGCTGGTTCGCATTATGGCGGCTGTGCGTGGGGCACTTTCGGGTGCGCTGGGTTCCTTGATTCCTGGTCTGCTAACCCGCGTACGGTCGCCACCCTTTTCGTTTAGCAGCGATGTCTGGCGACTCCACTAATCAAGGAGATTCAGCCATGAAAAAAATCACCCCAAATCCCCCAACCACCCTCTTCACCATCGCGCCAAACATCGATCCCGAAACACTGCTGATCCAAGCCAGCGAAACCCTTGCATCGCTGGACGCAATCATCACAGACCTGGCCTTCGAACTCGACGGATTAACCCGTCAAAAACTCTTGGGTAGCCAGCAACTGGTGGTGCTGGGCGGATTACTCATCGAGCGTGTGCTCGTCACGCTGGCTTCCACCGCTGACGCGCAACCGTTCCCGACGTAACCTCAGTAGCAAATCAAAAAAGCCGAGTCGCGTGCAGGCTGACGCCGCTGAAAACGGTCCAACAACTCACCCTGGCAATCACCACTTCACACTGAGCTCAGGCTTTCACGCCCCTTTCACACTTGAGCGTCTATGGTAATCCCAGCTCCTTGTGAATATCCCTTTCAAGCCCGCTTCTCCCCATCGCGGGCTTTTCTTTGTCTGCGATTTGCCATCGTCTCATTTCCCCGGCTCACGCTCTCAGCGCACCCCCCAAGGGGCACATCCATTACAATTCAATGCTGCACTACTGCCCTGTCTCCGAAAGACACCAGCGGCAGGCTCCGACTACAAGGACGAACGTCGCATTGAACAAAAACTCCTATGCCTACCTGATACCAACCACCATTGGCCTGCTACTCCTCATCGCGCTGATTCTGGTCTGGACATTCATTATCTGGCCGTCTGCACATTTCAACCCGGTAGCTGAAAAGATCGCCCTGATCTCATCGCCAGCGCTGGCAATCATCTTGATGGTGTGGGGGTGGCATACCAGGAACTCCAGATTCCTGCGCAAAAAACCGCTGGATCGATTAAAAGTCTTTTTCGGCTTGCTCATCGCCAGTGGCTTGGTGATGGATGCGCTGCTATCGGTGGTTATTCTGCTTACGAGCACGGTATTCAGCAGCTATGTGACTTCGTACGAATATGCAGCGGGAGGCAGGCATAATTGCGCAGGCATCCGGGTATTCGATACGGAAGTGAACAAACAGATTAAAATTTGCCGTACCAGCTACTACGGTGAACAGGGTTGGGTAAGGGTGGAAAAACGTAGTGGACCGTTGGGAATTGTTGTAATAGACACCACGCGCCTGTGACTTCCTATACCGCCCAACAGGCGCCCCTCACTATTCTCCCATCTGTTCACGAAACGTTCAGAAACACAGACGGATACTAGCCAACTGCAATGACCGTTCCCCCGAACGGTCCTCCTGCCTTGGTAGCCACAACCCATGACGCGTCCCGCTCCCCTATTACTCCTGCTTGCTGGTCTGTTGTTCTTCTTCGCCCTGGGTAACCACGAGCTGCAAGGCTCCACCGAAGCGCGCGTCGCCGGCATCGCCATGGCCATGCACCTGGACAATAACTGGGTGGTGCCCCAGTTGTTTCGTGAACCCTTTCTGGAAAAACCGCCCCTGAGCCTGTGGATCGATGCCGGGGCCATTCGCCTGTTTGGCGGCACCACCTGGGCCGTGCGCCTGGCCTCGGCATTTGCCGGGTTGTTCAGCGTGATGCTGCTCTACGCAATGCTGCGCCGGTTCGGACGGCCGCAGACGCTGGCGTTCAGCGCGGCGTTGATCCTGGCAACCATGGCCAGTTACTGGAGCAATGTGCGCGGCGTGGGTGAGGATTCGTTGCTCAGCCTGGGCGTGACCACCGCGCTGCTGGCGTTTTACCAAGCCGTGCGGCCCGAGCACCAAGGTTCAAACACAGCCGCTTGGGCACTGTTTACCGCTGGCATGGTGATCGCCACGCTCAGCAAAGGCGTGCTGGGCCTGGCGATGCCGGGCATTGTGATTTTTGTGTACCTGGCCAGCACCAGCCTGATGGACAAGCGCCTACGCCTCGGCGACTGGCTCAAGCCGGCGCTGTTTACCTTGTTGGCGCTTGTGCCACTGCTGATCTGGCTGGGCTTTCTGTTCCATCGCGGCGGTATGCAGGCGGTGGGCGAAGTGCTGTGGACCAACAGCGTCGGGCGTTTCAGCGGCTCGTTTGTCGAGGCAGGGCACTATGAGCCGATGTATTACTACATCGCAAAACTGCCTCAAGCGTTCTTGCCCTGGAACATCCTGGTGTACCTGGGCCTGTGGCATTTCCGTAAAAGCCTGGTGCGCAACCGCTACCGGCTGTTTTTCAGTGTCTGGCTGGTGGCGCAGTTCACCCTGCTGACGCTGGCGTCCAGCAAGCGCACGGTGTACCTGATGGCACTGACGCCGGCCGCCGCCGTGTTGGCGGCAGAATATGCGCGGGTACTGCTGGGCTGGCTGAAAAACCACAAGCCCGCGCTGTATAAACACCATAGAACACTGGTTGGCAGCGTTTTCACCCTGGCCGTGGCCTGCTACCTGGCAGCCGCCTTCTGGTTCGCGCCCAAGGCCGACGTGCGCCAATCGTTCGTGCCGGTGATCAGCCAGATCCAGGCGCTCAAAGACGAAGGCAAAGAAGTCGTGCTGTTTCAGCCCAATGAACGCATCGCCGGGGCCAGCGTGTTCTATCTGCGGGGCTACCTGCCCATCCTGCAAACCGAGGCCGAGTTGCACGATTACCTCGCCGCCAAGCCCGGCAACATTGCGTTGCTGGACCATACCAACGGTTTGAGCACGCCGGTGAGGGTCGCCAAGGAGATGTCGATCAATCGCCAGCCTTACTATTTCGTGGAACAGTAAGGCCGGCGCACACATCAGTGCTTGGTGAGTTTGTCCAGGTAGCCCATGGCGAACGCCGACACCACAAAGGTCATGTGGATGATCACGTACCACATCAAATGCTCCGGATCGACGTTCTTGGCGTCCATGAAGATGCGCAGCAGGTGGATGGACGAGATCGCCACGATGGAGGCCGCGACTTTCATCTTCAGCGACGAAGAGTCCATGGTGCCGAGCCAGTTGAGCTTTTCTTTGTTTTCATCGATATCCAGCTGCGAGACGAAGTTCTCGTAGCCGGAAATCATCACCATCACCAGCAAGCCACCGACCAGCGCCATGTCGATCAACGACAACAGCAGCAGGATCACCTCAGATTCCAGCATGGTAAAAACCGTGGGAATGACGTGGATGATTTCCTGGAAGAACTTCAGCGCCAGGATCAGCAAGCCCAGGGACAACCCCAGGTAGATGGGCGCCAACAGCCAGCGTGAGGCGTACATAGTATTTTCGATAAAGCGTTCCATGGGATCTCACACAGCGTGGCTAAAAATGGTGGCGAGTATACCAGCGGTTACAAAACACCTGTAACCACGAGAAAACTGACCTGGGCGGCATCTGTAAGAGAATTTTTCTGCTAGTGTCGAGCCCAATAAAAATCGGCTCGATGATGTCGGACAGGAAAAACTCAGATGATGGATGTGCGATCCCCTTTGGCCAATCTCGGCCTGTGCGCGGCATTGCTGCTGGCCGGCGGCTGCTCCCCCAGCGACGAGCAGAAGCAGGCCACCCTCGAAGAGAAAACCGCACAATTCGAACACTCCCTCGACAGCATCCAAGACCCCAAGCTGCGCGACGCCGTTGCCGAACTTGGCGGTTCACTGCTGTTACTGGAACGGGCACGGGCCAAGCTTGCCACCAAGCCCATCGAAGCCGAATACGGCGAAGACAGCCTGGCCCTGCTCAGGCACTACCCCACGCCCCAGGCGCTGGTGGACACCTACATCAATGGCCTGTTCGTGCTGCGTAAAACCTCACACTCCGACTATTTGACGGACTTGCAGCCGGTCTTCCCGTTTAATTTCAGTGTCCCGGACCCATTCCCCTTTCCCCATGGCCTGGAATGGAAGTCCGTGACCTTGAGCAACAACAAGGTCATCCCCTTTCAGCCGGAATGGTCGGAAACCGATCCGGGCATCCAACTGAGCCCCAGCAGTTCCAACCTGACCAACCCCGACGACTTGACGGTGACCTACCCGTTTATCGACGGCATCGAAACCGAAAACAAGAGCCAGCCGCAACCCGTCAACCTAAAGGGCACCATTGAAGTGGTTGCGCCGGGCAAGGTGTTGACGTTTGATTTGTCGAAAAAGGACGTCGGCCACAAGCGTACCGAAGGCAATATCACCCTCAACCTGCTGCTCCTGGAGAAAAACTACGCGGAGATCGAGCTGATCAACAGCCAACCACTGGCACCGGAAGTGGGTGACGAGTCGCCCAACCCACTGCTGGTACAGGCGCGAGACAGCACTGGGCAATTCCTCACACGCTCGGGCTCGATCAACGAAAGCAGCGCGCAGGTGGCGTTCTACGAGAAGCAACTGGCCGAAATGCGAAAGCAGAAAGTCTGGTCGGAGGCATTCGAAAAACAGCTTACCGATGAACAAAAAGCCTTCGAACACAAGCAGAGCAGCCATTACGCCAAGGTGTATTTCAATGGCGTGATCGACAACCTGCAGGTCAACGTACTGGATTTCTCCACCGCTACGCTTACCCGCAAAGACCTCGACCTGCCCGTGCTGCGTTTTGACAAGAACAGCCTGCAGCAAACCGTACAGGCCTTGCCGATGCCGGTCACCGTGTACGACGACGGCGCCGCCAGTTGGCTCAAAGACGCAAGCATGACCGAAGACCAGCTGAAAAAAAGCGTCACCATCAGCCAGTCGGTCGAGGACGCCAGTGCCGCACACATCGTGTTTGACCACCCGTTCACCTTCAATGACGACTTGGTGGGCAGTGAGCGCAACAGCAGCGAATCGCCGGTGACCTTCTTTACCGCCGACGAAAAGGGCGAACGCGGGGAGCCGATCGAATTGCCGACTGAGGCCTTCGAACTGAACCCGGCGCGCGGCACCCTCACCTATGACCTCAACCTGTTTCCGGAAAACCCGGCGTTTGTGGTGGGCTCGATTCCACTGTTCCTGGCGACCATCGAAAAAGCCGACATTGAGGTAGGCAAGCTCCCCAAAGGGCTGTCGCTCAAGGACAACGCGCTGGTCGTGGACCAGAAGGAATTCCCTGCCGACAGCTGGCGCTTCTACGCCAAGGACGCCAGCGGCAACTACCTCAAGGAAATCCTGGGAGTGAGCCACCGCGCCGAGGAATACGGCACGGCGCTGTTTGACGTGCATTATTTCTACGGCCAGCCTACGTCCCTGGAAAGCTACCAACGCACCGACCTCAGCACCGTGCAGTACGGCTTTGAAGTCAAGCTGGACAAGCCCGAGAGCAAATAGCACTCAGTGCTGGGTATCACCATTGAGCTGTCGCAGATGGGCCTGCATGTGCAGGCTCCAGATCTGCGGATCGCCCGCCTGCTCATAGCCATGCAGGGTCAGGCTATCAACGATGGATTCCAGAATGTTCTCCGCCACGAAGGGGCCGTGAAACGGGCCCTGGGACTTGATAGTGGAGGGTTGTTCGCCGGTCATTCCGGCGGCAAACAACAACGTCCACATGCCGTTATCGCCCGCGAGAGGGCGAATGGAACATTCGATACGGGTGACCAGGCCAAAGCACTGGCGGGTGAGGCAAAGGTTGCGCGGCATGGCGGCGACCCTCGTTAGATCGGTGTTCAACCTGCGCCTGGGGCGAGGCTGTCTCTATCCAGCGACTCCTGTGGATATCCCTTGAACACAGAATAGAAGAAAACCGCGACAAACCAAGGCTGTAGGGACCAACGGCGCTGGCCCCTCAACCTAAGTCAAATTTATGGCGGTTTCGTAATTTCTCCGAATACACCACCGTCAATGTGGGAGCTGGCTTGCCTGCGATGACTGACGTCCAGGCAACATCTCCGTTAACGGGTAGACCGCTATCGCAGCATAAGTATCTACACATCTTCAAAGTGAAATTGCGTAGCAGAGGGCACCCTCAAGATGTGTAGATACCTATGGCTATCGCAGCGGTGCGGCGACCCGACAAGCCAGCTCCCACACTTGACCGCATCACGACAAAAAAATCAGGTGGGTTTGGCTTCCGCCAACGCCTGCTGTGCCAACTCCTTCTCCGCCTCCTTCAAGTCTTCCTCGCTGATCATCTCGGCAATCGCGCGCAAGCGCTCTACCACGCGCGCATTGACCGTGCCTTCAGGGAACTGCCCTTCCGCATCCGGCTCACCGGCATCCTCACCCACCAGTAGGCTCAAGGCCTCATCCGCCTGGCGCACGGCATAGATGTGGAACTGCCCGGCGCGCACCGCCTGCAGCACCTTCTCATCAAGCATCAGCGTGGCGACGTTGGCTTGCGGAATGATCGCCCCTTGCTCGCCGGTCAGCCCGCGTGCTTCACAGAGGCGGAAGAAACCTTCGATCTTCTCGTTGACCCCGCCCACCGCCTGCACTTCACCAAACTGATTGATCGAACCGGTGATGGCAAAGCACTGTTTGAGCGGCGTCTTCGACAAGGCCGAGATCAAGGTGCACGCCTCGCCCAGGGACGCACTGTCGCCGTCCACGTAGCCGTAGGATTGCTCCAGCGCGATGCTGGCCGAGATCGCCAGCGGGAATTCCTGGGCATAACGGCTACCCAGGTAACCGGTGAGGATCATCACCCCCTTGGAGTGAATCGGCTGGCCGAGGTTAACCTCACGCTCGATGTCTACAATGCCGCTGCCGCCCGGGTACACCGTGGCGGAAATCCGCGCCGGCACGCCGAACGCCGAGTCACCGACCTCCAGCACCGTCAGCCCGTTGCACTTGCCTACGGCCGCGCCTGCGGTGTCGATCAGGATGACCCCGGCCAGCATGTCGTCGAGAATCCGTGCCGACACGCGCCCGGTGCGCGTGGCCTTAGCCTTGAGTGCGCGCTCGATATGACCGGCGTCGGTCATTTCGTCGCCCGCCAGGTGGCGAATGAAATCCGCTTCGCTGACCAGCTGGAACAAATCACCAATGCGCGCCGACAAGCGCCCCTGGTGTTCCGCCAAGCGTGCGCTGTAAGTGGCCAGCCGTGCCACCGCATCCGAGGTCAGCGGCGCCATGCCTTCTTCCGATGTGCGGGTTTTGAGCAATTGGGCGAACTGCTCCAGGCTCTCATCGACCATCGGGATGTCTTCGTCGAAATCCACCAGCACCCGGAACATCTCCTGGAAATCCGGATCGGCGTCCTGCAACGCGTAGTACAGCTGGCGGGAACCAATGATGATGACCTTGACCTGCAGCGGGATCATCTGCGGGTTGAGGGTCACCGTAGCCAGGCGGCCCAACTCGCCCAACGGCGATTCCATCTTCAGCTTGCGCGACTGCAGGGAGCGCTTGAGGGCGTCCCAGACAAACGGTTCGCTGAGCATTTTTTCGGCTTCAAGAATCAGGAAACCGCCATTGGCGCGGTGCAAGGCGCCCGGACGTAATTGGCGATAGGTGGTGTAGAGCGCGCCCTGGTCGGTGCTGTATTCGATACGGCCGAACAGGTTGTCGTAAGTCGGGTGCGGTTCAAATACCACCGGTGCGCCACCGTTGACCGGATGGCCCACCACCAGGCTTGGGCAGTACTGCTCTTCAAGCAGCTTGCGCGCCTGGGCGTCGGTCTTGGCGTCGTCCACCAGTTGCTCGACTACGGTTTTGAGCAGGTACACCTGCATGGCTTGCAGATAACCGCAGACAGCGGCGTTTTCCGCGTACTTTTCCGACAGCGGTGCGAGCAAAGGCTGCAGGGCCAGCGTGATGGTTTCTTCGTTGAACTGGCGCAGTTGGTTATTGGACTCACGTTTCCACTGCGGCAGGCTGGCCAGTTCCTCATTGAGACGTTCTTCCAGCTCGGAAATATCCGTGTGGAAACGCTCGCGATCGGCTTCCGGTAGCTGCGAGAACTCGGCCTCGTCCAGCGCTTTGCCATCGAGCATCGGGGTAAAGGCGATGTTGGAGCTGTCGCGGTACAGCGCTACGTCTTTTTCCAGTGCCAGGCGTTCGATTACGTCCAGGGCCTTGTCGTAGCGCTGGTTGAAGGCGCGGTCGATGGCGCTTTTGCGCTGCTGGTACGTCGGGTGCTCGAAGACCGCCGGGAAGGTGGCGACCAGGTTGTCGACCAAGCCGTTGATATCGGCAATAAACGCCGCCGCTCCGCCGCCTGGTAATTCCAGGGCGCGGGGTTCGCGAGGCTCATCGAAATTATTCACATAGACCCAATCTGCCGGGGTCTGCAGGCGTTTGCCTTCGGCTTTCAGGTAACGTTTGACGAACGAAAAGCGGCCGGTGCCGGGCTCGCCCATGACAAACACGTTGTAACCGGGGCGTGGCATGGCCACACCGAACTGCAGTGCTTCAACCGCACGTTCCTGGCCAAGCACACCGCGAAAGGGCTCCAGATCATTGGTGGTCGAGAAGCTGAACTGTTCAGCGGAGAAAGGGCGAGTCAGCGCTTCGGGCGCTAGACGCAAGCTGGCAGCAACAGGATCAGGCATCGGGCTTCCTTACATCAGGCGGGGCAGATAACGGCATTCTGGCTCCCGGTTACGCGCTCTGGCAAGGCGCGCTTGAGGGAAAGCATAGACGCGGGATGCGTCCCGCAAAAATAGTGCGACATCGCGAATTGTTTTATAAAAATACACGGAACCCTTAGAACGTGCCTAAACTCCAAACTGCGCGGGTTGGACTAATAACCGACCCCTAGGGCGCGTTGACGTGCCTGAACCCTTGTCCATTGGTTTGCACACAAAGAGAACAAAGCTATGAAACGGATCCTTCTCGGTACTCTCTTCACCGTCGTCTCCCTCAATGCAATGGCAGAAGCACCAGGTGGCCCGAACTGCGGTTGGGGCAACATGTTGTTTGAAGGCCAGCGCGGTACTCCAGCTCACTTCCTGGCCTCCACCACCAACGGTACTTCGGGTAACGCCACCTTCGGCATGACCTCGGGCACCAACGGTTGCAGCACCAACAGCGCCCTGAGCTATGGCGGCAAGTCCTGGATTGCCATGAATGGCATGATGAACGAGCTGTCCGAAGACATGGCCAAGGGTAACGGCGAAGCGCTGACTACCTACGCTGTGGTACTGGGTGTTGCACCGGAAGATCGCGAGCACTTTGCTGCCGTGACTCACGAGCACTTCCAGCAAATCTTCAGCAAGGCTGACGTGACTGCTGATGACGTGCACAACAACACCATTGCTGTACTGAAAAGTGATGCCCGTCTGGCGAAATACGCTACCCAGGCTTAAGCTCGACCTGCCCGCGCCTTTCGAGGCGCGGGTTTTATTTTTTCGACCTGTCCCCCCTTGGGTCTTTTTTTATTTCGACTTAAGTAGCCCCCATGCTCAAACGCCTCGCTTGCCTGGCTCTCTTCGCCTGCGCCCCGCTGCACGCGGCACCGCACCTCGATGATCAACGTTTGCAGCAATTGGCCAATGACCCCTTCTGGTTATCCCTGGGTCACTACGAAGCCGGCAAGATCAGCGGCTGGCGCAGTTATGTCAGCGAGAAAAAGTTTTTCCTCGCACCTGACGGCGCCCATCACCCGGATGCGGAACTCAAGGCCACCGTCGACGCCCTTTACGCGCCGGCCAGCCTGGGTGAAAAACATGCCCAGTGCGTGTACCCCGCACGAACCCGCTGGCTCAAGGATCAGTTGCAACTTACTGACCTGCCTGCCGTGGACTGCAAAGAATTCAAGCAGTGGTTCAAGGACGTCGCCCCCCATAGTGCGGTGATGATCTTCCCGGCGGCCTACCTCAACAGCCCCTCGTCGATGTTCGGCCACACCCTGCTGCGCATCGACCAGGCCGACGTGCAAAGCAACAACACTGCCCTGCTCAGCTACGCGATCAACTTCGGCGCCTATATCGAGGGCTCCGACAACAGCATTCTCTACGCCTGGAAAGGCTTGATGGGGGGTTACCCCGGCCTGTTCGCCCTGGTGCCCTACCAGGAAAAACTCTCCGAGTACCGTAGCCTCGAGAACCGCGACCTGTGGGAATACCGCCTCAACCTCACCCAGGTCGAGACCGAACGCATGGTCGAGCACGTGTGGGAGCTCAAGCAGATCCAGTTCGACTACTTCTTCTTTGACGAAAACTGCTCCTATCGCCTGCTGGAACTGCTGCAAGTGGCGCGCCCTGGCCTACGCCTGACCGAGCAATTTCCGCTGACCGCCATCCCGACCGACACGGTCAAGGCCGTGAAAGAGGCCGGTCTGGTAGAAAAGATCGACTACCGCCCTTCCCGCGAACGCGAACTGCTGGAGCGCGCCAAACCACTCGACAGCGACGAGCAGCAATGGGTATTGAAGGTCAGCGACGACCAGAAACAATTGCAGGAGCCTGCCTTCAAAGCCCTGCCCCGCGAGCGCCAGGCCCTGATCATCGACGCCGCTTACCGCCTGGGCCGCTACCGCGCCAATGGCCTGGAGCGCGACACCGCCCGCTCCCAGCGCAGCTTCGAACTGCTGCGCGCGATCAATCAGAACCCTGCGCCCGACCTTAAAATCGTACCGCCCGGCCTGCCGGAAAACGGCCATGAATCGCGCACCTGGCAAGCCGGCATCGGCACCCGTGGCGACAAAGCTTTTGGCGAATACGGCCTGCGCATGGCCTACCACGACCTCAACGACAACGCTGAAGGCTTCCCCCTCGGCGCGCAGATCGAAATCCTGCAAATGAAACTGCGCCAGTACGAGGGCAACCACTGGCAACTGCAGCAACTGGACCTGGCCACCATCCGCTCCCTGACCCCGCGCAATGCGCTGTTGCAACCCTGGTCATGGCAAGTCACCGGCGGTCTGGAGCGCGTGCCTGGCAAACACGACGACGAAACCCTGGTCGCCCACGTCAACGGCGGCGCCGGCGGCACCTGGCAACTGCGCGACGACATGCTCGGCTTCGCCCTTGGCACCGTACGCGTGGAACACAACAACGACTTCAACGAAGCCATCTCCCCCGCAGCCGGTTTCAATACCGGGGTGTTGTGGAGGAATCCGCTGGGTAATTTGAGTTTGGAAGCCAAGGGTGATTTCTTCACCAATGGCGAAGTGCGGCGCAGCATCAGCTTGAACCAGCAGTGGGAGCTGTCACGCAACCTGGGGCTGCGGTTGAGTGCACAGCGCGAGTACAGCCACCTTTCCACGCCGGTCAACGAAGTGATGCTTGAAGTGAAGTGGTATCACTACTAATCAAAGCCTGACGAAGATCAAAATGTGGGAGCGGGCTTGCTCGCGAATGCGGTGTATCAGTCACTGGAAACTTGGCTGAGCCACCGCTTTCGCGAGCAAGCCCGCTCCCACATTTGGTGTTGTGTTTAGCCAAACACCATCGTGCGGTCCGCACTTACAACACCTTTCTCACTCTCCCTTCACACCTCCCTGACAAATCCCGCTCTAGACTCTCCCTATCAGCCGTGAAACGGCCAGGGAGTACGCCATGTGGCGGTCTGCGTTATTGCTGTGTGCGGTGGTGTGGCTGGCGGGTTGCCAAACGACCCATCAGGATTTACTGGCCAAGGGTTATCCACCGGCCTTTGCCGACGGTTTTGACGATGGCTGCAGCAGTGGTCGCCAGGCTGCCGGAGTGATCACCGGGGAGTTTCGCAAAAATGTGCCGCGTTACCTGAAGGATCGGCAATACGCCGAAGGCTGGGAGGATGGCTTTCGACAGTGCAAGGCCATGCGTGAAAACGAAGAGTTGCGCGACTACAGGGACAATCACTGGGATGACCGAGAGCGGGCCTGGCAGCACGAGAAAGACCGCGACGCCGCCAGGGCCTATCGCTCGCAATAGGTCGCTTTCAGACATCCATCGAAACTAATGCGCGGCGAACATGGCCCAAACTCCATAGAGGGAGAACACCATGAGCCGAGCTTTTGTAAACGAGGACAATGCTGCCGCCCAGGCTGATCAGCCGGTGGAGCGTCAGGTCAGTGAGCAGCCCAACCGTCTGACTGCGCAGGGTTTGGCGCAATTGCAGGCCAAGGTTGCGCAGTTGCAGCAGGAACACAGCGCTGAATCCGCCAAGGGCGAGCGCGCTGACAAACAACGCCAGGCCGACCTTGAACGGGATTTGCGTTACTTCAATCAACGGGTGCAGAGCGCCCAAGTGGTCGCACCGGCCACTTCCAGCGATAAGGTGCAGATCGGCAGTTGGGTGACGTTCGCCAATGAGCAGGACGAGCAGCAGCGCATTCAGTTGGTCGGTGAAGATCAGGCGGACGCCAACGCGGGCTTGATCAACTGGGGTTCGCCCCTGGGCCGCGCATTGCTGGGCGCCCAGGTGGGTGACGAGGTGCTGTGGCTGCGCCCCGTCGGCGATCAGTTGATCGAAGTGCTGCTGATTGAGCCCGAGGCTTAGACGATGCCTTGAGCCAGCATCGCGTCGGCGACTTTGACGAAACCCGCGATATTCGCGCCTTTCACGTAGTTGACCCGACCGTTTTCTTCGCCGTAATGCACGCAGGCATGGTGGATCGACTGCATGATGGCGTGCAGCTTGCTGTCCACTTCGCCCGCCGTCCACAGCAGGCGCATGGCGTTCTGCGACATTTCCAGGCCACTGACCGCGACGCCGCCGGCGTTGGAGGCTTTGCCCGGTGCGAACAGAATGCCCGCCTCGATAAAGATATCCACAGCCTCCAGCGTGGTCGGCATATTGGCGCCTTCGGCCACGCAGAGGCAGCCGTTGCGCAGCAGGGTGCGCGCAGCATCGGCATTGAGTTCGTTCTGAGTGGCGCAGGGCAGCGCAATGTCGCAGGCCAATTCCCACGGGGTTTGACCCTTGCGAAACTCCAGGCCAAAACGCTCGGCCAATTCGCTGATGCGGCCGCGTTGCACGTTTTTCAGCTCAAGCAAGGCCGACCATTGCTCCTCGGTCAAACCGCTTTCGGCGTACAGGGTGCCTTCGGAATCGGACAGGGAAATCACCTTGCCGCCCAGGTCCATGACCTTGCGCGCCGCGTATTGCGCCACGTTGCCGGAGCCGGACACCGCCACACGCTTGCCCTCGACACGCTGGTTATTGCGCTTGAGCATTTCTTCGGCGAAGTACACGCAACCGAAGCCGGTGGCTTCCGGGCGAATCAGGCTGCCGCCGTAGGTCATGCCCTTGCCGGTCAACACCGAAGTGAATTGGTTGCTCAGGCGCTTGTACTGACCAAACAAGAAGCCGATTTCACGGGCGCCCACGCCGATATCGCCGGCCGGCACGTCCACGTCTGCGCCGATATGGCGGTACAGCTCGCTCATGAAGGATTGGCAGAAGCGCATGACCTCAGCATCGCTCTTGCCCTTGGGATCAAAGTCCGAGCCGCCCTTGCCGCCGCCCATAGGCAGCGAGGTCAGCGAGTTCTTGAAGGTCTGCTCGAAGGCGAGGAATTTCAGCACACCCAGGTTCACCGACGGGTGGAAGCGCAGGCCGCCTTTATAAGGGCCAATGGCGCTGTTCATCTGGATACGGAAACCGCGATTGACCTGGACCTTGCCATGATCATCCACCCACGACACCCGGAAGGTAATCGCGCGTTCCGGCTCGCAGATGCGCTCCAGGATGCCCGATGCCAGGTAGTGAGGGTTGACTTCAAGAAACGGCCACAGGCTGCGTAGGACTTCTTCTACTGCCTGGTGGAATTCGGGCTGGTCTGGGTCGCGTTTCTTGAGGCGAGCGAGGAAGGATTCGACGGATTCGATCATGAAAAGTCTCGGCAGATTTTTAGTTGTTAACAGAGATTGAGCCGGACTTTATCAATTCGTTTCGCACTGCGACAGGGCAAAATGTCGCCTTTATGAATTTAAATGGTGCACTTGATATAAATAACTACATTATTTCGCCCCCAAATGGGGATTTCAGCTCAAACCATGCACCAATAGGTAGTCGGGCATCGCAGGCAAGCCAGCTCCCACATTGATTCGAGTACATCCGCATCAGCGCGGTCAAGTGTGGGAGCAGGCTTGCCTGCGATGAGATCACCTCGGTCACCCTGAAAAGCACGCAAAAAAAACGGAGCCCTAAGGCTCCGCTCTTTCAAAACACCGACCCAATCAGGCCAGTTTCTTGTGGCGCACACGGTGCGGCTGGGCAGCAGCATCGCCCAAACGCTTCTTACGGTCCGCTTCGTACTCGGTGTAGTTACCTTCGAAGAACACCGCCTGGGAGTCATCTTCGTACGCCAGGATGTGAGTCGCGACGCGGTCAAGGAACCACCGATCGTGAGAGATCACAATGGCGGCGCCAGGGAAGTCCAACAGCGCTTCTTCCAGGGAACGCAAGGTTTCAACGTCGAGGTCGTTGGACGGTTCGTCGAGCAACAGCACGTTGCCGCCCTCTTTCAGGGTCAGGGCCAAGTGCAAGCGACCGCGCTCACCGCCGGACAGGTCCTTGACGAACTTCTGCTGATCGCCGCCCTTGAAGTTGAAACGGCCCACGTAGGTACGCGACGGGATCTCATAGTTGCCGATACGGATCTGGTCGGAACCGTCGGAAATCTGCTGGAACACCGTCTTGCTGCCGTCGAGGTCTTCGCGGCTCTGGTCCACGCAGGCCAACTGCACGGTTTCACCGACTTCGATAGTGCCAGAATCCGGCGTTTCCTTGCCCATCAGCATGCGGAACAGCGTGGACTTACCCGCACCGTTACCACCAATAACACCGACGATCGCGCCTTTTGGCATGGAGAACGACAGGTTGTCGATCAGCACACGGTCGCCATAGCCTTTGGATACGTTCTTGAACTCGATGACCTTGTCACCCAGGCGCGGGCCGGCCGGGATGTAGATCTCGTTGGTTTCGCTGCGCTTCTGGAATTCCTGCGATTGCATTTCTTCGAAGCGTTGCAGACGCGCCTTGGATTTGGACTGACGCGCCTTCGCGCCTTTACGCACCCACTCCAGTTCTTCCTTCATGGCTTTTTCATGGGCCGATTGCTGCTTGGATTCGGCAGCCAGACGGTCGGACTTGGCTTCCAGCCAACCGGAGTAGTTGCCCTCGTAAGGGATACCGGCGCCACGGTCGAGCTCGAGGATCCAGCCGGCCACGTTGTCCAGGAAGTACCGGTCGTGCGTGATCGCAACCACGGTGCCCGGGAAATCATGAAGGAAATGCTCCAGCCAGGCGACGGAATCGGCGTCCAAGTGGTTGGTCGGTTCGTCGAGCAGCAGCATGTCAGGGGCCGACAGCAGCAGGCGGCACAGGGCCACACGGCGCTTTTCACCACCGGACAGGAATTCGACCTTGGCGTCCCATGCCGGCAGACGCAACGCGTCGGCGGCAACTTCCAGCTGACGCTCCAGGTTGTGACCGTCGCTGGCCTGCAGGATGGCTTCGAGCTTGGCTTGTTCGGCCGCCAGTTTGTCGAAGTCGGCGTCTTCTTCAGCGTACGCGGCGTAAACCTCGTCGAGGCGCGCCTGGGCGTTTTTGATCACGCTGACGGCTTCTTCAACCACTTCGCGAACGGTCTTGGTCGGGTCCAGGATCGGCTCTTGCGGCAGGTAGCCGATGTTCAGATCGGGCATCGGGCGGGCTTCGCCTTCGAACTCGGTGTCGACGCCGGCCATGATTTTCAACAGCGTGGACTTACCCGAACCGTTGAGGCCGAGCACGCCGATCTTGGCGCCAGGGAAAAAGGACAGCGAAATATTTTTCAGGATTTCCCGCTTCGGAGGGACAACTTTCCCCAGCCGATGCATGGTGAAGACGTATTGAGCCAAAATGTGGACCTCATGAAAAAGTGAGAACAGGCCTACGTAGCGTCATGGCGCTGTACATAGCATTGCGAATCCTCAAGGTTAACCTAAGTGGCCGAGCGTATCGAAATCTATCTGTTAGATTAGCCGCCCAACCCCTCAGAGGTTCCAGGAGACCCCCTTCATGCTTGGCGTCATTTCTGCACTCGGCTTGCTGCTATTAATGCCGGGCCCCACCAACACACTGCTATTGCGCTCGGGAATACTCACGGGGTTCAGGCGCGCCTGGCCGCTGAGCCTGCTGGAGTGCCTGGCGTACCTGACGCAGATATCCTTCTGGGGCTACCTGCTCAGCCATATAGGCGACAGCGTGCCTTGGGGGCTGAAGCTCGTGCAGTTCGCTTCGGTCTGTTACCTGATCAGGACTTCCTACCTGCTGTGGTGCCACCCCGACGAAACACTCAAGTCTGCACCTGAAGCACGCGTATCCAGGCTGCATTTCTTTCTGCTGACGCTGATCAACCCCAAGGGTTTGCTGATCGTTTCGTTCATCGTCCCCGTGCAGACGTTTATCGACCTGACGTTATATGTGCAGTTCGTCGCACAGTTCACAGCCGTGGTGGTACCGGTGGGGTGCGCATGGGTACTGTTCGGCGCCCGCATCAGACATGGCGGATACGCCTGGCTGACGCCGCACGCCATCAACCGCACGGCCTCTGTGGTTATCGGCGTCTTCACGCTCGCCATCCTGACCCGCCTGGCCGACAGCCTGATCCACACAGGTGCCTGACTTGAGTCCTGCCAGGCGGGGCTGGCACTTTGCCACAAGTCAGGGCATGCTAGCCGCCCTCCGGGCGTCCGGCTTATAGTGCACGTCGCGCGCCAGTCCAGCCAAACCGCAGGATCACAGCTTGTCCAAAGTCACGCCGCCTACTCCCCTGCGCGCCGCTCATATAGCGCCGGGAGCGCCCCTGCACGGCACCCTCAAAGGCGCATTGGCGACGCTCGTCCTCATGCTGCTCGCCTTATTGTTCTGGCAACTGCTTGACCAGTTGCAGCAAAACCAGAAGAACCAGCAGCAATACACCATCGACTACAGTGCCGACCTGGCCGAACAGATCAGCCTGAACATGGCCCTGAGCGCAAAAATCGCTCTTAACCTACTCCCGATGGTCGAGCCACCGCGCGACAGCGAACAGCAACAGGCCTTGATGCGCACTTTGCAGCGCTCGCTGCCGGAGCTGCGCAGCGTCGCCCTGCTCGCCCCCAGCGGCGCGATGATCAGTGACAGCGCCACTGACAGCCAGGATGGCGCCTGGCTTGAAGAGCTGGTGCAGCGCAGCCACTCCCAGTCCTATTACCTGAGCAACAGCAACGACGGCACCCTCATCTATCTGCTATTGCACCAGCCCAGCGGCGGTTCAAGGATGTACTGGGCATTGCGCCTGGCGCCCAACTACCTGGCCAACCTCACCCCCCAGGACGGCCAGGGCCAACGCCCGATGTGGGTCATCGAGAATCGCGTCAACCACCGCGTCATCAGCCGGGACAGCGGCATGCCGGCCCAGTGGGCCAGCGCCCTCACACCGGACGAACTGAATAAAAGCGTACTGGTCACGCCCCTGAGCAAGAGCGACTGGCAATTGCGTGGGCTGTTCGACCGCACCGCCGTGTTGGAGCAACTGTTGCCGGCGTTTATCGGCAAATGCCTGTTGGGCCTGGCGTTCTCGCTGATCCCGGTGATCGTGCTGTTGAACATGCGTCGCCGCCAGCGCCAAGTGCATGAAGGCCGGCGGCGCTACCAGGACATTTTCGAAGGCACCGGCGTGGCCCTGTGCGTGCTTGACTTGTCGGGCCTGAACGGTTTCTTCGACAAGACCCGATTGCAGACCCGTGAGCAATTGCACGACTGGCTGCAGGCCAACCCCGACGAGCGCCAGCGACTGCTCAAGGAGTTGCGCATCACCGAGGTCAACCAGGTGGCGGTGCGCCTGTTGAACGTGGGCTCCTGCGAGGAGGCTTGGGGACGCCTGATCGATGACTGCCCGCGCAATGCCACGTCCATCGGTTACCAGATACTTGATGCTGTCCTGACCCAACAGAGCCAGTTGGAGCTGGAAATCCAGCTCAAGGACGTGGCCGGCAACGAGCAATACCTGTGGCTGGTGATGCGCCTGCCCGAGCAACAAGACGACTTCAAGGCAGTGATCCTCAGTATCAGCGATATCACCAGCCGCAAGCTGATCGAGCTGTCGCTGGTCGAACGGGAAAGCTTCTGGTCAGACGTGGTCCGCACCGTGCCCGACCACCTGTATGTGCAGGATGTGATCAGCCAGCGCATGATTTTCAGCAACCACCATTTGGGCCACACTCTCGGCTACAACAAGGCCGAACTGCAGCAAATGGGCGAGTACTTCTGGGAAATCCTGCTGCACCCCGAGGACGCCGAGCATTACCATGATTTGCGCCAGCAGCAGCGCAATGTCGGCTACACCACGCAGTTGCACTGCCAACTGCGCTTCCGTCATCGCGATAACCAGTGGCGCCGTTTTGATATCCGTGAACAAGCCCTGGCCCGCGAAGAGACCGCGCAGATCAGCCGGATCATCGGCGTGGCCAAGGACATCACCGACCAGATCGAAGCCAGTGAATCCCTGCGCGACAGCGAACAGCGCTACCGCATGCTGGCCGAAAGCATCAGCGACGTGATCTGCTCCACCGACAGCCAATTGGCCCTCAACTATGTCAGCCCATCGGTCAATGCCGTGCTGGGCTATGACGTGGATTGGGTGTTCAAGAACGGCTGGCAGTCGATCATTGCCAACCCGCAGCAACTGACCGGCATTTATAGCCTGATGGAGCAGGTCAGCCGCGCGCTGGGCGATCCCGAGGCACTGAACAAGCTGCGTGATGACATTCAAACCCAGTTGTTCCTGTTCGACTGCCTGCGCGCCGACGGTCGCAAAGTGCCGATTGAGTTGCGCCTGGTGCTGGTGTGGGACGAACACGGCGCCTTTGAAGGCATCCTTGGTGTGGGTCGCGACATCAGCCAGCAGCGCCGCGCCGAGAAAGACCTGCGCATGGCGGCCACGGTATTCGAGCACTCCACGTCGGCGATCCTGATCACCGACCCGGCGGGGTATATCGTGCAGGCCAACGAGGCGTTCAGCCGGGTCAGCGGCTATGCGGTCAGCGATGTGCTCGATCAATTGCCCAACATGCTCACCGTCGACGAACAGCAGGAAGCCCACCTGCGCTACGTGCTCAAGCAACTGCATCAGCACAGCACCTGGGAGGGCGAAGTGTGGCTCAAGCGCCGCAATGGCGAGCATTACCCGGCGTGGGTCGGCATCACTGCCGTGTTTGACGATGAGGGCGACCTAGCCAGCTACGTGTGCTTTTTCAGTGATATCAGCGAGCGCAAGGCCAGCGAACAGCGCATCCACCGCCTGGCCTACTATGACGCCCTGACCCACCTGCCCAACCGCACGCTGTTCCAGGATCGCCTGCACACCGCGTTGCAGTCGGCCGAACGGCAGAAGTCGTGGGTGGTGCTGATGTTCCTCGACCTCGACCGCTTCAAACCGATCAACGACTCCCTGGGTCACGCCGCCGGCGACCGCATGCTTAAGGAAATGGCTACGCGCCTGCTGGGTTGCGTGGCCGAAGACGACACCGTGGCGCGCATGGGTGGCGACGAGTTCACGTTGCTCCTGCAGCCACGGGTCAACCGTGAAATGGCGCTGAACCGCGCGATCCATGTGGCCGAGCAGATCCTCGCCAGCCTGGTAAAACCCTTTGTATTGGAAGGCCGAGAATTCTTTGTGACCGCCAGTATCGGCATCGCCCTCAGCCCGCAGGACGGTAACGAGCTGAGCCAGTTGATGAAAAACGCCGACACCGCGATGTATCACGCCAAGGAGCGCGGCAAGAACAATTTCCAGTTCTACCAGTCGGACATGAACGCCAGCGCCCTGGAGCGCCTGGAGCTGGAAAGCGATTTGCGCCACGCCCTGGAACAGGACGAATTCGTGCTCTATTACCAGCCGCAGTTCAGCGGCGACGGCAAGCGCCTGACGGGCGCCGAGGCCCTGCTGCGCTGGCGCCACCCGCGTCGCGGGCTGGTGCCGCCGGGGGACTTCATCCCGGTGCTGGAAGAGTTGGGCCTGGTGGTGGACGTCGGCGACTGGGTGATCAGCGAAGCCTGTCGCCAACTCAAGACCTGGCACCAGAACAAGGTGCGCGTGCCGAAAGTCTCGGTGAATATCTCCGCGCGGCAGTTCTCCGACGGCCAGTTGGGCACGCGCATTGCCACTATCCTCAAGGACACTGGCTTGCCGCCGGCGTGCCTGGAGCTGGAGCTGACCGAAAGTATCCTGATGCGCGAAGTCAACGAGGCCATGCATATTCTCGACAGCCTGAAAAACCTGGGCCTGAGCATTGCGGTGGACGACTTCGGCACGGGTTATTCGTCACTCAACTACCTCAAGCAATTCCCTATCGACGTGCTGAAGATCGACCGCACCTTTGTCGACGGCCTGCCGTCAGGCGAGCAGGATGCACAGATCGCCCGGGCCATTATCGCCATGGCCCACAGCCTGAACCTGGCAGTGATCGCTGAAGGCGTGGAAACCCATGAGCAACTGGACTTCCTGCGTGAGCATGGCTGCGATGAAGTGCAGGGCTACCTGTTTGGGCGGCCGATGCCGGCGCATCGGTTTGAGGCGCAGTTCAGTAACGACGCCCTCTTCATGTTCGACTGAGTTTGTGTGGTGGGGCTGATGGCCTCATCGCAGGCAAGCCAGCTCCCACCTTTGAATGGGTTCACACATCAAAATGTGGGAGTCGGGCTTGCCCGCGATAGGGCCGGCACTGGCACCGCTTATCCCTAAGTGAATCCCGCTTGTCCGCGACATGATGTCCTTTCATATGCCATCTAAAACCCATTGGGTTAGAATGCCCTCCTTTTCTGCCCCCGATCCTTGAGGACCGCCATGTTCAGCCGTGATTTGACTATTGCCAAGTACGACGCCGATCTCTTTGCCGCCATGGAGCAAGAAGCCGTGCGCCAGGAAGAGCACATTGAGCTGATCGCTTCGGAAAACTACACCAGCCCTGCGGTGATGGAGGCTCAAGGTTCGGTTCTGACCAACAAGTACGCCGAAGGCTACCCAGGCAAGCGCTACTACGGTGGTTGCGAGTACGTTGACGTGGTTGAGCAGTTGGCCATCGACCGTGCAAAAGAACTGTTCGGCGCCGATTACGCCAACGTCCAGCCGCACGCCGGTTCCCAAGCCAACAGCGCCGTGTACCTGGCCCTGCTGCAAGGTGGCGACACCATCCTGGGCATGAGCCTGGCCCACGGCGGTCACCTGACCCACGGCGCCAGCGTTTCGTCCTCCGGCAAGCTGTACAACGCCGTTCAATACGGTATCGATGCCAACGGCCTGATCGACTACGACGAAGTCGAGCGCCTGGCGGTCGAGCACAAGCCAAAAATGATCGTGGCCGGTTTCTCTGCCTACTCGCAGATCCTGGATTTCCCGCGCTTCCGCGAAATCGCTGACAAAGTGGGCGCGTACCTGTTCGTTGACATGGCTCACGTAGCCGGTCTGGTCGCCGCGGGCGTCTACCCGAACCCAGTGCCTTACGCTGACGTGGTCACCACCACCACCCACAAGACCCTGCGCGGTCCACGTGGCGGCCTGATCCTGGCGCGCGCTAACGCCGAGATCGAAAAGAAGCTGAACTCTGCCGTATTCCCTGGCGCCCAAGGTGGCCCGCTGGAGCACGTGATCGCCGCCAAGGCAATCTGCTTCAAGGAAGCGCTGCAGCCTGAGTTCAAGACCTATCAACAACAAGTCGTGAAGAACGCCAAGGCCATGGCTGAAGTGTTTATCGCGCGCGGCTTTGACGTGGTGTCCGGCGGCACTGAAAACCACCTGTTCCTGCTGTCGCTGATCAAGCAGGACATTTCCGGTAAAGATGCTGACGCTGCCCTCGGCAAAGCCTTCATCACCGTGAACAAGAACTCCGTACCGAACGACCCACGTTCGCCGTTCGTCACCTCCGGCCTGCGCTTCGGCACTCCGGCGGTGACCACTCGCGGCTTCAAGGAAGCAGAGTGCAAGGAACTGGCTGGCTGGATCTGCGACATCCTGGCTGACCTGAACAACGAAGCCGTGATCGACGCGGTACGTGAGAAGGTCAAGGCCATCTGCAAAAAGCTGCCGGTGTACGGCGCTTGATAGCAGTTGCTTGAATAAGAAGCCCGGCTGAAGAGCCGGGCTTTTTTATGCCAATTCAAATGTGAAATACGGTCAATTGTGGGAGCTGGCTTGCCTGCTCCCACAGTTGGGCTGCGTTTCAAGTCAGGGTTGGTAGACCTTGGCAAAACCGTCGCGAATCTTCTGTTCCGGCAACTCATCGGCAATAAACACAATCACACTCTCCCGTGCCTCGCCTTCGGCCCACTCGGTATCCCAGTCGAAACCGTAGAGCTTCAACACGCCCTGGAACACCATGCGTCGATCTTCCCCGGCAATGTTCAGCACGCCCTTGTAGCGCAGCAATTGCTTGCCGTGGTCTTCCAACAGTTCGTTCATGAACTCACTGAGGCGGTCGATATCCAGCGGCTGGTCAGTGCGCAGCACCAGGCTGGAAATGCGGTCGATGGACGGCGCGGCGCTCACCGGGCGCAGGCTCATGCCAGCATTGAGGTTGAAGCCACGCACGTCGAGCAGTTCAGCCAAGTCGATATTGCCATGGTCCACCACGCGGATCGGCGCACGGCGGTTGATGCGGGTGAGGCGTTCGCTGAGCGCGTCGAAGGTGGCGTCATCCACCAGGTCGCGCTTGCTGACCAGCAGGCGGTCGGCAAAACCGATCTGGGCCTGGGCGATGGTCTGGGTCAGGTGGTGCTCGGCGTGGGCGGCGTCCACCAGGGTGATGATGCCGTCGAGGATGTAGCGCTCGCGCAGTTCCTCGTCGATGAAAAACGTCTGGGCCACCGGCGCCGGATCGGCCAGGCCGGTCGTCTCGATCACCAGGCGATCAAACGCGATCTCGCCGCTGTCCAGACGTTCGAGCAGCAAGTAGAGGGCTTTGGTCAGGTCGGTGTGGATGGTGCAGCACACGCAGCCATTGGACAGGGTCATGACTTGCACCGGTTCTGCGCCCAAGAGCTGGGTGTCGATACCGGCATCGCTGAATTCGTTTTCAATCACGGCGATTTTCAACCCGTGCTCGGCCTTGAGCAGGTGGCGCAGCAGGGTGGTCTTGCCGGCGCCGAGGAAGCCGCTGAGGATGGTGACGGGGATGGGAGAGGACAAAGAAAATTCTCCTGAAGGAACACAAAAACAAATGTGGGAGCGGGCTTATGTGGGAGCTGGCTTGCCTGCGATGCAAACACCTCGGTGTATCAGTTACACCGCAGTGATGCTATCGCAGGCAAGCCAGCTCCCACACAAACCTGCTCCCACAGGGGATCACCGCCAGCCCGAATTATCGGGTCAGCAGCACTTAGGCCCACCCTTGCCACCGTAACGGGCTTCCTGGCGCTCCCGAAAGAACGCCTTGTAGTCCATCATCGGTTTGTCCGGGTGCTTGGTTTGCATATGCTCGACGTACGTGTCGTAGTCGGGCATGCCGACCATCAGGCGCGCGGCCTGACCGAGGTATTTACCGAGGCGACTGATGTCATTGAACATGGCTGCAATCCTCTATTACGCGTCCGGTACAGCCTGGAACGGGGCTTCTTTATCCGTACGTTCTTTGTTACCCCAGGCGGCGACGCCGACTTTGAGCGCATAGAACAGGATGCTGAACACCACGAACAGGAACAGCGCCGTCAGCGTTGCGTTGGTGTAGGCGTTCCAGATCACGTGCTGCATCTGGTCGATGTTCTTGGCCGGAGCCAGGATCTGGCCGTTGGCCAGGGCATCGCTGTACTTCTTGGCCAGCGACAGGAAGCCGATCGCAGGGTTCGCGTCGAACAGCTTGATGAAGCCCGCCGTGGTGGTGCAGATCAGCAGCCAGACGGCTGGCAGCATGGTCACCCAGATGTAGCGTTGGCGTTTCATTTTGATCAGCACAACGGTTGCCAGCATCAGCGCGATACCCGCCAGCATCTGGTTGGAGATACCGAACAGCGGCCACAAGGTGTTGATGCCGCCCAATGGATCGATCACGCCTTGGTACAGCAGGTAACCCCACATGGCCACGCAACCAGCGGTCGCGATCAGGTTGGCCGTCCAGGACTCGGTGCGTTTGAGCGCCGGCACGAAGGAACCCAACAGGTCTTGCAGCATGAAGCGACCGGCACGGGTACCGGCGTCCACCGCCGTCAGGATGAACAGCGCTTCGAACAGGATCGCAAAGTGGTACCAGAACGCCATGGTGTTTTCACCCGGCAGCACACTGTGCAGGATCTGCGCGATCCCCACCGCTAGCGTCGGTGCACCACCGGCACGCGCCAGGATGGTGGTTTCACCGATGTCATGGGCGACGGCAGACAGCGCCTCAGGCGTGATCGCAAAGCCCCAGCTGCTGACGGTCTGCGCCACGGTGACCACGTCCGTGCCGACAATCGCGGCCGGGCTGTTCATGGCGAAGTACACGCCAGGTTCGATCACCGACGCGGCAACCATGGCCATGATGGCCACGAACGACTCCATCAGCATGCCGCCGTAACCGATGTAGCGGGCATGGCTTTCACTGGCCAACAGTTTGGGCGTAGTGCCCGACGAGATCAGTGCGTGGAAACCCGATACCGCGCCGCAGGCAATGGTAATGAACAGGAATGGGAACAGACCGCCCTTCCATACCGGACCGGTGCCATCGATGAACTGGGTCAACGCCGGCATTTTCAGGTCGGGCATGGTCACCAGGATGCCAATTGCCAAGGCAATGATGGTGCCGATTTTCAAGAAGGTCGACAGGTAGTCGCGTGGCGCGAGGATCAGCCACACCGGCAGTACCGCCGCGACGAAGCCGTAGCCGATCAGCATCCAGGTGATCTGTATACCGGTGAAGGTGAAGGCCTTGGCCCAGACCGGGTCAGCGGCAATCTGCCCGCCCAGCCAGATCGAGCCCAGCAGCAACAGCACGCCGATGATCGAAATTTCACCAATGCGGCCCGGGCGGATGTAGCGCATGTAGATGCCCATGAACATCGCGATCGGGATGGTCGCCATCACCGTGAAGATGCCCCACGGGCTCTCGGCCAGGGCCTTGACCACGATCAGCGCCAGCACCGCAAGGATGATGATCATGATCAGGAAGCAGCCGAACAGCGCGATGGTCCCAGGGATGCGGCCCATCTCTTCGCGGACCATGTCCCCCAGGGAGCGGCCGTTGCGACGAGTGGACAGGAACAGGATCATGAAGTCCTGCACGGCACCGGCCAGCACCACGCCGGCAATCAGCCAGAGCGTGCCAGGCAGGTAGCCCATTTGCGCCGCCAGTACCGGGCCGACCAATGGGCCTGCACCGGCAATCGCCGCAAAGTGGTGACCGAAAAGGATGTGTTTGTTGGTCGGCACATAGTCCAGACCATCATTATTGACCACTGCGGGGGTGGCCCGCCGTGGATCGAGTTGCATCACGTTATTAGCGATGAACAGGCTGTAGTAACGGTACGCAACCAGATAGATGGCCACCGCAGCGACCACAATCCACAAGGCGTTGATCGCCTCGCCGCGGCGCAAGGCCACTACGCCCAGGGCGCACGCTCCTACAATTGCCAGCACCAGCCAGGGTAGATGGCGTAGCAGGCTATTATTATTTTTCATTTTTATATTCCAGCCAGGGTGGACAGAAAGGACAGCCATCCGGAGTTTAGCGCTACTGGCCTTAAAGGCCACCCCCCTACGTTGGTCTAGAGCCTTCTAAGGGTAAAAAAAGCAGAAATAACGGCCCGATGATGGCGCAGGGCTACAATCCTTCTAACCACAGAGGGTTTCACCATGACCGAGCAGCCGTCTGACCGCCGTCGTTTTCGCCGGATCGCCTTTGATGCCAAGACCGAACTTCGGCAAAACGGGCGCGAATGGCCAGTGCAATTAGTAGATTTGTCGCTAAAGGGCCTGTTGGTGCAACGGCCCGAAGACTGGAAGGGCAATAAGGCGCTGCCGTTCGATGTCGACATACGCCTGGATCCCAAGGCGCATATAAAAATGCAAGTGCGACTGACCCATGAGGATCATGGGCAACTGGGCTTTGTGTGCAAAGACATCGATCTGGAGTCGATCAGCCACTTGCGGCGGCTGATCGAGTTGAATCTGGGCGACCAGGAAGAGTTGGAGCGAGAGCTGGGTGCTTTGCTGGAGGTATGAACCGCCATTATGGTTGAGCATGAATGGCTGACAGGCGCTGGATTGGTGCTGCTGGGTGTTATAACGGGTTTTATCGGAACCAATACGGGAGGCAGCGTATTTCTAACCGTTCCAGTGATGATCTGGCTTGGGATACCCCCTCAGTCTTCGATAGCAACCGCTCGCCTGGCTTCGGTAGGCACTATGTTCGCCGGCTTGAGGCACTTTCATAACAGTGGAAAAGTGGATTACAGGCTAGCGGCCCCCGCGGCGGCACTTGGGTTGGCCGGCGCCTTGATCGGTGCAAGCCTGCTCGTGCAAATAGACCCCGCGCTGCTGCATAAAATCATTGGCGGCCTGACGCTACTATTGGTGGCACTTTCACTCATCAGGAAGCCTCATTCACCGAAGGCCACCCCCTCATCGCTCAGACGCTTTTGCGGCTATGTACTGTTTGTTCCCGTGGGCATGATTGGCGGTTTATTTGGCGGACAAGCCAAGTTATCAACTTATTTGTATATTATTTTTTTTAAAAAAACGATCAGTGAATCAATTGGTACTCGGAAAGTCGGAGGTCTCATCCTCTCAGTTGGCTCGTTAATAATATTCGGTATCAGCGGCATCATTAATTGGCAGTACGGATGTTGCCTGATCATAGGCACGCTGGTGGGCGCCAATGCGGGCGCCAAGTTTGCTCTACAGAAAGGCGATAAGTGGATGGAGAGCGCTTTCAATGTCGTCGTCGTTGCCTTGGCGTTGAAAATGCTCTTCTGGTAGCGGTTCTCTCACGGGAAAAACGACAGTTCAGGGAAATGCCGTACGCGTGGGGAAGTCGCTTTCCGTGTCCCAGTAACCCGCTTTCTGGCTCACCGCGACCTGCCACTGCCCATCCACAAAACGATAGGTTTGGTAGCGGGTGGCAAAATCATCCTCGCCATCACCGTCCATAAATGAAGAAACTTGCAGCAGCTCATCCGCGCCACCTTTGACCGGCGATGCAACCCGCCACGCGGCCTTGCCGGTCTGGGCCAAGGTCAGCGTCTTGAACTTGCCGTCAGCGTCCTTGTAACTCATAGGCTCAAGTTTTTGCTTGGCCGGCAGCAGCACTTGAGTTGCCGGGCCACTGTAACTCCCCATTGGCGCGGTCTGATCAATGATCAGAAAATACACCGCGTCCGGTAGGCCTTTGAGCGGGGCTTTCTTGACCTCGGCCAAGGGATAACCGAGGTCGTCGTGCGCGACTAAATCCCCCGACGCCGACAGCAATCGCACCTGGGCTCCGAGCAGCGGGTTTTCTACCAGGTCACCGGGTTCGTCGAACGAATCCTCATCCAGGCCACTGCCCCAACTGTCCTTGTGCATCTGGGCGCTGATGCGTTGATCTTCGAGTACCTGCAAGACGCTGCCGTCTTGTGTCACCAGTTTTTGGGCCAGGCGGTAACCGGCCGGCAGCTTGGCCGTGTCGGCCCACGCCATCGCAGGCAACCCGGCCAAGGCGATAAACAAGGCGATAACACCCCACCTACTCGATCGTTGCATTGCATCCATCCTTGATCTATTCGAAAAGTGCATCCAACGCCTGCTCCAAGCGCGTCACCCCAATAATCTGTATCCCCGGCGGCGACTCCTTCGGCGCATTACCCTTGGGCACGATGGCGCGCTTGAAGCCGTGCTTGGCTGCTTCCTTGAGGCGCTCCTGGCCGCTGGGCACCGGGCGTACTTCGCCCGATAGGCCGACTTCACCAAACACCAGCAAGTCATGCGGCAACGGCCGATTACGCAGGCTGGACATCACCGCCGCCATCAACGCCAGGTCAGACGCGGTCTCCAGCACCTTGACCCCACCCACGACGTTCAGGAATACATCCTGGTCATGGGTCGGAATGCCGCCGTGTCGGTGCAACACCGCGAGCAGCATGGCCAGGCGGTTTTGATCCAGACCCAAGGTCACACGGCGCGGGTTGGCCAGATGACTGTCATCCACCAGCGCTTGCACTTCCACCAGCATCGGGCGAGTGCCTTCCCACGTTGCCATTACCACACTGCCTGGGACTTCTTCCTGAGCGCGAGTCAGAAAAATCGCCGACGGGTTGGAGACTTCTTTCAGCCCCCGGTCTGTCATGGCGAACACGCCCAACTCGTTTACCGCACCAAAACGGTTCTTCACCGCCCGCAGCAAACGCAGGCGGCCGTCGGATTCGCCTTCGAAATACAGCACAGTGTCGACCATATGCTCCAACACCCGTGGCCCGGCCAGCGCGCCTTCTTTGGTCACATGGCCCACGAGGAAGATCGCCGTGCCGCTTTGCTTGGCATAACGCACCAGCAGCGCCGCGCTCTCGCGCACCTGGGACACACCGCCCGGCGCTGATTGCAGTTGCTCGGTGAAAATCGTCTGGATCGAGTCGATCACCATGACCTTGGGCTTTTCGATACGCGCCGTGGCAATGATGCTTTCGATGCTGGTTTCGGTCATGACCCGCAGTTGATCCTGGGGCAAACCCAGGCGACGGGCGCGCATGGCGACTTGCTGCTGGGATTCTTCGCCAGTGACGTACAGCGCCGGCATGCGACTGGCGATGCTGCACAGGGTTTGCAGCAGGATCGTCGATTTACCGATACCCGGATCGCCGCCGATCAGCACCACCGAGCCGTCCACAAGACCACCACCCAATACCCGGTCGAGCTCGCCGGAAGCGGTGGAGAAACGCGGAATTTCTTCAACGCTGACTTCGGCCAACGTCTTGATCTGCGCCTGTTGCCCGGTCCAGCCGGCACGGCCGGTGGGGGCCGCCGCGCCGCCGCTTTCGATCATGGTTTCAGTCAGGGTGTTCCACGCACCGCATTCGCTGCACTGGCCGGCCCACTTGGGAAAGGTCGCGCCGCACTCCGTGCAGCCGTACATGCGCTTGGCCTTTGCCATTTGAGAACCTCCAACCGAAAAACCGCGATGATAGCTCAGCGCGGCGCCGGGGTCCGGATTTCACCGCTGGCCAATCGTGAAGCACTGTTGCCGATCGGGTCTTCGGCATTGAGGTCGGCGCCTTTGGCTTTCAGCTCATCCAACAGCTCGACGCGCTTGAACAGCCCGGCATACATGGCCGCCGTCTGCCCGGCGCCATTGCGCTGGTCGGGGTTGCAGTCGGTGGCCAGCAGGCGTTGGGCAATTTTCAGTTCGCCCTTGAAGATCGCGCCCATCAGCGCTGTGTTGCCGCGTTTGTCCTGCACGCAGGCGTCGGCACCGGCGTTGAGCAAGCGCTCCACGAACGGGCCCTGACCGTGGTACGCGGCGAGGATCAACGCGGTGTAGCCCTTGTCATCCTGGGTGTTGAGGCTATAGCCGGAGTCGATAAAGGTATTGAGCATGTCGAGGTCGCCACGACGCGCGGCGTCGAAGTAGTAATCCTGCAACTGGGCCTTGAGCGCGACCGGGTCGGGCGACTCGGCGT
The DNA here is from genome assembly GCF_019456785.1 of Pseudomonas sp. LAP_36. Lineage (NCBI taxonomy): Bacteria > Pseudomonadati > Pseudomonadota > Gammaproteobacteria > Pseudomonadales > Pseudomonadaceae > Pseudomonas > Pseudomonas sp. LAP_36. The sequence goes on from NZ_JAHZMS010000009.1 coordinate 117,898, forward strand.
GGGCGACAAAGGCCAGCATGGCCATCAGCAGACCGATAGAAATTCGCATGGGTGTTCTCCTGCCAAGGGTCGACGCCCGTCTCTGGGCGCCGACCATAACCAACGGATCAGTCAGTCAGTTTTTCCGCCAGCGCCTTCACGCGCGCCAGGTCCCCCTTGGCAACCTTGGCTACGCCAGTGCCGTACTCCGGGTCGGCTTTGTAAAGGAACGACAGGATGATGTGCTTGCTTTCATCATCGGTGGTTGCCAGCGAGCCGCCGAAGTTCTCGATCAGGTCCTGACGCTCTTTTTTATTGAAGGAGCGGTACAGATCACCGGCCTGCTTGAAGTTCTGCTCACGCTGGATCTTCGTCTGCTGGGTGCTGCCCGACAGGGCCGATTGGCTGTAGCGCGCGGTTTGCGGCTCTTCCCGAGGCTCCAGGCGGCTTGGCTGGTAGTTCACGCCGCTGGTGGTTTTGCCGAAATTCAGTGCGCCGTCCTGATTGCCATTGTTGACGGTCACGCGTGGCGCGTTGATCGGCAGTTGCAGGGCATTGGCGCCCAGGCGGTACATCTGGGTGTCAGCATAGGAAAACACCCGGCCTTGCAGCAGGCGGTCTTCCGACGGTTCGATGCCCGGAACCAGGTTGGCCGGGGCCATAGCCACCTGCTCGGTTTCCTGGAAGACGTTGGCCGGGTTGCGGTTGAGTACCATCTGCCCGACTTTGCGCTCGGGCACATTCGGCCAGATCTTGGTGGCGTCCAGTGGGTCGAAGTCGAACTTGGCCAGGTCTTCAGGCTTGAGCACCTGCACGTACAGGTCCCACTTGGGGAAGTCGCCCTTGTTGATATGCGTGACCAGGTCGTTGGTCATGTGGCTGTAGTCACGGCCCTGCACTTCGGTGACTTGCTTGGGATCAAGGTTCTTGATGCCTTGCAGGCTCTTCCAGTGGAATTTGACGTAGTGCACTTCGCCCTTGGCGTTGATCAGCTTGTAGGCGTGCACGCCGTTGCCATCCATTTCCCGATAGCTGGCCGGGGTGCCGGAGTCGGAGTACAGCTCGGTCAGCGTGCGCGTGGACTCGGGCACGTGGGAGAAGAAGTCAAAGCGACGGGAGTCGTCATCGAGGTTGGTGCGCGGGTCAGGTTTGAACGCGTGGACCATGTCCGGGAACTTGATGGCATCGCGGATAAAGAACGTCGGGAAGTTGTTGCCCACCAGGTCCCAGTTGCCGTCGGCGGTGTAGAACTTGGTGGCGAAACCGCGCGGGTCGCGCAGGGTTTCCGGGGAATGGTTGCCGTGTACCACGGCGGAGAAGCGCACGAATACCGGTGTGGTTTCGCCCGCCGCGAATACCTTGGCCTTGGTCAAGTCGCTGAGGTTATCGGTGACCGTGAAGGTACCGTGGGCGCCGGTGCCACGGGCGTGTACCACGCGCTCCGGGATGCGTTCGCGGTCGAAGCGTTGCAGCTTCTGGATCAGTTGCACGTCTTGCAGCAGTACCGGGCCGTTGGCGCCGGCGGTCTGCGAGTTCTGGTTGTCACCCACCGCCGCACCGTTATCGCGGGTCAAGTTGGCGGCTTGCACAGAGAGGGACAGCAGGCTGGCGGTCACCAGTACCAGCGCGGTTCGCGCTGTAACAGGCCCGCGGCTCATTGGGGTTTTCATCAAGGTTTCCTCTGGTTTTTTTAATGCACATTCAGTTGTGCTTGCCAGAGGCTAGTGACCCGAGCGTCAGAAGATAAATAGAAAAGACGTACCAACCCGATTGATAAAATAATCTGGTAAGCACCTGATTTGGCGCGTATTTCGCGCGCAATTGATGGCACTTTGCAAACTATTTGCGATTTAATGTGTCGATAAAAACTAACAGTGTTAACGGTTGTGTCAGGCAAGCCCGCTATGACTGACTTACACTGAGCCCCACCCTTCTCATCTGTAACAAGGAATAACCTATGGGCGTGATCAGTGAGTTCAAGGCCTTCGCGGTCAAAGGTAATGTGGTCGACATGGCCGTCGGTATCATCATCGGCGCCGCCTTCGGCAAAATTGTTTCCTCCTTTGTAGGCGACGTGGTGATGCCGCCGCTCGGTCTGTTGATCGGGGGTGTGGACTTCGGCGATCTGGCGGTAACGCTCAAGGCGGCACAGGGTGACGCGCCGGCGGTGGTGCTGGCCTACGGCAAGTTCATCCAGAGCGTGGTCGATTTCCTGATCGTCGCGTTTGCGATTTTCATGGGCGTGAAGGTGATCAACCGCCTTAAACGCGAAGAAGCCAAGGCGCCCAGCCTGCCACCGGTGCCTACCAAGGAAGAAGTGTTGCTGGGTGAGATCCGCGACCTGCTCAAGGCACAGAACGACAAGCCACTTCAGTAAATACCGGTTTGAAAAAAAGGCGCCTGCTTGAGGCGCCTTTTTTATTACCAGTAGTTTTCTACCGCCACCTGACCAGGGCGACGGCTCAGGCTCAGATTCATATCGCGCTGCTTGAGCAACTGCCGCGTGTCATCAACCATCTGCGGGTTGCCGCAGATCAGCACACGGGAGTGCTCCGGGGCCAGCTCGACGCCGGCCGCGCGTTCCAGTTCGCCATTTTCAATCAGCGTCGTGATGCGCCCATTCAGCGCGCCTGGGTGTTGTTCACGGGTCACGATAGGAATGTAGGTGAGCTTGTGCGCGTATTCGGCCAGGTACTCGCGCTCGCCCAGTTCCTTGATCAGCGCCTGATAGGCCAGCTCCTTCGCTTCGCGGGCGCTGTACACGAGGAGGATGCGCTCGAATTTCTCCCACACCTCGAAGTCCTGCAGGATCGACAAAAACGGCGCCACCCCGGTGCCAGTGCCCAGCATCCACAAATCGCGACCATCGACGAAACGGTTCAACGTCAGGAATCCGGTGGCCTGGCGTTCCACCATCAAGGTATCGCCCACCCGCAGGCGACTCAGCTCACTGGTGAACTCACCGCCCGGGACAACGATCGAGAAAAAATCCAAGTGCTCATCAAACGGCGAGGACACTAAGGAATAGGCGCGCCAGACGGTGCTGCCATCCGCCTTGGTCACCCCCACGCGTACGAATTGGCCGGCAGTGAACCGGAAACCGGGATCGCGGGTGGTGCGCAGGGTAAACAGGCTGGGGGTCAGCGATTGCACATCGAGCAAGGTCTGGCGGGTGAATTTCTCAGCGCTGGCCGTCATGGGGGCCTCCGTTCAACAGGTGCCCTAGTGTCCCTCAAAGTGGCGCATGGAAACACCTATGGTTGGTAGTGGTATCGCGCGATGCGTGCAGTAGTGGCTATCCAATTGCACCGCCAATCAATTTGCTATTAGCCTTTCAACCCTGTCTATAAACACGTTGTTAGCTGATCGTTACACCGCCTTTAAACGCCTAATAAACCGTGACATTCAGACGGCCCGCGGCCAACGCCAGCAGGTTCCTTTGCAGAAAAATTCTTAAAGACCTGCGCGCCAAAACGAAATTTTCCTCTCGATATGTAGCCGTTGTCCTACACTCATTTTCGTGCAGCGTTGGGGGTCCAGGACGTACCTCAAGGCACGGAGAATTCCATGGAGTAATACCAATGATTAACTGGCGCAACACACGGCTTCCCAAACTGGAAGGCGAAGATGAGGTCACCAGCGTGTTTGAAATGGTGGGCATCAGAACGCTAGAGCTCGGCTTCCAACACTGTTCCTTCAAGATGAGCGCTAACCTGCCAAAAAACCAAGTCAATCCGATTGAATTCACCAACTACCCAAATGAATGGAAAACAGTCTATGACCAGGCGAGCTTCTTTGGCGTAGACCCGGTGGTGAAGCATTGCAGGGAGAACCCGCTGCCCATTGTCTGGAAGGAAGAAACCTTTAAAGACGTACCCAGCCTTTGGTCATTGGCGCAGACGTTAGGCGTGCACATGGCGCTGACCATAACCGTCCATGATTTCCGGGGCATGTTCAGCATGTTGACCCTGAGCCGTGGTAAAGGCGCAATCACGCCGGAAGAGCTCTACGAAAAATCCGGGCTGATGCTGTGGTTATGTCACGCGATGCATACAGTTCTGGCGCATAAATACGCCGACAAACCCAGCACCCACCCCGCCAGCCTATTGACCCCGCGTGAAACGGAAGTGCTCATGTGGTCCGGCAAGGGCAAGACCGCAGCGGACATCGCCGCCATCCTTTGTTTATCAGAACGCACTGTAGGCTTTCATGTCTGCAGTTGCCTGAAAAAACTGGGGGTCAACAACAAGATCGCCGCCGTGCTCCGCGCCGCGCAAGACGGGATTATTTAACCCGCCAACAATCACCGCATGTAATCCCGCTGAAAAAAAAGTAACATTTGCGGCCAATTCTGAGTGTTGAGCAGCCCCCCCGGGAGGCCGCCCGTGGTTCACTCAGACGTCTCGGCTGGCCACTGCCGAACACTTATCGTTTACCCAGAGCCTCCCCCGCCATGCCCCTGCTCGAAAGCCCCTTCGCCCAGCTCGATCTGATCCGCCAGCCAGAGCAACATAATGATCCGCTGCAAGCCTTCGATGCGGCAGACGAGTACCTGCTCAATCATCTGGCCGAACAGCAGCCGACGACTGATACACGCGTATTGGTGCTCAATGACAGCTTCGGCGCCCTGGCCGCCAGCCTACAAGGCCACGTGCAGGTAACCTCCAGCGGCGACTCATTCCTGGCAGCCCAGGGCCTGGAGAAAAACCTGGTGCGCAACAGCAAGGCGTTTGACGCTGTGCCGTTCATCCCGGCCAGCCAGGCCCCGGCCGGGCCTTTTGACCGCGTACTGATCCGCGTGCCGAAAACCCTGGCCCTGCTCGAAGAGCAACTGATCCGCCTGCAAGGCCAACTTGCGCCAGGCGCCGAAGTGATTGCCGGGGCGATGATCAAGCACTTGCCACGGGCGGCGGGCGAGTTGCTGGAGCGCTACATCGGGCCGATGCACGCATCGCTGGCGGTCAAGAAAGCGCGATTGCTGATCGCCACTGTTGAAGATCGTCCCGCGGCTGTCTCGCCGTATCCGACCCGCTACACCCTGGACGCGCCAGCCATCGAGTTGCTGAACCACGCCAACGTGTTCTGCCGCGAAAGCCTAGACATCGGCACCCGTGCGTTCCTGCCGCACCTGCCGAAAAACCTGGGCAGCGCGCGGGTGGCAGACCTGGGGTGTGGCAACGGCGTACTGGCGATTGCCAGCGCGCTGCAAAACCCCGAGGCGCAATACACCCTGGTGGACGAGTCCTATATGGCCGTGCAGTCGGCGGCCGATAACTGGCAAGCAGCGCTCGGTGAGCGCGACGTCATCGTACGCGCCGCCGATGGCTTGGCCGGCCAGGCGCCCGATTCGCTGGACGTGGTGCTGTGCAACCCGCCGTTCCACCAGCAACAGGTGGTCGGTGACTTCCTCGCCTGGCGTATGTTCCAGCAGGCGCGTGAAGCACTGGTAGTCGGCGGCGCCCTCTATATAGTCGGCAACCGCCACCTGGGTTATCACACCAAGCTGGCACGCTTGTTCCGGGGCGTCGAGCAAATCGCCACCACGCCGAAATTCGTGATCCTCAAAGCGCGCAAATAAAAAAGGCCCCGCCACTGCGAGCAGAGGCGGGGCCAAAAAACCGTGCCGCAAGGCAACGGGATGGGATGTCAGTGGGTGGTCAAGCCAGCCGCGTTCATGAACATGCGCATAAGGCTCGCCACGACGAACAAGGCCAGCACGCTGCCAGTCCAGATCATCGCCAGCCACCCCAGGCGCCGCCACAACGGCTGTTTCTCGGCCTGTTCAATCTCGTGCAACGTAGGCTTGCCAGACATGAGACGACCCTCCTAGTGATAACCGTCTTCGTGGGTGACCTTGCCGCGGAACACGTAGTAGCTCCAGAAGGTGTAGCCCAGGATGAACGGGATGATGAATAACGTGCCCACCAGCATGAAGCCCTGGCTTTGCGGCGGCGCGGCAGCGTCCCAGATCGACACCGATGGCGGAATGATGTTCGGCCACAGGCTGATACCCAGGCCGCTGTATCCCAGGAAGATCAGCACCAGTGTCAGCAGGAACGGCGTGTAGTGCGCGTTGCGTGCCACGGCGCGGAACAGACCGTACATGGTCACCAGCACCAGGATCGGCACTGGCAGGAACCAGAACAGGTTTGGCAGGGTGAACCAGCGCGAGGCAATTTCCGGGTGCGTCAGCGGCGTCCAGATACTCACGATGCCGATCACGGCCAGCACCACGAACGCCAGGGGCCGCGCCAGGTTGTGCATCTTCTCCTGCAACGGGCCTTCGGTCTTCATGATCAGCCAGGTGCAACCGAGCAACGCATAGGCCACGATCAACGCCACACCGCAGAACATCGTGAACGGCGTGGCCCAGTCCAGCGAACCGCCGGCGAACTGGCGATTCACCACCGGGATGCCATCGATAAACGCCCCCAGCGCCACGCCTTGGAAGAACGTTGCAGCCAACGAGCCGCCGATAAACGCCTTGTCCCACAGGTGACGCTTTTGGTCTTTGGCCTTGAAGCGGAACTCGAACGCGACCCCGCGAAAGATCAGCCCGATCAGCATCAGGATCAGCGGCAGGTACAGCGCCGACAACACCACCGAATAGGCCAACGGGAACGCGCCGAACAGTGCCGCGCCGCCCAATACCAACCAGGTTTCGTTACCGTCCCAGACCGGCGCCACGGTGTTCATCATCACATCACGGTCGGTCTTGCCTGGGATAAACGGAAACAGGATGCCGATACCCAGGTCGAAGCCGTCCATGACCACGTACATCATGATGCCGAAGATGATGATCACGGCCCAGATCAGCGGAAGATCAATACCCATCTCAATTCCCCTTGTGCTGGATGTCGTCGTGCTCATTGTCGGTGCCGTCATCGGCAGCAGACAAAGGACGTGCCGGCGTACGTTTCTGGCCAGGGCCGCCGTGGGTTGGCTCGGTCACGTCATGGGCCACAGGGCCTTTGCGCACCAAACGCATCATGTAGCCAAGGCCCGCACCAAACAGCGCGAAGTACACCACCACGAACAACACCAGGGTAATGGTCATCTGCGCCAGGCTATGCCCGGACGAAGCATCCGCTGTGCGCATCAAGCCGTAGACCACCCACGGCTGGCGGCCGATCTCGGTGGTGAACCAACCCGCAAGGATCGCAATCAGGCCGGATGGGCCCATCCACAACGCCAGGTACAGGAACGGTTTGGACGTGTACATCTTGTCGCCCCGGCGCAGCCATAGGCTGAACAGGCCGGTGAAGATCATCAGGAAGCCCAGGCCGACCATGACCCGGAACGACCAGAACACGATGGTCGAATTAGGACGATCTTCCGGAGGGAAGTCCTTGAGTGCAGGCACCTGTTTATCCAGAGAGTGGGTCAGGATCAGGCTGCCCAGGTACGGAATTTCCACCGCGTATTTGGTTTTTTCGGCCTTCATGTCGGGCCAGCCAAACAGGATCAGCGGTGTCGGTTCGTTGCCTTTGTTTTCCCAGTGGCCTTCAATCGCGGCGATTTTCGCCGGCTGGTGCTTCAAGGTATTGAGGCCATGGAAGTCGCCGATCACCGCCTGGATCGGCGCAACGATCAGGGCCATCCACATCGCCATCGAGAGCATTTTGCGGATCGCCGGATTGTCCTTGCCGCGCAACAAGTGCCAGGCCGCCGAGGAGCCGACAAAAAACGCGGTGGCCACGAAGGCCGCCGTGGCCATGTGCGCCAGGCGATAAGGGAACGACGGGTTGAAGACCACGGCGAACCAATCGGTTGGGATCACGCGGCCGTCAATGATTTCAAAGCCCTGGGGCGTCTGCATCCAGCTGTTGGACGACAGGATCCAGAAGGTCGAAATCAACGTACCCACGGCCACCATCACGGTGGAGAAAAAGTGCAGGTTGCGCCCGACCTTGTTCCAACCGAATAACATCACGCCGAGGAAACCGGCCTCGAGGAAGAAGGCCGTGAGCACTTCGTAGGTCAGAAGCGGCCCGGTAACGGCGCCGGCAAAGTCCGAGAAGCGGCTCCAGTTGGTGCCGAACTGGTAGGCCATCACCAAGCCGGACACCACGCCCATGCCGAAGTTGACGGCAAAGATCTTCGACCAGAAGTGGTAGAGGTCACGGTAAGTGTCGTTGTGGGTCTTGAGCCACAAGCCTTCCAGCACCGCAAGGTAACTGGCCAGGCCGATGGTGATCGCCGGGAACAGGATATGGAATGAGATGGTGAACGCGAACTGGATTCGGGCGAGATCTAGCGCCTCCAAACCGAACATAAGTTTTCCTCTTTCAGGTAATACCGAATGCCGGCCGGCGGCCTGCAATCACTGCCCCCATCGATATGGAGTACGCCGAATTTCAATTCGTTTCTTTTTTTGTCCAATCACGCTGGGATGCTTGCCTGGCCTGCCGCCTTGCACTGACGCTGCGAAGGCATTGACCTGGATCAAGCATTGCTAAAAGAGTAGTCCCATTTTTGCGGTTGGCCTGTGTGGTCTTTTGCCGCGTGACAGACTGCCTCAGCTCAGTTCTTGCAACTATCTGTTACAACTTAATGATAATCTCGGCGCTTCCTCCGGCCTTGACCCGAATTCCCGATGCCTAGCGAACCTGCGTTGCTGTTACGTCACCACCGCCCTTTCATCGCGTTCTGGCTGGCACGGATCTTCACCGCCAGCGGCTTCCAGATGCTCACCGTGGCCATCGGCTGGAACCTCTACCAACTGACGGGCAATGTGCTGGACCTGGGTTTGGTCGGCTTGGTGGAATTCGTGCCGCGCGTGCTGTTCATGCTGCACACCGGGCATGTGGCCGACCGCTATGAGCGACGCAAGGTCGCCGCCATCTGCCAGACCGTGCAGGCGCTGATTGCGCTGTCCCTGGCCATCGGTGGCCTGACCGGCAACGTAACCCGCGAGATGATCTTTATCCTCGCCTTCCTGCTCGGCGCCGCGCGCTCATTTGAAATGCCCACCACCCAGGCGATGCTCCCGAGCCTTGTGCCCGCCGCACTGTTCCCACGGGCCGTGGCCTCATCGCAGTCGGCCCAGCAGTTGGCGACCATTGTCGCCCCGGCCCTTGGCGGTTTGCTCTACGCCTTCGGCAGCGTGTGGGTGTATGGCCCCACGGTGGTGCTGTACCTGATCGCGTGCGTGCTGACCCTGAATTTGCCCGCGCGCCAAACGCCGCTAAACAAAGCCAAGGCGACCATGGACTCTCTGCTTGCCGGCATCCGCTTTATCCGCAGCCGCCCGGATATTCTCGGTGCCATCTCCCTCGACTTGTTCGCCGTGCTGCTGGGCGGTGCCACCGCGCTGCTGCCAGTGTTCGCCAAGGACATCTTGCTGACCGGCGCCTGGGGCCTGGGCCTGTTGCGTTCGGCACCGGCGGTGGGCGCGTTATTGATGTCGTTATGGTTGGCGCGGTTCGCGGTGGACCGGCATGTGGGGCGAGTGATGTTCACCGCCGTCGGCGTATTCGGCGTGGCGACCATCGCGTTCGGCCTGTCTACCTCGTTCTGGTTTTCCCTGGCGGTGCTGGTGGTGCTGGGTGCGGCGGACATGATCAGCATGGTGATCCGCGCCTCGTTCGTGCAACTGGAGACACCGGATGAAATGCGCGGGCGGGTCAGTGCGGTCAACGGGTTGTTTATCGGCGCGTCGAATCAGTTGGGCGAGTTTGAATCGGGCATCACCGCCCACTGGTTCGGCACCGTGCCTGCCGTGGTCATGGGCGGGATCGGTACGCTGGTGGTGACGGGGGTGTGGATCAAGCTGTTCCCGACCCTGGCGAATCGGGATCGGATGCATGTGCCGGTGGAAGAGCCCAAGGTTTAAGCCACACCGCAAAACACTGTGGGAGCTGGCCCGCCAGCTCCCACACTTGATCTTCAGTGGCTTGGAGATTGGCGTCAAAGCACTTTGTCCAAGGTGATCGGAAACTCCCGCACTCGCTTCCCCGTAGCGTGATAAATCGCATTCGCCACCGCCGCCGCCACACCCACAATACCGATCTCACCAACCCCCTTGGACCCGAGGGCATTGACGATCTCGTCGTGTTCTTCGACAAACACCACGTCAATCTCGCCGATATCAGCGTTGACCGGGATGTGGTACTCCGCCAGGCTATGGTTCATGTAACGCCCCAATTGATGGTCGATCTGGGTTTCTTCGTGCAGGGCCATGCCAATACCCCATACCACCCCGCCGAGGATCTGGCTGCGCGCCATCTTCGGGTTGACCACGCGCCCGGCGGCAATCGCGCTGACCACCCGGCTGACGTTGATCGTGCCCAGGTCTTCGTCCACGCGCACCTCGACAAATACTGCCGAATGGGTGGCAGTAGCAAACCCCTCGCGCTGCTTGTCGGGCTCGCTGTCGACCTGCACCTCCAACACGTCTTCGCCACTGTCCTTGACCAACTGCGCCAACGACACACTGACGTCACCCGTATGCAGTTGGCCGTCTTCAAAGCGTACGGCCTCGGCCTCCTTGAATACCGGATACGTCTGCCGGGCAACGGCCAACAGCTTGGCGTTCAACGCTTCGCAGGCCTGCTGCACAGCCGTGCCGACGGAGGACACCGTAAACGACCCGCCCTGCAGCGGCGCAGTGGGCAACGATGAATCCCCCAACAGAAAGTCCACGTCCTCAACCGCCACGCCACTGGCCTGGGCCGCGATCTGGGTCATCACCGTGTAGGTGCCCGTGCCGATATCGGTGGTGGCGCTGCTGACGGTCAGTTTGCCCTTGGCATCAATACGCGCCTTGGCGCTGGCCTTCATCTGCATCGCCTCCCACACGCCGCCGGCCATGCCCCAGCCGATCAACTGGCGGCCGTCGCGCATGCTGCGCGGTTCCGGGTTGCGTTGGTGCCAGCCGAAACGCTCGGCACCTTCGCCGTAACACTCGCGCAGGGCTTTGCTCGACCAGGGCTTGTCTTCGTTCTGATTGCGTTCGGCATAGTTGATCAGCCGCAGTTGCACCGGGTCCATCCCCAATGCGCTGGCCAATTCGTCCATGGCGCACTCCAGGCCGATCACCCCGAGGGCCGCCCCAGGTGCACGCATGTCCAGCGGCGTGAATACATCCAGTGGCACCAACTTATAAGTCAGCTGCACGTTATCGCAGTGGTAGAGCATGCCGCTCCATTCCACCACGTGCTCACTGAAATCCTCGAAGCGCGACGTCTGGCCAATCGCGGTGTGCCCCAGTGCCAGCAGGCGGCCGTTGGCGGCGGCGCCCAGCTGCAAACGCTGCAAGGTGCGTGGGCGGTAGCCGAAGGTGAACATCTGCTGACGCGTCAGCGTGACCCGCACCGAGCGCTTGAGTGCCAGGGACGCCATCACCGCCAGCGGCAATTGGTACTGCGGGCGCAGGCCGGAGCCAAAGGCGCCGCCGACAAATGCCGCGAAGATACGCACCTGGCTTTTATCCAGGCCGAAGACTTTTTGCACATAGGCCTGGCAGTTCTGCGGGCCTTGGGTCTTGTCGTGGATGTGCAGCGTGCCGTCCGGCTGAAACAGCACGGTGCTGGCGTGGGGCTCCATCGGGTTGTGGTGTTCGATAGGGGTGCTGTAGTGCAGATCCAGGCTGACGGCAGCGCCGGTCCATTCGGCCTGGAAGTTGCCGCGCGGCTTGGGCGGCGTCTGCGGCGACGCGTACGCCTGTTCCTGCAAGGCCAGCAAGTCGGTTTCAAAGGCTTCGGTTTCGTACTCGATCTCCACCAGGGAGCCGGCATGTCGCGCCAGCTCGAGGTTATCGGCGATCACCAGCGCCAGTGGCTGGCCGCTGTACAGTACCCGATCGTTGTACAGCGGGCGAAACGGCGAGCCGTCGGCGGCATCATCGTCCTGGAAAGCATCATCGTAGCTGGCGATTTTTGGCCGATTGAGGTGATGGAGAACCTCCACCACACCCGGCAGCGCCAGCGCCTTGGTCGCGTCGATACGCAGCACCCGGCCCTTGGCCACGGTGCTCGACACTACGCTGCCATGCAGCAGGCCTTCTTCGGGAAACTCACCGGCATACCGCGCCTTGCCTGTGACCTTGAGCAGACCGTCAACGCGGTCCAAGGGTTTGCCGATAGCACTCATGGGCGTTCTCCTGCGACAGCGGCGTCGCTCAGGGCGCGAATAATCCCCCGGCGTGCCAGCTTGATCTTGAAGCCGTTGTGTTGCAGCGGCTCGGCGTCTTGCAACAGGGCATCGGCGGCGTGACTGAAGGTTTCGCGGCTAACAACCTGGCCGATCAGTGCGGCTTCCACCGCGCGGTCACGCCAGGGTTTGTGGGCCACGCCACCCAGGGCCAGGCGCGCGTCGATGATGGTGTCGCCGTCCAGCTCAAGCGCGGCAGCCACAGACACCAGGGCGAACGCATAGGAGGCACGGTCGCGGATTTTCAGGTAATTGCTATGGTTTGCCAGATGATCGGCGGGCAGTTCGATGGCGGTGATCAGCTCATCGTCGGCCAATTGGTTGTCCCGTTGCGGCGCATCACCCGGCAGGCGATGAAAGTCGGCGAACTCAATGACCCGCGAACCGCCGCGCCCCTCTACATGCACCCTCGCCTCCAGCGCTGCCAAAGCGACGCACATGTCGGAGGGATGGGTCGCGACGCACTGTTCACTGGCGCCGAGGATCGCGTGAATACGGTTCAAACCGGTGCGTGCCGGGCAGCCACTGCCGGGCTCACGCTTATTGCACGGCACGGTCGCGTCATAGAAGTAGTAGCAACGGGTGCGCTGCAACAGGTTGCCGCCGGTACTGGCCATGTTGCGCAGTTGCGGAGAGGCGCCGGCCAGGATGGCCTGGGACAGCAGCGGGTAACGCTGTTCGATCAGCGGGTGCCAGGCCAGGTCGGCGTTGCTCACCAACGCGCCGATCAGCAGACCGCCACCGGCAGTCTCCTGAATGTCATTCAGGGGCAATCCGGTGATATCGATGAGATGCTCGGGGCGGCTGATGTTTTCTTTCATCAGGTCCAGCAGGTTGGTGCCACCGGCAATAAAGCGCGACGCGGCGCTGCTCAGATGAACCGCTTCTTTCACATCCGCAGGCTTGCTGTAGTGGAAGGGATTCATTGTTCACCTCCCACTACGTCTTCAATGGCATCGCGAATATTGCTGTAGGCCCCACAGCGGCACAGGTTACCGCTCATCAGCTCTTGGATTTGCGCCGTGTCGTGGGCGCGGCCTTCATTGGCCAGGCCGACGGCCGAGCAGATCTGGCCAGGGGTGCAGTAACCGCATTGGAAGGCATCGTGTTTGATAAACGCCTGCTGCATCGGGTGCAGTTGGTCGCCGTTGGCCAGGCCTTCGATGGTGGTGAGTTCGGCACCGTCGCACATCACCGCCAGCGTCAGGCAGGCATTGATCCGTTTGCCATCGCGCAAGACGGTGCAGGCGCCGCATTGGCCGTGGTCGCAGCCTTTTTTGCTGCCGACCAGGTCCAGTTGCTCGCGCAGCAGGTCCAACAGCGTGGTCCAAGGCAACACGTCCAGCTGGCGGTCCTGGCCGTTGAGGCGCAGGCGTATCGGGTGGCTGACGAACGGCTGGGCCGCCGCGCCATTGGGGGTCGCGCTCATAAACACCTCACGGGTTGGTGTACATCCGCGGCGTTAGAAAAGTCGCCGTCTCAGGGGTACGACTTCTCGTGGTTTTGAGCGTTCAAGAAGATTGATCAGCGGATATTGAGCAGGGTTTTCAGGGTATTTCGCGGGGGGTTGATCGAGGCGTTGCTGTATTCGAACCAGCCTTGGGCTTGGACATTCAGGTCAAACACATAGATGTAGCCCATCAAAGTGCCAGCCCCGCTGCAGGCCTCGCTGATGTTGCCGACCTGGCATACCGGCGTGCGCTGGCCGTTCAACACCGCGCCATTAAAGAGGCCAACCGGGTTATTGCCCAGGCCGACTTCCATCACAGAAACCCTGGTGGGCCCGCGGTGTTCACACATTTGGGTAGTGCTTACACGTTCCGGAATGGTCTCGCTGCACTTTGCCGACTCGACCTTGAACACACGCACTTCGCTCAAGGGCGGTGCAGTCGCGCCCCACGCCGGTGCTGCGCCGAGCAACAGGCTGATACAGGGGATCAGGGCTAGACTCCACGGGTTAGCGTTTTTCATGCTGCGGGTGACCTTCGTTTAAACGTCGGCGCAGTATGCCTCAAGGCCTCGGCTGCTGGTATGATGCGCCGCTTTTTCCGATCCTCTCTGAAACCAAAGGCGCTTGGCGCAGTTTGTGCTTTGACTTAGAGGTCAACAAATCACGACGCCACAGAGCGTCACAGGGAGCAGGCATGCTGGAAAAGCTGTTTCAACTCAAGGCACACAACACCAACGTGCGCACCGAGATCCTCGCGGGCATCACGACATTCCTGGCCATGGCCTACATCCTGTTCGTGAACCCGAGCATCCTCGGCGAGACCGGCATGGACAAGGGCGCGGTGTTCGTTGCGACCTGCCTGGCGGCGGCCATCGGTTCGACCGTGATGGGCCTGATCGCCAACTACCCGATCGCACTCGCGCCGGGCATGGGCCTCAACGCCTTCTTTACCTACACCGTGGTCCTGCACATGGGCCATACCTGGCAGGTTGCGCTGGGTGCGGTGTTTATCTCGGCGGTGCTGTTCTTCCTGCTGTCGATCTTTCGTATCCGTGAGTGGATCATCAACAGTATTCCCCTGCCCCTGCGCTCGGCGATTGCCGCGGGTATCGGCCTGTTCCTGGCGCTGATTGCGCTGCACAACGCCGGGATTGTGGTTGCCAACCCGGCCACGCTGGTTGGCCTGGGTGACTTGAAGCAACCGGCTCCAATCCTCGCCACCCTGGGTTTCGTGCTGATCGTTGCGCTGGAGGCCCTGGCGGTACGCGGAGCCGTGCTGATTGGCATCCTGGCAGTGACCATCGTGTCGATCCTGCTGGGCGTCACCCCGTTCGGCGGCGTGACCTCAATGCCGCCGTCCCTGGCCCCGACTTTCCTTCAGTTGGATATTAAAGGCGCGCTGGATATCGGCCTGGTGAGCGTGATCTTCGCGTTCCTGTTCGTCGACCTGTTCGATAACTCCGGCACCCTGATCGGCGTCGCCAAGCGCGCGGGCCTGATGGGCAAGGACGGCCACATGCCGAAAATGGGTCGCGCACTGATCGCCGACAGCACCGCCGCCATGGCCGGTTCGCTGCTGGGTACGTCGACGACTACCAGCTACATCGAATCGGCTGCCGGCGTGAGCGCGGGTGGCCGCACCGGTTTGACCGCCATCGTAGTAGCGATCCTGTTCCTGCTGGCGCTGTTCTTCTCGCCACTGGCCGCCAGCGTTCCCGCCTTTGCCACCGCACCCGCGTTGCTGTTCGTGGCCGTGCTGATGACCTCCGGCCTGGCCGAAATCGACTGGGACGACATTACCGTTGCAGCGCCGGTGGTGATCACCGCCCTGGCGATGCCCTTCACTTACTCCATTGCCAACGGCATCGCCTTCGGTTTCATCGCCTGGACCGCCATCAAGCTGCTTTCGGGCCGCTACCGTGAGCTGAACCCGGCGCTGGTGATTCTGTCGATTCTGTTTGTGATCAAGCTGGGCTGGTTCAACGCATGACTTTTGACGCCGCACGCTACACCGCTCAACTACAAGACAAGGTCACGCGCTTGCGTGACCTGCTGGCACCGTTCGATGCACCGCAGCCACAGGTCTTCGACTCGCCCCTGCAGAACTTCCGCCTGCGCGCGGAGTTCCGCCTGTGGCGCGAAGGCGGTGAGCGCCACTACGCGATGTTTTCCCAGGACGACAAGCGCACGCCGATCCTGATCGAAGAATTCCCTATCGCAAGCCTGCGTATCAACCAGTTGATGCCGCAACTCAAGGCCGCCTGGCAAGCCAGCGCCGCCCTGAGCCACAAGCTGTTCCAGGTGGAGTTCCTCACCACCCTGGCCGGCGACGCGATGATTACTCTGTGCTATCACCGCCCGCTGGACGAGCATTGGCACGCTGCCGCGAACCAGCTGGCTGCCGACTTGAACGTCAGCATCATCGGCCGCTCGAAGGGCAAGCGCGATGTGATCGGCCATGATTACGTGGTGGAAAAACTCGACGTTGGCGGGCGCACCTTCAGCTACCGCCAACCCGAAGGTGCCTTCACCCAACCCAACGGCACGGTGAACCAGAAGATGCTCAACTGGGCATACGAAGCCTTGGGTGACCGCCCGGATGATTTGCTTGAGCTGTACTGCGGCAACGGCAACTTCACCCTGCCCTTGGCAACCCGCGTGCGCAAAGTGCTGGCCACCGAGATCAGCAAGACCTCAGTGAATGCAGCCCTGAGCAACCTCGATGAAAACGCAGTGGATAACGTCACCCTGGTGCGACTCTCCGCTGAGGAACTCACCGAAGCCCTTAACGAAGTGCGCCCGTTCCGCCGCCTGCACGGCATCGACCTGAAGAGCTATGAGTTCGGCAGCGTGTTCGTCGACCCACCGCGCGCCGGCATGGACCCGGACACCTGCGAACTGACCCGACGCTTCGACAATATCCTGTACATCTCCTGCAACCCGGAGACGTTGGCGGCGAACATCGCGCAACTGCATGACACGCACCGCATTACCCAATGCGCGCTGTTTGACCAGTTCCCGTGGACGCACCATATGGAATCCGGGGTGTTACTGACTCGGCGGTAGTTCAACGTCCTCAGGTTCCTTCTTGCGTGGCCGCCCGCCCTTCTTGCCATTGGCTCGGGCGGCGGCAGATTTGGCGGCGCTGCTTTTGCGACCGTTGCGCGAGGCAACCAAACTGGTGGCTAGGTCCATCAGCGGTTTGCTGGTGGCGATCAGGCCCGTGACCGAAACATCCAAGTCCTGGGCCTCACAGCACAGCGCCTTTCCGCCAAAGCCGACTTCAAGTTGCTCAAAGTCCTCCAAGGAAAACCCCGCGAACTCGGGCAGGCCAGCCACCGGCAGTACAACGCGACTGCCGTCGCTGAAGCCGATGGAAATGCAGTTGTCCTCATAACGCACAGAGCTGGCGCGGGCATAAAGGTGCCGTGTCTTACGCCCTCGGGCTATCGCCTTTTCGACATCGGCCTCAGTGAGCGGTTTATAGGGGACAACTTTGGCTTTTACGATTTGCTTCATAGTTCAATCTCCACAAAACCCGGTGCCCTGACCAGATTCAAAATTGTTTTCTGCCCAACGACATCGTGCCGGGCACGCGCGATCACATAAACACCCGGCTGAATGATCAGCCCAGGCAACACCTCGCGGGCCTCCCAATCCCAGGAGTGATTCTCCAGGCAGACCGTTTGCAGGTATTCCCACCAGATCCTGCGTGCCCGCGCCAGGTAATGCCGCTGCATGATCGCCTCGCGTATTTCTTTCAAAACCGCCAGGGGTGGCTGCCGCCGCTCAGGCTCGACATCCCACAACTCAACATCCCCATCCAGAAAACTGAAACTAAAACGCGCATCCCATCCGTTCCCCCTCACATGCACATGGGGCGGGCAATGCTCATCCCTGATAAACACCGAAATCACATATCCCTTGTAAGCGCCTACTTTCATCGTAACCCATCCGTTAGGTTATTTTCCGCCAGGTAACAATTTTCCCGTGCCACCCGACAACCGGCTTCATATTCCCGAAGCTGTTTCACAGATTAGTAACCACAAAAAACCCGGCGAATACCGGGTTGTAACCACTCATGCCGACGGCTGGAAATACCCCGCCAGCGCGCGCAAATCCTGCTCACTCAGCAACCCCGCGTAATACTTCAGCTGAATCCTCGCCAGCAGATACGCATGCCGCGCATTCGCCAAATCGCGACGGGCGGTGAAGAGTTGTTGCTCGGCGTCGAGTACATCAAGGTTGACCCGCTCACCGCCGGTGACGCTCTTTTTAGTCGCGGTAACCAGGGCGGTGGCGGAGCTGACGGCCATTTCATAGGCACGCACTTTGGCCGCGCCGCTGGTATTGAGGTTGAACTGCTTACGCAACTCCACCAGTGTCGCCGAGGTTTGCGCGTCCAGCTCATACTGGGCCTGGGACAGCTGGTTCGCCGCCTGGCGGGTGGAAGCCGACACCCCGCCGCCGGCAAACAGTGGCAGGCTGACCTGAATGCCGACACTGTTGGTGTCGTACTTTTGGTTGTAGCTGCTTTCCGAGTCAGAGCTGGTCTGGCGACTGGTGGCGTACAGGCTGACCTTGGGCAGGTGGCCTGCACGTTTGCGCTCCACTTCATAGGACGCCACGTCCAGGGCGTGGTGCTGGGATTTAAGCTCAGGGTTATTAGCCATGGCCATTTCGCGCCAGGTTTCGAAACGGTTCGGCTCCAGGGGCGGGATATCGAATTGGCGGGTCAGCGGCGCCAGCTGTTCGATCTGTAAAGGTTGGCCGACGATGGCTTCCAGCTCGCGCAAGGCGCTGTCCTGAGCGTCCTGGGCTTCGATTTCTTCAGCCTGCGCCAGGCTCAGGCGCGCCTGGGTTTCCAGCACATCCGTGCGTGTGCCTTCGCCGCCCTTGGGCAGGCGATCATTGAGTTGCAAGCGCTCGGCAAACGCGCGTTTCTGCGCCCGGCTCAACTCAATGCGCTCCTGCGCCAGCAACGCCTGGCTGTAAGCGCTGAGCACGCGCACGGCCAGTTCCTGGCTCTTTCCGCGAAAGCGCTCGTCAGCCATCAACGCCTGGGCGGTGCCCTGGCGAAAACGCGCATAGGCCTCGTAATCCAGTAATGGCTGCTGCAAGGTCAGGGTCGATGCATAGCTGCGGTAGTCACGGTCGCTGGTGACATCACCCGCCGTCACTTCAGACTCATTGCGCGAGTTGTTATAGCTCCACGACAAGTTGGGCAACAACGCCGCACGGCCGATCACGCGATTCTCTTCACCGGCTTCACGTTCCTGTATGGCCGCCTGAAAAGTCGGATCATTGCGCAGGGCCAAGTCGTAGGCATCCAGTAAACCCAAGGCATGTGCCGCCGAGGTACAACCGAAACACAAGGTAAACAGCAGCGCCTTCATTCTTCCACCAGGGCCATATGGGTCCGGTCCAGCAGGGGTTTGAACAGGTAGTTGAGCATCGAGCGCTCACCGGTCTTGACGAAGGTTTCCACCGGCATGCCAGGGCGTATCCGTGCACCGTCGAGCTGCTGCATGCCGGCCGCGCTGACCTGGGCGCGCAGTGTGTAATACGGTTCGTCGGTGCGCTCATCGACCTGGCGGTCGGCAGAAACCAGCGTCACCTCGCCGGCCACCCGTGGCGTGGTGGACTGGTTGAATGCCGAGAACAGCAACTCCACCGGCAAGCCCGGATGCACCTTGTCGACCATCTGCACTGGCACCCGCGCTTCGACCAGCAACGGTTCGCCTTGCGGCACGATGTCCATCAGTGCCTGGCCGGGCTTGATCACGCCGCCTTCGGTGTACACGTCCAACCCCACCACCACACCAGAGGCGGGGGCGCGTACCAGGCTGTTGGCCAGTTCGAACTCGGCCGAGGCCAGGCGATTGCGCAGGTCGTCGCTGCGGGTGCGGGTCTCGGCCAACTGGCCGCGCAGGTCTTTCTGGAAGTCTTCGCCGAGCTGGCGAATGCGCAAGCGCAGCTCGAGGACCTGGCGTTGCAATTGGCCGATACGGCCGTAGTCCTCGGCGATGGCGCCATCGATTTGTGAGTACAGGCGTTCGCTGTCGAGCAGGCGGTTGCGCGGAATGTAGCCGTCACGTGCCAACTCGCGCAGGCCTTGCAGTTGCTCATTCAACGCCGCGCGCTGCTGGACCTTGCTCGCTTGCGAATCCCGCGTACCGCGCAACTGCGCCTCGGCCCCGGCGATGGTTTCGCGCAGGCCTTGTTGCTCGGTTGCCAAGGCCTGGGCGCGGCTATTGAACAGCTGCCGTTGCAGGTTCAGGGTGCTCGCCGCCTCAGGATCGTTGAGCAGTTCAAGGCCGAAGGTGATCGCCGACAACCCTTCGCTTTCGGCACTCAAGCGCGCTTCGCTGGCCAGGGACGCCAAATACTGGCTGCGCAGGGACTGCATCTGTCCGCGCAACGGGGTTTCCTTCAAGCGCAGCAGCACTTGGCCCGCGTTGACCACATCACCGTCGCGCACCTCGATACGTTCAACGATGCCACCGGCCGGGTGCTGCACGGTCTTGCGATGGCCTGAGACCATGACCTTGCCCGGGACCGCCACGCCTTTATCGAGTGGCGCCAATGCCGCCCAACCGAGGAACCCGGCAAAACCGCCGAGTACCAACAGCCAGCCCAGGCGTGAGTATTTTTTGTCATCCAGCGCCAGCACGTTGTTTGGGGCGTCGCCGATCAACACAGGTTTGCTCTGGCTCATGCCTGTTTTCCTTCACCGAGGCGGTAGCTCATGCTCATGGTCGACACCGGCTTGTTCGCTGCCGGTTTCTGCCGTGCCTCCAACACCCGCGCCGTCGGCCCGTAGGCCTGCAATTGGCCTTCCTTGAGGATCAGCAATTGATCAGTCAGGCTCAGCACATTGGGCTTGTGGGTGATCAGGACCACAGTGCGGCGCTGTTGCTTGAGCTGGGCGATGGCCTGGAGCAAGGCCTGCTCGCCCACTTCGTCGAGGTTCGCGTTGGGTTCGTCCAGCACGATCAGCGCGGGCAGACCGTACAGCGCACGGGCCAGCGCGACGCGTTGCTTCTG
Organism: Pseudomonas sp. LAP_36; assembly: GCF_019456785.1. NCBI lineage: Bacteria > Pseudomonadati > Pseudomonadota > Gammaproteobacteria > Pseudomonadales > Pseudomonadaceae > Pseudomonas > Pseudomonas sp. LAP_36. The sequence goes on from NZ_JAHZMS010000009.1 coordinate 138,527, forward strand.
GCCACCGGACAAGCCCGCGCCGCCCTCGCCCAGTTGCGTCTCGTAGCCTTGGGGCAGTTGCAGGATCAGCTCATGCACGCCGGCCATTTGCGCGGCAGCCAGAACCTTCTCCGCGTCAACCTCGGCAAACCGCGCGATGTTTTCCGCGAGGCTGCCGGCAAACAATTGGATGTCTTGCGGCAGGTAACCGATGTGCGGCCCCAACTGCTGTTTGTCCCACAAAGCCAGGTCGGCGCCGTCCAGCCGCACCTTGCCGGCCAAGGGTGCCCAGGCGCCCACCAGTATTCGGGCCAAGGTGGATTTACCGCAGCCCGACGGCCCGATCACCCCCAGCACGTCGCCCGCCGCCAAGTTAAAACCCAGGTTGGCCAGCGCCGGCCGACGGCTGCCGGGCGCGCAGGCGCTGATTTGCTCCACGCTCAGTTGGCCTTTGGGCACCGGCAGGCTCATGCGTTCCGGCCGTGCGGGATTCGCCTCCAGCATCTGTGACAGCCGATCAAACGCCAGGCGCGCCGAGCCCCACTGTTTCCACACGCCAATCAACTGGTCGATCGGGCTGAGCACGCGGCCCATCAGAATCGAGCCGGCAATCATCATCCCCGGCGTGATATCGCCCTGCACCGCCAGCAAGGCGCCCAGGCCCAGCACCAAAGACTGCAATGCCAGGCGCACGCCCTTGGACCAGGCGGTGACGGTCGCGGTCTTTTCGCTGGCCAGGTTCTGCTGCGCCAGGAACGCCTGATGCTGGCCGAACCAACGCCCGCGCAACGTAGCGAGCATGCCCATGGCTTCGATGGTGTCGGCATTGCGCAGGTTGGCCGTGGCCTGCTGGCTGGCACTGATGGACAGTTGGCTGGCCAGGGCCATCGGCGCCTGGCTGACGTGATGGTTGACCCACGCCAGCACAATCAACACCACCGCCCCTACCAGCGCCAGCAGGCCGAGCCAGGGGTGAAACAGGAAGATCACCAACAGGTACACCGGAAACCACGGCGCATCAAAAAACGCGAACAACGCCTGGCCGGTAGCGAACTGGCGCAGGGTGGTCAGGTCATGCAGCGCCTGCCCCGCCGCCTGGGTGCCGCCCTTGAGTTGCGCTTCGAACGCAGCGTCGTACACCCGCTGGTTCAAGCGCATGTCCATCTGCGTGCCGAGGCGGATCACCACCTGGCTGCGCACCCATTCCAACGCGCCCATCAGGCCGAACAGGCCGAGGATCATCAGCGTCAGCATCAACAGGGTCATCTGATTGCCCGAGGCCAACACCCGGTCGTACACCTGCAGCATGTAAAGCGCCGGGGCGAGCATCAGCAGGTTGATCACCGCCGAGAACAGGCCGATGTTGAAGAAGCCACTTTTATAGGCCGCGAGGGCGGCCAGGGTTTCGTTGCCGGCGTGGCGCATCTGGGGATTCTCACGGGGTTGGGCGCGCAGCGTCGCCGCGTTGACAGGCGATACGACGCTGCGCAGAATTCGGCACCACTGTCGCCCGAAGAATTAGAAGGCTTAGGCGACAGCGGTGTAATGCGGCGAATGGGAGAGCGATCTTCCATTCGCTTTTTTCATGCAGCAGAGGTTCAGGCCGCGAGGGCCCAGTCCTGCGCAGCGTCTTGCACGCCCACCAGCGCCACGTCGGTGGTGGCAGCGGTGGCCGCGTGTGCAGCCAGCCCGGCGCTGACTTCGTCAAAGGTGCTGGCGGTGGACAGACCGAAATCGTCCAGCAGGTCGTTGAGCACGGTTTCCAGTGCCGACGTGTTGCCTTGCATCAAGCCGTAGATCACGCTCTGCACTTCGTTGCCGGTGCGGCCTGCGCCTTCGGCGGCAAACAGGTCGAGGCCGTTGAACGCCACCTTGTAGGCACTCAGGTCAAAATCGCTGCCTGCGCCGCCGGTCAGGCCCGTGCCCAGCTCGACGTTATCCAGGTTGCCCCACAGGTAGTGGTTCAGGTTGCTGCTGGCCGGCAAGGCCGGGTTGAACACATAGTGCAGGCCGTTGCTGGTGTTGCTGTCGGCGATAAACGCGTAGTCGGAGTTGTTGGCGCCATGCGTCGAATACTGATCGCCACTGAAGGTGCCGTTGCTGAAACCGCCGGTGTTACCGGTGCCATGGCCTGCGGTGGCGAAACCTATGGCCCAGTCCGTCAGGTAGTCGGACAGCGACGTAGTGCCCAGGTACGACTCGTAACTAACAGAAATAGTCATCACTAAACCTCGTTATAAACAGCGCTATTGATCAGTACGCAGGTGCGCACTTTTTGCCCAACCCTGGGCAAAACCGTGGGTGGATCCAGTGCCTGCGCACAGGATCAGAATGTGTATTCGAGCATTCCGCTCAGCGTGCGCCCGCGCGCCAGGCTCAGGTTGTTGGCATCGCCCATGGCGACGAAATACGCCTCGTCCGTGGCGTTCTCCAACGCCAGCGCGATATTCAATTGATCGGTCATCCAGTAACTGGCGTAGAGGTCATACACGGTGTACTTGGGCCACATGGCCTGGTCGATGAACTGGTAACCCTGGTTATTCAGGTTTTCCCCATTACCGGAGCTGTAGCGAACACGAACGCCGGTATCCAGGCGCTTCTCCAGGAAGCGTGCCCCCACCGTCACCGACCCTCGATCCGCCGGTGTATAAGTGGCGTTGCCCATGATTCGGCCGCAGCTTTCCTTGCTGTTGGCGACGTCGTCATCCAGCACTTCATATTTAGTGACAGGCCTTCGCCCAATCGTGCCGTTGGGGCGCACGTACGTCTCGATCACGGTGGTTGACGGCCCGTTCTTCTTCGCACCGCCCATGTAATAGTTCTTCGAGCAGAACTCATTCGTGCCGATCATGTGGGTGTAGCTGAGGTTGGTGTAAGCCCGGCCCATGTCGTAGTTGAATTGGTACTCAAGGCCTCTGAACCGGGTGTCATTGAGGTTATTGGTATACGCCATGATCCCGTTGAAACCGCCCACGGAGGTTTCCGGCAAACTCACGCTGGTATTGAGGAAGGTGAAGTTCTTAATCTTGGTGTCGAAGTACGCCACCTTGATGCCCAGTCGGTCGTCATTGAAAAACAACGACTCCTTGAACACGTTCATCCCCACTTCCCAATCGCGGGACTCTTCGGGCTTGAGGTAGGGGTTGGGAAACACGCGCTCACCCGAACCGCCACCGTGCGGGCGGCCGCTCATGAAGGTTTCCGTCACGGCCGGCGGGCGCCAACCCTTGCCCCAGCGGGTATACAGTTGCAGCCAGTCGAGCCCCGGCTTGATGCCGATACCAAAGGTCGGAGAGAACTGCCCCTGCTCACGATCAATATCGAAAATGTCCTCGACGCGCTTGGCGCCTACCGAACTTGAGTAAAAACGGTCGCGCTTCCAGAGCGTCATCCCCGTAACGCCCTCCAGCCGATAACGGTCGTAACGCAGGCCGGCATCCACGGTCATCCAATCGTCATAGTCGTATTGGAGGGTGTTGAACAGGCTAGCGATGGTGCGTTTGCCTTCCGGGTCTGCACTGGGGGTGTAGGGCAATGAACCGCTGGCGACCGTATTGCTCGACTCGACCTTGTTGGTGCTGGGCTTGAACCTGTCTTGATACATCTCCAGGCCATAGCTCCAACTCAAGTGCCCTACGCGGCCCAGGTCAAAGCGCGACGTGTTTTCGCCTTGCAGGCCCCAAGTGTCGGTCTGGAAATGGTCGGTGTAGCCCGGGGTGTAGTTGCCAGAACTCACGGACGCCGTATTGGGTGCGTTGGCGCGATCCAGTTGGGTGGTGACGAAATACAGCTTGGCCTTGAAATCTATCAGCGGGTTATCCGGGCTGTAGCTGTAGTCCAGCGCGACGTTTTTTGCGTTGAGGTTGTTTTTGCTGGTACGCAGGTAGTAGGTGCTCTGAAGGTCATCGGCGATGTAGCCCCAGGCATCGTTACTGTCAGCGTCGCTTTCCAGGTAGCTCAACTGCACACGCTGATCGTTGGGCAGGTTCAGGCCAAGCTTGACGATCTGCGAGCGGGTCACGCTGCCGGTGTCGCCGACTTCGCTGTTCAACCAGTCGTCAAAGGCTACCGGGGCGTACTTTCTGGCCCGCATGTTAGTGCCCAGGTTATCCGCGTTGCGCTTGCCGCCACGGTAGTTACCGAAGTGGCGCTCGCTGTACCCCAGCATGACATCGCCGCGCTCATCACCGAAGGCAAACACGCCACTGCCGTTGAAGTCGGTGCCGTTGCCCAGTTCACCGATGCCGCTGCCAGCGCGAACTCGCCCGCCGTATTCTTTGCCGTCCTTGAGAAACTCGCTGGCATCCAACGTCTTGAACGACGCAATACCGCCCAACACCGCCGCACCGCCCTGCCCCGACTGGCTGCCCTTGTCGATCTGGATGCTGGAGACGAACTCCGGATCGATCAGCATTGTGCCGTTGCGTTGCTGGTGGCCGTTGACGTTGAAGTTCTGGCGCATGCCGTCGATGTTCATGTTGACGCGACCGTAGTCCTGCACGCCGCGAATATTCACCGACAGCCCAGGGTCGCGCTGGTTGACGGCGGTGTAGACCCCGGCGGTTTCTTCAAGCATGTCGGCGGCGTGACGGGGCGGGCGTTTATCGATCATGTCACGGCTGATCACGGCCACGGACTTTGGGCTCTGGTACACCCAGTCGCTGGCCTGGCCGTGGGTGTTGCCAGTAATGGTGGTGGTACCCACCGTCATGGCGCCGTCATGGTCGTCGCTGACGCGGCTGAGGGTGACCTGGCGGTCGCTGGTGAAGCGGTATTCCACGGGCGCAGCGCCAAGCAAACGGCCCAGCCCTTCCTGCACGCTGAAACGGCCCTTGAGTGCGGTGCTGTTCAAGCCGCGCAGGCGCTGGCTATCAAACAGCACTTGCAAGCCGGCTTGGTCGGCAAAGGCCAGTACGGCGACGCCCAGAGGTTGCGCAGGAACATCGAACATCAACACGGCGGGCTGGGCGGCATTACCTGCCTGCGGCTGCGCGGCATACACGGGTGCCGTTACCGCGAACAGGCCCAAGTGAATGGCCAGGGCTAACCGGCTACCGGTGGTGCGCCCCTTGTTGAGTGCTGACATTTCTGTTGTTCCCTGCGCTGAGCGTTTTTGTTTGTGAGAATGCTTCTCACCTAGCAAGACGTGCGGCACGCAGGAAGTCAGTAAGACTTTTCGAAAGTTTTTTAAGGAGGGGGGCGTTCGGCGGGTGGGAGAAGGCCTCCCACCGGGTATTCAATAGATCAGGCTGAGGCCTGCCAGGTCCAAGCGTTGCACTTGCAGTTCCTGGGTGAGGGTGGCGAGGGCAGTGTCGAGCATGTCGAGGCGAAACACGCCGCTGACTTCGCGATCGCCCAGTTGCGCGTCTGTCAGCACGATGCGGCCAGGGCGGTAGCGGTTGAGTTGCTCGATGACGTTCGCCAGGGGCTGGCGATCAAAAATCAACACGCCGCGTCGCCAACTGGTGGCGCGCTCCACATCGAATTGATCCAGGGGCACGATGCCTTCCTGAGGGCTGTAGCGTGCGGCCTGGCCTTCCTTGAGCACTCTGTCGGCCGCGCCTTTTTTCGGCGTGGCTTGCAGGGAAACCTCGACACTGTGCTGCAACATGCCGACCCAGGCCTGGCTATCGCCCTCGCGCTCCACCACAAACCGCGTGCCCAGGGCCCGGGTTTGCCCCCCGGCGCTCTGCACCACGAAGGGCCGGTTTTCCCCGCCCACCATCGGCGCCACGTCAAAAATCGCCGCGCCCTGGATCAGGCTGATGCGCCGTTGTACGCCGTCATAGTCCAGGCGGATGGCACTGGCGGAATCCAACTCGACCTTGCTGCCATCGGCCAGGTGCACGGTGCGCATTTCGCCTTTCTGGGTGATGTAATCGGCTTGCATGCGCAGCAACATGTCCGGGCCCCGCACCCAGCCGACGCCCGCCGCCACCACAACCAGCGCGACGACCGCCGCGCGTTGCCATGGCCTGCGCCGCGTGGAGCGGCGCACCGGCAGCGTGGCTGCGGAGGGCCGCTGGCGACGCACCGGTTCTTCCTTATGCACCTCGCCCAATGCCGCCCACGTCTGTTCGGCAAAACGCAGTGCCGCTTCGTGGCGACTGTCGCAGGCGATCCAATGCCGCAGCTCGGCCTGCTCCTGGTCGGTCAGGGCACCGGCGTGCAAGCGCACCGCCCACTCGGCGGCCGCCTCGGTAATGCTGTGCTGTTGCGGACCCTGGCTATTCACGTGTGAATCTCGAATTTTTCGTTATATAACGCTGTGACGTCTGACCTGGCGTATTTCAGTAACTCATTCGTCGGATGGCACGCCCTCGCCGTCCTGCAAACGCTGCATCACGTAGGCCAAGGCCTTGGCCAGGTGCTTTTGCACGGAGCTGTCAGAGATGTCCAGGTGCCGCGCGACCTGGGCGTGGGTCATGCCTTCGATGCGGTTGAGACGGAAAATCTGCTGGGTGCGCTCCGGCAACTCCGCCAGTGCCTGCTTCAATGCCTGTCGCTGTTGCTGCGCCATTGCCTGAGCCTCCAACCCGGCCACTTCATCTTCAATCTCAGCCAGCGCCTCATGGGGCACGGAGTCTGTCTTGCGCCGCGCTTCCTGGCGAATATGGTCGATCAGCAGATTGCTCGCCGTCCGATAGAGATAGCCCTGGGAGTTGTCGATGCGCTCGCCGGCCGGTTTTTCCGCCAGGCGCAGGAAGCTCTCCTGCACCAGGTCTGCGGCCAACTGCGGGTCCCGTACCTTGCGCGCCAGATACCCGCGCAGGGTATCGGCGTGCTTGAGAAACAGGCCTTTGAGATCCACGTCCGACAAACCGACTCCCTGGAATGTTAAGGAAACAGGCGGCATCTTAAGCGTTGTCGAGAATGATTTTCAATTGATATCTAATCTGATTCAACCGTACGAAAGGTCTGATTAACGGTTCGATTATCGAACATATCCGCCGCCATCAATTGACCAAATTAACTAACCAGTACATTTTATCCACACAACTAACAAGAACTGTGGAGAAACCCTCAATGCCGCCCATCGTGCTGGTGCTCAACGGCCCCAACCTCAACCTGCTCGGCACCCGCGAGCCCGCCACTTACGGCCATGAAACCCTCGCCGACGTCGCGGCGCTGTGTGGCCGCAGCGCCGAACAGCTCGGGCTGAAAATCGAATTTCGCCAGACCAACCACGAAGGCGAATTGCTCGACTGGATCCACGGCGCCCGCGCCCGTTGCGCTGGCATCGTGATCAACCCGGCGGCCTGGACCCACACCTCTGTAGCCATTCGCGATGCGCTGGTAGCCAGTGAAGTGCCGGTAATCGAGGTGCACCTGTCCAACGTGCATGCCCGTGAAGCGTTCCGCCACCACTCCTTTGTGTCGCCCATCGCCAAGGCGGTGCTGGCGGGGTTCGGCAGCCATGGCTACCACCTGGCCCTGGAACATTTCAGCCATCTGCTCAAAGGGGCGGTCCGATGAAACCGCACATCCTCGCTGGCCTGATCGGCGCCGGCATCCAGGCTTCCCGCACACCGGCCCTGCACGAACAGGAAGGTGATGCCCAAGGCCTGCGCTACCTGTATCGCTTGATCGACCTTGAGCCCTTGCACTTGGACATCAACGCCCTGCCCGACCTGCTGCACGCCGCCGAGCTGATGCACTTCACCGGGCTGAACATTACCTACCCCTGCAAGCAGGCGATCCTGCCGCTGCTCGATGAACTGTCCGACGAGGCCCGTGGCATCGGTGCGGTCAATACAGTGGTGTTCAAGGACGGCAAACGCATCGGCCACAACACCGATTGCCTGGGGTTCGCCGAAGGATTTCGACGCAACTTGAATGACGTGGCGCGCCAACGTGTGGTGCAGATGGGCGCTGGCGGTGCGGGCGCAGCGGTGGCCCACGCGCTGTTGGCGGAAGGTGTGGAGCAGTTGAGCATTTTCGACGTGGACGCCAATCGCGCCCGCGACCTTGTGGATAACCTCACGCAACGTTTCGGTGCTGGCCGGGCCCAGGTCGGCAACCACTTGGAGAACGCGATGGCCGAGGCCGACGGCGTGGTCAATACCACGCCGATGGGCATGGCCAAGCTGCCCGGCACACCGGTGCCGGCCGCTCTGTTGCGCACTGAGTTATGGGTCGCGGAAATCGTGTATTTCCCACTCGAGACCGAGCTGCTGCGCGACGCCCGCGCCTTGGGCTGCCGCACGCTGGATGGCGGCAACATGGCGGTGTTTCAGGCGGTGAAGGCGTTTGAGTTGTTCAGTGGGGAGGTGCCGGATGCAGACCGGATGTTGGCGCACTTCCAGAGCATGAACATTTCACTGTAGTAACCGAATCCAAATGTGGGAGCGGGCTTGCTCGCGAAGGCGGTGTGTCAGTCACTCAATGTGTTAACTGATCCACCGCATTCGCGAGCAAGCCCGCTCCCACAGGGATTGCATTTCAGCCTTGAGAGTCGCGCGCACTCAAGCCTGCAAATAGCGCATCACCGAGTCACAAATCATGTCCCGATGCCGCTGTTTAATCGCTTCATCCGACAACTCAATCTGAAAGATCTCGCTGAACGTATGGCGGTTGGACACACGGTAAAAGCTGAACGAGTTGATCAGCAAATGCACATCCAGCGGCTCCAGCCCCTCGCGAAACACCCCCATCTCGGCCCCGCGACGCAACGTCGCGCCCAGCGCTTCGAGAATGTTGCTGTTCATCGCCTTGATCGCATCCGAGCGCTTCACGTACTCGGCATTGTGGATATTTTCGATGCTGACAATGCGCACGAAATCCACGTTCTGGTCGTGGTGATCAAAGGTGAATTCCACCAGCCGACGGATCGCCTCGCGCGGTTCCAGCGCGGTGAGGTTCATCTGGGTTTCGGTGGTGCGAATGTCGCCGTAGAGCTTTTCCAGCACCTCGACGTACAACTGCTCCTTGCTGCCGAAGTAGTAATAGATCATGCGCTTGGAGGTGTGGATGCGCTCGGCGATTGCATCCACGCGAGCGCCGGAAAGGCCCTGCTGGACAAACTCCACAATGGCTTCCTGGAGTATGTTCTCGCGGGTCTTTTCCGGGTTGTTCTTACGACTCTTGCGGGGTGCCTCGGAGGTCATGGTGCGCTCACGGCCAGTGTTGTGCAGGCCGTGATTATGGGCCGCGATGCTGCCTGAAAGAAAGCGCCGGCCTGCCGTTATAAACGCGCCTGGCGAACCGCACCGCTGCGCGATTTGGCCATTGCCGCCAAGCGCACCGCCACATTGGCCGCACCGTAGCCGGCATAGCCGTTCTTGCGTTGGATGATCTCGAAGAAAAACCGCCCTTCAAAGGGTTCGGTGTACACGTGAAACAACTCACCGCCCTGAGCGTCGCGGTCGTACAGCACGTTGTAATACGCCAGCTCGCTGAGGAACTCCTCGTCAAAGTCGAAACGTGCCGCCAGGTCATCGTAATAGTTGAGCGGGATATCCAGCAGCGGCACCCCCGCCTCCTTGGCGCGGCTCACTTCGGCGAAAATATCTGCGCAATCGAAGGCAATGTGGTGCACGCCCGAGCCGCGATAGCTCGACAGGGCATGGGAAATGGCGGTATTGCGGTTCTCGGAGATGTTCAGCGGCAGGCGAATCGAGCTGCACCGGCTGCGCAATGCGCGGCTTTTCACCAGGCCGTAAGGATCGGGCAGCACCACTTCATCATCGGCCTCGAAATCCAGCAGGCTCTTGTAGAACAGCACCCAACTGTCGAGGCTGTCGGCCGGCAGGGCCATCGCCATATGGTCAATGCGCAACAGGCCGCCGCTGGTGGTCGAAGCGGTTTGCAGGTTGAAGTCGGTGTCGTACAGCGTGCCTTCGCTGGGGTCCACAAGGTAAATCAGGCTGCCATCCGGTGCGCGCACCGCCGCCAACTCCAGCTCGTTGGGCCCGACCAGGCCGCGATACGGCTGGCCCTTGTAGGCCACCGCGCGCTCCAGCGCCTTGGCGCTGTCCTTGACCCGGATCGCGGTGGCACACAACGACGGCCCGTGGGCCTCGAAAAAGTTGTGGGCAAAAGAATAGGGTTCGCAGTTGAGGATCAGGTTGATATCACCCTGGCGCAGCAGGCTCACGCTCTTGGAGCGATGCTGCCCGGCCTTGACGAAGCCCAGGCGTTCCAGCCAGTGCGTCAGCTTGGCGCCGAGGCTTTCATCGACAGCGAATTCGAGGAATTCGATACCGTCGTATTCGCTGGCGGCCGGGGTATCAAACAAAATCTCGACCGGTTGCGCCGGTGCTTCCTGCTTCAGGCGTTCGCGGGTTTTCTCCTCCAGGTACAGCAAGGAGCGCAGGCCATCCGCCGCATTAGCACGGGTGGGCGCGGCGCGGAAGCCGTCGTTGAAGATTTCCAGGGACAGGGGCCCGGTGTAGCCACTCTTGATGATCGGCGCGAGGAACCCCGCTAGGTCGAATTCGCCCTGGCCGGGGAAGCAGCGGAAATGTCGGCTCCATTCCAGGACGTCCATGGCCAGGATTGGCGCGTCGGCCATTTGTACAAAAAAGATCTTGTCGCCGGGGATCTCGGCAATGGCACTCGGGTCGCCGTTCAGGGACAGGGTGTGGAAGCTGTCGAGCAGTACGCCCAAGTTTGGGTGATCAACCTGACGCACCAGGTTCCACACCTGTTGCCACGTGTTCACATGCTTGCCCCAGGCCAGGGCTTCATAGCCGATGCGCAGGCCTCGGCGGCCGGCGTGTTCGGCCAACAGGCTCAGGTCATCGAGTAAAATGCGCTCGTCACCTACACAGTCGGCCGACGCATTGCTGCACACTAGCACCAGGTCGGTGCCCAGCTCTTGCATCAAGTCGAACTTACGCTCGGCGCGTTCCAGGTTGCGCGCCAGCCTGTCACGGCGGCAACCTTCAAAGTCGCGAAACGGCTGGAATAAGGTGATGGCAATGCCGAGGTCGGCGCACATCTGCCTGACTTCACGGGAGCTGCCGTCGTAGTACAACAAGTCGTTCTCGAAGATTTCGACCCCATCAAACCCGGCGGCGGCAATGGCTTCGAGCTTTTCCGGCAGGGTGCCGCTCAAGGAAACAGTGGCGATGGAACGTTGCATGGGCGACTCCCGGCAATTGTTGTTTGCAGCAAATTATTCGCCCCCAGCCTACACGCAGCAATTAAAATGTACGAACCGGTTAGTTTTTGGTGCGATTATCGAACACTATGCCGGTTTGGCGAATTGACGATTTTTTAGCCACTGCGCACCATCGATGACGCAACAGACCCAGAACACACCATAAAAATTTCAAAAAACGGGTACGACCTCATGCCTCTGCAAAATTCCGCCCTGGCCGCGCGCCCAGGCACCCCGCACGCCGGCATCGGCGACAAGATCCGCGGCGCCGTGGCCGTGGGCAAAACGCGCTGGGGCATGTTGGCCCTGGTGTTTTTCGCCACCACCCTGAACTACATCGACCGCGCCGCGCTGGGCGTCATGCAGCCGATCCTCGCCAAAGAGATGAGTTGGACGGCGATGGACTACGCCAACATCAACTTCTGGTTCCAGGTCGGCTACGCCATCGGCTTTGTGCTGCAGGGCCGACTGATCGACCGCGTGGGCGTGAAACGCGTGTTCTTCTGCGCGGTATTGCTGTGGAGCCTGGCGACGGGCGCCCACGGCCTGGCCACTTCGGCGGTCGGCTTTATGGTGTGCCGCTTCATCCTCGGGCTGACCGAAGCCGCCAACTACCCGGCGTGCGTCAAAACCACGCGCCTGTGGTTCCCGGCCGGTGAGCGTGCGGTGGCGACCGGTATCTTCAACGCCGGCACCAACGTGGGCGCGATGATGACACCGATGCTGTTGCCGTTGATCCTGCACGTGTGGGGCTGGCAGGCAGCGTTCCTGTGCATGGCGTCACTGGGCGCGATCTGGCTAGTGTTCTGGGGTTTGAAGTACTACAACCCGGAAGACCATCCGACGGTTAAACAATCCGAATTGGACTACGTGCAACGGGAAGTCGAACCGGAACAACCCGGCGTACCCTTCAGCCGCATCCTGCGCATGCGCGGCACCTGGGCCTTCGCCATCGCCTATGCGCTGACCGCGCCAGTGTTCTGGTTCTACCTGTACTGGCTGCCGCCGTTCCTGAACCAGCAATACAACCTGGGCATCAACGTCACCCAGATGGGCATCCCGCTGATCATCATTTACCTGACCGCCGACTTCGGCAGCGTGGGAGGCGGGATTCTGTCGTCGTTCCTGATCGGCCGTGGCATGAACTCGATCAAGGCGCGGCTGCTGTCGATGCTGCTGTTTGCCTGCTGCATCGTCGGCGTGATCATGGCTGCCGGCTCCAGCCAGCTGTGGGTCGCCGTGTTTGCCATCTCCCTGGCGATTGGCGCGCATCAGGCCTGGACTGCCAACATCTGGAGCCTGGTGATGGACTACACGCCCAAGCACATGATGAGCACGGTGTTTGGTTTCGGCGGCATGTGCGCGGCCATCGGCGGCATGTTCATGACTCAGATCGTCGGCCACATCCTTACCGTGACCAACAATAACTACACCGTGTTGTTCACGCTGATCCCGGCGATGTACTTCATTGCGCTGACCTGGATGTACTTCATGGCGCCGCGCAAGATTCCTACCGTAGACGTCTGATCTACCTGCGCCGCTGCTGCCAGGCAGCGGCCAGCCCGCTCATGCAGATCACCCCGATGCCGACCACCGTGGTCAAGTCGGGGCTATGGTTGAACACCAGCCAGCCCAACAACCCCGCGAATACGATCTGGCAATAGCCGAACGGCGCCAACAAGGCCGGCGCCGCGAAGCGGAACGCCTGGGTCAGCATCAAGTGCGCAGTCATCCCGCAGGTACCCAGGGCCAGCATCAACACGCCATGCCACAGCGTCGGGACCTGCCAGAAGAACGGCACCATCGCACTCATCACCAAGGTATTGCACAGGCCGGCGAAAAAGTTGCTGGTGGTGGGGGTGTCGAATTTACTCAGGATGCGCGTGAGCAGTTGGTAGAAGCAGAAGAACAGCGCCGAACACAGCGGCAGCAATACGGCCGGGGTAAACAGCTCGCCGCCGGGGTGGATAATGATCAGCACGCCGACAAACCCGCAGATGACCGCCAGCCACTGGCCGCGCGTCACGTGCTCGCCGAGCAGAGGCACCGAGAGCGCCGTCACCAGGATCGGCGCGAGGAAGTTCACCGCCGTGGCTTCCGCCAGCGGGATGTAATGCAGCGCCGCAGTGAAAAACAGGCTGGTGCCCAGCAGGCACAGCGCCCGCACCACCTGCATCCCCGGTCGTTTACTGCGCAATACACGCAGGCCTGATTGCGGCAGGAAGATGCCGGCCATCAACAAGGTATGCACCAGGTAACGCGCCCACACCACCATCACGACGGGGTAGAACCCCGCCAGGTATTTGGACAAGGCGTCGTGGCTGGAGAACAGGAACGTCGCCAGCACAATCAGCAGGATGCCCTTGAAAGGATGGTTGACGCCGGATAGAGGAGTACTGACGGTCATTGAATTCTCTTGCGTGACGGGCTGAACACGGAGCACTGAATGAAATAGCGCTCAACCCGGTAATCTAGCAGCCGGGCCGGAGTCTGCCCCAAGAGCATAACCAAACACCGTGCGAACAGCGCACTAAATCACGGGATTCGAGTCCAACGCTGCACGTTGATTGCCGTGTTGCACACTTTTTAACCAAGGCCCTGCCGCTATGAAAAAAACCTTCTTTGTTCTGTCTGCCCTTGCCCTGCTCACCGCTTGCAATCAGGAAGCAAAGGAAGCACCCAAACCTGCCCCGGCTTCGGTGCAGGCCACCCTGGTGCCAGAGACCCCGCCCACCGACAAATGGGTCGGCAAGTGGATCGGCGTCGAAGGCCTCAACCTGACCATCGCCAAGGACGACAGCATTGGCCGTGGTCATTACATCCTCACCATGCAATACGGCCTGGACGCCGATGACTCGGGCACCTTCAAGGGTGAAGCCGCCGAAGACGGCATCGCCTTCACCCGCCCCGACGGTCCACAGCTATTGCGGGCTGGCGACGGTGCCGCCACCGGGCTGAAATGGCTCGCGGATAAAAAGGACTGCCTGATTGTCGATACCGGCGAAGGCTATTGCCGCTAATAACGACCATAATCAAACACTGTCATCACCCAGAGGATTGCCCACATGCTATGGAAAAAAGGCCGACGCAGCGACAACGTGGTGGATGCCCGCAGTGACGGCGGCGGCGATGGGGGCGGCATGCGCTTTGGTGGCGGCAAAGGCCTGAGCCTGACGGCGATTGTGCTGATCGTCGGCATCGGCTGGCTGACCGGCCAGGACCCGATGCAGATCCTCGGTCAGTTGACCGGCCAGATGGAACAGGCACCGTCAGTGAGCACCCAATCGCGCCAGGCGCCGCCGGCCAACGATGAGCAAGCCGATTTTGTGCGGGCCGTCCTGGGCGATACCGAAGACACCTGGGGCCAGGTGTTCCAGGAAAACGGGTTGGCCTACAAGAATCCGAAACTGATCCTGTTCCGTGGCCGGGTGAATTCGGCCTGCGGTGGCGCCACCTCGGCCAGCGGTCCGTTTTATTGCCCGGCTGACCAGCAGGTGTACCTGGACCTGGAGTTTTTCCGGGAAATGTCGCAACGTTTCCAGGCCGCCGGCGACTTTGCCCAGGCGTATGTGATCGCCCACGAAGTCGGGCACCACGTGCAGACGTTGCTCGGCATCTCGTCGAAAATCCAGGCCGCGCGCCAACAGGGCCGGCAAATGGAAGGCGACGGAGGCCTGCTGGTCCGTCAGGAACTGCAAGCCGACTGCTTCGCCGGGGTGTGGGCCAACCGTGCGCAAAAGCGCTTGAACTGGCTGGAGCCCGGCGACATTGAAGAAGCGCTGAATGCGGCCAACGCGATTGGCGACGACCGCTTGCAGCAACAGGGTCAGGGCCGTGTAGTACCGGACTCGTTTACCCACGGCACCTCGGCACAGCGGGTACGCTGGTTCAAGACTGGCTTCGCCCAGGGCCAGATCAATCAATGCGATACGTTTACGGCCAAGAGTCTCTAGATGAATAAACGATTGGGATTGCTGCTGGGGTTGATGTTGACCTGCTTTACCACCTTGGCCGCCGAACATGGCGTCAAAGTCGTCAGTCCCGATCGTTTTCATCTGGATGCCGGTGACCTCAGCCTCGGCTTGAGCCAGGACTGGCGCCAGCCGCTGCCCCAGGTCACCCGTGCGTTGATCATCGTGCATGGTCGCCTGCGTAACGCGCAGACTTACCTGCAAAGCGGTGAAGACGCCGCCGAACACGCAGGCCAAGCTGCCCATACACTGGTGATAGCGCCGCAGTTTCTGAATGAGTTCGACGTGAAGCGCAACCACCTGGACAACCAGGTACTGCGCTGGAAGGGCAATGATTGGATGGCCGGCGAGTCCTCGACCGGCCCTGGCCAGGTCAGCTCGTACGGCGCCCTCGACCAGATCATCAAGCACCTGGGCAATCGCACGCTGTTCCCGGCGCT
The DNA here is from genome assembly GCF_019456785.1 of Pseudomonas sp. LAP_36. Classification (NCBI taxonomy): domain Bacteria; kingdom Pseudomonadati; phylum Pseudomonadota; class Gammaproteobacteria; order Pseudomonadales; family Pseudomonadaceae; genus Pseudomonas; species Pseudomonas sp. LAP_36. Next base: position 154,021 of record NZ_JAHZMS010000009.1, read on the forward strand.
GAAAGAAATTGTGGTGGCTGGCCACTCCGGCGGCGGCCAAGTGGTGCAGCGTTTCGCCCTCACCGGGCACGAACACCCTACCCTCCTGACCGAAGGCATCCGCTTGCGCTATGTGGTGGCCAATCCGTCTTCCTACGCCTACTTCAGCCCACAGCGCCCGCTGAAGTTCGACGCGGCCAACTGCCCAGGCTTCGACGACTGGAAATATGGCATGCAACACTTGCCGGCCTACGCCAAGGGCCAGAGTGCCGAACAGCTTGAGCGGGTTTACGTGTCACGCAACGTTACCTATCTACTGGGCCAGCAGGACACCGACCCAAACCACCCAGCACTGGATAAAAGCTGTGAAGCCGAGACCCAAGGCGCGTATCGCCTGATTCGCGGGCACAACTATTTTGACTACCTCCAGCAGCGGCATCCGCAGTTGGGCCACAGGTTGGTGGAAGTGCCTGGAGTGGGGCATAACGGGGATGGGATGTTTACGTCGCCGGAGGGCCAGAAGGTACTGTTCCAATAACCCCCCCTGAAGAAGCCCACATTTGATCTCTATTGTCTGGGCTGGATCATCCGGCGCAGCGCCGCGCAATCCTCGGCATGCCAATCCGCCAACTCCGGCCACGGGTTTTCCGGCACGTTAACCAACACCGTCCGCGCACCTGCCGCTCGGCCACAATCCAGGTCGAAGCGGTAATCGCCGACCATCACCATCTCGCTCGGCGCGACATCCCAGGCTACCGCCAGTTTCAGCAAACCACCCGGGTCCGGCTTCGGCGGCGCATCATCACGCCCCAGCACATCCTCGATGGCAAAACAGTCCGCCAGGCCGATCGCCTCCAACGTAACGTGGGCCAACTCCTGCGCATTGCGGGTCAGGATGCCCAGCCGATAACCCCGCCCGGCCAGTTCGCGCACCAACTCAACCGCGCCATCTGCGGCGACCGAACCCAGCGCCAACTCGCGCTCATGCTCCAGCAGCCAGGCATGCTTGGCCGCCGCCTCATCCGCGGGCAACGCCGCCAGATGCGTGAGAATATCGTCCTCGGGCGGGATCTCCAGGGCCACGCGAATGGCCGCAAAATCATGCACGGCCACCGTCAGCGTGCCATCCATGTCGAACACCCAGTGCTTAACGTCCGCCAGGCTCATGCCCAGTCCTTGCGATGACGAATCAAGCCTTCCTGGGTCACCGAGGCCACCAGTTGCCCGGCGCGGTTGTACACGCTGCCCCGGGAGAACCCACGGGAATTGCCGGCCCACGGGCTGTCCATGGCGTACAGCAACCAGTCATCGGCGCGCAGGTCAGCGTGAAACCACAGCGCATGGTCGAGGCTGGCGACCTGCATGTCTTTCTGCCACACGGTCTTGCCATGGGGCAGCAACGAGGTGGTCAACAGGCCGAAGTCAGAGGCGTAGGCCAGCAGGTACTTATGCAGCGCCGGCGCGTCGGCCAACGCGCCGTCGGCACGAAACCACACGTACTTGACCGGGTCGGATGGCTGCGGGTTGAACGGGTCTTTTTCGGTGACCGGGCGCACTTCGATCGGCTTGGGGCACAGCAACTTGTCGCGCATATGCTCGGGGATCAAGTGCGCACGCTGTTTGGTCAGCTCAAGCTCGGACGGCAAGTTTTCCGGGCCGACCACTACGGGCATGGTGGTCTGATGGTCGAAGCCTTGTTCGTCGTACTGGAACGAGGTGGTACAGGTGAAGATCGGGTGGCCCTTCTGAATCGCCGTCACCCGGCGTGTGCTGAAACTGCCGCCGTCGCGCACGCGGTCCACCGAATACACCACCGGCAACGCCGCATCACCAGGACGCAGGAAGTAACCATGCAGGGAATGCACGTGCCGCGCTTCTTCTACGGTCTGGCTCGCGGCCGACAGCGATTGGCCGAGCACCTGGCCGCCGAACAGTTGGCGAAAACCCAGGTCCTGGCTGCGGCCGCGAAAGAGGTTTTCCTCGATCGGCTCCAGGGTCAGCAAGTCCACCAGATCTTCCAATACTTGGCTCATAGAGCAACTCCTACAACAATCGATAGGGCATTCCGGGCTGCTTATCCGTGCAGCGTGTCCAACCATTGGGCGCGGGTGATGCGATACAAAACATGATGGCGCAGCGGGTCATCGGCTGCGACCTTGGGGTGTTCAAAATCTGCCTGGGGATCGTAATGCATACCGATGGCCTGCATGACTTTTTGTGATGGCAGATTGGATTCCGTGGTGAAGGCAATGATTTCGTCCAGCTGCAAGCGGTCGAAACCGCAGCGCAGTGCTGTCCAAGCCGCCTCGCTGGCGTAACCCAGACCCCAGTGTTCGCGGGCCAGGCGCCAGCCGATCTCCACAGCCGGGGTGAACCCTGCCTCAAAGCTGACATGCTGCAGCCCGGTCAAGCCGATGAATTCGCCGGTGTCTTTGCGCTCCAAGGCCCAGAAACCGAAGCCATATTCGGCAAAGTGACCGCGAATACGGCCAATCAGCGCGGCGCTTTCCAGGTGGCTCAATTTAGCCGGGAAATAGCGCATCACCTGCGAGTCGGCGCACATGCGCGCAAACTCCAGCAGGTCGCTGTCGCGCCATTGGCGCAGCACCAGCCGTGCGCTTTCCAATTCGAGTATCGGCTCCATGGGTCCCCTCCCTTGCCATGTGCTTGAGTGTACAGCGCTGGTAAGATCCGTCGCAGGTTCCCGTCAGAAAATCCCATGCCTTTGCCATTGATCTACCACGATGACTACAGCCCCGAGTTCCCGGCGGACCATCGCTTCCCCATGGACAAATTCCGCCTGTTGCGCGACCACCTGGTAGACAGCGGCCTGACCGAGGACAGCCAACTGCTGCGCCCGCCACTGTGCCCACCGCAGATTCTGGCCCTGGCCCATGACGCTGGGTATATCGAGCGCTATATGAGCGGCGAGTTGTCCCGCGAAGACCAACGGCGCCTCGGCCTGCCTTGGAGCGAAGCCTTGGCCCGGCGCACCGTGCGTGCAGTCGGCGGCTCTATCCTGGCGGCGGAACAGGCGTTGGAACACGGCCTGGCCTGCCACCTGGCCGGTGGCACCCATCACGCGCATTACGATTACCCGGCCGGTTTTTGCATCTTCAATGACCTGGCCGTGATCAGCCATTACCTGCTGGCCAGCGGCCGGGTCAACCGCGTGCTGATCTTCGACTGCGACGTGCACCAGGGTGACGGCACCGCGCGCATCCTCCACGACACGCCGGACGCCATCACCGTGTCGCTGCACTGTGAAAAGAACTTCCCGGCGCGCAAAGCCCAGAGCGACTGGGACATTCCGCTGCCGATGGGCATGGGCGATGCCGATTACCTCAAGGTGGTGGACGACGCCCTTAACTACCTGTTGCCGCTCTATCAACCGGACTTGGTGTTGTACGACGCGGGCGTCGATGTACATAAAGACGACGCCCTCGGTTACCTCAAGCTGACAGACCAAGGCGTCGCCGCCCGCGACGAAAGCGTCATGCGCCACTGCCTGGGCCGCGACATCCCGGTGATGGGCGTGATCGGCGGCGGCTACAGCAAGGACCGCCCGGCCCTCGCCCGCCGCCACGGCATCCTCCACCACAGTGCGCAACGGGTGTGGACGTCATCAGGTTGTCATTGAACCGTGGGCGTTACCCACAATGCCTGTGGAACCACCTGTGGATAACTTGAGCGTAAGCACCTGAAAGCCAGAAGCGGTCTGGCCTGTAGGAAGTTGTACATTTTTTGATCAGGCAGTTGCGCCGTCCTCGGGTAGAATGCTCGGCCTATTCAGCGACCGTAGCCCAGCCCATGCCTCAGACCCCTGCTCTTCACGTTGCCATTATCGGCGGCGGCCCTACCGGGCTGATGGCTGCTGAAGTCTTGAGCCAGGCAGGCGTGCGCGTGGACCTGTACGACGGCATGCCCTCGGTGGGGCGCAAGTTCCTGCTGGCCGGCGTGGGCGGCATGAACATCACCCATTCCGAGGCGTACCCGGCGTTCCTGTCACGTTACGCCGAGCGCGCGCCGCATATGGCGCCCTTGTTGCGTGGGTTTGGTGCCGAAGCGTTGTGCGAATGGATTCATGGCTTGGGCATCGAAACCTTTGTCGGCACCTCCGGCCGCGTATTTCCTACGGATATGAAAGCCGCCCCACTGCTGCGCGCCTGGCTCAAGCGCCTGCGCGATCAGGGCGTGGTTATCCACACCCGCCATCGCTGGACCGGATGGAATGCAGAGGGTGATTTACTTATCCACAGCCCGGAGGGCGAGAAAGTTGTTCACAGCGATGCCGTGCTGCTGGCCCTCGGCGGCGGCAGTTGGTCGCGCCTGGGTTCCGACGGTGCCTGGCTCAAGCTGCTGGACGACAAAGGCGTGCCTTGCGCCCCCCTGCAACCCAGCAATTGCGGCTTCGAGGTATCGGCCTGGAGCGAATTGATGGTCAGTAAATTCGCCGGTGCGCCGTTGAAAAACGTCGCCATCGGCTTGGGGGATGACAAGCCTCGGTTAGGGGAATGTGTGGTCACTGCCACCGGCATTGAGGGCAGTTTGATCTACGCACTGTCGGCGCCGATTCGCGAAGCGATCAACCGCGACGGTTCGGCCACGGTGCACATCGACCTGTTGCCGAGCAAACCGCTGGATAAGGTCCAGGCTGCCTTGGCCAAGCCACGTGGCTCGCGCTCGATGAGCAAGCATTTGCACAGTCAGTTGGGGTTGGATGGGGTGAAAGCGGCGCTGTTGCGTGAGTTGGCACCGGCAGAGCACTTCAACGATCCGGCGCAACTGGCGGTGGCTATCAAGGCGCTGCCGTTGACGCTGGTGAAGACGCGACCGATGGATGAGGCGATCAGCACGGCAGGCGGCGTGCCGTTTGAGGCGTTGGATGAGCGCTTGATGCTCAAGCAATTGCCGGGGGTGTTTTGTGCGGGGGAGATGCTGGATTGGGAAGCGCCGACGGGGGGCTACCTACTGACGGGATGCTTTGCCAGCGGGCAGGCGGCTGGGCGTGGCATGTTGGAATGGCTTAACCGCTGAGATGTGTGGTGAATCTAGAGCCGCCATCGCAGGCAAGCCAGCGCCCACATTTTGATGTGTGAACACCGTCAAATGTGGGAGCTGGCTTGCCTGCGATGAGGCCATCAGCAACGCCGCAAAATCACTTCTTCTTACGCGGCCCAGTATTAAACACAGGCACCTTGCGCACCGGCTTGATCGAAGGCTCCACCGGCGCCGCATCCCCACTGTCCACCCACTTACCCAGGTTGCGCTTACCGCCACCCCCCGACGTTTTAGGCTTCTTCGGTTTTTTCGGCTTCTTCACCACTTGCCCGCTGGCATCGGTGTCCGGCACGCGGTGCTCCGGTTCGAAATCCTGCTCCATATGCCGGTTCAGCGTCTGACGCGTCAGCATCTCAATGGCCGACAGCATGTTCACTTCATCGGCGCACACCAGGGAAATCGCTTCACCGTTATTGCCCGCACGCCCGGTGCGGCCGATGCGGTGAATGTAATCCTCGGCCACAATCGGCAGGTCAAAGTTGACCACCAGCGGCAGGTCTTCGATGTCCAGGCCACGGGCCGCCACATCGGTAGCCACCAGGATCTGCACATCACTCGATTTAAAACGGTCCAGCGCACGTTGACGGGTGGCTTGCGGCTTGTCGCCATGGATGCCGTCGGCATTGATGCCCAGGCCTTGCAACTTATCCACCAGCGCATCCACGCCGTTACGGGTCTTGGCGAACACCAGCACCTGCTTCCAACGGCCTTTGCGCATCAGGTGCACAAACAGCTCAGCCTTACGCTTCTTGTCCACCGGCACCACCCATTGCTTCACGGTGTTGGCGGCGACGTTGCGCGGGCTGACTTCGATGGTCAGCGGGTCGTTGAGCATCTGACCGGCCAGCGTGCGGATCTCGTCGGAAAAGGTGGCGGAGAACAGCAGGGTCTGGCGCTTTTTCGGCAGCATGCGATAAATGTTGGCAAGCTCTTCGGAGAAGCCCAGGTCGAGCATGCGGTCGGCTTCATCCAGCACCAGGGTTTGCAGCTGGTTGAGTTTCAGCGCGTTCTGGCGGAACAGGTCAATCAGGCGGCCAGGCGTAGCGACCAGGATGTCGACGCCTTTGCGCAGCTTCATCATCTGCGGGTTGATGCTCACGCCGCCGTACACGGCGTAAGTGGTCAGCGGCAGGTTTTGCGCGTACTCGGCAACGCTGGCGTGAACCTGTTCGGCGAGCTCGCGGGTTGGGCACAGGATCAGCGCACGCGCCGAGTTGGCAGCGACTTTCGGCCCTTCCATCGTCAACAGTTGCAGCAGCGGCACGGCGAAACCGGCGGTCTTGCCGGTGCCGGTCTGGGCCGCGGCCATCAGGTCGCGACCGGCCAGCACCGCCGGAATGGCTTGCGCCTGCACCGGCGTCGGGGTCTGGTAGCCAAGCGTCTCAAGGGCGCGCAGCAAGGGTTCGATCAGGCCAAGGGTGGCGAAAGTCATGTATTTACCGTAGGAAAAATTCAGCGCAAGGGCGTAATGCGCCGCAGTTTACCTTATTTCCGGCCTCGGCTTGCGCCACTGGGGCAGGCTGATCAATAGCACCGCGCTGATAATCACCAACATGGCCAGGGCTTCTTCCATGCCGATGGTCTCGCCCACGAATACGATCCCCAACAACACCGCCACCGCCGGGTTGACGTAGGCATAGCTGGTAGCCGCCGCCGGGCGTACATGCTTGAGCAGGTACATATAAGCGTTAAAGGCGATGATCGAACCGAATACAGCCAGATAAGCCAGGGCCAGCCAACCTTCCAGCGGTGGCATAGCCTGCAGGCGTTCACCGGTCAACGCGCTGCCGATCAACAACGTGACGCCGGCCACCAACATTTCTGCGGCACTGGCCATGGCCCCTTGAGGCAGCGGCAAGCGCCGGCTCCACACCGAACCAAATGCCCACGAAGCGGCAGCAAATAACAACAAGGCAGCGCCCGTTGGGCTCGATTGCAACGTGCTGCCCATGTTGAGCATGGCGATGCCGATAATCCCCAGGACCACCCCGGCCCATTCCAGTCGGGTATTACGCGCGCCCCAGAAATAGCCACAGAGCAAGGTGAACAACGGCACCGTTGCCACGGCCAGTGCGGCAACGCCGGACGACACACCCGAGTGTTCGGCCAACGTCACCGCGCCGTTGCCGAAAGTCAGCAGCAAAATGCCGATTTTGGCGGCGGCCTTCCACTGCTCCCAAGTCGGCGCCGGCGCCCCGCTCCAGCGTAAATAGCCATACATCGCCGCGCCCGCCAGCAAAAAGCGAATCCCACCCAACATCAACGGCGGCCAGTACTCCACACCAATCCGGATCACTAGGTAGGTAGACCCCCAGATCACATACAACGCAAAAAAGGCGGCGATCAACGGTAAGGGAAAGCGACGTGGGCCAGGCATTGGGCAGCTCTATGGCAGATGTAGGGAGGCTTATTCTAAAAAAGCAGGTCGATAAACATAAGTTACAAAACCTGTTTAAACCGCCCATACACTTTTCAAAGCATGGTAATCAGCGCTATAAGCCATGCTTTCGAAAGCCACGCGTTACCGGAGCCTTATCATGGACAAATACGACCGCCTGCTCCTCAGCGCCCTGCTCGAAGACGGCCGCGCCTCCTACGCGCAACTCGCCCGCAAGGTAAACCTCTCCGCCCCCGCCGTCGCTGAGCGAGTGGCGAAGCTTGAGGCCAGTGGCGTGATCACCGGTTATCAGGCCAAGGTGGACCTGTCCAAAGTCGGCTTGCCAATTCAATGCGTGATGGAGTTGCGGCTGACTAACCACGGCAGCCAAAAGACCTACGACGCCTTGGCGCAGATCCCTGAGCTGACCGAGTGCCATCGGGTAACGGGTGATCCGTGCGTGATCATGCAAGCGGCAGTGGGCACCATGCCGGAGCTGGAAAACCTGATTAATCGGGTGGCGAAGTTCGGGTTCAGCAAGACCTCGATCATTTTGTCGAGCGCGATAGAGCGGCGGGTGCCGTTGGGGCAGTTGGAGGGGGTCGGGAAGAGTGGCGGCTGACCCACCGCCATCGCGGGCAAGCCCGGCTCCCACAATGAACCGAGTTACCTGGACTGCACGCGGTCAACCACGGGGTGGTGGATCGGGCGCTGTAGTGAGCGGGCTTGCCCCGCGCTGGGCTGCGAAGCAGCCCCAATAAGGCCGCCGCGATTTTTCAGTTAGCACTCGGTGCCAGGTTTTGGGGCCCAGCGCGGGGCAAGCCCGCTCACTACAAAGGCGGATCAGAACCCGCGATGTTTCTTCAGGTGCTCATTGATCTTCGCCGCCGGCACTTTTTGCAAGGTGCACAGCAACTCATGGGACAGTTCGCGCAGGCCGTGGGTGCCGCGCAGTTGCTGGGCCAGGTGCGCGGTCAGGTTGGCGGCCATCTCCGCATCCGCCATCGCCCGGTGAGCCTTGCCGGTGTGGGGCAGTTGGGCGAAGGCGTTGAGCGTGCCGAGTTTGTGGTTGGGCGCGGTGGGCATCAACCGGCGAGCCAGCAGTAGCGAACAAGCAAATTTCTGCAGGCGGGTGCGGCGGATCAAGCCCAGTTCGTAGTCCCAGAACTTCTGGTCGAACGCGGCATTGTGCGCCATCAAGGGCGTGGTGCCGACGAATTCATTGACTTCATTCATAACCCGCTCAGCCGGCGGTGCGCTGCGCAGCATGGCGTTGCTGATGCCGGTGAGTTGTTCGATAAAACCGGGGACGCGTACCCCGGCGTTCATCAGGCTCTGGTAGCGGTCCACGATCTGGCCGCGTTCCAGGATAACCACGGCGATTTCCGTAGCGCGGCAGTGGCTGCTCGGGGTGATGCCGGTGGTTTCAAAGTCGATGACCGCTATACGTTCCAACCTGTTCCAACTCCGTCTAACAATGTATTAAGCCGCAGCGCTTATTTGAGCAGCAACGCGCCTTCGATGGGTACGTAGCGACTGGCAGCGCGGATCAGTGAGTTGGCCGTCAGCCCCGGCACGCCGTAAGCCACGGCTTCAACGCCGTGCTTGTGGATGATGCGGTCGAGCAGCATGTCGAAATCACCGTCGCCGGAGGCCAGCACGATTTCGTCGACGTGGTCGGCGGCGTCCATGATGTCGAGGGTGATGCCCACGTCCCAGTCGCCCTTGGCCGAGCCGTCGCTGCGCTGGATGTAGGGTTTGAGTTTTACCGTAAAGCCCAGGTTGCGCAGGATCTGCTGGAATTGCTGCTGCTTGCTGTCGCCGCGGTCGATGGCGTACGCATAGGCCTCGACAATCTGCCCCCGCGAGCTGATGTCAGCCCACAGGGCGGCGTAGTTGAAGTGGCAACCATAGGCCTGGCGGACGGTGTAGTAGAGGTTTTGCACATCGGCGAACACTGCAATTTTCTTCACCGCACTTCCTCATGACAGCCAGGCGCCAGCGCCCGGAAAGGCTGCCAGTATGCCAGCCGCGAGAACGTTTCCGGGAAAAATCAGACCGGGGCGACGAAGCACCCCGGTCAAGGTGCGTCAGACGAAGGAATCGTCGTCGCCGAAGGAAGAAGAATCGTCGGAGTAATCGCTGTCGGCAAAGCTGTCCGAGGCGTTGTCGTTGCCCCAGTTGTCATTGCCGGCAAACTTCTGGTCATCGTTGCCCCAGTTGCCGCTGTCACTGGCAGGCGCGGGCTCTTCGCGGATGATTTCCTCGACGACTTGCGGCTGTTGCGAGCTGTGGTTGAACAGGCTGCTGATGCCCTCTGCCAACATCACACCACCGGCCACACCGGCAGCAGTTTTCAACGCGCCACCGAGGAAACCACTGCCCATTGGAGCGGCTGGCGCTTGCTGTGGCTGTTGATAATTCTGCTGCGGGGCGCCGTAGTTTTGCTGCGACGCAGGCTGGCCAAAGAAAGGCCGCGCCGGTTCACGCCAGCCGCCGCCGGAAGAGGCCGGCGCGCTCTGTGCCGGTTGCGAATCACGTGAACCGCCTCCGCCAAAGATGCTCGACAAGAAACCACCGCCACCCGAAGCGGTGGGTTGCGCGGATTTGGCCCGTTGCAACTCCTCCTGCAATTGCTGGATTTGCTGCGCCTGTTGTTTGTTCTGCGCGTCGAGTGTCTTGAGCGCGTGTTCCTGCACCAGGATCGACTGGGTCATGTAATACCCGGCCGCCGGTTGGCGAGTCATGTGCTCCTTGATCCGCGCTTCGGCCTGGGCGTCGCGGGGGGCTGAGTCCGTTTCGGCTTGCTGCAACCGTGAAAACAGTCCATCGATCAGGGTTTGCTCTTCGCTGTTCATGGCGACCTCGTTAGATTGCCGGTAGAAAAATCGTGGTCTCGCCTTTAATCAGGCGCTGTCTCAGTTATGGGGGTGTTACGAGTTGTTTCAATGGTCTTTACTCAAGGTTTACGTTTGCGTACCGCCAGCCTTGATCGGTTAAAGTGTTGCCCTTGCTTTCAGGCCTGCGATGAACTTGATGAATCCGTTAGACGTATTGCGCGACTCCTTGCGTTTCACCCGACACAACCTGGGCGCCATCGTCCAGCTATGTTTGCCGCTGGTGATTCTCGAAGCCCTGCTGCAACAGGTGCTCAACCACATGGTCGGCCCGGACGCGTTCCCCGGTTACAGCGTGGTGGTGGGGTTGCTGGTCTACCCGCTGTACACCGGCGCGTTGATTCTGTTCCTGGATGCCCGCACCCGTGGCGAGTCGCCGCGCACCCAGGACGTATGGGCCATGGCCCTGACCCTGTGGCCGCGCTTCGCCCTGCTGACGGCCATGAGCACGCTGCTGATTCTGCTGGGGCTGTCGCTGTATTTCCTGCCGGGCCTGTGGCTGATGGTGGTGCTGGCGTTCGCCGAATACTTGCTGGTGCTGCGCGGCATGCCGGCGCTGGAGGCCATGAAGGAAAGCTTCCGCCTGACCCGTGGGCATTTCTGGCGAATCCTGGTGTGCCTGCTGTGCGTGATGACACCGTTGTGGCTGCTCAAAGGCGCCAGCGTGGCAGCCTATCCAGAACCGGCGCCGCTGCTGGGCCTATTGATGGACAGCGCCCACAGCTTCCTTCAACTGTTTACCAGCGTGGTGCTGTTCCGTTTATTCATGTTGATCGGTGGCGATGCCGACGCGCGGTGATATGCTCCGCACCACTCTTGAAACGCTATAAGCCGAGCCGATGACCCGTTTATTGCGCATCACCCTGCTGGGCCTGCTGATCGTCGCGGGCCTGCTGACGGCCTTGATCTACAGCTTGACCTGGCGCCCCGAGGCCAAGGAAACCCTGCCGGTGAGCTGCGTCGCCCCGCGTGCGCCGACCTTGCTGCCGGGGCAGGCGCTCAAGGTCATGACCTGGAACGTGCAATACCTGGCCGGCAAGAACTACGTGTTCTGGTACGACACCGCCGACGGCAGCGGCCCCGATGATCGCCCCACGGTTGAAGACATGGCCGCCAGCCTCGACGAAGTGGCGCGGGTGATTCGCGACGAACAACCCGACATCCTGCTGCTGCAGGAACTCGACGAAAACGCCAAGCCTTCCCACTACCAAGACCAGCTCGCCCTTTTGCAGGAACGCCTGGTCGACCTCTACCCGTGCAGTGCCCAGACGTTCGACTGGAAAGCCGACTTTGTGCCAAACCTGCATATCTTCGGCAGTGTCGGCCGCAAATTGGCGACCCTCAGCCGCTACCAGATCGAACACGCCGAACGCCTGCAATTGCCGGCATCCGAGGCCAATATCCTCAGCCGCCAGTTCCAACCCAAGCCGGCCTTGCTGCTGACCTACCTGCCGCTCAGCGACGGCGGCCAACTGGCAGTGATCAACACGCGCCTGGACGGCGATGCCCCCGGACGCAGCGCGGTGCAGGAGCAAGTAAACACCACGGTCAAACTGCTGGACAGACTCGAAGGCCGTGGCACACCCTGGCTGATCGGCGGGGATTTCAACCTGCTGCCCCTGGGTCAATTCCTGCGTTTGGACGCCGGTAAGCGCGGGCAATATTCGCCGGACAGCGAGCTGCATATGCTGTGGGACAAATACCCGATGATCCCCAGCAACAGCCAATCCAGCGGCATCGACCGTGAGAAATGGCTGACGCACTTCCCGAATGACCCGAGCGTGGACGGCCCAGATCGCACGTTGGATTACCTGTTCTACAGCCCACGGATCAAGCGGGTGGAAGCCAAGGTGCGCCAGGAAGACACGCTGCGCATCTCCAATCATTTGCCGGTGATCGCACGCTTCCTGCTGCCCGCCGCGCAATAACCCACACCACATAGATAGCTGTTGCGCCTACTTTCGCGGTTTGATCCGTGCCGTCGCCTCGGCCACCAACGGATCATCCGGCCAGTAATGTTTCGGATACCGCCCCTTCAAATCCTTCTTCACGTCGGCGTAGGTACTGCGCCAGAAGTTCGCCAGGTCCTGGGTCACCTGTACCGGCCGCCGCGCCGGGGACAGCAGGTGCAACTTCACCACCTGACGCCCGCCGGCAATGCGCGGGGTGTCCGCCAGCCCGAACAATTCCTGCAAACGCACTGCCAGAATCGGCGGGTGTTCGCTGTAGTCCAAGCGCACTGACGAACCCGACGGCACTTTCACATGCTGCGGAGCCAGTTCATCGAGGCGCTGTGGCAGCGGCCACGGCAGCAGGTTGTGCAGGTAGCTGGCGATATCCAGGTTGGCGAAATGACTCAGGCGCGAGACTTTGCCCAAGTACGGCATCAGCCAGTGTTCAAGGCTGGCGAGCAAGGCGCTGTCACTGATGTCGGGCCATTCGCTGGTTTTGCCGGCGTCGAGTTGGCGCAGCAGCATGACGCGAGCCTGCCATTGCCGTAGCTCAGGCGTCCACGGCAGCAGTTCAAGGCCTTTGCGGCGCACCAGGTTGACCAGCGCCTGGCTGCGCGCGGATTCGTCGAGGCCGGTCAGTGGTTCGCGGCTGAGCACCAGTTCGCCGACTTTGCGTTGGCGTTCGGCGCGCAGGACGCCTTCGCGCTCGTCCCAATCCAATTGGTCGACATTGCGCACTTGCTCGGCCAGCACCGTGTCGAACAGCGCCGGATCAAAATCCGCTGCCAGGTAGATGCGTTCTTCACGCTGGCCCTGGCGGCTGCCCAGGTCGGCGATCACCAGCCAGGGTTGCTTCATCAGGCTGTCGGCCTCGGCGAACAACGCGGCACGGCCATTGGCCAGACGGTATTCGGCGCCACCGGGACGGCGTTGCTGGGCGACGCGGTCCGGGTAGGCCAGGGCGAGCAAGGCGCCGAGCCAGCGCGGGTGATCGGGATCGACCACCGGTTGCGTGGCCTTGCCTCTCAGGTAGCCGCGATATTGCCGGGCCAGTTGCTTGGCGCGCTGTACGCCGCCTTGCGTGCCACGCGCACGTTCTTCGCCGGACAACAGCGCCAGGCGGCTGTGCAAATCCGCGCCGCCACCGCGCAAGATGTCGCGCTCACCCAGCAGGGCGGCAACATCACACGCCGTCGCCGCGAGCCCCAAGTCCTGCCCGCGCAAGAGTAAATGGGCAATACGTGGATGAGCAGGCAACTCGGCCATCTTCTGGCCGTGCGCGGTGAGTGTGCCTTCATTCATGGCGCCGAGGCGCATCAGCAAGTCCTGCGCCTGGGCATACGCAGCGGTCGGCGGTACATCCAGCCACACCAGTTGTGTAGGCGTCACACCCCAACGCGCCAACTGCAAGGCCAAACCCGCCAGGTCGGCGGCGAGGATCTCCGCGCTGCCGTAAGCAGCCAGGCCTTCATGCTGGTCCTCGGACCACAAGCGATAACACACACCAGGTTCCAGGCGCCCTGCCCGGCCAGCCCGTTGCGTGGCGCTGGCGCGGGAGATGCGCTGGGTGTCGAGGCGGGTCATGCCGCTGCCCGGGTCGAAGCGCGGCACGCGGGCCAAGCCGGCGTCGATCACCACGCGCACGCCATTGATGGTCAGGCTGGTCTCGGCGATGTTGGTCGCCAGCACGACCTTGCGTTTGCCAGCGGGCGCGGGATCGATAGCAGCGCGCTGGGCGTTCAAATCCAGTTCGCCATGCAGTGGGCACAGCAGCACATCGGTACGATCACCCAGGGCGTCGGCCAGTTGTTGATTGACCCGCCGAATCTCCGCCTGCCCCGGCAAGAACACCAGCACGCTGCCGGTTTCGTCATGCAGGGCTTCAAGGATGGTCTGCACCAGGCGCGGCTCGATAAATTCACCCGCCTGATACGGCCGCCCCCAACGCATCTGCACCGGGAACATGCGCCCTTCACTGCGCAGGATCGGCGCGTTGTCCAGTAGGCTGGCGAGGCGTTCGCCTTCGAGGGTGGCGGACATCAGCAGGATTTTCAGCGGCTGCTCATCGCGAAACAGGTCGCGGCCGTTCAGGCTCAGGGCCAACGCCAGGTCGGCGTCGAGACTGCGCTCGTGGAACTCGTCGAAAATCAGCAGGCCCACGCCGTCCAACGCCGGGTCGTCCTGCAGGCGGCGAGTGAGAATGCCTTCGGTGACCACTTCGATGCGCGTGTTGGGGCCGACTTTGCTGTCCAGCCGAATGCGATAACCGACGGTTTCACCGACTTTTTCACCCAGCTCGCTGGCCAAGCGCTCGGCAGCGGCGCGGGCGGCCAGGCGACGCGGTTCGAGCATCAGGATGGTTTGCCCGGCCAGCCATGGCTCATTCAACAAGGCCAAGGGCACGCGGGTGGTTTTACCGGCGCCGGGCGGCGCTTCCAGCACGGCTTCATGGCGATTCGCCAAGGCGTCACGCAGGGCGGGTAAAACATCATCAATCGGCAACGAATTCATACTGGCTCCAAAGCAGAGCGGCGAGTATAACGGCGAACTGCCGGATGCCGACGCTGGTCTCAAAGACACAACCCGATCCTAATGGGAACACGGTTGAATGTGGGAGCGGGCTTGCTCGCGAATGCGGTGGATCAGTCAGCAGATGTATTAACTGAAAGACCGCATTCGCGAGCAAGCCCGCTCCCACATTTGAACATCGTCGCCTGGTAGATCTGGCTTATAGTCACCTTTCAATCGTGTTCAGGAGATTTTTTATGCGTATCGCTTCCCGTGTCATTGGCGGTGTCCTCGCCGTCACCCTGCTGAGCCAACTGACGGCTTGCGGATCGATCTTCTACCCGGACCGCCGCGGCCAGATCGACGGCAAGATCGACCCGACGATTGCCGTGCTCGATGCCGTGGGCCTGCTGTTCTACGTAATCCCAGGCCTGATCGCCTTTGGTGTGGACTTCGCCACCGGCGCCATCTACTTCGAACCGGGCAAGACCGCCCAAGTCGCCCCGGAAAAACTCCACGAAGCCATCGGCGCCGACGGCAAGGTCGACAATGCCAAGCTGCAAAGCATCATTCAGAAAGAAACCGGCCGCACCCTGCCGCTGGACGACCCGCGCATGATCCAGTTCAAAGGCAGCGTGCAACAGCTCGCCAGCCTGGGCCTGCAATCCGCTGCGTAAGGAGTCGAGCCGTCTATGACCAGCAGTCCCGAACACGCCAGGCTCTTGCGCCTGGCCACCCGCGCTTCGGTGGGTGTGGCCTGTGCGTTGATTATCACCAAGGCCATCGCCTGGTGGTTCAGCGGCTCGGTGAGCATGCTCGCCGGGTTGACCGACTCGCTGCTGGACGGCGTGACCTCGCTGTTGAATTTGCTCGCGGTGCATTACGCGCTGCGCCCGGCCGATGACGATCACCGTTATGGGCATGGCAAGGCAGAATCGCTGGCGGGCATGGCGCAAGCGCTGTTTATCGGCGGCAGTGCGGTGCTGATCGCGTTCCAGGCCTACGAGCGGCTGCAGCACCCGGAACCGGTGGGCGCGCCATGGTTGAGCATTGGTGTGATCGTGTTTTCCCTGGCGTTGACCGTCGCCTTATTAATGCTGCAACACCGGGTGATCCGCGAAACCGGCTCCAACGCCGTGCGCGCGGATTCGCTGCACTACCGCTCAGACCTGATGCTCAATGGGAGCATCCTGGTGGCGCTGGTGCTGGCGGGTTTTGGCTACCATCAAGTGGACGCCTGGTTCGGCCTGGGCATCGCTGCCTACATCTTGTGGAGCGCAATCCAGATCGCTCGGGAAAGTTTTGCGGTGTTGATGGATGAAGAGCTGCCGCCGGACGTCAGCCAGCACATGTTGGAACTGGCCCGTGGCGTACCGGGGGTGTTGGGTGCACATGATCTGCGCACGCGGATTTCCGGCAGCCACTGGTTTGTGCAGTTGCACCTGGAGCTGCCGGGGGAGTTGACGCTGTCAGTCGCCCACGGGATCAGCGATCAGGCCGCCGATGCCATTCACAAGGCTTACCCGCGCGCCGAAGTGCTGGTGCACGCCGACCCGCGGGAAGTAGTCACGGGCAATAAAACCTAGTACTGCACCTGATAGCCGCGACTGCTCAGGCAGTTGCCCTGGGCCTGGCGGTAGGTTTGCACCACCGCCGGGTCGGGGGCGTAGGTCACTTGCTGCGGATCGAAACCGCTTTGCTGCACGGCCCAGCGATAACAGTCATAACCGTCCTGCTGCACCTGGGCCGGTGACTGGCCGTTGGTGGGATACGCCACCACGTCATAGCCATTGCCTTGCGGCGTGGGCTGCGGCGCCGGCACGGCAGTCGGCGGTTGCACCACCACATACTGCTGGGAGCTGCTTTCGTAGGTGTAATAAGAGCCCGCCGCAAGAAAGAACAGCGCACTGCCTATCCACACTTCACGTGCATAGTCGGGCAGGTAATGCACCCGGATACCGTACGGCGGCGTCACCACCACATAGCGCGGGCCTTGCGGGCGGTACCAGTAGCCACCGGAATAGAAGTAATCCTGACCACGGTAAGGCACGCGGTAGTTGCGGTCGGGGAAGCGGTCGATCACGTAGCCAGGGCGATGCTGCGGCCCTGGGCCCCAGCCGTTGCCATGGCCGTCGGGGCGACCGGGCCAGCGGTTATCGCCCGGACGTGAGCCTGGGCCGCCGGCCTCCCAGTGCTGGTTACCGTCATTGCGTCGAGGGATGTCGCGGTAGTAGCCCTGGCGCGGCTCCTGGGTCTGGCGCACGGTGTCCGGGCGACTCTGGATCGGCAGGTTATTCGAGGGCTGCGGCACCGGCCGCCCCTGCTCGTTACCCTGGGGACGCCCCTGCCATTGGCCGCTACCGTTCTGACCACCGCGATCAAAATGCTGATTCTGCGGGCGTGGCTGATTGTTTTCCGGCCGAGGCTGATTGTTCTGCGGACGCGGTGGGTTATTCTGCGGCCGCGGCTGTTCATTACCCCCAGGCCGTCCGCCCTCCGGCCCTCTTTCATGCTGACCACCGCCTTCACCGCGCGGCGCGTTATCACGCTCGTCGGCCACTGCCTGGGCGCCAACGGTGACCATCAGCAAACCAACACCTGCCAAACGCCAGATGCGCTTCATGCTATTCCTCACTGCGGATTAGGGCCTGTCCATGAGACTGGAAAAGCGAGGCCCGGTTCTTGGACAGGTTATCAGCAGGCAAAAGAAAAGGGGTGACCCGTCGGCCACCCCTTGAGAACTTCGTCCTGGCTCAACGCTTTTGGCGTTGGCTCACCTCACGCCGTCTTGTGGACAGTGTGCAGCCTGGAGGCCGGCTCAACCCTGCTGGGGTGGCGGCCGCAACGGGCCTGATTGGGCGCGCTGCTGTGGACTGTTGTCCAGGCGGTGATTCTGTTGATAAAGATACAGGCGAGCGCCCGACAGATGATTGCGAAGATTGCGTCAATAAACAGTGCTTGCGCAATTTTTAACCCTTCATAGATAATTCACCGCAATAGTTACGACAAAGGCCAACCCAATGAGCAAGCTTGACCGATACGACCTGAGTATTTTGGCGGAATTGCAGCGCGATGCGAGGATCTCCAACCAGGAGTTGGCCGAACGTATCGGCTTGTCGCCTTCGCCGTGCTCGCGCCGGGTCAAGCAGTTGGAAGACGACGGCTACATCGCCCGCCAGGTCGCTTTGCTCGACCGCAAGATGCTCGGCCTGA
Organism: Pseudomonas sp. LAP_36; assembly: GCF_019456785.1. Taxonomy (NCBI): domain Bacteria; kingdom Pseudomonadati; phylum Pseudomonadota; class Gammaproteobacteria; order Pseudomonadales; family Pseudomonadaceae; genus Pseudomonas; species Pseudomonas sp. LAP_36. Next base: position 172,008 of record NZ_JAHZMS010000009.1, read on the forward strand.
GCCTGACGGCCTATGTGCTGATCGGCATGGACCGCCACACCCCCGAGCGTTTCGAGAATTTCGAAGCGGCCATTCGCACATTGCCCCAAGTATTGGAATGCAGTTTGGTGACGGGGATGGATGCTGACTATCAGTTGAAGGTGGTGGTACCGGATATGGATCACTACCAGAAGTTGCTGCTGGGGCATCTGACGCGCATTGATGGGGTGACCAGCGTGCGGTCGAGCTTTGTGCTGAACCAGGTGCTCAACAGCACCGAACTGCCGCTGACCCACCTGCGTACCTGAGACCAATGAAGCTCCCACATTGACCGCGACCGACTCAGGTCAATGTTGCGTCTGTAACGCTGCCGTATACTTCCCGCCTGCCCTGCTGGAAAGCCCTAATGAACAACATCGATCCCGCCCTGTTTGAAGAATGGATGATGACCGGCCTGGTCACCCTCCTGATCATTTTCATGGGCTTTATCGTCTGGGACCTGGCGAAGAAATCCAAGGCCGGGCGCTTTGGCTCGTTCATCCTGTTCTTCGTGCTGGGCCTGGGCGTGGCCGCGTTCATCATCAAGAGCGTGGTCATCGGCCTGATCGAGTCCGGCGCCTTATAAGCGCGCCGGCACTTCCTTCCACTGGCCTTGATCCAGGCCTTCAATTGTCCAATCGCCAATTCGCACACGTACCAGCCGCAAGGTGGGCAACCCCACGGCGGCGGTCATGCGCCGCACCTGACGGTTGCGCCCTTCTCGAATCACCAACTCCAACCAATGGGTCGGCACGCTTTTACGAAAGCGCACCGGCGGGTTGCGCGGCCATAACTCGGGCTCGTCCAACTGCCGTGCTTCGGCGGGCAAGGTCTTGCCGTCGTTGAGCTCGACGCCGTCACGCAGCCGTTGCAGTTGTTCTTCGGTTGGCTCGCCTTCCACCTGTACCCAGTAGGTTTTCGCCAGTTTGTGCTTGGGGTCGGCAATCCGCGCCTGGAGTTGGCCATCGTTGGTCAGCAGCAACAGGCCTTCACTGTCACGGTCCAGGCGACCGGCCGGGTAGATGCCGGGGATGTCGATAAAGTCCTTGAGGGTCGCGCGCCCGCCTTCGTCGCTGAACTGGGTCAGCACGTCGAACGGTTTATTGAACAGGATCAACTTCGGCTCGGCCGGCGGTGCCTTGGCGACACGACGGGCTGCGGAATGCGGAGTTTTCACGCCGGAGCGGCGCGAATCGGGACGGGTGGGACGGGACATGGCAAAGGAACATCTAACGGTCAGGACCGACAATGCTAGTGGCCTGACCGTTAAATGACCATCCCAACCGCTTAGCGGAACGGCGGTTCGTCGAAGCTGCGCAGTTTGCGCGAGTGCAGCGAGTTGAGCTCGGTGCGCAGCAGGTCCACGGCTTCGATGCCGATCTTCAAGTGCTGGCTGACCGCGCGCTCATAGAACGCGTTGGCCGAACCCGGCAGTTTGATCTCGCTGTGCAGCGGCTTATCGGACACGCACAGCAAGGTGCCGTAAGGCACACGCAAGCGGTAGCCTTGCGCCGCGATGGTACCGCTTTCCATGTCCACGGCCACCGCGCGAGACAGGTTGATCAATGGGCGTTCCTGGGCCCAGCGCAGCTCCCAGTTACGGTCGTCATAGGTCAACACGGTGCCGGTGCGCAGGCGTTTTTTCAGCTCTTCGCCTTTTTCGCCGGTGACGTTGGCCGCCGCTTGCTGCAAGGCCATCTGCACTTCGGCCAGGGCCGGGATCGGAATATTCGGCGGCACTACGCGGTCGAGAATCCCGTCGCGGCGCATATAGGCGTGGGCCAGTACGTAATCGCCGATGGTCTGGGATTGGCGCAGGCCGCCGCAGTGGCCGATCATCAGCCAGCAATGCGGGCGCAGCACGGCCAAATGGTCGGTGATGTTCTTGGCGTTGGACGGGCCGACGCCGATGTTCACCAAGGTCACGCCGTGGCCGTCGCTGGCCTGCAAGTGATAGGCCGGCATTTGATAACGATGCCACACAACGCCTGCGGCAATCGCCGACGCTTCACCGTGGTCCATGCTCTTGTCGATAACCACGTTGCCCGGCAGCACCATCCGGATAAACCGTGGGTCGCTGCGCAGTTGCTCCAGGCCATGCACGATGAACTGGTCGACATAACGGTGGTAGTTGGTCAGCAGGATCCACGGTTGCACATGGCGCCAGTCGCTACCGGTGTAATGCACCAGGCGGCGCAGGGAAAAGTCAACGCGGGCCGCATCGAACAGCGCCAGCGGCAGCGGGTCGGTATTTTCCCAGTCGTACAGGCCATCGGCGATGCCATCGGTGGCAGCCGACAGGTCAGTGCTGGGGAACACGCGGGCCAGGGTCGCGGCGGTCACGCCGGAGCCGGCCAGTTCGTCGCCCTGCTCCACCACGTACGGGTACGGGATGTTCTGCTGGCTGACGCCCACTTCCACCGTCACGGTGAAGTCGTGCATCAGCGGCACCAATTGCTCCAGGAGGTACTTACGGAAGGCCGCAGGATGGGTGACGGTAACACTGTAGGTCCCCGGCAACTGGACCTTGGCGTACGCCCGAGTGGTCTGTGGGACTTCGCCGTGGCAGTGGTAGGTCAGGCGCAGTTCCGGGTAACGAAACAGCGCACGTTGTTCGGCATCGGGTTCGACGCGGTCTTTGAGGTACTGCTTGAGGGCTTGATTGAGCGCGCCGGTAGCGCGCTCATGCAGGGCCGCCAGACGATCCACGGCTTCTTCAGCGGTTTGAACGACAACAAAAGCTTCGGTCACGGTAAGCATCCTGTGTTCTGACTTGCAGGCCTTTATCTTGCCTGTATCCCAGGCTCACTGAAACACCGGAATTGGAATGGGATCAATAATGTGGGAGCGGGCTTGCTCGCGAATGCGGCGGGTCAGCTACTGAATAGGTGACTGATACACCGCATTCGCGAGCAAGCCCGCTCCCACATTTTGACCGTGTCTAGTCAGAGGCGTTAGGGGTCGAACGAGCAACAATCGCTTCCACATCCACACCACGCGGCAGAGTCCCGTAGACCCGACCGGACGATTCGCCCAACCGGCTGGCAATAAACCCATCACTCACCGCCGCATTCCCCGCCTCCAGCAACAACTTGGCCTGCAACGCCACGGCGATATCCTCCGTCAACTGCCGCGCACGGTACTGGATATCCTGAGTGTCCATAAACGCCGACTTCAGCTGTTCAATATGCCGCGCCAGTGGCTTATCCCCGTGCCCGTCCCCGAGCTCGATAAACAGCGCCTCCAGCACTCCCGGCTCTTTCGACAACGCCCGCAGCACGTCCAGGCACTGAACGTTGCCGGAACCTTCCCACGTCGAATTCACCGGGGCCTCACGGTACAGGCGCGGCAGGATGCTGTCCTCCACATACCCGGCGCCGCCCATGCACTCGGCGGCTTCGTTGATCATGGCCGGGGGGCGCTTGCAGATCCAATACTTGCCCACCGCCGTCACCAGCCGGGCGAACTTGGCTTCCTGCTCGTCACCCAGATTATCCAGGGCCTTGCCCATGCGCATGCTCAGGGCCAGCGCGGATTCACTTTCCAGCGCCAGGTCCGCCAGCACGTTTTGCATCAGCGGTTGCTCGCTGAGTACGCGGCCACCCACCGAACGATGGGCACAATGATGGCTGGCCTGGGTCAGCGCCTGGCGCATCAGGGCGCTGGAGCCAACCATGCAATCGAAGCGGGTCATGGCGACCATCTCGATGATGGTCGGCACGCCGCGGCCTTCTTCGCCGATCATCCAGGCCAGGGCGCCACGGAACTCCACTTCGCTGGAAGCATTGGAGCAGTTGCCGAGTTTGTTTTTCAGGCGTTGGATGTAGAACTCGTTGCGCGTGTCATCCGGGCGGTGTCGGGGCAGTAGGAAGCAGGACAGGCCCTTGTCGGTTTGCGCCAGCGTGAGGAACGCATCGCACATCGGCGCCGAGCAGAACCACTTGTGACCTACCAGTTCATAGGCTTGCCCCGGACCGCCCGAGCCGACCGGGTAAGCGCGGGTGGTATTGGCGCGCACGTCGGTGCCGCCCTGTTTCTCGGTCATGGCCATGCCGATAGTGGCGCCGGCCTTGTGGGCGATGCCGACATTGCGCGGGTCGTATTGAGTGCTAAGGATTTTTGGCAGCCAAAGATCAGCCAACTCTGGCTGCATACGCAGCGCTGGCACACAGGCGAAGGTCATGGTCAGTGGGCAGCCGGTACCGGCTTCGGCCTGGCTGTGCAGGTAGGTCATGGCGGCGCGGGCTACATGGGCGCCGGACTGCGGGTGCGCCCAAGGCAGCGACGGCAGGCCGTGCTCGACGGCGGTGCGCATCAGTTCGTGGTAAGCCGGGTGAAATTCCACCAGGTCGATGCGATGGCCATAACGGTCATGGCTGCTGAATATCGGTTTGTTCTGATTGGCCAGAAACCCGGCTTCCATCAGCGGCCCGCCGGCCAGCGCGCCATAGGCATCGATACGCGGCTCTGCCCAGCCGGCGCCAAAGCGGCGTGACCATTCTTGCAGGGGCAAGTCAATGCGATACAGGTTAGTGCCGTCCAGGGACGGGGGCTGGTTGGTGACGTCGTGGGTCTCGGCAAACTGATGCAGGTTCATGACGGGCCTCCTGGAAAAGGCCACGTTCAGTTGGGGCCTGAATTTCAGTTAAGCACCGTCATCCGCCTTAAAAAAGGGGCATACCCGCCGAAAGCCCGGCGCTTTCGCCCTCAACTGGGCACAACAATCGACGCTCCAACACCGCTTGCAATGCCTCGAAACGCACCGGCTTGACCAGCCGATCGGAGACACCGATGCCATGGCAATGCTCGCGCTCAGACACATTCAGCGACGCACTCAAGGCGATCACCGGCAATTCACCGCAGCCAGGCAGTGCACGAATCTGACAGCACAAAGAGAAACCACCTTCGGGAAGGTCCAACAGTACCGCGTCGAAATCCCCGGCCTGCAAAGCCGCCAACGCGTTCAGGCCGCTGTCCACGCTTTTCACCCGGTAGCCCAGCTTAAGCAGCATGCCGCGCACCACTAATTGGCCGACGCTGTTGTCATCCACCAGCAGCACCGCGCACTCCTGAGGCGCGCGTTGCCGGCCTGGCATTGGTTTGAACTCAGGCGGCACTGGGCTGACCTCCACCTCCAGCTGGAAGCGGCTGCCTTTGCTCGGTTCGGAATGATGAGTGAGGCGCCCGCCCAGCAGCTCGATCAGTTGCCGACAGATCGCCAAACCGATACCCATGCCGCCATATTCACGGGTGGTGGAGCCATCGAGCTGGAAGAACCGCTGGTACAGCGTGGCCTCATCTAGGAAGGCAAAGCCGATGCCGGTGTCGGTGACGATAAAGCTCAGGCGCAAAGCGCCCTCACTGTGCGGCACGCCGACCACACGCAGGCGGACCGAGCCTTCGTGGGTGAATTTGAAGGCGTTGTCCAGCAGGCAATCCAGGCACTGCAGCAGTTTGTCGGCGTCGCCCACCACGCGGTCCGGCAGTTCATCCGCCACGTCGATGGAAAACGCCAGGCCTTTGCTCTGGGCGCTGGCGTTGAACTGCTGGCGCAAGGTCTCGAGCGTCCCGCGCAGGCTGAACACCTGCGGCTGGGCACTCAGGCGCCCGGCCTGCAATTCAGTCAGGGTGAGGATGCCGTTGACCATGCGCATCATGTCCCGCGCCGAACCGGCGGCCGTTTGCTGGTACTGCGCCAGGTCAGCGTCCAACGGCACGGTTTGCATCAGTTCAAGGGAGCCGATCACGCCGTTCATGGGCGTGCGCAGTTCGTGAGTGAGGGTAGCGAGGAACTCATCCTTGAGTCGGTTACTGCGGGCCAATTGCTGGTTGAGCACTTCGAGCTTCTGGCTGGCATCGAACAGGATCTGCGCCTGTTGCTCACGCATGGAGTTGATACGGTCGGCCAGGGCCAGGGACAACAACGCCACTTCAATCGCCGAGCCGATCTGGCTGGCGTACATGGTCAGGAACACATTGGGCAGGTAGCCCAGCACCATCAGCGTATTCACCACCCCGCCCAGCAGGAACGCCGACCAGGCGATGATGAAATAGCGCGCCACTCGCTGGCCGCAATACCAGGCCTTGATGGCGGCAACAAAGATGGTCACGGTAAATACCAGCGCCAGACCAGTGGCCAGGCGCAGCGCCAGGGCGTAGCTGGTCATCAACGACAGCAGCATCACCACTGCGCCGCAGGCCACCAGCGCCAGCAGCAGGCGGTTGATCCAGCGACTGTGCTGGGCGGTGTGCAAGAAGCTGCGCGCAAACAGGCTGCCGAAGAGCGCCGCCGAGCCAATCAGGAACGGCGTCGCCGCATTCGCCCACCAAGGGTTGTTTGGCCAGAAATACTCCACCGCCGCGCCGTTGACCGACAGTTGGTACATGCCGAACGAAGCAATATAGAAGATGTAATAGAGGTAGCTGGTGTCGCGCACGCTGAGGTAGATGAACAGGTTGTAGACCAGCATCCCCAACAACACGCCATAGATCAGGCCTAACACATACAAGCGCAGCGGCTGTTGTTCCAGGTAGGCGGTGCTGGACCAGAGCGTCAATGGCGCCTGGATCGAGCCCTCGCTTTGCAGGCGCAGGTAGACAGTTTTCGCCTGCCCAGGGGCGAAGTCGACGTTGAACAGGTAATTGTTCTGGCGAATTTCACGGGAAGAATAGGGCAGCGCGTCCCCCGTGCGCCCGGCCAGGCGATAGGTGCCGGTGCTGTCGGGCAAATACAGCTCAAGATGGTCGAGCGGCGGGTACGCCAGCTCCAGCAACCAGGTGCGTTGCGCTTCGGGATGGGTGGGCAGGTAATGCAGATTGACCTTGAGCCAGAATACCGAGCGTGAGTAGCCGGCGTTGAGTGTGTCTTTATCGTGGGGCTTGAATAGCGTGGCGGCGGAAGGCGCGCTCACATCAGCAATGGTCAGGGCATCGGTCGGGTCTTCGAGCACTTGCATGGCCCGGCCCAGCGGCAGGCTTCGCGTGTCTTGGTTGAACTCGACGGCGTTGGCGAGCAGCGGCAGCCCGCACAACAGTAAAATCAGCAAATAGCGCATAGTGCCCCAGCGTGGCCTGTCCGGTTATGTCAAAAAGCCCCCCATCCTTTTGAGAAGACGTACACCGGCAATACAGTTAGTCGTTTGGATCCACTCTAGCATAGCCGCTAAAGGCCATTGGACACCATTGAAATAAAATTTTGAAAGGCTCTAGAACAAGGGTTTTAGCGCGTTTCACCGTAAGTAGCGGATACTAGCAAACAGCCATAAACGCTGATGATTGCGTACAAAATTCAGCCATCGCCAGACGGCCCCGGCAAAAGCGTTTGGTGGTAAGCTCGCGCACCATGAATATCTACAGCTCTCGCCCCGTTGTCCTCTGTCTCTCCGGCCATGATCCCAGTGGTGGCGCCGGCTTGCAGGCAGATATTGAAGCCCTGCTCGCCCAGGGCTGCCATGCGGCCCCGGCCGTCACCGCCCTGACCGTGCAGAACACCGTCAACGTCAGCGATTTCCGCGTGCTCGACCGCGAGTGGGTGCTGGCCCAGGCCAATGCCGTGCTCGGCGATTCCGAGGTGGCAGCGGTCAAGCTGGGCATGCTCGGTTCCACTGCGATGGTCGACACCGTGGTCGAACTGCTGCAGGCGCACCCGCACCTGCCGGTAGTGTGCGACCCGGTGCTGCGCGCCGGTGGCGGTGGCAGCCTGGGCAAGGACGAGGTCGGTTACGCGATGCGCGAGCGGCTGCTGCCGTTGTCGCTGATCGCCACGCCAAACTTGCCCGAAGCGCGCATCCTTGCAGAATTGCCTGAAGGCACGGCGGACGAATGCGCCGAGAAGCTGCTGCCGTACATCAAGCACCTGCTGATCACTGGCGGCCATGGCGATGAGCACGAAGTGCACAACCGTCTCTATAGCCGTGAAGGCACGCGCCAGACCTTTACCTGCCAGCGCCTGCCCGGCAGTTACCATGGTTCGGGCTGCACGCTGGCCAGTGCATTGGCCGGCCGGATCGCCCAGGGCGAAGGCTTGGTCAGCGCCGTGCAATCGGCCCTCAGCTACACTTGGCGCACACTGCGTGACGCCGAACAACTCGGCCAGGGCCAGTTTGTACCGCGCCGGTTGCCGCTGGATTTCTGCTCTTAACACCAAGGGGCATGCCCGATGAAACTACGTGGCCTTTACGCCATTACCGACAGCCAACTGTTGGCCGGCAAATTCCTCGCCTACGTCGAAGCGGCGTTGGACGGTGGCGTGACCCTGCTGCAGTACCGCGACAAAAGCAGCGACGAAGCCCGGCGCCTGCGTGAAGCGGAAAAGCTGCGGGAGCTGTGCTCGCGCTACAAGACCCAACTGATCATCAACGATGACGCTGAATTGGCCGCGCGCCTCGGCGTCGGCGTGCACCTGGGCCAGACCGACGGCCCACTGACCCCGGCCCGTGCGCTGCTCGGTTCCAAGGCCATCATCGGCTCGACCTGTCACAGCCAGATCGAACTGGCCGAGCAGGCCGCCAAGGAAGGCGCCAGCTACGTCGCCTTCGGCCGCTTCTTCAACTCCAACACCAAGCCCGGCGCGCCGGCGGCCACCGTCGAGATGCTGGCCCAGGCGCGCGCACGCTTGCACGTGCCAATCTGCGTGATCGGCGGTATCACCCTGGAGAACGCCGAACCGCTGGTGGCCCACGGGGCCGACCTGCTGGCGGTGGTGCACGGCCTGTTTGGCGCCGACAGCACCCAGGAAGTCACGCGTCGCGCCCGCGCGTTCAACGCCCTTCTTAAGATTTGATTTCAGAGAGCCCAACCATGTCCCGTTCCGAAACGCTGTTTGCCAATGCCCAGAAACATATCCCCGGCGGTGTGAACTCCCCCGTGCGTGCGTTCAAAAGCGTGGGCGGCACGCCGTTGTTCTTCAAGCATGCCGAAGGCGCCTACGTCACCGACGAAGATGACAAGCGCTACGTTGACTACGTCGGCTCCTGGGGCCCGATGATCCTCGGCCACAGCCACCCGGACGTACTGGACGCGGTGCGCAAGCAACTGGAACACGGCCTGTCCTACGGCGCACCGACCGCCATGGAAACCGAGATGGCCGATCTGGTGTGCGCCATCGTGCCGTCGATGGAAATGGTGCGCATGGTCAGCTCCGGCACCGAAGCCACCATGAGCGCGATCCGCCTGGCCCGTGGTTTCACCGGCCGCGACAGCATCATCAAGTTCGAAGGCTGCTACCACGGCCACTCCGACAGCCTGCTGGTGAAAGCCGGTTCCGGCCTGCTGACCCAAGGCGTGCCAAGCTCGGCCGGCGTACCGGCAGCCTTTGCCAAACACACCCTGACCCTGCCGTTCAACGACATCGCCGCCGTCGAGCAGATGCTCAATGAAGTGGGCCAGGACGTGGCCTGCATCATCGTCGAACCGGTGGCCGGCAACATGAACTGCGTACCACCTGCGCCAGGCTTCCTTGAAGGCCTGCGCGAGCAGTGCGACAAGCACGGCGTGGTGCTGATTTTCGACGAAGTGATGACCGGTTTCCGTGTGGCCCTTGGTGGCGCGCAGGCGCACTACGGCGTAACGCCAGACCTGAGCACCTTCGGCAAGATCATCGGTGGCGGCATGCCAGTGGGCTGCTTTGGCGGCAAGCGCGAAATCATGCAGCACATCGCGCCGCTGGGCCCGGTGTACCAGGCAGGCACCTTGTCAGGTAACCCACTGGCCATGGCCGCCGGCCTGACCACCTTGCGCCTGATCAGCCGCCCGGGTTTCCACGCCGAGCTGACCGACTACACCACCCGCCTGCTCGACGGCCTGCAACAACGCGCCGACGCCGCCGGTATCCCGTTTGTAACAACGCAAGCGGGCGGCATGTTCGGCCTGTACTTCAGCGGCGCCGACGATATCGTCACGTTTGATGACGTGATGGGCAGCGACGCGGATCTGTTCAAGCGCTTCTTCCACCTGATGCTGGAAGGCGGCGTGTACCTGGCGCCCAGCGCGTTCGAAGCCGGCTTCACCTCGATCGCCCATGGCGAAGCCGAACTGAAGCTGACCCTCGACGCCGCTGAACGCGCCTTCGCCGCACTGAAATAATTGGCCGTAAAAATCAGGCACCGCACAAACGGTGTCTGATTTGCTACTTTGCTTACAGAGATTTCCGAGTTTTTTCGAGAAATCACCTGCAATCCGGCAGATAACTTGCCCAACCAGCAGAAAAACGAGTAAAGACTTTGTAAGCAGAGGCCTGCTTATTTCATAATGCGCGCTTATTGGATCCCCCGAGGGTCCGCGTGCCCCGTCAGAGGTAAGTCGATTCCCATGAAACGCACCGGCCGCACCCTGGTTCTGGGCTGCCTGTTGCTCCTTCAGCCGCTGCTGGCACATGCACAAGCAGGCGGCAACTCGTTGTTAATCCCAGCGATGGGTCGTTGCACCCTCAATACCCAGCCAGACAGCCAGGCCGAAGCGCTGAGCGCGTGCCAGAAACAGGCCGAGGACGGGGATGCACAGGCGCAATACGAGTTGGGTGAGTACTTCCACGACAGCAAAAACCCCGCCCGCGACCTCAACAAGGCCTTGAGCTACTTCGAGAAAGCCTCGTTGCAGGGCCACGCCCAGGCGCAGTTCCAACTGGGCAACATGTTCTTCAAAGGCGAAGGTGTGCCGGCCAATAACGTCCAGGCGTATATCGTGCTGAAAATGGCGGCGGTCAACGGTGCGGAAGATGCGCTGGATACGGCCGACGAAGTCGCCGAGCACATGCAGCGTGATGAATTGGAAGTGGCGACCCAGGTGCTGGGGCAGATTTTCCGCAATTACCTGCAGGAATTGCAGAGCGCGGATGGGCGTTCGCCCTTTTCACCCCTGCCCTGAATTCATCTAAACCCTTCTATCGCTATCGCAGGCAAGCCAGCGATGGGCGCGACGCGGTCTGAAGACTTATTTCTCAGGCATCGGCATCGGAAACGGCATGACATTGCTCACGCCCCGTGCTTCGCTGATTTTCGGCGTGCCCAGGCGCTCGACTTCATCGATGCGCACAATCGAATGCATCGGCACAAAACTGCGCACCACGCCTTCGAACTGAGCCTTGAGCTTTTCTTCGCCCGGGTCGACGACCAACTGGGTGCGCTCGCCAAAGACGAACTCTTCCACCTCCAGGAAACCCCACAGATCGCTCTGATAGATCTGCTTGGCGTACATTTCGAACACCTGGCCCTGGTTGAGGAAAATCACCTTATAGATTGGAGCTTCACGTTTGGTCATGGTGGGCGAACAACACATCGGGGATATAAAAGAGGGCGCGAACTATAGCATGGCACCCGATGCACAACGCTAGGAACCAATGGGCATGCCCCCTATAATGCGCGGTTCTTTACCACCAGTTGACGATTACCATGGCCAAGAAGCTTTATATCGAAACCCACGGTTGCCAGATGAACGAGTACGACAGCTCGCGCATGGTCGACCTGCTGGGCGAACACCAGGCCCTGGAAGTCACCGCCCGCGCCGAAGATGCCGACGTGATCCTGCTTAATACCTGCTCGATCCGCGAACGGGCCCAGGACCGTGTGTACTCACAACTGGGCCGCTGGCGTGAATTGAAACTGGCCAACCCGGACATGGTGATCGCCGTCGGCGGTTGCGTGGCCAGCCAGGAAGGCGCCGCGATCCGCGACCGCGCGCCCTATGTCGACGTGGTCTTCGGCCCACAGACCCTGCACCGCCTGCCGGAAATGATCGACGCGGCGCGCATCACCAAGCTGCCGCAGGTCGACGTATCCTTCCCGGAGATCGAAAAATTCGACCATTTGCCCGAGCCCCGTATCGATGGGCCAAGCGCCTACGTGTCGGTGATGGAAGGCTGCAGCAAGTACTGTACGTTCTGCGTAGTGCCCTACACCCGAGGTGAAGAAGTCAGCCGGCCGTTTGACGATGTCATGTCGGAAATCATCCACCTGGCCGAAAACGGCGTGCGCGAAGTGACGCTGCTGGGCCAGAACGTCAACGGCTATCGCGGCCTGACCCACGACGGCCGCCTGGCCGACCTGGCAGAGTTGATCCGCGTGGTCGCCGCCGTGGACGGAATCGAGCGTATTCGCTACACCACCTCGCACCCGCTGGAGTTTTCCGACAGCCTGATCCAGGCTCACGCCGAGGTGCCGGAGCTGGTCAAACACCTGCACCTGCCGGTGCAATCGGGCTCGGACCGCATCCTGTCGGCGATGAAGCGCAACCATACGGCGCTGGAATACAAATCCAAACTGCGCAAATTGCGCGCGGCGGTGCCGGGTATCTGCATCAGTTCGGACTTTATCGTTGGCTTCCCCGGTGAAACCGAGAAAGACTTCGAGCAGACCATGAAGCTGATCGAGGATGTCGGTTTCGACTTCTCCTACTCGTTCGTCTATAGCCAGCGCCCCGGCACCCCGGCGGCCGACTTGCTGGACGAAACCCCGGAAGCGCTGAAAAAAGAGCGCTTGAACGCGCTGCAACACCGCTTGAACCAACAGGGTTTCGAGATCAGCCGACAAATGGTCGGTTCGACCCAGCGGATCCTGGTCACCGACTACTCGAAAAAAGACCCGGGTGAGCTGCAAGGGCGTACTGAGAACAACCGAATCGTAAATTTCCGTTGCGACAATCCGACCTTGATCGGCCAGTTTGCCGAGGTGCACATTGATGCGGCGCAGCCCCATTCGTTGCGTGGTTCTTTGATCAACTGACAATCCCAGGATAAATGAAGATCAAATGTGGGAGCTGGCTTGCCTGCGATAGCGATGTAACAGGCGACATCTCTTTTGAATGTGCAGGCCCCATCGCAGGCAAGCCAGCTCCCACAGTAGTTATTTGTAGTTCTTGAGAGTGAGGCCAGTCCATTTAAGTGCTTTCGCACACAGGCGGCTGGCGTTATTCTCTATTTCACCTCAACAGCCAAAGGGCGGCTAAAAGCGACCTTGAACGCACCCATAGCAGAACCCCATCGTTTTCTCCTCGAGCCCTTTGAGGCTCGCCGTTTCGCCAACCTGTGCGGACAGTTCGACGAGCACCTGCGCCTGATCGAACAACGCCTGGGCATCGAGATCCGCAACCGCGGCAATCAGTTCGAGCTCATTGGCGAGGCCCACTACACCAAGTCTGCAGAAAACCTGCTGCGTCGGCTCTACCGCGAAACCAAGGGTAGCGAGCTGTCGCCGGAAACCGTGCACCTGTATTTGCAGGAATCGGCTGTGGAAGATTTGGCCAACAACCCCGTGGCCGAAGCCAGCGTGGCCCTGCGTACCAAAAAAGGCATGATTCGCCCAAAGGGCCTGAATCAGCAGAAGTACGTCAAGGCAATCCTCGGTAACGACATCAACTTCGGCATCGGCCCTGCGGGTACCGGCAAGACCTACCTGGCCGTGGCCTGCGCGGTCGACGCACTGGAGCGCGAGCAAGTGCGCCGCATCCTGCTGGTGCGCCCGGCGGTCGAGGCTGGCGAGAAGCTCGGTTTCCTGCCCGGCGACCTGGCGCAGAAGATCGACCCGTACCTGCGCCCGCTCTACGACGCGCTTTACGAGATGCTCGGCTTTGAATACGTGGCCAAGCTGATCGAACGCCAAGTGATTGAGATCGCCCCGCTGGCCTACATGCGCGGCCGCACCTTGAGCAACAGCTTCATCATCCTCGACGAAAGCCAGAACACCACGGTCGAGCAAATGAAGATGTTCCTGACCCGCATCGGGTTCGGTTCCACGGCCATTATCACCGGCGACATTACCCAGGTTGACCTGCCCAAGGGCACCAAGTCGGGCCTGAGCCATGTGATTGAAGTGCTCAAAGACGTGCCGGGCATCAGTTTCACGCATTTCTCGCCCAAGGACGTAGTGCGCCACCCGCTGGTGCAGCGCATTGTCGAAGCCTACGAGCGCTTCGAACACCGTGACGATGGTTTGTCCAAGGACACTCGCCGCGATGCTTGAGCTAGACCTGCAGCTGGCTACCGAAGCGCCCGCGCCCAGCGAAGAACAGTTCCGCCAATGGTGTGCGCTGGCCCTGCGCCAGCGCACCGCTGATTCGGAACTGACCATTCGCCTGGTCGACGAGCCCGAAGGCCGCGAACTGAACCACACCTGGCGCCAGAAGGATTACGCGACCAACGTACTGTCCTTCCCCGCCGACGTACCTGATGAACTGCTGGATATCCCGTTACTGGGCGACCTGGTCATCTGTGTCGAGGTGGTGGAGCGCGAGGCCAAGGAACAAGGCAAGGAACTTGAAGCCCATTGGGCCCATCTAGTCATCCACGGCTGCTTGCATCTCTTGGGTTACGACCATATAGACGATGACGAAGCCTGCGAGATGGAAACACTGGAACAAACGTTGCTTGCAGAACTGGGTCATCCAGACCCGTATGCAGACGACGAAGTTTAAAAACACTCAATTGTCACACTAAAGGATTCAGAGTAATCGCTATGAGCGAAGACCGATCGAGCAACGGGCAGAAGTCATGGCTGGGTAAAATTACCCAGGCTTTTGCCCACGAGCCGAAAAACCGCCAGGAGCTGCTTGAGCTGCTGCGCGAGGCCCATCAGAACAAGTTGCTGGACAGCGAAGCGCTGGCTATCGTCGAGGGCGCCATTCAGGTGGCTGACCTGCAAGTACGCGACATCATGGTCCCGCGCTCGCAGATGATCAGCATCAAGGCAACCCAGACCCCACGGGAATTCCTCCCGGCCGTGATCGACTCGGCGCACTCGCGCTACCCGGTGATCGGTGAAAGCCATGACGACGTCATGGGTGTCCTGCTGGCCAAGGACCTGCTGCCGTTGATCCTCAAGGAGAACGGTGACAGCTTCAACATCAAGGACCTGCTGCGTCCGGCCACCTTTGTGCCTGAATCCAAGCGCCTGAACGTGCTGCTGCGGGAATTCCGCGCCAACCACAATCACATGGCCATTGTGATCGACGAATACGGCGGCGTCGCTGGCCTGGTCACCATTGAAGACGTGCTGGAACAGATCGTCGGCGACATCGAAGACGAACACGACGTTGAAGAAGACAGCTACATCAAGCCGCTGCCCAGCGGTGATTTCCTGATCAAGGCGCTGACGCCGATCGAGAATTTCAACGAGTTCTTCGACAGCGAATTCTCCGACGATGAGTTCGACACCGTGGGTGGCCTGGTGATGAGTGCGTTCGGGCATCTGCCAAAACGTAACGAAACCACCGAGATCGGCGCTTATCGCTTCCGTATCCTGAATGCGGACAGCCGTCGTATCCACCTGATCCGCCTGACACCTATTGCCCGCTAAGGACTGACATGCGCCGTTTGATCGCACCCGGCTGGCCCGGTAATTTGCTGGCCGTGGTGGCCGGCGCCATCACCACCCTGGCGCTGGCGCCGTTCGATCTGTGGCCATTTGCACTGGTAGCGGTCGGGTTGTTCTATCTAGGGCTGCGGGATCTGAGCCCCCGCCAGGCGCTTGGCCGTGGCTGGTGCTTCGGCTTTGGCCTGTTTGGCGCTGGCACCAGTTGGATTTACTACAGCATCCACCATTTCGGCGGCGCTTCGGTGTTGCTGGCTGGCTTCTTGATGCTGCTGTTTACCGCGGCCATCGCCTGGTTCTTCGCCCTGCCCGCCTGGCTGTGGGCGCGCTGGTTGCGCCGCAATGAAGCGCCGTTGGCGGATGCGCTCACGTTCGCGGCGTTGTGGGTCGGCCAGGAAGCATTTCGCGGCTGGTTCCTCACCGGTTTCCCGTGGTTGTACTCCGGTTACAGCCAACTCGACGGCCCCCTGACTGGCTTGGCACCCGTGGGCGGCATGTGGCTGATTTCCTTTGCCCTGGCACTGACGGCAGCCCTGCTGTGCAACCTGCCGCGCCTGCTGGCCGGCAAGCGCAATGCCTTTATCGGCGCTGGCTTGGTGCTGCTGGTAGCGCCGTGGGTGATCGGCCTGGCCCTCAAGCATCACGCCTGGACCAGCCCGTCTGGGGCGCCACTGAGCGTCGCAGCCATTCAGGGCAATGTCGAACAAAGCATGAAGTGGGACCCGGAACAGCTCAATGCGCAGCTTGCGCTGTACCGCGACATGAGTTTGAGCTCAAAGCGTGTGGACCTGCTGGTATGGCCGGAGACGGCGGTGCCGGTGCTCAAGGAGTCTGTCGAAGGCTACCTGGGCATGATGGGCAAGTTCGCCGCCGACCGGCACACTGCGCTGATTACCGGTGTACCGATCCGCCAGGAAGTGCACCACCAGAAGCGCTACTTCAACGGCATCACCGTGGTGGGCGAAGGTGACGGCACCTACCTCAAGCAGAAGCTCGTGCCGTTTGGCGAATACGTCCCGCTGCAGGACATGCTGCGCGGCCTGATCGCCTTCTTTGACCTGCCGATGTCGGACTTCGCCCGTGGTCCTGCCGATCAGGCGATGCTACAGGCCAAGGGCTATCAGATTGCGCCCTTCATTTGCTACGAAGTGGTGTACCCGGAGTTCGCCGCCGGCCTCTCGGCTCAGAGTGATCTGCTGCTGACCATCAGCAACGACACCTGGTTCGGTCGCTCCATCGGCCCTTTGCAACACCTGCAAATGGCGCAGATGCGTGCGCTTGAAGCCGGCCGCTGGATGATCCGTGCCACCAACAATGGCGTGACCGGCCTGATCAACCCGTATGGGCAGATCACCGTGCAGATCCCGCAATTCGAGCGCGGCATTCTCTACGGTGAAGTAGTGCCGATGCACAACCTCACGCCGTACCTGCAATGGCGCTCGTGGCCGTTGATTATTGTGTGCCTTGGGCTGTTTGGCTGGGCGCTGCTGGCCGGTCGCATGTCCAAAACCGTCTAACAGACAAACGTAAAGCAGTGTGGGAGCTGGCTTGCCAGCTCCCATGATTGACCTGCGGTGTGGCGAGTTACCGATAAAACAACCGGTAACCTACCTGCCCCACCGCTTCATTGATCAACTGCCCGCTCTGCCACACCGACTTGAACTCCGGCATCCAACCACCCAGCGGCCTGGCATTGTCTACGCCCAGGAACCCCACTGGCGCAGGCACTACCGTGAAGCCAGCCTTCTCAAAACTCCACACCGCACGCGGCATGTGCCAGGCCTGAGTTACAACCACTACGCGCTTGACGCCCTCGGGTAGCAGAATCTCAGCACTCATCTGCGCATTTTCCCACGTAGTGCGGCTGTGCTCTTCCTTCCAGCGCACCGTCACACCGAAGTCATCCCTCATCGACACCGACATCAACTCTGCCTCGCTGGGCGGGGTGCCATAATGCAGGCCGCCAGCGGTCAACACCGGCAACCCGGAGGCCTTGGCCAATCGTGCGGCATACCGCTGACGCTCCAGGCCGATACCGGTTGGCTGGTCGGCGCCCCAGGCCGGGTCGCCGCGCTCGCGCCCTGAACCCAACACCACAATAGCGTCGGCGCGCTGAGCCAGTGTCGACCAGTCTTCCCGCGCCAGCGGCGGCTCGGTTTCCAGGGCCCGTGCGCCCCACTCCACCATCACCGGCAGGCTGATCAGCCACATGCCGCCAAAACCCAGGGCAAAGCAGCAACCCGCCAAGCGTGGCCGGCTGCGACGAAACCACCAGGCAAGCGCTAGCAGCAGCAAGAGAATGCCGGGCGGCAGGAGCAATTGTTTAATGAAATAACGAATAGGCATCGGGCATCTCCATAGATGCCCGAAGCCTAAGGTGTAACGGGGTTTAGCGACAATCCTTACAGTGCAGCGCGATGATGCGTTCAGGGGGGAATGAACTACTTGTAGCGGGCGGACCGGAGCTTTTCCGGGCCACGACCGGCCGACAAGTCCTTGAGCCACACCACCTTGGCTGGGTGCGTAGGCTCCCATGCTGGCGGGTTTGCCACCCAGGGAGGCGCACTGCGCCCATTGCGTTCCAAATAGGCCTCGATCAGTTCCAGCTCTGCGCGGCTCAAACCACGCAGTTCCAACTCAACAGGCCGCTCATCACGCAATCGGCCTGCTGTTCTCGCCGCATCCAATGCACGACCCAATCGGTCGATCAGTCCTTCGTAGATATCCGGTTTCGATACGATTCGCTGCGATTCAACCATCCCCTCACCTCATTGAAGATATGACTCACTCCCCAATAAACAGCGTAGCCCCCATGGCTGCCCCTGCCTGCCGCCGCGACAGACGGCCCTGCGTGCGCAATCAGGGTTTCCCTCGATAGAGTGGGGTCATGTATGCTACGGCGCTTCCTGTAACTCCACTTCCCGCAGGGTTTGGGCACGGACGCGCCGCTTTTTGGTGTCGATCAACCTGAACGTTGCACCGAAGAGGATTAGGCCACCCCTATTCAGTTCAAAAGTAGCCATGCACGAACAATATCAGCCCCGTGAAATAGAAAACGCCGCCCAAACCTTCTGGGACGAGCAAAAGTCCTTTGAAGTCAGTGAACAGCCAGGCAAGGAGACTTTCTATTGCCTATCGATGTTCCCTTACCCCAGCGGCAAGCTACACATGGGGCACGTGCGCAACTACACCATCGGTGACGTGATTTCCCGCTACCAGCGCATGCAAGGCAAGAACGTCCTGCAACCCATGGGTTGGGACGCCTTCGGCATGCCGGCGGAAAACGCCGCGATGAAAAACAACGTGGCCCCTGCCAAGTGGACCTACGAAAACATCGCCTACATGAAGAACCAGCTGCGCAGCCTGGGCTTGGCGGTGGATTGGTCCCGCGAAGTGACCACCTGCAAGCCGGACTACTACCGCTGGGAACAATGGCTGTTCACCCGCCTGTTCGAAAAAGGCGTGATCTACAAAAAGAGCGGCACCGTGAACTGGGACCCGATCGACCAGACCGTGTTGGCCAACGAACAGGTGATCGACGGTCGCGGCTGGCGCTCCGGCGCGCTGATCGAAAAGCGCGAAATCCCGATGTACTACTTCAAGATCACCGCCTACGCGGATGAACTCTTGTCGAGCCTCGACGACCTGCCGGGCTGGCCTGAACAGGTCAAGACCATGCAACGCAACTGGATCGGCAAGTCCAAGGGCATGGAAGTGCAGTTCCCGTACAACGTCGATTCGATCGGCGCAGCGGGCGCGCTCAAAGTGTTTACTACCCGTCCGGATACCCTGATGGGCGCGACTTACGTCGCCGTGGCCGCCGAACACCCGCTGGCCACCCAGGCAGCCCAGAACAACCCTGAGCTGCAGGCGTTCATCGCCGAATGCAAAGGCGGCAGCGTGGCCGAAGCTGACGTCGCCACCCAGGAGAAAAAAGGCCTGCCGACTGGGCTGTTCGTCGAGCACCCACTCACCGGTGAAAAGCTGCCGGTCTGGGTCGCCAACTATGTGCTGATGCACTACGGTGATGGCGCCGTAATGGCTGTGCCGGCCCACGACGAGCGCGATTTCGAATTCGCCACCAAGTACAGCCTGCCGATCAAATCCGTGGTGCGCACCAGCTCGGGCGACACCAACCCGGCCCCGTGGCAAGACGCCTACGGCGAGCACGGTGAACTGATCAACTCCGGCGAATTTGATGGCCTGGACTTCCAGGGCGCGTTCGACGCGATCGAAGTCGCGCTGATCAAGAAGAACCTCGGCGCCTCGCGCACCCAGTTCCGCCTGCGCGACTGGGGCATCAGCCGCCAGCGCTACTGGGGCTGCCCGATCCCGATCATCCACTGCGAAAGCTGTGGCGATGTGCCGGTACCGGAAGACCAACTGCCGGTCGTGTTGCCGGAAGACGTGGTGCCTGATGGCGCCGGCTCGCCATTGGCGCGCATGCCTGAGTTCTACGAATGCAGTTGCCCGAAATGCGGCCAGCCTGCCAAGCGTGAAACCGACACCATGGACACCTTCGTCGAGTCCTCGTGGTACTACGCACGCTACGCCTCGCCGCACTATGAAGGCGGCCTGGTCGAAAAATCCGCGGCGGACCATTGGCTGCCGGTGGACCAGTACATCGGCGGTATCGAACACGCCATCCTTCACCTGCTGTACGCGCGCTTCTTCCACAAGCTGATGCGCGACGAAGGCCTGGTGAGTTCGGATGAGCCGTTCAAGAACCTGCTGACCCAAGGCATGGTGGTCGCCGAGACTTACTACCGCCGTGAAGCCAACGGCGCCTACACCTGGTTCAACCCGGCCGACGTCGAGCTTGAGCGCGACAGCAAAGCCAAGGTCATCAGCGCCAAGCTGATCGCCGACGGCCTGCCGGTGGAAATCGGTGGCACCGAGAAGATGGCCAAGTCGAAAAACAACGGCGTTGACCCACAGTCAATGATCGACCAGTTCGGCGCCGACACCTGCCGCCTGTTCATGATGTTCGCCTCGCCGCCTGACATGAGCGCCGAATGGTCCGACTCTGGCGTCGAAGGCTCGCACCGTTTCCTCAAGCGCGTCTGGCGCCTGGCGCATGCCCACATCAGCCAGGGCTTGCCGGGCAAACTGGACGTAGCGGCGTTGAGCGACGAGCAGAAACTCATTCGCCGCAGCACCCACCTGGCCATCAAGCAAGCCAGCCAGGACGTGGGCCAGCACCACAAATTCAACACCGCCATCGCCCAGGTGATGACGCTGATGAACGTGCTGGAAAAAGCGCCGCAAGCCACTGAACAGGATCGCGCGCTGGTACAGGAAGGCCTGGAAACGGTCACCCTGCTGCTGGCCCCGATCACGCCGCACATCAGCCACGACCTGTGGAACCGCCTGGGCCACAGCGGCGCCGTCATCGACGCGCGCTGGCCGGTGCAGGATGACAGCGCCCTGGTACAGGACACGCTGCAACTGGTGATCCAGGTCAACGGTAAACTGCGTGGCCAGATCGACATGCCGGCCAGTGCCAGCCGTGAAGACGTCGAAGCGGCTGCCCGCATCAACGAAAACGTGCTGCGTTTTACCGAAGGCTTGACGATCCGCAAAGTGATCGTAGTGCCTGGCAAACTGGTCAATATCGTCGCTAGCTAATCGGATCGGGCGCAGGGCTTGAGCCCTGCGCCGAACAAAGCCTTCAGGGCCTCGATAAGGCCCACATGGTTTCAAGGGGAGCAACAAAATGATCAAACGCAATTTGCTGGTTATGGGCCTTGCCGTGCTGCTGAGCGCTTGCGGCTTCCAGCTGCGCGGTACCGGCACCCACGAAATGGCGATCAAGGAACTGGACGTCAGTGCCCGCGACGCCTACAGCGAAACAGTGACCCAGCTGCGTCAGGTCCTGGAAAACAGTGGCGTTCACGTCTACACCGGCGCGACCTACAAGCTGTTCCTGGCCAATGAAAAACAAACCCAGCGCAACCTCAGCTATGCCAGCGCCGGGCGTGCCTCCGATATCGAACTGAGCACCGTGCTCAGCTTTGAGGTCCAGGGCCGCGACCACCTGCCATTGATGGGTGACGACATCCAGATCCAGAAAATCGTCAGCCACGACGGCAACAACCTGGTGGGTTCGGACTCCGAAATCAATCAGGTGCGCAAGGAGATGCGTCGCGAGTTGGTCCAGCGCATGGTGCTGCGCCTGTCGATGATCACCCCGGAACAACTTGAGACCTTGCAGCAACAAGCTGACAACAAGGCCAAGGCCGACGCCGACGCGCTGAAAGCCGCCAAAGAGTACGAAGACAACACGCCGAAACAATCGCCTGTTGAAGTACCTGTCGAGTAAGCCAGACGGGGCGCCCCAGGCGCCCCGTTTACCCTGCCTATGAAACTCGCCCCCGCTCAACTCGCCAAACACCTGCAAGGTGGCCTTGCGCCTGTCTACATCGTCAGCGGTGATGACCCGCTGCTGTGCCAGGAAGCCGCCGACGCCATCCGCACCGCTGCACGCCAGCAAGGTTTCGATGAACGCCAGGTCTTCAGCGCCGACGCCAGTTTCGACTGGGGCACGTTGCTGCAAGCCGGCGCGAGCATGTCGCTGTTTGCCGAAAAGCGCCTGCTGGAACTGCGCCTGCCTTCGGGCAAGCCAGGGGATAAGGGTGCCGCCGCCTTCATTGAGTACTGTTCACGACCTGCCGAAGACACGGTCTTGCTGATCAGCCTGCCCAAGCTTGACGGCAGCGCGCAGAAAACCAAGTGGGGCAAGGCTCTGGTTGAAGGGGCTCAGACCCAGTTCATCCAGATCTGGCCAGTGGACAGCAACCAGTTGCCGCAATGGATTCGCCAACGCCTGTCCCAATCGGGGCTGTCGGCGACCCAGGATGCGGTGGAGCTGATCGCCGCCCGGGTCGAAGGCAACTTGCTTGCCGCCGCCCAAGAGATCGAAAAGCTCAAGCTGATGGCCGAAGACGGGCAAATCACCGTTGAGACCGTCCAGGGCGCCGTGGCCGACAGTGCACGCTTTGATGTGTTCGGGCTGGTGGATGCCATCCTCAATGGCGAACCCGCCCATGCCCTGCGCATGCTTGAAGGCTTGCGCGGCGAAGGTGTGGAGCCGCCGGTGATTCTCTGGGCCCTGGCCCGGGAACTGCGGGTGCTGGCCAACATCGCCCTGCAATACAGCCAGGGCACGCCGTTGGACAAAGCGTTCAGCCAAGCCCGGCCACCGGTCTGGGACAAGCGCAAACCCTTGATGAGCAAGGCCCTGCAACGACACTCGGCACAACGCTGGGCGCAGCTTTTGCTGGAAGCGCAGCGCATTGATGCGCAGATCAAGGGCCAGGCGGCCGGCTCGCCGTGGATGAGCTTGAGCCGGTTGTCGTTGTTGATGGCCGGCCAGCGCCTGACACTGCCTGCTGAGTAACCATTTTTAAGAACAACGCAAAACCAATGTGGGAGCGGCGGTTCGACGGTTCGACTTGCTCGCGAATGCGGTGTATCAGTCACCTGATTTATTGACTGGTACACCGCATTCGCGAGCAAGCCCGCTCCCACAGTTTGACTGTGCACACCTTCAGATTTCGAGGTTTCCTACACATCGCCGGGCTTTACAGCAGCACAACTTCGGCAGATGATCTGCACCGCTTCATCCCACCTATCAAGAGTACAAACCATGAGCAAAAAGCCATCCAAGCATGGCCCCAACAAGGCCAAATCCATCATCGCCCAGCCACTGTTCCGCAGCCGTCAGGAACGCGCCGGCAAGGGCAAAGGCAGCTACCGCCGCGAAGCCTTCCAGTCTAATAGCTGGGAGGCTTCTTACTTTCTGGCTGCCTGAAGGCAAGCGCCCCTCTGGCATGATAAGGTCTGCACCTGATTTGTAATCTCTGGACCTGTGCATGCCCTCTAGTCTTCCCCGTCGTTGGCACCTTCGCCAACTGATCGCTGCCTCCAGCCTCATTCTGCTAGTCGCCTGCGCGGAGAAACCGACCGCCGCCGACGCTCAACCACTGCCAAAGTTACAGACCGCCCCCGTGGTAGCGCCCGCTGTCGTGGCCCCGCTGGCTGTGGACAATCTTGATATCCAACCGACCCAGACCTTTGCCGAATGGCAGGCTGGCTTTCGCGTGCAAGCCCTGCAGGCCGGCATCACCGAAGCCGTGTTTGACAACGCATTCGCCAACGTCACCCCTGATATGGCGGTAATCCGCGCCGACCGCAGCCAGCCGGAATTTTCCCGCCCCGTGTGGGAATACCTCGACGGCGCCCTTTCGCCGGTACGCGTGCGTAATGGCCAGGCATTGTTGATCAAGTACGCCGATATCCTGCAAAGCATCGAGCAACGTTATGGCGTCGACCGTCAGGCGTTGGTGTCGGTGTGGGGCATGGAAAGCAATTTCGGCCAGTTCCAGGGCAATAACTCGGTGATTCGCTCCCTGGCGACGCTGGCCTATGAAGGCCGTCGCCCAGCATTCGCCCAGGCGCAACTGCTGGCGGCGCTGCAGATCATCCAGCATGGCGACATCCAGGCCGACCAGATGAAAGGCTCCTGGGCCGGCGCCATGGGCCAGACCCAATTTATCCCGACCACCTACAACACCCACGCCGTCGACTTCGATGGCGACGGTCGCCGCGACATCTGGAACAGCCCATCGGACGCCCTCGCCTCCACCGCACACTACCTGCAAAGCTCCGGCTGGCAGAAAGGCCAGCCGTGGGGCTTTGAGGTGAAACAACTGCCGGCGAACTTCGATTACGCCCTGGCCGATGGTGGCATTCGCAAGACGGTCGCCGAATGGCTGAAACTCGGTATCCAACTGCCACCGGGCGCCAGCATGCCGCCCAACGTCGACCAACTGTCCGCCGCCCTGCTGCTGCCGGCGGGCTACCGTGGCCCGGCGTTCCTGGTGCTGGATAACTTCCGCGCAATCCTCAAGTACAACAACTCGTCGTCCTACGCGCTGGCGGTTGGCCTGTTGTCGGAAAGATTCGGTGGCGGTGGTGTGATTCGTGGTGACTGGCCGAAGGATGAGCTGCCGTTGAGCCGCTCCCAGCGTATCGATTTGCAGACAGCGCTGAGTGCCAACGGTTATGACGCGGGGAACCCGGACGGGATCATCGGCGCCAATACGCGCAAGGCGATTCGTGCGGCGCAGCAAGCGCTGGGCTGGCCGGCGGATGGGTATCCGACGGTGAAGCTGCTGGAATCGTTGCAGAACCGGTAGATCTGCTTATGGCTACTACCGCTTTCGCGAGCAAGCCCGCTCCCACATTTAACCGCGTACACCCTTTGGAATACGGTCGAATGTGGGAGCTGGCTTGCCTGCGAAGACGGCTTCACAGGCAACAACTATCTAACGACTACATCCTGCTCCAACACCACCCTCTTCTCCCCCGCATCCAGCCTGACCAACGCGCCCATCGGCAACGTCAGGTTCGGATCACAATGCCCACTGCGCCAGCCGGACAATACCGGAATGCACAGCGGTTCAAAGGTCTGCTTGAGCAGCCGCTCCAACGCATCCTTGTCCACACCCGCCACATCCCCCACCAGCACACCCGCAACCTGGGCCAGCTTGCCCGCCAGGCGCAGGTGCGTGAGCAGACGGTCGATGCGGTAGATCGGCTCGTTGACGTCTTCGATAAACAAGATGATGCCCTCGGCATCCATCTCGTAGGGCGTGCCCATGACAGCCGCGATCATCGACAGGTTGCCGCCGAGCAAACGCCCACAGGCGATGCCCGGTTCAATCGTCGTCAGCGGGTAAGCCACCGGGTGCATCAACTCGCTACCAGTACTCAGTTGGCCGCGCAGCAGGCTGAACAGCGAGGATTCGGTGGGCTGTTGCTTATCGCCCAGCAGATCGGCATTGAGCATCGGCCCGTGGAAGGTCACGAAGCCGGCGTAGCGGCTGATCGCCAGGTGTAGAGCGGTGATGTCGCTATAACCTACGAACGGCTTGGGATTGGCGCGTAGCAGGTCGAAATCCAGGCTATCAAGCAGACGCGGCGTGCCGTAGCCGCCGCGCAGGCAGAAGATGGCGTCGATTTCAGGGTCGGCGAAGGCTTTATGGAGATCGTTGAGGCGGACTGTATCGCTGCCGGCCAGGTAGCCGTCGCGCTCATAGACGCCAGGAAGGATTCGCAGGTCGTAGCCGCGGGCGCGCATCCATTGGCCGGCCTTTTCGACGTCCAGCGTGGCGGGGCCGGCGGGGGCGATCAGGGCGATGGTGCCCTCTGGGCGCAAGGCAGGTACGGCAATGCTCATCCACAATTCTCCTTGGCTGACGCGAAACGAAATGTGGGAGCGGGCTTGCTCGCGAAAGCGCAGTGTCAGTCAATAAATCAGGTGACTGAAACACCGCCTTCGCGAGCAAGCCCGCTCCCACATTGGATCAGCGGTGTTGCCCAAATCTGTATTACGAAACCAGGCTAGCCTTGACCAGCTTGGCTTGCTCGTCCGCATGGTACGACGAACGCACCAGCGGCCCCGACGCGACGTTCTTGAAGCCCATCTTGTAACCTTCCTCGGCGAACCAGGCGAAGGTGTCCGGGTGCACGAAACGCTGCACCGGCAAGTGGCTGCGGGACGGTTGCAGGTACTGGCCCAGGGTCAGCATGTCGATGTCGTGTTCGCGCATGCGCTGCATGACTTCGATCACTTCTTCGTCAGTCTCGCCCAGGCCCAGCATCAGGCCGGATTTGGTCGGGATGTGCGGCATCATTTGCTTGAATTTCTGCAGCAGGGTCAGCGACCACTGGTAGTCCGAACCCGGGCGCGCGGCCTTGTACAGGCGCGGCACGGTTTCCAGGTTGTGGTTGAACACATCCGGCGGCTCGGCAGCGGTGATTTCCAGCGCCACGTCCATACGGCCACGGTAGTCCGGCACCAGGGTTTCGAGCATGACGTTTGGCGACAACTTGCGGATTTCGCGGATGCAGTCGGCAAAGTGCTGGGCACCGCCGTCACGCAGGTCGTCGCGGTCAACCGAGGTGATCACCACGTACTTGAGCTTAAGGTCGGCAATGGCAATGGCCAGGCTTTCCGGCTCGTTGACGTCCAGTGGCTTCGGACGGCCGTGGCCCACGTCGCAGAACGGGCAACGACGGGTGCAGATGTCACCCATGATCATGAAGGTGGCGGTGCCGCCAGAGAAGCACTCGCCCAGGTTCGGGCAGGAGGCTTCTTCGCACACGCTGTGCAGCTTGTGTTTGCGCAGCAGGGCCTTGATACGGTCGACTTCCGGCGAAACCGGGATGCGCACGCGGATCCAGTCAGGCTTCTTCGGCAGTTCGGTGGTCGGAATGATCTTCACCGGGATGCGTGCAACCTTCTCGGCGCCGCGCAGCTTGACGCCGGCTTCCACCTTGGCACGCGGGGCCGGGGCCGCACGGTCGGTAACGTCCACCGTCGGGATCATGGTTTGCACTGCATCAGTAGTCATAATCAGTCGATTCCGCCCGTAAGGGTCGTCTGCTCAGCATAGTCGAGGTGTTTGACGAGCTGCTCACGCAGCCGGGCACTTACCTCGGCAAATTTAATCGGTGTGGCGTGGTCGCTCAATTGGGTCATCGCCAGCCCGGCGTAGCCGCACGGGTTGATCCGTCGAAACGGCGCCAGGTCCATGTCCACATTCAGGGCCAGGCCATGAAAGGAGCAACCGTGGCGAATTCGCAAACCGAGGGACGCGATTTTCGCGCCATCCACATACACACCGGGTGCATCGGGCTTGGCCGCAGCGGTCACGCCGTAACTGGCCAACAGCTCGATCAGGCAAGCCTCCATGCGGCTCACCAGGTCGCGTACGCCAAAGCCAAGCTTGCGTACGTCCAGCAGCAGATAAGCCACCAGCTGACCGGGACCATGGTAAGTCACTTGGCCACCTCGGTCGACCTGCACCACCGGAATATCCCCCGGCAGCAGCAAGTGCTCGGCCTTGCCGGCTTGGCCCTGGGTGAACACCGGCGGGTGCTCCACCAGCCAGATTTCATCCGGGGCCGAGCTGCCGCGCTCATTGGTGAAGCGCTGCATGGCGTGCCAGACGGGCTCGTAGTCCATCCGGCCGAGCTCGCGAAAGCCCAGGACCTGTGACATCACAACACCATGTGCACGAAGCCAGTGGCCCGCAGTTCACTGTTGATGTCGTAGAGCTGGTCTTGACCGGTCGCAACGATGTGCAACTGGATCGTGGTGTATTTGCCTGTGGAGCTGGAACGCTCGTCCACACGCTGGTCATTGATCGTCGCGTGCTTGCGCACAATCTCGAGGATCAAGTCTTTGCGGCCTACGCCGGTGTCGCTGATGATCTTGATGGGATAGTCCACCACCGGGAATTCGATCTTTGGCGCCTTTACTTCGGTATCGGTCATGGCGTAACGGCCTCGTAAGCGTAAGCCTTGGCGACAACAAAGCCCCGCGTCGGATCAACGCGGGGCTTTGCGGATGCACACTATCAGTTGAACAAGCCGTAGAAGAATAGACGGATGCTATCCCACACGCGGCGGAAGATACCACCTTCGTCGACGGCGTCCAGGGCGATCAGGTCGGCGCTGTGCACCACCTTGTCGTCCAGCTTCACTTCGACTTTACCGATCACATCGCCCTTGGCGATTGGCGCAACCAATTGCGGGTTCATGGTCATGCTGGCAGCGAGCTTTTTCAGCTGGCCTTTAGGCATGGTCAGGGTCAGGTCTTCAGCCAGGCCGGCCTTGACTTGGGAGGTAGCGCCCTTCCAAACCGGCGCGGTCGCCAGCTCAGCACCCTTCTGGTAGAAGGTCTGGGTTTCGAAGAAGCGGAAACCGTAGGTCAGCAGTTTTTGCGTCTCGGCCGCACGGGCCTGCTCGCTGTTGGTGCCGAAGACCACGGCGATCAGGCGTTGGCCGTCACGTACAGCAGACGACACCATGCAGTAGCCGGCTTCGTCAGTGTGGCCGGTTTTCAGACCGTCAACGGTCTTGTCGCGCCACAGCAGCAGGTTGCGGTTAGGTTGCTTGATGTTGTTCCAGTAGAACTCTTTCTGGGAGTAGATCGCGTAGTGCACCGGGTCGACACGAATGATCGCGCGCGCCAGGATCGCCATGTCGTGGGCCGACGAGTAGTGCTCTGGGTTCGGCAGGCCGGTCGGGTTCATGAAGTGGCTGTTGGTCATGCCCAGGTCAGTCACCGTCTTGTTCATCATGTCGGCGAACGCGTCTTCGCTGCCGGCGATGTGCTCGGCCAGGGCGACGCTGGCGTCGTTACCGGACTGGATGATGATGCCGTGCAGCAGGTCGCTCACAGTCACCTGCGAACCGACCTTGATGAACATCCGCGAGCCGCCGGTACGCCAGGCGTTTTCGCTGACGGTCACCGGATCGTTCTCGCCGATCTGGCCGCGACGGATTTCCAGGGTCGCGATGTAGGCGGTCATCAGTTTGGTCAGGCTGGCCGGTGGCAGGCGCTGGTCACCGTTGCTCTCGACCAGCACGTTGCCACTGGCGGCATCCATGAGAACCCAGGACTTGGCGGCCAGTTGCGGGGAAGCCGGCACCATTTCAACGGCCCAGGCGGCCGGGGTGATGATCAGCGAAAGAAGCAGGCACGTGCGTTTGGCTAAGGTGGTGATGTTCATCCGTCTCTCGAAATTGCTTATGGAAACTTGCCCTCGCGGGCAAAACTTATTCAGACAGCCCGTTGCCAGACTGTCGCGTATTCGGTTGCCCGCTCACCCCTTGCCCCTGGGTTTTTATTGTCAAACGAGCCAACAACCACAGCCCTGACCCGCGCACGAGCCAGAACCATCAATTCTCTATTATTCGGCGGTAACCACACTGGGTTGCCCCAGGTTGGCCATGCGCACGCTGTTCTGAACTTGCGCGACTTCGCTCGGCGAGCCTATCGGCCCCATCCGTACGCGATGCAGGGTCTGCTGGTTACGCACGATGGAGCTGATGAACACCGGCGCGTTGACCATGCCGCTCAGCTTGGACCTTAACAGTTCTGCCGCATCCGGGTTGGCGAAAGCGCCGACCTGCAGGTATTGCCCGCCCGCTGCGGCAGCGCCTGGCGCAGCCCTGGGTACGACGACGGTGTCCGGAGCATGCTGCTGCGGCGGCGGCGTCCACTGCTCGATCTTGCCCGTTGAGGCAGTCACTTGCGGTTGCTGGGTTTGCGGTTCATTGAGCATCAACGGCGCTGGCTTGCCACGCTGGGCCCAATACTGCGCAGGGTCGATACCTTCGACTTTCACACGCGCGGTACCGGTTTCGGCGTAGCCGAGTTTCTTCGCGGCGGCGTAGGACAAGTCGATGATGCGGTCCGAATAGAACGGCCCGCGGTCGTTGACCCGCAGGATCACCGTGCGGTTGTTGTCCAGGTTGGTCACGCGTACATAGCTGGGCAGCGGCAGGGTCTTGTGGGCCGCGCTCATGCCGTACAGGTCATACACTTCGCCGTTGGCGGTGTTCTGGCCATGGAATTTGGTGCCATACCAGGACGCTGTACCCGATTGGACGTACGTCTTGGATTCCTGCAGCGGGAAGTAATTCTTGCCCAGCACGGTATACGGGTTGGCCTTGTAAGGCCCGGTGTGCAGGGTCGGCGTGGCGTCCGGGATCTTCGATACATCGACGTCCCACCACGGCGCGCCGTCTTTGTGTGCGCGGTTGATGTCCAGGCCCGGCTGGGCACGGACGACTGCGCCGCCGGACTTTTGCGCCGGCGCGCGGCTGTTGGTGGTGGAACAACTGACGACCAGCAGGGACAACGCGGCGAACGCCACCAGCTTGAGCGGTTGATTGAACGGCGATGCCCGCATTACTTGTTGCCCCGTGCTTGGACCAGCATGTCTGACAGCTGATGCACGGCCATGGCGTACATCACACTGCGGTTATAACGCGTGATTGCGTAGAAATTCTTCAGGCCCATCCAGTATTCCGGACCGTTTTCGCCTTCAAGGCGGAACGCCGTGACCGGCATATCAGCAGGCAGCGCATTCTGACTCGACCAGCCCAGCGCCTGCAACTCCCCGACCGTCTTGGCCGGCTCAATGCCTTGGGTCAGGCCTTCGTCGGCGCGGTCCCCCGTGACATCGGCGCGGATCACCACCGGTTCGCCGCCCACCCAGCCATGACGCTTGAAGTAGCTGGCCACACTGCCGATGGCATCGTCCGGATTGCTCCAGATATTGATATGCCCATCGCCGTCAAAGTCCACGGCATAGGCGCGGAAGCTGCTCGGCATGAACTGCGGCAAGCCCATCGCCCCCGCGTAGGAACCTTTGAGGCTCAGCGGGTCGACCTGCTCTTCGCGGGCCAGCAGCAGGAATTCGCGCAGCTCCTTGCGGAAGAAGTCGGCGCGCGGCGGGTAATCGAAGCCCAGGGTCGACAAGGCGTCGATCACCCGGTAACTGCCAGTATTGCGCCCGTAAAAGGTTTCGATGCCAATGATCGCGACAATGACCTGGGCCGGCACACCGTATTCCTGCTCGGCGCGGGCCAGCACTGCCTCATGCTGACGCCAGAAGTCCACACCCCGCGCCACGCGGGCGTCGGTGAGGAACATCGGGCGATATTCCTTCCACTGCTTCACGCGTTCGGCAGGGCGAGAAATGGCGTCGAGGATCGCCTGTTTTTTCTGGGCCTCGCGGAACACGCCCATCAGTTGCTCACCGGCGAAACCATAGTCGCGGGTCATTTCACCGACAAACTCGGCGACCTGGGGTGAACCATCGTAGTCACCGGCCTGCGCCTCTTGCGTTGCGCCCAGCAGCCCAATCAGGCCCATCCAGGACGCATGCCGAGTCGCCCAGCCGCGCATTACTTGCATTGACATCTTCACCTTATTCAAACCTGTGCGATCCATTTGCGATGCGTATGAATCGACATCAAAACCCCAAACGCTGACATCAATGTCACCAGCGAAGTTCCGCCGTAGCTAATGAACGGCAACGGCACCCCAACCACCGGCAACAGGCCACTGACCATACCGATGTTGACGAAAACGTAAACAAAAAAAGTCATGGTCAGGGCGCCGGCCAGCAATTTGCCGAACAACGTCTGCGCCTGCGCGGTGATCACCAGGCCGCGACCAATCAACAGCAAATAGATCAGCAGCAGCGCGCAAATGCCCACCAGGCCGAACTCTTCGCCCATTACCGCAATGATGAAGTCGGTGTGGCTCTCGGGCAAAAAGTCCAAGTGCGACTGAGTGCCCAGCAACCACCCCTTACCAAATACACCGCCGGAACCGATGGCGGCCTTCGACTGGATGATGTTCCAGCCGGTGCCGAGCGGGTCGCTTTCAGGGTCGAGGAAGGTCAGGATTCGCTGCTTCTGGTAGTCATGCATAAAGAAGAACCACATGGCCACGGCCACGGGCACGGCGGCAGCCAGCACGCTGAGGATCCAGCGCCAGCGCAAGCCGCCCATGAACAGCACGAAGGCACCGCCCGCCAGGATCAGCAGTGAGGTGCCGAGGTCGGGCTGGCGCACGATCAGCACAAACGGCACGCCAATCAGGATCAGGCTGATCCCCACGTGTTTGAGCTGCGGCGGCAAGGTGCGCTTGGACAAGTACCAG
This sequence comes from Pseudomonas sp. LAP_36, assembly GCF_019456785.1. NCBI lineage: Bacteria > Pseudomonadati > Pseudomonadota > Gammaproteobacteria > Pseudomonadales > Pseudomonadaceae > Pseudomonas > Pseudomonas sp. LAP_36. The sequence continues at coordinate 203,859 of NZ_JAHZMS010000009.1, forward strand.
GCGATGGTCGCGGGCATCAGAATCTTCATGAATTCCGACGGCTGGAAGCGAATCACCCCCGGAATGTTGATCCAGCGCGTCGCGCCCATGGCGTTGTGGCCCATCACGTCCACTACCACCAGCAGCAGCACCCCGGCGACGTAGCCCAGCGGCACCCACCGCGCCATGAACCGTGGCTCAAGCTGGGCGATCACGACCATCGACAACAGGCCCAGGCCGAACGACGACGCTTGCTTGATCAGCAGGTCCCAGTTCTTGCCGCTGGCCGAGTACAGGACGAACAGGCTGCCGGCAGCCAGGGTCAAGAGGAGGATCAGCAACGGGCCATCAATGTGCATGCGTTGCAGCAACGTCGCACGGCGACGCATCACGTCCTCGCTGGAGAGGATGCGGTCAAAATTACTCTTCACGGGCCGTAACCTCGGTGCTTGAAGGGGGGCCGCCATATTCGGGCTTGAGCCTGCCGTCGTCGGCCAACAGCCAGGCGTCCATGATCTGGCGCACCACCGGGGCCGCGACGCCGGAGCCGGATTCGCCGTTTTCGACCATCACCGCCACCACGATTTTCGGATCGTCCGCCGGCGCGAAGCCGACAAACAAGGCGTGGTCACGGTGGCGCTCCTGAACCTTGGAGCGGTCATATTTCTCGCCTTGCTTGATCGCCACCACCTGCGCGGTACCGCTCTTGCCGGCAATGCGGTATTGCGCGCCAATGGCCGCTTTGCGCGCAGTACCGCGGGCGCCGTGCATCACTTGCTGCATGCCGTGATTGACCTTGGTCCAGTCCGACGGGTCACGCAGCACAATGTCGGGGATCGGGTTGTCATCCACCGGCTTTTCGCCTTCGATGGTCCGGGCCAGGTGCGGACGGTTCCAGATGCCTTTGTTGGCCACCAGCGCCGTGGCCTGCGCCAGCTGCAGCGGCGTGGCCTGCATGTAGCCCTGGCCGATGCCGAGGATCAACGTCTCGCCCGGGAACCACGCCTGGCGGCGGGTTGCGCGCTTCCACTCGCGCGACGGCATCAAGCCCGGGGACTCTTCGAACATGTCCAGGGAGACTTTCTGACCGAGGCCGAACTTGCCCATATAGGTGGATAGGCGATCAATCCCCAGCTTGTGGGCCAGGTCGTAAAAATAGGTGTCGTTGGAGCGCATGATCGCGGTGTCCAAGTCGACATAGCCGTCACCGGTGCGGTTCCAGTTACGGTATTTGTGATCGTAGTTGGGCAGCATGTAGTAGCCAGGGTCATAGACTCGGCTGGAGGCCGTGACCACGCCCGCGTCCAGACCCGCAATCGCCACCGCCGGCTTGATTGTCGAACCCGGCGGGTACAGGCCGCGCAATACGCGGTTGAATAGCGGCCGGTCAATGGAATCGCGCAACTCGGCGTAAGCCTTGAAGCTGATGCCCGTCACAAACAAGTTGGGGTCGAAGCTTGGCTGGCTGACCATCGCCAGCACTTCACCGGTTTTCGGGTCCAGCGCGACTACCGCGCCACGGCGACCGCCCAGGGCCATCTCGGCGGCTTCCTGCAACTTGATGTCCAGGCTCAGGACGATGTCCTTGCCCGGCACCGGGTCGGTGCGCTTGAGTACCCGCAGCACACGGCCGCGAGCGTTGGTCTCGACTTCTTCGTAACCCACCTGGCCGTGCAGTTCTGGCTCGTAGAAACGCTCGATGCCTGTCTTGCCGATATGGTGGGTGCCGCTGTAATTGACCGGATCGAGGCTTTTCAGCTCTTTCTCGTTGATTCGCCCCATGTAGCCGACAGAGTGCGCAAAATGCGGCCCCTGCGGGTAGTGCCGCACCAACTGCGCCACCACTTCCACACCCGGCAGACGGAACTGGTTCACCGCGATCCGGGCGATCTGCTCTTCGGTCAGCTCAAACAGGATCGGCACCGGCTCGAATGGCCGGCGCCCCTGCTTCATGCGCTTTTCGAAGATCACGCGGTCTTCCGGGGTCAACTGCAGCACCTCGACGATCACATCGAGGATCTGCTGCCAATCACCGGAACGTTCGCGGGTCATGCTCAGGCTGAAGCTGGGCCGGTTATCCGCGACCACCACGCCATTGCGGTCGAAAATCAGCCCACGGGTCGGCGGAATCGGCTGCACATGCACCCGGTTGTTTTCCGACAGCGTGGAGTGATAGTCGTACTGGATCACCTGCAGGAAATACAGGCGCGCAATCAGCACCCCGATCAGCCCCACCACCATAAAAGCGCCGAACACGACCCGAGCGCGTACGAGACGTGCGTCTTTCTCGTGGTCCTTGATGCGGATCGGCTGGGTCATCGAAAGAGGCGCAGATTATTTGTGATAAGGGTGCCCGGACAGAACTGTCCAGGCGCGATACAGCTGTTCACCGATCAGGATTCTTACCAACGGGTGCGGCAGCGTCAGCGCTGACAACGACCAACGCTGGTCCGCCCGCGCACAGACTTCCGGCGCCAGCCCTTCGGGGCCGCCCACCATGAAGTTGACCGTACGCGAATCCAGGCGCCAGCGATCCAGTTCCACCGCCAATTGCTCGGTGCTCCAGGGTTTGCCGTGCACTTCGAGGGTGACGATGCGCTCGTTGGGGCCGACCTTGGCCAACATGGCTTCGCCTTCCTGACGGATAAAGCGCGCCACGTCGGCATTCTTGCCCCGGGTATTCAGCGGTATTTCCACCAGTTCAAGCGACAGCTCAGCGGGCAGACGCTTGGCATACTCGTGCCAGCCTTCTTCCACCCACTTGGGCATGCGTGAACCGACAGCGATCAGACGCAGGCGCACAGCCGTTCCTTATTCCTGGTCTTTGTTCAGCTTGTCGAAGTGCGCGTGGCCCACTTCCGGGCTGTGGTGCTTGCCATCGGCGGCACGGCTCTGCTCGGCGCCTTTCCACAGACGTTCCAGGTCGTAGAACTGGCGAGCGTTGGAGGTCATCATGTGTACGATCACGTCGTCCATGTCCAACAGCACCCAGTCGCTGTCGCCCTTGCCTTCTTCACCCAGCGGCTTGACGCCTTGTGCTTTGACGGCTTCGCGAACCTTGTCCAGCATCGCGCCGATCTGGCGGTTGGAGGTACCGGTGGCGATGATCATGTAGTCGGTGATGCTCTGCTTGTCGCGCACGTCCAGCACTTGGATGTCCTGGGCCTTGACGTCTTCCAGGGCCGCCACGGCGACTTTTACCAGCTCTTCGCCAGCCAGCTCAGGGCCAACGTGGGCTTCTACTGGCAGCGGGGCGCTTTTGAAGGTGCCTTTGCGCTTAACTTTGCTTACGTCTTTGTTCGTCATATAAAACTCGTTTTGCTCGTATGTACGGGCGCTCGCTGTACGACTGTGCGTACGTTCAAGCGCGCCTTTTCAGTTCGACGCACGGTAAAGCCCGTGCGCATCGATGTAGGCCAGGACCGCGTCAGGCACCAGGAAACGTACCGACTTACCGCTGGCCAGCAGTTGACGGATCTGGGTGGCGGACACCGCAAGCGGGGTCTGCCAGACGAATGCAATATTCCCGTTCGGCCCGGTCAGGGCCAAGGGGTCACTTACCGACCGCGCGGCCAGCAGGTTGCGCAAGGCATCCGGCGGTTCGCTGTCGGCATCCGGGCGTTGCAAAACCAGGATGTGGCAATGCTGGAGGAGTTCCTCCCAGCGATGCCAAGAGGGCAGGCCGCAAAAAGCGTCCCAGCCCAAAAGCAGAAACAACTGGTCATCCGCGGCCAACTCGGCGCGCATCAGCTCCAGGGTGTCAACAGTGTAGGACGGTTTATCGCGCTTGAGCTCATGGTCGTCCACCACCAGCGGCGAGATACCTTCCACGGCCAGGCGCACCATTTCCAGGCGCTGCTGCGGCGACACCTGCGGCGTATCGCGATGCGGCGGCCGGGCGTTGGGCATCACCCGCAACTCGTCCAGCGCAAGGGCATCCGCGACTTCCAGGGCGCTGCGCAAATGGCCGATGTGCACGGGGTCGAAGGTACCGCCGAGCAGCCCGATGCGTTTAGCCATCAAGTGCGCACATGACCGTCGCCGAACACCACGTACTTCTCGCTGGTCAGGCCTTCCAGCCCAACCGGGCCACGGGCGTGCAGCTTATCAGTGGAAATACCGATCTCCGCCCCCAGGCCATATTCGAAGCCGTCGGCAAAACGCGTCGAGGCGTTGATCATCACCGAAGCGGAATCCACTTCGTTGAGGAAACGCCGCGCATCGCTGAAATGCTCGGAAACAATGGCGTCGGTGTGCTTGGAACCGTAGGTGTTGATGTGCTCGATGGCCTCGTCCAGGTCATCGACGATCTTGATCGACAGGATCGGCGCCGTGTATTCGGTGTACCAATCCAGCTCGGTCGCTTCGATCACGTCCGCGCCCAGCAGCGCTCGGGTACGCACACAACCACGCAGTTCCACGCCCTTGTCGCGGTAGATGGCAGCCAGCGGCGGCAGCACGCGCTCGGCAATGCCGACGTGCACCAGCAGGGTTTCCATGGTGTTGCACGGGGCGTAGCGGTGAGTCTTGGCGTTGTCGGCGATGCGGATCGCCTTGTCGATGTCGGCGGCGATGTCGATGTACACGTGGCACACGCCGTCCAGGTGCTTGATGACTGGCACCTTGGCATCGCGGCTGACGCGCTCGATCAGGCTCTTGCCACCACGTGGCACGATCACGTCGACAAATTCCGGCATGGTGATCAGCGCGCCCACGGCGGCACGGTCGGTGGTTTCCACCACTTGCACCACTTCGGCAGGCAACTCGGCCACGGCCAAGCCCTGCTGAATGCACGCTGCAATGGCACGGTTGGAATTGATCGCCTCGGAACCGCCACGCAGGATGGTGGCGTTGCCGGACTTGAGGCACAGGCTCGCGGCGTCGATGGTCACGTTCGGACGCGACTCATAAATGATGCCGATCACGCCCAGCGGCACGCGCATCTTGCCGACCTGGATGCCGGACGGCAGGTAACGCATGTCGCGGATTTCGCCGATGGGGTCAGGCAGCTTGGCCACCTGACGCAAACCTTCGATCATGTCGTCGATACGTGCCGGGGTCAGCGCCAGGCGGTCCAGCAGGGCTGGCTCCAGGCCATTGGCGCGGCCGTTGGCCAGGTCCAGTTCGTTGGCAGTGGCGAGCTCGGAGCGCGAAGCATCCAGAGCGTCGGCGGCAGCCAACAGGGCACGGTTCTTCTGCGCAGTGCTCGCACGGGCGATCAACCGCGAGGCCTGACGGGCAGCGCGACCCAGGCGGGTCATGTAGTCAAGAACGGACTCAGTCATGGTCAGGGAGTCTTGGCAGGGAGGAAAGCGGCAGATTATAGCTGTGACGCCGCCCGACTGACAGCGGTGAGGGGCGGATGGTCGAAATGAACTGTAAAAATCTGGGGTTCAGCGGTAATTAAGGTGGGAGTTGTTATGATTCCGTCACATTTAGCCGTATTTACCCTGACTGCCATGCCCAGCTCATCACCCCTACTCCCCGCCAGCCCCCTGCCCGACAGCTTCTTCGACCGCGATGCGCAAATTCTTGCGCAAGCATTGCTCGGAAAAGTCATCCGCCATCGTGTCGGCGAAACCTGGCTTTCGGCACGAATTATTGAAACCGAAGCCTATTACGTGGCCGAAAAAGGCAGTCACGCTTCATTGGGCTACACAGAAAAGCGTAAGGCATTGTTTCTGGATGGTGGTCATATCTACATGTACTACGCCCGTGGTGGCGATTCCCTGAACTTCAGCGCTCATGGACCGGGCAATGCCGTGTTGATCAAATCGGCGTATCCGTGGGTCGACGCGTTGTCCGGCCCTGAAAGCCTGGCGCAGATGCTGTTGAACAACCCGAATGCCGACGGCAGCCCGCGCGCCGCTCAAAAGCTGTGCGCTGGCCAGACCTTACTGTGTAAAGCCTTGGGGCTGAAAGTGCCGATGTGGGATGCCAAGCGCTTCGATCAGGAGTTGCTCTACGTCGAGGATGTGGGCCAGGCGCCGACTCAGATCATCCAAACCACCCGCCTGGGCATTCCCAGCGGCCGTGATGAACACTTGATGTACCGCTTTGTGGATGCCGGCTATGCGCCTTATTGCACACGGAACCCGCTGCGCCGGGGCCAGGTCGAAGGTCGCGATTATTTTTTGATTGATTGAACACAAAAACCGGCAGCACAGCAGATCCCATGTGGGAGCTGGCTTGCCTGCGATCGCGGCGGATCAGGCAACTGAAATGTTTGCCTAAACACCGTCATCGCAGGCAAGCCTGCTCCCACAGTTTGATCTCTAGTGTTTGGGGTTATGGATTACATAGATGGAGTGGATTGTATGGGCCAATGGCTCGATAGCATTACCGGCTGGTTGACCCTCAACCCCGAATGGCTGGCGGTGGCGGTGTTTATCGTCGCCTGCGTGGAGTGTCTGGCCATCGCCGGGCTGATCGTGCCTGGCACGGTATTGTTGTTTGCTATTGCCGCACTCGCCGGCAGCGGCGCGCTGTCCCTGAGTGAAACCTTGCTGCTGGGTTTCCTGGGCGGTCTGCTCGGTGACGGGGTTTCCTACTTTCTGGGTCGACATTTCCACCAGAACATCCGGCGCTTGCCCGGCTTGCGTCACCACCCTGAATGGATGAACGGCGCTGAAACCTACTTCCACAAGTACGGCATTGCCAGCCTGCTGGTCGGACGCTTCATCGGCCCATTGCGCCCTATGCTGCCGATGGTGGCGGGCATGTGCGACATGCCATTTCCGCGCTTTGCGGTGGTGAGCATCGTGGCGGCAGCGGGCTGGTCGGTGGCCTATCTGCTGCCGGGATGGGCGACCGGCGCCGCCTTCCGCTTGCCTCTGCCCGAGGGGTTCTGGCCTGAGGCCGCAGTGGTCGCAGGATGCCTGGCCGTACTGATCGGGCTGAGCTTGAACAGCAGCTTGCGCGGCCATCGTCGCGCTACCTTGTGGATTGGTTGCGCCAGCCTGGTGCTGTTGATCGCGCTGTTTATCGGCTACCACTCTCTGGACAACTTCGACCATGGCCTGACCGCCCTGGTGCAGGAGCATCGCAGCCCTTGGCTGGATGAAGTGATGGTGCGCATCACCCAACTGGGTGAATTCAAGAAGATGTTTTTCGCCAGCGCCGTGTTCACCGGCCTGCTGCTATTGGCACGCCAATGGCGCCATGCGGTGTTTGTCGGCGTAACGCTGGCCGGAGCGGCGGTGATCAACACCGGGACCAAGCTGTTTTTCGCTCGCGGACGGCCAGAAATCCTGACAGACCCTTTGACCAGCTTCAGCATGCCCAGCGGCCATGCGTCCGGCGCGTTCGCGTTTTTCCTGGCCCTGGCGATCCTGGCCGGTCGCGGGCAACCCACACGGCTGCGCCTGACCTGGATGCTGCTGGGCTGTATTCCGGCTGCATTTATTGCGCTGTCGCGGGTCTACCTCGGCGCCCATTGGCCCACGGACATCCTGGCCGGCACACTGCTGGCGATGACGGTGTGTGCGTTCAGCCTGGCCATCAGCGAGTACCGAAGCCCGCTGCCCGCCATGTCACAAAAAACCTGGTGGCTGCTGTTGCCGGCGCTGATTGCGGTGCTGAGTTTCATCGCACTCACCGGCACGCCGCATGCTCTGCTGCGCTACGCCTATTAAGTGAACAGCTCACCCTGCAACTCATCGAGCAGCATCTGGATCGCATCCAGGCGCTGCTGCGGGTCGTCGAGTTGCAGCAGGTCGATCTTGTCGGCGTCGGTGAAGGGCAGCAGATACGCCAACTGATTGCCCAAGGCTTGCTGCCCCTCGGCGTGCGCATCCATGTCCAGCGAAGCAACCAAGGGGTGCTCGGCCAACGCCTGCAGCAGCGCCAGCAGGTCGGCGTCCTCTTCTTCCAGCGGTTGGTCTGGCAGTTCTTCGAGCCATTGCACGTCGGCCACCAGCAATTGGTCTCTCTGCACGCCCGCATCCCGTACGCGGAACCTGCGGCCGCCTTCGACTCGAATCCCCAGCAGGCCGTTGTCCTGCTGCTTGAAGTCGCGAATCAGCGCTTCACAGCCGATCAGCGCGTAGCCGTCCGGCGCCATGCCCACTTCCCTGCCGTCGAGGATGCACACCACGCCGAAGCTTTCGCCCTTTTTCATGCAGCGGCTGATCATGTCCAAGTAGCGCGCCTCGAACAGTTGCAGGTCGAGGGTGCAGCCAGGGAACAGCACGGTATTGAGCGGGAACAGCGCCAGACTCATAAAAGGTTTCCTTAAACCCGATTTAAACGATCACCGACACAGCCAGCGGCAGGAACACCGCCGTGGCTACGCCCATCAGACTCATGGCCAGCGCCGCAAAGGCGCCGCACTCTTCGCTTTCCTGCAGGGCCACCGAAGTGCCGACGGCGTGGGCAGTCATGCCCAGGGCCATGCCACGCGCTTCGGGGCTGTACACGCCCAAGCGTGAAAGCAGTGACGGGCCGACCATCGCCCCCACCACCCCGGTGATCAGCACAAACACCGCCGCCAACGCCGCCACGCCGCCGATCTGCTCGGCCACCAGCATGGCAATCGGCGAGGTCACCGACTTGGGCGCCATGGTCATCAACATCATGTGCTCGGCGCCAAACCACCAGCCCAGCAGCACACACAGGCCGGTGGCCAACACCCCGCCTACCACCAGCGTAGTAAAAATCGGCCAGAACAATTGGCGAATCCGTCGCAGGTTCAAATACAGCGGCACGGCCAGCGCCACCGTCGCCGGGCCGAGCAGGATGCCCATGATCTCGGTGCTCTTGCGGTATTCGGCGTAGCTCAGGCCACAGGAGAGCAACACGCCGATCACCAACAGCATGGAGACCAGCACCGGTTGCAGGAAGACCCAGCGGGTTTTCTCGAACCCTGCCAACACCAGTTGATAGGCACCGAGGGTGATGCCAATGCCGAACAAGGGGTGATGAATCACCGCCGTCCACGCGCCCTGCCAGTCGAAGGTCATTGGTCCTTCTCCTTGCGCTTGACCATCTGCTGCATCAGCACGCCGACAAACGCCATGGCGGTCACCAGCGACAATACCAGCGCGCCGACAATCGCCCAGAAATCAGCGGCAATGTCCTTGGCATACACCATTACCCCCACAGCCGGCGGCACCAGCAGTAACGGCAGGTAACGCAACAGGCTGCTGGCCGCCAGGCTCAGGGGCTCGCCGACTTCGCCGCGCCACACCAGGTAACCCAGCATCAGCAACAGGCCGATGATCGGCCCCGGCAGTACCGGCAGCAGCAAATGATTGAGTGCCGTGCCGATCAATTGAAACAGCACCAACCATGTCAGACCGCGTAACAGCATCCGTTTTCTCCCCCCTCAAAACGTATCGGCATTATAAGCATGCCCGCCGTATGCTCAGGCATTCGCCAAAAGCATGGTGGGTTGACCCGACCTGTTGCCCATGATGATCTACATTGAAGTTCGCCTACTGATAAAAACCGATGAACCAAGGAGAGACGCAATGCCCTATGTACCCGTAGCGCAGCTCAACGATTATGTCGGCAAGGAACTGGGACGTTCCGAATGGCTCACCATCGACCAGGCGCGCATCAACCTGTTCGCAGAGGCCACTGGCGATCATCAGTTCATCCACGTCGACCCGGTCAAGGCCGCGCAAACACCGTTCGGCAGCACCATCGCCCACGGTTTCCTGTCGTTGTCGCTGATGCCCAAGCTGATGGAAGACATCCTGATCATGCCTGAAGGCCTGAAGATGGCAGTCAACTATGGCCTGGACAGCGTGCGCTTTATCCAGCCGGTGAAGGTTAATTCCAAGGTGCGCCTGAACGTGACCCTGACCGACGTCACCGAGAAAAAGCCTGGCCAATGGCTGTTCAAGGCCACGGCCACCCTGGAAATCGAAGGCCAGGAAAAACCCGCCTACATTGCCGAGTCGCTGTCACTCTGCTTCGTGTAAGCCTTGCCTGTGGTGGGGGGTAAAACCTCACCACAGTGTATGTAAATTTATGTATGAAACTCGCGGCTGCGGCATACTCGGCGCTCAATTACCCGGATCCCGCTATGCGCCCACTCGCTCCCCTTGCCCTTGCCCTGTTGCTCACCGCTTGCGGAGACGGCGAATCGCTGTTTCCGCCCGATGCGCGCCTGCCCGACGGCGGCCGTTACCGGGGCGATGTGGTCAATGGTTTGCTGCAAGGCCAGGGCCGTGTGGACTACCCCAATGGCAGCTGGTACGCCGGCCAGTTCGACAAAGGTCAATGGCACGGCCAGGGCGAATGGCATGGCAGCAATGGCGAAGTCTATAAAGGTCAGTTCAAACAGGGTCTGTTCGACGGCCAGGGCAGCCTGACCACGGCGGGCAGCCACTATGTGGGCGGTTTCAAGAATGGGCGACGCAACGGCGAAGGCACCCTCAAAGAGGGGCAGATGACCTATCGCGGTGAATTCAAGGACGACCAGTATTCCGGCCTCGGTCGCCTGGAACTGGCCGACGGCAGCCAGTACCAGGGCCAGTTTGCCCACGGCAAGCCGAATGGCGAAGGCCAGCGCAACGATGACAGTGGCAACCAGTTCAGCGGCCATTTCGTCGATGGCCAACTGGAAGGCAACGGCACGTTCAACAGCGCCGACGGCGACATCTATGTCGGCCAGTTCAAACAGAACCAGCTCAACGGCAAGGGCCGCTATGAGAACGCCGACGGCGACGTGTGGATCGGCCAGTTCAAGGAAGGTGCGCTCAGCGGCAAGGGCGAATTGATTGGCGTCGATGGCAGCCACTATGTGGGTCAGTTCAGCGACTGGCGCTTTACCGGTGAAGGGCGCCTGAACCTCACCGACGGCAGCTTCTATATCGGCGGCTTCGACAGCGACAGCTATCAAGGCAAAGGCACCCTCGTCCTCACCGATGGCACCGTACAGGCCGGCACGTGGGTCAATGGCATGCGCGTGCGTGATGCCGACGGCAAATTATTGCCCGACCCACTGGAAATCGGTGTGCTGGCCCAGGGCCGCCTGCTGGATACCGCCCTCGCCGAAGTGCCCGCCTCCACGCCCGCCGTGGAGCTGTACACCCTGGCTGTGGCCGGTGACGGCAAACAGAGCGTGTTCCTGCGCGAGGCCGATTACGTCAGTAACCTGCTCGCAACGCGTTTCGGCGCGCGTGGGCAGATTCGCCTGGTCAATCACCGCGACCACATCGCCGACCGCCCACTGGCCACCCGCGAAAGCCTGCGTCGCGCCGTGCAAACCCTGGCCGAACGCACCGGGCCGGAAGACTTGGTGTTTATCTACATGACCAGCCACGGCACCCACGAACACGAACTGGTGCTGGACCAACCGCGCATGGAGCTGGCGGACCTGCCTGCCGATGAACTGGCCGCCGTGATGGCGCCGTTGAAGAACCGCGACAAGATCGTGGTGATTTCCGCCTGCTACTCCGGCGGCTTCATCCCGGCACTGAAAGATGAGCGCACGCTGATCATGACCGCCTCGCGGGCCGACCGTGTGTCCTTCGGTTGTTCCGAGGAAGCCGACTTCACCTACTTCGGCGACGCCCTCTTCGCCCAAGCCTTCAACCAGACCGACGACCTGCAGCAAGCCTTCAAGCTGGCGCAACTGCATGTGGCCGAGCGCGAGCAGGCGGACAGCTTCGAAGCCTCCGAGCCGCAGATCTGGGCTCCCAAGGGCGTCATCGCCCATTGGCAATTATTACGTAAGCAGCAGGCACGAAAGGCGCTCGAAAGCGTCTCAATGAATAGCAAGGAAGCCAAAGGCAACTAAGCTGTAACGTGTAACAAGGGGGAAACACCATGTACCTGACTCCGCAGCATATCTTGCTCGCTGGCGCCTCTGGCCTCACCGGCGAACACCTGCTCGACCGCCTGCTCAACGAACCCACCGTGACCCGCGTGCTGGCACCCACCCGCAAGCCACTGGCCGAACACCCGCACCTGGAAAACCCGGTGGGCGACCCGGCGGTGTTCCTGCCGCAACTGAGCGGCCAGGTGGATATCGCCTTCTGCTGCCTGGGCACCACCATCAAACAAGCGGGCTCCGAAGCCGCCTTCCGCGCGGTCGACCTGGACATGGTCGTGGCTTTCGCCAAACGCGCGCGGGAACTGGGCGCGCGGCACCTGATCGTGATCAGCGCGATTGGCGCCGACCCGAAATCTTCGATCTTCTACAACCGCGTCAAAGGTGAAATGGAAGAGGCGCTGAAGGCCCAGGATTGGCCACAACTGACCATCGTGCGCCCTTCGCTGTTACTCGGGGAAAGGCTGGAGCCGCGCTTGGCCGAACAACTGGCCGGACCGTTGTCGCGACTGATTCCGGGCAAATACCGCGGCATTGAAGTGTGCGAACTGGCCCGCGCCATGTGGCGCCTGGCGCTGGAAGAGCAGGATGGGGTGCGAGTGGTGGAGTCAGATGAGTTGCGCAAGCTAGGCAAGTAGTTCTGCGGTGAACACAAGGGCCTCATCGCGGCATAGGTATCTACACATCTTGAGGGAGCCCTCTGCGTAGCAGCTGTCGAGCCCCGGCGAGGCTGCG